>NZ_CP097322.1:3892500-5092500 GCF_023515955.1 Streptomyces sp. RerS4
GGCTTAGAAGCAGCCACCCTTGAAAGAGTGCGTAATAGCTCACTGGTCAAGTGATTCCGCGCCGACAATGTAGCGGGGCTCAAGCGTACCGCCGAAGTCGTGTCATTGCAGCAATTAAGCCCCAACGGGTGTTGTGATGGGTAGGGAGCGTCGTGTGCCGGGTGAAGCAGCAGCGGAAGCTAGTTGTGGACGGTTCACGAGTGAGAATGCAGGCATGAGTAGCGATACACACGTGAGAAACGTGTGCGCCGATTGACTAAGGGTTCCTGGGTCAAGCTGATCTGCCCAGGGTAAGTCGGGACCTAAGGCGAGGCCGACAGGCGTAGTCGATGGACAACCGGTTGATATTCCGGTACCCGCTTTGAAACGCCCAATATCGAATCCTCTGATGCTAAGGCCGTGAAGCCGTTCCGGACCCTTCGGGGAATGGAAAGTGGTGGAGCCGCCGGCCCAAGGTGGTAGTAGGTAAGCGATGGGGTGACGCAGGAAGGTAGTCCAACCCGGGCGGTGGTTGTCCCGGGGTAAGGGTGTAGGCCGAGGGGTAGGCAAATCCGTCCCTCATACAAGGCTGAGACCTGATGCCGAGCCGATTGTGGTGAAGTGGATGATCCTATGCTGTCGAGAAAAGCCTCTAGCGAGTTTCATGGCGGCCCGTACCCTAAACCGACTCAGGTGGTCAGGTAGAGAATACCGAGGCGTTCGGGTGAACTATGGTTAAGGAACTCGGCAAAATGCCCCCGTAACTTCGGGAGAAGGGGGGCCATCACTGGTGATAGCACTTGCTGCTTGAGCTGGGGGTGGCCGCAGAGACCAGCGAGAAGCGACTGTTTACTAAAAACACAGGTCCGTGCGAAGCCGTAAGGCGATGTATACGGACTGACGCCTGCCCGGTGCTGGAACGTTAAGGGGACCGGTTAGTGACCTTTCGGGGTTGCGAAGCTGAGAACTTAAGCGCCAGTAAACGGCGGTGGTAACTATAACCATCCTAAGGTAGCGAAATTCCTTGTCGGGTAAGTTCCGACCTGCACGAATGGCGTAACGACTTCTCGACTGTCTCAACCATAGGCCCGGTGAAATTGCACTACGAGTAAAGATGCTCGTTTCGCGCAGCAGGACGGAAAGACCCGGACCTTTACTACAGTTTGATATTGGTGTTCGGTTCGGCTTGTGTAGGATAGGTGGGAGACTTTGAAGCCGTGACGCCAGTCATGGTGGAGTCGCCGTTGAAATACCACTCTGGTCGTGCTGGATGTCTAACCTCGGTCCGTGATCCGGATCAGGGACAGTGTCTGATGGGTAGTTTAACTGGGGCGGTTGCCTCCCAAAGGGTAACGGAGGCGCCCAAAGGTTCCCTCAGCCTGGTTGGCAATCAGGTGTTGAGTGTAAGTGCACAAGGGAGCTTGACTGTGAGACCGACGGGTCGAGCAGGGACGAAAGTCGGGACTAGTGATCCGGCGGTGGCTTGTGGAAGCGCCGTCGCTCAACGGATAAAAGGTACCCCGGGATAACAGGCTGATCTTCCCAAGAGTCCATATCGACGGGATGGTTTGGCACCTCGATGTCGGCTCGTCGCATCCTGGGGCTGGAGTCGGTCCCAAGGGTTGGGCTGTTCGCCCATTAAAGCGGTACGCGAGCTGGGTTTAGAACGTCGTGAGACAGTTCGGTCCCTATCCGCTGTGCGCGTAGGAATATTGAGAAGGGCTGTCCCTAGTACGAGAGGACCGGGACGGACGAACCTCTGGTGTGCCAGTTGTCCTGCCAAGGGCATGGCTGGTTGGCTACGTTCGGGAGGGATAACCGCTGAAAGCATCTAAGCGGGAAGCCTGCTTCAAGATGAGTATTCCCACCTCCTTGAGAGGGTAAGGCTCCCAGTAGACGACTGGGTTGATAGGCCAGATGTGGAAGCCCGGTAACGGGTGGAGCTGACTGGTACTAATAGGCCGAGGGCTTGTCCTCAGTTGCTCGCGTCCACTGTGTTAGTTCTGAAGTAACGACCGTGATATTGCCCGGTTGATATCTTCATAGTGTTTCGGTGGTCATAGCGTTAGGGAAACGCCCGGTTACATTCCGAACCCGGAAGCTAAGCCTTTCAGCGCCGATGGTACTGCAGGGGGGACCCTGTGGGAGAGTAGGACGCCGCCGAACAATCATTGTGGGAAAGCCCCGCACCTTCTGGTGCGGGGCTTTTCTGCGTTTACGGCCAGAGGTGATGATTCACGGTTTCGCGGTGTCGAGATGGCGGGTGTCGCCAAGGCTGACGACTTGGCGATTGTGGAAGAAGTCGTCTTCGCGCAGCGTGGTGATGCTGCCGGCCGGCGCACGGAAGCTGGCATAGCCGACCGACTCGATCGGCATCTTGATCCAGGACGCCACGATGAACGTCAGAGAGCCACCATGCGTCACGAGAATCTGGTGGCGGCATGGGCGCTGCAGCATGTCGTCCAAGGCCGCATAGATTCGCTCTACCCATGCTGCCTTGGTCTCGGCGCCCTCGACGCCCTCATCGTGGTGGAGCCGCTCGCCGTGAGCCGGTGGCGGCACGAACCTCCGGTCCAGCCACTCCTGGGGCCTTCCTCCCGCCACACCGTAAGACTTCTCCCGCAATCTGTGATCCAGGATCGGTCTCACGCCGAACAGCTCGGCGACCTCGTCGGCTGTCTGTCGGGTGCGCTGTAGATCCGATGTGAACAGCTCTACCTCGGCACCGTCCGGCACCCGTGTTCGCAGCTCATGGGCAATCAAGGCCGCCGCGCGGATACCCGCAGCCGTCAGCCGCGAGTCGTGCCATCCGCCGACAAGCCCCCTGACGTGGTGCGTCGCCTCCGGATGGGTGACGACGTAAAGAGTGCGCATGAGAGCCTGCCCTTCGTGCAACTGGCGTCCTGGCGTCGCGGAGTTCGAGGCTTCGTTCCATCGGACGGCGAGGCGTCCCGTCCCGCGACGGGCGGGATACTGTCGTCGAGGGTCTGGACTTACGAGCTCGTACTATCGCGGAATGCCGGAGCTTCAGTTACTTCGTGGCGACCACGCGCGGGCGCTGCTCGCCTTCGAGCGGGAGAACCGGGCCTACTTCGCGGCCTCGATTCCCGACCGGGGAGACGACTACTTCGCGCACTTCGACGAGCGGCACCGCCGGCTGCTGGCCGCGCAACATGCGGGGCAGGACTACTTCCACCTCCTGTTGGCGGAGGACGGGGCGGTGCTGGGGCGGGTCAATCTCGTTGACGTGACCAACGGTTCGGCCGAACTCGGGTACCGCATCGCGGAGCTGGCCGCGGGGCAGGGACTGGCGACGGCCGCGGTGCGGGAGGTGTGCGTCCTCGCCGCCGAGCGGTATGGCCTTCGTACGCTGACGGCCGTCACGACGCTCGACAACACGGGATCCCGTACGGTCCTGGCCCGCACCGGCTTCACGGTCGCCGGCGACGTCGACCTGGACGGCCGGCCCGGACACCGCTTCACACGAGATCTACACGATCAGGCGTCCGGTACGACCCGCCCCCTGTGGGCGTACTCGAGAATGTGCCCAGTGAAGTACTGACGAATGTGCTCAGCAAGATGACAGGCTGTTCGCTCGGCTGGAGCGGAGTCGTGGCACGATGACTTCGTGGCGAGTCCTGGTCTTTCAGCGGGTCGTCGCATGTTGATCGATGCGGTCGTCGTGGTCGCGGCGCCTGCTTCGGATCAGGCGACTTGGCTGGACAAATACGACGTGCCGCCGGACGAGATCGCCTTGGGCTTCGATTATGCCTTCCGCCTCGCCGGGCGACTGGTCGACGAGGGCCAGCTCAGTCGTGAGGTGTTGCCCTCGCTGCAGATGATCGATGAGGTCTTCAGTGAGATGTCCCAGGACACCGACGTGGATCGGTGGACCAAGGAGTCATTGACCACTGACGACGGGTGGGGACGAGCCCGGCAGCTGGCGCGAGAAGTCCTCACCGCGGAAGGCGAAGAGATGTCTCCGCTGCCGAGCATCCGCATCGTTCCATGAGTCCCCAGCCCCGCCCGCGGTCTAGGCTGCGGTCTCGCGTTCGATGGCGGCGAGCCGGTTCTTCAGCCGGTAGCTGGGGCCGTTGATGGAGACGACGTCGCAGTGGTGCAGGAGCCAGTCGAGGATGGCCGTGGCGAGGACTTCATCGCCGAACACCTGGCCCCATTCGCTGAAGGTCTTGTTCGAGGTCAGGATGATAGAGCCCTTTTCGTAGTGCTTGGAGAACAGCTGGAACACCAGGTTCGCCTCAGCGCGTTCGAGGGCTGGTAGCCGACTTCGTCGACGACGAGAACTCCGGGCCGTAGATAGGTGCGGAGCTTGCTGTTGAGTCGTCCGGCCCCTTCGGCGACCTTGAGCGGCCGGACCATGTCGTCAAGGGTCGTGAAGTAGACGGAGAAGCCGGCCCGGCAGGCGGCGACCGAGAGAGCGACGGCGATGTGGGTCTCACCGACCCCGGGCGGTCCCAGCAGGGCCGCGTTGGCCTTGGCCTCGACGAACGCGAGGGTGGCGAGGTCTTTGATTTGCTGGGGTCGAGTTCTGGCTGGAAGGCGAAGTCGTACTCGTCGAGTGTCCTGTGGTGCGGCAGCTTGGACAGCCGCAGGCCCTGGCGGAAGCGCCGGTCGTCACCGTGGGACTTCGCCCGGTGCATCGGCACCCATGCGTTGAAAGCGGAGTCCAGCCCTTCGATGGAGGAGAAGGACCGTCCGGCCAGGACGTGGTCGCGGACGATCAGGACTTGCCGCTCGACGCGGTCTTTCCCGGTGGGGCGGTAGGCGGCCAGCACGTCGATGTCGAAGTCGTAGTACCCGGCGAACCCGACTGCTTCCGGGTGTAGCGGAACGGCCTCGCCCGGTGCGACCTGGCGGCGCACGACGGTCTTGGTGCGGTCGTAGACGATCGACATCGGCACCCCGCCGCAGTGGGCGAACGCCTGGTGGTGGCAGTCGAAGAAGGCGGCCAGGTCCTGGCTGGTGGTGAAGCAGCAGAACGGGATCTCGCGAGTAGGACAAGGCCATGCGGAACGAGTAGACCTTCGGGATGCCGACGTGGGCGTCTCCCCAGTCGACTTGCGCCTGCGCTCCGGGCACGACCTCGAACCTGCGGTGCAGGCCGGCCAGTTCGCCCTGCGCTGATGCCCAGTTCCTCCGCGATCCGCGGCAGGGCCTCCTGCATGTAGAGCTTGACCCGCTGGTAGGTGCCGGTGAAGCCGTACTCGGCCACCAGCCGCTCGTGAACTACGGCACCTTCGATCAGAATCCCGGACCGCAGCATCGCGTCGATCAGGGGCGCGACCTCGTCCACCTTCCGTCGACGGCCGTGTCCGGGCGCAGCTCGACGGGGTGGGGCGACCGGGCCTTCAGAGGACAGGTACTTGCGGACCGCGCGGCGGTTGAGCCCGGTCTCCTTCGCGATCTCCGACAGGCTCATCGCCCCGGACTCGAACAGCCCGCGGAAGCGTCGAAGCTCTACCCATCGTTGCGAGTCCAAGACCATGGTCAGCCGCCCTCCGCCACCCTTCACAGGCCGGCAGCAGACTGCCCACGATCAACCCTCGGTACGTGTACGCCGACACCCCCCAACCCCGGTCGATCGCTGAGGGTTCGGCAGACAGGTTCGACACCAACGGCCGCACCGTCACGCCCAGTTCCTCGCTGCTAGCCCCGTCAATCCACGGCAGAGAGTAGGCGCCGGCCACTTACGGGACCCAGCTCTGGACGGCCTCCCGCCACCGCCCCTCGACCGGCGCCGGGACAGCACGACGCCGAACCGCCGGCCACCGGTGGGGGAGGCGTCATGGCGTGGCCCACCAGGAAGCGGCCTTCCACGCGCGCATCGGGCGTGCTGTTCGGGTCAGTGCAGTGGGCCTGCGATTGCCGTGAGTGCGGCGACGTGGCGGCGGTAGGCGGCTGTTCCCTCGTCGGTCAGGTACAGCCAGGTCCGGGGGCGGCGGCCGAGCCGCCCCTTCTCGACCCGTACCCAGCCGGCTTCCTCCAGGCGGCAGACCTGCTTCGACAGCGCGGAGTCGGTGATCTCCACGAGGTCGCGCACGTAGGCGAACTCGGCCTTCTCCACGGATGCGAGGGCCGCGACGATCGACAGGCGCACCGCCGACGCCAGAAGCGGTGCGAGTCCGTGTCGCGGGTGGGGGCCCTGCCCCACGGCCGCCGAGGGTTCCGGCGTCATACGGCGCGTGCCTCCCGCCAGGCGGCGATGGCGGCCGGCAGCGCGCACGCGACCGCAGCCGCGACCACGAAGGCGACGCTGTCCCCGAAGACGGTGAGGCCCAGCGCGAGGGCCGACACGTAGGCAACCGCCCAGGCGCCGATCACCTTGAGGTGCCTGCTTCCGAGGCCCCGCGGGACCACGGGCTGCCGCGTGGCGAACAGGGACAACCCCATGACCACGAGGGCATTCGCCAGCGTGCTGACGACTGTCCCCGTCGGCCCGTGCCACAGCAACACGGCGGGAACCAGGACGAGCTGCCACCCTGCGAAGAGCCACAGATATCCGGCGTACCAATCGCCACGCCGCCGCGTGGTCGTCTCCATCAGCGCGATGCCCTTCAACGCTGCGGCCGCATCGGCCTGTTCGCCCATGTGCAATCCTCCCCGTAGCCGCCGGGCGCTATGGTGGCGAGTCCGGCAAGTACTTGCCAATGTAGCAAGTAATTGTGCATTCGGCCGAGGGCGAGGGGTTCGACGCCGCGGTCGCGTTCTCGCTCCACGACACGGGAGCCGGCCAGGCGCGGGCCTGCCCCGCAGTAACGACCGCGGCCTGGGCCACGCAGACGAGGCCCAGGGCGGCAACACCCACCTGCGCAACGCACTGGAAAGCGGGGACAGAGCTACGTCCTCGCCGTCTCCTGGCCGTCATTGCCGACGACCGTCCTGGTCGCCGGCATCCCCTCGTCCGCGGCAACCGCCGCACCAGCGAATGCGCCTACTACCGTTACTACTCGCGACCACCTCGGCCGGACCGTCCAGACCCGGGTCAGGACCGCCGGAGGGCGGTGGGAACGCGGTTGGGGAAGCCCCTGGGTTCGGTGGGACAAGCTGCAAGAGGCTCTGCTTCTGCTGCCACCGAAGGCCGCCGGCAGATTCGGATTCAGCGTGGTGGCATCGCAGATGCTGACCGTGTCCGTGCCGCGGCCTACCGATTCGCTGCCTCATGTGTGACCGGTAGAGGGGATCTCGGAGACCGAGCGACGACGTCCAGGACCGGGCCGGCCGCCCATCTTCGGAGCCAGATGACCGAGGCGGCGTGAACGGAGACACCGATCCGGCGGTTGTCGACCTTCGCCCAGGGCGCCGGAGTGCTGCCGGCCGCCCCGGGCGAGGAACGGCCGTCCTGGGAGAGCCAGTGTCGTCCACTACCCACACACCCTGCGGACGCACACCGCCACCGCATGCCAGCCGGACCGGCCAGGTCGAGGGCGTATCGGCATCAAGCCGTTCGGCACCAGCAGCAGTCTCCGCAGATACGGGGCAGCAGACGGACGGGCCGGACGAGGCTGCGTGTGGAGGCCGCAGCGACTCGTTTCGGGCGGGCGGGCCGGCCCTCGTCGCGGGTTGGTCCGACTGGTCGGATCTTCCGGTGGGTCGGGCCGGGCGGTTCCTGACGGGGGCAAAGCCGAGGTTATGAATGCGTCACTGGACCATCCCATGAGCAGCCAACCTCAGGAGCCACATGATGCGCCCCATCAGAGCAGCCTGTCTCGGCACGGCCACTGCGCTGGTCACCACCCTCCTCGCCTGTGCCCCCGTCGCTGCCGCCGCGACGGGCACCGATTCCGACGCCAAGGACAAAGACCGGGTCATCACACTCATCGGCCGGCTCGCGGAGCAGACGCGCTTCCCCATCAACCCGGGCGGCGCCGCAGCCCAGGGCGACCGGACTGTCTTCCGCTCGACCCTCTTCGACGAGGACGGCAACCAGGTCGGCGAGACCGGCGGCACCTGCACCACCACCCGGGTCGTCGACGGCGGAGCGGAGGTGTGCGTCGTGACCTACACCCTCCCCGGCGGCCAGCTCTCGGTCCAGGGGATGGTCTTCGGCTTCCTCAACCCGGGCCCTCCCCCCTCGTTCGACAACGGGATCACCGGCGGCACCGGCGAATTCGACCAGGCCCGTGGCTCGGTCCACGCCGACACCATCGCTACGGGCACGAGGCGTTTCACCATCGACCTCAAGCGCTGACTGGCCCTGCCCCCGGTTCGACCCCGGGGCGTCCACGGACCGACACCACGTTGAGGACGGCGCCCCGTAGGGCGCCGTCCGGTTGGGCGGCGAGGGCGAGCGCCTCCGGGTGGGGGCCGTTTTGACTCCTCGCGGGGTGGGTTGTAGAGTCAAACGGTTGCCTCGAACTGCACAAGTTCGGCAGCCGTCACCCCCAAGGATGAAAATCGAAGCGGGTGTCCGCGACTCCTCATTCAGGAACGTTGAAGCCGGGAAATCCGGTGGAAAACTTCTGATAGAGTCGGAACCGCCGGAAAGGGAAAGCGCGAAAGCGCAAGAACCTCGAAAGCGCCGAGGAAATCGGACACGAAAGAGTCTGATAGAGTCGGAAACGCAAGAACACAGAACGAAAGCCCGGAGGAAAACCCGCGAGGGTGAGTACAAAGGAAGCGTCCGTTCCTTGAGAACTCAACAGCGTGCCAAAAATCAACGCCAGAAGTTGATACCCCGTCCACTCCGGTGGATGAGGTTCCTTTGAAAAAGACCTGCGAGGCCTTCGGGCACTGGCAGGCAACGAAACACAGCGAGGACGCAGTGGTCAGTCGGTCTTATTCCGACCATGACTGGCCCGCTCAACGTGTGTGTGCACCGGATTACCGGTAAACATTCATGGAGAGTTTGATCCTGGCTCAGGACGAACGCTGGCGGCGTGCTTAACACATGCAAGTCGAACGATGAAGCCCTTCGGGGTGGATTAGTGGCGAACGGGTGAGTAACACGTGGGCAATCTGCCCTTCACTCTGGGACAAGCCCTGGAAACGGGGTCTAATACCGGATACGACTGCGGGAGGCATCTCCTGCGGTGGAAAGCTCCGGCGGTGAAGGATGAGCCCGCGGCCTATCAGCTTGTTGGTGGGGTAATGGCCTACCAAGGCGACGACGGGTAGCCGGCCTGAGAGGCGACCGGCCACACTGGGACTGAGACACGGCCCAGACTCCTACGGGAGGCAGCAGTGGGGAATATTGCACAATGGGCGAAAGCCTGATGCAGCGACGCCGCGTGAGGGATGACGGCCTTCGGGTTGTAAACCTCTTTCAGCAGGGAAGAAGCGAAAGTGACGGTACCTGCAGAAGAAGCGCCGGCTAACTACGTGCCAGCAGCCGCGGTAATACGTAGGGCGCAAGCGTTGTCCGGAATTATTGGGCGTAAAGAGCTCGTAGGCGGCTTGTCACGTCGGATGTGAAAGCCCGAGGCTTAACCTCGGGTCTGCATTCGATACGGGCTAGCTAGAGTGTGGTAGGGGAGATCGGAATTCCTGGTGTAGCGGTGAAATGCGCAGATATCAGGAGGAACACCGGTGGCGAAGGCGGATCTCTGGGCCATTACTGACGCTGAGGAGCGAAAGCGTGGGGAGCGAACAGGATTAGATACCCTGGTAGTCCACGCCGTAAACGTTGGGAACTAGGTGTTGGCGACATTCCACGTCGTCGGTGCCGCAGCTAACGCATTAAGTTCCCCGCCTGGGGAGTACGGCCGCAAGGCTAAAACTCAAAGGAATTGACGGGGGCCCGCACAAGCGGCGGAGC
Source organism: Streptomyces sp. RerS4 (assembly GCF_023515955.1). Classification (GTDB taxonomy): domain Bacteria; phylum Actinomycetota; class Actinomycetes; order Streptomycetales; family Streptomycetaceae; genus Streptomyces. The sequence continues at coordinate 3,902,255 of NZ_CP097322.1, forward strand.
ATGTGGCTTAATTCGACGCAACGCGAAGAACCTTACCAAGGCTTGACATATACCGGAAAGCATTAGAGATAGTGCCCCCCTTGTGGTCGGTATACAGGTGGTGCATGGCTGTCGTCAGCTCGTGTCGTGAGATGTTGGGTTAAGTCCCGCAACGAGCGCAACCCTTGTCCTGTGTTGCCAGCATGCCCTTCGGGGTGATGGGGACTCACAGGAGACCGCCGGGGTCAACTCGGAGGAAGGTGGGGACGACGTCAAGTCATCATGCCCTTATGTCTTGGGCTGCACACGTGCTACAATGGCCGGTACAATGAGCTGCGATACCGTGAGGTGGAGCGAATCTCAAAAAGCCGGTCTCAGTTCGGATTGGGGTCTGCAACTCGACCCCATGAAGTCGGAGTCGCTAGTAATCGCAGATCAGCATTGCTGCGGTGAATACGTTCCCGGGCCTTGTACACACCGCCCGTCACGTCACGAAAGTCGGTAACACCCGAAGCCGGTGGCCCAACCCGTAAGGGAGGGAGCTGTCGAAGGTGGGACTGGCGATTGGGACGAAGTCGTAACAAGGTAGCCGTACCGGAAGGTGCGGCTGGATCACCTCCTTTCTAAGGAGCACAGTACCGATTGCAGACAAACGTTCTGCACGGTCAGCTCATGGGTGGAACGTTGATTATTTGGCACCGAACATCTGATGGTTCTCGAGTACTGCTTCGGCGTGGAAAGGGAAGACGGAGGATGTCCGGTGCCTGGCACGTTGTTGGGTGTCTGAGGGTACGGCCGTAAGGTCTTATCTTCGCGATGCCGCCCCGGTGAAGCGCTGCTTTGGCAGTGTGTGACGGGTGGCTGGTCGTTGCTTGAGAACTACACAGTGGACGCGAGCATCTGTGGCCAAGTTTTTAAGGGCGCACGGTGGATGCCTTGGCACCAGGAACCGATGAAGGACGTGAGAGGCCGCGATAGGCCCCGGGGAGCTGCCAACTGAGCTTTGATCCGGGGGTGTCCGAATGGGGAAACCCGGCAGTCGTCATGGGCTGTCACCCATGCCTGAACACATAGGGCATGTGGAGGGAACGAGGGGAAGTGAAACATCTCAGTACCCTCAGGAAGAGAAAACAACCGTGATTCCGGGAGTAGTGGCGAGCGAAACCGGATGAGGCCAAACCGTATGTGTGTGAGACCCGGCAGGGGTTGCGCATGCGGGGTTGTGGGAATGAGCTTTCACGGTCTGCCGGCCGTGAGGCGAGTCAGAAACCGTTGATGTAGTCGAAGGACATGCGAAAGGTCCGGCGTAGAGGGTAAGACCCCCGTAGACGAAACATCAGCGGCTTGCTTGCTCATCTCCCAAGTAGCACGGGGCCCGAGAAATCCCGTGTGAATCTGGCGGGACCACCCGCTAAGCCTAAATATTCCCTGGTGACCGATAGCGGATAGTACCGTGAGGGAATGGTGAAAAGTACCGCGGGAGCGGAGTGAAATAGTACCTGAAACCGTGTGCCTACAAGCCGTGGGAGCGTCGCTCATTGGGTTTACCCAATGGGTCGTGACTGCGTGCCTTTTGAAGAATGAGCCTGCGAGTTAGCGGTGTGTAGCGAGGTTAACCCGTGTGGGGAAGCCGTAGCGAAAGCGAGTCCGAACAGGGCGATTGAGTTGCACGCTCTAGACCCGAAGCGGAGTGATCTAGCCATGGGCAGGTTGAAGCGGAGGTAAGACTTCGTGGAGGACCGAACCCACCAGGGTTGAAAACCTGGGGGATGACCTGTGGTTAGGGGTGAAAGGCCAATCAAACTCCGTGATAGCTGGTTCTCCCCGAAATGCATTTAGGTGCAGCGTCGTGTGTTTCTTGCCGGAGGTAGAGCACTGGATAGGCGATGGGCCCTACCGGGTTACTGACCTTAGCCAAACTCCGAATGCCGGTAAGTGAGAGCACGGCAGTGAGACTGTGGGGGATAAGCTCCATGGTCGAGAGGGAAACAGCCCAGAGCATCGACTAAGGCCCCTAAGCGTACGCTAAGTGGGAAAGGATGTGGAGTCGCAGAGACAACCAGGAGGTTGGCTTAGAAGCAGCCACCCTTGAAAGAGTGCGTAATAGCTCACTGGTCAAGTGATTCCGCGCCGACAATGTAGCGGGGCTCAAGCGTACCGCCGAAGTCGTGTCATTGCAGCTATAGGGCCAACGCCCGCTGTGATGGGTAGGGGAGCGTCGTGTGCCGGGTGAAGCAGCAGCGGAAGCTAGTTGTGGACGGTTCACGAGTGAGAATGCAGGCATGAGTAGCGATACACACGTGAGAAACGTGTGCGCCGATTGACTAAGGGTTCCTGGGTCAAGCTGATCTGCCCAGGGTAAGTCGGGACCTAAGGCGAGGCCGACAGGCGTAGTCGATGGACAACCGGTTGATATTCCGGTACCCGCTTTGAAACGCCCAATATCGAATCCTCTGATGCTAAGGCCGTGAAGCCGTTCCGGACCCTTCGGGGAATGGAAAGTGGTGGAGCCGCCGGCCCAAGGTGGTAGTAGGTAAGCGATGGGGTGACGCAGGAAGGTAGTCCAACCCGGGCGGTGGTTGTCCCGGGGTAAGGGTGTAGGCCGAGGGGTAGGCAAATCCGTCCCTCATACAAGGCTGAGACCTGATGCCGAGCCGATTGTGGTGAAGTGGATGATCCTATGCTGTCGAGAAAAGCCTCTAGCGAGTTTCATGGCGGCCCGTACCCTAAACCGACTCAGGTGGTCAGGTAGAGAATACCGAGGCGTTCGGGTGAACTATGGTTAAGGAACTCGGCAAAATGCCCCCGTAACTTCGGGAGAAGGGGGGCCATCACTGGTGATAGCACTTGCTGCTTGAGCTGGGGGTGGCCGCAGAGACCAGCGAGAAGCGACTGTTTACTAAAAACACAGGTCCGTGCGAAGCCGTAAGGCGATGTATACGGACTGACGCCTGCCCGGTGCTGGAACGTTAAGGGGACCGGTTAGTGACCTTTCGGGGTTGCGAAGCTGAGAACTTAAGCGCCAGTAAACGGCGGTGGTAACTATAACCATCCTAAGGTAGCGAAATTCCTTGTCGGGTAAGTTCCGACCTGCACGAATGGCGTAACGACTTCTCGACTGTCTCAACCATAGGCCCGGTGAAATTGCACTACGAGTAAAGATGCTCGTTTCGCGCAGCAGGACGGAAAGACCCGGACCTTTACTACAGTTTGATATTGGTGTTCGGTTCGGCTTGTGTAGGATAGGTGGGAGACTTTGAAGCCGTGACGCCAGTCATGGTGGAGTCGCCGTTGAAATACCACTCTGGTCGTGCTGGATGTCTAACCTCGGTCCGTGATCCGGATCAGGGACAGTGTCTGATGGGTAGTTTAACTGGGGCGGTTGCCTCCCAAAGGGTAACGGAGGCGCCCAAAGGTTCCCTCAGCCTGGTTGGCAATCAGGTGTTGAGTGTAAGTGCACAAGGGAGCTTGACTGTGAGACCGACGGGTCGAGCAGGGACGAAAGTCGGGACTAGTGATCCGGCGGTGGCTTGTGGAAGCGCCGTCGCTCAACGGATAAAAGGTACCCGGGGATAACAGGCTGATCTTCCCAAGAGTCCATATCGACGGGATGGTTTGGCACCTCGATGTCGGCTCGTCGCATCCTGGGGCTGGAGTCGGTCCCAAGGGTTGGGCTGTTCGCCCATTAAAGCGGTACGCGAGCTGGGTTTAGAACGTCGTGAGACAGTTCGGTCCCTATCCGCTGTGCGCGTAGGAATATTGAGAAGGGCTGTCCCTAGTACGAGAGGACCGGGACGGACGAACCTCTGGTGTGCCAGTTGTCCTGCCAAGGGCATGGCTGGTTGGCTACGTTCGGGAGGGATAACCGCTGAAAGCATCTAAGCGGGAAGCCTGCTTCAAGATGAGTATTCCCACCTCCTTGAGAGGGTAAGGCTCCCAGTAGACGACTGGGTTGATAGGCCAGATGTGGAAGCCCGGTAACGGGTGGAGCTGACTGGTACTAATAGGCCGAGGGCTTGTCCTCAGTTGCTCGCGTCCACTGTGTTAGTTCTGAAGTAACGACCGTGATATTGCCCGGTTGGTTAACTTCATAGTGTTTCGGTGGTCATAGCGTTAGGGAAACGCCCGGTTACATTCCGAACCCGGAAGCTAAGCCTTTCAGCGCCGATGGTACTGCAGGGGGGACCCTGTGGGAGAGTAGGACGCCGCCGAACAATCATTGTGGGAAAGCCCCGCACCTTCTGGTGCGGGGCTTTTCTGCGTTTTAGGGGGTTCCGAAGCGGGCCAGGTAGTGCCAGACGCGTTTGAGGGCCTGGTCGTCGTAGCGGCCGGTGCGGGTGGCGTCGCCGAGGATGCGGGGGGTCAGGAGGCCGTCTTCGGCGAGGGCGGAGCCCAGGTCGACGAATTCCTGGCCGCGGTATTCGGGGTGCCGGCGGAGTTCGGTGACGGTGAGGCGGTAGCCCGGGTGCCATTCCGTCGGGCAGGGGAGTTTCGCGGCGGCGGCCTCGACGTCGGTGTCGCGGTAGCTGGGGTCCAGGACGAGGGCGGCGACGTCGCGGTCGAGGCGGACCGGGGCGTGGACGTGGGCCTCGATGTAGTCGTCCAGGGCGTCCTGCTCGTCGGCGAGGGCCAGGGCGATCAGGGACATGCGGTCGGCGACCCCGAAGGATTCGGGTTCCAGGTAGCTGTCCGGGTAGCAGAAGGTGCTGCGGGCGAGCGTTTCCGGGTTCAGGCGGAAGTGGGCGGAGCCGAATCGGGGGGCGGCGCCGGCCGGGTTGTGGCGGAAGTTCAGGGCCCCGTACACCGGGCGGTCCTCGTCGGGGGCGTCGTCGTAGGCGCCGCCGAAGATACGGCTTTCCCATTGCCGGCGGGCGCCGCCGGGGTGGGCGGTGAGACCGCCGTTGCTGGTGCCCGTCACGAACTGGGAGCGGTAGACGCCTTCCTCCGCCATGGCGGTGAGGATCGCGCGGCCCTCGGTGGCTCGGTCCGGGTGGAAGTTGAGCGTGATGGAGAGGGTCGGGTCCAGTGGGGGGCCGGAGGAGAGGGCGGTGACGTGGGCGAGAGCGCGGGCGTGCGGATGCATGGATGCAGTGTGCAGCAAGTGGGTGGTTAGGATCCCGAATTATGGGTCGACATGTGGTGCGGGCGATACGGGCGGACGAATGGCAGCAGGTCAGGGCGTTGCGGTTGGACGCGCTGAGGGACCCGGTGGCGCCGGTCGCGTTCCTGGAGACGGTTGAGCGGGCCGAGGCGTACCCCGACGTGTTCTGGCAGGAGCGGACGCGGGGTGGGGCCGAAGGGCGAGGAGCTCGCCAGTTCATCGCGGAGGGGCCCGACGGGCGGTGGGACGGGTCGGTGACCGTGCTCGTGGAGGACGCGGGGTCCGTTGATCTCTTCGGTGAGGCCGTGCGGCACCCGCAGGGGCACGTCGTCCGGGTGTTCGTGCGGGAAGGGCAGCGGGGGACCGGGCTGACCGAGGCGTTGTTCGCGGCCGCGGTGGAGTGGGCCTGGGCGCTGGAGGGGCCGGCGTTGGAACGCGTACGGCTCTTCGTGCATGAGGGAAACGCACGGGCGGCCGGGTTCTACCGGAAGTTCGGGTTCGTGAGCAGTGGGCGTGTGGTGACGTTGGAGGACGGGGGACGGGAGCACGAGTACGTGCTGCGGCGCGGCCAGGCGGACACCCGCTAGGCGAACGTCGCTTGGGGCCAGCGGGTGCGGGCTTGTTCCCGGCTGCGGCACAGGGACAGGAGGGGGAGGGTGTCGTCCTGGAGGAGGTCCGGGAGTTGGGGGACGGGGGCGACGGCCGCCACGTCCTCCAGGACCAGGGTCAGGGGTGGGGTCAGCCGGCTGCCGGATGAGCGGGCGGCGGTGCGGCGGCCGCGGTCGACCACGTCGGCGGCGAGTGCGGTGAGCAGGGGCATCGCGCCCGGATGGGTTCGGGGGTCTTCGAGGGCTTCGCCGACCACGTAGAGGGTGCCGCCCTCGGTGAGGAACGAGGCGAGGGTCAGGGCGTCCGCGCGGTTCGGGTTACAGGCCTCGCGGATGTGGATCGAGGTCAGGCAGGAGAGGGCGCGGGCCGTGAGGTGCTGGGCCTGTTCGCGGCGCTCGGGGTGGGCGGTGAGGGCGCTCTCCAGCTCGCCGGCGGCGCCGGCGGCGGCTTGCGGGTGGGTGCGCAGGATGCGTACGGGGTCCTGGGAGCCGTTGCCCTGGGCCCAGCGGGCGAGCTGCTTGAAGGGGAGGCCGCCTATGGCGGCGGCCTGGAGCCAGCTGCGCAGGAGGGTTTCGGCGGTGTCCGCGAGGGCGCTGTCGAGGCGGGCCTGGGGGCGTACGGGCGCCAGCAGGGCGATCGCGCGGGCGGCGGCGGTGTCGCGGTCGGCGCAGCCTTCGGTGGGGTTCCAGTGCATCCGGGCCGGGGTGTCGCACAGGTGCGAGGGGTCGTAGAGGAGGACCGGGCCGAGTTTGGCGCGGGCGTCCTTCGTCTCGGCCCAGAGGGCGGGGGAGGAGGTGACGACCAGGGCGGCGCCCTCGGCGGAGGCGATGGCCTGGGCGGCGAGGTGGTGGCGCTCGGCGGGGGGTGCGTAGGTGAGGCGTTCGGGTGTGGGGGTGGTGAGGGTGGTGAGCGGGGCGGCCGGGCGGGCGGGGGCGTAGCCGAAGCCGTAGCGGTAGGCCTCATCCATGGGGGTGGAGGCGGGGGTGGGGGCAGTAGCGGGAGCGGCCGGCTTGGGGTCCTGGGGCGGGATGGGGAGCGAGACGGGTGCGGGTGGCGGGGTCGGTGCCGCTGCCGTGGTCGGGGCTGCTGCCGGTGTCGGGCTCGGGATCTGGGGTGGGGCCGGGGAATGGGCCGCTGCCGGTGTCGGGGCTGCTGTCGGGGCCGGGGCCGGGGCCGGGGTCGATGCCGGGGCCGCTGTCCGGGCCGGGTGGCGGCGGCGGGCTTTTGTGCGGGCGATGATGCCCAGGGTGAAGATCGTCAGGACCAGCAGGATCAGGAGCTGGCTGATGAGCAGGCCCCAGAACAGCCCCCAGCCGGAGAGTGCCGCCGGATCCGTGTCGGGCCAGGCCGCCGCGAGGTCGTGGGGTTGCGCTATCAGGGCGCGGACCGCTCCCGGGGTGCGGGTGAAGGTGACGGTGTCCGGCCAGGCGCCCTTGGTGAAGAACGCGGCGAGGCCGGTGGCCGACCAGACCAGGACGGCGAGCCCGAGGAGGAAGGCCAGGAGGCCGACCAGGAGGCCGTCGGGGATGCCGCCGCCGCGCGCGGGGGGCTGCGTACGGCTCGTGTCGGACATGGTCAGGCCACCGTGGTCGCCGAGCCGGGGCCGCCGTGGCGGTGACGTTCGATGAGCAGGGCTCGTTCCTCCGCTTCGAGTTCGGCGGCCAGCAGTTCGTCGGGGAGCTGCTGGGTGGAGGACTCGGTCATCGCGCGGTCGGTGTAGACGAGGGGGCGTTCGGCTTCGGTGATCAGGTGTTTGACGACCTGGACGTTGCCGTTGACGTCCCAGACGGCGATGCCGGGGGTGAGGGTCGGGATGATCTCGACGGCCCAGCGGGGGAGGCCGAGGACGCGGCCGGTGGCGCGGGCCTCGTCGGCCTTTTGGGCGTAGATGGTGCGGGTGGAGGCCATTTTGAGGATGGCGGCGGCCTCGCGGGCGGCGGCGCCGTCGACGACGTCGGAGAGGTGGTGGACGACGGCGACGAAGGACAGGCCGAGGCGCCGGCCGAACTTGAGGAGGCGTTGGAACAGCTGGGCGACGAAGGGGCTGTTGATGATGTGCCAGGCCTCTTCGACGAGGAAGATGCGCTTCTTGCGGTCGGGACGGATCCAGGTGTGTTCCAGCCACACGCCGACGATCGCCATGAGGATCGGCATGGCGATGGAGTTGCGGTCGATGTGGGAGAGGTCGAAGACGATCAGGGGGGCGTCGAGGTCGATGCCGACGGTCGTGGGGCCGTCGAACATGCCGCGCAGGTCGCCGTCGACGAGGCGGTCGAGGACGAGCGCGACGTCGAGGCCCCAGGCCCGGACGTCGTCTATGTCGACGTTCATGGCCTCGGCGGATTCGGCTTCGGGGTGGCGCAGTTGTTCGACGATGTCGGTGAGGACGGGTTGGCGGTCGCGGATGGCGTCGACGACGTAGGCGTGGGCGACCTTCAGGGCGAAGCCGGAGCGTTCGTCGAGGCCGTGGCCCATGGCGACTTCGATGATGGTGCGCAGCAGGGCGAGCTGGCCGGTGGTGGTGATGGCCGGGTCGAGGGGGTTGAGGCGGATCCCGGAGTCGTTGGCGGCGATGGGGTCCAGGCGGATGGGGGTTATCCCCAGCTGCTGGGCGATGAGGTTCCATTCGCCGACGCCGTCCTCGCCCTGGGCGTCGAGGACGACGACCTGGCGGTCGCGGAAGCGGAGCTGGCGCAGGACGTAGGTCTTCTCCAGGGCGGACTTGCCGTTGCCGGATTCGCCGAGGACCAGCCAGTGGGGGGCGGGGAGTTGCTGGCCGTAGAGCTGGAAGGGGTCGTAGATGTAGCCCTTGCCGCTGTAGACCTCGCGGCCGATGATGACGCCGGAGTCGCCGAGGCCGGGGGCGGCGGTGGGCAGGTAGACGGCTTGTGCCTGGCCGGTGGAGGTGCGTACGGGCAGGCGGGTGGTTTCGACCTTGCCGAACAGGAAGCTGGTGAAGGCGTCCGTCAGGGCGGACATGGGATCTCGCATGGGGCGGCCGTTCCCTCCAGCTAGCGTCGGATGCCGGTGGCGAACGGCAGGGTGTTGACGAAGGCGCGGTGGTGCTCGCGGTCGCACCATTCGAGTTTCAGGTAGGACTTGCCGGCGGAGGCGCGGATGGTGCGCTTGTCGCGGGCGAGGGCTTCGGGTGAACGCGAGGACACCGTGATGTACCCGACGAGGTTGACTCCGGCAGCGCCGCTGGCGAGATCTTCACCCCTCTGGTCGAGTCGGCCGTGGGCGGCGATGTCGCGGGGGTCGACGGTGCGGTTCATCTTGGCGGCGCGGGAGGCGTCGGCCTCGTCGTTCGTCTTCTCGGTGAGCATGCGCTCGATGGCGATCTCGGTGGGTTCCAGGTCCATGGTGACGGCGACGGTGCGGATGACGTCGGGGGTGTGGACGAGGAGCGGGGCGAGGAAGTTCACGCCGACGGGGGTCATGGGCCATTCCTTGACCCAGGCGGTGGCGTGGCACCAGGGGGCGCGGGTGGAGGACTCGCGGGTCTTGGCCTGGAGGTAGGTGGGTTCGACGGCGTCGAGTTCGGCGGGCCAGGCGTTGCGCTTGGTCATGGCCTGGATGTGGTCGATGGGGTGGTCGGGGTCGTACATGGAGTGCACGAGGGAGGCGAGGCGGCCCTGGCCGAGGGGTTGGCGTACGCGGATGTCGGCTTCGGCGAGGCGGGCGCAGATGTCGGTGAGCTCGCGGGCCATGACGATGGCGAGGCCGGTGTCGCGGTCGAGCTTGCGGCCCTTGTGGGGGGTGGCGGCGCGGGCGATGGTCTGGGCCTCGGCGGCGAGTTCGCGCGTGTAGTGCATGCAGGCGACGAGGTAGGCGCGGTGCTGCTCGGAGGAGGTGGACACCATCGACTGGAGTTGGTCGTAGGAGTCGCGCAGCCAGACGGGGGCGTTCGTGTCGCCGCGCTGGGCGACGTCCTTGGCGTGGGCGTCGGGGTCGGCGGGGAGGGTGCGGGCGAGCATCTGGAGGCGGGTGACGAAGCCGTCGCCGTTGGCGACGTGCTTGAGGAGGGTGCCGAAGCGGTCGACGAGGGCCTCTTGGTCCTCGCTGTCGCGCAGGCCGACGCCGGGGCCCTCGATCTCGATGGCGGCGGTGACGGTGCGGCGGTCCGCGTGGAGGAGTACGGCGATCTCGTCGGGGCCGAAGGGGGCGGCGAGCCAGTTGATGCGGCCGATGCCGGGGGGCGGGCCGACCTCGACTTCGCGGCCGTCGGCGGCGCGGGTGCCGGCTTCCATGGCGGAGGAGCGGTAGGTGGTGCCGCGGCGCAGGGTGCGCTTGTAGCTGCGGTTGATCTCGAACCAGCGGTAGAAGGTGCGGCCCCGGTAGGGGACGTACACGGCGGCGAGGGCGAGGAGGGGGAAGCCGACGAGCGCGACGATGCGCAGGGTGAGGTCGGGGACGAGCAGTCCGCTCATCATGCCGAAGAACGCGCCGGCGATGATGAGTGCGATTTCGCCGGTTTCGCGGTTCTTGCCGACGATCGCGTTCGGCCGGGCGCGGCCGATGAGATACGTGCGGCGGGGCGCGACCGGGTGCAGCTGGTGGGACTGGGTCGTCAACGCCCGTCACCTCCTGTGTTTCCTGTGCTTCCTGTGGTTCCGGTGGTTCCTGTGTTTCTCGTACTGGAGCCGGTGCGGGGCGGGGGTGCGGCGGGGACGCCGGGGGAGCGGCGGCTGCTGTGGGCGGCCATGCCGCCGGAGATCTGGTTGGCGTCGCCGCCGGAGGGGCCGCCGGCGCGGTGGGCGCCGCCTCCGCCGCCGCGGCTGCTGTGGGTTTTGATGCCCTGGGAGACGAGGGAGGCGGGGGAGCTGATGACGGCGGCGGCCTGGGCGCCGTCGGTGGCCTTGGAGCGGTTGGAGCGGGCGGAGGCGATCTCGTCGCCGAAGCCGGGGACGAAGCGGTAGATGGCCGCGGAGGCGAAGATCGCCAGGAGGATGATGGCGAGGCCGGAGACGACGGCGGAGAAGGCGTCGGGGCCCTTGTCGCCGGAGAGGGCGCCGGCGAGGCCGAGGACGATGACGATGACCGGCTTCACGAGGATGACGGCGATCATGATGCCCGCCCAGCGGCGGACGTGGCCCCACATGTTGCGGTCGACGAGGCCGGCGTAGACGACGGTGCCGAGGAGGGCGCCGACGTAGAGGAGGGCGGCGCGGATGACGAGTTCGAGCCAGAGGACGCCGGCGGCGAGGACGGTGACGAGGGCGACGACGATCAGCATGATCGGGCCGCCGCCGATGTCTTCGCCCTTCTTGAGGGCTTCGGAGAAGGAGCCGAAGAAGACGTCGGTCTGGCTGCCGGTGGCGGAGGCGATGACCTGGGTGACGCCGTCGGTGGCGGAGACGACGGTGTAGAGGATCAAGGGGGTGAAGGCGGAGGCCAGGACGGTGAGCCAGAGGAAGCCGATGGCTTCGGAGAGGGCGGTGCTGAGGGGGACGCCGCGGATGGCTCGTTTGGCTACGGCGAGGAGCCAGAGGACGAGGGTGAGGATGGTGGAGGCGGCGAAGACGACGGCGTACTGCTGGAGGAAGGCGGGGTTGGTGAAGTCGACGTTGGCGGTGCTTTTTACGGCTTCGCTGAGTTTGCCTACGATCCAGGCGGCGGCGTCGGCGCAGCCTTTGGCCAGGGAGGCCAGGGGGTTGATGGCGGCCGTGGGGTCGTTGGACAGGCCTGGATTGGCACCGCCGGTGGCCCCGTCGCCCTTCTCGCAGTAGTCCTTGGCGGAGCCGATGAGGAGACGGCAGTCTTCGTTCGCACGCGTCGCCGACGGAGAGGGTGACAGCGGTGCGGATGGTGTGGGCGTCGGAGTGGGGGCCGCGTAGGCGCGGCTGGTCAGCGCGATGACAGCCAGATGGGCGGACGCGATGACGCCGGCTGTTCGGAGCCGGAGGCTAGCGGGCATAGGTGAACCCCCCGAACTCCTTGGTGGCCTTGCTGATGTCGTCGGCGGAGGAGGCCGGCACATCCCCGGGCACGGGGGCCGGACCGTCCTGCTGGCTGTCGGCGGCAACCTTCCAGTCCTCGTCGACCCAAGTGAGTTCGAAGGTCCAGGTCTTCCAGGTGGTGCGGACCGGGTCGGTGGACTTGTCGCCGGACATGCCGATCAGTCCCGTGGCCCAGACGGCGATCTTCGCGGTGGTGGCCGTGTAGCTCTCCACCCGCGTGCCGACGGGCACAGTGCGGCTGACGAAAGTGCTCCCCTGGGGCGGGATCCCGTTGGCGTCGAGGCCGAGCTTGGCCAGGAACGCGGCAGAGTACGCGGCGTCCTGGGGAGCCTTGAGACGGCCGGCCGCCTCGGGTGTGTAGACGCCGTCCATGATCGCGTGACGGGTGTCTCTTTTGAACATCCCGTCAGATCCCATGATCACCGCGTAGTTGGCGGCGGCTGATTGGGCGCCCTGTTCGGTGTGGGCGAAGCCCTTGGGGATGCCGGCGGATTTGGTGGTGACCGGGGAGGTGCCCGTGGGGGCTGTGGTGGAGGCTTCCGGGGGTTTGTTCGCGGTGGGGGTGTCCGGGGTGTCGCCGGAGCGGTTCGCGAACGCGATGGCGGCGATGAGGAGGACGACCACGCCGACCACCGTGATCAGGCCGCGGGTGGGGCGGGGGGTGCGGCGCGGGGTGGTGTAGGGGTCGGCGTCGGAGTCGGGGAGGCGGGTACGGGTCTGGCCGGTGCCGCCGATGTCGCCGTAGCCGCTGCCGTACTGGTCGTCGTTGCTCATTGCCTGTCCGCCCCCTCCGCGTCGTACGACGGTAGCGCTCGTTTCCGCTCTGGCGCGGTGTGGTGATTCCTCATCAGGGTGCGGCCGGGCCGGGTGGTTCGGCTAGACGGCCATCCCGTAGACGATCGTGAAGAGCGTGCCGAGCGAGCCGATGATGAAGACGCCCGTGAGGCCGGCCACGATCAGGCCCTTGCCCTGTTCCGCGCTGAAGGTGTCGCGCAGGGCCGTCGCGCCGATGCGCTGCTTGGCGGCGCCCCAGATGGCGATGCCGAGGCACAGGAGGATCGCGACGGCCATGACCACCTCGATCATGACCTTCGCTTCGTTGCCGAGACTGCCGAACGGCCCCCAGTTCGGGGCGATTCCGCCGATGATGGTGGTGATATCGCCTTTTTCGGCTGCCAGGATCATGTAACTCACCGCCCCAATATGGGTAGTTCCGGTAGCCCGTGCCCGACGGCAGGGGTCACGCACTATCTTCGCTGATGAAACCGCGCCCGTCGTCGACTTGACGGCTCTCTTTACCCGATCTCCCGGCGCGCGCCCCTCCCGCACGCCCTGACCTGGTCACTCTGTGTATCACGGTGGGTGACCCCGGGCAATGATTGTCGGCTCGGCGTGCGTGGGGCCGCGTGAGGGGCGGCCGTTCGGCGCAATGCGGGGCGCGTGGGGGCGTGGGGGGCGTACGGGTCGAGGGGTCACCCGGTCCAGTGCGGGGGGTGGGTCAGGGTGGGGGGAATGCGGGTGGTGGGGCGCCTTGGGCGGCGTTGAGTTGGGGCTGGGTGAGGAAGAGGGTGTCGCGGAGGTCGGCGCCGCGGAGGTTCGCGTCGCGGAAGTCGGCCCCGATCAGGTCGGCTCCGCGCAGGTCGGCGCCGGTGAGGTCGGCGGCGATCAGGTAGGCGCCGCGGAGGTTCGCGCCGCGGAGGTCGGCTCCGGCGAGGCGGGCGCCCATGAGGTCGGCGCCGCGGTGGTTCTTCTTGCGGCCGGGCACCTTGGCGCGTACGAGCTCGCTGGTCTTCAGGAGCAGGGTGTTGATCTCCTGGCGCAGCGCCGGGACGTCGAGGGCGAGGAGGGTGGCCGCGTCCGCGCGGGTCAGGGCCTCGGTCTTGGTCAGGGCGGTGCGCAGGCCGGCGTGGACCGGGGCGGCGGCCGGGAGGGTGAGGGCCTCGGCGACGTAGGAGAGCAGCTCGTGGAGCTGGCGCATCACCGGGAAGACCTCGAACATCTCGCCCCGGGTGTCGGGGTGCGCGCGCCAGTCGCGGCCCTCGTAGGTGACCTGGGAGACCTGCTGACCGGCGCCGAGGCAGTCGAAGACGGTGCAGCCCTGGAAGCCGGAGTCGCGCAGCCGGGTGTGGATGCCGCAGCGGAAGTCCTGCCGGAGGTTCGCGCAGGGGGTGCCGGCGGACTTGTTCACGGCGAAGTCGGCGGACTTGGCGAAGGGCAGGGCGACGCAGCAGAGCGCGAAGCAGTTCGCGCAGTCGGCCTGGAGGACGGGGAGGGGCGGGAGGCGGTGCGAGGTGGACACCGGTCCATTGTCCATTGTTCGTCGTGCGGGGCTGGGGCAGCATCGCGTGCATGACAGAAGTGATCGCAGTCGCCGTTATTACCCTGCTCGCCGTGATCAGCCCGGGGGCGGACTTCGCCATGGTCGTGCGCAACAGCTACCTCTACGGTCGCCCCACCGGGCTGTTCGCGGCCGCCGGGGTCGCGGCGGGGGTGCTGGTGCACGTCTCGTACACGATGCTGGGCGTGGGGCTGCTGATCGCCTCCTCGACCACCCTGTTCACCGTGATCAAGCTCGCGGGCGCGGCGTACCTCGTGTGGATCGGCGTCCGTACCTTCCGGGCGCGGGCCGACCTCACGGTGGATCTGGAGTCGAAGCCCGAGCTCAGCCCGCTGGGGGCGTTGCGCTCCGGGTTCCTGACCAATGTGTTGAACCCGAAGACCACGCTGTTCGTCGTGTCCACGTTCACTCAGGTGGTCGGGCCGGAGACCTCGACGTGGCAGCAGGTCGGGTACGGGCTGTTCATGTCCGGCGCGCACCTGATGTGGTTCGCGGCGGTGGCGTTGTTCTTCTCGAACTCGCGGCTGCGCGAGCGGATGCTGAAGGCGCAGAAGGCGCTGAACCGGGCGATCGGGTCGGTGCTGGTGGGGTTGGGGGTGGGGCTGGGATTCGCCCGCTGAGTGGAGCGAAGGGGGTGGTGGCTTGTGTTACCTGTCGGTAGCGTCGTGCGCGTGGATGCTGACGACGGGTTCTACGAGCGGCTCGACACCGGTCGCTTCCTGGCTACGGAGGCCACGCGCGGCCCCTGGGACCCCCGCGCCCAGCACGCCGGACCGCCGGCGGCGCTCCTGGGCCGGGCGGTCGAGGAGCGGCCCGGCGGGCGGACGGACCTGCGGCTGGCCCGGATCACCTACGAGATCCTGCGCCCGGTGCCGATCGGCGCGCTGGAGATCACCGCGAGCGTGCTCCGCTCGGGCCGGGGCACCGAGCTCGTCGAGGCGGCGCTGACCCCCGAGGGCGCCTCCGGGCCGGTGATGCTCGCCCGCGCGCTGCGGATCCGGGTCGCCGAGGAGCCGGTGCCGGCGGTGGCGCAGGGGGCGGTGGTGGCGCCGCCGGGGGAGGCGGCGTCGGCTCCGTTCTTCCCGGTGCCGTGGGAGCGTGGCTACCACACGGCGGTGGAGCCCCGTTTCGTGGCGGGGGCCTTCGTCGAGCCGGGGCCGGGGACCTGCTGGATGCGGATGCGGGTGCCGTTGGTGGCCGGCGAGGAGGTCCGGCCGCTGGACCGGGTGCTGGTGGCGGCGGATTCGGCCAACGGGATCAGCGCGGCCCTGGACTACGGCTCCTTCGTCTTCCTCAACGGCGATCTGACCGTCCATCTGCACCGCCACCCTGTGGGGGAGTGGGTCTGCGTGGAGTCCCGGACGAGTGTGGACCCGGGCGGGATCGGGCTGGTCGACGCCCGCGCGCACGACGAGAAGGGGCCGATCGGGCGGATCGCGCAGAGCCTGTTCGTCGCCCCGCGGTGATGCGCCTCGGTGATCCGCCTCGGTGATCCGCCTCGGTGATCCGCCTCCGTTGGGGCCTTGAATTTCCCAACCCCCTTGCCCGGCACGGCAGTGCCTGTGGGACGCTCGACGGAGGCGACGGTGCTCCGGGTCCGTGCGGGCCTGCGCCCTGCCCGTCCTCCCGTGCCTCGCGTGTGATCCCACCGGGGGTGCCGGCGCGGCGTGCGGGGGCTTCCAAGTGGGGTAGGAGGACCGGCGTCACCGGCGATTCGCACAGGAAAGCGACGTCCATGGGGGAGGGTTGACGGGTGCGCAGATACTGGAAGGCTGGCGGGATCGGTGTCGGGGTGGCCCTGAGCTTCCTCCTCCTGCTCGTCGTCGGTACGTACTCGGCCGCGGCCGGCCTCGCGGGCGCGTCGGGCGGCGGCCGGGCGCTCGGCCTCGCGAAGGGCGCCGTACCCGGGAAGTACCAGGCCCTGGTGCAGAAGTGGGGCACCCTCTGCCCGGCGATCACCCCGGCGCTGCTCGCCGCCCAGCTGTACTCGGAGAGCGGCTGGAACCCGAACGCCGTCAGCCCGGCCGACGCGCGGGGGATCGCGCAGTTCATCCCCGGTACGTGGGCCGGCCACGGGGTCGACGGGGACGGGGACGGGGACCGGGACATCTGGGACCCCAACGACGCCATCCCCTCGGCGGCTTCGTACGACTGCCAGCTGGCCAAGGACGTGGCGAGCGTGCCCGGCGACGCGACGTCGAACATGCTGGCGGCCTACAACGCGGGCGCGTACGCGGTCATCAAGTACGGCGGGGTGCCCCCGTACAAGGAGACGCAAGGGTACGTGAAGGCGATCACGACCCTGGCGAAGAGCTTCGAGCGGCCGGTCGGGAGGGTCGCGCCGTCCCAGCAGGCGGCCGGGGCGATCTACTTCGCGCAGAAGCAGCTCGGGACCCCGTACCTGTGGGGCGGCAACGGGACGCCCGACCAGGACGGGCGGTTCGACTGCTCGGGGTTGACCAAGGCGGCGTACGAGACGGTCGGGATCGAGCTGCCGCGCGTGGCCAACGACCAGTACAACGCGGGCTCGCACCCCTCGCGCGCCGAACTCCTCCCCGGCGACCTGGTCTTCTTCTCCGATGATCTGACGAACTCTCGGGAGATTCGACACGTCGGGCTGTACGTCGGCGGCGGCTACATGATCAACGCCCCGTACACCGGCGCGGTCATCCGCTTCGACAAGATCGACACTCCCGACTACTTCGGCGCCACGCGCGTCACGAAGGACGGCGCGGAGGCTCTTCCGGAGCGAGCTGGGTCAACTCCCGCGCCCTAGCCACTCTCTGTGAAGTGAAGGCCTTGAGCTGCGACGATGAGTCACTCTTGGATAACGTTGGAGTGATCATTCGGTGATGAGTGGAACGTAGATGCCAGAACGGGCGTTCCATGAACACGGGGGCTGATCGGCGGGGGTTGAAGGGGCGCACATCGGCGTGCGTCCGCAGGGGACCTAGGGCAAGGGCAAGGGGCCGCGTCGCATGGCTGGACTCACAACCGGTGGGCCGAATGTGGATGTCAGCCTGCTGTACAGGATCAACGGTCTCGCCCACAGGGCCCCCGACTGGTTCGACCGGGGCGTGTCCCTCGTCGGCTCCTACGGCATCCCCCTCGCGCTGACCCTGCTCCTGCTGTGGTGCTGGCACGGCGCCCGCAGGCAGGACGAGGTCACGGCCGCCGAATCCTTCGCCTCGCTGGTGTGGGCCCCGCTCGCCGCCGCGATCGCCTGTCTCGTCAACGTACCGCTGCGCGAATTCGTCGCCCGGCCCCGGCCGTTCACCCAGCACGACGGGCTCGACGTCCTCGCCGGCGCCACCGGGCAGGGCGTGGGCCACTCCTTCGTCAGCGACCACGCCACCCTCACCATGGCGCTCGGCGTCGGCGTGTTCCTGGCGAACCGCCGGCTCGGGCTCCTCGGCATCGGACTCGCGCTCGCCGAGGGGCTGTGCCGCGTGTACCTGGGCGTGCACTACCCGACCGACGTCATCGGCGGGCTCGCCCTCGGCACCGCCGTCGTGCTGCTCCTCGCCCCGCCGGCCCTGGCCCTGCTGGGCCCGCTGGTGCGGGCGGTGGCGCGCGCGCCGCGCGCGGGCAGGCTCGTACGGGCCCGGGAGCGGGTCCTCGCCACGCCGGTGGAGCTGCCGCAGCGTCCGGCGGAGAGCGACCTCGCGGCCTGAGGCGTACGGGTGCCGGCGGGCGTACGGGCCTCAGCCGGCGTACGCGTTCCACAGCGCGAGCAGGACCGCCGCGAGCAGGCACAGCCCCGCCGCGCCGAAGCACAGCCGGATCGCCGCCGGGCGGGGTCGGGGGCTCACGGCTTGCCGCCGCTGCCGCCGCTGCCGTCGCGGTCGCTCCGGTCGCCCCGGTCGGGGTCGTCGGGCTCCTCGCGGCGGTAGCGGGACCGCAGCCACAGGCCGGTGGCCACGGCGGCCGCGGTGGTGAGCCCGATGGCCAACGCCATGTCGCCCGGCCCGTCCGCCGTGCCCACGGGAGCGGCCCAGGCCGCCGCGGCCGGGGTGAGCGCGATCAACAGGGCCCAGAGGAGGGCCGCGACGCGGGGTGCGGTTCCTGGCATGCATCCAGGGCAACCGCTACCGCGCGCCGCGGCCAGCCGGGGCGTCCGAACGGGGGGTGGAAGGGCTTGGCCTGTCCTATCCGGCGGTGTGCCGGGTGGCGTCCCTTCGGGCCAGGTCGCGCGAACGGCGGGCCGGACCGGTCCAGCCGCAGCTGCACACGGCCAGGCAGAACGAGCCGCGCTCCGCGGTGCTCGTGGTGTGGGTGGTGGGTGAGGACACGGGCTCCGAGGGGTGTCTCGGGAGCGGCATCTCGGTAAACGGAGGGGCCTGGGTCGCCTTCGCGTGCGGTTCCACACCCCCACGGTACCCGGGGCCCGATCCTGTCCGGGGAGTCCGGGGAGTCGTTGCCCACGCGGGGGCCCGTGACGGGAAACCCCGGACCTCGTTAACCGGAGCGGGTGGGGGCCTCAGGCAAACAGCGGTCATGCGTTGGGGGTTGGCAGGCGATGGTGGTGCACCAGCACGGGCGGCGGCGAAGGCGTACGGGGCGTGTGGCCGAGGCGGCGCTCGCGGTCGGCCTCGCTCTCGCCCTGGCGGCGATCGGCGGCTGCGGCGTGGCCGGCGGAACCGGTACGGGTACGGATACGGGGCCGCGTACGGGCGGCGGCGGAGACGACCGGGCGGCGCGGGACGCGGTCAGGGCGGTCCGCGGGGCCGCCGACGCGCTCACCGCCACCGGCAGCGCGCAGACCCGTACCGCGATGGAGATGGCCACCGGCGGCACCCGGGTCACCATCCGCGGCGAGGGCGGCGTCGACTTCAGGAAGCGGATGGGCCGGCTGCTGGTGATGCTCCCCGCCGATGTGACGGGAAAGCCCGAGCACCGGCCCATCACGGAGCTGCTCGTCCCCGGCGCGCTCTACATGAAGAACCGGGGCGCCGGCGTTCCCGACGACAAGTGGGTCCGGCTCGATACGGCCTCCCTCGCCGACGGCAACCTCGTCACCGGCGGCGCCACCGACCCCATCGCGGCGGCCGAGCTGCTGCGCGCCGCGCGGGACGTGACGTACGTGGGCGAGACCGAGGTCGGGGGCGCGAAGGTACGCCACTACCGGGGGACGACGGACATCGGGCAGGCCGCGCGGACCGCCTCACCGGGGATCAAGGGGGCGCTGGAGGCGGCGGCGAAAGGGTTCAGCAAGGACAGCGTGCCCTTCGACGCGTACCTCGACGAGGAAGGGCGACTGCGCCAGGTCAGGCACCGCTTCACGTACGTCAGGAATGGCCTGATCGATGTCTCGTCGACGACGTTGCTGTACGGGTTCGGGACGCCGGTGAACGTCGTATTGCCCCCAAGCGGGGACATTTACGCGGGCAAGATCGCCGAATAGTCGTGGGGGCGGAGCGGGACGGTGCCATCGGGCCATGGGTCCGGTATCCGGAAATGGTCCATCCGTGTCATGCGCGGCGCGAGCCCCGCTCCCTAGGCTGAGGAGCCGGGCGCCGACGGGCGCGAGCGGTAGAGAGAGGTGACGTGCGTGACTCCCGCAGGCGGTACTACGGTGGACCACGTGGCGCTCGCCGAGATCGAGCTGTGCGGTGAACTGATCATCGCGGCGTCCGCGGCGGTGGAGGAACGACTCAGCCAGGACCGGATCGACGAGGTGCTGCGCGGCATCTGCCTGTAGCGGGGGCGGGGGCTCGGCCCCCAAGCCCCGGCCGGCCGGAAAGCGTCGGTTCAGGTGTGTGGGCAGGTGCGCGGTCAGGTGCGCAGGAGGCGGGCGATGGCCTTCGTGGCCTCTTCGACCTTGGCGTCGATTTCGGTACCGCCCTTGACCGCCGCGTCCGCGACGCAGTGGCGCAGGTGCTCCTCCAGCAGCTGGAGGGCGAAGGACTGGAGGGCCTTCGTGCTCGCCGAGACCTGCGTGAGTATGTCGATGCAGTACACGTCCTCGTCGACGAGCCGCTGGAGGCCGCGGATCTGCCCCTCGATCCGGCGCAGCCGCTTGAGGTGCTCGTCCTTCTGGTGGTGATAGCCGTGGACGGCTCCGGAGCCTTCCGCCTCGATGGTGGTCATGCGTCCTCCCGTGGTCCGGCATCAGAGGATTCATACCCCTGATGGGTATAGGGTACTTGGCCCCGGCCGCAGGGACAGGGGTCCGCTGCGCCCACTGTGCCCGATGGAGGACACTGGGGAACCGCCGGTTAGCCGTGGCCGGGGGATGCGCCTAGCATCAGCCTGTCCGAATCCAATGCACCCCGAGGACCTCACGTGCGATTTCGTCTGACCCCCAGGGAGACGAGCTTCTATGACATGTTCGCCGCATCCGCGGACAACATCGTCACGGGCTCCAAGCTCCTGATGGAACTGCTCGGGGCGGAGCCTTCCGCACGGGCCGAGATCGCGGAACGGATGCGGGCGGCGGAGCACGCGGGGGACGACGCGACGCACGCGATCTTCCACCAGCTGAACTCCTCTTTCATCACGCCGTTCGACCGCGAGGACATCTACAAGCTCGCCTCGTCGCTCGACGACATCATGGACTTCATGGAGGAGGCCGTCGACCTGGTCGTCCTCTACAACGTGGAGGAGCTTCCCAAGGGCGTCGAGCAGCAGATCGAGGTGCTGGCGCGCGCGGCCGAGCTGACCGCGGAGGCGATGCCGCACCTGCGCACGATGGACAACCTCACCGAGTACTGGATCGAAGTCAACCGGCTTGAGAACCAGGCCGACCAGATCCACCGCAAGCTTCTCGCCCAGCTCTTCAACGGCAAGTACGACGCCATCGAGGTGCTGAAGCTCAAGCAGATCGTCGACGTGCTCGAAGAGGCGGCCGACGCGTTCGAGCACGTCGCGAACACGGTGGAGACCATCGCGGTCAAGGAGTCCTGAACCTCGTGGACACCTTCGCTCTGGTCGTGACCATCGGTGTCGCGCTCGGTTTCACGTATACGAACGGTTTCCACGACTCGGCGAACGCGATCGCGACCTCGGTGTCGACGCGCGCGCTGACCCCGCGTGCCGCGCTCGCGATGGCCGCGGTGATGAACCTCGCCGGTGCCTTCCTCGGCAGTGGTGTGGCCAAGACGGTCAGCGAGGGCCTGATCGAGACGCCCCACGGCAACCGGGGCATGTGGATCCTCTTCGCGGCCCTGATCGGCGCGATCGTCTGGAATCTGATCACCTGGTACTTCGGCCTCCCCTCGTCCTCCTCGCACGCGTTGTTCGGCGGCATGGTCGGCGCGGCGCTGGCCGGCGGGACCGAGGTCATCTGGGAGGGCGTGGTCGACAAGATCGTCATCCCGATGTTCCTGTCGCCGCTGGTCGGCCTGGTCGCCGGTTACCTGGTGATGGTGGCCATCCTGTGGATGTTCCGCCGTACCAACCCGCACAAGGCGAAGCGCGGTTTCCGTATCGCGCAGACCGTCTCGGCGGCGGGCATGGCGCTGGGCCACGGCCTCCAGGACGCGCAGAAGACGATGGGCATCGTGGTGATGGCCCTGGTCATCGCCGACGTGCAGGGCGCGGGCGACGAGATCCCGGTCTGGGTCAAGGTCGCCTGCGCGGTGATGCTGTCGCTGGGCACCTACGCGGGCGGCTGGCGCATCATGCGCACGCTCGGCCGCAAGATCATCGAGCTGGACCCGCCGCAGGGCTTCGCCGCCGAGACGACGGGTGCCTCGATCATGTTCGGCTCGGCGTTCCTCTTCCACGCGCCGATCTCCACCACCCACGTGATCACCTCGGCGATCATGGGTGTGGGTGCGACGAAGCGGGTGAACGCGGTCCGCTGGGGCGTCGCCAAGAACATCATCCTCGGCTGGTTCATCACGATGCCGGCCGCCGCGTTGGTGGCGGCGGTCTGCTTCTGGATCGTGAACCTGGCCTTCGTGTAGGCGCCAGGACGCGGGCGCGGGACGCGCGGAAACGAGAGCGGGCCGGCTCCCCCCACCCAGGGGGAGCCGGCCCTTTTTCATTCGCCATGCGGTGGCACCGCCATGCAGCACCGCAGGACGTTCACTCCATGCCCTTTAGCCGAAGCGGCCCGAGATGTAGTCCTCGGTCGCCTGGACGGACGGGTTGGAGAAGATGCGGTCCGTGTCGTCGATCTCGACGAGCTTGCCGGGCTGGCCGACGGCCGCGAGGTTGAAGAACGCGGTGCGGTCGGAGACACGGGCGGCCTGCTGCATGTTGTGCGTCACGATGACGATCGTGAACCGCTCCTTCAGCTCGCCGATCAGGTCCTCGATGGCGAGGGTGGAGATCGGGTCGAGGGCCGAGCAGGGCTCGTCCATCAGCAGGACCTGCGGCTCGACCGCGATGGCGCGGGCGATGCACAGACGCTGCTGCTGGCCGCCGGAGAGGCCGGAGCCCGGCTTGTTCAGGCGGTCCTTGACCTCGTTCCAGAGGTTCGCGCCCTTGAGGGAGCGCTCCACGATCTCGGCGAGCTCGGACTTCTTGAAGTTGCCGTTCAGGCGCAGGCCCGCCGCCACGTTGTCGAAGATCGACATGGTGGGGAAGGGGTTCGGACGCTGGAAGACCATGCCGACGGTGCGGCGGACCGCGACGGGGTCCACGTTGGCGCCGTAGAGGTTCTCGTCGTCCAGGAGCACCTTGCCCTCGACGCGGCCACCGGGGGTGACCTCGTGCATGCGGTTCAGGGTGCGCAGGAAGGTGGACTTGCCACAGCCGGAGGGGCCGATGAAGGCCGTCACCGAGCGGGGCTCCACGGTCATCGAGATGTCGTCGATGGCCTTGTGGCTGCCGTAGAAGGCGGAGAGGCCGCTGACGTCGATTCGCTTGGCCATGAGGGGGTCACTTCACTTTCAAGTCGCGTCAGCGACCGGTCTTCGGGGCCTTCCAGCGGGCGATGCCGCGGGCCACCAGATTGAGGATCATGACGAAGGCGATCAGGACGAGGGCAGCTGCCCAGGCCCGGTCGTAGGAGGCGTCACTGCCGACCTTGTACTGCTCCCAGATGTACAGCGGGAGCGAGGACTGAGCGCCTTCGAAGGGGTTGCCGTTGATCAGCTGCGATCCGAAGACCAGCAGCATGATCGGGGCGGTCTCACCGGCGATGCGGGCCACGGCCAGCATGACACCGGTGGAGATGCCGCCGATGGCGGTGGGAAGGACCACCTTGAGGATCACGCGCCACTTCGGGACACCGAGGGCCAGGGCGGCCTCGCGCAGCTCGTTCGGGACGAGCTTGAGCATCTCCTCGGTGGAGCGGACGACGACCGGCATCATCAGGATCGACAGGGCCAGCGCGCCGGCGAAGCCGGAGGGGCCGAAGCCGAGCATCAGGTTCCACGTCGTGAGGATGAACAGACCCGCGACGATGGAGGGGATGCCGGTCATGACGTCGACGAAGAAGGTGACGGCCTTGGCGAGCGAGCCCCGGCCGTACTCCACCAGGTAGACGGCGGTCATCAGGCCGATGGGGGCGGCGATCAAGGTGGCCAGGGCGACCTGCTCGATGGTGCCGAGCAGCGCGTGGTAGACGCCGCCGCCCGCCTCGAAGCTGGTCACGCCGTTCATCGAGTGGCTGAGGAAGTTCCCGTCGAGGACCTCGACGCCGCGGCTGATGGTGGTGCCCAGCAGCGAGAGCAGCGGGATGACGGCGAGGACGAAGCAGACCCAGACGACGGAGGTCGCGACGCGGTCCTTGGCCTGCCGGCGGTTCTCGACGATCGAGCTGGCGGTGTAGGTGATCACGACGAAGAGGATGGCCGCGATCAGGCCGCACTGGACCTTGCTGTGGAGGTCGAAGACGACGCCGACGCCGATGCCGAGCACCACGGAGAGTGCGGCGATGCCGGTCGGGGCCCAGCGGGGGAGGCCGCCTCGGGTGAGGCCGGCGGGGGCCGCGGACTTGCGGGCCCGGGTGGGGCGCTGGTCCTGGATGGTCTGGCTCATCAGGCGTTCGCCCCCGAGAAGTCCTTGCGACGGGCGATGATCAGCCGGGCGGCGCCGTTGACCAACAGGGTCAGGAGGAAGAGCACGAGGCCGGAGGCGATGAGCGCGTCACGGCCGAACTCGTTGGCCTCGTCGAACTTCGCGGCGATGTTCTGCGCGAAGGTTCCGCCACCCGGGTTCAGGATGTGCAGCGAGATCAGGAAGCTCGGGGAGAGGACGGTGGCCACGGCCATGGTCTCGCCGAGGGCGCGGCCGAGGCCGAGCATCGAGGCGGAGATGACGCCGGAGCGGCCGAAGGGCAGCACCGACATGCGGATGACCTCCCAGCGGGTCGCGCCGAGGGCCAGGGCGGCCTCCTCGTTCATGCGCGGGACCTGGAGGAAGACCTCGCGGCTGACGCTGGTCACGATCGGCAGGATCATGATCGCGAGCAGGATGCCGACGGTGAAGAGGGAGCGGGCGACGCTGACCTGGGTGCGCTCGAAGACGTACGTCCAGCCGAGGTACTCGTCCAGCCAGAGGTTCAGCCCGTTCAGCTGTGGCACCAGGAAGAGGGCGCCCCAGATGCCGTAGATGATCGACGGCACGGCGGCCAGCAGGTCGACCACGTAGGCGAGGGGCGCGGCCAGCCGGCGCGGCGCGTAGTGCGAGATGAACAGGGCGATGCCGACGGCGATCGGGACGGCGATGGCCATCGCGATGATCGAGCTGACGACGGTGCCGAAGAGGAGGACGGCGATGCCGAAGACAGGGGGGTTGGCCGACGCGTTCCAGTCGAAGGTGGTGAGGAAGTTGCCCTCGTTCTTCGACAGGGCGATCGAGGCCCGGTAGGTGAGGAAGACGGCGATGGACGCCATGATCACCAGGAGCAGGATGCCGGAGCCCTTGGAGAGGCCGGCGAAGATCTTGTCACCGGCGCGGCCGGTGGATCCTCCGGTCGTGGTGACGGGCGGAGGCGGGTCTATCTGGGTGGGTGTGGTGAAAGCCATGGTCTTTCCGGTCTGTGTGGGGGGCGAGCCCCCTGGCGGCGGTGCACCGGATTCCCCCGGGTGGAGGGGGAAGGCCCCGGGCCCGGTCCGCCCCGGATGGGGTGGACCGAGCCTCGGGGTTCAGTTGCTCAGGCCAGCGACTTGATGACTTCGCGGACCTTGGTGTTGATCTCGGCCGGGATCGGCGCGTAGCCGTTCTCGGTGAGGACCTTCTGGCCCGCGTCCGAGGCGGTGTAGTCGAGGAAGGACTTGACGGTGGCGAGCGTCTCGGGCTTGTTGCCCTTGTCGCAGACGACCTCGTAGGTGACCAGGACGATCGGGTACGCGCCCTCGGCCTTGGTGGCGTAGTCGAGCTTCAGCGCCAGGTCGGAGCCGGTGCCGGCGATCTTGGCGGCGGCGATGGCCTTGGAGGCGTTCTCGGGGGTGGCCTTGACCGGGGTGGAGCCGCCCGTGTTCACGTCGACGGTCTTGATGTTCTGCGCCGAGGCGTAGGACAGCTCGAAGTAGCCGATCGCGCCGTCGACCTGCTTGACCTGGGTGGCGACACCGGCGGAGCCGGAGGCGCCGAGACCGCCCTGGGCCGGCCACTTCTTCGCGGCCTCGTACGGCCAGGCGTCACCGGCGGCGGCCTTGAGGTACTTGCCGAGGTTCTCGGTGGTGCCGGAGTCCTCGGAGCGGTGGAAGGCCTGGATGGCGGTGGAGGGAAGCGTGACGCCGGGGTTCAGCTTCTTGATCGCCTCGTCGTCCCACTTCTTGATCTTGTCGTTGAAGATGTTGGCGATCGTGGCGGCGTCGAGGTTCAGCTTGTCGACACCCGCGACGTTGAAGCCGAGGGCGATCGGGCCGCCGACCATCGGCAGGTTGATGCCCTGGCCGCCGGTGCAGATCTTCTTCGACTCCTCGACCTGCTCGGGCTTCAGCGCGGAGTCCGAGCCGGCGAAGCCGACGGTGCCCTGGTTGAACGCGACGATGCCCTCACCGGAGGAGGAGGACTTGTAGTTCACCTCGACGCCGGGGCAGGCGGCCATGTAGTTCTTCACCCACAGGTCGACGGCGTTCTTCTGCGCGGAGGAGCCGGAGGCGAGGAGCTTGCCCTTGGCGCCGTCGCACTTGATGTCGCCGGGCGCCGAGGCCTTCGGCGTGCTGCCGTCGGCAGCGGGCTTCGTGTTGTCGTCCGAGCCGCACGCCGTGAGGACCAGGGCGCCGGACACGACGAGGGCCCCGAGGGCGGAGGCACGAAGCCGGTTCTTGCGCTGAAGCTTCACTTTCGGGTGTTCCTTCCGAGGAGCCGCCGGCCGCTTTCTGTGTCGGGGCGGCGTGCGAAGAGGACTACGGGTCGCGTGGTGCGGGCGCCGCGGTTTCGCTCTGGTGCGGTGTCGCGGTGTCGCGGGTGGCTCGCTTCCTGCGCTACCGAAATTAGGCAGAACAGGTGAAGCGGTCGACGGTGGTCGGTTAACGGATGGTGAACCGTGGCGGGCGGGCCGGTGTGGATGGGGGGGTTTGTACCCGGACGTAATCGGACGTTATTCGCCCGTTACCCCACCGTGACCTTCGCCTCGCCGGCGGTGGGGTGGGGACGGGGGTGGCTTGAAGTTGACGGTTCCATCGTGGCCCGGAGGGTGGGTGGGCGCAGCCCGGGGCGTGGTGTGGGGGTGCCCCTGCGCGGGGCTTTCTCCCCGCCCCACCCTTGGGGGCTGGAATCGGGGGCGGGGAAGGGGGCGCCCCGGGCGTTGGGCGCGGACGGGCCGCCGCCGGGGGCGCCGGTGTGCCGGCGGGGCGGAAATCGGGGGCGGCGTACCTCGGGGTCAGACCGGGGTGGGGGTGGGGTGCCAGAGGGCGTGGAAGGTGTGGCGGGCGGCTTCCACTTCGTGGCGTTGGTCCGCGTGGAGGACGCCCAGGGCGTACGCGGTGGCGGGGGCGATGCGGGGGGTGCGGGCCGCCGTGGCCGAGGCGGCGGCGGCTTCGGAGGCGTCGCGGTGCCGGTCCAGGGCCAGGCCCGCTTCCGTCAGGCGGGTCACGTCCTCGCCGAGGGCCTCCCGCGCGTAGCGGTGGACGCGCAGCAGGCGGCGTACCTCGTGCCAGGCGGCGTCCTCGTGCGTGGCGTACGGGGTCGTGCCGTCGGCGGCGGGGAGGGCGGAGACGGCCGCGGCGAGCCGGGTCTCGGTGACGGCGGCCAGCGGGACGAGTACGTCGTCCACCCGGCCCCGCGCCGCGACCGGGTCCAGCGGCACCTCGGAGGCCAGCACGGCCACGGCGTCCGCCACCGCGTGGAAGCGGGCGGAGCCGAGCGCCTGGAGGGTCGCGGAGTGGGCCCGCGTACGGGCCAGCGTGAGCCGGCGCTCCAGCAGGGCCCCCGCCCGCGCGGAGCCCACCGTCAGCGCGCCGGAGGAGCCGGCGGGCCCGCCGCGCGGCGACGGCACCTCGGGGGAGCCCGAGAGGCGCTGCAGGGCCTCCATGAGCCGCACGAGCCGGGAGGCGTACGCGTGCTCGTCGGCCAGGGTCGACGAGAGCCAGACCAGTTCCGTGCGCAGC
The DNA here is from genome assembly GCF_023515955.1 of Streptomyces sp. RerS4. GTDB lineage: Bacteria > Actinomycetota > Actinomycetes > Streptomycetales > Streptomycetaceae > Streptomyces. Next base: position 3,929,696 of record NZ_CP097322.1, read on the forward strand.
GAGTCGGCCCACGCCGACTCCGTCACCACCCGGAAGGTGCTGAGGGAGGCGGAGACGCGGCGCGCGGCCCCCCGCAGGCCGCGCGCCGCCTCTCCGCTCTCCGCGGTGTCGGCCCCGCCCACCGCGCCCGCTTCGTGCAGGCGCAGCGAGCGCAGGAAGACGGTGGCCTGGGAGCGCAGGTAGACGCCGAGGACGTCTCCTGCGGTCGGGTCATGGTTTGGCTGAGCCACGCCGGCGCCTCCGGGCGTCTATGAGCATCTCCTGTACGTGCCGCAGCGGCTGGCCCTCGGCGTCGGTGCTGTGCCGGGTCCATTCGCCGTCCGGGCCCAGGTGCCAGGAGGAGGTGGCGTCGGACATGCCGGTCTCCAGCATCCGGTCCAGTGCCGCTCGATGGGCCGGGTCGACGACCCGGACCAGTGCCTCGATGCGGCGGTCGAGGTTGCGGTGCATCATGTCGGCGCTGCCGATCCACACTTCGGGTTCGCCGCCGTTGCCGAAGGCGAAGACCCGGGAGTGTTCGAGGAAGCGGCCGAGGATCGAGCGGACCCTGATGTTCTCGGACAGGCCGGGGACGCCGGGGCGTACGGCGCAGATGCCGCGTACCCAGATGTCGATGGGGACTCCGGCCTGGGAGGCCCGGTAGAGGGAGTCGATCAGGGCCTCGTCGACGATCGAGTTCATCTTGAGGCGGACGTACGCCGGGCGGCCGGCCCGGTGGTGGTCGGCTTCCTTGTCGATGCGCGAGACGAGTCCGTCGCGCAGGGACTTCGGGGCGGTCAGCAGCCGGCGGTAGGTCTCGCGCCGGGAGTAGCCGGACAGCCGGTTGAAGAGGTCGGAGAGGTCCGCGCCGACCTGCGGGTCGGCGGTGAGCAGGCCGAGGTCCTCGTAGAGCCGGGCGGTCTTGGGGTGGTAGTTGCCGGTGCCGACGTGGCTGTAGCGGCGCAGGGTGTCGCCCTCCTGACGGACGACGAGGGACAGCTTGCAGTGCGTCTTGAGGCCGACGAGGCCGTAGACGACGTGACAGCCGGACTCCTCCAGCTTGCGCGCCCATTTGATGTTGGCCTGCTCGTCGAAGCGGGCCTTGATCTCGACGAGGACGAGGACCTGCTTGCCCGATTCGGCGGCGTCGATGAGGGCGTCGACGATCGGGGAGTCGCCGGAGGTGCGGTACAGCGTCTGCTTGATCGCCAGGACGTCCGGGTCGCCGGCGGCCTGTTCCAGGAAGGCCTGGACGGAGGTGGAGAAGGAGTCGTACGGGTGGTGCAGCAGGACGTCCCGCTCGCGCAGGGCGGCGAAGATGTCGGGCGCGGACGCGGACTCCACCTCGGCGAGGTCGCGGTGGGTGCCGGCGACGAACTTCGGGTACTTCAGCTCGGGCCGGTCGAGGGAGGAGATCCCGAAGAGGGCGGTCAGGTCGAGCGGGCCGGGCAGCGGGTACACCTCGGCGGCGCTGACGTTCAGCTCCTGCACGAGGAGGTCCAGGACGCCGGGGTCGATGGACTCCTCGACCTCCAGGCGCACCGGCGGGCCGAAGCGGCGCCGCATGAGTTCCTTCTCCAGGGCCTGGAGGAGGTTCTCGGCGTCGTCCTCCTCGACCTCCAGGTCCTCGTTGCGGGTCACGCGGAACATGTGGTGCGCGAGCACCTCCATGCCGGGGAACAGCTCCTCCAGGTGCGCGGCTATGACGTCCTCCAGGGGGACGTAGCGCTGCGGGGAGGCCTCCAGGAAGCGGGACAGGAGCGGCGGGACCTTGACCCGGGCGAAGTGGCGGTGACCGCTCGCGGGGTTGCGTACGACGACGGCCAGGTTCAGGGAGAGGCCGGAGATGTACGGGAACGGGTGCGCGGGGTCCACGGCCAGCGGGGTCAGCACCGGGAAGATCTGGTTGCGGAACAGGGTGAAGAGGCGGGCCTGCTCCTTCTCGGTGAGGTCGGGCCAGCGGATGAGGTGGATGCCCTCGTCGGCGAGCTGCGGGGCGATGTCCTGCTGGTAGCAGGCGGCGTGCCGGGCCATGAGCTCGCGGGAGCGGGTCCAGATCAGGTCCAGCACCTCGCGGGGCTGGAGGCCGGAGGCCGAACGGGTGGCGACGCCGGTCGCGATGCGGCGCTTGAGGCCGGCGACGCGGACCATGAAGAACTCGTCGAGGTTGCTCGCGAAGATCGCGAGGAAGTTCGCGCGCTCCAGGAGCGGGGTCGCGGGGTCCTCGGCGAGTTCGAGGACGCGCTCGTTGAAGGCCAGCCAGCTGCGTTCGCGGTCGAGGAAGCGGCCGGCGGGCAGCTCGCCGGTCTCGTCCTTGTCCTCGTAGGCGTCCAGATCGCCGTCGAGGTCCGGATCGAGGTCCACGTGGGGGCGGTGGGCGGATATGAAGCCGAGGTGCGACTTGCCGCGGGCGGCGGGGGTGGTGCCGGTGCCGGTGGCGGGGCCGTCGGTGGGGCGGTCGGCCGCGGGGCGGTCGGGGGCGCGACCGGAGCTGTGACCGGAGCTGTGAGACGTGTGCTGGGCGGGGACCTCGGTGGGGCCTGCGCTGGGCTGGTGGCTCATGACTCCATTCTTCCGCGCACGCGGGAGGACAGGCGCGTCGGAAGCGTCGGCCGTCAGTCGGAGTCGGGGCTGCATGTCGGGAGACTGGCAAGCGCGTCTTAATGCCCGGTTAATGGCGAATGGCTTCCAGGGTCCGCCTGCCCGGCGTGTGGGGGCATGGGGCGCGGCCGGGGAGGAGCGTGGGGGCCGCCGCTGCGCGGTGCTTGCTCCCCGCCCCGCCCTTCCGCCGTTCCCCGGGGCTCCGCCTCGGGCCCCGGGCCTCAAGCGCCGGCGGGGCTGGGTGGGGTGAGCCGCTGCCGGCTCTGGGCAGCGGCTCAGGGGGGCGTCAGCTTTCTGTGCGGTACATCAGGTCCACCTCGTGCGTGGTGAAGCCGAGGGCTTCGTAGACGGAGAGGGCCGCCGGGTTGTCGGCGTCGACGTAGAGCATCGCCGTCGGGAGGTCCAGGGACGCGAGGTGGCGCAGGCCGATCGTGGTGAGGGCCTTGCCGAGGCCGCCGCCCTGGGCGCCGGGGCGGACGCCGACGACGTAGACCTCGCCGAGCCGCTCCTGCGCGTGGACCTTCGTCCAGTGGAAGCCGACCAGCTCGCCGGCCCGCTCCGCGAGGAAGAAGCCCTTCGGGTCGAACCACGGCTGCGCCATCCGGTCGTCGAGGTCCCGCTGCGTGAGCGAGCCCTGCTCGGGGTGGTGGGCGAAGGCGGCGGCGTTCGCGGCGAGCCAGGCGGCGTCGTCCTGGCCGGGGACGAAGGTGCGTACGGTCACCCCGGCGGGCAGGGTCGGCTCGGGCAGCGGGGGCGAGTCGGGGCCGAGCGGGCGGCGCAGCTGGCGCAGTTCGCGGAAGAGGGTGAGGCCGAGGACCTGCGCCAGGTGCCGGGCGGCGGACTTGCCGCCGTGGGCCCACACCCGGATCCGCTTGCCGGAGGCGTGCAGCAGCGCGGAGCCGAGGGCCCGGCCGTGGCCGCGTCCGCGCAGCGCGGGGTGGACGACGAGCTCGGCGGCGGGGGCCTCCACCGGGTCGGTGTCCTCCAGTTGCCCGTACGCGACGAGCCGGCCGTCGGCGGTGACGAGGAAGTGCCGGATGCCCTCGCGGCGGCCACCGCGCAGCTGGAGGCGGCCCTGTTCGGAGACGGCGGTGGTGCCGTCGGTGCGGGCGGCCTCGTGGATCAGGCCGAGTACGGCTTCGGCCTGTTCCTCCGTCAGTTCGTCGAGGGTTTCGATCTGCCGTCCCTGCTCCAGGGCCGCTGCTGCTGCGTCAGTCATGTGTCCGAGCCTACGGCCGTCGCCCCGGCTCCCGCCGCGTGACCGGGGACACGCCGCTCGACGTGCGCGCGTAACCAGCTCGCAACCGACCCGCCCCTGTCGCGCTACGCGCGTTGACCTTAGGCTTCGGTCGACCTCCCAACCTGTCTCGCTGTCCACAAAGGGGACTACATGTCAGCGACACCACAACGGCCCCGTACGGCCCGCCGGTTCACCCTCGCCGCTCTCGCTCTCACGGCGGGCGCCGGCGCGATGGTGGCCGCCGCCCTGCCCGCGGGGGCCGCGAGTGGTGGCGGTGCGGCCAAGGGCCGGACCGTCGACGTGCAGATGCTTTCGTTCAACGACTTCCACGGCACGCTGGAGGCCCCCCAGGGCTCCTCCGGCACCGTGACGGAACGCCAGGCGGACGGCACCACCAAGGCGATACCGGCGGGCGGGGTCGAGTACCTCGCGACCGCCCTGCGCGACGCCCGCAAGGGCCACGAGTACTCCGTCACCGCGGCCGCCGGTGACATGATCGGCGGCAGCCCGATGCTGTCCGGTCTCTTCCACGACGAGCCGACCGTCGAGGCGCTCAACAAGCTGAAGCTCGACGTCAGCAGCGTGGGCAACCACGAGTTCGACGAGGGCAAGACCGAGCTGCGGCGGATGGCGTACGGCGGTTGCCACCCGGTCGAGGGGTGCTTCGAGTACGGCAAGACCTTCACCGGATCGCAGTTCCAGTACCTCGCGGCCAACGTGACGGACGAGAAGACCAAGCGTCCGATGATGTCGCCCACCTTCGTCTGGAAGAAGGGGGACGTGAAGATCGGCTTCATCGGCGTCACCCTGGAGGGCACTCCGGACGTCGTCACCGCCGAGGGCGTCAAGGGCCTGAAGTTCGGTGACGAGGTCGAGACGATCAACAAGTACGCCGCCGAGCTGAACAAGCAGGGCGTGAAGTCGATCGTCGCGCTGATCCACGAGGGCGGTCTGCCCGCGAGCGGCGCGTACAACTACGACTGCGACGTGCCGGGCGCCGGCGCCGGCATCTCGGGCGCGATCGTCGACATCGCCAAGAACGTCGACGCGAAGGTCGACGCGCTGGTGACGGGCCACACCCACCAGGCGTACTCGTGCAACATCCCCGACCCGGCGGGCAACCCGCGTACGGTCACCTCGGCCGCCTCGTACGGCCGGCTGTTCACGGACACCACCCTGACGTACGACCGGCAGACCAAGGACATCGTCCGTACGCCGGTCGCCTCGCCCAAGCCGGTGAACAAGCTCGTCGGCCGCGACCTGCCCAAGGCCGCCGACATGACCGAGCTGATCGACCGTTGGAAGAGGCTGGCGGCCCCGGTCGCCAACCGTCCGATGGGCTACATCTCCGGTGACATCGCGGGCCGCGGTTCGGAGGCCCCGGAGAAGCCGCTCGGCGACCTGATCGCCGACGCGCAGCTGGAGGCCACGGCCCCGGCGGACAAGGGCGGCGCGCAGCTGGCCATCATGAACCCCGGTGGCATCCGCGCCGACCTCGCCTACAAGGCGGCGGGCGACGAGGGCGACGGCGTGGTGACGTACGGCGAGTCGTACACGGTGCAGCCGTTCAACAACATGATGAACGTGGTGGACCTGACCGGCGCGCAGCTGATCACGGCGCTCCAGCAGCAGGTCAGCGGTCCGGTGAACGGTGTGAACCCGAAGATCCTCCAGGTCTCGAAGGGCTTCACGTACACGCTGGACATGACGAAGACGGGCGCGGAGCGGATCGTCGTGGACTCGGTGCGGCTGAACGGCGCGGCCATCGACCCCGCCAAGACCTACCGGGTCGCGATGAACGAGTTCCTCGCGGGCGGCGGTGACGGCTTCACCGTCCTGAAGGAGCACAAGAACAAGCTGGTCGGCGTGTCCGACCTGGACGCCTTCAACGCCCTTCTGGCGAAGTCCTCCGCGGCGACCCCGATCGCCCCGCCGGCGGCGGACCGGATCACGGTCGTCAAGTAGGACCCGAGTGGTACCCCCGAGGGGGCGGTGGGCCGGTGGCCCGCCGCCCCCTCGGGCTTTTGCGGGCCGGCGGGTTACAGGTCGGCGAGGAACTTCCCCACGGCCGCGTGGAAGGCGTCGGGCGCGGTGAACGGGATGTAGTGGTCGCCCTCGACGGGGATGTACGAGGTCCCGGGCCGGCGGGCGACCATGGCGTCGGCCGTCGCCTGCGGGAGGACGGCGCTGCGGGTGCCGTGGACGAGTACGGCGGGGCAGGTGCTCGCGAGCCAGGCGTCCCAGTGGTCGCCCTGGACGCCCGTGGCGGAGGCAATCGCGTCCTCGGGGTGGAAGGGCAGGCGCCAGCCGTCGCCGTCGGGCAGGGGGCGCAGGGCTTGGGCGACGAACTGGGAGCCGATCGGGCCGGCGGCCTGAAGGAGTTCCTCGCGGGTGGCGGCGGTGTAGCGCATCTCGGTGAGGAAGCGGAAATCGGCGGGCACGGCGGGGCCGTCGTCGTGGAGGGGGAACTCGACGGCGGCGTCGACGTCGATGAGGGCGGCGACGCGGTCGGGGTGTTCGGCGGCGAGGTGGTAGGCGTTGACGCCGCCCAGCGAGAAGCCGAGGACGACGACGGGGGCGTCGAGGCCGAGGTGGTCGAGGAGGGCCACGGCGTCGGCGACGTATCCCTCGGTGCGGTAGTGCGGGGCGCGGTCGGAGTCGCCGTGGCCGCGCTGGTCGGGGGCGATGACCCGCCACCGGTCGCCGAGGGCGGCGGCGAGGCCGGTGTACGCGCCGCCCTCGGACAGGCCGCCGTGGAGGGCGAGCAGGGGGCGGCCGGGGCCCCCGAAGTCGAGGTAGGACAGTGCGCGGCCGTCGATGGTCAGCGTGTGGCGCATGGTTCCGCTCTCCCCTGCGTAAGTGCGTGTGCGTGTCGTGTGGTGACGGGTACGAGCCTGCCAGGAGTTGGGCAAGCGCGCAAGACATATGTCTTGGGCGGTTGTGCAAAGTGTGGCGCCGCTACGATCCGGGGATGGGAAATCGCGAGGACCTGCTGGCCGGAGCGCGCCGCTGCCTGGAGGAGAAGGGCTACCTACGCACCACCGTGCGCGACATCGCCTCGGCGGCCGGGGTCAGCATGGCCGCGATCGGCTACCACTACGGCTCGCGCGAGGCCCTGCTCAACCAGGCGCTCTTCGCCGCCATGGACGAATGGGCGGCGGCGGCATCCGCCCGGCTGACCGGACAGGGCGACACCACCGAGGCGCGCTTCGCCGACATGTGGGACCGCAAGATCCGTGACTTCGGCGAGACGCGCTGGCTGTGGATCGCCTCCGTCGAGGCCTTCGTCCACGCCCAGTCCTCGCCCGAACTGCTCGCCGTCCTCGCAGAGAGCCAGCGCCAGGCCCGCCGGATGGTGGCCGCGCAACTCGCCGGGGTGGCGCCGCAGGAGGTCGCGGAGGAGGACGTACGCGGCCTCGGGACGGTGCACCTCGCCCTGCTGAGCGGCGTCATGGTGCAGGCCCTGACCGATCCGGAGCACACGCCGGACGGCCGCTCGCTGGCCCAAGGGCTGCGCCGCATGGTCGAGTTGCTGGAGAAACCACTGCCTACCGACGGGTAGTAAAGCCGTGCCCCCCACGCCATAATCCGTCCGACATCAGGGCGGCGAAGGGGTGGGGCATGGCCATGGACAGACGCGCGTTTCTGGTCGGGGCGACGGCGGCGGGCGCGGGCCTGCTGCCCTCGGTGGCGACGGCGGCCCCGGCTTCCGCGCGGACCCTCACCACCCGGGACTGGATGGCCGGCCTCGCCGACTCCACCGCCCTGAGCCGGATGACCATCCCCGGCACCCACGACTCCGGAGCCCGCCACGGCGGGCTCTACGTCGCCTGCCAGAACACCTCGATCGCCGAGCAGCTCGACTCCGGCATCCGCTTCCTCGACGTCCGCTGCCGGGTGACGGGCGGCTCGTTCGCCATCCACCACGGCGCGTTCTACCAGAACCTGATGTTCGGCGACGTCCTCGTCGCCTGCTGGAACTTCCTCGCCGCGCACCCTGCCGAGACCGTGCTGATGCGCCTCAAGCAGGAGTACTCCGAGGAAGGCGACGCCACCTTCCGCGCCGTCTTCGACGACTACCTCGACCACCGCGGCTGGCGTCCGCTCTTCCGCATCGCCGACACCCTGCCCACCCTCGGCCAGGCGCGCGGCAAGGTGGTCCTGCTCGCCGACAACGGCGGTCTGCCGGGCCTGCGCTACGGCGACGGCGACGTCTTCGACATCCAGGACGACTGGAACGCCGAGCCCTTCGCCAAGCGCGGCAGGATCGAGAACCACTTCCGCCGCGCCGTCCAGCAGCCCGGCAAGCTGTTCGTGAACTACGTCAGCACGGCCGCCTACATGCCGCCCCGGTGGAACTCCGACCGCCTGAACCCGCAGGCGCACTCCTTCGTCGACGGCGCGGAGATGGCCGGCCGCACCGGGCTCGGGATCGTCCCGATGGACTTCCCCAACACCCGCTCCGGCCTGGTCACCTCACTGATCCGGCACAACTGACGGATCCGACGGCGGCGGCGTCGGCGCCCCCGGGATGCGCAGCACCGCCTCGGTGCCGCCGCCCCCGTCGGCGGGCGCCCGCAGGGCGGCGGTGCCGCCCGCGCGGGTCGCCGTACGGGCCACGATGGACAGGCCCAGGCCGCTGCCGGGCAGGGCGCGGGCCGACGGGGAGCGCCAGAAGCGCTCGAAGACGTGCGGCAGGTCGTCGGCCGGGACGCCCGGCCCGTGGTCGCGCACGGTCAGCTCGCCGGCGCGCAGCGAGACCTCGACGGCGCCGCCCGGCGGGCTGAACTTCACCGCGTTGTCGAGGACGTTGACCACCGCCCGCTCCAGCGCCGCCGCCTCGCCCCGCACGTACCAGGGCTCCAGCTCCGAGGTGAAGAGGAGCTCCGGACCGCGCAGCCGGGCCCGCGACAGCGCGGACGCGGTGATCTCGTGCAGGGCCACCACCCCGAGCGGCCCGTGCGGGGCGGCGTCCGGCCGGGACAGCTCCTGGAGGTCCCCGATCAGCGAGGCCAGCTCCGTCATCTGCGCCTTGACGGAGTCCAGCAACTCCCGGCGGTCCTCGGGCGGGATGGCCCGGCCCGTGTCCTCGCTGCGCGCCAACAGCTCGATGTTGGTGCGCAGCGACGTGAGCGGGGTGCGCAGCTCGTGCCCGGCGTCCGCGATCAGCTGGGCCTGGCGCTCCTGCGAGGAGGCGAGGGCCGCCGTCATCGAGTTGAACGACCGCGACAGGCGGGCGATCTCGTCGTCGCCCTCCTCGGGGATGCGGACGGTGAGGTCCTCGGTCCGGGCGATGTGCTCCACCACTTCGGTGAGTTCGTCGACGGGCTTCAGCCCCGTACGGGCCACCCACAGCCCGGCCGCGCCCGCGCCGACCACGCCGACGCCGGACACCAGCAGCAGCACCCAGGCCAGGGTCGACAGCGGCTTCTCGACGTCGGCGAGGGGCTTGGCGATGGAGATCGCGAAGACCGGGCCGCCCGAGACGCGGGCGGCCTTGGTGTAGACGCGCATCTCGGTGCCGTCGGCGGCCGTCGCGTCGTAGAGGACCCAGTCGCGCAGGCCCGCCGCGACCTGCCGGTCGATCGGGGCGACGGGCAGGTCGGTGCGGCCGCTGGTCCAACAGTGGGTGCCGTCGGCGCCGACGATCTGCACGGTGGCGTTCAGGTTGTCGGCGATGCCCTCGGCGGGCTGCGCCGTCGGACGGGTGGTGCAGCCCTCGCGCAGGGTGCGCAACACCTGCTCGTTCGGGTTGGTGGCACGCAGCGACTGGTCGAGCTGGTCGCGCAGCTGCGTACGGACCATCACCCACGACACCCCCGCCACGGCCGCCACCGCCACCGCGACGGCCACCGCGACCAGCAGCGCGAGGCGCGAGCGCAGCGGCAGGGCGCGGAATCTGGCGACGGGGCTCACTCGGGGCCGCCGTCGCCCTGACGCAGGACGTAGCCGACCCCGCGCACGGTGTGGACGAGGCGGGGCTCGCCGCCCGCCTCGGTCTTGCGGCGCAGGTACATCACGTAGACGTCCAGGGAATTGGAGCTGGGCTCGAAGTCGAAGCCCCAGACCGTCTTGAGGATCTGCTCGCGGGTCAGCACCTGGCGCGGGTGCGCGAGGAACATCTCCAGCAGGGTGAACTCGGTGCGGGTCAGCTCCACCGGCCGGCCGCCCCGGGTGACCTCGCGGGTGGTGAGGTCCATGCGCAGGTCGGCGAAGGTGAGGGCGTCGGAGTCGGGCGCGCCTGCGGCGGCGGCAGCGGCGTAGGAGCTGCGGCGCAGCAGGGCGCGGACGCGGGCGAACAGCTCGTCCAGCTCGAAGGGCTTGACGAGGTAGTCGTCCGCGCCCGCGTCGAGGCCGGTGACGCGGTCGCCGACGGTGTCGCGGGCGGTCAGCATCAGGATCGGGGTGACGCTGCCGGCCGCGCGCAGCCGGCGGGCCGCCGTCAGCCCGTCCATCCGGGGCATCTGGATGTCCAGGACGATCAGGTCCGGGGCGTACTCCCGCTCCTGGTCGAGGGCGTCGAGCCCGTCGACGGCGGTCCGCGTGCCGTACCCCTCGAAGGCGAGGCTGCGGCGCAGGGCCTCGCGGACGGCCGGCTCGTCGTCGACGACGAGGATGCGCTGCGGGTCGCCTTCGGCGCCATTCATGTCGGTCCCCCCAGGGGTGGTGGTCGGTGCGCGGGGCACGTTCCAGGGTGTCAGAACGAGGCGCCGAAGCCGTTGGGGGCGCTGTCCGTGCCGCTTGAGCCGCCTGTGCCGCTTCCCTTCCGGAGGGAGTCGAGGTCGGCCTTGATGGTGTTGACCGGGATGGCGAAGCCGAGGCCGACGCTGCCGGCGCTCGCGCTGTCACCGGAGGGGGAGTAGATCGCGGACGGCATGCCGACGATCTCGCCCTTCATGTTGACCAGGGCGCCGCCGGAGTTGCCCGGATTGAGGGAGGCGTCCGTCTGGATGGCCTTGTACGAGGTGGTGTTCGAGCCGGTGTCGCCGTTGAACTGCCGCCCGCCGTACGAGAACGGCCACCCGCCGCCGTCCTGCCGCTGACCGCGCTGCTGCTGTCGGTTCTCGGACTTCGGGACGTTCACCTCGCGGTTCAGCGCCGAGACGATGCCGCTGGTGACGGTGCCGGTCAGGCGGTCGGGGGAGCCGATGGCGACGACCTGGTCGCCGACCTTCAGCCGGTCGGAGTCGCCGAGGGTGGCGGCCTTGAGGCCGCTCGCGCCCTGGAGCTTGATCAGGGCCAGGTCCTTGTCGGGGTCGGTGCCGACGATCTTGGCGGGGTACTTCTTGCCGTCGCTCATGGTCACCTGGATCTCGGACGCGCCGTTCACCACGTGGTTGTTGGTGACGATCTCGCCGTCGGCGGTGACCACGAAGCCGGAGCCGGTGCCCTGGCCGCTCTCGGTGCGGGTGTCGATGCGCACGACGGACGGGCTGACCCGCTCGGAGACCCCGGAGACGGTGCCGGTGTCGGACTGCGAGGCGTTGGTGCCGTTGACCCCGCCGCCGGCGGCGCCGTGCGGGGCGAGGAACTGCTGCACGGCGGCGGCCGTTCCGCCGCCGATCAGCGCCGCCGCCAGGGCCACGGCCGCGAGGAGCTTCACGGGGCGCTTGGCGCGGGCCGCGTGCGTCCGTGGGACGGTCTCGCCCCGGATGACCGGCGGTTGGTGCGCCTCGTGCCACCCGGGGGCGACGGGCGGCGTGGCCGGCGGATAGGCGGGCGGGGGCGGATACCCCCCGGCCGCCGGAGCCGGCCCGCCGTCGTGCGTCAACCGGTCACGCCCCCGCTCCCAGTCCTCCCCGAAGGGCGGGTGCTGGGCCGGGCGGTTCTCCTGGGGGTACTCGCCTTCGCGGCGGAAGCTGTCGGTCATGTCTGCGACTCTGAGCCCGGATCATGAGAGCTTCCTGAGTCCCCCCTGAGAACCCCGACAGAACCGCGTATGCCCGACATGAACCCGCCGCCCGACCCCCGCCCGGCGCCGCCCGCCGGACCAGACGCAGCCAAACCCAGCCCCGCCGGCGTTTGAGGCGCGGGGTCCGGGGCGGAGCCCCAGGGAACGGGCGAAGGGCGGGCAGGGGACAGCCCCGCGCAGCGGCCCACCGACCCCGCCCCGGGGCCGACGGACGGAGTCCGGCGCGGCGGCGCGAAGCCGGGGAGGCCGCTTGCGGCCGAGTCGCGCGAGCGGCGCGTCGGAAAGGAGGGTCAGCGGCAGCCGCAGGAGCGGCGGATGACCAGGGCCGACGGGAACTGCTTGAGCCGCTCCCGGCGCGAGCCCGCCACGCGCAGGGCGTCGTCCAGGACGAGGTCCACCGCCGCGCGGGCCATCGCGGGCCGGTCGGAGGCGATCGTCGTCAGCGGCGGGTCCGTCAGGGCGGCTTCCTTGACGTCGTCGAAGCCGGCCACGGCCAGCTCCTCGGGGACGTCGATGCGCAGCTCCCGCGCGGCGCGGAGCACGCCGATGGCCTGGTCGTCCGTCGCGCAGAAGATCGCCGTCGGCCGGTCCGGCTTGGCCAGGACCTCCAGGGCGACCTTGTACGCGTCGTAGCGGTTGTACGGGGCCTCGATGAGCCGGCCCTCCACGGAGCGCCCGGCCTCCAGCATGGCCCGCCGCCAGCCCTCGACGTGGTCGGCGACCGGGTCGCCGACCGAGGGGGTGTTCTCGACGCCGCCGATGCAGGCGACGTACGCGTGTCCGTGTTCCAGCAGGTGACGCGTGGCGAGCTGGGCGCCGCCGATGTCGTCCGTCACGACGGCGACGTCGTCGATGGCCTCGGGCCGCTCGTGCAGCAGCACGATCCGCGCGTCCCAGGCCTCGATCTCGGAGGCGGCCCGCTCGCTCATGCCCTGGCTGACGAGGATCAGCCCCGACACCCGCATCCCGAGGAACGCCCGCAGGTAGTGGACCTCGCGCTCGTCGCGGTAGTCGGAGTTCCCGACCAGGACCATCTTTCCGCGCTCGGCGGCGGCCTGTTCGACCGCGTGCGCCATCTCCGCGAAGAACGGCTGACGGGCATCGGGGACGATCATGCCTATGAGGTCGGTGCGGCGTGACGCCATCGCCTGCGCGACCCGGTCCGGGCGGTAGCCCAGGTCCTTGATCGCGGCGAGGACACGCTCGCGCGTGGCCGGGGCGACCGGCCGGGGTCCGTTGTTGATGACGTAGCTCACGACGGCGGTAGACGTACCCGCAAGTCGTGCAACGTCATCCCGCGTCACCTTGGCCACGCGCGGCAGTCTACGCGGGGTGACCTACCTCTGGGCAGGGTGTTTTGCCGAGTGGATGCTCACAGCCGCTTCCTCCATCCGGGGGAGGCCCCCCGCCCGCCCCGGGCCCCGCTCGGCGGCGGCCCGCTCGGCGGCCTCGGCGGCCGCGCGCTCCACCTTCTCCGGGGTGACGAAGCGGTAGCCGACGTTGCGGACCGTACCGATCAGCGACTCGTGCTCGGGGCCGAGCTTGGCCCGCAGCCGTCGTACGTGCACGTCGACCGTCCGGGTGCCGCCGAAGTAGTCGTAGCCCCACACCTCCTGGAGGAGCTGGGCGCGCGTGAAGACCCGGCCCGGGTGCTGGGCGAGGTACTTCAGCAGCTCGAACTCCTTGAAGGTCAGGTCCAGGACCCGCCCCTTCAGCTTCGCGCTGTACGTCGCCTCGTCGACCGACAGGTCGCCGTTGCGGATCTCCATCGGGGAGTCGTCCGTGCCGAGCTGCCGGCGACCGGTCGCGAGCCGCAGCCGCGCCTCGACCTCGGCCGGACCGGCCGTGTCGAGCAGGACGTCGTCGATGCCCCAGTCGGCGGTGACGGCGGCGAGACCGCCCTCGGTGACCACGAGGATCAGCGGACAGCCCGGCCCCGTGGAGCGCAGCAGCTGGCACAGCGACCGCACCTGCGGCAGGTCGCGGCGGCCGTCGACGAGGATCACGTCGGCGCCGGGGGTGTCCACGAGGGCCGGGCCCTCGGCGGGTGCGACCCGCACGTTGTGGAGCAGCAGTCCGAGGGCGGGCAGCACCTCGGTCGACGGCTGCAGGGCATTGGTCAGGAGCAGGAGGGAGCTCATGCCCGACCACCTGCCCGGGTCGGGTGGTCATGCGCCTGCGCGGTTCGCGGGTCCATCACGTCGGTTCCTCCTCGGTCCCGTCGAGGACGTGCGTGGTACTGCTTCGTACGACTGCCCGGCGCCCCGTCCCGCCCCGCGCCCTGGGGCCGCGGTGGGGTGCCGCTCTGCTCGATCCGTTCAACGTTCGCGGCCCGTTCAACGTGCTGAAAGCACAAAAGGACCCGGGGGCCACATTGCCCGGATCCTCTACGCCGCCAGAATAGCCCACCGCCCCTTTCGGCACCGAGGGCTCCGGGAAGCCCGTTCTGTGGTGCGCGCCACGCCCCTGGCCTGCGTATGCCCCGGTTTCACCGTATCGGCGGCCCGCCGACCGGGACGAGCGGGTCGTTCGGGCGCACGCGGGGCGCGTGGACGCACACCGGAGTGGAGCGCCGGAGGGGTCATCATGGAGGCCGGTAGAGAGCCGACTGATAGGAGCTGCAGTGGCAACCGGAACCATCCGCTACTGGGCGGCGGCCAAAGCCGCGGCCAAGACTGCGGAGGAGCCGTACTCGGCGCACACACTGGCCGAGGCGCTCGACGCCGTGCGGGAAGCCCACCCCGGGGAGCTGACCCGGGTCCTGCAGCGCTGCTCCTTCCTGGTGAACGACGAGCCCGTGGGCAAGCGCGCCCATGACGCCGTGCTGCTGACCGAGGGGGGCACCGTCGAGGTGCTCCCGCCGTTCGCGGGCGGGTGAGCGGGAACCGATGAGCACTCCGGAAGAGCAGTCCCCGTCCCCGTCGCAATCCCAGTCCCCGCCTCCGGCGCAGCCGCCGGAGGACCCGTACGGGACCCAGACCTGGTCCTCCCACACCTGGGACACCAGCTACCAGCCGGTGCACCCGCCGCTGGGCGCCGTCCCGGGGCAGGCCGCGCCGCCGGCGCCGGAGGCCTGGTTCCGGGACGAGGTCGCGCAGCAGCAGCCGGTGCAGCAGCCGGTGCAGCAGTCCGGGTGGCCCCAGGCGGGCACGCCGTGGCCGCAGCCGCAGGGTGACGCCGTGGCCGCCGCCGAGACGGCGTACCTGCCGCCGGTCCCGGCGCAGCAGCAGCCGCAGCAGCAGCCGGTGGCGCCGGACGGCTGGTTCCGCGACGAGGCCCCGCAGCCGCAGCAGCCTGTGCACCAGCAGCAGCAGCCCGCCTGGCCCCAGGCCGCCGCGCCGTGGCCGCAGCAGGGCGACCCCTCGGCCGCCGCCGAGACCGCGTACCTGCCGCCCGTACGGGACGACGCCGCCGCCGAGCAGACGGCGTACCTCCCGCCGGTGCCCGCGCAGGAGCAGCACAGGCAGGGCATGGCCCCGGACGGCTGGTTCCGCGACGAGGCTCCGCAGCCGGCTTCCGCCGCCGCCGAGACGGCGTACCTCCCGCCGGTGCGGGACGTCCCCGCCGAGCAGACGGCGTACCTCCCGCCGGTGCGGGACGTCCCCGCCGAGCAGACGGCGTACCTCCCGCCCGTGCGCGACGTCCCCGCCGAGCAGACGGCGTACCTCCCGCCGGTGCGGGACATCCCGGCCGAGCAGACCGCGTACCTGCCGCCCGTACGGGACGAGGCCCCCGCGGCCGATCCCGCCGCGTACTCGCCGCCCACCCTGGGCGGCAACACCGTGCGCGCCGTCGACCCCGCGCAGGCCCGCGCCGAGGGCCGCTCGCCGATCATCGACCCCGGTCCGCAGTCGGCCATACTGACCGCCGCCCTGGGTCTGCTGATGGCCGTGGCCGCGTTCTTCGGGCAGTACGCCCTGCTGCTCCCCTTGATCGCCCTCCAGGGCCTCACCGCCGCCGGCTGGTTCCGCCTCAACGGCATGTGGCCCGCCCGTCAGGGCATCGCCCTCGCCTTCGCCGGAGCCCTCGTCGCCGACGCGGCGGTGCTCGCGGTGGACCGTACGTACGGGCCCGGCGCGATCATCGGCACCCTCGGGGCCTGGGTGCTGCTCACGCTGGTGCTCCAGCTGCGCAGCCACGCCGACCCCGACGAGCGGATGTACGGGCTGATGGCCTCCGTCGCCTCGGCGGCGCTCGCCATCATCTGCGCGGGCTTCCTGGCGGCCGACTCCGAGGCCGTCACCGTGGGCGCGGTCGCCGTCGCGGTCGCCGTCTTCACCCGGGCCCTGCCGCTGCCGACGCCCGTCTCCGTGGCCGTCTCGCTGGCCGCCGCGGCCGGTGCCGGCATCGCGGTCGGCGGGATGACCGGGGTGGGCGTGGGCGGCGCGCTGCTCGGGCTCGCCGCCGGCGTCTGCGCGCTGATCGGGCTGCGCGTGGCGGCGTACGACTATCCGTCCAAGTTTGTCCACATGACGGCCGGTGTCGCGCTGCCGCTGGCCGTCGCCGCTCCGGCCGTGTACCTGATCGGGCGGGTGGTCGGCTGACGCCGGCCCCGGCCTGACGGGGCTCCGACGGGTGGGCATGGTCCACTGGGACGCACGTACCGACTAGTAGGGGGAGGGGAACGTGCGGTTTCTGCGCGTCGTCGTGATCATCGCAGTGGTGCTGGGCGCCCTGTTCGTGGGGGTGGACCGCTGGGCGGTCGGCTATGCCGAGAACCGGCTGGCCGACCGCCTCCAGTCCCGGCAGGGGCTCGCGGGCAGCGCCGAGGTGGAGATACACGGCTTCCCCTTCCTCACGCAGGCCATCGGTCACGAGCTGGACCGGGTGGATCTGAAGCTCCAGGGCATCGACGCCCAAGCCGACGGCCGCAAGGCGCGCCTCACGCGGCTCGACGCCGGCTTCCACGAGGTGAAGCTGAACGCGGACTACACGGGCGGCACCGCCCGCCGCGCCGAGGGCAACGCGCTGATCTCCTACGAGGACCTCACCAAGGCCTCCGAGAGCGGCGTGGTCCTCACCTACGGCGGGGCGCCGGGCAAGGTGAAGGTGACCGCGACGTTCGACTTCCTGGGCAAGAGCATCACCAAGAGCGTCGTGTCGACCGTCACGCTCGTGGAGGGCAAGGGCGGCGGCAAGCTGGTCCGCGTACGGGCGGACTCCGTGCCCGGCGAGGGCCTGCCGGGGATCGAATCGGCCATCCGCAAGCGGACCGACTTCGACCGCCGCCTCGACGCGGGCCTGCCGACCGGGCTCCAGCTGTCGACACTGACCTCGGACGACAGCGGCGTCCACCTCACGCTCAGCGGTACGGACGTGTCCCTGGCCGCCGGATCGTGAGACGGCATGGTCCGCTCCGCAGATGAACGGGCCGCACGAACAGCCCCGGAAGGCCGCGAGGCGGCCGCCCGGGGCTTCCTCATCCCGCCATCCGGACGATCCTGTCTCGAAATATGACACACCGGTGACAGGGCGGTCGATTCCTCCCTACGATCCATGGCTATGAAGCATCAGCAGGCGGACCTCACGAAGCGGCGGGCAGTAGACCTGTGTCGCGTCGCCGCCATGCTCTGTCGCTCCATGTGAGAGGTGTGAGCCTTCCGCTCCACCGGCCGGACCGACGGCCTCAGTTCCTCATCCGCGTGATCGCACCGACCGCACCTGCCTCCTGCCCCTGACGCCTCCCCGCGCACGGCCCGGAGCGCCATCCGCAAGGGCGCGCACGCACACCGCACCACGCAAGCCCCGCAGCGCAGCACCAGCACAGCCCGCCGCACACTGCCCCGGAGGAGAACACCATGAGCCGCAGCGACGTCCTCGTAGACGCCGACTGGGTCGAGGCCCACCTGAACGACGCCAACGTCGTCATCGTCGAGGTGGACGAGGACACGTCCGCGTACGACAAGAACCACATCACCAACGCCGTCCGGATCGACTGGAAGCAGGACCTCCAGGACCCGGTCCGCCGCGACTTCGTGGACCAGGAGGGCTTCGAGAAGCTGCTCTCCGCCAAGGGCATCTCCAACGACGACACGGTCGTCCTCTACGGCGGCAACAACAACTGGTTCGCGTCCTACGCCTACTGGTACTTCAAGCTCTACGGCCACCGGGACGTCCGCCTCCTCGACGGCGGCCGCAAGAAGTGGGAGCTCGACTCCCGCGACCTGGTCGACGGCAAGGACGTCCCGAACCGCCCGGCCACCCAGTACAAGGCCCAGCCGCAGGACACCACGATCCGCGCCTTCCGCGACGACGTGGTGGCCGCGATCAACGTCCAGAACCTGGTCGACGTCCGCTCGCCCGACGAGTTCTCCGGCAAGCTGCTCGCCCCGGCGCACCTCCCGCAGGAGCAGTCGCAGCGCCCCGGCCACGTGCCGAGCGCCCGCAACATCCCGTGGTCGAAGAACGCCAACGACGACGGCACCTTCAAGTCCGACGAGGAGCTGACGGCCCTGTACCAGGCCGAGGGCGTCGACCTGGACACGAAGGACACCATCGCCTACTGCCGCATCGGTGAGCGCTCCGCCCTCACGTGGTTCGTGCTGCACGAGCTGCTGGGCCAGGAGAACGTCAAGAACTACGACGGCTCCTGGACCGAGTACGGCTCGCTCGTCGGCGTGCCGATCGAGCTCGGCGCCAACAAGTAGTCCCCGGGCACGCGACGCCCCGTAGGCAGTACGACCTCTCTAGGACAGGACAGAGAACATGTGTGGAGCACAGATCGGCGGGCCCGACCTCGCGACGCTGAAGCCCGGTGAGACCGCCATCCAGGGGCAGGTGACCAAGGACGGCGAGCCCATCAGCGGTTACGTCCGCCTGCTGGACTCGACCGGTGAGTTCACCGCCGAGGTCCCGACCTCCGCGACCGGCCAGTTCCGCTTCTACGCGGCCACCGGTTCCTGGACGCTGCGCGCGCTCGTCCCGGGTGCCCAGGCGGACCGCGCCGTGGTCGTCGCCGAGGCCGGCGGCGTGACGGACGTCGCCATCGCGGTCTGAACCGTCGCGGTCCGAGCCATCGTGCTCCGAGCGACCGCGCGCTGAACCGGCCGAAGGGCCGCACCCCCGGGGGTTGGACGCCACTGGAACGGGGTGCGGCCCTTCGCGCCGTCCGGCTCCGCTTCCGGCGGGGCCGGTCCTACCCTGGAAGCATGTACGCCCGGCGCCGGCGCGCCTACTTCCTGCTGATGGGCGCATGCCTGGTCCTGTTCGTCTCCGCCTGGTCCTTCGTGCGGCTGATCTCGGTCGAGGCGGCGGTGGCGCTGTGCGTCGTCGCGATGGTGATCCCGCCGATCGCCGCGGTGGTCGCGAACCGGCGCGGGCCGGACGACCGGTGGTGGGACGACCCCTCGGGCGACCCGAAGTCCGATGAATGGTGGGACGAACTGGACGGGAAGCGGCGTCCCGGAACGGACGATCCGCCGACGGGTCCGTCTATATAGGAACGTAATAAGGGTGCGTACAACTCCCCCACCGATCAGGCCGTCTTGTGTGTGCGCCGGTAAACGAACCGGCGTACAGGCTTGTGGGGGACCTCTTTTGGAACACGAACAGCGCCCGGATCCCGCGCGTCCGAGCCGCCGGGGTCGTACGACGCTCCTGATCGCCGGCGCCCTCGTACTCGGCGCCCTCGCCGGCACGGTCACCGGCTACGCCGTCCAGTACCACCGCGAGCCCACCCCGCTGCCCCCGCTGGCGCAGCAGAAGCTCGTCACGCCCAAGCCGCTCGCCCCGGACGACGGCACGACGAACAAGTCGATCAACGCCAACCGGCACCACAAGACCGACGACGACCTGGCCGACCTGCTGGTCACGGCGCCGGACGGGGCGAAGGTCGAGGGCAGCGGCTACGAGTTCCTGGGCTTCTTCGCCGCGCACTTCTTCGAGGACCCCCAGTACGCCTTCCCCGACCTGGCGCGCAACCGGATCCGCCGGGTCGCCTCCACGGAGTGGACGCAGGGCGACGGTGGCCGGGTGCTCGTCCAGGTCCGGCTGCTCCAGTTCAACGACCGCTCGGGCGCGGAGGAGTACCTGCTCGGGCAGGCGCAGTACATGCCGGAGAAGAAGTACGCGGGCAACAGCGGCGTGGCCATCCCGGGCCTGCCCGGCGACCTGGGTCACGTGTGGGTGGACTCGCAGGCGCGGGAGAAGCCCGGCTACCACCCCGTCCGCGGGGCACGGGCGCTCGCCCGCCGCGGTGACATCGTCCTGGACATCGGCTACTACGACCGCCGCGGCAAGATCGCGGAGAGCGATGTCATGGACCTGACCAAACGACAGCTGGAGCGACTGTGACCGAGCCCCGCGAAGACATCCCGCCGGTGGCCGAGCCGGTCGCCGTGCCGGTCGAGGCCGCCCCCGACGCCCCCGCCGAAGCCGCCGCCGATGGCGAGCCGGGCGCGCGTACAGGGCGACGTAGGGCTCCCGCGCTGATCGCGGCCGGGGTGGCCGTCGCCGTCCTCGCGGGCGGGGGCGTCTGGGCGCTCGGCGCCCTCCAAGGCGCGGACCGGACGGCGACGACGCGCTACTGGAGCGCCGACGACACCACCACCGCCACCCCCGAGCCGCCGGCGCCCGTCCCGGCCAACGCCCTGTCGGGCAAGCTGCTCCCCGTCCCCGACAGCTTCGCGCTCGGCCCGGACCTGGCCGACGACGGCAACAACTTCTTCGTCTCGGGCGACAGCGCCGTCCAGGGCTTCAAGGACGCCCGCAAGGGCCTGTCGGGCGCCGAGCGCAAGAAGCGCGACGAGGCGCTGGCCGAGCTGAAGCTCAAGGGGCTCGCCGGGCGCAGCTACGCGCGCCCCGACGGCCGGCTGGTCGTGGAGGTCCGCATCATGCAGGCGGACCCGCGGGCCCTGGGCACGTTCTCCGAGGTTTCGAAGAAGCTCATCGAATACATCGGGAAGGACCAGGACGCGCCGAAGGTCGACGGTTTCCCCGACGCCAGGTGCTCCGTCATGGCGCTCGGCGAGGAGAAGAAGGAGTCGATCGAGTCGATCGACTGCGTGGCCGTCGAGGGCGACGTGATGGTCAACTTCCGCGCCTACGGGCCCAAGTCCCTCTCCCGCAACGACGCCACGCAGTTCCTCAAGAACCAGCTGAGCCACCTGAAGTCCCCCGGGGAGTCCGTGTGACCGAGCAGAACACCACCGCGGCCGCCCCGGAGACCCCGGTCCCGGTCGTGCCGGTCGCTCCCAAGGACCGTCGGGTCCTGTTCGCCTTCCTGCGCTGGACGGCGGCGGTGCTCGTCTTCGGGGCCGTCGGCACCGGGGTCGCGTACGGGCTCGTGCGGCCCGAGCGCACCGAGCTCCCCGGCCTGTCCACGAAGGACGACGGCCGCTGGACGTACCCGACCCTCGTCAAGCCCACCCTGCCGCCGGGCGCCGCGCAGCCCTTCGCCGAGGACAACGAGGAGGGCGTCCACTACGCGGGCCTGATCCAGCTGCTGCTGCCCGCGCCGGAGGGCTCCACGCCCGATGCCGGACTCAAGCTGGAGAAGGACCAGAAGGTGTCCGTCGACACCTTCCTGGAGGAGTACGAGTCCACGGTCCGCACGAAGATGAAGGACGGCTTCACCAACGACGGGCTCCGCGAGATCGTCGCCCGCGGCTGGACCATGCCCGACGGCACCCGCACCCGTGTCTACCTGCTGCGTTTCCACTCCTCCGGCTTCGTGGACGCCTTCGAGGGCTGCGGCATCAACATGAACCTGAACGGGGTCAACCGGATAGAGGGCGACAGCGCCTGGAGCAAGGTCAAGAACCTCCAGGAGCCGCCGGACCTGGCGGACGTCTCCCTCTTCACCGAGGCCGCGCCCTACGGGGACGAGCAGCTGGTCGCCGGCTGCGTCAAGGGCGGCGACACCCAGGCGGTGATCTTCCAGAGCCGCAAGGGCCAGGTGGCCTCCGTCCCCTTCCACCAGACGGTGATCCTCCAGGACCAGCTGCTGCACTGAGCCGGGGCCGTCGCCCGATGGGCGGTACGGCCTACCTCACAGAGTGCGCCGGTCCCCGGGCCAGTAGGCTTGGGGACCGGTCCCGTCCACCGCACCGAAACCTCCGAGGAGCACCCCGTGCTTGAGGCAGTCTTCACCTCCCTGCTGGTCCTGGTCTGCGTCGGCGTCCTGGCCTTCACCGGCCTGGCCGTCAAGAAGCTGTACCAGGGTCAGCGCTGAGCGCCGACCGGCCGACCGCCCCGGAACCCCTCCCACAGATCGCCTGAGCAACCAATCATGATCCAGATCCCGTCCGACCTGAACCCCGGCCTCGTCCCCCTGGCCTTCCTCCTCGGTACCTGGGAAGGCGCG
Source organism: Streptomyces sp. RerS4 (assembly GCF_023515955.1). GTDB lineage: Bacteria > Actinomycetota > Actinomycetes > Streptomycetales > Streptomycetaceae > Streptomyces. The sequence continues at coordinate 3,951,731 of NZ_CP097322.1, forward strand.
GGCGTCTTCGACTTCCCCGGCGAGGAGAAGTGCAACTTCGGCCAGGAAGTCGTCTTCAGCCACGACGGCCGGGACTTCCTGGAGTACACCTCCCACTCCTGGGTGCTCGACGCCGAGGGCAACAAGGTGCGCCCGCTGGAGTCCGAGTCGGGCTACTGGCGCATCGACAAGGACCGCAAGGTCGAGATCGTCATGGTCCGTGACCAGGGCGTCGTCGAGGTCTGGTACGGCGAGCTCGCCGACAAGAAGCCGCAGATCGACCTGGTGACCGACGCCGTCGCGCGGACGGCCGCGTCCGGCCCGTACAGCGGTGGCAAGCGCCTCTACGGGTACGTGAAGAGCGACCTGATGTGGGTCGGCGAGAAGGCCACGCCCGAGGTCGAGCTGCGTCCGTACATGTCGGCCCAGCTCAAGAAGGTCGTCACCCCGGAGGAGATCGCCGACATGGCGCGCAACCTCCCCGAGCTCCCGGAAGACGGCATCGCCTTCTTCCGCTGAGCCGCGAGCATCACCGACGGGGGACCACGGGCAGCCCCGCCCGAGGTCCCCTTCGCGTTCACACCCCCTAGACTGGCCGGGTGGTGACCACCGACTGGAAGACCGACCTGCGGCAGCGCGGTTACCGGCTGACACCGCAGCGTCAACTCGTGCTGGAAGCCGTCGACGCCCTGGAGCACGCGACCCCCGACGAGATCCTCGTCGAGGTGCGCAAGACCGCTTCCGGCGTCAACATCTCCACCGTCTACCGGACCCTGGAGCTGCTGGAGGAGCTGGGCCTGGTCTCGCACGCCCACCTCGGGCACGGGGCCCCCACCTACCACCTCGCCGATCGGCACCACCACATCCACCTCGTGTGCCGCGACTGCACCGAGGTGATCGAGGCGGACGTGGACATCGCCGCCGATTTCACGGCGAAGCTCCGCGACACCTTCGGCTTCGAGACGGACATGAAGCACTTCGCGATCTTCGGCCTGTGCGTCAAGTGCGCCGCGGCGCGCCGGGCGTCCGACGCGGGCACCGGCACTGGCACCGACGCGGGCTCGGGGGCCGGTTCCGCCACCGCGTGAGCACCGCGCCGGCGGTTGTCCACAGGCACCCCCGTCATGATCCGCGCGGGGTCGTACGCTTGGTGGCATGACCAGCAGCCCCTTGCTCCATCTTCCCGGCGCCGTGGCGGCCGAAGGCCGTGACGCGGGCGTCGCCGCCCACTACGGAGAGCTCTACGGCGAACAGCGCGCCCTCGCCGACGGCCGCGGCTTCGTCGACCTCTCGCACCGGGGCGTCGTCGCCGTCAGCGGACCGGACCGGCTGAGCTGGCTGCACCTGCTGCTCACCCAGCACGTCACGGACCTCCCGGCCGGACAGGCCACGGAGGCGCTGATCCTTTCGGCGAACGGGCACATCGAGCACGCCCTCTACCTCGTCGACGACGGCGAGACGGTGTGGGCGCACGTGGAGCCCGGCACGCAGGACGAGCTGATCGCCTACCTGGAGGCGATGAAGTTCTTCTACCGCGTCGAAGTCGCCGACCGGACCGCCGACTTCGCCGTGGTGCACCTTCCGGCCGGCTCCATCGCCGAGGTCGACAAGGGCCTCGTCGTCCGCGAGACCCCCTACGGCCGCGACGTCTTCCTGCCCCGCGCAGGCCTGGAGGCCTTCGCCGCCGGCCACGGCCCCGCCGCCGGAATCCTCGCCTACGAGGCCCTGCGCGTCGAGGCGCACCGGCCGCGCCTGGGCCTGGAGACCGACCACCGCACCATCCCGCACGAGATCGGCCTCATCGGCACGGCCGTCCACCTCCAGAAGGGCTGCTACCGCGGTCAGGAGACGGTGGCCCGCGTCCACAACCTGGGGAAGCCTCCGCGCCGGCTCGTCTTCCTGCACCTGGACGGCTCCGAGGTGCTGCTCCCGGCGCACGGGACGCCCGTACGGCTCGCCACCGACGGGGAGGAGGGGCGCAAACTCGGCTTCGTCACCACCGCCGTGCGCCACCACGAGCTGGGCCCGATCGCGCTCGCGCTGGTCAAGCGGAACGTTCCCGTGGACGCCCCGCTGCTGGTCGGGACGACGGCCGCAGCGCAGGAGGTCGTGGTGGCGCCGTAGCGCCGCGTCGCAGCCTCGCGTCAGACGTCGATGACGATGGTGAACGGGCCGTGGTTGGTCAGCGAGACCCGCATGTCCGCGCCGAACCGGCCCGTCGCCACCGTCGCCCCCAGCGCCCGCAGCTGTGCCACGACCTCCTCGACCAGCGGCTCCGCCACCGGTCCGGGCGCGGCGGCGTTCCAGGTGGGGCGGCGGCCCTTGCGGGCGTCCCCGTAGAGCGTGAACTGCGAGATCACCAGCAGCGGGGCGTCGACGTCGCTACAGGACTTCTCCGCCTCCAGGATCCGCACGGACCACAGCTTGCGCGCCAGCACCGCCGCCTTCTCCGGGGTGTCGTCGTGGGTCACCCCCACCAGCACGCACAGTCCCTCGCCGACGATCTCGCCGACGGTCTCGCCGGCCACGACGACGCTCGCGCCGTCCACCCTCTGCACCACTGCTCGCATACCACCTGTGTACCAGGCGTGCACCCGTCCGGGGCCGAACGGGTGCACCGGGACTGCGTCGGCACCACGGAGAGTGGCACCATGCACGCAGGCGGTGCCCTCAGCACCGGTCGAGGGGACGGACACACACAACGATGAACACTTCTGGTACCTCCGCACCTGCACCCGCTTCACCCGCGTCACCCGCCGCGCCGGCCGATCCGCCGCCCGGCGCCGCGGGACGCCCGCCCGCGCAGCGCACGGGGGAGGCGCCGGGACCGACCACCCCGGCGGCCGCCACCGTCACCGCCGTCGCGATCACCACGGCGACCACGCTCGGCCTGCCCGAGTTGCGCGCGATGCGCCGCGACGCGCAGCGCGACGAGGCCGACCTGAGCTACGTACGCAGACTCCTCCAGGGCCGCATCGACATCCTGCGGGCCGAGCTGGCCCGCCGGACGGACCCCGAGGCGCCGGTGGTGGACCGGCTCTCGGAGATCCTCGCCGACGCCCCGTCCCGCCGGAGCGCCTCCGCCCGGCACGTCACGCTCGGCACCCCGCACAACGAGGAGTTCCGGCTGCTGGCGGCGGAGATGCTGTCCGACGTGGAACTGTCCGACCTGGACGCCCGTACGGACGCCGAACTGCACGACGCGATGGCCCGGTTGGTCGGTTACGAGCAGCAGGTCTCGCGGCGCCGCCAGCAACTCCAGCGCATGGCGGACGACTCCAGCGCGGAGATCACCCGCCGCTACCGGGAGGGCGAGGCGCAGGTCGACGACCTGCTGGCGTAGAGGCAGCAGAGGCAGTAGAGGTTGGTGACGGGCGGAAAATCGGGAGACCCGGACAGGTCGGGCGGTTAGCCTGGCGCGATATGAGTGCTGACGTCCGACTGATCGCCGAATCCGAGCTCGCCGAATGGTTGACGGCCGTCAATACGGGCTTCCTGACGCCCGCCGATGCCACCGCCTCCGACGTGGCCCAGCGGGCCGAGTACGGGGACCTCGCCCGCACCCAGGGCGGTTTCGACACGGACACCGGTCGCTGCGTCGCGACCTTCCGCTCCTTCCCCCAGGAACTGACCGTGCCCGGCGGGGCCACCGTCCCGTGCGGGGCGGTGTCCAACGTGACCGTCATGCCCACGCACCGCCGCCAGGGCCTGCTGTCCCGGATGATGGCCGCCGAACTCGCGGCCTCCCGGGCGCGCGGCGAGGTCCTGTCCACCCTCATCTCCGCCGAGTACCCGATCTACGGCCGCTACGGCTACGGGCCGGCCGCCTCCTGCGTCGAATGGGAGGTGGACGTCGCGCGCACCGGCCTCGATCGCCGACGCTCCGGCCTCGGCCCGGACGAGGGCCGCGTCGACCTGGTCGACGTCGCCGAGGTGCGCAGGGTGGGTCCCGTCCTGCACGAGAGGCTGCGGGCGGCCACGCACGGCGTCATCGACCGCGACGCCCGTTGGTGGAACCTGGCCACCGGCCTTGAGGAGGTCTCGCACCGCCCGTACCGGACGAAGATGCACGTGGTGTACCGGAACCCGGCGGGGGAGGTGGAGGGACTGGCCGCCTACGTGGCCGACGACCACTGGACGGACGCGAAGACCCCGCTGAACACCGTGCAGGTCAAGGACCTGATCGCGGTCACCCCGGCCGCGGAGCGGGCGCTGTGGCACTACCTGTGCTCCATCGACTGGGTGCTGAAGGTCCGCAGCGGCCGCCGGGCGCCCGACGACCTGTTGCCGCACCTGCTGCCCGACGCGCGGGCCGCTCGGGTGGTCACCGCCGCCGACTTCCTGTGGGTGCGGGTGCTGGACGTCGTACGGGCGCTGGAGGCCCGGACGTACGCCGTGCCCGGGGTGCTCGTCCTGGAGGTCGAGGACCCGGGCGGCCCGGCGGCCGGACGCTACCGGCTGGACGCGGGCGCAGGCACGTGCGCCCCTACGGACGAGCCGGCCGACGTGCGGATCGGGGTGTCCGAGCTGGGCTCCCTGTACCTGGGCGAGGAGTCGGCCGTCCGGCTGGCGGCGCTGGGCCGGCTGACCGAGGAACGGCCCGGGGCGCTCGCGCTCGCGGACGCGGTGTTCCGCACCGCGCGCCGGCCGTGGTGTCCGGACGTTTTCTGAGAGGGCTGAGGAGCCACATGACAACGATGGTGGAACGGCTGCGCGCGGCGGGCTGCGTCTTCGCCGAGGAGGAGGCCGACCTGCTGGTCGCCGCCGCCGACGACGACGGGCACCTGGAGGGGCTGGTGGCCCGGCGGGTGGCCGGCGAACCGTTGGAACACGTCGTCGGCTGGGCGGAGTTCAGCGGGCTGCGCATGGAGGTCGGCGCGGGGGCCTTCGTGCCGCGCCGGCGCACCGAGTTCCTGGTGGAGCTGGCCGTGGAGTCGGCCGTGCCGGGCGCGGTGGTGCTCGACCTGTGCTGCGGCGTGGGCGCCCTCGGCGCGGCGGTGGCGGCGCGGGTGCCGGGCGGGGTCGAGCTGCACGTGGCCGACATCGACCCGGCCCCGCTGGCGTACGCGCGGCGCAACGTGGCCCCGTACGGCGGAACGGTGTGGGAGGGCGACCTGTACGCGGCGCTCCCGGCGCGGCTGCGGGGACGGATCGGGGTGCTGGTGGTCAACGCCCCGTACGTGCCGACCGAGGAGATCGGCTTCATGCCGCCGGAGGCCCGGGACCACGAACCGCTGGTCTCCCTGGACGGCGGCGCCGACGGCCTCGACGTGCACCGGCGGATCGCGGCGGAGGCGGTCGACTGGCTGGCGCCGGGCGGGCACCTGCTGATCGAGACCAGTGCGCGGCAGTCGCCGGTGACGGCGTCCGCCCTGGTGGCGGGCGGGCTGGAGGTCCGGGCGGCGACATCGGAGGAGCTGTACGCGACCGTGGTGATCGGCCGTGCTCCCCTGGGCGTATGACGGTGCGTGTGAGGATGCGTGTGACGCGTGTGTGACGGCGCGTCGGACCGAGGGGGGAAAGCCGGATGGAGTTGACGGAACGTTTCGAGGAGCACCGCGGCCGGCTCCGGGCGGTGGCCTACCGGATGCTGGGCTCGCTCGGCGAGGCGGAGGACGCCGTCCAGGAGACGTGGCTGCGGCTCGACCGCAGCGACGACGGCGAGATCGAGAACCTCGGCGGATGGCTGACGACGGTCACCGCCCGGGTGTGCCTGAACCTGCTGCGCGCGCGTGAGCAGCGGCGGGAGGACCCGATCGAGCGCCTGGAGACCCGCGTCCCGGACCCGATCATCAGCTCGGCGCGGGGGATCGAGCCCGAGCAGGAGGTGCTGCTCGCGGACTCTGTGGGGCTGGCGTTGATGGTGGTGATGGAGTCGCTGGCGCCGGCGGAGCGGTTGGCGTTCGTCCTGCACGACATGTTCGCCGTGCCGTTCGACGACATCGCCCCGCTGGTGGAGAAGACCCCGGCGGCGACGCGTCAGCTCGCCAGCCGCGCGCGCCGACGGGTGCGCGAGCGGGCCCCGGCCCCGGACGCCGACCTCGCGCGGCAGCGGGAGGCGGTGGACGCGTTCTACGCCGCCGCGCGGGACGGGCGCTTCGAGGCGCTCGTCTCCGTCCTGGACCCGGACGTGGTGCTGCGCTCCGACGCGGGTGCGGGCAGCCCGATGTCGGTGGTGTTCGCGGGCGCCCGTACGGTGGCGAGCCAGGCGGCCCTGTACCGCGCGCTCGCGCCGTTCGTCCGCCCGGCGCTGATCAACGGGGCGGCCGGCGCGGTCGTGGTGCGCGGGGGCCGGGCGGTGTCGGTGATGGCGTTCACGGTGGTCGGCGGCAAGATCGTCGCCATCGACGCCCTGGGAGACCCGGAACGCCTGAAGACCCTGGACCTGACGGCCCTGGCCTGATGCGACGGCTCTGGCTCCTGAAGCGACCGCCCCGGGCTCTTCCGCCCGGGGCGGTCCGTCTGCTTGGAGACGATCCGGAACAGTACGAACGGCGTACGCTGGCGGTATGACCGCCATGAAGCCCGGACGCAACCGGCCCGATCTCTCCTACCTCCTCGACCACACCAGCCACGTGCTGCGCTCGCGGATGGCGGCCGCCCTCGGGGAGGTCGGCCTGACCGCGCGGATGCACTGCGTGCTGGTCCACGCCCTGGAGGAGGAGCGTACGCAGATCCAGCTCGCGGAGATCGGCGACATGGACAAGACCACGATGGTGGTGACCGTGGACGCCCTGGAGGCCGCCGGGCTGGCCGAGCGGCGGCCGTCGAGCACCGACCGTCGGGCCCGGATCATCGCGGTGACCGAGGCCGGCGCCCGGCTGGCCGAGCGCAGTCGGCGCATCGTGGACCGGGTGCACGACGAGGTCCTCGCGGCCGTCCCCGAGGAGGACCGGGCGGGCTTCGTGCGCGCCCTCGACCTGCTCGCGCAGGGTCATCTCGCCGGGCCCGTGGAAGCCCCCCGCCCGGCGCGCCGGGCCCGCCAGTCCCGCTGAGCCGCCCTCACCAGCCCGAAAGAAATCATCTGCCAAAAACTCATCTACAACAAAACTATCTGCTAGCGTCTCTCCTGTCGTCGTCATGGACAGGAGAGTCCGCATGTCCGTCGTAACCCCAGCCCCCGCCCGCTCGGGATCAGGCTTCCGCTCCCGCTCCGCCGCCCTCGCCGTCCTCGCCACCGGCATGCTGATGACCGTCCTCGACGGCAGCATCGTCACCGTGGCCATGCCGGCCATCCAGAACGACCTCGGCTTCTCGCCGGCCGCCCTCAGTTGGGTCGTCAACGCCTACCTGATCGCCTTCGGCAGCCTGTTGCTGCTCGCCGGCCGGCTCGGCGACCTGATCGGCCGCAAGCGCATGTTCCTGATCGGCACGGCCGTCTTCACCGGGGCCTCGCTGCTCGCCGGCGCCGCGACCGGACCCGCCCTGCTGATCGCCGCCCGCTTCCTCCAGGGCGTCGGCAGTGCGATGGCCTCGGCCGTCAGCCTCGGCATCCTCGTCACGCTGTACACGCAGGCCGCCGAACGTGCCAGGGCCATCGCCGTCTTCAGCTTCACCGGCGCCGCCGGCGCCTCCCTCGGCCAGGTGCTCGGAGGGGTCCTGACCGACGCCCTCGACTGGCACTGGATCTTCTACATCAACCTGCCGATCGGCCTGGCCACCCTCGCCCTCGCGCTCCGCGCCCTGCCCGCCGACCGGGGGCTCGGCCTCGCCGCCGGGGCCGACTCACTCGGCGCCGCCCTGGTCACCGCCGGCCTGATGACCGGCATCTACAGCGTGGTCAAGGCCGAACAGTACGGCTGGACCTCCGCGCACACCCTGGGCCTCGGTGCCCTCTCCGCGGCCCTGCTCGCCGGTTTCCTGCGCCGCCAGACCACCGCGCGCACCCCGCTGATGCCGCTGCGCGTCTTCCGTTCGCGCGCCGTCACCGCCGCCAACCTGGTCCAGATGCTGATGGTCGCCGCGATGTTCTCGTTCCAGATCCTCGTCGCCCTCTACCTCCAGAAGGTGCGCGGCTACGGGGCCGCCGAGACCGGGCTCGCGATGCTGCCCGCCGCCCTCGCCATCGGCGCGGTCTCGCTCGGCGTCTCCGCCCGCCTCGTCTCGCGCTTCGGCGACCGCGCCGTCCTGCTGACCGGCCTCGCCCTGCTCACCGCCGCGCTCGGCCTGCTCGTGCGCCTGCCCGTCGAGGCCGACTACGCGTCCGACCTGCTCCCCGTGATGCTCCTCGGCGCCGGCTTCGGCCTGGCCCTGCCCCCGCTGACCTCGCTCGGGATGTCCGGCGCCCGCGAGGACGACGCGGGCCTCGCCTCGGGCCTGTTCAACACCACCCAGCAGATCGGCATGGCCCTCGGCGTCGCCGTACTGTCCACCCTCGCCGCCGCTCGCACCGAGCGCCTCGCCGCCGCCGGAGCCACCCCGGCCGAGGCCCTGACCGGCGGCTACCACCTGGCCTTCGGCATCGGCGCGGCCCTCCTCGCCACCGCCTTCGCCGTGACCTTCACCCTCCTGCGCCGCCCCGCCCCCGCCCCCGCACCCGTGCCCGCGCCCTCGGCTGTACGCGATGTCGTCACAGCGGGGTCAGGCCGCTGAGGGTGGCGATCAGCGCGGCGACCGGCTGGGCGATGTCGGCCGCGCCGGCCACCAGGGCGCGCAGCCGTTCGAGCCGGGTCGGTGCCCGGCCGTCGGGGTCGCCGCCGGCGAGGTCGTCCGCCACCGCGTGGACCAGGGTGGCGGCCTCCTGCCGGTCGGCGTCGGCCAGGTCCCGGCTCGTCAGGACCAGCCGTAGCACCCGGACCAGCTCGGCGGCGCCGGGGCCGGTGCGGTGGTCGTTCTGGAAGTCGCTGATGACCGTGTCCACCGGCTGGTTGATGAACGTGGTCCGGCCGTGGAAGTGGAAGTTGTTCTGCGTCATCGCTCGGGTCTCCTCGGCGGCCTCGGCGGCGATCGCGCCCAGCTCGCGGTTGATGTCGGGGGTCTCGGCGCGTACGCGGTCCAACGCGGCGGCGCCCTCCGGGGTGCCCGCCGGCAGGTTCCGCACCAGGTCGAGGGGAGGGTGCACCCGGTCGTAGCCGTCCGTCAGCGGGCTGTCCAGCAAGGCACTCGCCCGCTTGAGGGCCGCGGTGTGCTCGGGCGTGCCCTGGGGAGTCGTGGCCGCCCGGAATTTCGCTTCCCTCTCGCCCGTGATGTCCTCCGCCGCCGCTTCCCGGAACCCCGGGGCGCCGGGACGGACCGCGGCGTGCACCCGGGAGAAGAGGTGCCGCAGGTAGGCGGGGCTGGTCGACGCCAGGGGGAACACCGCCTTGTGCGGGTCGTGGACGTCGTGGAACAGCACCAGGCACGGGAGCCGCGCGACGGGCACACCCAGGTCACGGGCCAGCTCGTAGACGAGGTGGCGTTCGTAGGGCTGCCAGCGCAGCCAGCGCAGGGCGGCGAACGTGCGGTACAGCTCGGGGCTGAGGGCGCGGCGCCAGTAGCGCTTCGCGGAACGCCAGGACGCGGGGCGTTCCACGACGAAGAGCAGCAGGTCCGGGCCGGACAGGGCGTTGAGTTCGTCGAAGTACTCCCGGACGTGGCGGGCGAGTCCGGTATCGGCGTCGGTGTAGAGCAACGCGCCCCACAGTGCGGGCCGTTCGCCCCGCGAGGCGGCGGCGGCCTGGAGGACCGAGAACATGGCCTGTGGATTCGGCACGGGGCCCAGGGAGTAGCTGTGCCGGATCTCGTGCCGGATGTACAGGACGACGTCGTCATCGGACCTCAGACCGGCGGACCAGACCGTCTCCTGTGGGTCCAGTGCGCGGTCGGTGAAGAGGTCGGCCAGCCAGACGCGCTCGATGGTGGAGGGGTGCCTTTCCGGCAGGGCCGACCCCCGCTGCCGGGCCACGTTCAGGGCGTGGGACTGCAGCGCGGCGATGGTCGCCCCCGGCTCCACGTCGAGTTCGACGCACTCCGCGAAGACCCGGTCGTGCACGTGCCGCCAGCGGTCCGGTGCCAACGCCGCCACGTCCGGCCGGGCCGGCAGCCCGACCCCGCCGGACAGGATCCAGCCGGCGGTCTCCTGAGCCACGTCACCGTCCTTGAGCGCCCCCATCAGACTCTCGATCAGCGGACGTTCGCAGGCGCCGACGAAGAGGTCACCTTCGCGGACCGTCAGTAACAGGCGCATGGCCGGATCCTCCTCACTCCAGGCCACCGCCGCGGTCGTACGGGCTCCGGATCACACGCACGAGGGACGCGTCACCCCGAATGGGAGTTTTTGCAAGCGGGCGCTTGCAAAAGTTAGCGGAGTGGGGGAGGATCGGGACATGGCATCGCTCAACGTCGGAAACCTCGGCGAATACCTCCGTGAGCAGCGCCGGCAGGCCCAGCTTTCGCTGCGGCAGTTGGCCGACGCGGCGGGGGTGTCGAATCCGTACCTGAGCCAGATCGAGCGCGGGCTGCGCAAGCCGAGCGCGGACATCCTCCAGCAGCTGGCCAAGGCGCTGCGGATCTCCGCCGAGACGCTGTACGTGCAGGCCGGCATCCTCGACGAGCGGGACCGGGACGAGGTGGAGACGCGGGCCGTCATCCTCTCCGACCCGTCGATCAACGAGCGGCAGAAGCAGGTGCTGCTCCAGATCTACGACTCGTTCCGCAAGGAGAACGAGGCCGACGCCGCCCGCCCCGACGACACCGTGATGCCCCCGACGAATTGACTGTGATCCGGAAGGACCAGCACACATGGCCATCGCCGACGACCTGAAGAAGACCCTCACCGACCCCACCCCGCTCTACTTCGCCGCCGGCACCGCCGACCTGGCCGTACAGCAGGCCAAGAAGGTCCCCGGGCTCATCGAGCAGCTGCGTGCCGAGGCCCCCGCGCGCATCGAGGCCGTGCGGAACACCGACACGAAGGTCGTGCAGGAGAAGGCTCGGGAGGCGCAGGAAGCGGTCACCGCCAAGGTCGCCGAGGTGCTCGGGGCGATCGACCCGAAGAAGCTGGGCGAGACCGCCCAGGATCTGGCGCTGCGCGGCGTCGGCGTGGCCGCCGAGTACGCCGTCCGGGCCAAGGAGACCTACGACAAGGTCGCCGAGCACGGCGAGCAGGCCGTACGGGCCTGGCGCGGCGAGGTCGCCGACGAGATCGTGGACATCGCCGAGGTCGTCGAGCCCGAGCCGGCGAAGACGCAGGAGGAGCCCGCCGCGGCTTCCGACGCGGAGGAGCCCGCGGCGAAGAAGGCCCCGGCGGCGCGCAAGGGCGCGACGAAGAAGGCCGAGCCGGCCGCCGAGGCCGGCGTCGAGAGCTGACGCGGAGCCGATGGGCGGCAGGGCTGATTCACGGCACGGCGAACCGGGCACCCGCGCGGTGTCCGGTTCGTTGTCGTTCCGGATGGCGACTCCGGCGGTAGCGTGGAGTCCGGCGTGGCCAATGTGAGAAGGCGGTCGAGACGATGCTGATGCAGGGTTTCAACAACGGCGTGCTGCCGCTGTTCGGCTACGCCATGCTGGCGCTCGCCGTGGTGGCCTTCGTCATGGCGTTGGTGGCGCGCGAGGACGCGTTCCGGGCCGCCGACAAGCAGACCAAGACGTTCTGGATGGTCATCCTCGGCATCACGGTCGTCGTCGACCTCTTCCTGCCGATGCTGTTCCTGCAGATCGCGGGCCTGGTGGCCACGATCGTCTTCCTCGTGGACGTACGCCCCGCCCTGCGGCAGGTCTCGGGCGGCGGCCGGCGCAAGGGCGGCAGCAGCAGCGACGGACCGTACGGCCCGTACAACGGCGGGCGCTAGACACCTGGCCAGGGTCGCCCGGTGACCGCACGGTCCGGGCTGCCGCCCGAACGGGGGAATGCGAGCACTCGCGTGGACCATCCTGCGGGCCGTGCGGACCCACCTCCATGCCGTGACGGATCTTGTCCCGGACGATCGCTCCGGACGCCGATCCACGGCAGCCTCAACAGGAGGTGGGATGTCACCCGCAACGAACACCGGAGTTCATCGAGCCCGCCGTCGATGGCTCCTGCGACCGATCGTGGCCACGACAGCGCTGTGCGCAGCGCTCCTGCCGGGCGCGGCGCAGGCCGTCGGCGACAGCTCGTCGGCAGCAGCCACGAAGCAGGTCCAGCCGTCCAACCGCGCCTATGTGGCCAACTCGCTCTCGGACACGGTGTCGGTGGTCAACACCGGCAACCGCAGGCTGATCGCCAACATCCTGGTCGGTGACAGCCCGCGCGACGTGGCCGTGAACGTGAACACGGCGCGTGCCTACGTGACCAACGCGGGCTCGGAAAGTGTGTCCGTCATCGACACGACCAGCAACAGGGTGATCGCCACGATCCAGGTCCCCGGAGTGCCCGTCGGCGTGGACCTGGACACGGCGGACGGGGTCGGTGTCGTCACTGCCGCGGGGGCGAACTGGGTCACGGTGATCAACACCGTGGACAACAGCGTGCTCGGGACCGTCCCGCTGCAACCGGACTGTGGCCCCGTAGGGGTCGCACTGGACGAGGCGAGTGACCGTGCCTACGTGACCTGCTTCAACCTGGACACCGTGGACGTGGTCAGCTACAACAACCTCGAACTTCTGAGTGTGGCCAGCGCAGGAGACGGCCCGGACGGTGTGGCGTTCGACCCGACCCGCCGGCGGCTGTTCGTCACCAACCGGTTCTCGGACAACGTATCGGTGATCGACCCGCTCAACCTCGCCCCCGTAGCCACCATTCCGGTCGGCGACGGCCCGTCCGGTATCGACGTGGACCCCGGCCGTGGGCGGGCCTTCGTGGCCAACTCCGGCGCCAACACGGCCTCGGTGATCAATATCGACAACCACACCGTGACGGCCGTCGTCCCCGTCGGCTCGTTCCCCTCAGGGGTGGCGGTCGACCCGGGTGGGGCCCGCGCCTACGTGACCAACCGGGGATCGGACAACGTGACACCGATCAACACCTCCAACCTCCGCCCGCAAAGCCCGTTCGCCGTCGGCGACGGCCCCATCGGGATCGACGTCGTCGGACGCCTCTAGCCACCGCGCGGGCGCACGCCGGGCACACCGGCCGGAGAACCAGAGGACCCCGTCCGATCTCGCGATCGGACGGGGTCCCTGGAGTACTGGATGAATGAGTCCGATGTTCTCAGTGGTCGCAGGCGATCAGGCCGAGTGCTCATTCATCCAGGGGCCGAGCGGGCCCTCAGAGGGCGGCGCGGGAGAGCAGGACGACGGCGACGTCGTCCGTGAGCTCACCGCCGTTGAGCCGGCGGGCCTCGGTGACGGAGGCCTCCAGCAGGCCCTCACCGCTCAGGCCCGCGCTCAGGTGGCGGTTGATCATCTCGACCATGCCGTCCTGCCCGAGGCGTTCGCGCCCCTCCCCGATGCGGCCCTCGATGAGGCCGTCGGTGTAGAGCATCAGGCTCCAGGTGCCGCCCAGCTCGACCTGGCGGCGGGGCCAGCGGGCCCGGGGCAGCAGCCCGAGCGCGGGGCCGCTGTTCTCGTACGGGAGCAGGCGCGCCGGGCGGCCCGGCCGGGAGATCAGCGGAGCCGGGTGGCCGGCCAGGCACAGGCCCGCGCGGCGGCCGTCGGGCGCGATGTCGACGGTGCACAGCGTCGCGAAGATCTCCTCGCAGGGCCGTTCCACCTCCAGGACCTGCTGGAGCGTCGCCAGCAGCTCGTCGCCGCACAGCCCGGCCAGGGTCAGCGCCCGCCAGGCGATGCGCAGCTCGACGCCGAGGGCGGCCTCGTCGGGGCCGTGGCCGCAGACGTCGCCGATCATGGCGTGGACGGTGCCGTCGGGGGTGCGGACGGTGTCGTAGAAGTCCCCGCCGAGCAGGGCCCGACTGCGGCCGGGCCGGTAGCGGGCGGCGAAGCGCAGATCGGACCCCTCCAGCAGCGGGGTGGGCAGCAGGCCGCGTTCGAGGCGGGCGTTCTCCTGGGCGCGCAGTTTCGATTCTGCGAGCTTGTACTGGGCGATGTCCGCCCGCTTTCTCTCCACGGCGTACCGGATGGCGCGGCTCAGGAGCCGCCCGTCGAGCTCGTCGCGGAAGAGGAAGTCCTGCGCGCCGACCCGGACGGCCTCGGCGGCGCGGTCGGCGTCCGCCTCGGCGGTGAGGACGAGGACGGCGTGGCGCGGCGCGATCCGCAGCACCTCGCGCAGGGTGGTCAGCCCGTCACCGTCGCCCTCGCCGGGGCCCGGCAGGGACAGGTCGAGCAGCACGCAGTGCACGTCGGGGGTGAGCAGACGCGCGGCCTCGGTGAGGTTGCGGGCGCTGCGGAGCCGGATGCGGTGGTGGCCGTCCGCGTCGAGGATCTCGGGGACGGTGAGGCGGCCGGCCGGGTCGTCACCGATCACCAACAGGGTCAGCGAGGCGGGGCCGGGCGGCGCGAGGGTGACGGGGGGAACCGCCGGACCGCTCTCCGTGGCCGGGGTGTCCCTCTGCCGCGGTACGGGTACGGGCATCGTTTCCGGTTCCTTCCCTCCCCCCGAGGGTGCGCTCATGGGCCGACCCTAGCCGCCGCTCCCGGCGAGCGGAACGGGCACCGGGTGGCCGGCCCCCGTCATATGCCCCTATCGCGGCGGAAACCCGCTCCGCCCCCATGACAAACCTCACGACCCCCACACATCTCCACCCCGCCCCCGCCCCCTCCCGCCCCGAGCCGAGCCCTCCCGCCCGGCCAGGGCTTACGCGTCGGGGCGGACCACCGCCTTGATCGGCATCGAGCCCACGCCCGCCATCGTCACGTTGCGCCCGGGGCGCGGGGCGTGGACCATCGCGCCGTCCCCGACGTACATGCCCACGTGGCTCGCGTCGTCCCAGTAGATGATCAGATCGCCGGGGCGCATGTCCTTCACCGCGACCTTCGGCAGCAGCCGCAGCTGCTCCTGCGAGGTCCGCGGGATGCCCCGGCCCGCCTTCAGCCACGCCTGCGAGGTCAGCCCCGAGCAGTCGAAGGAGTCCGGCCCCGCCGCGCCCCACACGTACGGCTTCCCTATCTGCGCGGTGGCGAACTGCACCGCCAGCTTCCCGGCGTCCGTCGCCGTGCCCTTGACGTCCTTCATCGCGCCCGACGACAGCCACGCCGTCTGCGCCTTGTACTGGGCTTCCTGCTCCAGCTGGATCAGCCGGGCCTTCTCCTCGGCCTCCAGCCGGTTCTCCAGCGCCTCGGCCGCCTTGATCTTCTCCTCGATCCGCTTCTTGGCGGCTTCCTGCTTGACCCGGTTCTCTTCCATCTTCTGCCAGATGGCGCCCGCGTCCTTGGCGTACCGCTCCAAGTCCGTCTGGGTCCGGTTCAGTTCGGACAGCAGGTCCGTCGTGGCCTTCTCGCCCTGCCGCAGTCGGCCCGTGCCGTCCAGGAAGTCGGCCGGGCTGTCGCTCAGCGCGAGCCGGGCGCCCGGCGGCAGCCCGTTCGAGCGGTACTGGGCGCGGGCGGCGGCGCCCGCGCGGTTCTTCAGGCCGGCGATCCGGTCCTGGCCCGCCACCACCAGTTTGGCGATCTCGACGATCCGCTCCGTCTGCGCCTTGGTCTCGCTCTCCGCGAGGTTGTACGCGTCGGTCGCCGCGCCGGCCTGGCGGTAGAGGTCCTCTATCTCCTGGCGCACCTGGTCCAGCGACTTGCCCTGCGCGTCGGGCGTCGAATTCGGCGGGGGAGGAGGCGTGGGCGTGGGCGTGGGCGCGCCGGGCGCGGAAGGCGCCGCGTACGCACTGCCCACCGCGATCCCGGGGGCCGTCAGTATCGCCATCGCGCACAGCAGCGTCAGAGCGGACGACACTCCCCGTCGTCGCGACGATCGCGACGAAGCTCGCTTCGCGGTCCCCATGGCTCCCCCAGGCGCCCCGGGCCAGAACCGACGTCACTCGACATCAGATCTGACTATTCATCAGTAACTTGTCACCGTCTCCGGGATGGTGCCACGACTCGTCGGATTCCAACACCCTCCGACACCCCCCGGCCCCTTCCTGACGCCCAACGGACCACCCCCGTCACCCGTTCCCAACCCACCCCCACCCGCCCGTCCTTCACCCGGCCGGGCGCAACGCCTCCCACCGCACCGTCAGTTCCCCCTGCCGCCACCGCCCCGGACCGTCCGCCAGCGGCCAATCCCCGGCCAGCGCCCGCGCCGTACGGATCCACCGCTGCCGCGCCCCGTACGAGGCGTACGGCGCCGCCGCCGACCAGGCCCGGTCGAAGTCCCGCAGGAACGCGTGCACCGCCTCACCCGGCACGTTCCGGTGGATCAGCGCCTTCGGCAGCCGCTCCGCCAGGTCCGACGGCCGCTCCAGGGAGCCGAGCCGGGTCGCGAACGTCACCGTGCGCGGCCCCTCCGGCCCCAGCGCCACCCACACGTGCCGCCGCCCGATCTCGTCGCAGGTCCCCTCCACCAGCAGCCCGCCCGGGGCCAGCCGCCCGCACAGCAGCTCCCACACCCGGGCCACCCGCTCCTCGTCGTACTGGCGCAGCACGTTCGCCGCCCGGATCAGCGCCGGCCGCTCCCCACCCTCCAAGGGCACCTCGAAGCCGCCGTGCCGGAAGGTCAGCCCCTCCCGCTCGTACGGCTTGGCCCCCGCCACCCGCGCCGGCTCGATCTCGATGCCGACCACCCGCACGGCCGGAGCCACCCGTCGCAGCCGCGCCAGCAGCTCGACCGCCGTCCAGGGCGCGGCCCCGTAGCCGAGGTCCACCGCCACCGGGGCGTCCGCCCGCCGCAGCGCCGAGCCGTGCGTGGCAGCGATCCAGCGGTCCATGCGGCGAAGCCGGTTCGGGTTCGTGGTCCCGCGCGTCACGGTGCCGACGGGGCGTTTCGGGGGCGGCGGGGTGCTGCGGGAGGCCATGGGGGGAGCGTAAGCGGAGCGCCCGCACGAGAGGAAAAGCCGGCAAACCGGCGAGGATTTTCCACGGATTCCCGCCACCCCGGAATGCGCGGCACGGCCGTCCGGGTTGCACTGCTTGCAGGGCGCACCGACCGCGCTCCCGCAGTCGTGCCGTTGTCCCCGTAGCCAGGCCGCCACCGCGTCGGCCGGGCCCGCGTCGTCCGAGCGAGAGGAACTGCTCCCTTGAGTCAGTACGTGTCCCGTCTCGGCGGCAGCATCAGCGGCCGCATCGCCGCCGCCCGCGGCACCCGGCACGACGCTCCCCGGCTGCGCCTGCCGGCCGTGGGCCACCACCGCAAGCCCCGCCGCGTGGCCATGCTCAGCGTGCACACCTCACCGCTGCACCAGCCCGGCACCGGCGACGCCGGCGGCATGAACGTGTACATCGTCGAGCTGGCCAAGCGCCTCGCCGCGATCAACATCGAGGTGGAGATCTTCACCCGGGCCACCACCGGCGGCCTGCCCCCCGCCGTCGAGCTCGCGCCCGGCGTCCTCGTACGTCACGTGGACGCCGGCCCCTACGAGGGCCTCGCCAAGGAAGAGCTGCCGGCGCAGCTGTGCGCCTTCACCCACGGCGTGATGCAGGCCTGGGCCGGCCACCGCCCCGGCTACTACGACCTCGTCCACTCGCACTACTGGCTCTCCGGCCACGTCGGCTGGCTCGCCGCCGAACGCTGGGGCGTCCCCCTCGTCCACGCCATGCACACCATGGCCAAGGTCAAGAACGCCGCGCTCGCCGAGGGCGACACCCCCGAGCCGGCCGCCCGCGTCATCGGCGAGACCCAGATCGTCGCCGCCGCCGACCGCCTCATCGCGAACACCGCCGAGGAGGCCGACGAGCTCGTACGGCACTACGAGGCCGACCCCGGCAAGGTCGCCGTCGTCCACCCCGGCGTGAACCTCGACCGCTTCACCGTCGGCGACGGCCGCGCCGCCGCCCGCACCCGCCTCGGCCTGCCCCAGGACGCCGTGATCCCGCTGTTCGCGGGCCGCATCCAGCCCCTCAAGGCCCCCGACATCCTGCTGCGCGCCGTCGCCGTCCTCGTCGACCAGGACCCGTCGCTGCGCGCGCGGCTCTTCGTCCCCGTCGTCGGCGGCCCCAGCGGCAGCGGCCTCGCCAAGCCCGAGGGGCTCCAGAAGCTCGCCGCGAAGCTCGGCATCGCCGACCTCGTGCACTTCCACCCGCCGGTGCGCCAGGACGCCCTCGCCGACTGGTTCCGGGCCGCGTCCGTGCTGGTCATGCCGTCCTACAACGAGTCGTTCGGGCTCGTCGCCATCGAAGCCCAGGCCGCCGGTACGCCCGTCCTCGCCGCCGAGGTCGGAGGGCTGCCCGTCGCCGTCAACGACGGCGTGACGGGGATCCTCGTACCCGGCCACGACCCCGTCGACTACGCCCGCGAGCTGCGGCGCTTCGTCGACGACCCCGGCCTCACCGACCGGATGGGCGGACAGGCCGCCCGGCACGCGCAGTTCTTCGGCTGGGACACCGCCGCGAGCGGCACCGCCGACGTCTACACCGCCGCCATGCACGATCACCGCCGTCGCGTACGCTCCCACCATGGCTGACACCGCCGCGATCATCGAGAGCGTCCTGACCGGCGCCGAGCTGAGCTGGGAGAGCCCCGAACCGGGTTCCTACGTCGTCCAGCTGCCCGGCACCCGCAAGCTGAGCACCACCTGCGCCCTGCGCGTCGGCCGGCACTCCCTCTCCGTGAACGCCTTCGTCATCCGCCACCCCGACGAGAACGAGGCCGGCGTCCACCGCTGGCTGCTGGAGCGCAACCTCAAGCTGTACGGGATGGCGTACGCCGTCGACCCGCTCGGCGACGTGTACCTGACGGCCCGCCTCCCGCTGTCCGTCGTCACCCCCGACGACCTGGACCGACTCCTCGGCACCGTCCTGGAGGCGGCGGACGGCGCCTTCAACACCCTGCTGGAGCTGGGCTTCGCGAGCGCGATCCGGCGCGAGTACGAGTGGCGCGTCTCGCGCGGCGAGTCCACCCGCAACCTGGACGCGTTCAAGCACCTCACCCAACCGTCCCGCTGACCGCGCCGGGGCCGCGCCCCGGCCGCTACGCCTCGGCGGCGACGGGGGCGGGCGCGGGAGCGGGAGCGGACTCCCGGGAGGCGGCAGCCGCACCCGTATCCGTATCGGTATCCGTATCCGTAGCCGTAGCCGCGTCGGCCCCGGGCAGGCCTCGCATCAGCAGCCAGTACCCGGCCGCCGCCACGGTCCCCAGGACCCCGGTGGCCCCCCACAGCCACCGCGCGCCCAGCCGGTCGATGACGAACCCGGCCATCAGCGGGGCCACCAGCGCGGCCACCGACCACGACATCGTGTACATGCCCTGGTAGCGCCCCCGGCCGTGCGCCGGCGACAGCCGCACCACCAGCCCCATCTGGATCGGCGAGTTCACGATCTCCGCCAGCGTCCACACGCACACCGTCAGCGCGTACGCCCACAACGGTCCCGCGAACGCCGTCATCGCGAACCCGTACCCCGCCAGCAGCGCCGAGACCACCAGCAGCCGGCGCGGGTCGCGGTGCTCGATGAACCGGGTCACCGGGATCTGGAGCACCACGATCAGCAGGCCGTTCACCGCGACGACCAGCCCGTAGTCACCCGGCGAGAACCCGGCCGCGCCCATCGCCACCGGCAGGCCCACCGAACCCTGCGTGAAGATCAGCGAGATCAGGAACGACAGGCCGACGACCCCCATGAACCGCCCGTCGCGCAGCACGCTCCCGAGCCCGATCTCCGGCCCGTCCGCCTCCCGCGCCGAGGCGCCGCTCCCCTTGACGGGCCGCGACTCCGGCAGCTTCGCGAAGACCAGCACCGCGCACAGCAGCGTCAGCGCCGCCTCGCCGAGGAAGCCGGCCAGGTAGCTGTACTCCGCCACGAACCCGGCGAGCGTCGCGCTGATCGCGAAGCCGAGGTTGATGGCCCAGTAGTTCAGCGCGAAGGCCCGTACGCGGTCCTCCGGCCGGACGATGTCGGCCATCATCGCGGAGACCGCCGGCCGTGAGGCGTTCGAGGCCATGCCCACCAGCAGGGCCACCGCCGCGATCGCCGCCGGGTGCTCCATGAAGCCGAGCAGCGCCACCGACAGCGACGTGGACACGTTCGCCGCCAGCATCGTCGGACGCCGCCCCAGCCGGTCCGTCATCACGCCGGCCACCAGCGAGGACACCACACCGCCGAGCCCGTGCAGCGCCACCACGAGGCCCGCGAAGGAAGCCGAGTAGCCCCGGTCGAGGGTCAGGTACAAGGTCATGAAGGTGGCGACGAAGGCCCCGAGCCGGTTGACGAGGGTGCTCGCCCACAGCCACCAGAACGCCGACGGCAGACCCGACACGCTCTCCCTGGCGGCCCGTCTCAGACTGGCAACGGACATAAGGGATCCCCCCGGATGTGTAAGTGTCCCAACGGCTCACCGCACGTTACGAGTAGCCCCCTCGCGCCGCCACTCAATTGACGCCGAACGTCAATCCGAGGCGCCCTCGCACACCCCCGCACCACGCGCGCGAGCGCCGCAGCCCGTCCATTAGGCTCGTACGCATGGCCGACGCACCGTACAAGCTCATCCTCCTCCGTCACGGCGAGAGCGAGTGGAACGCGAAGAACCTGTTCACCGGCTGGGTGGACGTGAACCTCAACGAGAAGGGCGAGAAGGAGGCGGTCCGCGGCGGTGAGCTGCTCAAGGACGCCGGCCTGCTCCCCGACGTCGTACACACCTCGCTCCAGAAGCGCGCGATCCGCACCGCCCAGCTCTCGCTGGAGGCCGCCGACCGCCACTGGATCCCGGTCCACCGTTCCTGGCGCCTGAACGAGCGCCACTACGGCGCCCTCCAGGGCAAGGACAAGGCGCAGACCCTCGCCGAGTTCGGCGAGGAGCAGTTCATGCTGTGGCGCCGTTCCTACGACACCCCTCCGCCGGCCCTTGAGGACGGCACCGAGTTCTCGCAGTCCGAGGACCCGCGCTACGCCACCATCCCGCCGGAGCTCCGCCCCCGGACGGAGTGCCTGAAGGACGTCGTCGTCCGCATGCTCCCGTACTGGTACGACGGCATCGTCCCGGACCTCCTCGCGGGCCGCACCGTCCTGGTCGCCGCGCACGGCAACAGCCTGCGCGCCCTGGTCAAGCACCTCGACGGCATCTCCGACGCCGACATCGCGGGCCTGAACATCCCCACCGGCATCCCGCTCGCCTACGAGCTGGACGCCGACTTCAAGCCCCTCAACCCGGGCGGCACCTACCTCGACCCGACCGCCGCCGCGGCCGCCATCGAAGCCGTCAAGAACCAGGGCAAGAAGAAGTAAGCGCCCCGCAGCACGACGAAGGGCCCCGTCCGTGGGAATCGGACGGGGCCCTTCGCGTCTGCCAGTGCGGTGGCCTTCAGCCCCCGCACTGGCAGGGGGCGCCGGACTGGCAGCCGCAGCCGCAGCCGGAGCCGCAGCCGCAGGCCGCGAGCAGCGGGAGGCGCAGCGGCTCGGGCCGGGGTGGCTGTTCCTGCTCCGGGGTGATGGGGACAGGGGAATCGGGCATGGTGCCTCCTCGCAGACGGCGTACGGGAAGTCGTGGTGCCTTCGCCTCATTCATGCCCAGCCATCCCGGCGCGTCAACGGCGCATTGGGGCTCAGACGCCCTCGACGGCCGTCGGCGTCTGGAGCTCGTCCGCGTGCTCACCCGTCACCAGGTACACGACACGCTTGGCCACCGACACCGCGTGGTCCGCGAAGCGCTCGTAGTAGCGGCCCAGCAGCGTCACGTCGACGGCCGTCTCGATGCCGTGCTTCCAGCGGTCGTCCATCAGGTGCTGGAAGAGCGTCCGGTGCAGCTGGTCCATCTCGTCGTCGTCCTGCTCCAGCTGGAGCGCGAGGTCCACGTCCTTCGTGATGATCACCTCGGCGGCCTTCGCCATCAGGCGCTGCGCGAGCTGACCCATCTCCAGGATCGTGGCGTGCAGGTCACGCGGGACCGCCGTGTCCGGGAAGCGCAGCCGCGCCAGCTTCGCCACGTGCTGCGCCAGGTCGCCGGAGCGCTCCAGGTCGGCGCTCATGCGCAGCGAGGTGACGACGATGCGCAGGTCGGTCGCGACCGGCTGCTGGCGGGCCAGCAGGGCGATGGCGCGCGCTTCGAGGTCGTGCTGGAGGTCGTCCACCTTCTGGTCGGCGGCGATGACGCTCTCGGCGAGCTTCAGGTCGGCGTCCAGCATGGAGGTGGTGGCCCGCCCGATCGCGGAACCGACGAGCCGGGCCATCTCGACCAGGCTCTCTCCGATCGAGTCCAGTTCCTCGTGGTACGCGTCGCGCATGGTGGTGTCCCTCTCTTACCGCTCTCACTGCCTGCTCGGCTGGTGCCGCGTGGCCGTCTTGGCCCACGTTGACACGTTCCGTCGTCAACGCGTCCGACGCCGACATCACAAATGAATCAACCCGGTCGTCAGGGTGAACTCTGGGCGACGACTGTTCGAGGTGCCACCCGAACGGCTGTGGAATGGTCGTCGTGCCTGCTTAACCTGGATGCATGGACGTGAACGCGGCGGTCGCCGCAGCTGCAGCGATCGCCGGTCTGTGCACCGGCGTGATCGCGATGCTGGCGTTCCGCTGGAGCGAGCGCGACCAGGCCCGCCCCACCCGGAGCTCCATGCGCCCCGACATCAACGCGGTGCTCCCCCCCGGCGTGGACACGGTGCTCTCCGTGCTCCGCTCCTCCGCCGTGGTCCTCGACGAAGGGGACGCGGTGGTCAAGGCCAGCTCGGCGGCGTACGCCCTCGGACTGGTGCGCGGAGGAAAGCTCGCCGTCGAGCCGATGCTCCACATGGCACGCGACACGCGCCGTGACGGAGAGATACGACAGGTCGAGCTCGACCTGCCGCGGCGCGGCACCGGCCGCGGCGAGGCCCTCGCCGTCTCCGCCCGCGTGGCGCCACTGGGCTCGCGCCTGGTGCTCCTGCTGGTCGAGGACCTCACCGAGGCCCGCCGCATCGAGGCGGTACGCCGCGACTTCGTCGCGAACGTGTCGCACGAGCTGAAGACCCCCGTCGGAGCGATCTCCCTGCTCTCCGAGGCGGTCATGGACGCCAGCGACGACCCCGAGGCGGTCAGCCGCTTCGCCGGCCGAATGCAGATCGAGGCCACCCGCCTGATCAACCTCGTACAGGAACTCATCGACCTCTCCCGGGTACAGAACGACGACCCGCTGGAGGACGCCGAGCCCGTACGGGTGGACACGCTCGTCGCCGAGGCCATCGACCGCTGTCGCCACACGGCCACCTCCAAGCAGATCACCATGGCCTCGGGCGGCACCGCCGACCTGCGGGTCTGGGGCCACCGCGGCCAGCTCGCGGCGGCCCTCGGGAACCTGGTGGAGAACGCCGTCAACTACAGTCCCGCCCGCACCCGCGTCGGCATAGCCGCGCGCAGGGTCGCCGCGCCGGGTGGAGACTTGATCGAAGTAGCCGTGACCGACCAGGGCATCGGCATCCCGGAAAAGGATCGCGAGCGCATCTTCGAGCGCTTCTACCGCGTCGATCCGGCCCGCTCCCGCGCCACGGGCGGGACCGGACTGGGCCTTGCGATCGTGAAGCACGTGGCAGCCTCACACGGCGGCGAGGTGTCGGTCTGGAGCTCGGAGGGTCAGGGTTCCACCTTCACGCTGCGCCTGCCCGAGGCGGCCGCACCGGCCCCGGCACCCGCCCCCGCAACAGCACCGCCCCCGCTTGAACCCGAACCTGTCATTCCTGCCCCGGAGGTCCTTCCGTGACCCGAGTGCTCGTCGTCGAGGATGAGGAATCCTTCAGCGACGCCCTGTCCTACATGCTCCGCAAGGAAGGCTTCGAGGTCGCGATCGCCGCGACGGGCCCCGACGGGCTCGACGAGTTCGAGCGCAACGGCGCCGACCTCGTCCTCCTGGACCTCATGCTGCCCGGCCTGCCGGGCACCGAGGTCTGCCGGCAGCTGCGCGGCCGCTCCAACGTCCCCGTGATCATGGTGACCGCCAAGGACAGCGAGATCGACAAGGTCGTCGGGCTGGAGATAGGAGCGGACGACTACGTCACCAAGCCGTTCTCCTCCCGCGAGCTCGTCGCCCGCATCCGCGCGGTCCTGCGCCGCCGCGGCGAGCCGGAAGAGGTCACCCCGGCGGCCCTGGAGGCCGGACCCGTACGGATGGACGTCGACCGGCACGTGGTCACCGTCGCCGGCGCCAAGGTCGACCTCCCGCTGAAGGAGTTCGACCTCCTGGAGATGCTCCTGCGCAACGCGGGCCGCGTGCTGACCCGCATGCAGCTGATCGACCGGGTCTGGGGCGCCGACTACGTCGGCGACACCAAGACCCTCGACGTCCACGTCAAGCGCCTGCGCGCCAAGATCGAACCCGACCCGGGTGCCCCGCGCTACCTGGTCACCGTCCGCGGCCTGGGCTACAAGTTCGAGCCGTAAATCGTCAGCCGTAAATCGTCAGCCATAAGTCGCCGGCCGTCAGTCGTCAGTCGGCGCGCACATGAGGAAGGGCCCCCTGCCGCAGTGGCTGGGGGCCCTTCCTCGTGCTGCGGTCTCGGCGTCAGTGGCCGGCGGCGCGGGAGGCCGAGCCGGACGGGGAGCCGGAGGGGGTGCCCGCCGGGGTGCCGGAGGGGCCGCCGGACGGCGCGCCCGAGGCGGCACCGGACGGGGAGCCCGACGGCGTGCCCGAGGGGCTGCCGGACGGGGCGGGGCCCGCGGCGGCGGGGGCCTCGGTCGGGCCGTACTGGGCGTACATGCCGGTGCTCGGGACCACGAAGGCCTCCAGGGCCACGTCGCCGGTACGGCTCAGCCGGAAGACCATCTCCTGGGCGTCGCCGTTCTTCACGGCCTCGTTCCCGCCCTCGACGACGGCGGAGGCGTTGCTCTGGCCACCGATCACCACGGAACCGCCGGCCGGGACGGTGATCTTGCCGGAACCGGCAGCGCCCTTCAGGACGACCTTGGACTTGCCACCCTTGAGGGTGATCCCGTCCAGCGTCTGCGGCGTGTCGCCGGCGTTGAAGACGGTCGCCGAGACGACGGCCCCGGCCTTCTTGCCCTTCTCGCCCTGGGTGATCACCAGTGCGTTCTGGATCTTGATGTCGCCCTTGGTGACGGCGGCGTTGTCCGGCTTGATCTGGAGAGTCTGCGCGTCGTTGCCCGCGCCACACGCTGCGAGCGAGGCGATCGAGAACACGACGGCGGAAGCGGCGAGGGCGCCGCGTCGAAGGCTGCGGCTCACGGCGGCGGCAACTCCTAGGACGTACGGACGGGACGGTGGTGGCTCTCGGGACGGCCGAGGTAAAGCCGCCCTAAGGGTGTGTCAGCGCGCTTAGGTTACCGAGCCGCCGCCCCGCCCCCGCACCCGACCCTCCGCAGCGCCCGCGCCACCCTGCACGGCTCCGTCGATCTTCCATTCCCATATCCCGGCCGGACGGCCCCCTTGATCAATTCCGGAAACCGCCGAAGATCGTCGAAGACCGCCCTGTGATCAATTCCCGGGATTGGGCCGGATCCGGATCCGTGGACATGGCCGACAGTCGAACGGAGTACGTCGGTTTCCGGTCCCGGAAACCGGCAAACCGGGACGTACGTCACACTCTCGCGCTCGCCCGTCAGGTGTAACGTGGTCGTTTCGCCCGGTCCGCACAGCGGCTCCGACCTGCGAATACCCCCTTCCGGAAGCCCTCCGCAGCACGTTCGTGTCGCTGTTGTCAAGCCCTGAGATGTGCCCTGACCTGCGAAAACGCCATTCATAACAGTCAGTTCTCGTGTTACCCTGGATAGCCACGGAAGGGGTACCTGTCACATGACGTTCAAGGTTGGCGACACCGTGGTCTATCCCCATCACGGGGCCGCGCTGATCGAGGCCATCGAAACTCGCCAGATCAAAGGCGTGGACAAGACCTACTTGGTGCTCAAGGTCGCCCAGGGCGACCTGACGGTTCGTGTGCCTGCGGACAATGCGGAGTTCGTCGGTGTTCGCGACGTAGTCGGCCAGGACGGGCTGGACCGGGTCTTCGAGGTGCTTCGCGCACCGTACGCAGAAGAGCCGACGAACTGGTCCCGGCGCTACAAGGCAAATCTGGAGAAGCTCGCTTCTGGCGATGTCATCAAGGTCGCCGAAGTGGTGCGTGACCTGTGGCGTCGTGAGCGCGAGCGCGGACTTTCCGCGGGTGAGAAGCGCATGCTCGCGAAGGCACGCCAGATTCTGGTCAGCGAGCTCGCGCTCGCCGAAAACACCAACGAGGACAAGGCCGAGGCCCTCCTCGACGAGGTTCTCGCGTCCTGACGCGTCGAACCGTTCCACAGCGTGCCGCGGTGCCCGATGACAAGCCCTCTCGCCTACGAGAGGGCTCGTTGCCGGGCGCTGCGGCATGTCCGGCCACGGTGCGGCACCACCGTGCCGCCGCGCAACCCAATTTCTTCCCTGCCCGACCGCTTCTGACACGATCTCCCGTGTCCGACCCGATCGGCATCTTCTGGCGTGCCGGGTCCGGGCAGCCTGCTCGTCCGGTCGTCACGGAAGGGGCGAGGGCATCGCACCCGGCACCCCTCAGGCCATACCCATGTCGGCCGAAGTCACAAACCTGGCCCGGAGTTACTGATGACTGACGAATCGCGCCCCCACCGCACCGCCGCGGTGATCCCGGCCGCCGGGCGCGGGGTGCGCCTCGGCCCCGGCGCCCCCAAGGCGCTGAGGTCCCTCGGCGGGACGCCGATGCTGATCCACGCCGTCCGCGCCATGGCCCGCTCCCGCGCGGTGTCCCTCGTCGTGGTCGTCGCCCCCTCCGACGGCGCCGCCGAGGTCCGCACGATGCTGGACGAGCACCCGCTGCCCGAACGCACCGAACTGCTGGTCGTACCCGGCGGCGACACCCGCCAGGAATCCGTCCGCGCCGGCCTCCACGCCCTCCCCGCCGACGTCACCTCCGTACTGATCCACGACGCGGCCCGCCCCCTCGTGCCCGTCGACACCGTCGACGCCGTCGTGGAGGCCGTCCGCGACGGCGCCCCCGCCGTCGTCCCCGCGCTGCCGCTGGCCGACACCGTCAAGGAGGTCGAGCCCGGCAAGCCCGGCGAGCCCGAGCCGGTCGTCGCCACGCCCGAGCGCGCCCGGCTGCGCGCCGTACAGACCCCGCAGGGCTTCGACCTGGCCACGCTGCTGCGCGCCCACGAGGCCATCGCCGTCGCCGGTGACGGGGCCACCGACGACGCCGGCATGGTGGAGCGCACCGGGGTCACCGTCGTGGTCGTCCCCGGTCACGAAGAGGCCTTCAAGGTCACCCGCCCGCTCGACCTGGTCCTCGCCGAGGCCGTACTCGCCCGCAGGAGGGCCACCGATGCGTACTAGCTCCGCTGGGTTCGAGGAGTCCGCCGGGGCGGGCGCCGGCCGCGAGGCCCATGCGCCCGCGCCCGTCATCCCGCTCGTCGGCATCGGCACGGACGTGCACGCCTTCGAGGCCGGCCGCGAGCTGTGGTGCGCCGGCCTGCTGTGGGAGGGGGAGGACGGCCTCGCCGGCCACTCCGACGGCGACGTCGCCGCGCACGCCGCCTGCGACGCCCTCTTCTCGGCCGCCGGCGTCGGCGACCTCGGCGCCCACTTCGGCACCTCCCGCCCCGAGTGGTCCGGCGCCGCCGGCGTCACCCTCCTGGCGGAGGCCGCCCGGATCGTGCGCGCCGAGGGCTTCGAGATCGGCAACATCGCGATCCAGGTGATCGGCGTACGCCCGAAGATCGGCAAACGGCGCGAAGAAGCGCAGAAGGCGCTCGCCGCCGCGGCGGGCGCCCCCGTCTCCGTCTCCGGGACCACCACCGACGGACTGGGCCTCACCGGCCGCGCCGAGGGCCTCGCCGCCATCGCCACCGCCCTCGTCTACCGCGCCTGAGCCGCGGCGCGGGGCCTGGCCCGACCCGAGCCGGCCCCGGGTCGGCCCAGGGCCCGCCCCCGGCCGACCGAGGCCGCCCGAACCGGGAAAACCACCCGTACGGGGCCCCGTAGGACACGCTCCGTCGCCGCTTCGGCAACAAAGCGGGCCCCGCGCCCCCGAAGGGTCGCGGGGCACTCCCGCAGGCGCACTACCCTGGATGCCGTGACTATTCGCCTGTACGACACCAGCGCCCGGCAGATCCGCGACTTCACCCCGCTCGTCCCGGGCTGCGTCTCGATCTACCTCTGTGGCGCGACCGTGCAGGCCGCCCCGCACATCGGGCACATCCGCTCCGGCCTGAACTTCGACATCATGCGCCGCTGGTTCGCCCACCGCGGCTACGACGTGACGTTCATCCGCAACGTCACGGACATCGACGACAAGATCATCGCCAAGTCCGCCGACCAGGGCCGCCCCTGGTGGTCCATCGGCTACGAGAACGAGCTCGCCTTCAACACCGGCTACGACGCGCTGGGCTGCCTGCGGCCGACCTACGAGCCGCGCGCCACCGGGCACATCACCGAGATGGTCGAGATGATGCGCGGCCTGATCGAGCGCGGCCACGCCTACGAGGCCGACGGCAACGTCTACTTCGACGTGCGCTCCTTCCCGGGCTACCTCGCGCTCTCCAACCAGGAGCTCGACAACCTGCTCCAGCCCTCCGGCGAGGGCGAGACCGGCAAGCGCGACCCCCGCGACTTCGCCATGTGGAAGGCCACCAAGCCCGGCGAGCCCTCCTGGGAGGCCCCCTGGGGCCGCGGCCGTCCCGGCTGGCACCTCGAATGCTCCGCCATGGCGCACAAGTACCTCGGCGAGGCCTTCGACATCCACGGCGGCGGCCTGGACCTGATCTTCCCGCACCACGAGAACGAGATCGCCCAGGCCAAGGCCTTCGGCGACGAGTTCGCGAAGTTCTGGGTCCACAACGCCTGGGTCACCATGTCCGGCGAGAAGATGTCCAAGTCCCTCGGGAACTCGGTCCTCGTCTCCGAGATGGTCAAGCAGTGGCGCCCGATCGTCCTGCGCTACTACCTCGGCACCCCCCACTACCGCTCGATGATCGAGTACAGCGAGGAGGCCCTGCGCGAGGCGGAGTCCGCCTTCGCGCGCATCGAGGGCTTCATCCAGCGCGTCGTCGAGAAGGCGGGCGGGCCCGTCGAGGCCGCCGCCGAGGTCCCGCCGGCCTTCGCCGAGGCGATGGACGACGACCTGGGCGTTCCGCAGGCGCTGGCCATCGTCCACACCACCGTCCGCCAGGGCAACAGCGCGCTCGCCGCCGACGACAAGGACGCCGCCATCGCGCGCCTGTCGGAGGTGCGGGCCATGCTGGGCGTACTCGGCCTTGACCCGCTCGACCCGCACTGGGCCGGCGAGACGGACCGCGGCGAGGAACTGCACGGGGCCGTCGACACGCTCGTACGCCTCGTCCTGGACCAGCGCGAGTCCGCTCGCGCCCGCAAGGACTGGGCGACCGCCGACGCGATCCGCGACCAGCTCCAGCAGTCCGGCCTGGTCATCGAGGACAGCCCCTCGGGTCCGCGCTGGACGCTCGGCCCGCGCTGAGCCGGCCGGCGCATCCGATGGTGCCGCCCGACGCTCCGGGCGGCACACTCTTCATACGTACATATCGCAGCATCAACGAAAACAGGTAGAGGTCATGGCCGGGAACAGCCAGCGCAGGAACCGCCGCACGTCCAACAAGAAGGGCGCCACGGTCGGCAGCGGTGGCCAGCGGCGCAGGGGCCTGGAAGGCAAGGGCCCCACCCCCAAGGCCGAGGACCGCAAGAAGCACAAGGCGAACCGCATCGCCAACGCCATGGCCCGCCAGGCCGCCAAGCGCCGCCCCGCCCCCCGCCGCGGCGGCCCCAAGGGCACCAGCGAGATGGTCGTCGGCCGCAACCCCGTCTTCGAGGCACTGCGCGACGGCGTCCCCGCCACCACCCTCTACGTGCAGCAGTTCATCGACAACGACGAGCGCGTCCGCGAAGCCCTCCAGCTCGCCTCCGAGCGCGGCAACATCAACCTGATGGAAGCCCCGCGCCCCGAGCTCGACCGCATGACCAACGGGCTCAACCACCAGGGCCTCGTCCTCCAGGTCCCGCCCTACGAGTACGCGCACCCCGAGGACCTCACCGCCGAGGCCTACGACAACGGCGAGGACCCCCTCATCGTCGCCCTCGACGGCGTCACCGACCCGCGCAACCTCGGCGCCATCGTCCGCTCCGTCTCCGCCTTCGGCGGCCACGGCGTGGTCATCCCCGAGCGCCGCGCCGCCGGCATGACCGCCGGCGCCTGGAAGACCTCGGCCGGCACCGCCGCCCGTACGCCGGTCTCCCGCGTCACCAACCTGACCCGCGCCCTCCAGGAGTACAAGAAGGCCGGCATCGCCATCGTCGGCCTCGCCGCCGAGGGCACCCACGAGGTCCAGGACCTGGAGGCGCTCGGCGGCCCGGTCGTCATCGTCGTCGGCTCCGAGGGCAAGGGCCTGGGCCGACTCGTCGGCGAGAACTGCGACTACCTCGTCCGCATCCCGATGCCCGGCGGCGCCGAGTCCCTCAACGCCGGTGTCGCCGCCGGCGTCGTCCTCTACGAGGCCGCGCGCCGCCGCGCCACGCAGAGCCGGATCTGAACTGATCCACTTGGCTCAGGGAAAGTGACCCGTGAGCGTGTCGCCCCGCCCGTTGCGGGCGGGGCGACTTGATCTTGACGGGTCTCGGACAGATCCCTGCTGTCAAGGCAGTGTCCTAAACACTGATCACTCGGTTAGATGAGTGTGGACACCAGAACGTCAGGGTTCGACGACCAGCCCGCGCTGAGCATGGTCAAGGTGCCGTGCGACCCCGCACAGGTCATCGTCAACCACGCCAGCTTCCGCGTGCGGCTCGCACCGAGCCCGAGCGCGCGTTCCAAGCCCGCGAATCCCCCCGGCCTCGCACCCCTCGCCGGCGCCGGAGCGGCCCTCGCCGCCGCCGGAGCCACCCGCCGCAGGGCCCCCGTCGTCTGGAGCGGCAGGTCCGGCCCCGACGACGCGGCGGCCATGGGCGGACTCCTCCAGGCCGTACGGGAGGCCGGGCGCGACCATCACGAGTTC
The DNA here is from genome assembly GCF_023515955.1 of Streptomyces sp. RerS4. Classification (GTDB taxonomy): domain Bacteria; phylum Actinomycetota; class Actinomycetes; order Streptomycetales; family Streptomycetaceae; genus Streptomyces. The sequence continues at coordinate 3,982,574 of NZ_CP097322.1, forward strand.
GACGGCGGCGCCGCCACCCAGACCATCCCCCGGGTCGACCTCGCCCACGACCTCGCCGACGACACCCTCGCCACCCCCACCGTCATCGGCCAGCAGCGCACCTACGGCGCCCCGGACGAGACCCGCCCGCTGGCCGCCGTACGCGACCTGCCGCGCGGGCCCTACCCAACGCCCGGCGGAGGCTACCCCGGCGGCGGCCACGAGCCGTACGAAGCCCCGTACCCGGCCGCCGGCGGCGACCCGGACGCCGCCTCCCGACGCACCACCCCCGACACCCGCGCCCAGGCCTCCTACTACCCCGGCCGCCGCATGAACCTCGGCGTCGTGCTGCTCCCGCTGCGCGTCTTCCTCGGCTTCATCTCCATCTACGCCGGCATGGGCAAGCTCTGCGACCCCGTCTACTTCGACGGCGGCGAACGCGGCTCCATGGTCACCTGGCTCCAGACCCTGCACCCCTGGGCCCTCGCCGAGCCGCTCCGCGACTTCGCGCTCGCGCACCCGGTGGGCGCCGGCCTGACGGTGGCCTTCCTCCAGGTCATCGTCGGCGTCCTCACCGTCTTCGGCCTGTGGCAGCGGTTCGCCGCCTGCATCGGCGCCCTGCTGTCCGCCGCCCTGCTCATGACGGTCAGCTGGAAGACCGTCCCCGCCTACGACGCCCCCGACATCATCTACCTCGCCGCCTGGAGCCCCCTGATCATCGCGGGCGCCCCGGTGTACTCCCTCGACGGACGCCTCGCCGGCGAAGCCTGGCGGACGCTCGGCCCGCGCGCCGAACTGTGGCGACTGCGCCGTCGCGTCCTGCGGCGCGGGGCCGTGATGGCCAGTGTCGTGTGCGGCCTGACCCTGCTCATCGGCTCGCTCCTCGGCGGAGCCGTCCGCTCCAGCACCGTCGTCACCGTCCCCGGCCCCGGACAGGCCCCGAGCAACTACCTCCCCGGCAGCCCGCTCCCGCGCCAACCCGCCGACGGCCCGCAGCCCGCGGCGCCGCAGAAGCAGCAGCCCTCGAAGCAGGCATCGCCGTCCGCGACGCCCTCCGGATCGCCCACCAAGCCCGGACGGACCGCCGGCACCACCGCCCGGGAAAGCTCCGGCACCGGATCCGGTTCGCCGAGCGCGCCCAAGACCGGCTCCGGCACCGGCACCGGCCAGAGCCCGCGCGGCACCACCCCGAAGCAGTCCAGCCCGCAGCAGCAGCCCTCCTCCACCTCGGGCAGCCGCACCGGCGGGGACACCACGAGCAAGAAGCCCGGCCTGGTGGGCGGCCTCCTCGGCTGACCCCCGCACGGCACGCGCAAGGGCCCGGCACGCGAGAGCGCGCCGGGCCCTTCGGCGTACGGGGGCACGGGGCGGCGTACGGGGCTACGCGCACGGAGCGGCGTACGGGTTACACGTGCGCGGCGGCGTACGGGCGCTCAGGCGGCGCTGTGAGCCGCCAACTCCCGTGCCGCCTCGGTCAGGTCCTTCGCGGTGTCGATCGCCCGCCAGTAGGCCCCCTGGGGCAGCGGATAGCCCGCCAGTCGGCGCTCCCGGGCCAGACGCGGGAACGTCGTGCGCTCGTGGTCGCCCAAGTCGGGCAGCAGCGCGGCGAATTCGGGAGCGAACACGTACACCCCGGCGTTGATCGGATAAGGCGACGGCGGCGCCTCGATGAAGTCGACCACCCGCCCGAACTCGTTCGTCTCCACCACCCCCCACGGAATGCGCGGCCGGGCCAACGCCAGCGTCGCCGTCGCCCCGCGCTCCGCGTGGAAGGCGGCCATCTCACGCAGCGGGAAACGCGTCCACACGTCACCGTTGGTCGCATACCAAGGACGATCGACACAAGGCAGGTGCCGGGCCGCGTACTTGAGGCCGCCACCGCGCCCCAGCGGCTCGTCCTCCACGACCGTCCTCACGCGCAGCGGCAACGACGCCCGAGCCAGCCACTCCTGGAGCACCTCGGCCAGGTGCCCGCAGGACACGACCGCGTCCGTGACCCCCTCGGCGGCCAGCCACGCCAGTTGGTGCCCGATGATCGGCAACCCCGTCCCCGGGATCTCGACCATCGGCTTCGGCCGGTCGTCCGTATACGGACGCAGCCGCGAACCCTGGCCGCCCGCCAGGACGACAGCCTGGGTGGGGGAGGCCGGGAACGCGGCCGCGTGATCGATGGACTGGGGTGGTACGGGAGGGACTTCGGTCATGCCCGTCAGCGTAGGGACGGCCCCTGCCCCGGCGGTGGCAGGCGCGGCGGGAGTCAGCCCATCGAGGCGACGCCCGAGGCGTACGAGGTGTCGCACACGGGACGGGCGAACGACTGGGCCTTCGTGGGCCCGTAGGCGTCGACGGCGGCCCGGCCCAGGGCGCGCGCGATGCCGACGCAGTGCTCGGCGAGCGACGGTCGCCGATCCACCTCCTGCTGGAGGTGCGTGAGGACGTCTCCCGGCGCCGTGCCCCGCTGGAGCTCGCTCAGCAGCTTGTCGCGGAGCAGGTCCTGCGCGGCGCGCGGCTTCGCGGGGACGGACACGTCCTCGGCGGAGGCGGTCAGGATCTGGGAGGGAGAGTTGTCCGCCCAAGGGACCATCGTGACCGCGAGGGTCCCGGACAGGACCAGGACGACGGGCAGGACCAGGGCGAGGGAACGGCCGATACGGCGGGCAGTGTGGGTCACGAGGGCGAGAGTAGCGCTCGGTGAAGATTTGGCGACATTTAGTCACCCGGTCGGGGGATGGTTCGACGTGGCTTTTCGAATTAAGGGTTGACGCGTGCGGCCGAATGGCCCGCTCTGCCGGGGTTTGGCGCGGGTGTTGGGGAAACCGTTCCGCGCCCCGCCGCCAACTGACGCGAACGGGGCGCCCCTTGGCGGGGACGCCCCGTTCGCCCACGGTCACGCGTCAGTTGGACAGACGCTCCCCGGTGGAGGTCGAGAACACGTGGATCTCGCCGGCGCGCGGCACCACGTGCAGCGACGAACCCTTCTCGGGCACCTGACGGCCACCCACGCGCACCACGATGTCCTGCGACTTGTCGGCGCCGACCACCGCGCTGCCGTAGACGTAACCGTCGGCGCCGAGCTCCTCGACGACGTTCACGGTGATCGTCAGGCCACCCTCGCTGCCGACGTCGAAGTGCTCCGGACGCACGCCGACCGTGACCGTACGGTCCCCGGCGTCGGCCGCGGCCGACAGCGCCTCACGCGACACCGGGACGACGCTGTCGCCGAACCTCACACCGCCGTCGGCGATCGGGACCTCGACCAGGTTCATGGCGGGCGAGCCGATGAACCCGGCCACGAAGAGGTTCGCCGGACGGTCGTACATGTTGCGCGGAGTGTCGACCTGCTGGAGCAGACCGTCCTTGAGGACCGCCACCCGGTCGCCCATCGTCATGGCCTCGACCTGGTCGTGCGTGACGTAGACCGTGGTGATGCCCAGGTCGCGCTGGAGCGCGGCGATCTGCGTACGGGTGGACACGCGGAGCTTGGCGTCGAGGTTCGACAGCGGCTCGTCCATCAGGAACACCTGCGGCTTGCGCACGATGGCGCGCCCCATCGCGACGCGCTGGCGCTGACCACCGGAGAGGGCCTTCGGCTTGCGGTCGAGGTAGGTGGTCAGGTCGAGCATCTTGGCCGCCTCCTCCACCTTGCGGCGGATGGTGGCCTTGTCCTCGCCGGCGATCTTGAGCGCGAAGCCCATGTTGTCGGCGACGGTCATGTGCGGGTACAGCGCGTAGTTCTGGAACACCATCGCGATGTCCCGGTCCTTGGGCGGCAGGTGCGTGACGTCGCGGTCGCCGATGCGGATGGCTCCGCCGTTGACGTCCTCCAGACCCGCGAGCATGCGCAGCGAGGTGGACTTGCCGCAGCCGGAGGGGCCGACGAGGACGAGGAACTCGCCGTCCTCGATCTCCAGCTCCAGCTGGTCGACGGCGGGCTTGTCGCCGCCGGGGTAGAGCCGGGTCGCCTTGTCGAAGGTGACAGAAGCCATGGTGATGAATCCCTTCTACCGGCAGGAACGTGCCGGACGATCCGAGTGGAAGGTCTAGTCCAGTGCCCTGGAAGTCCGCCCGACGCTACCCGGCGGGGCGGCTCCTGTCAGCACCCGGGCCGGCGTGACTTCCACGACTGCCGGCCCCGGTGACCGCATTGAATGCGATGGCCCGGGGAATCGGGCGCTGTGTAGAGTGATGGCGGCTCCACACGCAGCCGGTTCGTGAGTGGGTCCGCGCCGCCTTAGCTCAGTTGGCTAGAGCGCTTGACTTGTAATCTTGAGGTCGTCGGTTCGATTCCGACAGGCGGCTCTGTCCCTGGTCAGAGGGTCTCTGGCGTGAGGGATCCGTACAGAAGCGGAAGGCCCCGGGCGGTTGCCCGGGGTCTTTTGCGTGTCTGGGGTCAGTGGCGGCCCGAGATGCGGTTGGCCAGGCGGGCCAGCGGGGTGGTGGTGGGGGTGTGGGTCGCGGATTCGCGGCGGTCCGCTTCGCGGTAGGCGGCGTAGAGGGCCTGGACGCCGAGCCAGCGGAGGGGTTCGGGCTCCCAGGGGCGGACGCGGTGGTTGACCCAGGGGAGGGTGGTCAGGTCGGTGGGGGAGTCCAGGATCAGGTCGCGCAGGGTGCGGGCGGCGAGGTTCGAGGTGGCCACGCCGGAGCCGACGTAGCCGCCGGCCCAGCCGAGGCCCGTCGTGTGGTCCAGGGTGACGGTGGCGCACCAGTCGCGGGGGACGCCGAGGACGCCCGACCAGGCGTGGGTGATCTCCGTCCCGGTGAGGATCGGGAAGAAGGCGGTCAGGAGGGCGGTCAGGGAGGCGATCGTGGCCGGCTGGGTGCCGCCGTCGGTGTCGGTGCGGGAGCCGAAGCGGTACGGGACGCCGCGGCCGCCGATCGCGATGCGGTCGTCGGCGGTGCGTTGGGCGTACATGTAGGAGTGGGCCATGTCGCCCAGGAGGGTGCTGTCCGACCAGTTCAGGCGGTCCCAGACGGACGGGGGGAGGGGGGCCGTGACGATCATCGAGGAGTTCATGGGGAGCCAGGTGCGTTTTTGGCCCTTGAGGGCGGCCGTGAAGCCCTCCGTGCAGCGCAGGACGTACGGGGCCGTGACCGTGCCGTAGGGGGTGGTCGCCTTGCGGGGGGTGATCTCGGTGACGGGGGTCGACTCGTGGATGACGACGCCGAGGCGCTCGCAGGCGTCCGCGAGGCCGCGGGCCAGCTTCAGGGGGTGGATGCGGGCGCCGTGGGGGCTCCAGGAGGAGCCGACGGCGTCGGCGATGTCGACGCGGGCGCGGGTGGCGGTGGCGTCGTGGAGCTCGCGGTCGGTTTCGCCGTAGGAGAGCTCGGTGGCGTGGAAGGCCTTCAGGCGGGTGAGTTGGGCGGGGGTGCGGGCGACTTCGAGGACGCCGCCGCGGTGGATGTCGGCGTCGATGTCCTCCTTGGCGGCGACGTCGATGACCTCGGTGACGGTGTCGTTCATGGCCTGTTGGAGGCGGCGGGCGGCGTCGTGGCCGTGCAGGGCGGCGTAGCGGTCGCGGCCGGCGATGCCGTTGTAGAGCCAGCCGCCGTTGCGGCCGGAGGCGCCGTAGCCGCAGAACTTCTGCTCCAGGACGGTGACGCGCAGGTCGGGGGCGGTGCGCTTGAGGTAGTACGCGGTCCACAGGCCGGTGTAGCCGCCGCCGACGATGACGACGTCGGCGGTGGCGTGGCCGGTGAGGGGCGCGCGGGGTGGCCGGGCGCCGGTGGGGTCGGTCGCGTACCAGAAGGAGATGCCGCCGTTGATCGTCATGGGGGAGTTGGTACACGGGGTGTCGTGGGGGTGTCCAGGGACCGGTTGTCGGGTTTCGGGTGCCGATGGGTGGCTGGTTGATCGGTGTGGGGAGGGGTGTTCGGGTCAAGACACGGCCTACGGGGCGCCGCTTGGGTTGGGCGCATGATTCGTATCGCCGTACCTGCCGATGTGCCCGTTGTCCACGCGATGATTCGCGAGCTCGCCGACTACGAGAAGGTGCCGCACGAGGCGCGGGCCACGCGGGAGCAGTTGCGGGAGGCGCTGTTCGGGGTGTCAGGGTTCGAGGACGACCTTGCCGGTGGTGGCGCGGGTTTCGAGGTCGCGGTGGGCGCGGGCGGCTTCGGCGAGGGGGTAGCGGCTGACGGCGGGGCGCAGGCGGCCGGTGGCGGCTTCGGTGAGGGCGCGGGTTTCGAGGACGCGGAGGGGGTTGGGGGCGCCGACGGCTTCGAGCATGGCGGGGCCGAGGACGGGTCGGGTGGTGATGCCTCGGGCGGTGAGGGCGGCGCGTTCGGTGTCGGTGAGGTCGAGGGGGGCTTCGGACCAGCCGAAGACGATGTGGAGGGCGCCGGGGGCGAGGAGGGTGAGGGCGGTACGGGCGGTGGCGCCGCCGACGGAGTCGAAGAGGACGGTGGCTCCGGTCGGGTGGTGGGCGCGTACGGTGTCGGCCCAGTCGGGGGTGGTGTAGTCGACGGCGAGGTCGGCGCCGTTGGCGGTGGCGAGGGCGGTTTTGGCGGGGCCGCCGGCGAGGGCGATGACGGTGGCGCCGACGTTCTTGGCGTGCTGGACGAGCAGGGTGCCGATGCCGCCCGCGGCGGCGGGGACGAGGGCGACGGAGTCGGGGCCGAGCTCGGCGAACTGGAGGATGCCGAGGGCCGTGCGTCCGGTGCCGATCATGGCGACGGCTTCGGCGGGGTCGAGGCCGTCGGGTACGGGGTGCAGCCGGTCGGTGTCGGTGACGGCGTGGGCGGCGTAGCCGCCGGGGGCGAAGCCGAGGTGGGCGACGACGCGTCGGCCGAGCCAGGCGGGGTCGGTGCCGGGGCCGAGGGCGTCGACGGTGCCGGCGACCTCGCGGCCGGGGATGGTGGGCAGCTCGGGGAGGGCGGGGGCGGGGCCTTGGGTGCCTTCGCGCAGGGCGGTGTCGAGGAGGTGTACGCCGGCGGCGGCGACGGCGATGCGGACCTGGCCGGGGGCGGGGACGGGGAGGGGACGCGCTCGTGGCGGAGGTTCTCGGCGGGGCCGAAGGCGTGCAGGCGGATGGCGTTCATGGTGGTCATGGGGACAGGTTCCGACCTCGACCGTGCTTGAGGTCAAGGGCGGTTGTCGGTGCGGGGCGTCACCATGGGGGGATGGGACATGACGGAGGGCGGCGGGGGCGGGTCGGGCGGACTGTGAAGGAGGCGCGGCGGCCGCAGGTGCGGTTGCCGGAGTTGGTCCTGTGGGAGGGCGGGGAGCTGGAGCCGGACGGGGACTACGACGGCGTGGAGTTCGCCGACGTGGACCTGGCGGGGCAGCAGGGGGCCGGGGCGCGGTTCATGGACTGCGCGCTGCGCCGGTGCGGGCTGGACGGCGCGGGGCTGGGGAAGGCGCGGATCCTGGACTCGGTGCTGGAGGGGGTGCGTGGCGTGGGCACGGACCTGTCGGGGGCCTCGTTGCGGGACGTGGAGCTGGTGGAGGCCCGGCTCGGCGGGGCGCAGTTGCACGGGGCGGTGCTGGAGCGGGTCCTCGTACGGGGCGGGAAGATCGACTACCTGAACCTGCGGATGGCGCGGCTGCGGGACGTGGTGTTCGAGGGGTGCGTGCTGGTGGAGCCGGACTTCGGGGGTGCGGTGCTGGAGCGGGTGGAGTTGCGGGGGTGTGTGGTGCGGGAGGCGGACTTCACGGGGGCGCGGATGGCGGAGGTCGACCTGCGGGGGGCGGCGGAGTTGGGCATCGCGCGGGGGGTGGAGGCGTTGGCGGGGGCGGTGATCAGTTCGGGGCAGCTGTTCGAGCTGGCCCCGGCGCTTGCGGCGAGGGTGGGGGTGCGGGTGGTGGACTAGCCCGTGCCCTGGCCGGGCGGGGTTTGGCCGGGGGCGGCGCCGTTGTCGGGGGCGCTGCCCCCGAGCCCCCGCGCCTCAAGCGCCGGCGGGGCTGGATTTTGGCGCGGCTGGGCTGGAGGGGGCGTCAGGCCGGGACGCGGGGGAAGCGGGACTGGAGGGTCCAGATGATCGGGTTGTCGGCCAGGCCGTCGTGCATGTCGGTGAGGTCCGCGATCAGGTCGTGCAGGAAGTCGCGGGCTTCGCGGCGCAGGAGGCGGTGGCTGAAGGTCAGCGGGTCTTCCTCCGGGTCCATCCAGTCGGCCTCGATGTCGACCCAGCCGAAGCGGCGCTGGAAGAGCATGCGGTCGCTGGACTCGGTGAAGTCGAGTTCGGCGTACTGGCGGTTGGCGGAGCGGCTGCCGCGGGGGTCCTGGTCGAGTTGCTCGACGATGTCGCACAGCGCCCACGCGAAGTCGAGGACCGGCACCCATCCCCAGGCTGTGGACAGCTCGGTGTCCTTGTCGGTGTCCGCGAGGTAGACGTCGCCGCAGAACAGGTCGTGGCGCAGCGTACGGACGTCCGCCGAGCGGTAGTCGGTCTGCGGGGGGTCCGGGAAGCGCCGGGAGAGGGAGTAGCCGATGTCGAGCACGTAGTCGATGGTGTCACGGTTCGGGGCGCGGGGTCGCAGGGCAGGGGCGGGCCCCTGCCCGGGGGCGTCAGGAGGGCAGGAGGCGCTGTTCCTTGGCCACCGATACGGCGCCGGCGCGGGTGTCGACGCCGAGTTTGTCGTAGATGCGGCCCAGGTGGGTCTTGACGGTGGCCTCGCTGATGAACAGGGCGCGGGCGATGTCGCGGTTGCCGAGGCCGCGCGCGAGTTGGCCGAGGATGTCGAGTTCGCGGTCGGTGAGGGTGGGGCGGCTGCCCCGCATGTGGGCCATGACGCGGCTGGCGACGGGGGCGGACAGGGTGGTGCGGCCGGCTGCCGCCGAGTGGATGGCGGCGAACAGTTCCTCGGGGCGTTCCGCCTTCAGGAGGTAGCCGGTCGCGCCGGCGCCGATGGCGCGGGTGATGTCGGCGTCGGTGTCGTAGGTGGTCAGCACCAGGACGTGCGGGGGCGACGGCAGGGCGGTGATGCGGCGCGTGGCCTCGACACCGTCGATGCCCTTGCCGAGCTGGAGGTCCATCAGCACCACGTCCGGGTGGAGCTTGGCGGCCAGCGCGACGGCCTCCTCGCCGCTGTCGGCCTCGCCGAGCACCTCGATGTCCGGCTCGCTGCCGAGGAGGGCGAGCAGGCCGGCGCGGACCACCACGTGGTCGTCGCAGAGGAGGATCGTGGTCATCCTGTGGGCTCCAGGGGGATCGAGGCGGAGAGTACGGTGCCCTCGCCCGGGGTGGATTCGATCGTCAGGGTTCCGCCGAGCTGGCGCACGCGGGCGCGCATGGCGGGCAGGCCGTGGCCCCGGGTCTCGGCGGTGGCCGCTGCCGCGGGTCTGGCTTCGGTGAAGCCGTCGCCGTCGTCGGCGACGTCCAGGACCACCTGGTCGCCGAGGAAGCTGAGCGTGAGCGCGGCCGTACGGGCCCCCGAGTGCTCCCGTACGTTGGCCAGCGCCCCCTGCGCGATGCGCAGCAGTGCAGATTCGGCGCGGTCGGGGAGCGGGGCGGGGGCGCCCTCCAGGTGGAAGCGGACCTCGATGTCGGGGCCGGCGTCCAGGGCCCGGAGGGCCTCGGCGAGGCCGGCGCCGTTCTCCAGCTCGGGCGGGGCCAGGTCGTGCACGAGCCGGCGCGCCTCGGCGAGGCCGCGGGCGGCGATGCCGGTGGCGGTGCGGACATGGGCGCGGGCGGTGGTGGGGTCGCTGTCCCAGGTGCGGTCGGCGGCCTGGAGCAGCATCTGCTGGCTGGACAGGTGCTGGGCGAGGGTGTCGTGGATCTCCATGGACAGCCGCTGGCGCTCGGCGAGGGTGCCTTCGCGGCGTTCGGTGGCGGCGAGTTCCCGGCGGGTGCGGATGAGGTCGTCGATCAGCGCGCGTTGGGCGGCGGCCTGGCGTTCCATGTGGACGAAGACGGCCGTGGCGAGGGCGGCGACGGCCGGCGGGGCGAGGAGGAGGTTGGGGTCGAAGTCGGTGGACAGGCGTAGCTGGGCGGCGACGACGAACACGGTGAGCAGGGCCACGAGGACGATCGCCGCGCGCGGGGGCAGCGTACGCAGGGCGGTGAAGAACAGCGGTACCGCGCACCAGGCGAAGCTCGGGGCGAGGACGACGAGGACCACCCAGGTGGCGACGACGAGCAGCAGCCAGAGCCTGCGGCGCGGGGTGGGGGTGGAGGTGGCGCTGACGGCGGGGCCGAGGACGTAGAGCAGGGCGAGCGCGATGCTGAGGGAGATCACCCAGGGCGTGCGGGGCTCGCCGGGGTGGCGCAGCAGGAACCGCGCCACCGACGCGCCGAGGAGCAGGAAGAACGCCGTGTGCATGACGGTGGCCAGGGCGCGGGTGTCGGACTTCCGCGGGGGACGGCTCACGGTGGCTCCTGGGGAGGGCGGGTAGGTTTCCATCTTCCCGCCTCTGCCCTGGCCGGGCGGTGGTCGGGGCGGTCGGTGGTCGGTCGGGCGGCGCCCGTGGCCCGAGCCCCGAGGAGCGAAGCTCCCGAGGCCGAGCCCCGCGACGATGCCCCGGGCCGGCGCCCCGCGACGATGCCCCGGGCCGGCGCCCGGGTCGGCGCCCGGGACCAGGCCCGAGCCGGCGCCGGGACCAGCGCCCGGACCTAGTCCGGGCCGGCGCCCCGGGACCAGGCGCGGGCCGGCGCCCGGGACCAGCGCCCGGACCTAGTCCGGGTCGGCGCCCCGGGACCAGGCGCGGGCTGGCGTCCTGGGCCAAGCCCGAGCCGGCGTCCTGGGACCAAGCCCGAGCCGGCGCCCGGGACCAGGCCCGGGTCGGCGTCCCGGGACCAGGTCCGGGACATGCTCCGGGACGGTGTTCTCGGGTTGGGGTTCGGGGCGGGGCTCCGGGTTGGGGTTCGGACCAGGGCACAGGTGGGGGCGGGGGTGCCTCCGCCCCGGGGTGGATCTCTCCAGCAGAACCCGGCGGCAGCCGGTGCGCATCGGCCGATCGGTTGACCCTTGGGTCAACCGGTGGGGTGGCCGTTGGGAGCCGGTACGGGGACGGGGCATGGGTGGGGGCGGGGTGAGGCTTGGGGGGTAGTCAGTCGAGCCGATGACCGGCCCCAGCCAGGAGCAGACATGAACACCCGCACCCGCGTTCTCACCGGTACCGCTCTCGCCGTCGCCCTCGGGGCCGGCGCCTTCGGGGCCGTCAGCGCCACCGCCGCTCCCGCGCCGGAGCAGGCCCCCGCCCAGGCCGTCGCGAAGAAGGACAACGACAAGAACTTCACCACCTCCACCCACCTCACCATCGACGCCGCGACCCGCGCCGCCCAGGCCGCGCTCGACGCCGCGCAGAAGGAGAACCAGAAGGTGACGGTCGCGGTGGTGGACCGCAACGGCAACACCATCGTCACCCTGCGCGGCGACGGCGCCGGCCCGCAGTCCTACGAATCCGCCCAGCGCAAGGCGTTCACCGCCGTGTCCTGGAACGCCCCGACCTCGGTGCTCGTCGGCCGCCTCGCGCAGGCCCCGAACCTGAAGGACATCCCCGGCACCCTCTTCCTCGGTGGCGGCGTCCCGGTCCAGGCCAACGGTGCCCCGGTCGCGGGCGTCGGCGTGGCCGGTGCCCCGAGCGGCGACCTGGACGAGAAGTTCGCGAAGGCCGGCGTCGACTCCCTCGACAAGTAATCCGCGAGGGACGCACACCGCGGAGGCACCCGGGGATGGTCTCGGGTGCCTCCGCGTGTCAGTGGTGGGGTTCGTCGTACTCGTGGACGTGGGTGCGGGGTCGGGCGTGGTGTTCCGGAGTGAACCGGGCGTTGTGCTCCTGCGCGCCCTGCCGGGCCTGGTCCTTGCGGTCGTACACGTGACCGTCCGGGACGGTGTCCTCTTCGGGGCACCAGACTTCCCAGTCCGTGTCCGCGCGCAGCTCGCTCATCTCGGCCGCGTATTGCTGTTCGTCGGGTTTCGTCATCAGGGATCAACCCCTCACGATCCCAGTCTCCGGTCGGTGCCGCGGGCCGCGCAACCGGGGAGGGGGCGCGCAGCCCGCTTAGGATCGAGGCCGTGGACCACCGTGCCGTACCTCGTCTCGTCGTCGCCGTGCTGCTCTGCCTCGCCGCGCTGGCCACGGGCTGTACGGGCGCCACGGTGCAGGGCCGCCCCGGTGCGTCCGGGCTGCGCGATCCGTACTTCCCGCGCGCCGGCAACGGCGGCTACCAGGTCGAGCACTACGCCCTCGACCTGGACTACGACCCCGCCGACGGCGAGCTGCGCGCCACGGCCGTCCTCACCGCCCGCGCCGAGCAGGGCCTCAGCTCCTTCAACCTGGACTTCAGCGGTCTCAAGGTCGAGGAGGTGCGGGTGGACGGCGTCGGCGCACGCCACAACCGCACCGGCACCGAGCTGACGGTGCGGCCCGCCGAGGACCTGGAGAAGGGCGAGGTCTTCCGTACGGAGGTCGACTACCGAGGCCGGCCGAAGCCCGTCCTCGATCCCGACGGCTCGCGGGAGGGCTGGATCGCCACCGCCGACGGCGCCGTCGCCGTCGGCGAACCGGTCGGGTCGATGGGCTGGTTCCCCGGCAACCACCACCCCAGCGACAAGGCGACGTACGACGTCACCCTCACCGTCCCGAACGGCTACGAGGCCGTGTCCAACGGCGAGTTGGCCTCGCGGACCGAGGTGGACGGCGGGCGGACGGCCTTCGCCTGGCGCAGTCGCGAGCCGGTGGCGAGCTACCTCGTCACCGCCGCCGTCGGCCGGTTCGAGGTGGCCACCGGCCGCACCCCGTCCGGTGTCTCCGTCTACCACGCGGTCTCCCCCGGGGAGGCGGCCGGCAGCGAGGCGGCGCTCGCGAAGACCTCGGACATCGTGGAGTGGGGCAGCCGGCGCTTCGGCCCGTACCCCTTCGGGACGGTCGGTTCCATCGTGATGCCGTCCGAGACCCTCGCGTACGCGCTGGAGACGCAGACCAAGCCCGTCTACTCCGGCGCCCCCGACGAACTGCTGGTCCTGCACGAGCTGGCCCACCAGTGGTTCGGGAACTCGGTGTCGCCGAAGTCCTGGAAGGACATGTGGCTGAACGAGGGGTTCGCCACCTACGCCGAGTGGTTGTGGGCCGAGGACCACGGCGGGGTCGGCGCCCAGCGCCGCTTCGACGCCTTCCTGACCGGTGACACCTCCGTCGACGCCGCCGCCGACAACGACTGGGCCGCCTTCCCGCCCGCCGACCCGCCGGGCGCGGAACACATCTCCGACGATCCCGTGTACACGCGCGGCGCGATGGTCCTGCACCGGATCCGGCAGGAGGTGGGGGACGAGAAGTTCTTCGACCTGCTGCGCGGCTGGGCGACCGACCACCGGCACGGGAACGCGAGCACCGCCGACTTCACCGCCTACGCGCAGCGGCGCACGGGCCACGACCTGAAGAAGGTCTGGGATGTCTGGCTGTACGGCGAGGGGCGCCCCAAGGCGCCACGGTAGGTGAAGCCCCCCGCCCGACGGGGGCGGGGGGCTTCACCAGGGGTGTCGCGCGATCGGCCGCCGATCAGACGTTGACGCCGAAGTCCTGCGCGATGCCCGTCAGGCCCGAGGCGTAGCCCTGGCCGACGGCGCGGAACTTCCACTCGGCGCCGCTGCGGTAGAGCTCGCCGAAGACCATGGCGGTCTCGGTCGCGGCGTCCTCGGAGAGGTCGTAGCGGGCGATCTCGCCGCCGCCGGCCTGGTTCACGACGCGGATGTACGCGTTGCGGACCTGGCCGAAGTTCTGGCTGCGGGATTCGGCGTCGTAGATCGAGACCGGGAAGACGATCTTGTCGACGTCGGCGGGCAGGCCGGCGAGGTTGACGTTGATCGCCTCGTCGTCGCCCGAGCCCTCGCCCGTGCGGTTGTCGCCGGTGTGGACGATGGTCTGGTCCGGGGTGGACTTGTTGTTGAAGAACACGAAGTGGTTGTCCGAGACGACCTTGCCCATCGTGTTGACCGCGATGGCGGAGGCGTCCAGGTCGAAGTCGACACCGGTCGTCGTACGGACGTCCCAGCCGAGGCCGACCGTGACGGCGCTGAGGCCCGGGGCCTCCTTCGTGAGCGAGACGTTGCCGCCCTTGGACAGGCTTACTGCCATTTTGACTGGTGTCCCTTCCTCGTCACATGACCTCGATGTGGGGTCAAGTTACCGCTGTCCTTCATAACGTGGGGAAGGGGTCCTCAGGTTCCGGCGCGGCCGACGGACCTGGAAATACGGGTGACGGGCGGCTGACTGGGCCCGATGATGGGGGCATGCCTGGTCCCTATGTCATCCGCGGTTCGGTCGTGCTTCCCGAGCGGGAGCTGACCTGGCGTTTCTCACGTTCCTCCGGGCCGGGCGGCCAGCACGTGAACACCTCCGACTCGCGCGCGGAGCTGCTGTTCGACCTGGCGGCGACGACGGCACTGCCGGACGTGTGGAAGGCGCGGGCCCTGGAGCGGCTGGCGTCTCGCCTGGTCGACGGGGTGGTGACCGTACGGGCCTCCGAGCACCGCTCCCAGCTGCGCAACCGCGAGATGGCCATGGTGCGGCTGGCCTCGCTGCTCGCGGAGGCGACGGCCCCGCCGCCGAAGGCCCGCCGGGCCACGAAGATCCCGCGCGGCATCAACGAGCGCCGGCTGCGCGAGAAGAAGGCCCGCGCCGAGACGAAGCGCGGCCGCACCGGCCGCGACTGGTAATCCGAGCCCCCGCCCCCCGGCCGCCCGGCCCCTGGCCCCGCCCCTACGGCGCCAAGTGCCGGTAGCGCCCCCGGAAGTACGTCAGCGGCGGGGAGTCCGGGTCGGGCAGGGAGGCCCGCAGGACGCGGCCGATCACCAGCGTGTGGTCCCCGGCCACGACCCGGGACTCCGTACGGCACTCCAGCGCGGCGAGGGCGTGCGTCAGCAGCGGAGCCCCCGACACCTCACCCCGTACGTGCGGCACGTTCTCGAACAGCAGCCGGTCGCTGATCCGGTTCTTCATGGCGAACCGGCCCGCCACCTGGACCTGGCTGTCCGCGAGGACGGACACCGCCCACAGCGGCTGCTCCGCCAGCAGGTCGTCCATCCGCGAGTCCTCCCGCACGCTCACCAGCACCAGCGGGGGGTCCAGCGACACCGACATGAACGCGGTCGCCGTCATGCCGACGTCCTCCCCGCGCGGCCCGCCCGCCGTCAGGGGCGGCTCGTGCGCGGTGATCAGGCACACGCCCGCCGTCAGCCGGGACATGGCGGCCCGGAACTCGTCGTTGCTCACCCCCTCAGGATGGGGGGTGGCGGACGGTGCGGCGGTCGTATCAAAGGTCGTGTTCGGCACGACCCGAACGCTAATCCCACCGCCGCCCCCGCACATCGGCCGCCGGCCCGAGCCGCGCCCCCGCCCCCCGACCTAGTCCCCCGACGTAGTCCCTCGGGCGTATGGTTTGCTCCCGAGAACGAGCGGGAGTACTCCCGTTCAACACCCCCCGCAGGATGCCCTGTTATTCATCTCATGTGACTTGAGTCACAGAGAGCAAGATTTGTTGACCCTGTGTACCTGCCGCACAGCTCACTGTGATTCAGTGGACGGGACACCGCAACGAAACGCCGATGACAAACCTGGAGTTGCTGTCGAGGTCTCGGGGAGAGCGAGCAATGGAGACCGAGTCGGAGCCGTACGTCCGTCTTGCGACCTTGCGGCAGCTGCACCAGGTGGTGGCCGAACTCAACACCGCCCGCAGCCTGGCCGACACCCTGCAGACCGTCGTGGACGGCATCGTGAAGGGCCTCGGCTACGAACTCGCCTGCGTCAATCTCGTCCGTCCTGACGGGGATCTCGTCGTCGCCGCCTTCGCCGGAGACCCCGCCGCCGAAGCCCTGATCACCGGTCGCGTCGGCTCGCGCCCCTCGTGGGAACGCCGGCTGGCCATGGGCGAGGCCTGGGACGGCCTGCGCTTCATCCCGCACACCGAGGGGTGGGTCCTCCTGGAGGACGACGTACCCCAGTGGCACACGGACGGCCCCGATCCGCGGTTCGAGGACGAATGGCACCCCGAGGACCGCCTCTACGCCCCCATGTACGCGACGGGCGGGGAACTTCTGGGTGTCATTTCGGTGGACAGACCGCGCAACGGGCGCCGCCCCGGCGCGTGGGGGCGCGAGGCGCTCCAGATGTACGCCTTCCAGGCGGCGATTGCGATCAGCAACGCGCGGCTGCGCGCGAACATGCAGCGCGCCCTGGTCCGACTGGAGCGCGAGCAGCAGGCGTTGCGGGCCAGTGAAGAGTCGTTCCGGCAGGCCTTCGAGTACGCGCCCAGCGGCATGGCCATCGCCGAGATGGGCGGCGACCAGCACGGCCGGCTGCTGCGCACCAACGACGCGCTGTGCCGGCTCCTCGGCCGGCCCGCGTCCGTCCTGCGCCGCTACTCCTTCTCCGACCTCGTCCACCCCGAGGACATCGGCACCCTGCTGCGCACCTCCGCCGAGGGCGGCCGCGCCGAGCTGCGCCTCGGGCGGCGCGACGGCACGTACGTGTGGGTCTCGCTGCGCAATTCCGTCGTCGCGGACGCCGCCGACGGCCCCCGCTTCCTGCTGACCCACGTCGAGGACATCGAGGAGCGCAAGCGGCACGAACTCCAGCTCGCGCACCGCGCCAGCCACGACTCCCTCACCGGCCTGCCCAACAGCGCCGAGCTGCGCGCCCGCCTCGGCGCCCGACTGTGCCGGCGGCCACAGTCCGTACGGGCCACCGCCGTCGAGGCCCTGGACGCGGCCTACGAGGCACGACCGGGCGCGGCGGCCGGCACCGGCGAGCACGGCGGGTACGGGGACCCCGGCGGCTACGGCGGCTACGGGGCCCACGCCGGCTACGGCGCCCACCCCGGCTACGGCGGTCCGCCGGGTCCCGACACCCACGACGGCGCCGGCGACGCGGGCGGCGGCCACCCCGGAGCGGGCGGCGCCCCCTACGACTTCCCGGGCGCGGTCCCCGCCGGGATCCCCGGCCAGGCCGGCCCCGGCCCCGGCGCCGGCCAGGGGTTGCCGGACGGGGGCCCGTACGATCACCACGTCCACACCGTCGCCCCCGCCTCGGACATCGACGACGGGACGAAGGGGCTCGCGGTGCTCTTCTGCGACCTCGACGGCTTCAAGTCGATCAACGACCGGTTCGGCCACCACACGGGCGACGCCGTGCTGATCGAGGTGGCCCGACGGCTCACGACGGGCGTCAGGGACGGTGACACGGTCGCCCGGCTGGGTGGTGACGAGTTCGTCGTCCTCGCCGACGGCCTGGGCGCCGCAGACGCCGCCGACCTCGCCGTCCGACTGCGCAACGCGATCATCCCGCCGATCCGGGTGGACGGCCGCGCGGTCCGTGTGGGGGCCAGTTTCGGGATCGGCTGGGCGAGCTGCGGCATGTCGGCGGACGAGGTGCTGCGCTCAGCCGACCAGCGGATGTACATCGAGAAAAGGTCCCGCTCCAAGGCCCACCGTCGCGCCGGGTGAGTGGATCGACCACCCGTGGGCGCACGTGTTCGGGGTAGGCTCCCGGGGGTCGAAAGGAGTGACCTGCGATGACGACGCCCGCGAACAACGGCCCGCACGGTGGGGCGAACCAGCCCGAGGACGACGATCCGTTCGGCTACCTCTACGCGGACGGCCAGGCCGCCGGAGCCACCCCGCCCGGTCAGGGCGGTGGATACGGCTACCCCGGCCCGGCGGGCGGGGGTCAGCCCGGTGTCCAGCCCGGCGTGCCCCGTACCTCGTACAACCAGGTGCGCACGGTCGGTGAGCGGACGTACGGCGGCCAGCGCGGGGCCGTGCCGCCCCAGCAGCCCCCGGCGTACCAGGCGCAGTACCAGGCCCCGGAGGCCCTCCAGGCCGGTGGCTACGGCGTTCCCCAGCAGCAGCAGTACGCCGCGCCGACGGCGCCGGCGCGCGGCGGCGGCCACGGCGGTCGCGGTGGCGGCGGCTCCAGTCGCAAGGGGATGCTCATCGCGGCGGTCGCGGTGGTCGGCGCGATCGCGGTCGGCATCAGCGCCGCGGTGATCTTCGGCGACAAGGGCGACAAGAAGGGCGGCAAGGACCAGGCGTCCTCGCAGTCCCAGCAGCCGGTCGCGCCGAAGCAGAACCCGGCCTCCCCGCAGAACTCGGCCTCCCCCGAGGCCTCGCAGACCCCGCTGCCCAAGGGCGAGGCGGCCGGCGCCGGAATGGCCCTCACGGGGGGCGCGCTGCTCCAGAACTCCGTGCAGGGCTCGAAGAGTTCCGGCGGGCAGTACGTCGGCAACTTCAACCAGACGGGCGCCGCGCTGACCTGGACGGCGGACGTGCCCGAGAGCGGCGAGTACACGCTGTTCGTCAACTACGCGGTGCCCGGCAAGGACGCGAAGGTGACGCTCACCGTCAACGGGCAGAGCCCCACGCAGTCCCTGAACCTGGCGAACTTCGCCAAGGCCGAGGCCGGTGTGTGGGACAAGGGGTGGACGCGTACCTTCGCCTGGATCAACCTCAAGAAGGGCACGAACACGATGAAGATCTCGTGTGAGGCCGGGAACCAGTGCGAGGCGATATTCGATCAGCTGCGCCTCGGCGCGGGCCACACCAAGGGCTGACGCCCGGGGCGGTACGCCCGAGCACGTGACGGAGGGGGAGACGCACCCGGTGCGCCTCCCCCTCCGGCGTTCGACGCCGCCGTCACTGCCGCCGTCACTGCCGCCGTCACTGCCGCCGTCACGGCCGTCCGGGCGGCGCGGTCGCCGGGACGGCCACCGCCGTGACCTGCGGGGCGATCTCCTCGTAGGTGCGCGCGTCGAAGTCGCCCGCCGTCGGGGCGTGGACCGTGGCCGCCGACAGGGCGACCGCGCGGGTCAGGCGCGCCGGCCACGGGAGGTCCTCGGCCAGGGCGGAGAGCAGGCCCGCCACGGCGGAGTCGCCCGCGCCGGTCGGGTTGCCCGACAGGGGGCGGGGCGGGGCCGCCTGCCAGGTGCCCTCGGGGGTGGCGGCGAGGCCCGGCGGGGCCCAGGAGGCGACCACCGCGTGCGCGCCCCGGCGGCGGGCGTCGCGGGTGGCGGGCAGGGGTCGCGGGAGCCGGTGAGCTCCGCGAGTTCGGCGGCGTTCGGCTTGATGATCTCCGGCCGGGCGGCGACGCCCCGGCGCAGGGCCTCGCCGCTGGTGTCGAGGAGCACGGGGGCGGCGCCGGCCGCGCGGGCCGCACGTACGAGGACGGCGTACGCGCCGACGGGCACGCCCGGCGGGAGGCTGCCGCACAGGGCGATCGCGCGGGCTCCGGCGGCGAGTTCGGTGAAGCGGGTGAGGAAGGCGTCCCACTCGGCGGCGCTGATCTGCGGACCGGGCTCGTTGAACTGCGTGGTGTCGCCGGTGGCTTCGTCGACGACGGCCAGGGTGCGGCGGGTGGCGCCGGCGCAGGGGACGAGGGCGTCGACGACGCCCGGCGCGTCGGCCAGCAGCTCCCGCACGAGGGCGCCCGTCGGCCCGCCCGCGAAGCCCGTCGCCGTCACCTCGTGGCCGAGCGCGGCCAGGACGCGGGCGACGTTCAGGCCCTTGCCGCCGGGGCGTTCGGTGACACCGGTGACCCGGTGGGAGGTGTGGGGGCGCAGTCGTGGCACCCGGTGGGTGACGTCGAGTGCGGTGTTGAGCGTCACGGTGAGGATCATGGTCAGCCCCGGTCTCGGTGAATGCCGGGATCATGCCAAATCGAGGGCGGCGGGCCCAGTCCCGAGGCCCCGCCGCCGCACCGCGTACGGCCGAAAGGCGGCCGAAAGGGCTCTTACGCGCCCGGCTTGACGATCCATTCGCCGCGCCGCATGACGCCCTTGACGTCGAAGTCGCCGTCGAGGACGACGAGGTCGGCGTACTTGCCGGGGTCCAGCGAGCCGACCTCGTCGTAGAGGCCGATGAGCTTGGCCGGGTTGGCGGAGATCGCCTGCACCACGGATTCCACCGGCAGCCGGTCGATCGTCACCGACCGCTTGAAGGCGGTGTCGAGGGTCAGGGTGGAGCCGGCGATGGAGCCGCCCTCCACGAGCCGGGCGACACCGTCCTTGACCTCCACCTCCAGCGGGCCGAGGTGGTAGGTGCCGTCGCCGAAGCCGGCCGCGTCCATCGCGTCGGTGATCAGCGCGACGCGGTGGGCGCCCGCGTGGTGGAAGGCCAGTTCCAGCATGGCCGGGTGCAGGTGGGTGCCGTCGTTGATCAGCTCGACGGTGACCCGCTCGTCCTCCAGCAGCGCCGCGATCGGGCCCGGGGCGCGGTGTTCGAGGCCCGGCATGGCGTTGTAGAGGTGGGTGGCGACGGTCGCGCCGGCGTCGATGGCCTGGCGCGCCTGGTCGTAGGTGGAGTCCGTGTGCCCGATCGCGGCGATGACGCCGTGCTCGGCCAGCAGGCGTACGGAGTCCAGCCCGCCCGGCAGTTCGGTGGCGAGGGTGAACATGCGGGCGGCGCCGTGCGCGGCGTCGATGAGCTTCCTGACCTCGGCCGGGTCGGGGTCGCGCAGCAGGTCCTCCTTGTGCGCGCCCTTGCGGCAGGGGTTGATGAAGGGCCCCTCGAAGTGGATGCCGGCGATGTCGCCCTGCTGGGTCAGCTCGGCGAGGAGGGCGGCGCGGCGGGCGAGTTCGTCGAGTTCGCCGGTGACGGTGGAGGCGACGAGGGTGGTCGTGCCGTGCTCGCGGTGGGTGCGTACGCCCTTCAGGACCTCCTCGGCGGTGCCGGAGGTGAAGGAGGCGCCGCCGCCGCCGTGGTTGTGCATGTCGACGAAGCCGGGGACGATCCAGTGCCCGGACAGGTCGACGGTCTCGGAGTTCTCGTGGGCGCTGCCGGCGATACGGGTGCCCTCGACGATGACCCGGCCGTTGGCGACGATCCCGGTGGGGAGCACCACCCTGGCGCCGGAGAGAACGGTGCTGTGTGCGCTTCCGGCCATCAGGCAGGTACCTCCGTGGCGAGTAGGTCCCAGGCGAGCAGCCCTGCGCCCAGGCATCCGGCCGTGTCCCCGAGGGCCGCCGGAACGATCTCGGGGAGCCGCTGGAACGTGACGCGTTCCTCGACGGCCTTCCGAAGTGGTGTGAACAAGGTTTCCCCCGCCTCGGCGAGCCCGCCACCGATGATCAGCGTGCGCGGGTCCAGCAGGGTGATCGCCGTGACCAGGCCGTCCGCGAGCGCGCCGATGGCGGCGAGCCACACCTCGCGGGCCGCCGCGTCGCCCCCTTCGACGGCCTTGGCGCAGTCCGCCGCGTCCGCCTCGGGATCGCCCGAGGCGGCGGCCCAGGCGCGGGAGACGGCGGAGGCGGAGGCGAGGGTCTCCAGGCAGCCGCGCTGCCCGCAGCCGCACTCGGGTCCGCCGGGGCGGACCACGATGTGGCCGATCTCGCCCGCGTAGCCGTGCGCGCCGGCTTCGATGCGCCCGGCGATCCCGATGGCGCCGGCGATGCCGGTGCCGAGCGGGACGAAGAGGAAGCGGTCGGCGCCCTGTCCGGCGCCGATGCGTCCTTCGGCGAGGCCGCCCGTGCGCACGTCGTGGCCCAGTGCCACGGGGATGCCGCCGAGGCGTGCGCTGAGCAGGTCGCGCAGGGGTACGTCGCGCCAGCCGAGGTTCGCCGCGTAGACGGCGATGCCCGCCGCGGAGTCGACGATGCCGGGGACGGCGACGCCGGCGGCCGAGGGCGCCGCACCGAAGCGTTCCACGCCCAGGTCGTGGAGTTCGGCGGCGAAGTCAAGGATCGTCTCGACGACGGCTTCGGCGCCCCGGGCGCGGCCGGTGGCGCGGCGGGCCTGGTGCAGCAGGGTGCCGTCGGCGCCGATGAGGGCGGCCTTCATCCCGGTGCCGCCCACATCGAGGGCGATGACGTGTTTCACGGGTTTCACAGAGGACAGTCTCGCGTGCTCGGCGGGGAAAGGTCTAGTCCAATGAGGGGAATTGTTGAGCGGCCATACAAATCCGGACCGAGGGGTGGGACACGGTCCGGACACAGTCCGCGCGAGACGCCGTTCCGGATGTGGAGGAGACGCCAAAGTGGTGTAGACCTTACGTCGAATCGTACGTACAACAAGGGGTGGATCGAGAACCGTGAAGGGCCGTTACCTGAGCCTGGCCGCGTCCGGGGCCGTGCTGTGCCTGACCGCCGTGACACTGACCGGCTGCGGAGCCGTGTCGGGTCTCACGGGGGACAACGAGGTGACCCTGCGGGTCGTGGCGGCCGACTACGGCGACAATCCCCAGAACTCCTCCGCCGGCTACTGGAAGGACCTGGCCTCCTCCTTCGAGAAGGACAACCCGGGCGTCCACGTCGAGGTCAGCGTCTACTCCTGGTCGGAGGTCGACGCCAAGGTCGCCGCGATGGTCAAGGAAGGCAAGGCCCCCGACATCGCGCAGATCGGCGCCTACGCCGACTACGCCGAGGCCGGCAAGCTCTACACCGTCGACGAGCTGCTCTCCGTCAACACCGAGGCCGACTTCCTCGCGCCGCTCGCCGACGCCGGCAAGGTCAAGCGGATCCAGTACGGCATGCCCTTCGTCGCCAGCACCCGACTGCTCTTCTACAACCAGAAGCTGCTCGGCGACGCCGGCGTCATCCCGAAGGACAGCGCCGCGCCCTGGCAGCCGAAGACCTGGGCCGAGCTGGAGGCGGCGGCCAAGAAGCTCAAGGCCGCGAACGTCCCCACCCCCTTCGCCGTGCCGCTGGGCCGCGAGGAGGCCCAGGCCGAGTCGATGATGTGGATGCTCTCCGCCGGCGGTGGCTACACCGACAACGAGGAGGCGTACCAGATCGACGCCCCGGAGAACGTCAAGGCCTTCGAGTTCCTGCGCGACAGGATGGTCGGCCAGGGCCTCACCGGCCCCGTCGAGCCCGGCAAGCTGGACCGCCAGGCCGCCTTCGACGCCTTCACGCGCGGCGAGGTCGGCATGCTCAACGGCCACCCCACGCTGCTCAAGCAGGCCGCCGGCAAGGGCGTGAAGTTCGGCATGGTCACGCTGCCCACGATCGACGGCACCGACCAGTCCGCGATGGGCGTCGCCGACTGGGTCATGGCGTTCAAGAACGGCCACAAGAAGGAGTCCGGGAAGTTCCTGGACCACCTCTACTCCGCGAAGAACGTGACCGCCTTCACCAACAAGTACGACCTCCTGCCGGCGACCACCAGCGCCTACCGGGCCATGGAGGCCAGTACGGGCGGCTCCGCCACGCAGCTGAAGACCTTCCTGGCGGCCCTGCCCAGCTCCAAGCTGTACCCCGTCGGCAAGAAGTCCTGGGCCGGCGTCAGCGAGAACGTGAAGCAGAACATCGGCCAGGTCGTCCAGCCCGGCGGGAACCCCGCGAAGGTGCTGGAGGACATCGCGCTGAAGGCGCGCAAGGCGGACGGCGAGCGCTGAGCGCCGGCTGAGCGCCGACGGATGAGCGCTGTCGGCACCCGCCGTTAATCTGGCCGTATGACGGACGACGGACGGACCGAAGCGCAGACGGAGACGGAGGCGGAGGCGGCGGAGTCGGGGACCACCTGCCCCTCCCGGCCCCCCTCCGCCGCGCTGACGTCCGCCGAGGCCGCCGTACTCGCGTACGAGGCCCGCACCTGGCCCGGCCCCGGCGCCAAGGAACGGGCGATACGCGAGGGCCTCGGCCTGACCCCCGTCCGCTACTACCAGCTGCTCAACGCCTTGATGGACGATCCACGCGCACTGGAGCACGCCCCCGGCACCGTCAACCGCCTGCGCCGCATACGCGAGGGCCGGCGGGCCCGCCGCTGAGAAGGGGTGGGCGTCGCCCGGCCACCCCGGTAGGGTCGGGCGCATGGGGAGCCATCCGCACGATCCGCCGATGCCCGTGCCCACCACCGCGGCCGGCCGCGAGGGACTCGAAGCCCTCCTGCGCGCACCGCGCGCGGCCGTGATCGCCCTCGACTTCGACGGCACCCTCGCCGACATCGTCCCCGACCCCGACCAGGCCCGCGCCCACCCCGGCGCCGTCGACGCACTCGCGGCCCTCGCCCCGCAGGTCGAGGCCGTCGCCGTCGTCACCGGCCGCCCCGCCGGCGTCGCCGTCCGCTACGGGGGCTTCGCCGGAGTCCCCGGCCTGGAACACCTCGTGGTCCTCGGCCACTACGGCGCCGAACGCTGGGACGCCGTCACCGGCCTGGTCCACGCCCCCGCCGAACACCCGGGCGTCGCCGCCGTACGGGCCGAGCTGCCCGGATTCCTCGACACCATCGGGGCCTGGCGCGGCACCTGGATCGAGGAGAAGGGCCGCGCGCTGGCCGTCCACACCCGCCGCGCCGAGAACCCCGAGGCGGCCTTCGCCGCACTGCGCGAACCCCTCACGCGGCTCGCCGCCCGACACGGCCTGATGGTCGAGCCGGGCCGCGCCGTCCTGGAACTGCGCCCGCCCGGCATGGACAAGGGCGTCGCGCTGACGGAGTTCCTCGCCGAGCGGGACGCCGAGGCCGTCCTCTACGCGGGCGACGACCTGGGCGACCTCGCCGCGTACTCGGCGATCGAAAAACGCCGCGCCGAAGGCCGCCCCGGCCTCCTGGTGTGCAGCGGCTCGGCGGAAGTCCCGGAACTCGCCGCCCGCGCCGACCTGGTCCTCCCAGGCCCAGGCGCGGTAACGACGTTCCTGTCCCAACTGGCCTCGGCGCTACGGGACTAGGGGGTGTCCGGCGGATCAGGGTCGGATAGACCGCGGCGTCTGGTGCGGGGCATCGCAAGGCGCCGGAGCGTCTTGATAGCGGAGCTATCGGGACGTTTCGGCAACGCGGCGAGGCGCCGTGCCAGACGCCGCGGGCCCGGCCCTGATCCGCCGGACACCCCCTAGCCGTACGCGCCCCCTCGCAGCGCGGCAGGGCACGCCGCCTCGCGGCGCGGGCCCGCTATCTCCCCGTCAGCGCCTTCAGTTGGGCTTCGAACCAGGCCGACGGGGGGAGGGCCGTGGAAGCTGCCGCCAGGCGCTTCGTGCGTTCCGCGCGTTCCGGGGCGGGCATCGTCAGGGCCTCGTGCAGGGCTTCGGCCGTGCGGGAGACGTCGTACGGGTTCACCGTCAACGCGTCCGCGCGCAGTTCCTCGTACGCCCCCGCCCCCGTGGACAGGACCAGCGCGCAGCCGGCCTCCGAGACCACCGGGATCTCCTTCGCGACCAGGTTCATCCCGTCGCGCACCGGGTTGACCAGGGCCACGTCCGCCAGCCGGTACGCGGCCAGCGAGCGCGCGAAGTCGTCCTCCACCGAGACGAGGACCGGCTGCCAGTCGGGCGTGCCGAACTCCGCGTTGATCTCCGCCGCCAGCTCCCGCACCGACGCCGTGTACGCGCGGTACACCTCCAGGTCCTGGCGGGAGGGGTACGCGGAGGCCAAGTGGACGACGCGGTGCTGCCATTCAGGGTGGGTGGTGAGGAGCTCCCGGTAGGCCAGGAGGCCGCGCAGGATGTTCTTCGACAGTTCGGTGCGGTCCACGCGGACGATCGTCTTGCGGTCGCCGACCTCCGCCCGCAGCCCGGCCAGCTTGTCGTCCACCTCCGGCCGCCGCGCCAGCGCGCGCAGGTCGTCGCCGTCCACGCCGAGCGGGAACACCGCCGTCTTCGTGCCCGCCGCGGCCGCGCCCGCCCCCGCCCGGAAGGCCCGCGCCCACGCCTCGGTGTGGAAGCCCACCAGGTCCGCGCCGAGCATCCCGTTCAGCAGCCGCGCCCGCACGTCGTCCGGCAGCATCCCGAGGAACTCGGGCGACGCCCACGGCGTGTGCGTGAAGTGCGCGATCCGCAGGTCCGGCCGCAGCGCGCGCAGCGCGCCCGGCACCAGCGCCAGGTGGTAGTCCTGCACCAGGACGGCCGCCCCCTCGGCGGCCTCCTGCGCGAGCGCCTCGGCGAAGGCGTCGTTGTAGGCGGTGTACGAGTCCCAGCGGCGCCGGAACCGCGCGTCGAAGACCGGCTCGCGCGGGATGTCGTACAGGTGGTGGTGGGTGAACCAGAGCACCGAGTTCGCGATGCCGTTGTACGCGTCGTCGTAGGTCCCCGGGTCGATGTCCAGCATCCGCACCCCCGGCTCCGCCACCCCCCGCCGGACCGCCTCGCGGTCGGCGTCGGAGAGGGCCGCGCAGATCCACAGGGCCTCCGGCTGCCGGGCGAGCGCCGCGGACAGGCCGGAGACGAGGCCGCCTCCGCCGCGCCGGGCGGTGAGCGAGCCGTCTTCTGCGAGGACGTACGAGAGCGGGCCGCGGTTGGCGGCGACGAGTACCTGAGAAGCCATGTCGCGAACCTAGCCAGGGGCGCCCGCCCTCAAACTCGTGTACGTCTCGCGTCACGCCACCACGTCCCGCGTCACGCCACGCGCCGGCCCGCGTACTCCGCGATCTCGACCATCGGCGGCCGCTCCTCCGTGTCCACGGGGTACGTGCGCGGTACGAAGCCGTGCGGCCCCCGCTCGAACTGCGTCAGCTCCGGCCGCACCAGGTGCCCGCGCGAGAGCCGCAGCTGCGCGGTGCGGTAGATCGCGGCGGCCATCCGGCCCAGCGCCTGCCCGTCCTGGTGGCGGTGCAGCCGGACGCCGACGTCGACCTGGGCCAGCGCGTCGAGCCCGACCGTGTGCAGCGCGTCGACCAGCAGGCCCAGCTCGACGCCGTAGCCGACGGGGAAGGGCAAACGTTCCAGCAGGGAGCGGCGTACGGCGTACTCGCCCCCCAGCGGCTGTACGAAACCGGCCAGCCGCGGCCAGTGCAGGTTCAGCAGCGGGCGCGCGACCAGCTCGGTGACCCGGCCGCCCTGGCCGGGGGCGTCCGCGAGCGGGCGGTCGTACATGGCCTTGACGAACTGCACCTCGGGATCGGTCAGCAGCGGTCCGACGATCCCGGACACGAAGGTGGACGAGAAGTCCCGCAGATCGGCGTCCACGAAGCAGACGATCTCGCCGGTCGTGGACAGCAGCGAGCGCCACAGCACCTCGCCCTTGCCGGGCAGGGCCGGCAGCCGCGGCAGGATCTCGTCGCGGTGGACCACCCGCGCGCCGGCCTTCGCCGCGACCTCCGCCGTGCGGTCGGTGGAGCCGGAGTCGACCACCACCAGCTCGTCCACCAGGGGCGGCGTCGGGCCGTCCATCAGGTCGCGCCGGATCACCTCCACGATTCGTCCGACCGTGGACTCCTCGTCGAGCGCGGGCAGCACGACGCTGACCGTCGTCCCGGTCGCCCGTTTCCGCTCGATCAGCTGGTCGAGCGGTCGGTCGGCGGCGGACC
Source organism: Streptomyces sp. RerS4 (assembly GCF_023515955.1). Taxonomy (GTDB): domain Bacteria; phylum Actinomycetota; class Actinomycetes; order Streptomycetales; family Streptomycetaceae; genus Streptomyces. The sequence continues at coordinate 4,009,651 of NZ_CP097322.1, forward strand.
AGGAGCGGTCGGCCAGCCAGCGCTCCACCTCATCCAGCACTGTCAGTACTCCCTGATTGGGGCGAAATATGATCCATCTCGCGGTTCGGACGGCTGTCTCACACCGCCCGGCCCTTCGGTTACAGTCTTGAACAACGCGAAGGACCACCGCATGCCGGGGGTCCTTCGGACAAACGCACCGGTGCGCCTTGGAGCGCGGTAGCCGGTGCCATACCGCTCATCCAGAGGGGCAGAGGGACACGGCCCGTTGAAGCCCCGGCAACCCTCCAGTCGGTTCTCGCGATCGCCATCGGCGACCTCAGCGGGGTCCCCCGGCTAGGGAAGGTGCCAATTCCGTCTCATGGCGAAGTGCGCCATGGGGAAGATGAGGAGAAAGGGCCTCGCCATCATGGCTGCACAGACTGTCGCCACCTCTGTCGATCTCGGACCTGCCAGCGGTCTTTCCTGTCGCGAGTGCGGTACCCGCTTCGAACTCGGCCCGATCTTCGCCTGCGTCGAGTGCTTCGGACCGCTGGAAGTCTCCTACGAGCTCCCCACCGGTGACCCCGAGGCCCTGCGCGCCGCGATCGAGGCCGGCCCGAACAACATCTGGCGTTACGCGCCGCTGCTGCCCGTTCCGGCGGACGTGGCCTCCAAGCCCAGCCTGAACCCCGGCTTCACCAAGCTCGTGGACGCGGCCAACCTGGCCAAGGAGCTGGGCGTCACCGGCAAGCTGTACGTGAAGGACGACTCCGGCAACCCGACGCACTCCTTCAAGGACCGCGTCGTCGCCATCGCCGTCGAGGCCGCCCGCGCCTTCGGCTTCACCACCCTCTCCTGCTCCTCCACCGGCAACCTGGCCGGCGCCGTCGGCGCCGCCGCCGCCCGCGCCGGCTTCCGCTCCTGCGTGTTCATCCCGCACGACCTGGAGCAGGGCAAGGTCGTCATGGCCGGTGTCTACGGGGGCGACCTCGTCGGCATCGAGGGCAACTACGACGACGTCAACCGCTTCTGCTCCGAGCTCATCGGCGACCCGCTGGGCGAGGGCTGGGGCTTCGTCAACGTCAACCTGCGCCCCTACTACGGCGAGGGCTCCAAGACGCTCGCGTACGAGATCTGCGAGCAGCTCGGCTGGCGGCTGCCCGACCAGATCGTCATCCCGATCGCGTCCGGCTCGCAGCTGACGAAGATCGACAAGGGTCTCCAGGAGCTGATCAAGCTCGGCCTGGTCGAGGACAAGCCGTACAGGATCTTCGGCGCGCAGGCCGAGGGCTGCTCCCCGGTGTCGACGGCCTTCAAGGCCGGCCACGACGTGGTCCGCCCGCAGAAGCCGAACACCATCGCCAAGTCGCTGGCCATCGGCAACCCGGCGGACGGCCCGTACGTCCTGGACATCGCGAGGCGCACCGGCGGCTACGTCGAGGACGTCAACGACGCGCAGGTCGTCGAGGCCATCAAGATCCTGGCGCAGACCGAGGGCATCTTCGCCGAGACCGCGGGTGGCGTGACCGTCGGCGTGACGAAGAAGCTCATCGAGAACGGGCAGCTCGACCCGACGCTGACCACCGTCATCCTCAACACCGGCGACGGCCTGAAGACCCTGGAGGCGGTGGCCGCGGACAGCGGTCAGACGGCCACCATCCGCCCGAGCCTGGACGCGTTCCGCGCCGCCGGCCTCGCCTGATCTCCCCTGACACCCGGAAAGGCAGTAGCGCCATGAGCGTCAACGTCCGCATCCCCACCATCCTGCGCACCTACACCGGCGGCGTCGCCGAGGTCCCGGCCGAGGGCGCGACCCTCGCCGAGGTCATCGAGTCCCTGGAGAAGAACCACCCGGGCATCGCCGCGCGCGTCCTGGACGACCAGGGCAAGCTGCGCCGCTTCGTGAACGTCTACGTCAACGACGACGACGTGCGCTTCGAGGGCGGGCTGCAGACGGCGACGCCGGACGGCGCCGGTGTCTCGATCATTCCCGCCGTCGCCGGCGGCTGCTGATTCACAAAACCTGAATTGCCCCCTCCGCCGAAAGTGGAGGGGGCAATTCTGCTTGGTTGGGCGCGGTAGAGTTGGGGAAGTCCCCTCCGCTGTTCTTGCCCGCCGCATATGAGCGGGCCGCGCGAGGGTAGACATTGAGTCAACATGCGTGCGCGTTTTGGGGCTTTGGTGAGGCTTGTCGGGCCCGAGTTGCCCTGGAATATGCCAAATTTTCACTCTATTTCCACGTTTTCGCGTGTCCGGATTTCTCGTCGGAATGACCTGTTGCAGACAGCACCGGTGCAGATACATTCAGCCGCGGTCGAGGCGTTCCGGCGCAAGTTCTGACCCGGGTCCGCGAAGTGCGGTCCTGCGCAAGGGCCAGTAATAGGGGAGTTAGGCATGGCTCAGGGCACCGTCAAGTGGTTCAACGCGGAGAAGGGCTACGGCTTCATCGCGGTCGACGGTGGTGCGGATGTGTTCGTCCACTACAGCGCCATCCAGATGGACGGATACCGCACCCTCGAAGAGGGTCAGCGGGTCGAGTTCGAGATCTCGCAGGGCCAGAAGGGTCCGCAGGCGGACATGGTCAAGCTCGCGGCCGGCTGAGTCCCAGCGCGTTCGACCACCGAGACGTACGACGAGGGGCCCACATCCCGGACACGGGGTGCGGGCCCCTTGGCGTGTTCCCGGCGTGTTTCCGGGCGTGTCCCGGCGCGCGGCCGGGGGGTTTGCCCGAAGCCGCTTGCACTCGCGGGGGTCGAGTGCTAATCATTGGCGTTAGCACTCTCCGGGTGAGAGTGCTACTAAGACGAGGACCGGGTCGGTGAGGCCCGCAGGGTCCGGCGGGAAGGAACCGCCGGAGCCGCAGGCCGTCCGTCGCGGGCGCGGGCGCGGTCCGGAGCAATCCACCCCTGTCCGGGAGGACCACTTCAGATGGCCAAGATCATTTCGTTCAACGAGGAGGCCCGGCGCGGTCTCGAGCGTGGCATGAACCAGCTCGCCGACGCCGTCAAGGTCACCCTTGGCCCCAAGGGTCGCAACGTCGTCCTTGAGAAGAAGTGGGGCGCCCCCACGATCACCAACGATGGCGTGTCCATCGCCAAGGAGATCGAGCTCGAGGACCCGTACGAGAAGATCGGCGCCGAGCTGGTCAAGGAAGTCGCCAAGAAGACGGACGACGTCGCGGGCGACGGTACGACCACCGCCACCGTGCTGGCCCAGGCGCTCGTCCGCGAGGGCCTGCGCAACGTGGCCGCCGGCGCCAACCCGATGGCCCTCAAGCGTGGTATCGAGAAGGCCGTCGAGGCCGTCTCCGCCGCCCTGCTCTCCCAGGCCAAGGACGTCGAGACCAAGGAGCAGATCGCCTCCACCGCCTCGATCTCGGCCGCCGACACCCAGATCGGCGAGCTCATCGCCGAGGCCATGGACAAGGTCGGCAAGGAAGGCGTCATCACCGTCGAGGAGTCGCAGACCTTCGGTCTGGAGCTTGAGCTCACCGAGGGCATGCGCTTCGACAAGGGCTACATCTCGGCGTACTTCGCCACCGACATGGAGCGTATGGAGGCGTCCCTCGACGACCCGTACATCCTGATCGTCAACTCCAAGATCGGCTCGGTCAAGGACCTGCTGCCGCTCCTGGAGAAGGTCATGCAGTCCGGCAAGCCGCTGCTGATCATCGCCGAGGACGTCGAGGGCGAGGCGCTCTCCACCCTCGTCGTCAACAAGATCCGCGGCACCTTCAAGTCCGTCGCCGTCAAGGCCCCGGGCTTCGGTGACCGTCGCAAGGCCATGCTCGGCGACATCGCCATCCTCACGGGCGGCACGGTCATCTCCGAGGAGGTCGGCCTCAAGCTGGAGAACGCCGGTCTCGACCTGCTCGGCCGCGCCCGCAAGGTCGTCATCACCAAGGACGAGACCACCATCGTCGACGGTGCCGGTGACAGCGACCAGGTCCAGGGTCGCGTCAACCAGATCCGCGCCGAGATCGAGAACTCCGACTCGGACTACGACCGCGAGAAGCTCCAGGAGCGCCTCGCGAAGCTGGCCGGCGGCGTGGCCGTCATCAAGGCCGGCGCCGCGACCGAGGTCGAGCTCAAGGAGCGCAAGCACCGCATCGAGGACGCCGTTCGCAACGCGAAGGCGGCCGTCGAGGAGGGCATCGTCGCCGGCGGTGGCGTGGCCCTGCTGCAGGCCTCCTCGGTCTTCGAGAAGCTGGAGCTGACGGGTGACGAGGCGACCGGCGCCAACGCCGTGAAGCTCGCCCTGGAGGCCCCGCTGAAGCAGATCGCCGTCAACGGTGGTCTTGAGGGTGGCGTCGTCGTGGAGAAGGTGCGCAACCTTCCCATCGGTCACGGCCTGAACGCCGCGACCGGCGAGTACGTCGACATGATCGCCGAGGGCATCATCGACCCGGCGAAGGTCACGCGTTCCGCCCTGCAGAACGCCGCGTCCATCGCCGCGCTGTTCCTGACCACCGAGGCCGTCATCGCCGACAAGCCGGAGAAGGCGTCCGCGGGCGCCCCGGGCGGCATGCCGGGCGGTGACATGGACTTCTGATCGGCCCCTGGCTGATCGGCTGTTCTCGAACGAGGGCGGCACCCCCCGCGGGGGGTGCCGCCCTCGGGCGTTTTCCGGCGTCCCGCCCGCCCCCCTGCCCTCAGAGCCGCTTGAGGAAGTACACGTCCTCGTGCCCGTCCGGGATTCCGGGTACGCGGGCCGTCTCCTCGTAGCCGTGGCGGGCGTAGAAGCCGGGCGCCTGGAAGGTGAAGGACGACACCATGATCGTCACGCAGTCCCGCCGGCGGGCCTCCTCCTCGGCGGCCGCGAGCAGGCGCGCGCCCCAGCCGTCGCCCCGGCTGTCCTCGCGCACCCAGAGCATCTCGATCCCGGCCCGGTCCCCCCAGCTCCACCCCGACAGCCCGGCGACGAGCGCCCCGTCCGCGTCGGTGATCCGCACCGTGAACTCCGCCTGCTCGTGCCCGGCGGTTGCCGCCTGGTTGAAGGCGTCCAACTCCGCACCGAGCCGAGCGTCGAGCTCCGCGTCCGCGCCACCCGTACTGATCGCCACCCCACTGTCATCCATCCCGCCATTCTGCGCTCCGAGCCCACCGGGAACCGAGGGGTTTTCGCGGGTGGCGGTCAGAAGCCGGTGGTGTCGAGGGCGAAGTCGAAGGGCTTCGCAACGGGCAGGGCCTGGCCGAAGGAGACCGTCGTGCGGGAGCGGTAGCCGTGCGGGGATGGATCCGAGAAGCAGGTGATCTCGGATGCCTGCATGTCGACGACGAGGTAGACGGGGACGAGCTGTCCGTACACGTCCATCTTCTCGTGCCAGTCCACGTCCTTCGTGGACACCGAGGTGAACTCGGCCACGAGAGAAAGTGCCGCTCCGTCCGCGTGGCGGCCCTCTTCGTCGAAAGCCGCCTCGTCCGCCACGTAGAGATCAGGCCCATAGGCGCGTCGCGCCGCTGGGAACTGGAACAGGATCGGTGTGGTCTCGACGATGTGGCCATCCGGGGAGTGGGCCTCCAATTGTCGGCGAAGGGCCCGCATGGGGCGCAAGTAACGCAGCCTGGACCACGGAGACACGACGATTTTCCCCCGGATGAGCTCGGCCTTGAAGCCGTCTGGCGTGTCCATCTCCTCGACGGTGCGCAGGAGCGTCTCGAACGTCGGTGGTGCGGCCTGTTCTATCGGTGTGGCCCGTTCGATCATGATCGTCACCGTTGTCCTCCGCGTGGCGTGCCGTGCACTGGGCGTGAGCCTCGTTCCAGGCTAGTGGTGCGCGAGCGGTCGTGCCCGGCTGCCGGTACGGGGGATCGCCGATCGGGTGGCTTTGGTTGACTGGGGGTATGAGCGAGCTCTTCGTAAAGATCTGCGGCCTGAAGACCGGGTCGGACGTCGGTGTGGCCGTGGCGGCCGGGGCCGATGCCGTCGGGTTCGTCTTCGCGCCGGGCAGCCCCCGTACCGTCGACGCCGCCACCGCGCGGGCGCTGGCGGCCGAGGTGCCGGACTCGGTGCTGACCGTCGGGGTGTTCCGGGGGCAGTCCGTCGAGGAGGTGCGGCGGCTCACCGAGGAGAGCGGGGTGCGCGCCGTACAGCTGCACGGGGACGAGCCCGTCGGCTACTACGAGGAACTGCGCGCCCCGGGCCGCACCCTGCTGCGGGCCACCGCCGAGCACGTGCGGCGGTGCGGGGAGTACGGGGAGGACCTGCTGCTGCTGGACGCGCCCGACCCCGGCTCCGGCAAGCCGTGGAACTGGGGCTCGGCGGAGTTCACCGCCCCCGAGGGGCACTGGCTGCTGGCCGGCGGGCTGACCCCCGCCAACGTCGCCGAGGCCGTCGCGGTGACCGGGGCGTGGGGGGTCGACGTCTCCAGCGGGGTCGAGCGGGAGCGCGGGGTGAAGGACCCCGCCCTGATCCGCGCCTTCGTGGAGGCCGCCCGGAACCGGTAGAGCCCGCGAGCGGGCAGCCGGCCGGTTTCGGGCGCCCGCCCGGTGGGGGATGAGCCGGGTGGGCTTTCGGGGGCGGGGCGGGACCGGACGGGGGATCTCCATGATGTTCGGGTATTCGGACGAGTGGTGGGTGCTGCTCTTCTATCCGGTGGTGCTGTGGGTGCCGTTCGGGCCGTTCGTGATGGCGGCCTTCGGGGCGTGGTGCGCGCGCAGCCCCGGCCCGCGGGCGCGGCTGTGGTCGGTGCTGGTCCCGCTGCCGCCCGTGGGGGTGTCGGCGGTGGCGATGGTCCTGCCGATCGAAGGCTGGGACGAGCCGTCCCGACTGAACGACGTCCTCGGCTATGCCGCCGTGTACATCGGCGGCATCACCGTCCTGCCCTGGCTGCTCGGCTGGGGCTGCACCCGCCTGGTCCGCGCCCGCCGGGCCGGCGCGTAGGACCCCCTACACGGCCGGTCCGATCGCGCTCGCCAGGCCGTCCTCCTCCACGGACTCCACCGACGGCGCCACGCGCAGGGCGGCGACCTGTTCGGGGGACAGGCGCGCCGAGAAGCCGTGCAGGGCGATGCGGAAGACGTGCTCCGGGGTGATCCCGTGGGCGGCGGCCACCGAGGTGGGGTCGACGTCGCGGTGGACGGTGACGAGGTACGTCGGCCAGTCGACCGGCGCCACCACCGCGGGCGCGGTGGCGGCGTCGGCGGACTGGGCGGCGGGCAGGACGGCCACGGCGGCCAGTGCGGCGGTGGCGACGGCCGTCGGCACGGCCCAGCTCGGTCGGGTGCGCATGACGGCGACGCCATCACGCACGTCCGGGCCGGTCAACGACCCCGTCCGGCGCGGCGGGCGCGGGCGGGGGTGAACCCCGGGCGCGCTCGGTCGTGTCTTGTGGCTCATGCCGGGCGTCGCGAGCCCCGCGAGCCCGGCATGAGCCACAAGACACGACCTGGCCCGACGGCCCCCGCGTCACGGCCCGTACGGGTGAATTCGGGACGGCCGGGGTGGACCCCGTAGCGCGCCCCGGGCGGCGTGCCACGCCACGTGCGTGAACCTTTTTGCGCGGGTCCGCCGCCCCTTGCGCCAGGTGGACCCGGGCTGTTTCAAGTTCCGCCGGGCCGGCGACCGATGCACCGGGAGTCCGTCCTCGCGGGGGTTTCACGCCCCGGCGGCGGACGGCTCCAGCCACCGTTCTCCGCCTTCCGCTTCAGGGAGTTGCCTCCATGCGCATGCTCGTCCGTCTGGCCGTCGCCGCCCTCCTCACGACCACCCCGGCCCTGGCCGCTGGTGCGGCCGCCGCCGACACCCCGGAGCCCACGCCCGTCCCGCTGCACAGCGCCGTCGCCAACGCCCTGCCCGGCCAGTACATCGTCAGCCTGGACCGGGGCGTCGACGCGACCGCCTTGGCGAACAAGCTCAACCTGAAGCCGTCCTTCGTCTACCGCACGGCCATGAACGGCTTCGCCGCCTCGCTCAGCGAGAAGCAGCTGAACTCCGTCCGCACGAGCTTGGGCGTGACGTCGGTCGAGCAGGACGCGACGGCGTCCGCCCCGCCCACCCCGATCGCCACCCCGTCGGGGCGGGTGCCGGCCAATTCCTGGGGCCTGGACCGCGTCGACCAGAGGGACCTGCCGCTCGACAGCGAGTTCACCGTCGGGGGCAACGGCGCCCCGGTGACCGCGTACATCCTGGACACCGGCATCGACTACAAGCACGAGGAGTTCGGCGGCCGGGCCACGTACGGCTTCGACGCGATGGGCGACGGCCGGCTGGGCGCGGACTGCAACGGGCACGGCACGCACGTCGCGGGCACGGTCGGCGGCAAGACGTACGGCGTCGCGACGAAGGCCAACCTGGTCAGCGTCCGCGTCCTCGGCTGTGACGGCCGGGGCTCGTTCTCGGGGATCATCGCCGGCCTGGACTGGGTGGCCCGCAACGCCCAGCAGCCCGCCGTCCTCAACGGCTCGCTGGGCGGCGGGTACTCCCAGGCGCTGAACGACGCCGCCAACAACCTGTCGCGGGCGGGCGTCCTTCCGGTCATCGCGGCGGGCAACGATTCGAGGAACGCCGCCAACTACTCGCCGGCGTCCGCCGAACGGGCGCTCACGGTCGCGGCGAGCAACCGCTACGACGTGGAGACCGCCTTCTCCAACTACGGCGAGGTGGTGGACCTCTACGCCCCCGGCCAGGACATCCTCTCGGCCCGCCTCGGTGGCGGCACCGTCGCCCTGAACGGCACCTCGATGGCGGCCCCGCACGTCGCCGGAGCCGCCGTCCTCTTCAAGCAGAAGCACCCGAACGCCACCCCGGACCAGGTCTTCAACGCGCTGGTGACGAGCTCCACGAAGGACAGGCTGAGCTTCCTGGGCACCGGAAGCCCCAACCGCCTCCTGTTCACCGGCGGTCTGTGACCCGTCAGAGCGTCCTGACGAAGGCGCTCCAGGCCCGCGCGTGGAACACCACGTGCGGGCCGTCCGGGACCTTGGAGTCCCGAACGGGGACGACGTCGGGGTGCGCGTCACAGACCTCGACGCAGTTCCCGCCGCTGCCATCACTGTGGGTGGACTTCCGCCACGTGCCCATCTCCAGGCAGTTGCCGCCGTCGCCGCCGCTGTAACTGGACTTGTGCCAGACGGCTGCCGACAGGTCGTACTCAGGCGTGTTGGTCATTTTCGTACTCCTCCGCCATCGACTCGATCAGGGCCAGGGACTGGCTCGGGGACAGCGCGCTGGCCGTGAGCAGATCGTAGGTCAGGGTGTATTTGGCGACTGTGGCCGGATCGTCGAACAACTGGCCCATCCCGATGCCGTCAACATAGGCGAGCGGCGGCGCGTCCGCAAAGGCCATCAGTTTGAGCGAGCCGTCCATGCCCGCGTGGAAGCCCGCACTGAATGGCAGGACTTGGACGATGATCCGGTTCGCGCGGATCAGCTTGGCGATGTGTCGCAGGGCGGCGGCCAGGACCTTCGGGTCGTCCCCGGCGCGGCGGAGGACCGCTTCGTCAAGCACGCACCAAAACAACGGGGTTGTTTTATTGTCCAGGATCGCCGACCTTTCGAGCCGGTTCGTGACCAGCTCGTCGATCGCCTCCTCGGTCGCCGTCGGCTGGTAGGCGCGGAAGATGGCCCGCGCGTACGCCTCCGTCTGGAGCAGGCCCGGGATGATCTGCGGCGCGTACTCGCGGATGGAGATCGCCAGCGCTTCGGCCTCGGCCGCCGCCGCGAAGTGGTCGGGGTACTTGGACTTGGCCGCCGCGCCGCAGTTGCGGGCGAAGAAGCCGTCCGTGCCAAGGATTTCATCGATCTGTCGGGCCAGTTCGAGGTGCATCCGGCGGATGCCGGCCTCCAACTGGCCGATGAACGAACCGCTGACGAAGAGGGGTTCCCCGAGTTCGGCCTGGCTCAGGCCCGCCCGTTTGCGGGCCACGCGGAGTTCGGCGCCGAGGAGGGCGCGGGGGGAGGACGAGGGGTCCAGGTTCTTTCCTGGCATGACAACTCCCGGTACAACATGTGCGGTTGCTGCGGTGGGCCACTTGAAAGGCTAGCCCTGTCATCGCCACTCTGTGTGCAGAACCTGAATACTCAGAGTGGAAGGTGACATGTCATGGTGCTCACTCCGAAAGAGCGGATGCGTGCGGCCGAAGAGGCGGTGGGGCAGCTGAAAGCGGCCCTCGACGGGGTCGGTGTCGTCTTCCCCTCGCTCGGGGTGGACGGGGTGTCGGCCGCGGGGACGTACGGGCTGCCGCTGGTCGACCTCGGGCGCTGCAACCTCGACACCGCGCTGCGGCTGGCCGCCGTCCTGCACGAGCGGGCGCGCCCGTGACCGAGGAGGGGATCGGCTCGGCGGAGTTCGCGTTCGAGCTGGGCTGGAAGCTGCGCGGGCTGGAGACGGCCTTGGCGGGGGGCCGTTGGCGGCGGTGCGGGAGCGGGTTGTCGGTGCGGGTACGGCGTGACGAGGGCGGTGAGGACGGGGCGGCGGTGTGGACGGCCGTCGGGGACGACGGGGAGCGGCGGGAGAGTCGGAGCGCGGAGTCGGCGGACGAGGCGACGGCGCTGGTGCACGAGGCGTTCGGGTTGAAGGCGTGGCGTCCGCAACCGCCTCCGCCGCCGGGCTGGCAGCGGTTCACGCTCGTCCACTGTCCGGCGGGGGAGTACCCGGGCTTCGAGGACGCCCGCTACGACGCGATCAAGGCGCGGCCCCCGATGGGCTGCGTGGTGGAGCAGGTCTGCGGGTACTTCGGGCTGCGGTGCGAGCGGCCGGGCGCGCGGCTGCTGGACGCGGTGGCGCAGACGTGCGGGGAGATCAGAGCCGGGCACGGGCTGCTGATGACGGACCTCGGCATCGAGAAGCTGTGGGAGTGGTCGGCGGACGGCCTCGACGGCTGGGGCGCGGAGATCGTGGGGCAGCTGCTCCTGATGGCCGCCGAACGGGGCCCGAAGCTCGGCTACAGCACCGATGACCTGGTGCGTTTCCTGAGAGCGGCCACAGGCCCGTAACCGGGCGCGAGGGGCTCCCCGTGCGGAAGCCCCTCGCATCGCCGGCACTCACGGGGCCAGGGCCGGTTCCTTCGTCGGTTCGGTGGTGGCGGGGGTGGCCGGTGGCAGGGGGTCGGTGTCGAGGTCGGCGAGCATCTGCGGGGTGAAGCCGAAGAAGTACGTGGTGGCGAAGCCGACGAGGTAGCCGACGCCGAGGCCGCCCGCGTAGACGGCGATCGTCGGGGCCATCGCGGAGGTGCCGTCCAGCAGCGGGAACAGGGCCCAGCCGGAGGGGCCGATGGCGGTCGAGCCGAAGCCGACGCCGAGCTGGTTGCAGAGGCCGATGAAGGCCCCGCCGGCGGCCCCGCCGACGCAGGCGGTGACGAACGGCCGCCCCAGCGGCAGGGAGACCCCGTAGATCAGCGGTTCGCCGACGCCCAGGAAACCGGCCGGGAGCGCGGACTTGATGGTGGCGCGGATCGAGCCGTTGCGCGGGAGGCGGTAGTAGACGGCGATGGCGGCGCCGACCTGACCGGCGCCGGCCATGGCGAGGATCGGCAGCAGGACGGTGTACCCGGACTCCTCGATGAGGGTGGTGTGGATGGGGATCAGGGCCTGGTGCAGGCCCAGCATCACCAGTGGCAGGAACAGCCCGCCGAGGACCAGCCCGGCGAAGGCGCCGCCGGCGGCCAGCAGCCAGTGGGCGAAGTCGCCGATGGCGGTGGAGACGACGCCGGCGACGTACATCAGGCCGAAGAGGGTGACGAGGCCGCAGGCCAGTACGGTCAGGGTGGGAGTGACCAGCACGTCGAGGGTCTCGGGGACCCACTTGCGGCACCACTTCTCCACCTGGACGGCGAGCAGCGCGGCCGCGAGCGCGCCGAGGACGCCGCCCTGGCCGGGGGAGAGGTGCTCGCCGAACACCTCGATCTTCGCGACGCCCGGGAAGACGATGATCGCGGCGACGGCGCCGCCGAGGATGGGCGTACCGCCGAATTCCTTGGCGGTGTTGAAGCCGACGAACACGGCGATCAGCGACATGAAGCCGGAGGCCATGGCGGCGAGGGCGGGGACGAGGGTGGGCAGCCAACCGAGGTTGGTGAGCACGCCGTTCAGGCCGGCGAGGATGCCGCAGCCGATGAGGGCGGGGATGAGCGGGACGAAGATGTTCGCGACGCGGCGCAGGAGGAGCTTGAAGGGGGTGGCGTTCCGGGCCTTCCGCGCCTCCTTCAGCGCCTGGCCCTGGGCGGCGAGTGCGTCGGCGGTGACGGCCTTGGGGGCGGGAGCCGTGGGGGTATCGGGCTGCGCTTGCGCCACGAGGGCCTCGAACTCGGGGGTGACGCGGGCGACGGCGCCCGGCCCGAGCACGATCTGGTAGGTCTCGTCCTCCACCACGCCCAGCACCGCCGGGACGGCCTTGAGGGCCTCGTCCTGGACGAGCGAGCGGTCGCGCAGGCCGATGCGCAGACGGGTCATGCAGTGGGCGATGGAGGTGATGTTGTCCGGGCCGCCGACCAGGGGAAGGATCGCGGCGGCTGTGGCGCGGTTCTTGTCAGTGGACATGCGGTCGCCTTGCTTCGAGGGGGAGTCTCCTACGGGAGGGTGGCCTGCCGGCCGGCTTCGGCGAGGGCGGCGCGCAGGTGGCCCCCGGCGGCGGTCAGCAGCTTGGCGGCGGTGGGGCCGTCGACTCCGCCGAGCAGGACGAGGATCGCGTTCTTGACCTCGCCGTCGGTGGTGCTGAGCGCGGCCTCGATCTCGGCGTCGGCGGCGCCGGTGGCGAGGGCGACGATGCGGCGGGAGCGGGCGCGCAGCTTCTCGTTGGAGGCGCGTACGTCGACCATGAGGTTCCCGTAGGTCTTGCCGAGGCGGATCATCGTGACCGTCGAGATGAGGTTCAGGACGAGCTTTTGCGCGGTGCCGGCCTTCAGGCGGGTGGAGCCGGTGAGCAGCTCGGGGCCGACGACGACCTCGATGCCGTGGTCGGCGGCGGCGGCCAGCGCCGATCCGGCGTTGCAGGACAGGCCGACGGTGAGCGCGCCGCGGGCGCGGGCGAAGTCGACGGCGCCGATCGCGTACGGGGTGCGGCCGGAGGCGGAGACGCCGATCACGGTGTCGTCGGGGCCGATGTCGAGGGCGGTGAGGTCCTCGGCGGCCAGTTCGCGGGAGTCCTCGGCGCCCTCGACGGCCTTGAGCAGGGCGGAGGGGCCGCCCGCGATCAGGCCGACGACCCGTGCGGGGTCGGTGTTGAAGGTGGGCGGGCATTCGCTGGCGTCGAGTACGCCGAGCCGGCCGGCGGTGCCGGCGCCCGCGTAGACGAGGCGGCCGCCCGCGGCCATGCGTACGGCGATCGCGTCGACGGCGGCGGCGATGGCCTCCAGCTGCCCGGCGACGGCGGTGGGGACGGTGGCGTCCTCGGCGTTCATGACGCGGGCGATCTCCAGGGTGGAGAGCCGGTCGATGTCGGCCAGTTCGGGGCGGAAGGCCTCGGTGGTGAGGGTGTCGAGCTGGGCGCGGAGGGCGGCGTGCGAGGTCACGGGCGGTGCTCCTGAGGGGCAGGGGGCGCGTTCTCGATCAAGCCCGCAATGTATTTTCGGGGCGCGGGAGGGTCAAGGAGCCATGAGCGGGCGCCGCGGACGGGCCTTCGCTACCGGTCGGTCGGGGTTCACAATGAGCCCATGGACCACACGACCCCCCTGGAACAGGCGCTGCACGTCGCCCGTGCGCTCGTTCTCGCCGATCTCGCCGCGGGTGAGGTCGCCGACGCCGATGTCGTCTCCCTCGTCGAGGACTCGGTCACGCACCGCCGCTGGTGGGTGGAGCAGTGGCCCGAGGGGGTCGACTACCTGGCCGGACTCGTCGCCCAGGACGTCCAGGACGCCCTGCTGGAGAAGTACGGGCGCTGGCCGCTGTGCCCGGTGTGCGAGCACGGGGATCTGCACGCGCTCGACGTGGAACCGGAGCTGGGTCCGGATCCGCACTGGGTGTGTTCGGAGGCGGGCGTGCGGGTGGCGTCCGTGGGCGCGCTCGGCCCCGTCTTCCACCCCGGCCGGTGAGCGGCCGGTGACGCTGTACATCGACCCGCCGACCTGGCCGGGGCACGGCCGCATGTGGTCGCACCTGGTCAGCGACGTCTCGTACGAGGAGCTGCACGCCTTCGCCCAGTCCATCGGATGCCCGCCGCGCGCCTTCGAACGCGACCACTACGACGTGCCCTCGCACCGCTACGCGGACGCGGTGGGCGCCGGAGCGGTGGAGGTCGGCAGCAAGGAACTGGTCCGCCGCCTCACGGCCGCCGGCCTGCGCCGCCCGAAGGGCAGGCCGGCCGGCTCCTAGGGGGGTGTCTAGGCGCGCGCGGTCTTGGCGGTCTGCGTCGCGGGGGTCGAGGACGTGACGATCCGGGTCGCGGGGGGCGGCGTACGGCGGTGGAGGCGTAGGGCGATCAGGGTCAGGGCGATCGCGGTGACGGTCATGGCGGCGCCCGCCCAGGCGGTGGCGGGGAAGCCGAGGCCGGCGTCGATGACGGTGCCGCCGAGCCAGGGGCCGCCGGTGTTGCCGAGGTTGAACGCGGCGGTGGTGGTGGCTCCGGCCAGGGTGGGGGCGGCGCCGGCCACGTTGAACATGCGGGCGTTGAGGGCGGGGGCGGTGAAGAACGCCGAGACGCCGAGGAGGAAGGACAGGGCGATCGCGACGGCGGCGTGGGAGGCCAGGACGGCGAGGGCCGCGAGGAAGACCGTCGAGGCGGTGATGCCCCAGATCATCACGCCGAACAGGCGCGCGTCGGCGATCCGGCCGCCGATGGTGGTGCCGACGAGGGCGCCGACGCCGAAGAGGCCGAGGATCCACGGGACCCAGCCGGAGTCGAGCCCGGCCACGTCGGTGAGCAGCGGTGACAGGTAGCTGAAGGCGCAGAAGACGCCGCCGGCGGCGAGCGCGGTGACGCCGACGGCCAGCCACACCTGGCGGTCGCGGTAGATGCGCAGCTCGCGGCCGAGGGAGGGGCGCTCGGCGGGCAGCGGGATCTTCGGGATCAGGGCGAGGATGCCGACGAGGGCGACGGCGGAGGCCGCTCCGACCGACCAGAACGCGGAACGCCAGCCGAGGTGCTCGCCCAGGAACGCGCCGGCGGGGACGCCGAGGACGTTCGCGATGGAGAGCCCGCCGATCATGACGGCCATGGCGCGGGCGCGCTGGTCCTTGTCGACCATGGCGATGGCCACGGCCGCGCCGACGGCCCAGAAGCCGGCGCAGGCGAGGGCGGAGACGACGCGGGAGGCGAAGAGGAGCCCGTAGGTGGGGGCGAGGGCGCCGGCGATCTGCCCGAGGCCGAAGAGGCTGATGAGGGCGATGAGGGTGGTGCGGCGCGGCAGGCGCAGGGTGGCGACGGCGAGCAGCGGGGCGCCGACGACCATGCCGATCGCGAAGGCGGATATGAGCAGACCGGCCTGCGGGATGCTCACGCCCATGTCCTCGGCGATGGGCGGGAGCAGTCCGGAGAGCATGAACTCGCTGGTCCCGAGCGCGAAGACGGACAGGCCGAGGACGTAGACGGCGACGGGCATACGAGATCGTGTGAGGTCTGAGGGCACGACTCCACCAAACCGGTCTCAAGAGGGTCGTATTCCCGGGGCCCGGCCGAGTTCTTCCAGCTCCGCCAGCTCGGCGGCCAGGTTGCGGCGTGCCGGAGCCTCCCAGTGGGTGGCTCCGTACGGGGTGCGGAAGAGGCGGGGCAGGGCGAGCAGCTGCCGCAGGACGGCGGCACGGCCGGTGCGGAAGGCGTCGTCGGGCACGAAACCGTACTCGGCGCGGACGGCGGCGGCGTACGCCGCGTACGCGTCGGGTGCGCCCGCGAGGACGGCCAGGTCGGCGTCGCAGAGCACCTCGCCGTTGGTGTCGCCGGGGGCGGGGTCGTGGGTGACGGTGAGCCGGACGAGGCGGGCGACCTCGGCGACGCGGGCGGGGTCGACGCCGAGCTCGGGAAGCGCGCGTTCGGCGAGGGCGGCGCTGCGTTCCTCGTTCTCGGAGCGGTCGGGGCGGTAGACGGCGTCGTGGAACCAGGCCGCCAGCTCGACGGCGGCGGGGTCGGCGGCGTGCGGGGCGAGTACGTCGATCCGTGCGAGTACGTCGGCCAGGTGCGCGGTGGTGTGGTAGCGGCGCTGGGGCTCCGCCCAGGCGGTCAGGAGGCGGTCGGCGTAGGGGCCGGGGTCGGCGGCGGGGTCCGCGCCGGCGGCGGCGGTGGTGGCGTGCCAGCGGGCGCGGAGGTCGGGGGTGTCGTGAGTGACCGGGTGCGTGTTCATGCGCACATTGTGGGGGTGGCGTGATTGTGCTGGTGAAGGGCGGCCGGAGGCCCGTACCCTGGATATTGGACTAGACCTATTTCCCCACTGGACGACTGTTCCACTGGACGACTGGACGAAGGACGGCATCTGATGAGCAACCGTGCGCTCCTGGAGGTGATCGCCCTCGACGTGGAGGACGCGGTCGCGGCCCAGGCCGGTGGGGCGGACCGCCTTGAGCTGGTCACCGACATGGCCGCCGACGGGCTCACGCCGTCGCGCGAGACCTTCGCGGCGATCAGGGCGGCCGTCGACATCCCGCTGCGCGTGATGCTCCGCAGGACGGACGGGTTCGCGGCCGGCGACGTCGCCGGGCTGGTGGAGGTGGCGCGGGAGCTGCGGGCGGAGGGGGCGCGGGAGTTCGTCCTCGGGTTCCTGAACCCGGACGGCGGCCCGGACCTCGACGCGATCGAGGCGGTGGTGGCGGAGCTGGACGGCTGCCGCTGGACGTTCCACCGGGCCATCGACCGCGCGGCGGACCGCGACGGCCTGCGGAAGGCCCTCGCGGACCTGCCCGGACTGGACACGTACCTGACGGCCGGGTCGGCCGCCGGGGTCGACGCGGGCCTGCCGGTACTCCTCGCGGAGGCGGCCCGCCGGGGCGAGCCGGGCTACGCCCCCCGCATCCTGGTCGGCGGCGGGCTCACCCTGTCCCACGTCCCCGAACTCCGCGCGGCGGGCATCGACGCCTTCCACATCGGCGGCGCGGCCCGCCCGGAAGGCTGGCACACCCCGGTCTCCCCGTCGGCGGTCGCGAAGTGGCGCGCGGCCCTGTAGGTCCTGTACGGCCGACCGGCCTCAACTCCGCCCCCAACGGCGGGCGGCCGCCGGCGAGGCTGCGCAGCCGAGGCTGGAGTTCGGCTGCGCCGGCGGGGCGTGAAGAGCGGCCGCCGGACGTCGAGACGCGGGCACCGCGTAGCGATGCGCCTGACCGCTCCCCACAGCACTCTGATCGTCTTTTGGGGCGGGTGTCGGCCCAAGACGGCCGGCGGACGCCGAGAAATGAGGAGCACGTAGCGATCTGACGCGCTTGGGCGCGCGCCAGGACGATCTGGTCGTCCTGGCGGGGAGGCAGGCCGGCCGCCCGGTCCCGACAGGGGCTTTGAGGTGCCCGGATGCCCGGTGGGTCATGCGCCCGACCCCTCGCTCATCGCTGACGAGGTCGAGGGCCCCCCTTCCGCCCCCCATGCCCTCTCCGGTCCCGTCCGGGGGGATTCCGCCGCCCGGATCCCGGCCGCGCTTCTGCCCCGCCCGGGTTCAACTCCCCGCGCCCGACCCCGCCCGGCACCGGAAGGCGGGTGGCAGCCGCCACCTCACCCTCAGGGGTCGAGGCGGTGATGGTGCGCCCGCGCGGGGCGGCGTAGGCCCCACCCACCCGCCGGGAGGCGGGTCGGCAGCTCCCGTCCCGTCCCCGGGGGTCGAGGGGGAGATGGCGGGCCCGCACGGGCCGACGTACAAGCGCGCCCCCCACCCCCCTCAGCCCAGTGCCCCCGGCAGGGCCGCCGCGTGGATCGCCGTCAGGCCCGATACGGCTCGGGTGAGGCAGACGTAGAGGCGGCGCAGGCCGGTCCGTTCGTCGGGTTCGCCCGAGACGACGGCGGCGGGCTCGTCCAGGACCACGTAGTCGTACTCCAGACCCTTCGCCAGCGACGCCGGGACGAGCGTCAGGCGGGACTCCGCCGTCGTCTCCTCGCCGGGCGACAGGTACGCCAGCCCCGCCGCCGTCAGGGCTTCGGCCAGCTCCGGGATCCGCGCGTCCGCCGCGATCAGCCCGATCGACCCCTCGTGCGCGAGCGATGCCCGGCAGGCCTCGACCACCGCCGGGGTGAGGTCGTCCGTCCGGGTGACGACCAGGGAGCCCGGCGTCTCGCGGACCGAGGAGACCGGGGCCAGCCCCGGGGAGATCTCCGGCAGCAACCGTGACGCGTACGCGATGACCTCGCGCGGTACGCGGAAGCCGGCGGTGAGTTCCTCCAGGACGGCCTCCGGCTTGCCCAGGTGGGCCAGGGCCTCGTCCCAACTGCGCGTCGCCCACGGGGTCGTGCCCTGCGCGAGGTCCCCGAGGACCGTCGCGGATCCCGTCGTGCAGCGACGCCCCACCGCCCGGTACTGCATCGGCGAGAGGTCCTGGGCCTCGTCGAGGACGACGTGGCCCAGGGACGGGGTGCGTTCCACCAGGTCGGCGGCCTCGTCGATGAGGACCAGGTCGGCCGCCGACCACTTCGCGGACTTCACGCTGCGAAACGGCTTCGGCCACAGCAGCAGCTTCTGTTCGTCCTCCGTGAGGACCCCATGCGCGTGCTCCGCCAGGAACTCCGGATCCGACAGCAGCCGCAGCACCAGCTTGGCCGGCTCCACCTGCGGCCAGCTCGCCTTGACGACCGCCTTCACCGCCGCGTTGCGCGCCACCGCGTCCTGCACGCGGTCGTCGGGGGCCTCGCCCGCCTGCTCCATGCGGACGAGCACGGCGTGCGCGATCCGCTGCGGGAGCGCGTCGCGGGCGGCGCCGTAACGGATGTCGCGGCGCTGGAGTTCCCCGACGATCTCCGCGAGCTCGTACGCGGGCACGCGCCAGCGGCGCGAGCCGCGCACCACCATCAGCGGCTCGGCCGGCTCCGTGACGTGGGAGTGGACGGCGCGGCGCAGCACCTCCGCCATCCGGGCGTCGCCCTTGACCACGGCGGTTTCGGCCGGGTCGACGTCCCGCACCTCCAGGCCGTCGCGCGCGACGAGGTCGTCGACGGTGGCCTGCTTGACCTCCAGCTCGCCCAGGGCGGGCAGGACCTGCTCGATGTAGTGCAGGAAGGAGCGGTTCGGCCCGATGACCAGGGTGCCGGTACGGGCGAGCCGCTCGCGGTGCGCGTAGAGGAGGTACGCGACCCGGTGCAGGCCCACGGCCGTCTTGCCGGTGCCGGGGCCACCCTGTACGCAGACGGAACCGGAGAGCCCCGAGCGGACGATCTCGTCCTGTTCGGGCTGGATCGTCGCGACGATGTCCCGCATGGGGCCGACGCGCGGCCGCTCGATCTCGCGCTGGAGGAGCTTGCTGACGGCGGCCGCCTCGGAGGGGTCGGAGAGGTGCTCGTCCTCGTACGCGGTCAGCTCCCCGCCGGTGTAGCCGAAGCGGCGGCGCAGGGCGATGTCCTGCGGGTCGTTCTTCGACGCCCGGTAGAACGGCTGGGAGACGGGCGCGCGCCAGTCGATGACCATCGGGTCGCCGTCGGCGTCGTGGACGTGGCGGCGTCCGATGTAGAACTGTTCCCCCTCCGCCCCCTCGGCGAGCTCGGCGCCCGGGGCGTGGAGGTAGTCGAGGCGGCCGAAGAAGAGCGGGGTGTGGGAGAGGTCGGCGAGGGCCTTGATGCGGTCGTCGATCTGCGCCTGGAGGACGAGGGAGTTGACCCAGTTCGCGGTGACGTCGCGGATGTCGAGGGCCTCGACGTCCTCGCGCATGGCGCGCAGGGCGGAGCGCGAGGCGCTCAGGTGGGCCCGTTCACGGCCGAGGGGGTCGGTGGTCGCGTCGGACGGGGTGGCGACCGGCGTGTCGGAAGGGGCGTCGGGGGCGTGCGCGGGCACGGAACGGCCTCCAGCTGCTGGCGGTGCGGGACGGGAGCCCGCCGGTTTCCGGTCGGCGGGCGGCTCTCCCCGGTGGAGCGGTGGGAGGCGGCAAGAGCGGAGATTCTAGTCACCGGCCCAGAGCGGCGCGACCGAATTCCGCCGCCCCGAAGCGGGGGTGTCATACCTCGGAGTGTCAGACCTGAGGCAGGGGCCCTAGGGGGCGGCATGGGTCGTGAGGAGGACGGCGGCGGCCTGGAGGTTCCGCCCCTGGGGCGATGTGCGGGAAGGGGAGAAACCGGACCATGGGTACATGAGCACCGCAACCTTCACCCCGATCCAGGGCGGCCGCCCGCGCGGCGCCGCCCCCACCTCCGACTCCCCTTCCCGTCACCGTTTCGGTGGCGCCCTGCGCGCCGCGAAGATCTTCGCGGCGGCCGCCGTGAGCGTCGTCGTGCTGGGCGAGTACTCCGACTACTCCGAGGACGCCGGCGTCATACGCCGGTGAACCCCCGGCGGGATGCCCGCGTCCCGCCGGGATGCCCGCGTCAGCCGCCGGCCAGGAGGTCGTCGGCGTCCATGATGCGGTAGGCGTAGCCCTGTTCGGCGAGGAAGCGTTGGCGGTGGGCGGCGAAGTCCTGGTCGATGGTGTCGCGGGCGACGACCGAGTAGAAGCGCGCCTCGTGGCCGTCCGCCTTCGGTCGCAGGACGCGGCCGAGGCGCTGTGCCTCCTCCTGCCGGGAGCCGAAGGTGCCCGACACCTGGATGGCGACGGTGGCCTCGGGCAGGTCGATGGAGAAGTTCGCGACCTTCGAGACGACCAGCACGTTGATCTCGCCCTCGCGGAAAGCGTCGAAGAGCTTCTCGCGCTGCGCGTTGGAGGTCTCGCCCTTGATGACGGGCGCGTCCAGGTGTTCGCCCAGCTCGTCGAGCTGGTCGATGTACTGGCCGATGACGAGGGTCTGCTCGCCCCGGTGCTTGCGTACGAGCGCCTCGGTGACCTTCCGCTTCGTCGCGGTCGTCGCGCAGAAGCGGTACTTCTCCTCCGTCTCGGCGGTCGCGTACGCGAGCCGTTCCGACTCGGTGAGGTTCACCCGGACCTCGACGCAGTCGGCGGGCGCGATGTAGCCCTGCGCCTCGATCTCCTTCCACGGCGCGTCGAAGCGCTTCGGCCCGATCAGGGAGAACACGTCGGACTCGCGGCCGTCCTCACGCACGAGGGTGGCCGTCAGACCGAGCCGGCGGCGGGCCTGGAGGTCGGCGGTGAACTTGAAGACGGGCGCCGGCAGCAGGTGCACCTCGTCGTAGAGGATCAGCCCCCAGTCCCGGGAGTCGAACAGCTCCAGGTGCGGGTAGACGCCCTTCCGCTTGGTCGTCAGCACCTGGTAGGTGGCGATCGTGACGGGCCGGATCTCCTTGCGGGTGCCGGAGTACTCGCCGATCTCCTCCTCGGTCAGCGAGGTCCGCTTGACCAGCTCGTGCTTCCACTGGCGGGCGGAGACGGTGTTGGTGACGAGGATCAGCGTGGTCGCCTTGGCCTTCGCCATCGCGCCGGCGCCGACCAGCGTCTTGCCCGCGCCGCAGGGCAGCACGACCACACCGGAACCGCCGTGCCAGAAGCCCTCGACGGCCTGCTGCTGGTAGGGGCGCAGCGCCCAGCCGTTCTCCTCCAGCTCGATCGGGTGCGCCTCGCCGTCGACGTAGCCGGCGAGGTCCTCGGCGGGCCAGCCGAGCTTGAGCAGGGTCTGCTTGATCTGTCCGCGCTCGGAGGGGTGGACGGCCACGGTGTCGGGGTCGAGCCGCGCCCCGACCAGCGGGGCGACCTTCTTCGACCGCAGGATCTCCTCCAGCACCGGCCGGTCGGTGCTGGTCAGCACGAGCCCGTGCACGGGGTGCTTGGAGAGGGTGAGGCGGCCGTAGCGGGCCATGGTCTCGGCCACGTCGACGAGCAGGGCGTGCGGGACGGGGTAGCGGGAGAACTCGACGAGCGCGTCGACGACCTGCTCGGCGTCGTGCCCGGCGGCGCGGGCGTTCCACAGGCCGAGCGGGGTGATCCGGTAGGTGTGGATGTGCTCGGGAGCGCGCTCCAGCTCGGCGAAGGGCGCGATGGCCCGGCGGGCGGCCCCGGCGAGCTCGTGGTCGACTTCGAGGAGGAGGGTTTTGTCGCTCTGGACGATGAGAGGCCCGTTCACGCAGCGGTCCCTTTCCGGCGGTGACGTGACCGCCCGGACGCGGGCGGCCAAACCTCCAGTCTGCCTTATCAGGGCCGCGAGGGGTGGGGTCGTCGGGCCGGGGGTCGTCGGGCCGGGGTCCTCGGGCCAGGCCGCGCGGGGGCATCGAGAGGCCTCCCGTGCGACTCATGTGATCCACGCGATCCAGGCGCCCCACGCGACCCAGGCGACTGCCGCCCCCGCGCAGGATCAGCACCCGTCCCCGCGCGCCCGGTGGCCGGTGCTGCGCGCGGTGGTCCGGGGGCCGGCTCGGGCTTCCGGCGGACTTCCTCATCGCCTCCGCCGGACGGGTGGTGGCCGCCGGGTACGGCGAACACACCGACGAGCAGGGGGCGGTGGAAAAGCGGGGTGCCTGTACGTGTACCCGAGCAGGGACCACCCGGGCCGCGTGCACGTCAGCTCCTGGGTGCGCGCCGACCGGGCGCACCTCGACGCCGAGGTGTACGCGGCCGTCGCCCGCCGGCTCACCGACGCGTGGCCCTTCGACCCCGCGCCGGTGGACTACGCGCCCAGGTGAGGCAGGGGGCCCGCCGGGTACGGGGTCTCCACCGGGAGGAGGCTCCGGGCCGCGTCGGCGTCGCCGGCGCGCAGGAGGGCGTGGATCTCCCGGGCCAGGGGGGTGACGTCGCGGATGGAGACCGTCCACTGGTCGGCGTAGGCGCGCGAGCCGGGGCCGGACAGGCCGAGCTGGAGCGAGCGGTACGGCAGGGGGTTCAGGCGCAGGTCGCGCTCGGGGTCCCACTGGACGCGGGCCGTGGTGGTGCGGACGGACTCCCGCCAGGCCGCCTCGTCGGCGTGCACCTCGGGGACGTAGTGGGACAGGCAGGCCCCGGCGAGGGCCGAGTCGAAGCCCGCGCGGGTGATCTCGACGGCCAGGACGGTCTCCTGGTCGGTCTTGGTCGCCCAGCCGCAGCGGTACATCATCCACAGGAACGACGGCTTGATCCACGTCATCCGCTCGCGCTTCCACGCGGCCGGGAAGCGGCCGTCGCGGGCCGCGGGGAGGCCGAGGGCGGGGGAGTAGGCCTGGTAGACGGTCACGGTGTCGGCCGTGTGCGCGGCCCTGATCCGGCGGTACGGCTCGGTGCCGGCCTGGAGTTCGGTGCCGGGCCGGAGTTCGGTGCCGGCCTGGAGTTCGGTGCTGGGGTCGTGAGCGGACATGTCGTCAGGATGACGTGAACTCCGCCCTGCCCGCCAACCGTTTTCCCGGACGCGGGCCGCCCCTCAGACTCCCTCAGACCTGGTCCTCCGCCAGTTCCGCCACCCCCGTGATGCGGTGCAGCGCGTACGTGCGCACCTCGTCCGCCGTGTGGTCGTAGCCGGTGACGAAGCCGCCCTCCACCCGCACCGGGGCGATGACGCGCTGGCTCGCCGCCCCGTCGGCGTTGACGTAGCCGATCCACACCGCCGACCCCGTCAGCGCCGCCGCCTGCACCGTCGCCAGGGTCTCCGCCGCGCTGGTGAGCGGGAGTTCGCCCGGAGCCGGCGCCGGCGCCTGGCCGCCCGCCTCGGACGCGGGCTGCTTGCGGACCGCCGTCGCCGCCAGGTCGCCCGCGCGGATGGCCCGTACGGCGGCCCCCAGCAGCGTCGCGTCCGGCACCGGTGGCCCGTCCGGGACCGGCACCGGCGCCCGCCGGGCCGGGGTGCGGTGCGCGTCGGCCCGCGCCACCACCACGTCGCCCGTACGCGACTCCGCCGCCGGGGCGTAGCCCATGGCCCGCAGCCCGTCGAGCAGCGCCCCCGGTTCGGCCTGCGCCGCCAGGACGGTCGGCGCGAGCCGGCGCAGCCCGAGCCCGGCGGACCGCTTGTCGGCGAGGATCTCGCCCAGCATCGCGTCGTCGTCGCAGCGCACGTACGAGGACGCCGCCCCGACGCGCAGGTGCCCGTGCCGCCGGGCCACGTCGTCGATGAGGTACGCGAGCGGCTGCGGCACCGGCGTACGGCTGTGCTCGGCGAGGAAGGCGTGCAGGTCGGAGGCGGTGTGCCCGGCGTCCAGCGCGCGGCGTACCGACCCGGGCGTGAAGCGGTACACGGTGGCCCCGCCCTTGGACTCCACGTCGGCGAGCACCGCCAGCACCTCCGCGAGCGGCCGGCGCAGCGGGCCGGGGGCCACCGCCGTCAGGTCGGCCTGGAGCAGGACGTGGTCCACCGGCTCGGGCAGCAGCGGCGCCAGCAGCGGCGCCGGGTCGCGGTGCTCCAACAGGGCCCGGCCGAACGTGCTGAGCGCGCCCCGGCCGGTGACGCCGAGGACCTCCGCCTCGGTCAGGGTCCAGTGCGCGAGGCGGGCGCGCAGGTCGCTCGTACCGCGTGCCGGGCGTTCCCACGCGAGCCGTTCGAGGAGCGTGTCCGGCCGCGCCGAGCCGCCCTCGGGCAGGTCGGCGAGGAGGTCGAGCACGCGGCGGCGTACCTCGGGGGCGGCCGAGCGGTCCAGGTCGGCGCCGAGCACCGACAGGGTGCGGCCCTTGGCGTCCTGCTCGCCGGCCAGGCCGGCGGTGCGGGTGGCGGGCAGCCAGGCCGTGGCGAGCGCCGACCAGCGTTCGGCGGGCGGGAGTTCGGTCCAGTCGTCGAAGGCGGGGGTCGGCGCGTACCGCTCGTCGGTCTCCCCGTCGCTCGCCAGCAGCCCGGCCGCGTAGGCCAGCTCGATCCAGAACGCCGCCTGCGCCTCGGTGGTGTCCAGGGTGGCGGCGGCCCGCTTCAGGTCGCGTACGGCGAGCCCGCCGGCCCGTAGCACGGCCGGCCCGGCGTGCTCCCAGGACTTGACCAGCTCCTCTACGGTGCCCAGCGCGGCCAGTGCCTGCCCGGCGGCGTTCGCGTCCACAAGCTGTGGACGGTGTTCGCGGTCCACGCCGACCGGCGGCGCGACCGGCGCCGTACGCCGGTGCGCGAGCCCGCCCCGCAGGTGCAGGGCCACCTCGCGGGGCAGCACGACGGTACGGGCCGACGCGGGCAGCAACAGCCCCCGGTCGCGCAGCCAGCGCACCGGCGGCGCCGGATTCGGGGTCACCTCCCCGTACGGCGGCCCCCACACGAGCCGGCCCAGCACCTGGTGGGCCTCCGCCGGGGCCTCGTCCAGCAGCGCCGACATCCGCTCCTGGTCGGTGAACAGGCCCGTCAGCGCGGCCACCGCCGACACCGGGTCGTGCGTCGCCGGCAGCCCGGCCGCCGCCACGATCTCCTGGATCCGGGTCGGCGACATCCCGGAGGTCGCCTCGGCGACGGTCGGGCCCAGCCCGGTCGGGGAGGGGCGCTGCGCGGACGGCGCGAGCAGCTCCCGGGCGGTGCGCACCAGGCGCAGCCGGTCGTCGTCGCCCCACACCAGGGCCTGGTCGCGCAGGGTGCCGAGCGCCCGGGGCAGGGCGGCGCGGGCGGCCTCGTCCTCACCGCCCGTCAGGAGCGACTCCAACACCGGGTACGGGCACGGGTCCGGGGCCACGGCGAGGGCTTCGGCCGTCTGGAGGGCGAACCGGTCGAGGCGGTCCAGGGCGCGCACCACCGAGGCGCGGGTCCCGGCGCGGGTGGCGAGTTGGGTGACGTCGCCGGGCACCGGGTTCAGCAGGTCCGGGCGGGCGTGCAGGAGGGCGGCGAGGGCGACGTCGTCGCGGGCGCGGAGCGCCTCGGCGAGGGAACGCGGGGCGTTCGCCGCAGCGGGTGCGGTGCCGGTGCTTGCCTCGGGCACGGTGGTCGCCTCCTGGTCACGTCGGCCGGTCGTCGGCCGGTCCCCATCCGGTCCACGGTATCCGCTGCGTCGGCGGCCGCTCCACGGGCGCACGCGCTACCTTCGGGACAGGCGGTACGTGAGGAGCCGGGGCGTGGGGATCGAGAGCGACCAGCTGGTCTACGAATATCTGAGCCGGGTCGGGGACTTGGCGCAGCGGCGGCAGGTGTCGTCGGGGGACCGGATGCGGTTGGTGGCGGGGCTGCGGGACGAGATCGACCGTCGGCGTGCCACGTACGAACCGGACACGCCGGCGGCGGTACGGCTCATCCTGGAGCGGATCGGCACGCCGGAGGAGGTCGTGGCGACGGTGGGTCGGGCGGCGGCGCCGGAACCGCCGGTGGTGGCGGTGCCGAAGCAGCGGGAGCCGGAGCCGGAGCGGGGGCCGGATGCGGTGAACGTGCCGCCGCACCTGGCGGGGGTCGACGAACTCGGTGCCTCCGACCGGGGCGAGCCCGACTGGTGGCGGGTCGCCGCCGGCGGCCGGGGGGCGGGGCCGCAGGTGGAGGGCTTCGCGGGCGGCATCGAGATGCCGGACCTGTTCGAGGAGGAGAAGCCGAAGGAAGGGCCGGGCGGAGAGTCCGGCTCGGAGCCTTCGTCAACCGCGCGGCGGCTCGTACGGGTGCTGCGGGCGCGGCGCGAGCGGAAGGCCGAGGCCGCGGCGGAGGCGGGCGCTCCGCGGGCCCGGCCGAACGTGTTCCTGCTGGTGGTGGCCGCGGTGCTGGTCGCCGGGGCGGTCACCGGGTCGTGGATGGTGCTCGTCGTCGGCTGGTTGGCGGCGTTGGCCTCCGGGGTGCTGGGGCCGAGGGAACGCAAGTGGGTGGTCTTCGGCGTGCCGGGTGCGGTGTTCCTGGCGGCGCTGGTGTGGCTGTGGGGCCGGACGGACGGACGGTGGGGCGAGGCGCTGGCGCCCGACCGGTTGGGCTCCGCGTACCAGGGGCTGTGGCCGACGCTGGTCCGCGTCGCCGCGCTCACCCTGGCCGGGTACCTCTCGGTGCGCTCCCGCCGCCGCTAGGGGGTGCGGCGCCGTTGCCGGGGCCGGCCCCTGGGCCCCCGCACCTCAAACGCCGGCAGGGCTGGATTTGGCCGGGCCGAGTCCGGAGGTTGGCCGGGCCGGCCCCCGGGCCCGCGCGCCTCAAGCGCCCGCGTGGCGGTATCTCGACCCGAGGGTCGTTCGCTCGGGTGGGCTCGGCACAATGGGGTTCATGCGCTCCGAGACCCCCACCGCACGGCTGACGGTCGGCTTCGACCTCGACATGACGCTCATCGATTCGCGTCCGGGCATCAAGGCGGCCTACGAGGCCCTGTCGGCCGAGACCGGGGCGTTCATCGACGCCGACGCGGCGATCACGCGGCTCGGTCCGCCGCTGGACGAGGAGCTCGCGTACTGGTTCCCGGCGGACGAGATCCCGGCCATGGCCGACCGCTACCGGGCGATCTACCCCACGTACGCCATCGAGCCGACGCCGGCGATGCCCGGCGCCCGCGAGGCGATCGCGGCGGTCCAGGCCCTCGGCGGTCGGGCCATCGTCGTCACCGCCAAGCACGAGCCGAACGCCCGTTTGCACCTCGCGCACCTCGGCATCGAGCCCGACGCCGTCATCGGCTGGCTGTGGGCGGAGGCCAAGGCGGGGGCCCTGCGGGAGTACGAGGCGCAGGTGTACGTCGGCGACCACGTGGGCGACGTACGGGGCGCCCGGACGGCCGGCGCGCTGTCGGTGGTCGTCCCGACCGGGCCGTGCCCGGAGTCCGAACTGCGCGCGGCGGGCGCGGACGTGGTGCTGCCGGACCTGACGGCGCTGCCGGAATGGCTTGAGGGGTACCTGGCCGCGAGCCCGGCCTGATCCGAAAGACACCCCCTAGCCCTGCGGATCAGGGCTGCGCGGCTCGTGCCGCCCTGCGCTGGGCCGCCGCCGAGCGGAGCACGCCCGCCGCCGAGATGGCGAAGCCGACGCCCATGAGCATGCACACGGCCCACGCGTACGACGGGAACGGATCGGTGCCCAGGAACAGCGGCGCCATCGTCGCGAGGGTCGCCACCGCGCCGACGATGAACACGATGCCACCGGTCTTCACGAGTCCGTCGCCGGGCCGCGCTTCGTCGGAATGAGGAGTAACAGTCACCTCACCAGGGTAGTTCCTGGCCGAAGCGGCCACTCCGGGAAGGACCGGGGAACGTCTTGTCTCCCGTTTCCGGACCATTAGCCTGTGAGGAGGCGGGTCGCAGGACCCGCTGCACTGCTATCCGGAGCCGATTCGAACGGTGAACCGGACCCGACGAGTACAAGGACAGAGGACGGACGTGCCTACCGGCAAGGTCAAGTGGTTCAACAGCGAGAAGGGCTTCGGCTTTCTCTCCCGGGACGACGGCGGAGACGTCTTCGTCCACTCGTCGGTGCTCCCCGCCGGCGTCGACGCCCTCAAGCCCGGCCAGCGCGTGGAGTTCGGAGTCGTCGCGGGACAGCGCGGTGACCAGGCACTTTCGGTGACGGTGTTGGATCCGGCACCCTCGGTCGCGGCCGCGCAGCGCCGCAAGCCGGACGAGCTGGCCTCGATCGTGCAGGACCTGACGACCCTGCTGGAGAACATCACCCCGATGCTGGAGCGCGGTCGCTACCCCGACAAGGCGCACGGCACGAAGATCGCCGGCCTGCTGCGCGCGGTGGCCGACCAGCTCGACGTCTGACCCTCGCGCGCCCTCGCACGCGCCCGGTGCCCCGCCACTCGAACGAGAGGCGGGGCACCGTCGCTTCGTACAGCCGCTACGGGAAGCGCAGCGCGTCCGGTGCGATGGCCGGAACCAGACCCTCTGCGGCGGCCCGGGTCAGCAGCCCGCGCACGGCCGCGTAGCCGTCGTCGCCGAGGTCGGCGGTGAACTCGTTGACGTACAGCCCGATGTGCTGATCGGCGACCGCCGGGTCCAGCTCCTGCGCGTGGGCGCGTACGTAGGGCCGGGACGCCTCGGGGTTCGCCCACGCCATCCGCACCGACGTACGGGCCGACTCGGCCAGCGCGCGCAGCGTGTCCGCGCCCAGCGAGCGCTTCGCGATGATCGCGCCGAGCGGGATGGGCAGGCCGGTGGTGGACTCCCAGTGCTCGCCCATGTCGGCCAGGCAGTGCAGCCCGTAGTCCTGATAGGTGAACCGGGCCTCGTGGATGACCAGTCCGGCGTCCACCCGGCCGTCGCGCACCGCCGGCATGATCTCGTGGAACGGCAGCACGACCACCTTGCCGACCTCCGCCGGCAGCACGTCCGCCGCCCACAGCCGGAACAGCAGGTAGGCGGTGGAGCGTTCGCTCGGCACGGCGACGGTCTTGCCGGCCAGGTCCACGCCCGCTTCACGGGTCGAACTGCGATCCTTTACGAGCACCAGCGGCCCGCAGCCGCGTCCCAGTGCCCCGCCGCAGGGCAGCAGCGCGTACTCGTCCAACACCCACGGCAGGACGGCGTAGGACACCTTCAGCACGTCCAGCTCGCCGCGCTCGGCCATGCCGTTGGTGACGTCGATGTCCGCGAAGGTCACGTCCAGGGCGGGCGCCCCGGGGACGCGGCCGTGCGCCCAGGCGTCGAAGACGAAGGTGTCGTTCGGGCAGGGCGAGTAGGCGATGTTCAGCGGCCGGCTGTCAGCGCTGCTGGTGCTCATGTCGTTCTCCCCAGTTGACGAGTACGGGTCCCAGGGCCCGGAATCCGGCGGTCAGGGCGCCGAGCGCCTCCCCGATCCGCCAGGCGGCCCGGTCGCGCGGTCCGACGGCGTTGGACACGGCGCGGATCTCCAGTACGGGCAGCCCGTGCGCGGCGGTGGCCTCGGCCACCCCGAAGCCCTCCATCGCCTCGGCCCCGGCGAGGGGGTGGCGGGCCGCGAGTTCGGCGGCGCGGGCGGCGGTGCCGGTGACGGTGGAGACGGTCAGCACCGGCGCGAGCAGCGCCCCGGTGGCCTCGGCGGCGCGGGCGGCCAGCTCGGCGGGCGGCAGGTGCACGGTGTGGCCGAAGCCGAGCTCCCGTACGTCGAGGAAGCCGTCGGGGGTCTGGGCCCCCAGGTCGGCGGCGACGAGCGCGTCCGCGACCACGAGCGAGCCGAGCGGGGCGGCGGGCGCGAACCCGCCGCCGATGCCGGCGGAGATGACGAGGTCGTAGGCGGCCAGGGCGAGCGCGGTGGCCGTGGCGGCCGCCGCGGCGGCCGGGCCGACGCCGCCGACGAGCACGTCGACGGCGAGGCCGGGCAGGTCCCTACGGGTGACGGGGTAGCCCCCGGGCAGGATGCGCGGCTCGGGCGTGACCGGGTCCGGATGAGGGGTGAGACCGGTGGCGACGGAGTCGGCCTCCGCGGCCACCGCGGTCACGACGAGCGCGCGCACGGTTCGCCTGCCTTCGCTTGGACGCTGGGGCGCTGGGGCTACTTGAACTGCTTGAACTGCTTGAACTGCTTGAGCTACTTGAGCTTGAGCTTGAAGGACCAGACGGCGAGCGGCTTGCCGTCCGCGCCGACCTGGACGAAGCCGAGCATCTTCGAGGCGGGGGCCTCGCCCTGGCCGCCGGTCGCGAAGACGTCGGCGCCCTGGAAGCTGCGGTAGGTGTTGGAGGAGGGCTCGGTGATCGGCTGGCCGTCGAGCACGGCCTGCCACTTGTGGCCGTCCTCGACGACGTCCGGCTCGACACCGAGGCGCAGCGTGTCGCCGCGGCCGTACTCGATGGTCTTGGCGTCCTTGAGGCCGGTCAGGCACTCCTGGAGCTTGTCCATCGCGAGGTCCTTGCCGGCCTCGGGACGGCACTCGGCCTCCGAGGACACCGAGGAGCTGCCGACGGTCACCGTCGCGAGCGGCGTCGGCTTGTCGCAGGCGGACAGGAGGAGGAGCCCGGCGGACACGGCTCCGAGGGCCGCGACGCTGCGGCGGGCCCTACCCGGGAAAAGCGGTGCGGTCATGAGCCGAAGGCTATCGGGCCGCCGGCCCACCCCGCCGCACGGGGGTCCTCGGGTGCGGCGCCGCCCCGCCGCCCGGCGGGGGACGCCCTCCCGGTGACGGCACGGGCCCGGTCGGCCGTGCTCGCGCGCCCTAGGGGGGGTGTCTTTCGGATCAGGCCGGGCTCGCGGTGGTCGGTGCCGCGCCTGGCCGCGTTGTCGTCGGTCGCCGACGCTCCGCGTCGACTCCCTCCTCCGCCTTGCGACGCACGGCACCGACCACCGCTCCCTGATCCGGCCCGATCCGAAAGACACCCCCTACGCCACCCGGGGCCGGGAGGGGCCCGGGTGGTGGCGGGGGGAGGTGAGGAAGCCGCGCAGGGCCATCGTCGTGCCCAGGGCGACCAGGGCGGCGGCGACGGCCATGCCCAGGACGCCGTGCAGCGGCAGCGCGATGCCGATGGCGCCGCCCAGCACCCACGCCATCTGGAGCAGCGTCTCCGAACGGGCGAACGCCGACGTCCGCACCGCCTCGGGCACGTCCCGCTGGATCATCGCGTCCAGCGACAGCTTCGCCAGCGCCTGGCAGAACCCGGCCGTCCCCGCCAGGACGGCCATGACCAGCCCGCTGAACAGCAGCGTCGCCGCGATCGCCACCGTCAGCGTCAGCGACAGCACCGCCGCGACGATCGCCTCCGGCGCCCTGGCCCGCAGCCACGCCCCCACCGCCGTCCCGCAGGCGTTGCCGACGCCCGCCGAGACGCCGACGATGCCCAGCGACACGGCCGCGCTCTGCCCGCCGAGCGGGTGCTCGCGCAGCAGGAACGCCAGGAAGAAGATCAGGAACCCGGACAGCGAGCGCATCGCCGCGTTGGCCAGCAGCCCGCACAGCACCGAGCGGCTCACCGTCCGCAGTCCGGGCCGCTTCGAGTGCGCCTCGTGCGTGGACAGCCGCGCCCGCCGCTCGCCCTTGGCCTCGTCCACCTTGTGCGGCAGCTGGAACGCCGCGAAGGTCCCCCACACGAAGATCGCGCAGGCCCCGTACAGCGGCCACGGCGGTCCGATCGTGTGCAGCGCGGCCCCCACCGGGGCGGCGGCGCCCGTCGCGAGCAGGCCGGCCAGGGTGACCCGCGAGTTCGCCTTCACGAGGGAGAACGTCGGCGGCAGCAGCCTCGGCACCACGGCGCTGCGTACGACCCCGTACGCCTTCGAGGCGACGAGCACGCCGAGCGCCGCCGGGTACAGCTCCAGGCCGCCCGTGGCGACCGCGCCCGACATCGTCAGCGCCAGCAGGGCCCGCGTCAGCATCGCGCCGGCCATCGCCGCCCGTCGCCCGTGCGGCAACCGGTCCAACAGCGGACCGATCACGGGGGCCAGCAGGGTGAAGGGCGCCATGGTGATGGCCAGGTAGAGCGCCACCCGTCCGCGTGCTTCGTCGGTGGGGACGGAGAAGAACACCGTCGACGCCAACGCCACCGTGATCATCACATCGCCGGCGCCGTTGATGGCGTGCAGTTCGATCAACCGGCCCAGGCCCGATTCCCCGGCGCCCTGGGCGTGCGTGGCCCGGCGGATGCCCCGCGCCGGCCCGGTGATCGGGAAGTGCAGGGCACGTCCGACAGCCCGGCCGGCCCGCCTGGCCGGTCCCGAGCCGTCGGCGGACGACCGTACGGGTGCCACGTGGCCATAGTGCCCCACGGCGCCCACCGGGACCCCTCCCGGACCGTTCCCGGCATGTCCCGTGGGCCCGGCGGGCCCGTCGCGGCCCCGGACGGGGTCGTTCCTTGTCCGCGAATCGGACCTCGCATGTGGGCCGGAGGCGTCGAAGGAGGTAGCGTGCGTAGCGCGCCACCGGCGGTTGCACTTGGCCGCGCGCCTCTTCGGGATCCCGCAGAATGGATCTCAGTGGGGTGTGCCCGAGGCCGATCGGGCGCGGACGTCGACGCGGCCCTCTGGTCCGCTCCGCCCGCGCTACGTACGGACGAGACCGACGGGTCGTTGTGGACGACAGTACGGACGGCGCACTCGTGAGACGGCGTAGGAGAGAACGAGACCTGTGAGTGCTGCGACGACGCGAAGCCGTACCCCGCGTACCCCCGCCCCCGACCGGCTGTGCGTGGAGGCGGTAGAGCTCGCCCGCGCGGCGGCCGAGGAGGCCGCCCACCCCGGCGTGGTGGGCGAGCACGTCTCGGCCGTGTCCGAGGGTGACCGGGTCGTCACGCACTTCTTCGAGTGCAAGGAACCGGGCTACCGGGGCTGGCGCTGGGCCGTCACCGTGGCCCGCGCCTCCCGCGCCAAGAACGTCACCCTCGACGAAACGGTGCTGCTCCCCGGCGACGACGCGCTGCTCGCCCCCGAGTGGGTGCCGTGGAGCGAGCGGCTGCGCCCCGGGGACATGGGCCCGGGTGACCTGCTGCCCACCGACGCCGACGACCTGCGGCTGGAGCAGGGCTGGACGGGCGAGGACGCCCCGCCGCCGAACTCGGTCGTCTCCGCCGAGATGGCGCAACTGGTCGAGGCGGAGGACGCCGACGTCACCGACCGGGTGGTCGTCCCCGCGCGCGGCTCCATCACGTCCGTCGCCGAGGAGCTCGGCATGCGGCGCGCGCGTGTCCTGTCCCGCTACGGGCTGCACACGGCCGCCGACCGGTGGGACGAGTCCTTCGGCGCGAAGACCCCGATGGCGCAGGCGGCGCCCGCCTCCTGCGTGTCGTGCGGCTTCCTCGTCGCGATCGGCGGCTCGCTGGGCCAGGCCTTCGGCGTCTGCGCGAACGAGTTCAGTCCGGCGGACGGCCGTCTGGTGTCGCTCTCCTACGGGTGCGGCGGCCATTCGGAGGCCGCCGTCATGCCGAAGCCGCCGAGGCCGGCGCCGCCGGTGCTCGACTCGATGGCCACGGACGAGTTCCCGCTCCGCCCGGCCGCCGACACCGGTTCCGTCCCGGTGGCGGACCTTCCGGCGGCGGACCTCGGCCACTCCTGACCACACCCGCCGGACGGGCCCCGGGTCCCCTGCCGTCACCCCCGTGAACGGCAGGGACTCCCCGCGGGACGGGACGGTCCACCGGGGACGCGCGTCCGTGGGCTGGGACGCACGTCCCCGCCGCTCGGTTCCGGGGCAGGGGCGTGGCGTGCGTCAGGCTTTCGGGCGGCGGCGCAGCAGCCGCTTCGCCCCGAGCACCAGCAGGGTGCCTGCGGCCAGGACGAGGGCCCCCTTGCCGTAGCCGCCGCCGTCCTGCCCGCCCGCCGGAGCACCGCCCGCCGGGGCGGGAGCGCCCGAGCGGGCCGGCGCGGGGGCGGAGCCGGACGGGTCGGGCCCGGCCGGGGTGACCGGCACGGCCACGACCCGACTGTTCGCGCCCTCCGCCCCGAACAGCAGCGTCCGCCCGTCCGGGGTGTACGTCATCGACTCGGCCTGGCCCTGGAAGGGCGCGTTCACCCGCTCGCCCTCGCCCCGGATCCGGCCGTCGGCCCACGCCCAGGTGCGGGCGGTGAGGTAGCCGCGCAGCGTCAGGTGCGTCCCGTCGGGGGAGAAGGCGCCGTCCGTCACCCAGGGCACGTTCCCGATCCGGCGGAACACGTTGCGCCCGTCGGGCGACAGCCGCTCGGGGCCCTCGTACAGGCCGCCGCCGCGCTCGTCCTTGCTCGCGATGTACGCCCGGCCCGTCACCGGATGCACCATCAGCGCCTCCGCGTCGCGCGGCCCGTCCGCGTACGTCACCGTGAACTGCTCGGCGCGGACCGTGGCGTCGGCGAGGGTCTTCGGCTCGGGGAAGCGGTAGATCCACACGTGGTCCCAGGTGCCGCCCCGGTTGTCGCCGATGTCACCGACGTACAACTGGCCGTCCGGGCCCAGGGAGATGGCCTCCACGTCGCGCGGGGTGCCGATCCCGGTCAGGGTGATGCGGGCCACCGTCCGGCCCGTCGCGGAGTCGACGGCGTACACGTACGGGCCGTCGTCGCTGTCGTTGTGCGTCCAGTACACGCCCGGATGGAGCCGGCTCGCCGTCAGCCCGCTCGACTCCTTGATCCGCGGGTCGGCGATGGTGAACCCGGACGCGCCGGGGCTCTCCGCCGCCGTGGCCGTGGCCGGTGTGAGGGCGCCCACGACGAGGGCGGGCAGGAGGGCGGCGGGGACGGTCCACACGGGCAGCAGGCGCATCCCCCCAGCGTGCCGGCCCGCGCGGGGTGTCCCGTGTCCGCCGTCGCGGGGTGTCCGGCATCACAGCGGCTCCCGGCGGGTGATCCGCGATGATGTCCGGATGCGTTTCATGTTCGTCGGCGACTCCATGACCATCGGACGCGCCGGCGACTACACCTGGCGCTACCGGATGTGGCGACACCTCGACTCCACCCTGGGCCCCGCCCACCGGATCGTCGGCCCCCGCACGGGCCTCTACGAGGCCACGACCAACGGCGCCACCAGCCACGACTACGCCGCCCCCGACTTCCCCGCGCACGCCCGCCGGCACCTCGCCGGCTGGGGCGAGGGCTGGCAGCACATGGCCCCGCTGATCGGCCCGGCCGTCGAAGAGGCCCGCGCCGACGTCCTGCTCGTCTCCCTCGGCCTGATCGACCTCGGCTTCTACACCGACGCCGACCAGACCGCCGCCAACGTCCACCGCTTCGTCGCGGCGGCCCGCGCGGCCCGGCCGGGCGTGCGGATGGTGTTCCTGCCGGTCATCCCGAACGTGCGCGCCGAGGAGGACGCCCCCTTCGCGGCCGAGGTGGACCGGTTCAACGACCTGCTCGCCAAGGCCGTGGCCGACCTGACGGGCGAGGCCTCGCCGATCCTGCTCGCCGCCCGCCCGCACGCGTACGACATCCACCGCGACACCTACGACGGCACCCACCCCAACGCCTCCGGTGAGCACAGGCTGGCGGGCGAGTTCGCGGCGGTGCTGCACCAGGCGTGGGGCATCGGCGGCCCCTACCGGCCCGCGCACGACGACGCGTGAGGTGGCCGCGCCCGGGACGGAGGGGCGGCGACCACCGTGCGCACGGCTACCCGATCACCAGGCGAAGGCCTCCGGGGACGGTCCCGGCCCGGGGAAGATCTCGTCCAGCCCGGTCAGCACCTCCTCGCTCAGCTCCAGCTCCAGGGCGCGCAGGGCACTCTCCAACTGCTCGGCGGTGCGCGGGCCGACGATGGGGCCCGTCACGCCCGGCCGGGTGAGCAGCCAGGCCAGGGCGGTCTCGCCGGGTTCCAGGCCGTGCTTGTCGAGCAGGTCCTCGTACGCCTGGATCTGCGCCCGTACGGTGCTGTCGGCCAGCGCGTCGGCCGCCCGGCCGGAGGCGCGGCGGCCCCCCTCGACCTCCTTCTTGATGACCCCGCCGAGCACGCCTCCGTGCAGCGGGGACCAGGGGATGACCCCGAGGCCGTAGTCCTGGGCCGCCGGGATGACCTCCATCTCGGCCCGCCGCTCGGCGAGGTTGTAGAGGCACTGCTCGCTGACCAGGCCGAGCATCCCGCGCCGGGCGGCCGTCTCGTTGGCCTGGGCGATCTTGTAGCCGGGGAAGTTGGAGGAGCCCGCGTAGAGGATCTTGCCCTGCTGGACGAGCACGTCCACGGCCTGCCAGATCTCCTCGAAGGGGGTTTGGCGGTCGATGTGGTGGAACTGGTAGACGTCGATGTGGTCGGTCCGGAGCCGCTTGAGGCTGGCCTCGACGGCCCGGCGGATGTTCAGCGCCGAGAGCCGGTCCTCGTTCGGCCAGGTGTCACCCTCGCGGGACATGGAGCCGTAGACCTTGGTGGCCAGGACCGTCTTCTCGCGCCGGCGGCCGCCCTGGGCGAACCAGGTACCGATGATCTCCTCGGTGCGGCCCTTGTTCTCCCCCCACCCGTACACATTGGCCGTGTCCACGAAGTTCAGACCCGCGTCGAGGGCGGCGTCCATGATGGCGTGGCTGGTCGGTTCGTCTGTCTGCGGACCGAAGTTCATCGTGCCGAGGACGAGTCGGCTGACTTTGAGTCCGGTGCGTCCGAGCTGCGTGTACTTCATGGGACCCAAGCCAACTGCTTCGAGTCCACTCCAGGCAAGAGCCGCCCGCGCGGCCCTCGATTCACGGGCGGCGGCTATTGGCCGACGGCGGCCGCCACGGCGACGACGACGAACATCAGCACGAGCACACCGGCCATGACACGGTTTCTGGTCTTCGGGTCCACCAGTCGAGACTAACGCGACGGCCCCGGGCACTCGTGCCCAGGGCCGGGAGACGTGCGTCATGCCCGGCGGCGCCCGCCGGTAACGGGAGGCCCCGCCGGCCGGCTCAGCCGGTCGCGGTCGCGGGGACCAGCGCGGGCGCGAGGCCGATCCGGGCGGCGCGCGGCCGGGCCAGGGCGACGTAGCTCGCGGTGCTCAGGGCCACCGACGCGTCGAGTCGGCCGGCGTTGAACCAGATCTCGTCGTGTTCCAGCAGGGCCGGGTCGACCACCACCTCCACCGAGGGGTCGAAGCTGACCGGCATGATCGAACCGCTGACACAGCCCGTCAGCTCCTCGGCGACCTCGCGCACCGCGAAGGAGGCCTTCGTGCCGCCGTACTCGTCCCGTACGGCGTCGAGGTCGACGCGGTGGTGGCCGGGCACCACCGCGATCACGTAGCGGCGCCGCTTGCGCCCCAGCGCGACCCTGACGACGATGCACTTGGCCGCCTGTTCGAGGCGGTGGCCGCGGATCAGGCTGGCGAGTTCGGTCCGGCCCTCCGGGGCGTGGCGCAGCAGCCGGTAGTCGGCTCCCGCGCCCGCCAGGAGGTCGATCAGGCGGGCGTAGCTGTCCGCGATCGCGGTCGCAGAGGTCACAACGGTCCTTTCGGGAAACTTCGTTGGCGGTGACTCAGCGCTCGCGCAGCTCCAGGGTGCAGCACTTGACGCTGCCGCCCGCCTTGAGGAGCTCGGAGAGGTCGACTCCGATCGGTTCGAAGCCGCGCGCGCTGAGTTGGGCCTTCAGGCCGGTCGCCGCGTCCGGCAGCAGCACGTGGCGGCCGTCGGAGAAGGCGTTCAGCCCGAAGACCGCCGCGTCCTCGGCGGTGGCGAGGATCGCGTGGGGGAACAGGGTGCGGAGCACCGATCGGCTGCCCTCGGAGAAGGCGGCCGGGTAGTACATGACCTCGTCGTCGGAGAGCACGGCGAGGGCCGTGTCCAGGTGGTAGTAGTTCGGGTCGACGAGGGTCAGGCTCGTCACGGGCAGCCCGAAGAACTCCTGGGCCTCGGCGTGCGAGCGCGGGTCGGTACGGAAGCCGGTGCCGGCCAGGAGCCGGCGGCCGACGGTGAGGATGTCGCCCTCGCCCTCGTTGACGTACTCGGGCCACAGCAGTTCGGTGTGGCCCCGACGGGCGAACCAGTCGAGGTACGCGGGCCCCTCGGCGGTGCGCTGGAGGTGGCGGAAGCGGGCTCCGTAGACCTTGCCGTCGACGACGGTGGCGCCGTTGGCGGCGAACACCATGTCGGGGAGGCCGTCGATCGGGTCGATCTCCTCCACGACGTGGCCGAGTTCGAGGTACAGGTCGCGCAGCCGCTCCCACTGGCGGACGGCGAGGGCGGTGTCGGTGCTCTTCTCCGGGTGCATCCACGGGTTGATCGAGTACGTGACGTCGTAGTGCCGCGGGCGGCACATCAGCAGCCGGCGTCGGGTGGCGACGCGCAGGGGGGCCGGGGCCGGGGCCGTGGT
Organism: Streptomyces sp. RerS4; assembly: GCF_023515955.1. Lineage (GTDB taxonomy): Bacteria > Actinomycetota > Actinomycetes > Streptomycetales > Streptomycetaceae > Streptomyces. The sequence continues at coordinate 4,047,921 of NZ_CP097322.1, forward strand.
GGTGACGGCGGGCTCGGTGAGCGGCACGGGAACTCCTTCAAGGGTGGTCGAGGGACTCCAGGCCGCCGCGGGGTGGGGCGGGCGGCCGGTGGTGCGTGCGGTGCGTCAGCGGGCGGAGGAGAGCGGGGTGCTCGCCGGGAGCATGCCGGGATCGCCTCTACTGCTTCTGTTTCACCGGAATCCGGATTCCGCGCCACGAAGTACGGGCGACGCCCGTGTGAACCGTCCCCGAACGTCGGCCCGCGGCCGGCCGCGGGGCGGGTGAGGGGCCGGTCAGTGGCCGGTCAGTGGCCGGTGAGGGGCCAGGCCTCGACGGTCTCGTAGCGCGGCCGCTCGCCCGGGATCCCGCTGGTCGGCAGGTTGCTGCGGACCAGGCTGAGGGTGTCGACCTGCCAGCGGGTGCCCTCGAAGGCGGCGAGGGCGTCGAGGTACGGGGTCAGGTCGGGCGTGGTCCCGGTACGGGCGCGGGCCAGGGTGACGTGGGGGGTGTAGCGGCGGTGCTGTTCCATCGGGACGCCGGCGCGGCGGGCGGCGGCGTCGGCGCGTTCGGCGAGCATCCGCAGGGCGTCGAGGTCGCCGGCGGCGCCGACCCACAGGGCGCGGGCGCCGAAGTGGCCCACGCCGTGCAGGCGCAGGGGGAAGGGGGCGGTGCGGGCGGCGGCGCGGGCGAGCCGGACGTACAGCTCGGACAGTACGTCGTCGCGTACCTCGCCCATGAACGCGAGCGTGAAGTGGCGGCCGGCGTCGCCGGTCCAGCGCAGCCCCTCGTCGGCCGGCAGGGCCGCGAGGGCGGTGCGCAGCTCCCCGAGGGCCCCGGCCGGGGGCAGCACGGCGGCGAACAGCCTCATGGGTCCGACGATAGCCCGCCGGCCCGGTGCCCGAGGGGGTGTCCGGCGGATCATGGCCGGACCCGCGGCGTCTGGCACGGCGCCTCGCCGCGTTGCCGAAACGTCCCGATAGCTCCGCTATCAAGACGCTCCGGCGCCTTGCGATGCACCGCACCAGACGCCGCGGCCTATCCGACCCTGATCCGCCGGACACCCCCTCGGGCACCGGGCCGGTCGCGGGCCGTCCGCTATGCCGCCGTCGCGAGGTCGCGGGGGCGGGTGGAGGGGACGAACGTGACGCCGTGGCGGTTCACGCGCAGGCTCAGGTTGCCGACGCGGGACAGCACCAGGCCGACGGCGAGCGCCGCCGCCAGCGAGATCGCGCCGCCGGCGGCCATGCCGACGCGGGCCCCGTAGGTGTCGGTGATCCAACCGACCAGCGGGGCGCCGAGGGGGGTGCCGCCTGTGAAGACCATCATGAACAGCGCCATGACCCGGCCCCGCATCTCGGGGTCGGTGGCCGTCTGGACGCTGGAGTTCGCCACGACGTTCACGGTCAGCCCGAACACGCCGATGGGCACGAGCAGCGCCGCGAACAGCCAGAATCGGGGTGCGAACGCCGTCGTCAGCAGCAGGACGGAGAACAGCACGGCGGCGGCGACGAGCAGCCGCAGCCGGGTGTTGCCGCGCCGGGCCGCGAGCAGCGCGCCGACCAGGGAGCCGGCCGCGATCAGCGTGTTGAACAGCCCGTACGTGCCGGCGTCGCCGCGGAAGACGTCGCTGACGAAGGCGGACAGCCAGATCGGGAAGTTGAACCCGAAGGTGCCGATGAACCCGACGAGCACGATCGGCCAGACCAGCTCGGGCCGGCCCGCGACGTAGCGCAGTCCCTCCCGCAGCTGTCCCTTGGCGCGCGGCCGCGGGGTGACGGGGTGCAGCTCGTGGGTGCGCATCAGCAGCAGTGCCGCGACGGGCGCGGCGAACGACAGGCCGTTCAGCAGGAAGGCCCAGCCGGATCCGACGGCGGTGATGAGGACACCGGCGATCGCCGGACCGACCAGTCGCGCGGACTGGAAGTTGGCGGAGTTCAGGCTGACCGCGTTGGCGAGCTGCGCGGGGCCGACCATCTCGGAGACGAACGTCTGCCGGGCCGGGTTGTCCACGACGGTGACCAGGCCCAGCAGGAAGGCCGCGAGGTAGACGTGCCACACCTGGACGTGCCCGGCCAGGGTGAGGACGGCGAGCGCGAGGCCGGTGAGGCCCATCGCGCTCTGCGTGGCGATCAGCAACGGCCGCTTGGGCAGCCGGTCGGCGAGGACGCCTCCGTAGAGGCCGAACAGCAGCATCGGCAGGAACTGCAGGGCGATGGTGATGCCCACGGCAGAGGCGGAGCCGGTCAGGGAGAGGACCAGCCAGTCCTGCGCGATGCGCTGCATCCAGGTGCCCGTGTTCGAGACGACCTGGCCGGTCGCGAAGAGCCGGTAGTTCCGGATCCGCAGCGAGCCGAACATGGAGTTGCGGCCCGCCTTCGCGACGGGGGTGGTGGGGGTGGATGTATGGCCGGGTGCGGAGTCTGCTCCGGTTCCCGTACTCAAAAGCGTTCGCCTCCTGGCGTCGTTCCTTACAGGTGCGCGAGCTTCTCCAGGACGGGAGCGGCCTCGCGGAGCTTGGCCCATTCGTCCTCGGTGAGCTCGGCCGCGAGCCCGGCCAGGAAGGCGTTGCGCTTGCGACGGCTCTCTTCGAGCATCGCCTCGGCCACCTCCGTCTGGCTGACCACCTTCTGGCGGCGGTCGTCGGGGTGCGGCTCCAGCCTGACCAGGCCCTTGGCCTCCAGCAGCGCGACGATGCGCGTCATGGAGGGCGGCTGCACGTGCTCACGACGGGCCAGCTCACCGGGGGTGGCCTGGCCGCAGCGGGCGAGGGTGCCGAGGACCGACATCTCGGTCGGGCTCAGCGATTCGTCGACGCGCTGGTGCTTCAGGCGTCGGCCCAGCCGCATGACGGCGGAGCGGAGATCGTTCACGGCGGCAGCGTCGTCGCCATGGGAAAGGTCAGGCATGTCTTTAGAGTAACTCATTACTTTTCCTAAGTACCACCGGGTTCCGCTGGGCCCCGGTGTCACTCGTACGGGTGAGGCGTCGGCGGAAAGTGACACGCGTCCGCACCGTCTGCCCCGACCCTTTCGGGCATGGGGACACATGTGCTGAGCATGCGCATAGACGGGGAGCTCTTGGATCGGCTCCGCCACCATGCCGCCAAACGCGGAATGAGCGTCCAGGACTATGTCGTCCGGACGCTCATTCGCGACGATTTCGACGAGCGGTTCAAGGCCGCCGTCGACGAGACGGAGAAGTTCTACGGCCTGACGTGAGGCCGACTCCTCCGGGCGGATCCGCTACCTGAGGCCGAGGGCCGGCATCGCGTAGTAGAAGACGAAGACCGCCGAGACGACGTACATGGCGGCCGGGACCTCGCGGCCCCGGCCCGTCGCCAGGCGCAGCGCGCTGAAGCTGATGAAGCCGATGCCGATGCCGTTGGTGATCGAGTAGGTGAACGGCATCATCACCATGGCCAGGAAGGCCGGGACGGCGATGGTGAAGTCGCTCCAGTCGATGTCCTTGACGGAGCCGGCCAGGATCAGGAAGCCGACCGCCACGAGGGCGGGGGTGGCGGCCTGCGAGGGGACCATCGTGGCGAGCGGGGTCAGGAACAGCGCCACGCCGAAGAGGCCGCCGGTGACCACGTTGGCCAGGCCCGTACGGGCGCCCTCGCCGACGCCCGCCGTGGACTCCACGAAGCAGGTGGTGGCCGAGGACGAGGTGGCGCCGCCGGAGGCGACGGCCAGACCGTCGATGAGCAGCACCTTGTTGATCCCGGGGAAGTTGCCGTCCTTGTCGATGAGCTTGGCCTCGTCGCCGACGCCGAGGATGGTGCCCATGGCGTCGAAGAAGCAGGACAGCAGGACGGTGAAGACGAACAGGATGCCGGTCAGCAGGCCGACCTTGCCGAAGCCGCCGAAGAGGCTGACCTGACCGACGAGCCCGAAGTCGGGGGCGGCGACCGGGTTGCCGGGCCACTGCGGGACGGTCAGGCCCCAGGCCAGGTCGGGGAGGTCGGTGAGCGCCTGGACGAGGACCGCGGCCAGGGTCATGACGACGATGGAGATCAGGATCGCGCCGGGAACCTTGCGGATGAGCAGGGCGATCGTGAGCAGGACGCCGATCACGAAGATCAGGACGGGCCAGCCGTCCAGGTGGCCGGTGCCGCCGAGCTGGAGCGGGACGGTGGTGTGGGCGGCGTCGGGGATGCGGGAGACGAAGCCGGAGTCGACCAGGCCGATGAGCATGATGAACAGGCCGATGCCGATCGCGATGCCCTTGCGCAGGCCCGCCGGGACGGCGTTCATGACCCGCTCGCGCAGGCCCGTCGCGACGAGCAGCATGACCACGAAGCCGGCGAGGACGACCATGCCCATGGCGTCGGGCCAGCTCATGCGCGGGGCGAGCTGGAGCGCGACGACGGTGTTGACGCCGAGGCCGGCGGCGAGGGCGATGGGCACGTTCCCGATGACACCCATGAGGAGGGTGGTGAAGGCGGCCGTCAGGACGGTGGCGGTGACGAGCTGGCCGCCGTCGAGCTGGTGGCCGTACATGTCCTTCGCGCTGCCGAGGATGATCGGGTTCAGCACGATGATGTAGGCCATCGCGAAGAAGGTCGCGAAGCCCCCGCGGACCTCGCGGGCCACGGTGGAACCGCGCTCGGAGATCTTGAAGAAACGGTCCAGGGGTGGTGGGGGCCGCGGCGGGTGCCGAGGTGCTCATGCGGTCCTCAAACTGGTCGATTAGTGGTTCGTACGAACGAATCCGGTCGTAGGCAAACCGTTTCAGTATGAACAAACGAACGAGCGACCGTCCATCTCCGCGCGTAGACCCCATTTCGCGCCACCTAGACTGGGTCCATGGCGAAGTGGACTGCTCAGCACGAGGCGCCCGAGCCCCTGGAGGGCCCGGTTGTCGCCACCATCATCGGCGGCACGATCCTCTGGTTCGCCCTGTTCGTCGTCCAGCTGCCGTTCTACGGGTGGTTCGCGGATCGGGAGCTGCTGTGGTGGCTGTGGACCTGCGCGGCCGGCGGCGGTCTCGGCCTGATCGGCATCTGGTACGTCCGCGGTCGTGAGGCGGCGCTCCAGCGGCACGCGGCGGAGCGGGCGGCGGCGAACTCCTCGAACGCCCCCAACGCCCCGCACGCACCGCACGCACCGCACGCACCGAACACGGCCTCGGGCGAGGGTGGCACGGCCTGATTCCGATCCCCTACCGGGGGACGATTGCGCTCATCCTGAAGTCGGATCTTCCGACCGCTCGACGGGTGAAGCGTTCGAACGCCCTTTACCGTCGGAAGCATGACGCAGCGGGCGAAGATCGACCATGACGGGCCTGAGCGGCCCGGCGGCGCCGCCATCGACGCGGGCGCCGAGCTCGACCCCGTCCACCCCGTGCGGCCGCCCGCCCCCCGCTTCAGGTCGGCCGGTCTCAGCACCGCCGAGGTCGCCGAACGCGTCGCGCGCGGCGAGGTCAACGACGTCCCCGTCCGCTCCTCGCGCTCCACCACCGACATCGTCCGCGCGAACGTCTTCACCCGCTTCAACGCGATCATCGGCGTCCTGTGGGTGATCATGCTGATCGTCGCGCCCATCCAGGACAGCCTCTTCGGCTTCGTGATCCTCGCCAACACCGGCATCGGCATCATCCAGGAGCTGCGCGCCAAGAAGACCCTCGACGGCCTGGCCCTCATCGGCGAGGCCAAACCGAGCGTGCGCCGCGACGGCACCACCGCCGAGATCTCCACCTCCGAGATCGTCCTCGGCGACGTCATCGAACTCGGCCCCGGCGACAAGGTCGTCGTCGACGGCTCCGTCGGCGAGGCCGACGGCCTGGAGATCGACGAGTCCCTGCTCACCGGCGAGGCCGACCCCGTGCTGAAGAGGCCCGGGGACCCCGTCCTGTCCGGGTCCTTCGTCGTCGCCGGCGGCGGCGCCTTCACCGCCACCAAGGTCGGCCGCGAGGCCTACGCCGCCCAGCTCGCCGAAGAGGCGTCCCGCTTCACGCTCGTCCACTCCGAGCTGCGCTCCGGCATCTCCACCATCCTCAAGTACGTCACCTGGATGATGGTCCCGACCTCCATCGGCCTGATCATCAGCCAGCTCGTCGTCAAGGACACCAACCTCAAGGACTCCATCGCCCGCACGGTCGGCGGCATCGTCCCGATGATCCCCGAGGGCCTCGTCCTGCTCACCTCCGTCGCCTTCGCCATCGGCGTCATCCGGCTCGGCCGCAAACAGTGCCTCGTCCAGGAACTGCCCGCCATCGAGGGCCTCGCCCGCGTCGACGTCGTCTGCCTCGACAAGACCGGCACCCTCACCGAGGGCGGCATGGACGTCACCGAACTGCGCCCCCTCGGCGGCGCGGACCCCGCCTACGTGCAGAAGGTCCTCGGCGCCCTCGGCGAATCCGACCCCCGGCCCAACGCCAGCCTCCAGGCCATCATCGACGCCTACCCCGACAGCGCCGAATGGCGTTGCACCGAGTCCCTGCCGTTCTCCTCCGCCCGCAAGTACAGCGGCGCCAGCTTCAGCGAGGGCGACGGTGAGAACAACACCTGGCTGCTGGGCGCCCCCGACGTGCTCCTGCCCGCCGGGGACCCCGCTCTGGAGGAGATCAACACCCTCAACGAACAGGGGCTACGGGTCCTGCTGCTCGCCCGTTCCACCCGCGAGCTCGACGACCCGGCCGTGGCCGGCGGCGTCAAGCCCACCGCCCTCGTCGTCCTGGAACAGCGCCTGCGCCCCGACGCCGCCGACACGCTGCGCTACTTCGAGGACCAGGACGTCAAGGCCAAGGTCATCTCCGGCGACAACGCCGTCTCCGTGGGCGCGGTCGCCGGCAAGCTCGGGCTGCCCGGCGCCCAGCACACCGTCGACGCGCGCCGGCTGCCCACCGAGAAGCCCGAGATGGCGGCGACCCTCGACGCGAACGCCGTCTTCGGCCGCGTCACCCCGCAGCAGAAGCGGGACATGGTCGCCGCCCTCCAGTCCAACGGCCACACCGTCGCCATGACCGGCGACGGCGTCAACGACGTCCTCGCCCTCAAGGACGCCGACATCGGCGTCGCCATGGGCTCCGGCTCCGAGGCCACCCGCGCCGTCGCGCAGATCGTCCTCCTCGACAACAGCTTCGCCACCCTGCCGTCGGTGGTCGCCGAGGGCCGCCGCGTCATCGGCAACATCACGCGCGTCGCGACGCTCTTCCTCACCAAGACGGTCTACTCGGTGCTCCTGGCGATCCTGGTGGTGTGCTCGCAGGTCGAGTACCCGTTCCTGCCGAGGCACCTGACGCTGTTGTCCACGCTCACCATCGGCGTCCCGGCCTTCTTCCTCGCCCTCGCCCCGAACAAGGAGCGGGCCCGGCCGCACTTCGTGAAACGGGTCATGCGCTACGCCATCCCCGGCGGGGCCGTCGCCGCCGTCGCCACCTTCGCCTCGTACCTGATCGCCCGCGCCCACTACGCCGGCCCGGACGCCCTGAAGTCCGAGACCAGCGCGGCGACGCTCACCCTGTTCCTCGCCTCGATGTGGGTCCTCGCGATCATCGCCCGCCCGTACACGTGGTGGCGCGTGGGGCTGGTCGGCGCGATGGGCGCGGCGTTCCTGATCGTCCTCGTCGTCCCGTGGCTCCAGGACTTCTTCCAGCTCAAGCTGGAGGGCGTCACGATGCCGTGGATCGCGGTCGCTCTCGCGGCCACCGCCGCGGCCCTGATCGAACTCACCTTCCGCTGGGTGGACCGGCGCTTCCCGGCGTAGGGGGTGGGGGCGCGGATTGAGCCTTGTGGGTGATGACAGCGGTCTCGCCAGGTAGTCATACTCGATATATGGCAACCAAGAAGGTGACGATCACCTTGCCCGAAGACGTCATCGAGTACATCAAAGAGCGGGTGGACGCACGCGGCGTCTCCGCTTTCGTGACCGAGGCGGTCGAGAACCGGATCGCGGCGGACAAGCTCGCGGAGCTCTCCGGAATGCTGGAGGAGGAGTTCGGCCCCTACTCCGAGGAGGCGTACGACGCCGTGCTCGACCGCATCGCGGCGATGGACGCGTGGCACGACGCGATGCGCGTCGGGGAGTACGCCACCAGAACCGAAGCCAGAGAGGAGGCCGTGGCGGAGCCGGAACTCCCGCAGGAGCGTGCCGCATGACTCCTCGACCCCCGCGGACGCTCCCCTCGCGCCGCCGCGTCTTCGTGTTCGACTGCGAGGCCCTGTCCAAGGCCTCGCGCGGCGACGAGACCGTGGCCCTGTTCGTGAAGGCCGCCGCCCACCACGGCATCCACGTCGTCACCTCGGCGCTCACCGTCCTGGAGGCCTGGGACCCGCGCGACGGCAGACAGGGCAAGGCCTGGGAATGGACCCTGTCGCGCATCGAAGTCGTACACACCGATGACCGCATCCTCACGGCGGCCCGTGAGCTGCTGACCCGCGCCGGCCTGCACGGCCACAAGTACGCGATCGACGCGGTCCTCGCGGCCGTCGCGATCCGCTTCGCGCAGCCCCGGACAGACGTCGCCGTCCTCACCTCCGACACCGACGACCTGCGCAAACTCCTCGACGGCCATCGCATCCGGGTCGACCCGATCTGATTCGAGGCGGTTCTAATCGAACCAGCGGTCGCGGGCCAGTTCGGCGGTGCGGGAGGGGTCTTCCAGGAGGGCGGCGACCTCGAAGCGGCGGGGCCATTGGGCGGTCGACCAGGCGAGGCCGGCGGCAACGCCTTCCAGGGTGGCGGCGTGGAGGGTGCCGTCCGGGGTGAGGCGCCAGTCCAGTTCGACGCCGCCGGCCACCAGTTCCTCGTGCTCCAGGTACGTCGGCGGCGTCGAGGGGCCCAGCAGGATCCGTACGGACTCCGGGACCTCGTGCTCCTCGCCCGGGGTCGTCACCTCCGCCGGGACGGTGTCCGACAGGCGGCGGACCTGGAGCAGGTCGGCCAGGTCCGCCGCGCGGGACGGGGCCACGGGCAGGAGCGGCAGGCCTGCGGTGAGGGGCAGCAGGTCCGGGGCGTCGGCCACCACCGCCTCGGCCGCGTCCACCACGACCACCTCGCCGTCCACCACCGCCCGCAGCTCGTCCGGGAGGGTGACCTGCTCGGGGTCCAGCTCGGCCAGCGCCCCGTACAGGCCGTGCAGGCGGCGGGCCGTCACCTCGCGGTCCGGGTCGGCGAGTCGGCCCAGCAGCTCGGCCGCGCCGCCGGGCTCGTCCAGGAGGGCGGCCACGGTGGTGCGTACGCCCAGGGCGTGCAGGACCTGCGCGTCCTCGAAGCCCGTGGCGTCCGCCGGGGTGTAGAGGCCCTCCAGCAGCGGATCCCCGCCGGCGGCCCGCAGTCCGGCGGGGCGGCGGCCGTCGAGCACCGGGTGGTCGCGCAGCCACCAGGCGGTGTACGGGCGCACCGACTGCGTGGTGCCGTCCGGGAGGAGGACGCGCACGGGCTGGGTCAGGGCGTCGCGCAGCGGGGGCTGCGCGAGCATCGCGAGGGCCTGCGGCCAGCGGTCGTCGTCGACGAGGTCGAGGTCGCGGACGGCGACCACCTCGGTCGCCACCGGCGGCAGGGGGGTGTCGGGCAGCTGGTCGAGGAGGTCCTCGCACCAGACGTCGACCGCGTCCAGCAGGCCCACGTCGTCCGGCTCGGCGAAGTCGCCGTCGCGGGGCTCCAGTTCGTCCGGGTCGAGGACCACGTCGGTGGCGCGGACCAGCTGGAAGGTGGTGAGGACCCCGCAGGCGGCGAGGGTGTCCGCGTCCCAGCGGGCGGCCAGCTCGGCGTCCAGGTGCGGGATCTCGTCCTCGCGCAGGACGGACGCCAACGGACTGCCGGCCAGCAGCAGTTCACCGGCCGGGCTCAGCTCGCCGTCCTCGTCGGGCAGGGCGAGCGCGCCCAGCCACGGTTCGTCGCCGGGGGCCAGGTTCGCGTCGCGGACCAGGCCCAGGACGACGTCGGCCAGCTCGTCGGCGTCGAGGGTGTCCGCGTCCTCGTCCCAGACCTCGCCCGCGTCCAGGGAGCCGGCGACGGCCGCCCGCACCTGCGGGGTCGTCAGGACGGCCCGCGCGGTGGCGGGCAGCGCGCCGAGCTTCTCCAGCAGCGGGTGCGCGGCCTCCGGATGGGCCACCTTCAGGCCGAGCCGGGCCAGGCTCGCCGGGGTGTCGGCGTAGGGCAGCAGGACGTGCCGGGGGCCGATGGTGGTGCGGCCGTCGGCCAGCGGCACCGGCAGCCCGGACAGCCGGTCGGGGTCGACCCCGGCGAGGGTGTCGTACAGCCGGTGCCACCACTCGGGGGTGCGCTCGATGCCCGCGATCCGCTCGATGGCCTCGCCCAGCGGCAGCCGGCCGACGCCGAGGGTGCGCAGCTCGGGGCGACGCTCCAGCCCGGCGGGCAGCAGCGTCGGCAGGACCTCCGCGAGGACCCGTACGGTGTCGGCGCCCGCGCCCTCCACCACCTCGGCCTCGAAGGGGCGCAGCCGCGTCTGCTCCTCGGACGGGGCGGCCGGCGCGAGGAAGCCGATGCGGGGCAGGCGGCGCAGCACGGCGCCGCGCAGGGCCCCGTCGAGTTCGCCCTTGCCGAGCGGGCCGGGCACCAGGTCGATCAGGGCGGTGGTCACCGGGTCCCAGGCGCCGAGGAGTTCGGCGTACGCGTCGGCCGCGCGCTCGATCAGGAAGTCGGTCAGCGGCCCCGGCGCGGGGTGGCGCCGCGAGGTGTCCAGCGGCAGCGAGGCGATGAGCAGGGCGGGGATGCCGAGGGGCTCGTCGGTGGGGGTCGGCGCGTGCACGACGGGCGCGGTGCTCGGGTATACGGGGGCGCCCTCGACGTCCACGGGCGCCGCCCAGGTGACGGTCCAGGTGGGACGCAGGCGTTCCTCGACGGGCCGGTCCGCGAGCAGCGCGGGGGCGATGGCCCCGGTGTGGCGGACGGTGCGCCAGCGGTGGGTGCCGGAGGCGGAGTCCTCGATGACGGTGTACGGGCCCTCCGTGCGCCGGTAAAGGGTCCGGGAGCCGCTCGCCGGGGTCTCCACGACGACCTCGCGCAGGCCGGGCAGCGTCAGCAGCAGGGCGTCGTCCACGCCGTCCAGCAGCCGTTCCGCCAGGTCCTCGGCGGCGGCGTCGCGCAGCGGGAGGACCACGACGGTGTCGTAGCCCTCGGGGGCGGTGCCCTCGGCGGGCAACGGCAGTCGCAGCAGCGGGACGTGGCCGTCGCGGCGGCGCAGCTCGTCCCCGAGGCCGGGGCTGCCCACGGCTGCGGCGCGGGCCAGCTCGCGGGCCTCGGCGAGGGACCAACGGACGCCGCCGTGCCGGCCGAGGACGGCGGGCTCGTCGGAGACGGCCAGGACGGCCGCGAAGCCGACGCCGAAGCGGCCGACGGCGCCCTGGTCGTTCTCCCGCTTCGCGGAGGCGCGCAGGGTGGACAGCGACTCGACGCCCGTCGCGTCGAGCGGGGCCCCGGTGTTGGCGGCGGCGAGCACCGCGTGGCCGCCCTCGGCGGCGTGCAGCGTCAGGCGCAGCCGGCCGGGCATGCCGGCGCGGGCGGCGGCGTCGGCGGCGTTCTGCGCCAACTCGACCACCAGCCGGTCGCGGTAGCCGCCGAGCGCCAGATCCTCCTCGGCGTTGGCGTCCTCCCGGAAGCGGGCCGGTCCCGAACCCCACGCGTCGAGCACCCCGCGCCGCAGCCGGGCCGTGCCGAAGGGGTCCACGCCGCTCTGGGCCGCCGTCACTCGCACGCTCACGCCGCTGCCTCCAAGTTGTGCCGGGCTCGGGGCCTCCTGCGCGCGCCCCGAACGCCTTGAAGGTATCGCGTGCGTGGACACGACGACGGCCAGGGCCGCGATCACCGCCGACCCGACGCCCCACCCGGACGCGCCGGAGCCCCCGGCGGCCGGATGGCGCCGGGGGCTCCGTACAGGTGCGACAGCCCGTCGGGACGGTGTCCGTCAGAGCTGCTCGATCACGTAGTCGACGCACGCGGTCAGCGCCTGCACGTCCGCCGGGTCGATCGCCGGGAACATCGCGACGCGCAGCTGGTTGCGGCCGAGCTTGCGGTACGGCTCGGTGTCCACGATGCCGTTGGCGCGCAGCACCTTGGCGACGGCGGCGGCGTCGATGTCGTCCGAGAAGTCGATCGTGCCGATGACCGCCGAGCGCTTGTCGGCGTCCTGGACGAACGGGCTCGCGTACTTCGAGGCCTCGGCCCAGCCGTACAGGTGGCGCGCGCTGGCCGCCGTACGGCCGGTGGTGAACTCCAGGCCGCCCTGGCCGTTCATCCACTCCAGCTGCTGGTTCAGCAGGAAGAGGGTGGCGAGCGCCGGGGTGTTGTACGTCTGGTTCTTCAGCGAGTTGTCGATCGCCGTCGGCAGCGAGAAGAACTCCGGGATGTGCCGGCCGGACGCGTGCACGCGGGCCGCGCGCTCCAGGGCCGCCGGGGAGAACGCCGCCAGCCACAGGCCGCCCTCGGAGGCGAAGGACTTCTGCGGGGCGAAGTAGTAGACGTCGGTCTCCGTGATGTCCACCGGCAGACCGCCGGCGCCGGAGGTCGCGTCCACCAGAACGAGGGACCCGGCGTCCGCGCCCGCGACGCGCTTGATCGGCGCCGCGACGCCCGTCGAGGTCTCGTTGTGCGTGTACGCGTACACGTCCACGCCCGCCTCGGCCACCGGCTCGGGGTGCGTGCCCGGCTCGGAGGAGATCACCGAGGGCTCGTCCAGCCACGGCGCGAGCTTCGCGGCCTTGGCGAACTTGGAGGAGAACTCGCCGAAGGTGAGGTGCTGCGACTTCCGCTCGATGAGGCCGGCGGTCGCGATGTCCCAGAAGGCGGTGGAGCCGCCGTTGCCCAGGATCACCTCGTAGCCCTCGGGGAGGGAGAAGAGGTCCCGGAGCCCCTGGCGCACCGAGCCGACCAGGTTCTTGACCGGGGCCTGGCGGTGGGAGGTTCCGAGCAGGGAGGTACCGGTGGCGGCGAGGGCGTCCAGCGCCTCGGTCCGCACCTTGGAGGGGCCCGCGCCGAAGCGTCCGTCGGCGGGCTTGATGTCAGCGGGAATCTGGATCTCGGCCACGAGCGGAGCGTATCGGGTCGCGCGGCGGGCTTCTCACGGGCGTCCAGCGGATGAGACGGATGGGGGACGGACGGATGGCGCGGCTCGGGGTGCGGGGCGTGTCGGTTCGATGAAGCCTGGGTCGATGTAAGGCAAAACACGGCGGCATGGCCCTTACATGCCCCTTAGGCTGGATTCATGCCCGTCCCCTCCGCGTCCCCGACGACCTCCCCCGCGCCCCCGTCCACGGACGCCTCTGCCGCCTCTGCTGCCTCTGCTGTCTCAGCCGCCCCGGCCGTTTCGGCCCGGACGCGGTTCGGACCGGTCGCGCTCGTGGTCTCCGCCGGCGTCTCGGTGCAGTTCGGCTCCGCCCTCGCGGTCATGGTCATGCCCCGGGTGGGGGCGGCGGGCGTGGTCGGCCTGCGCCTCGCGGCCGCCGCGCTGGTGCTGCTGCTCCTGTGCCGACCCCGGCTGCGCGGCCACACCCGTGCGGACTGGGGCACGGTGATCGCGTTCGGCGTGGCCATGGCGGGCATGAACGGCCTCTTCTACCAGGCCATCGACCGCATCCCGCTCGGCCCCGCCGTGACCCTGGAGGTCCTCGGCCCGCTGGTCCTGTCCGTGGTCGTCTCGCGGCGCCTGGTGAACCTGCTGTGGGCCGGCCTGGCCCTCGGCGGCGTGGCGCTGCTCGCCGGCCACGGTGGCGGGGCGGGCTTCGGCGGCCTCGACCCGGTGGGAGCGGCGTACGCCGTCGGCGCGGGCGCCATGTGGGCGGCGTACATCGTCTTCAGCGCCCGTACGGGCCGCCGCTTCCCGCAGGCGGACGGCCTCGCGCTGGCGATGGCCGTCGCGGCCGTGATCTCCCTGCCGCTGGGCCTGGCCGAGGCGGGCTCCGCCCTGGTGGTGCCGAGCACGCTGGCGCTCGGCCTCGGGGTGGCGCTGCTGTCGTCCGTACTGCCGTACACGTTGGAGCTGCTCGCCCTGCGCCGGATGCCGGCGCCGACCTTCGCGATCCTGATGAGCCTGGAACCGGCCATCGCGGCGACCGCCGGCTTCCTGATCCTGAACCAGGCGATGACGGCGCTCGACGCGCTCGCCATCGCCCTGGTCATCGCGGCCAGCATGGGCGCGGTCCGCTCCCAGACCGGCAAGCCGGCCTGATCCGAAAGACACCCCCTAGTCGGTGCTCCACGGGTCGACCGGCAGGTCCAGGCAGGACGGGGTCGGCTCGGGGGAGGTGAAGGCCAGCGTGGCGCGGGGCAGGTTCGCGTCGGCGTGGAAGGGGTCGCGGGTGGCCAGCACCAGCAGCAGGCGGTGCCCGCGCGGGATGTCGTGGGCGACGGCCTGGAGGGTGAGGTCCGCGACGACGAGACTGTCCGGCGGCGAGTCGAGGTCGCTGTACGGGGCCTGCGTGAGCGGTCGCGTCGAGCCGTCCGGGGCCAGGTCCAGCAGACGGGCGACGAAGCTGGAGCCGGGGTTCGCGGCCCGGTAGGTGACGCGCAGGCGCGGGGCGCCGCGCAGTCGGGCGGTCCGCGTCAGCGGTGCGGAGACCCAGGTGGCCCCCGCCGGTCCGGTTCCGGGGCGCGGGTCGGGCCGGCGGCGGTGGGCGGGGGGTGTCGCCAGGTCGGCGGTCGCCGGGTGCGGGGCGTCGACCCCGCACAGGACGGGCGCCGACCAGCCCGGGTCGGGTCCGGCGGCCAGTTCCCCGGAGCCCGTCAGGTACAGGCGGTGGAGCGGGCCGGTGAACGTGGGCCACCCGGGGCGGTGTTCCAGGCGTCCGGTGCCGCTCACCTCGCCGACCACCCCGCCCTCGGCGTCGATGCCGTTGTCGACGCCGCGCAGGTGGTGGTCGAACCAGCGGTGCGCGTCCGTCCAGGGCCGCTCGGGCCGCCCCAGCAGCCCCGGCGTTCCGTCGAGCGGGGGCCGGTCGGCCGTGAGGTCGAGCCGCTTGGGGCCCGTCAGCTCCTCGAAGAACCGCAGGGTCTGATTGACGGGGAAGAGCGGGTCCCGCCAGGACTGCGCGAGGAACACCGCCACCCGGTGCCGGTCGAACTCCTTGAGGTGGGTGAGGGCCGAACGCCGCTCCGCCCAGCGCCGGGTGGCCGCCGGATCCCGGCCGGTCAGGACGTTCTCCAGGGCGCGTTCGGTCCGGGCCGACAGGCGGGCCCGCACCGCGCCGGTGAGGAAGGTCCGCGCGGCGGCGGTGCGGCGCGTGCGGTTCTCGTAGAACACCGCGTCCAGGTCGCTCCAGCCGGCGAGGGCGGCCACCGCGCCCACCCGGGCGTCGTGCGCGGCGGCGAGCTGCGCGATGCCGGCGCCGTACGAGAACCCGAGGAACCCCGCGCCGGTGACGGGTCCCGCCGCCCGCCCGGTCAGGTGGTCCAGGGCCTGCCGGGCGTCGGTCACGTCGAGCGGCCCCGCGAAGTCGGCCAGGCCCTCGGAGGCCCCGAAACCGCGCGGGCTGTAGGCCAGCACGTCGTAGCCGCGCGCCGCGAGCAGCGCGCCCTGGACGGCGTACGCGAGCCGGCCGAGGTCGGTCCACGGCGCGGGCAGCACCACCACCGGGCGCGGCCGGGAGTCGGTGTGCCGCCACAGCGCGGCGTCGAGGCGGTCGCCGCCGGCGCCCGTGACGTGCTCGCGGCTGAAGACGGCCACCTCCCGCGCCGCCTCGGCCACGGCGGCGAGGTCGCCCGGCAGCCCGGCGAGGTCGCCGCCGCGCTCCAGGGCGTCGGCGAACGCGGTGAGGGGGCCGGCGGGGAGGAGCGGGAGGGCGGGGCCGCCGGGGGGCGGCTCGGTCGGGTGCGTGGAGTTGGAGTGGCTCACTGGTCATCCTCGTCGTCGGTCGGCACGGACGTGTTCGGATGGCGGTGCGGGTGCGGGTGCGGGTGCTGATGGCGATGCGGGTGCGGATGGGGCGCGGGCTCGGGCTCGGGCTCGGGCTGCGCGCGGGGCCAGTATCGGCGCGGCCGGCGGCGGCTTCCGGCGGCTTCGGCGCGGACGGCCGGATCCGCCCCGTCCCCTCCGTCCACTCCGCCGGTCGTGCGCCGTCGCCTCGCTGGGGGGACGGGGCGCCGCCCCGCGCATGCGGCCCGAGGGCGCGTCCGCCCGGACTGGCGCGAAGCGGCGAAAAATCATGCAAGCGTGCTTGATTGTTTCCAGGACCCCTGCCACGCTTCCCCTCACGCCGAGAGGGGAGCACCGCCGTGCCCGATCCGTCAGCCGTCGCCGTCTTCGCCGACCTCCGGGACGAGAGCCTCGACCTCGACCTCCTGGTCGGGCCGTTGGCCGGCCCCGACTGGGCCCTTCCCACCCCCGCGAGCGGGTGGAGCATCGCCCACCAGATCGCCCACCTGCACTGGACCGACCGGGCCGCGCTGCTCTCCCTCACCGACGCCGAGGGCTTCGCCGAGATGGTCGCGGTGGCCCTGAAGGCGCCCGACAGCTTCGTCGACGAGGGCGCCGAGGAAGGCGCGCGCCTCGCCCCGCCCGAGCTGCTGGCGCGGTGGCGGGCCGGCCGGGCCGCGCTCGACGCGGCGCTCGCCGCGGCCCCGCCCGACGTCCGCTTCCCCTGGTACGGGCCCCCGATGAAGGCCGCCTCGATGGCGAGCGCCCGCCTCATGGAGACCTGGGCACACGGCCAGGACGTCGCCGACGCCCTCGGCGTGCGCCGCGCCCCCACCGCCCGGCTGCGGCACGTCGCGCGGATCGGGGCGCGGACCCGCGACTACGCGTACGCCATGCGCGGACTGACGCCGCCCGCAGGGGAGTTCCGCGTGGAGCTCGACGCGCCCGACGGCTCCGGGCTGTGGGCGTACGGGCCCCCGGACGCCGACCAGCGCGTGGCCGGGCCCGCCCTCGATTTCTGCCTGCTGGTCACCCGTAGGGCCCACCGGGCCGACCTCGCGCTGACCGCGACCGGCCCCGACGCCAACCGTTGGCTGGACATCGCGCAGGCCTTCGCGGGGCCCGCCGGGCCGGGGCGCGCCCCGGCGGGCGGTGCGCGGTGAGCCGCCGGCCGCTGCGCGTGGGCAACGCGTCCGGCTTCTACGGGGACCGGTTCGGGGCGCTGCGCGAGATGCTGACCGACGGGCCGCTGGACGTGCTGACCGGCGACTACCTCGCCGAACTCACCCTGCTCATCCTCGGCCGCGACCGGCTGAGGAATCCGGAACTCGGCTACGCGAAGACGTTCCTGCGGCAGTTGGAGGAGGCGCTGGGGCTCGCGCACGAGCGGGGCGTACGGATCGTCACGAACGCGGGCGGGCTCAATCCGGCGGGACTCGCCACCGCCGTACGGGAACTCGCCGCGAAGGCGGGCATCGCGGTGGCGGTGGCCCACGTGGAGGGCGACGACCTCATGCCGTGGGCGGAGGGGGCGCTGACCGCCAACGCGTACCTGGGCGGCGCCGGGATCACGGCCTGCCTGCGGGCGGGCGCGGACGTGGTCGTCACCGGCCGGGTCACGGACGCGGCGCTGGTGAGCGGGCCGGCCGCGTGGTGGTTCGACTGGGGGCCCGAGGAGTACGACCGGCTGGCGGGGGCGGTGGTCGCCGGGCACGTGCTGGAGTGCGGGACGCAGGCCACCGGCGGCAACTACGCGTTCTTCACCGCCCACGACGTCCGGCGGCCCGGCTTTCCGCTCGCGGAGATCCACGAGGACGGCTCGGCGGTCATCACGAAGCATCCGGGAACGGGCGGCGTCGTCACCCCGGGCACCGTCACCGCCCAACTGCTGTACGAGACGCAGGGCGTGCGCTACCTCGGCCCCGACGTGACGGCCCGTCTCGACACGGTGCGGCTGGCCGCCGAGGGGGCGGACCGGGTCCGGATCAGCGGGGTGCGGGGGGAGGCGCCGCCGGACACCCTCAAGGTGGGTGTCACCCGGATCGGGGGCTGGCGCAACGAGGTCGTCTTCGTCCTGACGGGGCTGGACATCGAGGCGAAAGCCGCGCTGGTGCGGGAGCAGATGGCCGCGCCGCTGGAGGGGGTCGCCTCCCACGCCTGGACGCTGGCCCGGACGGACCACGCCGACGCCGACACGGAGGAGGAGGCCGCCGCGCTGCTGCGGCTGGTGGCCCGCGACCCGTCCCCGGACCGGGTGGGTCGCCCCCTGACGTCGGCGGCGGTGGAGTTGGCCCTGGCCAGCTACCCGGGCTTCCACGTGACGACCCCGCCGGGCCCCGCGTCCCCGTACGGCGTCTTCACCTCCACCACGACCCCGGCGACGACCGTCCCCCACACCGCCGCCCTCCCCGACGGCACCCGCCTCCGGATCCCCGCGCCCTTTCCCCGGGGCTCGGCCCCGGCGGGGCTGGGGGTTTCGGCGACGCCGGACGCGCCCGCCCCGCCGGAACCCGGGGTTCCTTCAGCCTCGCCGGCGTTTGAGGCGCGGGGTTGGGGGGCGGGGGCGCCGGGACGGCGCCAGGGGGTTCGGGGCGGAGCCCCCGGAGCGGGGCCCGGGGCCGCAATCCCCGGCTTCGGGAAGGGGCGGGGCGGGGGAGAGCCCCGCAGGGCCGAGCCGCCGCCCGGCGTCACCGGAGCCCGCGGGGCCGAGCCCGCGCCCGGGCCACAGGAGCCGGCGGGGCCGAGCCCGCGTCCCGGGCCACAGGAGCCGGCGGGGCCGAGCCCGCGTCCCGGGCCACAGGAGCCGGCGGGGCCGAGCCCGCGCCCGGGCCACAGGAGCCGGCGGGGCCGAGCCCGCGTCCCGGGCCACAGGAGCCGGCGGGGCCGAGCCCGCGTCCCGGGTCGGCGGAGCCCCCGGCCGCGACCGCCCGCGTCCCGCTGGGACTTGTCGCCGGGGCCCGCAGCGGCGACAAGGGCGGCGACGCCAACATCGGCGTGTGGGTCGAGACGGCCCCCGCCTGGGCCTGGCTGCGCGACACCCTCACCGTCGAAGCCCTCCAACGGCTGCTCCCCGAGACCAACGGTCTCCCCGTACGCCGCCACGAGCTCCCGAACCTCCTGGCCCTGAACTTCACCATCACCGGCATCCTCGGCGACGGCGTCGCCTCCGGCCACCGCTTCGACCCCCAGGCCAAAGCCCTCGGCGAATGGCTCCGCGCCCGCCACCTCGACATCCCCACCCACCTCCTGCCGCCGCCACCCGCCCCGGAGGGGACATGACCCGACTCGGTACCGCCGTCGACCCCGTCGACCCCGCGTACACCGCCGCCCGTACGGCCGCCCTCGAACGGCTCGACGCCCTGAACGCCGAACACGCCAAGGCCCTCGCCGGCGGCGGCGAGAAGTACACGGCCCGGCACAAGCGGCGCGGCAAGCTCCTCGCCCGGGAGCGCGTCGAGCTCCTGCTCGACCCCGACACCCCGTTCCTGGAGCTGTCGCCGCTCGCCGCCTGGGGCAGCGACTACCCCGTCGGCGCCTCGATGGTCACCGGCATCGGCACCGTCGAGGGCGTCGAGTGCCTGATCACCGCCAACGACCCCACCGTCCGCGGCGGCGCGTCCAACCCCTGGACCCTGAAGAAGGCCCTGCGGGCCAACGAGATCGCCCGCCAGAACCGACTGCCCTGCATCAGCCTCGTCGAGTCCGGCGGCGCCGACCTCCCCTCCCAGAAGGAGATCTTCATCCCGGGCGGCGCCATCTTCCGCGACCTCACCCGGCTCTCCGCCGACGGCATCCCCACCATCGCCGTCGTCTTCGGCAACTCCACCGCCGGCGGCGCGTACATCCCCGGGATGTCCGACCACACCGTCATGATCAAGGACCGCTCCAAGGTGTTCCTCGGTGGCCCGCCCCTGGTCAAGATGGCCACCGGCGAGGAGAGCGACGACGAATCCCTCGGCGGAGCCGACCTGCACGCCCGCACCTCCGGCCTCGCCGACCACTACGCCCTCGACGAGTACGACGCGATCCGCCAGGCCCGCCGCATCGTCGCCCGCCTCAACCACCGCAAGGCCCACCCCGATCCGCCGGCCGCCGTCGAGCCGCTGTACGACCCGGAGGAGCTGCTCGGGATCGTCCCGCCCGACCTGAAGACCCCCTTCGACCCGCGCGAGGTCATCGCCCGCCTCGTCGACGCCTCCGACTTCGACGAGTTCAAGCCGCTGTACGGCACCAGCCTCGTCACCGGCTGGGCCACCCTCCACGGCTATCCCGTCGGCATCCTCGCCAACGCCCAAGGCGTCCTCTTCAGCGCCGAATCGCAGAAGGCCGCCCAGTTCATCCAGCTCGCCAACCAGCGCGACATCCCGCTCCTCTTCCTCCACAACACCACCGGCTACATGGTCGGCAAGGAGTACGAGGCCGGCGGCATCGTCAAACACGGCTCGATGATGATCAACGCCGTCTCCAACTCCCGCGTCCCGCACCTGTCCGTGCTCATCGGGGCCTCCTACGGCGCCGGCCACTACGGCATGTGCGGACGGGCCTACGAGCCCCGCTTCCTCTTCGCCTGGCCCAGCGCCAAGTCCGCCGTCATGGGCCCCCAGCAGCTCGCCGGCGTCCTGTCGATCGTCTCCCGCCAGTCGGCCGCCGCCAAGGGACTCCCGTACGACGAGGAACAGGACGCCGGGATGCGCGCCTTCGTCGAGGCGCAGATCGAGTCCGAGTCCCTGCCGATGTTCCTGTCCGGGCGGCTGTACGACGACGGGGTCATCGACCCGCGCGACACCCGTACCGTCCTCGGCCTGTGCCTGTCGGCCGTCCACAACGCCCCCGTCGAGGGCGCCCGCGGCGGCTTCGGCGTCTTCCGGATGTGAGCCCGCCCATGACCCAGTCGATCACCTCCCTCCTCGTCGCCAACCGGGGCGAGATCGCCGTCCGGATCTTCCGCACGGCCCGCGCCCTCGGCCTGGCCACCGTCGCCGTCCACTCCGACCCCGACGCCGACGCCCTGCACGTCCGGGAGGCCGACGCGGCCGTCCGGCTGCCCGGGGCCGCCCCCGCCGACACCTACCTGCGCGCCGACCTGCTGATCGAGGCGGCCCGCGCGGCCGGCGCGGACGCCGTCCACCCCGGGTACGGCTTCCTGTCCGAGAACGCCGACTTCGCCCGCCGGGTCCGGGACGCGGGCCTGACCTGGATCGGCCCGCCGCCCGAGGCGATCGAGGCCATGGCCTCCAAAACCCGGGCCAAGGACCTCGTACGGGCCGCCGGCGTGCCCCTGCTGGAGCCCGTCGACCCGGCCGCCGCCACCGCCGCCGACCTGCCCCTGCTGCTCAAGGCCGCCGCGGGCGGCGGCGGGCGCGGCATGCGGATCGTGCGCGACCTGGACTCCCTCAAGGAGTCCCTCGACGCCGCCGCCGCCGAAGCGGCCTCCGCCTTCGGGGACGGCGAGGTCTTCGCCGAGCCGTACGTCGAGCGCGGCCGGCACGTCGAGGTGCAGGTCCTCGCCGACGCCCACGGCACCGTCTGGGCGCTCGGCACCCGCGAATGCTCCCTCCAGCGCCGCCACCAGAAGGTCATCGAGGAGGCCCCCGCCCCCGGCCTGCCCGACGAGCTGCGCGAACGGCTCCACGCCGCCGCCGTGGCCGCCGCGCGGGCCGTCGCGTACCGGGGCGCGGGCACCGTCGAGTTCCTCGTCGGCGCGGACGGTCGCCCGTACTTCCTGGAGATGAACACCCGCCTCCAGGTGGAACACCCCGTCACCGAAGCCGTCTTCGACCTCGACCTCGTCGCCCTCCAACTGCGCATCGCCGAGGGCGCCGACCTCCCGCCGGAACCGCCGAGGGCCGCCGGACACGCCGTCGAGGCCCGCCTCTACGCCGAGGACCCGGGCCGGGACTGGCGTCCCCAGACAGGGACGCTGCACACCCTCGACATCCCGGGGGCCGTCCGCGTCGACACCGGCTTCACCGCCGGGGACACCGTCGGCGTCCACTACGACCCGATGCTCGCCAAGGTCATCGCCCACGCCCCGACCCGCGCCGAGGCCGTACGGATCCTCGCCCACGCCCTGTCCCGGGCCCGGATCCACGGCCTGACCACCAACCGCGACCTCCTCGTACGCTCCCTGCGCCACCCCGACTTCGCCGCCGCCCGGCTCGACACCGGCTTTTACGAGCGCCACCTGCCGGCTCTCACCGGCGACGACCCCGACCCCGCCCTGGCGGTGCTCGCCGCCGCCCTCGCCGAAGCCGCGCCGGCGCCGTCCGGGGCCTGCCTCGCCGCCCGCCTCGGCGGCTGGCGCAACCTCCGCTCCCAGCCGCAGAGCCGCCGCTACACGGTGGACGGCGCCGAGTTCGAGGCCCGCTACGACCCGATCGAGCACCCGGGCGTGCGCGTCCTGGCCGCTCGACCGGACCTCGTCACGCTCGAAGTCGACGGCGTCCGGCGGTTGTTCCACGTGAAACACAATTCGAACACGCCGGGCGGACGCGTCGAGATCCACGTGGACTCCGTGCTCGGATCCCACACCCTCGTGCCCGTCCCCCGGTTCCCCGATCCCCAGGACCGCACCGAACCGGGCTCCCTGCTCGCCCCCATGCCCGGCACCGTCGTCCGCCTCGCCGAGGGCCTCGCCCCCGGCGTCGCCGTCACCGCCGGGCAGCCCCTGCTCTGGCTGGAGGCCATGAAGATGGAGCACCGCATCCTCGCTCCCGCCTCCGGCACGCTCACCGCGCTCCACGCCGTCACCGGCCGACAGGTCGAGTTCGGCGCCCTGCTCGCCGTAGTCCAGGAGGAAACGCCGTCATGAGCCCCGCCGTGGAAACCGTCGTGGAAACCGAGGAACACCGGGCCCTGCGCGCCGCCGTCGCCGCCCTCGGGCAGCGCTACGGTCGCGAGTACCTCGCCCGCACCGCCCGCGAGGGCCGCCACCCCGACGAGCTGTGGGCGGACGCCGCCAAGCTCGGCTACCTCGGGGTCAACCTGCCCGAGGAGTACGGCGGCGGGGGCGGCGGCATCGCCGAACTGTCCATCGTGCTGGAGGAGCTGGGCGCGGCCGGCTGCCCGCTGCTGATGATGGTGGTGTCGCCGGCCATCTGCGGCACGGTCATCGCCCGCTTCGGCACCGAGGCCCAGAAGCGGGCCTGGCTGCCCGGCCTCGCCGACGGCAGCCGCACCATGGCCTTCGGCATCACCGAACCCGACGCCGGCTCCAACTCCCACCGCATCACCACCACCGCCCGCCGGGACGGGGACGACTGGATCCTGACCGGCCGCAAGGTGTTCATCTCCGGCGTGGACATCGCCGACGCCACCCTCATCGTCGGCCGCACCGAAGACGCCCGTACCGGACGCCTGAAGCCCTGCCTGTTCATCGTCCCGCGTGACGCCCCCGGCTTCGGCCGCTCCGTCATCGACATGGAACTCCAGGCGGCGGAGAAGCAGTTCGAGCTGACCCTCGACGACGTACGCCTCCCTCCCTCCTCCCTGGTGGGCGATGAGGACGCGGGCCTCCTCCAACTCTTCGCGGGCCTCAACCCCGAACGCATCATGACCGCCGCGTTCGCCATCGGCATGGGCCGCTACGCCCTGGCCAAGGCCGTCGAGTACGCGAAGACCCGCCAGGTCTGGCGCGAGCCCATCGGCGCCCACCAGGCCATCGCCCACCCCTTGGCCCAAGCCCACATCGAACTGGAACTCGCCCGCCTGATGATGCAGAAGGCCGCCCGCCTCTACGACGCGGGAGACGACATGGCTGCCGGTGAGGCGGCGAACATGGCCAAATACGCGGCCGGCGAAGCCTGCGTCCGTGCGGTCGACCAAGCCGTCCACACCCTGGGCGGCAACGGCCTGACCCGCGAATACGGCCTCGCATCCCTGATCACCGCCGCCCGCGTCGCCCGCATCGCCCCGGTCAGCCGCGAGATGATCCTCAACTTCATCTCCCACCAAACCCTCGGCCTGCCCAAGTCCTACTAGGGCCCCAGGCCGGGGACGGGGACGGGGACGGGGACGGGGTGGGGTGCCGGCCGGGATGTAGAACGTGATTTGTTGGCGCGCGGCGCCGCTTGCACACTCTGATCCGGAGAGGGCGCCATAAATCATGCCCATCCCGGACGGCACCTCATCCTGCCCCCGCCCCCGGCCCCCCGACCCCGCCCCACAACCGCCGCCCGCCGCCGCCCCCTCCGGAGGAGACATGCCCCCACTCGTACACGCCGGCCAGGCGCACGGCATCGCCACGCTCACCCTCGACTCCCCCGCCAACCGCAACGCCCTCTCCGAGCGCCTCGTCGCCGAGCTGCGCGCCGCCCTCGCCGGCGCCGGCACGGACCCCGAGGTCCGGGCCGTCGTCCTCACGCACACGGGCGGCACCTTCTGCGCGGGCGCCGACCTCAAGTCCCCCTTCGACCCCGCCGACTTCCTCGCCCTGCTGCGCGAGATCGCCGCCCTGCCCAAGCCGGTCGTCGCCCGCGTCACCGGCCACGTACGGGCCGGAGGCCTCGGGCTGCTCGGCGTCTGCGACATCGCCGCCGCCGGGCCGGGTTCCACGTACGCCTTCACCGAGACCCACCTCGGCCTCGCCCCGGCCGTGATCTCGATGCCGCTGCTGCCCCGCCTCGACCCGCGCGCCGCCTCCCGCTACTTCCTGACCGCCGAGGCCTTCGACGCCGCCGAAGCCGCCCGCATCGGCCTCCTCACCCTGCACGCGGACGCCGACGTCGACACCGCCCTCGCGCCCGTCCTCGCGGGCCTGCGCAAGGCCTCGCCGCAGGCCCTCGCCGAGACGAAGGCCCTGGTCGCGGCCCCGGTACGGGAGGCCCTGGCGCGGGACGGCGAGCGCCTGACGGGGCTGTCCGCCCGCCTCTTCGCCTCCGACGAGGCCCGCGAGGGCATCACCGCCCGCTTCGAGCGCCGGGACGCCGCATGGGTACGGTGACCGGCCCCAAGCAGGCCCGCAGCCGGGTCACCCGCCGCCACCTCCTGGAGGCGGCCGTCTCCTGCCTCGCCGAACACGGCTGGGCCGGCTCCACCGTCGGCGCCGTCGCCGAACGCGCCGGCGTCTCGCGCGGCGCCGCGCAACACCACTTCCCCACCCGCGAGGCCCTGTTCACCGCCGCCGTCGAGTACGTCGCCGAGGAACGCTCCACCGCCCTGCGCGAGCTCTTCCACGCCGCCCCCGCGCCCCGCCCGGCCGTCGTGGAGGCCCTCGTCGACCTGTACACGGGCGCCCTCTTCCGGGCCGCGCTGCACCTGTGGGTCGCCGCCTCCAACGAGGAGCAGCTGCGCCCGCAGGTCACCGAACTGGAGGCGCGGGTCGGTCGCGAGACCCACCGCATCGCCGTCGAACTGCTGGGCGCCGACGAGTCCGTGCCCGGCGTACGGGAGACCGTGCAGGGCCTCCTCGACATGGCCCGGGGCCTCGGCCTGGCCAACGTCCTCACCGACGACACGGCCCGCCGGGAGAGGGTCGTCGCCCAGTGGTCCCGGATCATCGAAGCCACCCTCGGCTGATCGCGATCCCCCCGCACCCCGTCGCCCGCACCCCGTCCCCGGCGCGGGCGGGGTGCGGCGGGGGACGTCAGGCCGTCTCGGCCAGGTCCGCGTAACCCTCGATGTCGCGCGGGTCACGCCGGCCGGGGCCGACGTAGCGCGCCGACGGGCGCACCAGGCGGCCGGTGCGCTTCTGCTCCAGGATGTGCGCGGACCAACCGGCGGTGCGGGCGCAGCTGAACATGGAGGTGAACATGTGCGCCGGGACCTCCGCGAAATCCAGCATGATCGCGGCCCAGAACTCCACGTTCGTGGCGAGCACCCGGTCGGGGCGCCGGGCGTGCAGCTCCTCCAGCGCGGCCTTCTCCAGAGCGGCGGCCACCTCGTAGCGCGGGGCGTCGAGCTCCTTGGCGGTGCGGCGCAGGACGCGGGCGCGCGGGTCCTCGGCCCGGTAGACGCGGTGGCCGAAGCCCATGAGCCGCTCGCCCTGGTCCAGGGCCTTCTTCACGTACGCGACGGCGTCGCCGGTCCGCTCGATCTCCTCGATCATGCCGAGGACGCGCGAGGGGGCGCCGCCGTGCAGCGGGCCGGACATGGCGCCCACCGCGCCCGACAGGGCGGCGGCCACGTCGGCGCCGGTGGAGGCGATGACGCGGGCGGTGAAGGTGGAGGCGTTCATGCCGTGCTCGGCGGCGGAGGTCCAGTAGGCGTCGACGGCCTTGACGTGCCGGGGGTCCGGCTCGCCCCGCCAGCGGATCATGAACCGCTCGACCACGGACTCGGCCTTGTCGATCTCGCGCTGCGGCACCATCGGCAGGCCCTGGCCGCGGGCGGACTGGGCGACGTAGGACAGGGCCATGACGGCGGCCCGCGCGAGGTTGTCGCGGGCGGTGGCCTCGTCGATGTCGAGGAGCGGTTTCAGGCCCCAGACGGGGGCGAGCATGGCGAGCGCGGACTGCACGTCGACGCGGATGTCCCCGGAGTGCACCGGGATCGGGAAGGGTTCGGCGGCCGGCAGGCCGGGGTTGAACGCACCGTCGACCAGCAGGCCCCACACGTTCCCGAAGGAGACGTGGCCGACCAGGTCTTCGATGTCCACCCCCCGATAGCGGAGCGATCCGCCTTCCTTGTCGGGCTCGGCGATCTCCGTCTCGAACGCGACGACCCCTTCGAGCCCGGGTACGAAATCGGACATCAGGCGGCTCCTCAGATAGTGCGAACACGCGCGGCTCCCGGCGTGATTCGCGGTCCGGCGCGGTCATCCCCGTTGATGCCCGGCACGGCCGATGGTCACCCCCGCAGGGCCCCTCGGACCGGCCCCCAGATTTTGTCCGTTCCGCCCGAGCTTCGGAAGCGTGACATACGGCACACCCGCGGTCGGCGTCCTGGGGCAGGATGGCGACGTGACCCATCAGGACCTTGACCCCGCCGTCATGCGCAGGCAGTACCGCTCCGAGATCGTCCGTGAGGAGAGCCTCGCCGACGACCCGATGACGCAGTTCGCCCGCTGGTTCCAGCAGGCCGCCGCCGCGCACGTCTTCGAAGCCAACGCGATGATCGTCTCGACCGCCGACGCCTCCGGCCGCCCCAGCTCGCGCACGGTGCTGCTGAAGCAGTTCGACGACCGGGGCTTCGTCTTCTACACGAACTACGGCTCCCGCAAGGTCCGGGAGATCGACGAGAACCCGTACGTCTCGCTGCTGTTCCCCTGGCACCCCATCGCCCGCCAGGTCGTCGTCACGGGCACCGCCGCCCGGATCGGCCGCGACGAGACCGTCGCCTACTTCCGCTCCCGACCGCACGGCTCGCAGCTGGGCGCGTGGGCCAGCGAGCAGTCCACGGTGATCGGCTCGCGCGACGAGCTCGACCGCCGCTACGCCGAGCTCGCGGCCCGCTACCCGGAGGGCGAGCAGGTGCCGGCGCCGCCGGAGTGGGGCGGGGTGCGGGTGGTGCCCGACGCGGTGGAGTTCTGGCAGGGTCACGAGAACCGCCTGCACGACCGGCTGCGCTACGTCCAGGACGGGGAGAAGTGGCGCGTGGAGCGCCTGTGCCCCTAGGCCGTGTCTTGTGGATCATGCCGGGCTTCCGACGCCCGGTGCCGCGCCTCGCCGCGTTGTGGCGGGGCGGAGCCCGAACGCAGACGACCCGCGGGCTCGGGTTCCTCTCCTGCAGTGAGAGGAGCCGGCCGGACGTGCCGGCGAGCCCGCGGGTCGGGTGACTGCTTGGGATTGGCGCCGGGCGATTCCGCCCTGGCACCGCACTGGGTGCGTTGCTGACGACGGGCCCTTAGCCCGCAGCCACCTCACGCGTCCGGTTTCCGTACATTTCGGGAACCACCTCCCTTCTCGTGTACGGCAGAGCCTAGGCACGCCCCCCGGTGGCCACAACTGTTTTATTTCGGCGGCCGACCGGATTTCGGGTGCCCAATCCGAGGAAAGCGGGTGTGGCCTGCGTCACGTTCGAGTTCAATGATCTGACGTGCCGCACACGCGAACACCTGCAGGGGGTGCCAGGTGAGTGCTTCCGGACGTGGTGAGACCACCGACGATCTGCTCGCAGCGCTGCTGGACGGGATGGACGCCGCCCTGTGCGCGTTCGATGCCGACGGGGTGATCACCCACTGGAACCGCGAGGCCGAGCGGATACTCGGCTGGACCGCCGCCGAGGCCGTCGGCCGGCGGGGCTTCGCCGGCTGGGCGGTGCGCGCCGCCGACGCCGACGACGTCGAGGAGCGGCTGATGTCCGCGCAGCACGCCCCGGGCCGACAGGTCCACGAGTTCGCCCTGCTGACCAAGGACGGCGGCCGGGTCCTCGTACGCACCCAGTCCGCCGGGGTGCCGGGCGCGGACGGGAAACCGGCCGGCGTGTACTGCGCGTTCAGCGAGGTCCACGCGCAGATCGACCTCGAACGTTCCATCGCGCTCAGCGAGGCGCTGATGGACGACGCCTCCTGGGGCGTCGTCCTCGTCGACGTCGACCTGCGCCCGGCCGTCGTCAACATCCACGCCGCCCGCGCCTTCGGAGCCGGCCGCGCCGCCCTGCTCGGCAGGCCCCTCGGGGACCTGCTGGAGCAGGGCGTCGAGGAACTGGAGGGCGCCCTGCAACACGTGCTCGCCGAGGGCGCGCCGCCGGGGCCGCTGGAGCTGTGGGTGTCGGTGCGCACCCCGGAGGGGGTCCGGCGGCGCTGCTGGCGGTCGGGGTTCCTGCGGCTGGCCTCCCCGCTCGCGGAGGAGCCGGTGCCGCTCGGCGTCGGCTGGCTGTTCCAGGACGTCACCGAGGCCCGGCAGGCCGAGCTGGGCACCGGGCAGCTGCGCTTCCGCGCCAACCAGCTCCACCGCGCCGGCCGGGCCGCCGCCGACTGCGAGGACCCGGCCGAGGCGGCCGCCGTCCGCCTGGACTACGCGCTCGCGGCCTTCGCGGACCACGCGCTGGTCGACGTACTCGAACGGGGCCCCGGCCGCCGCCTCGTCCGCTCGACGATCGCCCCGTCCGGGCTGGCGCTGCTGCTGCCGGGCCCCGGCGCGATCCCGGTCCGCTACGAGGCCGCGCACCCGGCGTTCCAGGCCCTCGACCGGATGGGCCCGGTCCGCGCCAGCGCCCCGCGGCCCCGGGCGGTGAGGCGGCCGAGGCCTGGGCCCGCGCCCGCCGCTGGCCGCCGGGCGCCACGCACGCCCTGTGCACGGTGCTGCGCAGCCGCGGCCGGAGCCTGGGCACGCTGACGTTCCTGCGCGGCTCGTCGCGGCCGGCCTTCGAGCGCGCGGACGCGTTATACGCGGAGGAGGTCGCCGCCCGGGTGGCCGCCGACCTGGACCTGGCGACGTTGGACCTGACCACGCGCCCGGCATGAGCACGCTCGGGCAGGCCGGCCGCGTCGCCGCCCGGCCGCGTCGCCGTCAGTGCCGGAAGAAGATCCGGTCGCCGTACTCCTGCATCACGCGGCCGTTCCACTCGTGGCCGCCGTCGACGTTGCCCGAGCGCAGCAGCGGCGGCTCCATGCCGCGCGCGGCGAGTTCGCCGGCGGCCGCCGCCATGACCGCCTGCATGATCGCGCTGGTGACCACGGTGGAGGCGGGGGCGAACGGGGCGTCGATGCCGTCCGCCGTCAGCTCGGCGTCCCCGACCGCGATCTTGCTGTCGAGGACGATGTCGCAGTGGTCCTTCAGATAGGTGCCCGACACGTGCCGCGAGCGCGTTTCCGTCGCGTACGCCACCGACGTCACACCGATCACCTTGAGACCGATGGCACGGGCGTTCATGGCCATCTCCACCGGAAGCGCGTTGCGCCCCGAGAGGGAGATGATCACCAGGACGTCCCCGTCGGACGCGGGACTGCTGTCGAGGACCGCTCCGGCCAGACCGTCGACCCGCTCAAGGGCGCTGCCCAACGTCGCCGGCATGACGTCGATGCCGGCGGTGCCCGGGACGGCGAGGAAGTTCATCAGCGCGAGTCCACCGGCCCGGTAGACCACGTCCTGGGCGGGCAGCGAGGAGTGCCCGGCGCCGAACGCGAAGAGCCGGTTCCCCGAGGCGACGGCCTCCGCGATGACCGTCCCGGCCTCGGCGATCCGCGCGCCCTCCTCGTCGCGGACCCGCTCCAGCAGGCCGATGGCGGCGTCGAAGAACTGCCCGGCCAGCTTGCTCTCGCTCATACGCCGTAGGCCCTTCCAGGTGCGGTGCGGTGGATGCGTCGTCGGTGTCCGCCGCTCACCGTGCGGTCTGGACCAAGGGCGTGTCAATACGGACGTCAATCCCCGGGCCCGCGCCCCCGCGACCTGCCCGGACCCTCCCGGGTCGGGGGAGGGGGGATGTCCCGTACATGCCTTGACGCCCGGCGCGGGACGGTTGTCGGCCCGATGCGTCAGAATTGGGGGCAGGGCCAGCGCACGCAATCCGAGGGGCACGAATGTCCGGACTGATCGACACCACGGAGATGTACCTCCGCACCATTCTGGAGCTGGAAGAGGAAGGTGTGGTCCCCATGCGCGCCCGGATCGCCGAGCGGCTCGACCAGAGCGGCCCGACGGTCAGCCAGACCGTCGCGCGCATGGAGCGCGACGGCCTGGTGGCGGTCGCCAGTGACCGACACCTGGAGCTGACCGACGAGGGCCGCAAGCTGGCCACGCGCGTCATGCGCAAGCACCGACTCGCGGAGTGCCTGCTCGTCGACGTGATCGGCCTGGAGTGGGAGCAGGTGCACGCCGAGGCCTGCCGCTGGGAGCACGTGATGAGCGAGGCGGTGGAGCGGCGTGTGCTGGAGCTGCTGCGCCACCCGACCGAGTCGCCCTACGGGAACCCGATCCCGGGCCTGGAGGAGCTGGGTGAGAAGGCCGAGTCCGACCCGTTCCTGGAGGACGGCATGGTCAGCCTGTCCGAGCTGGACCCGGGCACCGAGGGCAAGACGGTGATCGTCCGGCGGATCGGGGAGCCGATCCAGACCGACGCCCAGCTGATGTACACGCTGCGCCGGGCGGGCGTACAGCCCGGTTCGGTGGTCAGCGTGACGGAGTCCCCGGGCGGGGTGCTCGTCGGCAGCGGTGGTGAGGCGGCGGAGCTGGACGCGGACATCGCCTCGCACGTGTTCGTCGCCAAGCGCTGACCCCGTACCGGTACCCGTAGTCCTACCCGTCCCCCTCGTGGAAGCGGAAGGTCCCGGCGCCTCGCGGCGCCGGGACCCGTCCTCCCCTGGCTGACCCGGAGCCCCGAGCTCTCAAGGTCATCCCCTTCGGACCGTCTTCCCCGAGCGGCCCGCCTCCCTGCTGGAAGGATCTCCATCGGCAGCGGCGGCCAATCCTTGAGCAAGGTCACTCGAAAGAGCGGTGTTGTCGGCGAGACGCCCGTTTTCGAATACGGGTTCGATAGTCTGGCCGGGAGCGAAGGGGGTGCATCCGCGGTGGTACGACGCATCGATGTGACGGGGGCCGACGGCCTCCGCTTGGCCGCCTGGGAGTTCCGCGAACCGTCCGAGGAGCCCCGGATCCCCGGCGTTCTGTTACTCCACGGCCTGATGGGCCGCGCCCTCCACTGGGCCGGTACCGCGCACTGGCTCGGCGAGCACCGCAGGGTCTTCGCGCTCGACCAGCGCGGGCACGGCCACAGCGACCGCCCCGAGCCCGGCCCGGAGGCGGCGACCCCGCTCGGCCGCGAGGCCTTCGTGGCCGACGCGGAGGCCGCCGTCGAGCAGCTCGGCCTCGCCCCCGTGGTCCTCGTCGGCCACTCCATGGGCGCCCTCACCGCCTGGCAGCTCGCCGCCCGCCGCCCCGACCTCGTCCAGGCCCTGGTGATCTGTGACATGAGGGCCTCGGCCCTGGGCGCGGCCTCCCAAGCGGAATGGGAGGAATGGTTCCTCCGCTGGCCCCTGCCCTTCCCCACCCAGGACGCCGCCCGCCGCTGGTTCGGCGAGGACGATCCCCGGGTGGAGCGCCCCGATCCGGGTCGCGGCGCCTTCTTCGCCGAGGTCATGCACCAGGCGCAGGACGGCTGGCGTCCGCTGTTCTCCCGCCGCCAGATGCTGACCGTCCGCGAGACCTGGGTCCACGACGCCCACTGGGAGGAGCTGGCCCAGGTCCGCTGCCCCACCCTCGTGGTCCGGGGGCTGGACGGCGAGTTGGGCCGCGCGGAGGCCCAGGAGATGGTCCGCGTCCTGCCGGCCGGCCAGTACGCCGAGATCCCCGACGCCGGCCACTACCTCCACTACGACCAGCCGACCGCCTGGCGCGCGGTCCTCGAACCGTTCCTGGAGGCCGTCACGGTCGGCGCCCACTGATCGGCCACGCCACCTCGCGCCATCGACGGCGGCCAAGTCCCCGCACCCGGGCAGACGTTGCCCTTTCCGGGTGATCGGGTACTTTGCTGCGACGAGAAGGTGCGACCACCAACCGATCCAACCGATTCAACCGATTCCGATTCTGACGAGGCTGACGTGTTAGAGCTCACGGGGAGCGGGGCCGAGCCGCTGGAGGCGGAGGATCCGCGCCGGGTAGGACCGATCCCGCTGGCGGGCCGGCTCGGAGCGGGCGGCATGGGACGGGTGTACCTCGGCGTCCACGAGGGCCGGTACGTGGCCGTCAAACAGCTGCTGGCCTCCGTCGTCGGCGAGGACGCCGACTTCCTGCGCCGCTTCGGGCACGAACTCGACAACCTCGCCCGGCTGCCCGCCGAGGCCACCGCGCCGCTGCTCGGCAGCGACCGCGCCGCGCGCCCGCCGTGGTTCGCCACCGCGTACGTCCCCGGGCTCACCCTGCGCCAGGCGGTGGAGCTGAACGGCGGCCCGCTGCCCGCGCCGGCGCTGTGGCTGCTGCTGCGCGAGGCGGCCAAGAGCCTCACGGCCGTCCACGCCCTGGACATGGTGCACCGCGACCTGAAGCCGTCCAACGTGATGCTGACCTCCGACGGGCTCACCCTCATCGACTTCGGCGTGGCGCGGGCCGCCGAGCAGAGCCAGTTGACCCGCACCGGCATGGTCGTCGGCACGCCCGCCTACATGGCCCCCGAACAGGCCTCGGGCCGCCGCCCGCTGAGCGGCGCGACCGACGTGTTCGCGCTGGGTTCCGTCCTCGCGTACGCGGCCTGCGGCCGGCCGCCGTTCGGCGAGGAGTCGGGGCACGGGGTGCTGTACCGCATCGTGCACGAGGAGCCCGATCTGGAGCCGCTGCGGGCGCTCGACGCGGAGCTCGCCGAGGTCGTCGAGAGCTGCCTCGCCAAGGAGCCGCAGGACCGGCCGACCGCCGCCGAGCTTCTCGAACGCGCCGGTCGCCAGGGTCCGTTCGCCGCCCCCCTGTGGCCCAAGCTCATATCCGAGCGGCTGGCCGAGCGGGCCGCGTTCGCCGCGAACGTCCGGGACATCGACGTCCCGACGCTGCCGATGGGCGGCGCGGCCGACGCGGACGCGGACCCGGAGCGGGAGCGGGAGCCGAAGGAGGAGGCGGGGAAGGAGCCGGAGAAGGCGCCGGCGCCGGAGCTCGGGCCCGCGGCGGTCGGGGCGCGGGAGCGGCCTCCGAAGCGGCGCGAGCGGAGCCGCCGTACGCGGATCCTGCTGGCCGTCGTCCCCGTCGTCGTGGTCGCCGGCGGCACCACCCTCGTCGTGCAGAACGTGCCGTTCAACAGCCCGCACAAGGTCGAGGCGGGGGCCGGCCCGTCCGCCTCCGCCCCCGCGCAGGCCGCCCCGCCTCCGGCGGCGGCCTCCGGCGGCCCCTCGGCCTCCGGCAGCCCTCGGGGTCGCCCTCCGCCTCGCCGTCCGACGCCCAGGGGCAGGCGCAGGGCCAGGCGCAGGGCCAGGCGCAGGGCCAGGGCAGCCCCGGGGACGTCGGCGGCGCCCAGAACCCGGCCGTCGGAGGGCGGGCAACGGCCCCGCGCCCGGCCAGAACCCCGGGCCGGGCCCCGGCGGGCAGAACGCGGCCGGTGGCAACGGCACCCCGGGCGGCGGCAGCGGTTCGCCGTCCGGCGGCGGCAACCCGACCCCGCCCCCGCCCACGGCCGCCCCGCCGAAGCCGCCCGCCCCGCCGTCGCGTCCCACCTCCGGCACGCACACCTACCGCAACGGCGACAACAACGAGTGCATCACCCAGGTCTACGGCTCCTCCGACCACGGCTCCTGCTCGGACGGGTCCGCCCGCTGGACCGCGATGCCCACCTCCGGCGGCGGCTTCCAGCTGAAGAACCAACAGTCCGGTGGCTGCCTGTACTCCAACGGCCTCGGCCATGCGGTCTTCGTCGGCGACTGCGCCCAGGGCAGCTCCCGGGTGTGGCGTTGGGGTTCGGACGGCAGTCTGCGCAGTGACTACGGCGGCGGCTGCCTGGACCTGCCGATGGCGGGCGGCCTGGTGACGGCGACCTGCGCCGGCGAGGCCTCCCAGCGCTGGACGACGTAGCGGCCCGCCGTCAGTCGGCGACGGTCAGGACGATCTTGCCGGTCGTGCGGCGGCTGTCGGACAGTTCGTGGGCCTTGTCCGCCCGCTCCAGCGGCAGGACCGTGTCGATCTCGGAGCGCAGCAGTCCGGCCCCGGCCAGCGCCGCGATCTCCCGCATGCCCGTCGAGTCGGCCTCCACCGCCATGAACGCCGCTCGCAGTCCGAGCGGGCGCGCCCGCTCCGCGAGGTGGGCCTCGGCGGGGGAGGCGAGGGCGACCAGGATCCCGCCGGGGCGCAGGGCGCGCAGCGAGCGGGGGCCGTACTCCCCGCCGACGGCGTCGAGGACGACGTCCACCGGCGCGGTCGCCGTCTCGAAGTCGACCCGCGTGTAGTCGATGACCTCGTCCGCGCCCAGCGCGCGCAGCAGGTCGTGCTTGGCGGCGCGGGCGGTGCCGATGACGTGGGCGCCGCGCGCCTTGGCGATCTGCACGGCGAGGTGTCCGACGCCGCCGGCCGCCGCGTGGATCAACACCCGCTGTCCGGGCCGCACGTCGGCGGTGTCGACGAGCGCCTGCCAGGCGGTGAGCGCGGCCAGCGGCAGGGCCGCCGCCTGGACGTGGCCCAGCGCGGCCGGCTTGCGGACCAGGTGGCGGGCGGGGGAGGTGACGTACTCGGCGTACGTGCCGGCCGGGAGGGGGTGGCGCGGCATGCCGAACACCTCGTCACCGGGGGCGAGGGTGGTGACGCCGAGGCCGACGGCCTCGACCACCCCGGACAGGTCCCAGCCGAGCCGGATGACCTCGCCGGCGAGGCCACCGGTGGCCCGGTGCCAGGAGTCCGTCGGGTTCACGGCGGTCGCGTGGACCCGTACGAGGACCTCGGCCACGCCGGGCTCCGGGCGCTCGGCCTCGACGACCTTCAGCACCTCGGGACCGCCGAAGCGGTCCTGGCCGATCGCACGCATGGTGTTCTTCATGGGTGGTTCCCCCCGTTCCGCAGGCCCCGGTGGCTCCGGTGGCCCTGACGAGAGCCAAGATTTCCGCATGCCGGGCCGGGCAACGAGTGGCCGGAATGCCACCATGGGAAAGGATCTTGCCAGTAGGGTCCTGCCATGCATCGCGTCGTCGTCCTGGCCCTCGAAGGCGTCTATCCCTTCGAGATGAGCATCCCCGCGAAGATCTTCGGAACGGCCGCCGGGCCAGCCGGCGAGCCGCTCTACGAGATCCTCACCTGCAGCCTCGACGGCGGCCCGGTGACCACGAGCGCCGACTTCACGGTCGGCGTCGCCCACGACAGAGAGGTCCTGCGGACGGCGGACACGCTCGTCATCCCGCCGTTCACCTGCGGCCCCGACGACGACCACGACTGGCTGCCCGCCGACCTGGCCGCCGCCCTGGACCTGGTGCCGCCGACCTCCCGGATCGTGTCGATCTGCACCGCCTCCTACGTCCTGGCCGCCGCCGGGCTGCTCGACGGGCGGCGTGCCACGACCCACTGGAACGAGGCCGCCCACTTCCAGCGGGCGTTCCCCCGGGTCGAGGTCGACCCGAAGGTGCTGTTCGTCGACGACGACCGGGTGTTGACGGCGGCGGGGGTCGCCGCCGGCGTCGACCTGTGCCTGCACCTGCTGCGCCGCGACCACGGCAGTGAGGTCGCCAACCGGGTGGCGAAGCTGTGCGTGGTCCCACCGTGGCGTGCCGGCGGGCAGGCCCAGTACATCGAGAGCCCGATGCCGGAGCCGGAGGCCGCCACGACGGCGGCGACCCGTGCCTGGGCGCTGGAACGGCTCCACCGGCCGCTGTCGCTGGCGGAGTTGGCGGAGCACGCCCGGATGAGCGTACGGACCTTCTGCCGGCGTTTCGGCGAGGAGGTGGGCATGCCGCCCGGCCAGTGGCTGGCGCAGCGGCGCGTGGACCACGCGCGCCGGCTGCTGGAGACGACGGAGCTCCCGGTCGACGAGGTCGCCGCCCACGCGGGCTTCGGCACGGCCGTCTCCCTACGCCAACACCTGTCGTCCACCCTCGGCGTCTCCCCGACCACCTACCGCCGAGCCTTCCGCACCCCCTGACGCTCCGCTGCGGTGAGGTGGGGGGGTTCGGGGGGCGTCGGGGACGGAAGGGGCCAGGGACGTTTTCGGCCAGGGGGAAAGGGTTCCACCCCCGCTGAGCAGCGACGAGGCTATGGATCACCGCCAAGGGCCACGGAGTTCGCGTCACCGCGGGACGCGCTTCCGGCCAGGCCCTCGACCTCGCTCGCGACGTCGCCTCGCCCTCGCTCTCGCCCTCGCCCTCGCAAAGGACCCTCCCATGCTGCGCGCCCGTCTCCTCCAGGCCGCCGCGGTCGCCGCCCTCGCGCTCGCCGCCCTCCTCCCGGCCGTCGCCGGTGAGGCCACCGCCGCCGGCGACGACACCCGCGTCACCGCGACCACCGCCTGGGAGACCGCCCCGGTCGGGAAGTTCACCACCGCCTGGGAGTAGGGGGTGTCTTTCGGATCGGGCCGGGCTCGCCGTGGCCGGCACCCTCTGACCCCCGCCCCGAAAGCCGAGGGCAGGGCAGGGCGTTACGGTGTACCGGGGAGCCAGCCGTGCTGCACCGCGCGGACGCCGAACTCGAAGCGGCTGGCCGCGTTCAGGCGTTCCATCAGCCCGTTCGCGAGGCGGCGGGCCGTACGCGGGGACACCGCGAGACGCTTGGCGATGGCCTCGTCGGTCAGGCCCTGCGCCAGCAGCCGGATCACCGTGGCCTCCTGCGCCGTCAGCGCGCTCTCGTCGCGCTCCTGCGCGACGCCGAGGGGCCGGGCGCCCGACCACACGTTCTCGAAGAGCGCGCACAGCGCCGTCAGCGTGCCGTTCCCGGTCAGGATCACCGCGCCGGCCGCGCTGTCGTCGCTGCTGACCGGGATGACCGCCGTGGACCGGTCGAAGATCATCAGCCGGGTCGGCAGGTCCGGGGAGGTCCGTACCTCCCCGCCCAGTTCGGACAACCACGTCGCGTACGCGACGGTGGTCTGGCTGTTGCGCACGCTGTCCTGGAACAGGGAACGCATCCGGATGCCCCGGTTGAGCAGCGCCAGATCGCTCGGCTTGGACGCCTCCAGGGTCTGCGGCTGGTGACCGCCGCCCGGGGCGAAGGTCATCAGCTCGGTCTGGGCCCCGCGCGCCAGGCCGGTGATCCGGTTGCGGATCTCGTCCAGGCCGACGAGCTGCTCGACGCCGGGACTGGCCGTCGTCGGCGTCAGGTCCGCGAACTCGGCGATGAGCTGGGCCGCGGCCGCGCGCGAGGCCTCGATGCGCAGCTGTTGCGCCGCGAGTTCGGCCTGTTGGCGGGCCATGAGGATTTCCATGCCGACCTCGGGCGAGACGGCGCGCAGCTCGCCGGCCTGCTCGTAGGACGGCCGGATCAGGGACAGTTCGCTGAGGGTGTCGAGGGCGCGTCGGACGTCGGCCTCGGCCATGCCGAGGCGGGCGGCGAGGGCTTTGACCCCCTCGCGCGGGTGGGCGAGCATGGCTCGGTAGACGGCCTCGGTGGTCGCGTCGAGGCCAAGTGTGGCTAGCACAGCGGTTCCCCCCGTGTGAGCCTTTTGGATCAAGGTGACCGCATCATCGCACGCGGTGACCGGGTGAACCAGCGCGTGGACGCTTCCGGCCACGGCCCGAACTGTCCAGATTGATCGCTTCGGGCCAGGCGGTCCAGCGGTCAGAGTGGGCCCATGCATCTCGTTCACGTCACCGTCCGCACCTGCTCCTTCGGGGCGCAACTCCCATCGGAGGCGCCCGGGTTGATCTTCGACCTCGCCGAATCGGACGAGGACGGTCCGGTCGAGCACGTGACGGCGCATCCGCACGCGCTGCCCGACCCCGTCGTCGGGGTGTACGTCCTGGCCGACAGCCTCGCCGAGGCGGAGCGGCGTACGGAGGCCCTCTGCCGGCGCGCGTTCCAGGACGTACGGGCCCTGCGCGACTGGCGCGTCACCCGCGTCGGCGTGCCCCTCCTCACGCCCTACTACGAGCAGCTCCTGCACTCCTCTTCCGGGCTCGCCGGCCGGATTGGGCCAGGGCCGTTTCCGTCCACCTGAAAGCCCTTCCACCCCGTCTGAGCTGCGACGAAGCTGGGCGACGTCGGAAGGGGAAACCCCGACCGGCGCCACCGGACGAAGCGTCACCGCGGGACGCGAGACCGGATCACCGTCCCGCTCCGTCCCGCCCGAAGGGTCCTCCCATGCAGCGCACCCGATCCGCCCAGGCCGCCGCGGTCACCGCCGACACCACCGCCTGGGAGTAGCCGCCTCGCGGCCCCCGCCGGCCCCGAGCACCGCTCGCCCCCCCCCGCATCACCCTCGCGGGCGCCCCCTCCGCCGGACCCGACAGCCGCTCCCGACAGGGCAGCCGCCCCCCCCAGCCGCGGCCGGGCGTCACCCGCGGTCCCACGAACTTCCCTTCACGCCCTCTGGAGCCTCGCCATGTCCCGCCTCAAGACCATCACCCTGCGCTTCGCCACCACCACGGCCGTCGCCGCGACCGCCTTCACGATGGTCACCGCGACCCCCGCCGCCGCGGACTCCCTCGGCGACGCCATCGCCAACACGGCCCGGGGTGAGATCGGCAACGGCGCCTGCGCCCACGGTGGTTACGTGGGCGGCCCCAATCAGAACAGCAGCTGCGTCAACGGCCGCACCGCCCACGCCTGGTGCGCCGACTTCGCCGGCTGGGTCTGGAACCGCAACGGCGTCAAGAACCTGGGCACCCTCACCGACGCGGCGCTGTCCTTCTACACCTACGGCGAGAAGTACGGCACCCTCTCCTCCACCCCGCACGTGGGCGACGCCGTCGTCTTCAACTACGGCGGCAGCTACGCCGACGACCACGTGGCCCTCGTGACCGGCTTCGACGGCACCAACGTCACCTTCACCGGCGGCAACCAGGGCGGCGGCGCCGGCAGCGTCACCACCAACCGCACCAGCAGCTGGCGCGTGGGCCAGATCCCGTGGGGCAGCCAGCGCATCAGCGGCTACATCTCGCCCGCCGGCAGCAACGCCCCCTCCTACCCGAACCCGGCCTCGCTGCCCGCCGGCACGCTCGTGAAGTCGCCGAGCGGCCCCGCGGTCAAGGTGATGATCCAAGGCGCCGGCGTTCCGGTCGCCGCCTCCGACGTCACCCCGGGCAGGTACGACCTGAGCAAGATCGTGACGGTCGACGACGCGGCCTTCCGCTCCCTGGCGAGCGCCCCGCCCGCCGGTACGGTCGTCCACGACCAGGCCGGCGGCGCCGACCGCTACGTGGTGATCGACGGCGCCGCGCTGAAGATCGGCGCCGCCGACTGGACGGCCGGCGGGTACAACATCCGCCCCGACATGGGCGTCCCGTCCGCCTGGTTGAACGAGGCCAAGCAGCGCGACATCGCCTCCGGCCTCGTCGTGATGGACCAGACCGGCAAGGACCCGGCCCGCTACGTCGTCGTGGACGGCGCGGCGCTGCACATCTCCGCCGCCGAGTGGACGGCCGACAAGTACAACGAGCGGATGCTGTTGGGCGTTCCCGGCGAGTGGCTGAAGGCGGCCGCCGCCAAGACCCCGGGCAACGGCACCGTCGTCATGAACCAGAACGAGCAGGACCCCGCCCGCTACGTGATGGTCAACGGCTCGGCCCTGCACATCTCGGCCGCCGAATGGACGGCGAACGGCTACGACAAGAGGTCCCTGATGGGCGTCCCGGGCTCGTGGCTCGCCTCCTCCGTGGCGAAGCCGATCGCCGACGGCACCATCGTGAAGGACGCCTCCGGCGCCGACGCGAGCGTCTTCGTCACCGCCGGCGGCAAGGCCGTCCCGCTGACCCACGCCGACTTCACCGGCCTCGGCTACGACAAGCGTCCGCTGGAGCTCGTTCCCGGCGCCTGGCTGACCACGGCGAAGGGCAAGGCGGCCCCGGCCGACGGGACGATGCTCGTCTCCCCGGGCGACAACACCGTCTGGGAGGTCGTCGCCGGCAGGAAGCGGGCCATGACGGCCGAGGAGTTCGGCGAGGGCAAGCGCAGCTTCGACGACGTGGTCTCCGTCCCGGCCGCCTTCACGGCCGCCCTGCCGAACGCGGTCTGACCCCGGGCACCCCGGGCAACGGACCAGTGCCCGCGAAAGGGCCGGCCCCCACTCCCTCCACGGGAGCGGGGGCCGGCCCCGGGTCGTTTCGCGGCGGCCTCGCCGGAAGGCTCAGCGGCTCAGCCCTTGCTGACCGCCAGCAGGATCTCCGGGAGCTTGCGGACCACCGTCGGCGCCGCCAGGCGCAGCCCCGCCCAGGCCGCCAGCACGCCCCACACGACGCCCACCGGCAGCACGATCCAGCGCAGCCCCGCGAGCCCGTCCGCCCCGCTCAGCCACACCGTCAGCGCGATCACCGGCGAACTGATCACCGCCGAGCACGCCATCCCGAGGAAGATGCCCGCCCACGCGAGGCCGGCCTGCCCCGGGGCCACGTTCTTGAACGCGCCCTCCGTCGGGATCGAGTACGGGAACCGCGCCGACGCGAGCGCCCCCGTGCACACCATGGAGCCCAGCAGGGCCAGCCCCAGCCCCAGCGCGGACGGGAAGGCGCCCCAGTCGCCGACCAGGACGGCCGTCACCACCGTGACGAGCAGCGTGTACGGGACCGTGACCAGGGCCAGCGCGTAGGCGCGGGCGAGGAGTTCCCCGTACGCCTCCCGCCGCGTCGAGATGGTCTGCGCGACCATCCAGAACGCCGAGGTGTCCTGGCCGAACTGGTTGTACATCTGCATGCCGAGCATGCCCGCGCCGAAGCACGCCAGGTACAGCGAGCCGTTGCCCTGGAGGGCGTTGAAGACGGGGATGATCAGGCCGAGCGCCAGCGACGTCACCGTGGCCGACTTCGTCTTCGGGTCCCGCACCATGTACCGCAGCGTCCGTTGGATCACCGCGCCCGTACGACCCGCCGGCAGCAGCTTCCACGCACCGCCCGTGCCCCGGTCCTCGCGCGGCGCGGCGGCGGCGATCGTCGAGCCGTCCGGGGAGACCATCAGGCGCGTCAGGCTCCGCTCCCAGAACCACAGCAGTCCGGCCAGGGCGGCCAGCGTCAGCGCGAGCTGGGCCGCCGCGATCCCGTACGCGCCCTCGCTCGCCGAGTCGACCATCCCGACGGCCGTCGCCGGCGGCACCCACCGCAGCACCGCCTCCGCCGGCTCCAGCCGGTCGAGACCGCCCGTCTCGAACAGGCGCTGGCTCGCGAAGTTCGCCAGCTGCGCGCCGACCGCGATCAGCAGACCGCTGAGCAGCGCGAGGTCGCGCCCCTTGCGGCTCGTCAGCAGCCGTACGTTGGCCGTGGCCACGGCCCGTGCCAGCGCCACACAGCCCAGGAGCAGCAACGGAGCGCCCACCACGGCCGCGACCACGCCCGCCGCGCCCCGCGCGACGGCCGCCACCGAGCCGATGGCCAGGCACAGCGTGAACAGCGGGCCGATCCCGACCAGCGAGGAGGCCAGCAGGGCCCGTACGAGCGGACGCGGGTGCAGCGGCAGCATGACGAGCCGGCTCGGGTCGAGCGTCTCGTCGCCGGTGGGGAAGAACAGCGGCATCACGCTCCAGCCGAGTGCCAGGATCGCCGCGAGCAGGACGACGACCGTGCCCGCGTGGGTGTGCCCGTGCAGCAGGGCCAGGCCCAGCGTGGCGAACACGCTGACGACGAGCGAGAAGACCAGACTGCCGATCCAGGCCGCCTTCCGCTTGGAGGAGCCCTTCAGCCCGTTGCGCATCAGCGACAGCTTCAGCCGGACGAAGAGCGGCGCCAGCGCCACCTGCGGCGACGCGGCCGTCCGCCGACCCGTCGTGACCTCGGTCGCGGTGGCGCTCATCGGGCGCCGCCCAGCCAGTCGAGGGAACCGCCGTCGGCCCGGTCCCGGGCGCCGACGAGTTCCAGGAACGCGGACTGGAGGGAGGGCGCGGAGCCCCGTACGTCGGCCAGCGGGCCGGCGGCGCGGATCTGGCCGGCGGCCATGACGGCCACCCAGTCGCACAGCGACTCCACCAGCTCCATCACGTGCGAGGAGAACACGACGGTCGCCCCGGAGGCGGTGTAACGTTCCAGCACCCCGCGGATGGTCTGCGCCGACACCGGGTCGACGCCCTCGAACGGCTCGTCCAGGAACAGCACTTCGGGGTTGTGCAGCAGGGCCGCCGCCAGGCCGATCTTCTTGCGCATGCCGGTGGAGTAGTCGACGACCAGCTTGTGCTGCGAGCCCGCCAGGTCCAGCACGTCCAGCAGCTGCGTGGCCCGCTGGTCGGTCTCCTCACCGGGCAGCCCGCGCAACCGGCCTATGTAGCCGAGGAGTTCGCGCCCGGAGAGGCGCTCGAACATGCGCAGCCCCTCGGGCAGGACGCCGATGCGCCGCTTCACCTCGACCGGGTCGGCCCACACGTCGTGCCCGGCGACGAGCACGCGGCCCATGTCCGGGCGCAGCAGGCCGGTCACCATCGACAGCGTGGTGGTCTTGCCGGCGCCGTTCGGGCCGACGAGCCCGATGAACCTGCCGGCCGGCAGCTCCAAGTCGATTCCCCCG
Organism: Streptomyces sp. RerS4; assembly: GCF_023515955.1. Taxonomy (GTDB): domain Bacteria; phylum Actinomycetota; class Actinomycetes; order Streptomycetales; family Streptomycetaceae; genus Streptomyces. The sequence continues at coordinate 4,090,611 of NZ_CP097322.1, forward strand.
ACGGCGATCTGCTCGCCGAACCGCTTCCAGAGGCCCTCCACGCGTACGGCGGCGGGCGGCGCGGATCGCGCGCCACCCGCCGTGCCCGTACCGTCCGCCGCCCCGCTCGCCGCATAACCCTGGTCCGGCATGCGCCTGCCTTTCGTTCCCGTTCCCCGTGGTCGTACGTTCCTCACCATAGGTGCCGGGGTGTGGGCGGCAGTAGTTACGTATGTCATGAATCCCCAGGTGAGCGGCGGCGCAGGCCGGCCGGGGGAGGTGTCGGGGAGGGCGTCAGGCCTTGCGGCGGCCGCGGGCCGCCGCCGCCTCGCTGCCGCACGCGTACGCGAGGGCGTCGATCAGCTCCTCCGTGTCCGGCAGCCAGCGGTTCGCCGGCGTGGGCTTGCGGGCCCACTGCACCGGCCCCCGGCCGCCGAAGCGGGTCGGCGGGGCGGCCACGTACTCGCCCTCACCGCGCGCGGCCAGATCGATCTGCGACGGCGACCACCCCGACTTGCGCACCAGGTCGGCCATCTTGACCCCGGCGCCCGGCAGCACGAAGAACAGCATCCGGTGGTCGGGCGTCAGCATCACCGGGCCGAGCGTGCGCTGCATCCGCTCCAGCCGCGCCAGCGCCAGGAACCCGGCCGAATCCGGGACGTCCAGCGCGTCGAAGGTCCGCCCCGTCGGCAGCAGGATCGAGGCCTGCGGGTGCTTCCCCCAGATCCGCCGCACCCCGACGGCGCTGCCCGACGCCAGCGACGCCCAGTCCTTCACCGCCGGGTGCGCCCCCGGGGCGGGACAGTCCACCACCCCGCAGGAGCACAACTCCCGGCCGTCGCCGGGCTCCAGCCACGTACCGGCGAAGACGTCCCAATGCCGTTCTTCCACATACCGCACGGCATGGTCCAGCAACTGCTCGCCTCGCTGCTGGGGGATGGGCGCGGTCTCCGTGACTCCGATGGTCTCTTCCACGTCCTTCACAACTCTCGCGCCCACCGGGGGTTACGGGCGTAAACCAGCCGGTGGGCGGTGCATCGATCCTGCATACGGGGCGCACCGGTGCACGTGTGGGGGCGCGTGGGAGGTCGGAGCGCGGTCCTTGGGTAGCGACACGTCGCAGAGGGGAAGATTCTCCGCACTTCAGGCGGGAAGTGATCATTCCATCGCTCCTCCCGTGGCTTCAGGGGGTTTTCAAATGGCAGCCAGGCCTCTCGTCGCCCGTCAGCCGAACGAACGGCTACAGGCGCTCATCCAGGAAGCCGGGTGCTCCAATGCCGGGCTCGCCCGGCGCGTGAACATGTGCGGGGCCGAGCACGGCCTCGATCTCCGCTACGACAAGACGTCCGTGGCCCGCTGGTTGCGCGGCCAACAGCCGCGCGGCCGGGCACCGGGGATCATCGCCGAGGCCCTCGGCCGCAAACTCGGCCGGACCGTCACCATCGACGAGATCGGCATGGCCAACGGAAAGAACCTCGCCTCCGGCGTCGGCCTGCAGTTCTCCCCGACCGTCATCGGCGCCATCGAGCAGGTCTGCGAGCTGTGGCGCAGCGACGTCGGGCGCCGCGACTTCCTGTCGGGATCGAGCGTGGCCGCCTCCGCGCTCGTCGAACCCAGCCGCGACTGGCTGATCACCGGCGCCGACCCGCAGGTGGCCCGCAGTGGCGGGGCGCGCGTGGGGATGTCCGACGTGGAGGCCGTACGGGCCACCACGCAGGCGCTCACCGAACTCGACCACCGCTTCGGCAGCGGGCACGTGCGGCCCGTGGTCGTGCACTACCTCAACTCGGTCGTCTCCGGACTGATCGGAGGCTCCTACCGGGAGCCGGTCGGGCGGGCGCTGTTCGCGGCCGTCGCCCGGCTGACGGAACTCGCCGGGTACATGGCGGTGGACACCGGTCAGCCGGGGCTCGCCCAGCGCTACTACATCCAGGCCCTACGCCTCGCCCAGGCGGCCGGCGACCGGGCGTACGGGGGCTACGTCCTCGCCGCGTCCATGAGCCACCTCGCCGCCGAACTGGGCAACCCGCGCGAGATCGCGCAGCTGGCGCGGGCCGCGCAGGAGGGCACGCGGGGGCAGGTCACCCCGCGCGTCGAGGCGATGTTTTACGCCGCCGAGGCGCGCGGGCACGCCTTGCTCGGCGACGGCCGCGCCACGGCGGTGCTGTCGGGGCGGGCGGTGACGGCACTGGAGCGGGCGGAACCGGAGTCGGGCGACGACCCGGTGTGGATCCGCCACTTCGACCAGGCCTACCTGGCGGACGAGCTCGCGCACTGCCACCGCGACCTCGGCCAGGCGGAGGCGTCGGGCCGGCGCGCGGAGGAGGCGCTGCGGGGGCTGCCCGAGACGAAGGCGCGGCGCCGGGCGATCGGACTGCTGCTGCTGGCGTCGGCGCAGGTGCAGCAGCGGGAGGTCGAACAGGCCTGTCAGACGGCGACGAAGGCCGCCGAACTGCTGGGGACGCTGCGCTCGCGGCGCGGCGTCGAGTACCTCGACGACTTCCGGGCGCGGCTGGAACCGTACCGGGAGGAGGCGGCGGTGCGGGAGTTCGGTGCGCGGCTGGAGGTTCAGCCGGCCTGACGTGTCCACGGGGTGACCGGGTAGCGTGACCCGACGGCCGCGAAGGTTCGCCGGCCGTCGGAGAAGGCGAGAGGGAGTCCCGGTGACGGAGTACGGACAAGGGGGCGTTCCCCGGCCCGGCGACGGACAACCCGGCGCCGAGCAGGGCGGGCAGCCGCCCGCGCAGCCCGGCTACGCGTACCCGCCGCCGCCCGGGTACGACCAGCAGCCGCCCGGCCCCGCGTACGGGTACCCGCCGGAGGGCCACGTCGTGGGCCCCGGCTACGAGGGCCCCGGCGCCCCCCACGGCTACGGCTACCCGCCCCTCCCGGAGGCGGTCACCCAATACATCCCCCCGATCCCGGGCTCCGAGCCCCCCACCTACGGCGCGACGCCCCTGGGTGACACGACCCCCCAGTACGGCGCGCCCCCGGCCGACGCGGCGACGCAGTACCCCCCGGCGCAGGCGGCCCATCACGAAGCGGCCACGCAGTACGTGCCGCCGGTCCAGGGCGGCCCGGCCGATGCGGCGACGCAGTACATCCCGCCGGTCCAGGGCGGCCCGGCCGATCCGGCCGCCCCGCACTTCCCTTCGGCGCAGGCGGCTCATCACGAAGCCGCCACGCAGTACATGCCGCCGGTGCCGGGTGGTCCGGCCGATGCGGCGACCCAGTACATCCCGCCGGTGCCGGGTGGCCCGGCGGACGCGGCGACGCAGTACATCCCGCCGGTGCCGGGCGGTCCGGCCGATCCGGCCGCCCCGCACTTCCCTTCGGCGCAGGCGGCTCATCACGAAGCCGCCACGCAGTACATGCCGCCGGTGCCGGGTGGCCCGGCCGATCCGGCCGCCCAGTACGACGCCGCGACCCAGTACATCCCGCCCGTGCCGGGTGGTCCGGCCGACGAGGCGACTCAGTACATCCCGCCCGTACCGGACCCCGGCGGGCCGCCCATGGCCGACGGGTTCGACGCGTTGTTCCGGGACTCCGCCCCCGGCGGGCACGTTCCGCAGCCGCGGGCCGTACGGGAGGAGCCGTCGCCGCGCCGGACGCCGCCGCCGGCGCCCCCGCAGCGCCGGGCCCAGCCGCCCCGTACGCCCCAGCCGGCGCACCCCAGCAGCAGTACGCGCCCCGCCGCCCCGCCGCCGCCCGCGCCCGCGCGGCGGATCCCGGCCGCCGTGATCGCCGCCGGGGTGTTCGGGCTGGCCGTGGCCGGGCTCGGGGTGGGCGCGCTGCTCAGCGACGGCAAGGCGCAGAACACCGACCCGGGCGCGGCGCCGGCCCCGTTGCCGTCCACCTCCGCCGGTTCGGCCGCGGCGGTCGCCGAGGGCCCGGCCGACCCGGCCCGCCCACAGGCCGTCCAGCTCGACAAGCTGCTCGCGGACAGCAACGACAGCCGGGCCGCGGTGATCAAGGCCGTGGACGACATCAAGGACTGCGACAACCTCGACCAGGCGGCGCAGGACCTGCGCGACGCCGCCCGCCAGCGCGAGGAACTCGTCACCCGGCTCCAGGAGCTGAAGGTCGACAAGCTCCCGGACCACGTGAAGCTGTCGGCCGCCCTCACGAAGGCCTGGCGCGCCTCGGCCGCCGCCGACAACAGCTACGCGGCCTGGGCCGACGACGTCGACGACAAGAACGGTTGCAAGGACGGCAAGGCCAAGTCCACGGACAACGCCTCCGACGGCAACAAGTCCAGCGGCGAGGCCACCAGGGCGAAGGAGCAGGCGGCGAAGATGTGGAACACGATCGCGGCCAAGTACGGCCTCACCCGCCGCGACCCCTCACAGCTGTGAGCATGCGTGCCGCGTTCGGGCGGCTTTTCGGGTCGCAGGGGCCCGGGTCCGTTCCGGGGCCGGCCCCGGAACCGGACTCCTCCGCGACCGGGGACGACGGGCCCACGCCCTCGGAGCACGTCGCGACGATGAGCCGCAACATGGACAGGGCCCCGGACTTCAGCCACGAGGGCATCCAGGCCCTGGGCGACCCGGTGCCGATCCACGTCGGCAACAGCGGCGACACCCTGCTGGAGCTGTGGCTGGAGCCGTTCGGCCAGGACTACTGGCTCCGGCCCGGGGAGACCTTCACGGTCACCTCGTACGGGGAACGGGACCCGGCGGCGGCCTTCGAGGTGCACCACGAGCCGGAGCGGATACAGGTGTGGGCGACCTCCTGGTTCGCCACCGTCACCTTCCCCGACGGGACCGAGGTGCCCGGTGGCCACCAGCGGCCCCGCGAGGAGTACTACGAGGAGCAGTGACGGTCACGTGGAGCGCGGGGCCTGTTCCAGGGTCGCGATCATGTCCTGGGACTGTTCGCCGGGTTGGGCGACGAGTCGGCCCGCCTGGACGATCTGGAACGTGACCTGGGCGTTGACCAGGCGCGGGAAGCCCGCCACGGCGCGCATGTCCTGGTAGCGCCAGCTCAGGTCCGGGGTGAGGCCGCCGGTCTGGACACCCTGGGACCGGTTCAGCTCACGCGCCACCTTGCGGGCGGTGATCCCCTCGCCCTTCTTGAAGTGCCGCACGACCTGGTTGAACACGCTGTACGCGATCCAGGTGGTCTGCGCCCCGCTGTCGTCGGCGTCGAGGGTGTTGTCGCCGAAGGCCTGCTCGGCGACGACCTTGCGCATCGGCTCCCACAGCGGGTCGCCGGCCACCGGGTACCAGCTGGTGACGTAGGCGCCCTCGAAGGGGCTCTCCTTGCCGCCGGTGCGGTCGACCAGGGACTGGCTGATGCTGCCGAGGACGGAGGAGATCTGCGGGCTGCTGCGCACGGTCTCGCCGGCGCGGCGGAAGGCGTCGAAGAAGGTCTCGGTGCGGGCGCCGAGGACGGCCGTCACACAGCTCTTGCCGTCCTTGGGGGCGTCCTTGGCGGCCGTCGTGTCCTTCGTCGCCGGGGCCTTGGTCACCGGGTCCTTCGTGGCCGTCGCGTCCTTCGAGGATTCCTTCGGGGCCTCCCTCGGCGGGGTGGTCCCCGGGGTGGCGAGCGCCTCGCGGGCCTGCGGCATCAGGTCCGCGGAGTCCTCGGCGGCCCGGATGTCGTTGGCCTCCGGGAGCTTGTTGGCCTTCAGACCGGCGTTCAGCAGCACCGGCATGGAGTCCCCGGCGAGCGTGTCCGGGCGGACCAGGGTCACCTGCCCGCAGACCCGCCCCAGCTGGTGGCCGGCGCCCGCGAGGAGGGCCGGCTGGCCGCCGTTGACGGGGTAGGACAGCGTGCTCTGGAACTCCTCGGGGGAGACCCCGTAGCCGCCGATGAACGGGATGCCCTCGGCCTCCAGCGGGGCCATGAAGGCGCGCCCGTGCTGGCTGTACGAGCCGATGACGGCGACGGCCTTCTCGGTGATGGCCTTGCGGGCGCAGTCGGCGGCGCCGGTCGGGGTGTTCTTCTCGTTGCAGGTCAGGACGCGGAGCTTGTGGCCGTTGATGCCACCGTTGGCGTTCACCCAGCGCTCGTAGGCCTTGGCCATGGCGGGCATGCCGGGCATGTTGGTGGCCTTCGTGTCGATGGGCGCGAAGGTCATGACCGTCAGCGTGCCGTCGGAGTCTCCCGAGCCGCCGGTCACCACCCCGCACGAGGCGGTGAGGCATACGACGGTCGCCGTGGCAAGGAAGGTGCGGGAGAAGCCCGTCGTGCGTCGCCATTTGGTCATGTCCACCGACCCTTCCGGCAGCCGGGTAACTGAAGTGTGAGGTGTTCACAACATTCGGTGACGTCCAGGTGAATTGCGGGGGGCCTCCCCGTGTGGGTGCCTGAAGATCGTTCCTTTGGGGAACGTACGATCGAAAGCGTGACATTCGCCCAAGGTTCGAAGAACTCTTCCCGCCGCGGCGGCCGCTCCTCCACCATGGGCGGCATGCCCCTCAACGACATGCCGTGGTGGCGCTGGCGCGCGAACGTGCGCTCGGCGCTGCACATGCTTTCCGACCCGGTCTTCCAGGAGCAGGTCTGGCTGACCGGCGCGGAAGGCTACGGCGACGTCACCGACGCCGTGTACCGCCTCGTCGAGGACACCTGGCTCGACAGCTGGTCCGCCGAGAAGTACGTCGGCACGATCTTCCGCGACTCCCAGGAGGCCGCCACCGTCGACGTCGCCGTGCTGCGGGTGCTGCGCATCCTGCACCAGGTCGGCCCCGACGCACCCGTCTCCGCGTACCTGGAGCACCACGCGTGGCCCGAGGCGGTCCGGGCGGCGCGCGAGGCGCACGTACGGATGGCCACGGCCGACGGGGAGGACCCGGACGCCGCGCCCACCTCCGTCGATGTCCTGAGGATCCTCACCGGCGCGGGGTGACCCTCCCGGTGTGAAAGGCTGTGGGGTCATGAGCGACCCGCACTCCGAGGCCAAGGCCCAGCAGCAGCCCCAGTACGTCCTGACCGTGTCCTGCCCCGACAAGCAGGGCATCGTGCACGCCGTGTCGAGCTACCTCTTCATGACCGGCTGCAACATCGTGGACAGCCAGCAGTTCGGAGACCGCGAGACCGGCCTGTTCTTCATGCGCGTGCACTTCGAGGCCGAGCCGGCCGTCACGCTGGAGAAGCTGCGCGCCAGCTTCGCCGCGATCGGCGACTCCTTCCGGATGGACTGGCAGATCCACCGCTCCGACGAGCGGATGCGGATCATCCTGATGGTGTCCAAGTTCGGGCACTGCCTCAACGACCTGCTGTTCCGCTCCTCGATCGGGGCCCTGCCGGTGGAGATCGCGGCGGTGGTCTCCAACCACACCGACTTCGCGGAGCTCGTCGCCTCGTACGACATCCCCTTCGAGCACATCCCGGTCACCAAGGACACGAAGGCGGAGGCCGAGCGGCGGCTGCTGGAGTTGGTGCGCGAGCAGAACGTCGAGCTCGTCGTCCTCGCGCGCTACATGCAGGTGCTCTCGGACACCCTGTGCAAGGAACTGAGCGGCCGGATCATCAACATCCACCACTCCTTCCTGCCGAGCTTCAAGGGCGCCAAGCCGTACCACCAGGCCCACGCGCGCGGTGTGAAGCTGATCGGCGCCACCGCGCACTACGTGACGGCCGACCTCGACGAGGGCCCGATCATCGAGCAGGAGGTCGAGCGCGTCGGCCACGAGGTCACGCCCGACCAGCTCGTCGCCATCGGCCGCGACGTGGAGTGCCAGGCGCTGGCCCGCGCGGTGAAGTGGCACAGCGAGCACCGCGTGCTGCTCAACGGCGCGCGCACGGTCGTCTTCGCCTGACCGCCCGGATGACGTGACGGCCCGCCCGGAGAGCCGGGCGGGCCGCGGCCGTTACGCGTCGGGGGCTTCGACCCCGCAGTACGCGGCGAAGGCGGCCAGGATCTCGTCCTCGGTGATGCGTCCGTCGCCGTCCGCGTCGAGGGCCTCCGCGACCTGCCGGGCCAACTCGGGTCGTGTGCCGAGCACGCGCAGGACACGGGCCGCGCCTTCCGGGGTGGTGCCGCGGCCGTCCTCGTCCGCCACCGCGATCACGGCCGCGAGGAACGGCCGGGCGATCTCCGCGAACCGCTGCGGGTTGTCCCGTAGCCGCTTCGCCGCGCCGGTGACGAACTCCTCGCGGGAGACCCGCTGGTCCCCGTCCACGTCGGCGATTCCGGCCATCCCCTGCCAGAACGCCTCGGCGCCGTTGAAGACGGCCTGCCCCTTGTCCGACCGTGCGGCGGTGGCGAATTCGGTCAGGACGGCCCTCGCGGCCGTACTGAAGTCCTCCCGGTCGATATAGCCGGACCCGTCCTGGTCGAAGGTGGCGAATCGGGCGGCGATCTTGCGCTCGTATTCTGCGCTGTCCATGTTCGGCGTTCCGCCTTCACGTGTGCGATGGGCTGCGATGGGGGTGCACTTCAAGACAGGCAGGAGCGTAAGGCCTACGTGGCCTGCGCGTTAAGCGAAGTGGTCGCGGAGGTGGCCGCATCGAACCCGCGCACGGGAAGCGCGACGGGGCGCGTACGCGTGTTCCCGGCGGGGAGGAACGCGCACCACCCGCCCCGGCGGCGCTGTGGCGGGAACATCCCGGCGGGCTGCTTCGTTCAATCGATCCGCCACCACGCCACCGCGACCGAGGAGTACCGTGCCCGCCACCCCTCACGCCCTGCCCCCGCTCGCCGCCCAGGCGGAGCACCTGATCGAGCTCGGGGTGCACGAACTCGCAGCGATCCCCGCCGAGGAGCTGCGCGCCTTCGCCGAGGCCGCCGGCGGCTCCCGGAGCGACGTCCTGCTCGCGGTCCACCCGGACCGGGCCCCCGCCTCCGCCCTCGCGCCGCTGCTGCGCCGCGGCGACAAGCCCGGCTTCGTCGTCGTCGACATGCCCGACGTCGACCGCTTCGCCCCGTACGGCGTCGAACTGCCCGACGCCCCCCTCTACCTCGTCACCGGCCTCGACCGCGGCGACCACATGGCCAACTGGAGCCCGGAGGAGGCACTGCCCGCCCTCACGAAGGAGAACCGCAGCCCGCTGCTGCTCACCGAGGGCCTCCACTGGGTGCTCCAGCAGCCGGCCGCCCTGGAGCGCAACCGGTGCTTCATGACGATCGGCTCCCGACTGCCCAAGCCGAACGGCGACTTCGACGCCCGCACCCCGGCCGTCTGGATCAGCAACGGCACCGGGCGCGACGGCCGCGAACGGCGCGACGCCCCCAAGGTCGGCTGGTGCTGGTGGGGCAACCGCCACACCTGGCTGGGCTTCGCCTCCGCCACGGGCCGGGACGCGGAGACGACCTAGGTCGTGTCTTGTGGATCATGCCGGGCTCGCGACGCCCGGCACCGCGCCTCGCGGCGTTGTCGTCGGTCGCCAATGCTCCGCATTGGCTCCGTCCTCCGCCTTGCGACGCACGACACCGGACGCCGCTCCCTGATCCGGCCTGATCCACAAGACACGACCTAGCACGCCGCAGGCCCCTCCAGGGTGAGGTTTCGTCAAAACGGGCGGGATTCGGTGGGTGCCGACTACATTCGACGGGTCGACACATGGCTGGGGGCACGATGGCGAAGGACGTTCCACCGCGCTGGGACCGTCGTATGCAGCAACGCCTCGCCCGCGGGGAGGCCGCCGCGCTCGGCGAGCTCTACGACCGGTTCGCATCCCTCGTCCACAGCCTCGCCCACCGGGTGTTGGGCGACGAGACGGCGGCGGACCGCATCACCCGCGAGGTCTTCGGCTACATCTGGGAGAACCCGGACGCCTACGACCCCAAGCAGGGCTCCATGCGCTCCTGGGTCGCCCGCATCACCCAGGGCCAGGCCGTCGCCCGCCTGCGCCAGGCCGAACTGGGCCGGGGCTCGCGCGAGGAACTCGAACAGAAGGTGCGCAGCGCCAACGCCGCCGCCCGCGCCGACTACATCGTCACCTCGATGCCCGCGCCCCTGCGGGCCGCCCTGGAACTGGCCTACTTCAAGCGGCGCGACTACCGCCAGGCCGCCGCCGACCTCAAGATCAGCGAGGACGAGGCGCGGCGCCGGCTGCGGCTCGGCCTCCAACTGCTGTCGACCGCCAATCTCCTGCCCCGGGAGGACAACGCGCCGCCCGGATACGGCCCCAGCGGATATGGAACGCCCCGATGACCGGCCCCTCCGAAGACCATCCCGAAGACGCGTACGAGCGGCCCCCGGCCGGTCCCGCGCGGATACCGGGTCCGCGGGCGGCCGGTGACGACCTGGACCCTCCGCCGCCGGGGCCGCCCTCGCACGCCGTGCTGAAGTCCCTGCTCGGGGCATGGGCGCTGGCCGCCTGCTCCCCCGAGGAGACCCAGGCCGTCGAGGAGCACCTCACCGAGTGCGCGCCCTGCGCCGAGGAGGCGCTGCGGCTGCGGGACGCGGTGGGCCTGCTGCACCCCGAGGAGAGCCTCGACCTGAAGCCGCTGCTGCGTTCGCGGGTGCTGGAGGACTGCCTGGGCAAGCGTCCGGCGCGGATCCCGGTGCCGGCGTGGGCGAGCCCGTACGACACGGAGACCGCGCGGCTCGACGCGCTGCTGCGCGACTTCGGCGACTCCGAGTGGCACACGCCGGTCCGGCTGAAGTGGTTCGAGGAGGAGCGGCGGCGTACGCAGCGCACGACGGTGGCGGGCGTGATCGGGCACCTGATGACGGTGGACGGGCTCGTCGCGACCGGCCCTCGGCCTGGACGACCCGCTCGGGCCGCAGGCGCCGCCGGGCGGCCCCACGGACCGTACGCGGCACTTCTGGAGCGCGCACCCGCACCCGCCCACCCGGCGGGTGCGCGAGCCGTGGCGGGAGCAGGGGCACACGTTGGTGCGTACGGTGTCCTTCGCGGGCCGGGGCGTGGCCGAACTGTCCGTGGACTACGGGCCGTTCGCGCTGCCGCTGGGGGACGCGTTCCTGGAGCGGGCCTTCGAGTGCTGGGTGCACGCCTGGGACATCGCGGACGCGGTGGACTACCCGTACGAGCAGCCTTCGGGCCCGCACCTGAACCGGATGATCGACCTCGCGGCGCGGCTGCTGCCGGGCGCGCTGGCGCAGCGGCGGCGTGCGGGGCTGGCGGCGCCCGCGCGCGGGCTGGTCGCGGCGGGCGCTCCCGGGCGCACCCTGCACCTGGAGATCGAGGGCGCGGGTGGCGGCAGCTGGGACATCGCGCTGGACTCGCCGGCGGCCAAGCCGTCGCGGGAGCACACGGTGGCGGAGGTCGCGTTGGACGGCCTGGAGTTCTGCCAGTTGGCGGCCGGCCGCATCTCGCCGGAGGAGGCCGCGGCGGGCCAGATCGGCGACCGGGAGGCGATCCGCGACGTCCTGTTCGCGGCGGCCTCCCTGAGCCGGTTGTAGTGGGCGGTTCGTAGCGGCCGGCCCTCGCGCGGTGCGGGGGCCGGTGCGGCCGGCTACGCGTACCGCTCGCGCAGGCGGTACTTGAGGACCTTGCGCAGCGCGTCGTTGCGGGGGAGCGCCTCGACGAGTTCCAGCTGTTCGGGGAGCTTGTGGGGGGCGAGCCCCCGCGCGCGCAGGTACGCGGTCACCTCGGGCAGGGTCAGCGGGGCCGCGCCCGCCGGCTGCTCCACGACGGCGCAGACGCGCTCGCCGCGCTCGGGGTCGGGCAGGCCGATGACGGCGACGTCGCCGACGGCGGGCAGCTCGTGCAGGAGGTCCTCGATCTCCTTCGCGGAGATGTTCTCGCCCTTGCGGATGATGACGTCCTTGCTGCGGCCGGTGAGGACGAGGTGGCCGTCGGCGGTGAGGTGGCCGAGGTCGCCGGTGATCAGGTAGCCGTCGGCGTCGAAGACCTCCGCCGCCGGGTCCTGGTTCAGGTAGCCCCGGCAGACGGCCTCGCCGCGCAGTCTGACCTCGCCGTCGGTGTGCGGGGGCAGGGGGGCGCCGTCGGGGGTGGTGATGCGGATCGACATGCCGACCGGGGGGCGGCCCTCGGTCGTGGCGAGGTTCTCGGGGGTGTCGTCGGGGGAACCCATCGTGATCATCGGGACTTCGGTCATGCCGTAGCCGTGGGTGAGTTGGCAGCCCAGTTCGCGCACGACGGCGTGGTAGATCTCCGGCGGCTTGGGGGCGCCGCCGCCGGCGAGCAGGCGCAGGCTGGGGATGAGCTTGGTGGCGGGGTGCTTGCGCTGTTCGGTCAGGAACATCGAGTAGAAGGCGGTGGAGCCGCCGGCGACGGTGACGCGGTGGCGGCGGTAGCCGTCGAGGGCGTCGGGCATCGCGAACTTCTCGAAGAGCACCGCCGGGAACCCGTACAGCAGCAGCATCACGGTGTAGTCGGGTCCGGCGATGTGCGCGAAGGGGAAGGCCATCGAGCCGACGTCGGACGGTGTCAGGCGCAGGGCGTCGGCGAGGCAGGAGCCGCCCGCGATCAGGGAGCGGTCGGTGTGCAGGACGCCCTTGGGGTCGGAGGTGGTGCCGGAGGTCCAGTAGATCCAGCGGACGGCCGTGCCGTCGGTGGGCGGCGCCGGCAGGACGGCCGGGTCGCCGTCGGGGAGGGAGGCGTAGGCCTCGAAGACCCCGCGCGCGCCGAGGCGGGCGGCCATGGCGGTGTGGTCGAAGCCGCGCCAGACGCCGGGGACGGCGAAGAACTCCGCCTTGGACTCGCGCAGGGCGAAGCCGACCTCGCGGTCGCGGTAGAAGGGGATGACGGGGGACTGGACGGCCCCGATCCGGGCGAGGGCCAGCGACAGCAGGACGGTCTCGATGCGGGTCGGCAGCTGCCAGGCGACGACGGTGCCGGGGCGCACGCCCATGCCGTACAGGCCGGCGGCGACGCGTTCGGCGCGCTCGCGCAGGGCGCCGAAGGTCAGCGTGCGGTCGTCGGCGGGGTCCTCGGCGGCCTCGATGAGGACGGGGACGTCGGGGGTGAGGTCGGCGCGGCGGGCGACCAGCTCCCAGAGGGTCGCGGAGCGGCTCAGCGAGCGGCTCTGCTCCGTGGCGGTGTCCGTCGTGTCCGTCATCCCAGACCTCCCGTAGGACATGGCATCGAGCATGGAGCATCGACCTGACGGTGAGTCAGATCAAGCGCAGAGCGTAGGGCGCCGGCGCTTGTCGGTCCAGGGGTGGCGGGGCTAGCTTGTTTCTGACGACCCATCAGAAAAGGTCGCATCGGGGATTGGGGATCGGGAAGCCATGGAACTGCCTCGGATCATCAGCGTCGACGACCACGTGATCGAACCCGCGCACCTCTTCGACGTCTGGCTGCCGGCCAGGTACCGCGACCGCGGACCCAAGGCGGTCACCGCCGGCATCGGCGAGCTGGAGTACGTCGGCGGCAAGTACGTCATCTCCATGGACCCCGACGGACCGCCGACCGACTGGTGGATCTACGAGGACCTCAAGTTCCCGTACAAGCGCAACATCGCCGCCGTCGGCTTCGACCGCGACGACATGACCCTGGAGGGGATCACGCGGGACGAGATGCGGCGCGGCTGCTGGGACCCCAAGGCGCGCCTGGCCGACATGGACCTCAACCACGTCGAGGCGTCCCTGTGCTTCCCGACCTTCCCGCGCTTTTGCGGGCAGACCTTCGCGGAGGCCCGGGACAAGGAGGTCGCGCTCGCCTGTGTGCGCGCGTACAACGACTGGATGGTCGAGGAGTGGTGCGGCGACAGCGGCGGCCGGCTCATCCCGCTGTGCATCATCCCGCTGTGGGACATCGACCTCGCCGTCGCCGAGATCCGCCGCAACGCCGCCCGGGGCGTGCGCGCCGTGACCTTCTCCGAGATCCCCACCCACCTCGGCCTGCCGTCCATCCACTCCGGCTACTGGGACCCCTTCTTCGCCGTCTGCCAGGAGACCGGCACCGTCGTCAACATGCACATCGGGTCCTCCTCGCAGATGCCCGCCGCCTCCCCGGACGCCCCACCCGCCGTCCAGGCCGCGCTGAGCTTCAACAACGCCATGGCCTCGATGATGGACTTCCTCTTCAGCGGGGTCCTCGTGAAGTACCCGACGCTGAAGCTCGCCTACAGCGAGGGCCAGATGGGCTGGATCCCGTACGCCCTGGAACGCGCCGACGACGTGTGGCGCGAACACCGCGCCTGGGGCGGAGTCCGGGACCTGATCCCCGAGCCGCCGTCCACGTACTACTACCGGCAGATGTTCTGCTGCTTCTTCCGCGACAAGCACGGCATCGCCTCGCTGGACGTCGTCGGCCGCGACAACGCCACCTTCGAGACCGACTACCCGCACGTCGACTCGACCTTCCCGCACACCAAGGAGGTCGCCCTCGACCATGTGAAGGGCCTCGACGACGAGACGATCCACAAGCTGATGCGCGGCAACGCCATCCGCATGCTGGGCCTGGATCTCGTCTGATGGATCTGACGTACACCGAGGAGGAACGGGAGTTCCGGGCGCGGCTGCGCGCCTGGCTCGCCGAGGTGCTCCCCGAGCTGCCCGCGAAGCCGTCGCCGGACGACTGGCCCGGCCGGCGCGCGTACGACGCCGGCTGGCAGCGCAGGCTCTACGACGCCGGCTACGCGGGTCTGCACTGGCCCGTCGACGCCGGCGGGCGGGGGGCCACCCCGACCCAGCACCTGATCTTCCTGGAGGAGACGGAGCGCGCGGGAGCCCCGTACGTCGGCGCGAACTTCGTCGGCCTGCTGCACGCCGGCCCGACCATCGCCGCCGAGGGCACGGCCGCCCAGCGCGCCCGCTGGCTGCCGCCCGTCCTGCGCGGTGACGAGGTGTGGTGCCAGGGCTTCAGCGAACCGGACGCCGGCTCCGACCTGGCCGCGCTGCGCACGCGCGCGGTGCGCGACGGCGACGACTACGTGATCACCGGCTCCAAGATCTGGACCTCGCACGCCGAGGTCGCCGACTGGTGCGAGCTGCTGGTGCGGACGAGCCCCGTCGACGCGCAGACCGACCGGCATCGGGGGATCTCCTGGCTGGCCATGCCCATGGACGCGCCGGGGGTGACGGTCCGGCCCCTGCGCACGCTCGCCGGGTCGACGGAGTTCGCGGAGGTCTTCCTCGACGAGGTGCGGGTCCCCGTGGCCAACCGCGTCGGGGAGGAGAACGACGGCTGGCGCGTCACGATGGTCACCCTGTCCTTCGAGCGCGGCACGGCCTTCGTGGGCGAGGTCGTCGCCTGCCGCCGCACCCTGGGCGCGCTCGCCCGTACCGCGAAGGCCGACGGCCGCTGGGACGACCCCGTGCTGCGCCGTCGGCTGGGGCGGCTGTCGGCGGAGTTCGGGGCGCTGTGGCGCCTCACGCAGTGGAACGTCAGCGAGGCGCAGGCCTCGGGCGGCGTCCCCGGCATCGGGGGCAGCGTCTTCAAGCTGGCGTACTCGCACGCGCGCCAGGAGCTGTACGAGGTGGCCGCCGAGGTGCTGGGCGTGCGGTCGCTGTCCCTGGACGAGGAGTGGACCCTGGACCGGCTTTCGTCCCTCTCGTACACGATCGCGGCGGGCACCTCCCAGATCCAGCGCAACATCGTCGCCGAGCGGATCCTCGGCCTCCCGAAGGGGCGGTGAGCGGAATGGACTTCCAGCCGACGCGTGACCAGCGCGACCTGCGGGCGGGCGTACGGGACCTGCTGGCCGCCCGCTTCGGGCGCGAGGCGCTCCGGGCGGCCGTGGACGGCGGCGGGCACGGCGGCGGGCCGGCGGTCGACCGGAAGCTGTGGCGGGAGCTGGGCGAGGCGGGGTTCTTCGCGCTGCGGCTCCCGGAGTCCGAGGGCGGCGTCGGGCTCGGCCTGCCGGAGGCGGTGCTCGTCTTCGAGGAGGCCGGGCGGGCGCTGTTGCCGGGGCCGTTGGTGGCGACGCACCTGGCGGCGGGGCGGATCCCGGGCGCGGCGTCGGGGACGACGGTGGTCACGGCGTACGACCTGGACGGGCCGCTGGTCGCCCATCTCGGCGAGGCGGACGCGGTGCTCGGTGTGGAGGGCGTGCCGGCGGGCGATCCGGTCCGCTCGGCGGACCCGCTGACGCCGCTGTACGAGGTCGCTTCGGCTTCGGGGGCCGCCGTCGCGGCCGACGACCGGGACACGGGCGCGCTGCTGACGGCGGCCCTCCAGGTCGGCAGCGCGCTGCGGACGCTGGAGCTGGCCGTGCGGTACGCGGGCGAGCGGGAGCAGTTCGGGCGGCCGATCGGGGCGTTCCAGGCCGTCAAGCACCTGTGCGCGGGGATGCTGGTCCGGGCCGAGGTGGCCCGTACGGCGGTGTACGCGGCGGCGGTGACGCGGGACGCGGCGGAGATCGCGGCGGCCAAGCTCCTGGCGGACGAGGCGGCCGTGGAGGGCGCCCGGGACTGCCTCCAGGTACACGGCGGCATGGGCTTCACCTGGGAGGCGGACGTGCACCTGCACCTGAAGCGGGCGTGGGTACGGGCCCGGCAGTGGCGCACGGCGCCGGAGGCGGAGGAACTGCTGGCGGCGGAACTGCTGGGGGCGCGGGCGCTGGGGATTCGGTAGCGGCGTGTCACCGGGGGAAGCCCGGCAGGGGCACGGCAAGGACGGCGCGGGACGCATGTCCGATTACAGAGAGTTGATATCGGTTTGTGTCCTGCCCGCTCGCCGATCCGGGCCGGAGGCGGGGGCCTGCTCCGGTACGCTCCCACGAATGCGAGCGGTTGAGCGGCGCGAGCGCCGCACAGTATGCACCACGCCTACTCCTTCGCGCTGGAATATGCCCGAAGCGCTTGTTGTGGTGACTGTATGTCAACCATGCTGCTCGGCACGGGGGTCACAGTCGGTGATCCCATCCTGTCGCGAGGCGAAGTGTCCGCCGGTTCGGATGGTGTGAGCGGTGCAGGTGCTTCAGGTGCAACTGGAGGTAGGACCGGATCCCGCCGAGGTCGGCCGGGCCCGCCGGTGGGCCCGGTCCAGGCTGGCGGGGTCCGGCGTGGGGGAGGACGAGCCGCTCGCGGAGACGCTCATCCTGCTGATCTCCGAGCTGGTCACGAACGCGGTCGTGCACACGGGCTGTCCGGCCGTGCTGCGGATGCTGTTCGGTGGGCCGGGGGTGCGGGTCGAGGTCGCGGACGCGAGCGACCGGGCGCCGGCCCGCCGGCAGGCCGCCGGGGACGACACGGGCGGTCGCGGACTGGAGTTGGTGGACGGACTCGCGGACCGGTGGGGGTGGCAGCGCGAGGGCGCGGGCAAGCGGATCTGGTGCGAGATCGACCGTCCCGAGGCGGGCCCGACGGCCCCGGTGGCCGTGGCGGCGCGCCCGGAGGAAAATTTTGCCCGTCGCCGGGAACCGCGCGTGTACCTCTAACGAGGTGTTGACGGTTCGTCACGTGTTGATCACCCTGGTGGTGAGCGATTCGTCGCGAGGGGACGCCAAGGGTCCTGTGCCTTGACGAGTGCGGGTCGTGGGGTGGCGGCTGCCGTGCCGCGCTCGGGGTGTGCACGAACGCACGCCGCCACCCGTAGGTCCCCCGCCGCGCCTTTCCGCTCCAGCATGCCGCCTTCGGCCGGAAATCGGGCTGTGGCGGTGGCCGGAAAGGGCTTTGGAGGTCGAGACATAAAGATTCAGGCCCCATTGATCGGGGGCGAGTTCGGTGTCTATGGTGGCCGCGCATTCGCAACCGGGTGGTGTCGGGGCGTTCTTCCCGCAGGAGGAGTGAATTCCGGTGCCGCCCGCTGTTTCCGATAACGCGGCCACGAGCCGCCCAGGGGAAAGGGGTACCGCGATGAAGATGTTGTTCGCCATCCGCCACGCTGTTTCCGGTCGGCAGAGCCTCAAGAAGAGTGCCTGGTACATCTGGTACTAGACCGGCACGGCCGCTCCGGTCGCGTGGGCGGCCGGGGCGGCGTCGACGGACCTCATCCGCACCGGAGTCCCGGAGTCCCGCATGTCCCTCTCCTCCCTCCCGGCCGTGCGGACCACCGCGTTCGCGCCCCGGATGGCCGCCCTGCTGCGCGAGCACACCGGCAAGGAAGCGTTCCGGCTCGAAGCCGACACCGTCGGCGTCGCCGGCCACGAGCTGGCCGACCGGATCCTCGCCGCCCGTCGGGCGACCGAGACCGAACGGCCCACCTTCAAGCCGCTGCACGGCCGCTCGATCGGACGCGGCGAGGCCGCCTCGCTGATGCGCGTCATCGGCCGGGACGTACGCGAAGCCCTGGAAAGGGGACGGCCGAAGGAATCGGAACTCGCCGGTTCCTGGCCGCACACCGGGCATTACTTCCTGCGCGACCTCATTCTCGGAAGCGACCCGCGACGGCTGCGCATTCTGATGAGTCGCAATCTCGAACTCACCCCGATACTCACCTGGTCCGTCATCGCGGCGGGCGCGGCGATTCCGCGCCGGAAGAGGCCGCAGCGAAACGCAAGCGGAATCTCCGCGCTGCTCGCGGAAGCGGGCGGGTACCAAGACCGACGTCACGCGATGGGCATGTACCGGAGGACGGCCGCCCCGGTCTGCTTCACCGTCTCCACCCTCGTCGCGAACGCGCTCTGGCTCGGCGCCCCCTTCGCCGACGGCGTCCCGAACCGGCACCTCATCCACGAGTCCGCGCGGCTGCTGCCCCCGTCCTGGAACATCCTGCGCCTGGCCTCGCCCGAGTACCCGGCCCTCGACGCGCGGATCGGCGCGCGGGACGACGTACTCGTCCTGCCGCTGCTGTCGCACCGCGACCCGGCGCTGTGGGACGAACCCGACGTGTTCCTGCCCGAGCGGTGGGAGCACCTCGACCCCGACACCGCGCCCGGCTACCTGCCCTTCGGGCACGCCTCGGAGCGCTGCTGGGGCCGGCACCTGGTGATGCCGCTGGCGGAGCTGCTGCTCGACCTGGTCAAGGAAGCCGGGCTGGAGGTCGACCCCGCGCAGCGCAGGGCGAAGGTGCCGGTGGTCGGGCTGCTCGGCGTGGAGGACGTACGGCTGGTGCGCGGGGGGCGTCGTGTCCTCTGAGGCCGGGGCGGACGGGGCCGGGGCGGACCAGGTGGCGCCGTACGCGGCCGCGCCGTACGAGGTCGCGCCCGACGGGTTCTTTCAGGACCCCCACCCCGTCTACCGCGCTTGGCGGGAGCGCGCCGGTGGGGTGCACCGGGTGCTGATTCCCGGGGAGATCCCGTTGGAGGGGTGGGCGGTGACCGGGCACGCCGCGTGCCGGGCCGCGCTGGCCGACCCCCGGCTCGCGAAGAACGCCGCGACGGAGGCGTTCGCCGCCCGGCCCGGCGGGGGTGGCCCCGGCCCCGGCCCCGGGCGGGCGCTGACCGCGCACATGCTGAACTCCGATCCACCCCGGCACACCCGCCTGCGCGCCCTGGTCCAACGGGCGTTCACCGCGCGGCGGGTGGCCGCGCTGCGGCCGGTGATCGAGGGGCACGTGGAGCGGCTGCTCGATGGGTTGGAGGGGTTGGAGGGGTTGGAGGGGCTGGACGGGCTCGGCGCGTCGGGTGCGGTGGACCTCGTAGCGGGCTTCGCGATCCCCCTGCCGCTCGCCGTGATCTTCGACCTGCTCGGCGCGGACGCCTCCGACGGGGCCGGGGACGTCCTGGCCGCGTGGGCCGCGCAACTCTCCGGGGAGGAGGGCGACGGCGAGGTCTCCCCGGAGACGGCGATGGCGATGGCCGGCCACATCTCAGCGTTGCTCGCGCACAAGCGCGCCCACCCCGGCGACGACCTGCTGACGGAGCTGGTCGCCGCCCGCGACGACGGGGACCGGCTGAGCGAGCAGGAGATCACCTCGATGGCGTTCCTGCTGGTGGTGGCCGGCCACCAGACCACCGCCAATCTGATCGCGAACGCCGTCCACGCGCTGCTGACCCACCCCGACCGCCTCGCCGCACTCCGCGCCGACCCCTCCCTGACGGGGCCGCTGATCGAGGAAGTGCTGCGGTACGAGAGCCCGTTCGCGGTCGCCACGATCCGCTACGCCACCGAGCCCGTCCCCCTCGGCGGGGTCACGATCCCGGCCGGTGACTTCGTGCAGATCGGCCTGCTCTCCGCCAACCGGGACCCGGCCGTCTTCGCCGACCCGGACCGCTTCGACCCCGACCGCTTCCACCCGGCCCGCCCTGATGCCGGGGCGCACCTGGCGTTCGGGCACGGCGTCCACCACTGCCTCGGCGCCCCCCTGGCCCGCCTCCAGGCCCGTATCGCCGTCGACGCCCTCCTGCGCCGCCACCCGCGCATGACCCTGACCGCCGCCCCCCACTGGCGGCACAACCCCCGCCACCGCGGCCCCCGTGCGCTGCGCGTGCTACTGGGGTGAGCGCGGTGGGGCGCCGGCGACCGCGAGGGTGCAGACGCCGTCCTCGTCGCACCGGCGTTCCAGCCGGCCGCGGGAGATGGTCTGCGCGAGGCCGACCATCCAGCAGGTGGGGCAGCCGCGGAAGGCGATCAGGGCCAACGGGGCCGCCAGCAGGCTGACCGGGCCGACGACGGGTACCAGGGCGATCGAGCCGATGATCAGCCCGAAGCCGATGGCGCCGCGCGCCAGGTGGCGCGGGACGGATGAGCTGGCGAAGTTCATCGCGGGCTGGGTGGTCTTCATGGGTGTGAGCCCCCTCCGGCTCGTGGGTCGATTGGCTGTTCGGGCGCCGCCAGCGCGTCGCGCAGTGCCGTGCGTGCCCTGTGCAGGCGGGACTTCATCGCGGCGGTGCTGAGGCCGAGCGCGTGGGCGACGGTCCTGCCCGGCAGGCCCTGTACGTCCCGCATGATCAGGACCTGCCGCTGGTCGCGGGGAAGGGCGCTGACGGCCGCCGCGATCCGCTCCGCCTCCAGCCGGCGCAGTACCGCGTCCTCGGCGGACGGTTCCGCGCTCGTCTCCGGTTCGGCCGAGGCCTCGTCGCTCCGCGATACGAGGAGCCGTACCTGCCGGAGGCATTCGTTGCGGACGATCCGGAACATCCACGAGGCGAGCGCGCCGGTGGTCCGCAGGGTGCCGATCTTCCGGTAGAGGATGATCAGCGCCTCCTGTGCGGCGTCCTCCGCGTCCTGCGGCGTGGAGCACAGGGACAGGGCGAACTTGCGCACATGGGGCTGCGATTCCATGACGACGGTGGTGAGCGAGGTGACGTCGCCGTCCTGCGCGGCCTTGATCAGCCGCTCGTCCGGCCAGGGGAAGCGTGGGTTCATGGGCTACGGGTCAGCCTCGGCTCTTGTAGCGCCGCAACAGGTGCCAACTGCACGCGCCCACGAGCAGGGCGCCGATCGCTACGAGGACGGTGACCATCATGGATGTTTCCTCCCGGTTCTGGCCGGCCCGTTCGGCCGGTACACAGACAAGAGGGCGGCAGGCCCCGAAAGGATTCACCCGCACGCGAGGATGCCCCCGGCCCGGGGAGTGGGGGCGGGGGCACCGTTCGAAGGGTCAGGCGGTCAGATGGCCGTTCGGGGGGTCGGCGTCAGCAGGGGCGGATGTGGTGGACGGGCGTCCAGGAGGCCGTGCCGGTGTCCTTGGCGACGTTGGACCAGCGTTCGCTGCCGTCCAGGTTGTAGAAGCGGGCCCGGGTGCCGGAGGTCTGGTTGTTGTTGAAGGTGCCGTCGCCGATGCCGCCGAAGTCGTAGTAGCCGCACCGGTAGTAGTCGTAGTTGACGCCGCGCCCGTCGGTGATGCACAGGTGGCCGTGGTTGCAGGCCAGGGCCGTGTCGGGGGAGGCCAGGTCGCGGGTTTCGGTGCGGCCCGGGACGGCGAGGGTCATGCTGCCGCCGGCGGTGGTGAGTTTGTTCGCGGAGACCTGGCGGGCCTGGGGGTCCTTCGCGAGGACGGCGTCGACCTCCCGCTGGAGCTGTCCGGCCTGGCGGTCGGTGAGTCCGGCGGCCCGCGCCTGTTCGGCATAGGCGATCTGCTGGTCGGTCGGGGTGGCGGTCGAGGCCTGGGCGGACAGGACGGGGCCCGCGACCAGGGCCGCGCTCGCGGCCAGGATCGCCAGGGTCTTACGCGCTGACATGTGGTTCCCCTCTACTTCGGCGACCGGAGGGCCGACCGTCTCGACGGGCGGCCCGGGTGTCGCGGACCATCCTTTCGAAGGCGGAGCGGCCCATGAAGGGCGGAATCGGTCGTGATGAGGCTTTCTTGCGCTTACCACCCATATCGCCTGGCCCCAACCGCCCCTCCCGTCTCGCACGTCTGTGCGTGCGCCTCGGTGTAAGGGGCAACGGCCCCGCCCACCTGGCGTGCACGTTCACCCACCCTGCCCCTCCCCACCGCCCCCACCCCACCCGAGTGGCGCGAAACAGGGCGAACGGGTCAGGAGGCCGCGACGGTCCCCGTGCGGGGGATGGCCGGCAGCACGCCGCCGAGGTCCACTCCGACCCGGCACCCTGTCGGCCCTGACGACGGACCACGACGCCGACTGCGGCCCCGGGCCCGATCCCGCCTTGGGGCGGGTCAGGACTTCGACCAGACGATGAGTTTGCCGCTGACCACCGGGAGGCGGGGGTCCTCGTTCTCGTCGTCGAAGAGGGCCATCGCCACGCTGCCCTTGTCGGTGACGGCGCAGACGGCCGCCCCCTTCGTCAGGCCGCGGCTCGTCCAGCGGCCGTTTCCCGCCTTCACGGGCCCGAAGCCGGTTCCGGCGGCGGCCCGGCACTCTTCGAACGACTGGGGGCGACCCGGTCGGATCACCCCCACCTGCCGGCCGGTCACCGATCGCAGTTCCATGGCGTACGGGACGTCTCCGGTGGAGCACAAGGTCGCGTCGGGCCGGTACTCCAGCTCGATGGTCTGCGTCTGAGTCGCGCTGGGGTCGTCTCCGACGTCCACCTTCACGGTGGTGGACACCCCGGCGTCGAGGTCGACCAGCAGGGTCTCGCCGCATGCCGGCGGGGCGATGCCCCACCTGCCCTCCTGGACCTGGTAGCCGGCGGGGGCCGTCAGGTCCTGGGGGCCGGGTGCGGCCGGGGTGCCGGTGGACGGTGAGGGGGCGCCGGGGAGCGGTTTGACGGCCGAACGGGAAGGGGGAGGGGAAGGGGAGGCGGGCGGGGTTGACGGGGTGGTCACCGGCGGGTGGGCGGCGCGGGGCGGGGTGTCGGGCTTGTTCGCGGTGGCCAGGAGGGTGACCACCGTGCCCATGACCGGGATGACGATGCCGATCACCCACCACGCCCAGCGCGGCGGGTGTCCGGTGGGAGCGGGCGGCGTCGGCATCGGTGGCGCCGTCGGCATGGGTGGAAGGGGTGGGAGGGGTGGGATGGGTGGGCTGGGTGGAATGCTGCCCGGCTCCGGCGACGCCCCCGTACTGCTGTCCCTCACGTGCCAACTCCCCTTCAGGTCAACGGATGTGCCGACCTTATCGACGGGGGGAGGGGGTGTGGGCTCAGAGGATCGCCACCGGGGCTACCGGGGTGCCGGTGGCGCCTACGAAGGGTTCCGGCATCGCCGAGAGGAGGAAGGAGTGGCGGGCGGCTTCCGCACAGGCTGTGGACAGGGCTTCGAGGTTCCAGTTCTGGCCCTGGTGCATGCCCATTTCGACCAGGTCGAGGGCGTGGACCGGCAGCCACAGGTTCTCGATCTCCGGCGGGAAGATCTCGAAGGTCAGGGTGTCGTTCGCGACCGCCGCCACGTCGCGGGCGTGGAACCACTCCGGGGTGCGGACCGACAGGCCCGGGGACGGGAAGCCGTAGCCGTGCTTGTCGCCCGCCAGGTAGACCTGCATCTGGCCCGTGCGGACCAGGACGATGTCCCCGGACCGGACCGTGACCCGGCCGAACTCCTCGGCCTCGGCCAGGTCCTCCGGGGTGACCGCGTGGTCGCCGGGGAGGCGGTCCAGGCCTTTGGCGCGGGCCACGTCCAGCAGGACGCCCCGCGACACGATGGGCGCGGCCTTGTCGATGCCGCTGAATTCCGAGCGGGAGTGCGCCGTGATGGTGGAGGCCGGGCGGCCGTTGTAGATGCGGCCCGAGTGCGAGACGTGCGTCAGGGCGTCCCAGTGGGTGGCCGACTGGAGGCCCATCGTCACCGCGTCGTCGCTGCACGCCACCGTGCCGGGCCCGAAGATCTCCTGGTTGATCTGCACCATCGTGTGCAGCGGGTTGATCCGGCCGGGGATCAGCCCCGCCTGCACCCCGTCCTCCTTCAGGGGGAGCGCCAGGGGGATCCGGCGGCCCGTGCGGATCTCCGCGGCGGCCGAACGCACCACCTCGTCGGTGATCAGGTTCAGGGTCCCGATCTCGTCGTCGGCGCCCCAGCGGCCCCAGTTGTTGATCCGCTTCGCGATGTCGTGGAACTCGGGAGGGAGGGTCACCGGCCATCAGCTCCTTGGGCAAGTAAGGGCAACCAGGTCTTGTGTCAGGGCATCCGACTGGTCATAGAATCTAACGGACCGTCAGAAAATGCGGGAAGGGGCCGGACGTGGGGAACTTCTTGGCAGGCAAGGTCGTCGCCGTCACCGGCGCCGGCCGGGGCATCGGGCGGGCGGTGGCACTCGCCGCCGCCGCCGAGGGAGCCAAGGTCGTCGTCAACGACTACGGCGTGGGGATGGAGGGCAACGAGCCCAGCAGCGAGATCGCCGACGGTGTGGTGAAGGAGATCCTCGCGGCCGGCGGGCAGGCCGTCGCCGTCGCCGACGACATCTCCACCATGGCCGGCGGCCAACGCGTCGTCGACACCGCCCTCGCGCGCTACGGACGCGTCGACGGCGTCGTCTGCGTCGCCGGCATCCTGCGCGAACGCATGCTCTTCAACATGTCCGAGGAGGAATGGGACCCGGTCCTCGCCACCCACCTCAAGGGCACCTTCACCGTCTTCCGCGCCGCCTCCGCCGTCATGCGCCGCCAGGGCGGCGGCACCCTCATCGGCTTCACCAGCGGCAACCACACCGGCTCCGTCGCCCAGGCCAACTACAGCGCCGCCAAGGGCGGGATCATCTCCCTGGTCCGCAGCGCCGCCCTGGGCCTGCACAAATACGGGGTCACCGCCAACGCCGTCGCGCCGGTCGCCCGTACCCGCATGTCCGCCAACGTGCCGATGGAGCTCAAGGAGATCGGCGAGCCGGAGGACGTCGCCGCGCTCGTGACCTACCTGCTCAGCGACCGCGCCCACGCCGAGGGCATCACCGGGCAGGTCTACACGATCGCCGGACCCAAGATCGCCGTCTGGGCGCAACCCCGCGAACTGCGCGCCGGCTACGCCGAAGGCTCCTGGACCCCCGAGAAGATCGCCGACTTCCTCCCCGGCACCGTCGGCACCGACCCGATGCCGATGCTCGACCGGCTGGAGGCCATGGCCAAGGCGGCGGCCGCCAAGGACCGCCCCAACGCGTAAGGGGAACCGGTGGACTTCAGCTTCGGTACCGAAGCCGAGGAGCTGCGCCCCCGCGCCCGCGCGTGGCTCGCGCAGCACCTCACAGGCCCCTACGAACGCGCCGTCGGCCTCGGCGGGCCCGGCGGCGAGCACCAGGAGGTCGCCACCCGCCGTGCCTGGGAACGGGAACTCGGCCGCGGCGGTTGGATCGGCCAGGGCTGGGACGTACCCGCCGGAACGTACGGGCAGCAGCGGCTCTCCCTGACCGGGCAGGTCGTCTGGGCCGAGGAGTACGCGGCGCTGCGCGCCCCCGGCCGGGTCGGCCACATCGGCGAGAACCTCCTCGCGCCGACGCTGATCGCCTACGGCACCCCGGAGCAGCAGGCCCGCCACCTCCCCGGCATCGCGCGCGGCGAGGAGCTGTGGTGCCAGGGCTACAGCGAGCCCGACGCCGGATCCGACCTGGCCGGCGTCCGCACCGCCGCCGTACGGGACCCGTCCGACGGCCTGCCGCGCGTCACCGGGCAGAAGATCTGGACCTCGCTGGCCCGGGACGCCGACTGGTGCTTCGTCCTGGCCCGCACCGAAGCCGGCTCCCGCCGTCACCGGGGCCTGTCCTTCCTCCTCGTGCCGATGGACCAGCCCGGCCGGATCGAGGTCCGGCCGATCCGCCAGATGTCCGGCACGGCCGAGTTCAACGAGGTGTTCTTCGACGGCGCCGTCGCCACCGACGTCGTCGGCGGGGAAGGCAACGGCTGGAGCGTCGCCATGGGCCTGCTCGCCCTCGAACGGGGCGTGTCCACCCTCGTCCAGCAGATCGGCTTCGCCGCCGAACTGGAACGGGTGATCACCGTCTACGCGACCTCCGCCGCCCCCGATCCGGCCCTGCGCGACGACCTCGTACGGCAGTGGGCCGAGCTGCGCACCATGCGGTGGAACGCCCTGCGCACGCTCGGCTCCACCGGCGACGCGGCCGCGCCGAGCGTGGCCAAGCTGCTGTGGGGCCGCTGGCACCGGCGGCTGGGGGAGCTGGCCGTGGCCGTCCGGGGCGCGACGGCTGCGGCCGGGCCGGGCGCGTGGTCGCCGGACACCCCGTACGAGCTGGGGCTCGACGAGGCGCAGCGGCTGTTCCTGTTCACCCGCGCCGACACCATCTACGGCGGCTCGGACGAGATCCAGCGGAACATCATCGCCGAGCGGGTGCTCGGCCTGCCGAAGGAGTCCGGATGAGGGGCGTCGTGTTCGACGGCAAGCAGGCCCAGGTGGTCGCGGACCTGGAGATACGGGACCCCGGGCCGGGGGAGGTGCTCGTCGCGATCGGCGCGGCCGGGCTGTGTCACAGCGACCTGTCGGTGATGGACGGGACGATCCCGTTCCCGCCGCCGGTGGTGCTCGGGCACGAGGGCGCGGGGGTCGTGGAGGCGATCGGCGCCGGGGTCACGCACGTGGCGCCGGGGGATCACGTGGCCCTGTCGACCCTCGCGAACTGCGGGGCCTGCGCGGACTGCGACCGGGGGCGGCCGACGATGTGCCGCAAGGCGATCGGGATGCCGGGCCGGCCGTTCTCGCGGGGCGGGCAGCCCCTGTTCCAGTTCGCCTCCAACTCCGCGTTCGCGGAGCGGACCCTCGTCAAGGCCGTGCAGGCGGTGAAGATCGCCGAGGACATCCCGCTGACCTCGGCCGCGCTCATCGGCTGCGGAGTGCTGACGGGGGTGGGGGCGGTCCTGAACAGGGCCAGGGTGGACCGGGGCGAGACGGTGGTGGTCATCGGCACCGGCGGCATCGGGCTGAACGTCCTCCAGGGCGCGCGGATCGCGGGGGCGTCCACCATCGTGGCGGTGGACGCGAACCCGGCGAAGGAGGCGGTGGCCCGGCAGTTCGGCGCGACCCACTTCGTGGACGCGTCGGCGGTGGCCGACACCTCGGCGGCCGTGCGCGAGATCCTGCCGACGGGCGCGGACCACGCGTTCGAGTGCGTGGGCAACGTCAAGCTGATCCGGCAGG
This sequence comes from Streptomyces sp. RerS4, assembly GCF_023515955.1. Classification (GTDB taxonomy): domain Bacteria; phylum Actinomycetota; class Actinomycetes; order Streptomycetales; family Streptomycetaceae; genus Streptomyces. Next base: position 4,117,719 of record NZ_CP097322.1, read on the forward strand.
CCATCGACCTCCTGGACCGGCACGGGCAGGCGATCCTGCTGGGCGTGCCGGGGTTCAAGGAGGAGGCGTCCTTCCTCGTGTCGTCCATGTACCTCGACAAGACGATCATGGGTTGCCGGTACGGGTCCTCGCGCCCCCAGCGCGACATCGCGCTCTACGCCGAGCTGTACCGGCAGGGGAAGCTGCTGCTCGACGAACTCGTCACGGAGGTCTACCCGGTGGAGGACTTCGCGAAGGCCGTGGACGACGCCCACCACGGCCGCGTGGCCCGGGGAGTGCTCACCTTCTGACGCGCGCGCGGGTTCGGTCGGCCGCCAGTCGGCCGTCGGTCGGCCGTCAGGCGGCCGTCAGTCGGTCGTCAGGCGGCCGAAGCGCCCCTTGAAGAACAGCAGCGGTTCCCCCTCGTCCCGCGCGCCCATCGCCTCGACGCGACCGACCACGATCAGGTGGTCGCCGCCGGTGTGGACGGCGTGGACGCGGCAGTCGATCCAGGCCGGCACGTCGTCGAGCTGCGGCGACCCGGTGGCGGGGGCGGGCCGGTGGCCGACGCCGGCGAACTTGTCGGCCCCACTGACCGCGAACGCGCGGCACAGCTCGCCCTGAGCGGCGCCGAGGATGTTCACGCAGAACACCCCGGCGCGGGCGATGCGCGGCCAGGTGGTCGACGTCCGGGCCACCATGAACGTGACGAGCGGCGGGTCGAGGGAGAGCGAGGCGAAGGACTGGCAGGCGAAGCCGGCCGGCCCGTTCTCGCCCTCACCGGGCGGGGCGGTGACGATCGTGACGCCGCTCGCGAAGTTGCCCAGGACCGCCCGGAATTCGGCGGGGCTCACCGGCGCCCGCTCGTCCTCCCGTACGGCCCGCAACTCGGGCCGCGGATGGGCGTCGATCACCGCCGTATCGGGCTCCGCCCCCGCGGACGTGGGGGAGCCGACCGACCTGAGGTATCGGACGACGGTGGCCGCCATCCCTGCGTGTCCCATCACACCGTCGATTGAAGCTGACGGATCGTCAGATGTGAAGGGGTGGGGGACGGGGCGGGGACGGGGGCTCCGTACGGGTGAAACGGGCGGGGCCGGAGGGGCGTAGGCGAGCGGTGGGAGCGGGGGATGGGCATCGTGGCGGGCGGATTTCGGATCACCGCCGTCCGTCGCAGACCGTAGGAGACGCTCATGCTCGGCACCTCGTTCCGTACCGGATCGCCCAACTGGCTGGACCTCGGCACCCCCGACACCGGAGCGGCGGCCGACTTCTACACCCGGGTGTTCGGATGGCACTTCGTCTCCGCCGGGCCCGACGCCGGCGGGTACGGGTTCTTCCAGCTCGGCGGGAAGACCGTCGCCGCGCTCGGGCCGCTGGACGACGAGGGGGCGACGTCCGCCTGGACCGTGTACTTCCAGAGCCCCGACATCCAGGCCACCGCCCAGGCCGTGACGGCCGGCGGCGGGCGGGTGCGGGCGGAACCCATGGACGTGATGGGCGAGGGGTGGCTCGCCCAGTTCACCGACCCGCAGGGCGCGGAGTTCGCGTGCTGGCAGCCCGGGAAGACCGGCGGGCTCCAGGCCACCTCCGAGGACAACACCCTCGTCTGGGTCGAGCTCCACGTCCCGGACCCGGAGGTGGCCATCGCCTTCTACGCCAAGCTGTTCGGGTGGCGCTCGCAGGACATGCGGGCCCCCGGGATGACGTACCGCGTGATCGGCACCGCCGACGGGGACCTGGAGGACGCCTCCTTCGGCGGCGTCGCCCCGCTGCGCGAGGGCGCCGGCGGCGCGGACGTGCGCTGGGTGCCGTACTTCAAGGTGCCGGACGTCGACGCCACCGTCTCGGCGGTACGGGACGCCGGCGGGTCGGTGTTGATGCCGGCCGCGGACGTTCCCGAAGTCGGCCGGATCGGCTGGGTCGCCGATCCGGCCGGGGCGGTGTTCGCGCTGCTCAAGCCGGCGCCGGGGATGTAGGCCGTGTCTTGCGGGACGGCGCCGGCCCACGCGGTCAGCGCCCGAGGTACTTCGGGGTGCGCCGTTCCACGAAGGAGGCCACGCCCTCGTTCGCGTCGACGGTGCCCATGTTGAGTTCCTGGGCGGCGGCCTCGGCGGCCAGGGCGGCCGTGCGGTCCCCGTCCAGGGAGGCGTTGACCAGTTGCTTCGTCAGGGCGAGGGCGCGGGTGGGGCCCTGGGCGAGCCGCTCGGCCCAGGCGCGGGCGGTCGTCTCCAGCTCCTCGGCCGGGACCACCCGGTTGACCAGGCCCAGGCGGGCCGCCTCGGCGGCCGGCACGGCGTCCCCGAAGAACATCAGCTCCTTCGCCTTCTGCGGGCCCACCAGCCTCGGCAGCAGGTACGCGCCCCCACCGTCCGGGACCAGGCCGCGCCGGACGAACACCTCGATGAACCTCGCCTCCCGCGCCGCCACGACCAGGTCGCAGGCGAGGGCCAGGTGGGCGCCGATGCCGGCGGCCGTTCCGTTGACGGCGGCGATCACCGGCTTCTCGCAGTCCAGGACGGCCGTGATCAGCCGCTGGGCGCCGAGCCGGATCATCCGGGCGACGTCGCCGACGACCCGCTCGCCCGTCGCGGGCGCCCCGCGCAGGTCGGCCCCGGCGCAGAAGCCCTTGCCGGTCGCGGTGAGGACGACGGCGCGTACGTCCGGGTCGGCGGAGGCCTCGCCGAGCAGGGTGATCACCCGCTCGCGCTGCTCTGGGGTGACGGCGTTCATCGCGGCCGGGCGGTTGAGCGTGATCCACGAGACGCCGGCCTCGACGCGGTGCAGGATCTCGTCCGTGGGGTCCTGGGACATGGCGGTGCTGCTCCTGTTCGTGGGCTTGCGCGAGGCGGCGGGGCGGGGCGGGGCGGGGCGGCGCCGGGTGCTTCAGCGGCACACTTCAGCGGCACACGGCCAGGGCGTCCAGGGCCACCGCCCCCTGGCCGCGCGGCAGCACCATCAGCGGGTTGACGTCCAGTTCGGAGAGGACGTCGCCCAGTTCGAGCGCCATCCGCTGCACCCGCAGGATCACCTCGACCAGCGCGTCCACGTCCGCCGGCGGCGCCCCCCGGACGCCCTCCAGCAGCGGGTGGCCGCGCAGTTCGGTCAGCATGTGGCGGGCCTGGTCCTCCCCGAACGGCGGCACGCGCACGGCCGCGTCGCGCAGCACCTCGACCAGCACCCCGCCCAGCCCCACCGTGACCGTCGGCCCGAAGAGGTCGTCGCGGGTGACGCCGACCACCATCTCGACGCCCCGCTCGACCATCTGGCAGACGAGGATGCCGTCCAGCGGGACGTTCTCGTAGCGGGCGATGTCGGTCAGTTCCCGGTACGCGTCGCGGATCTGGCTCGCGGAGGTCAGCCCGACCTTGACGAGGCCCAGCTCGGTCTTGTGCGCCAGCTGCGGCCCCGAGGCCTTCATGACGACCGGGTACCCCACGAGCCCGGCCGCCCGCACGGCCGCCGCCGCGCTGGTCACGAGCTGCTCGCGGGGGACCCGTATCCCGTAGGCCCGCAGGAGCTGCTTCGCGGCGTGCTCGCTGAGCTGCTGGCCGGGCCGCATCAGGGCCTGCGCCTTGCGGTACGAGGGGGACGGGGTGCGGGGGGCCTCGTCGAAGGGGGAGCGGTAGGAGGCGGTGAAGCGGTGGTGGCCGAGGTAGGCGCGGACGGCGGTGATGCAGTTGCCGAAGGTGCGGAACGTCGCCACGCGCGAGGAGCCGAGCAGGGTGGTGCGGTAGGCCTCCTCGGTGCCGACGGGGGAGCCCCAGATCACGCAGATCAGCTTGTCGGTGGCCTCGGCGGCGTCGACCAGGTCTTGGGCGAGCCTGTCGCTCATCGGCGGGAAAGGGCCGGTGATCGGGCAGATCAGGACGCCGACGGACGGGTCCGCGAGGATCGCGTCGATGATCTTGCGTCCGCGCCAGTCGCCGACGGGGTGGCCGCCGTTGTCGACGGGGTTGGCGACGTTCAGGTAGGACGGGATCCACTGGTGCAGCTCGTCCTGCTTGGCCTGCGAGAGGGTCGGCAGGCTCAGGCCGGCCTCGGTGGCCAGGTCGGAGAAGTGGGCGCCGGTGCCGCCGGAGATGGAGTAGACGACGACGCCGTCGGCCCGGGGCGGGCGGGCGCGGGCGAGGAGGGCGGCGGTGTCCTGGAGTTCGTCCAGGCCGTCCACGCGGATCACCCCGAACTGGCGCATGGCCGCGTCCACGACCGTGTCGGCCCCGGTCAGCTTGCCGGTGTGGGAGGCGGCCGTACGGGCGCCCGTCTCGGTACGGCCGACCTTGACGGCGACGACGGGGACCCCGTTGCGGGCGGCCCGGTCGGCGGCCAGCAGGAAGGCGCGGCCGTCCTTGAGGCCCTCCACGTAGCAGGCGATGGCGCCGACCTCGGGTTGCTCGGCGAAGTAGGAGATGAAGTCGGAGGTCTCCAGGTCGGCCTCGTTGCCGGTGGGCGCCCAGTGGGAGAGGCGGATGCCGAGCTCCTGGAGGGTGTAGACGGGGCGTCCCTGGTGGCCGGATTGGGTGATGAGCGCGATGGCCGGACCGTCGAGGTCCTCGCGGAACTCCTGGAAGGCGTTGAGGTTGGTGTTCGGGCCGAGCAGGCGCAGCCCGGAGCGGCGTACGGCGGCGGCGAGGCGGGCCTGGGCGGCGGCGCCGGTGTCCCCGGTCTCGGCGAAGCCGGAGGCGAAGGCGACGGCGAACTTGACCTTGGTGTCGGCGAGTTCCTCGATCACGGGGAGCGGATCGGCGACGAGGAGGACGGCGAGGTCGACCTGTTCGGGGAGGTCGGCGACGGAGGCGTGGCAGGGTAGCCCGAAGACGGCGGGCCGGGTGGGGTGCACGGGGTGGACGCGGGCCCCGACGCGTTCGGCCCAGGCGATCAGCTGCCGCGTGATCCCGGTGTTCGGCCGGCCCTCGGCGTCGGAGGCGCCGATGACGGCCACGGACTCGGGCCGGAAGAACCGGTCCAGGTCGGGCACATCGGAGTGCAGGGGCCGTCCGCTGACGTCGAGGGCGGCGGGGTCCTCGCCGGACAGGGCGGCCGTGGAGTGGACGGCCGTCCTGGGGGTCTCCCCGCAGGCCTCGACTCGTGCGCGGAGGTCGGTGGTCAGGGTGCCGTGAGTTGATCCAAGCATCGCTTCGCCCGCTCCTGCTCGATGAACCTCGATGGAATCCAAATCCATAGCTGACGCTTAGTCAGATTACTGAACTGACGCGCCGTCAGGAACAGGGATGCGCAGGAAAGGTGGTGGAGGTGATGTGCGGATGTGTCGGGACCTCGCGGGGGCGGTGGGGTGCGCGCGGGCGGGGGGATGCGCTTGGGCTCGGGCGGCGGCACGTGCGCGCGTGCCCCCGCTTGCACGGTGGCACGCGCGTTCGGGTGCGGTCCAGACCCGATTCGGCCTACGCGCGCCGGGTGCGCTCCGTGCGCCCGGTGCGCCCGGTGCGTCCGGTGCGCCCGGTGCGTCCCGCGCGTTCGGCGCGGGCCAGCGCCCTGGCGATCTTCACCGCGTCCCGGGCCAGCTCCCGCAGCATCCCGCTGATCGGGTTCGCGTAGCCCGTGAAGTACAGCCCCGGTGCCGTCGGCGCGGTCCGCGCGCCGTGGACCTCCGGGCGTCCGCGCGCGTCCAGCACCCCCAGGTGCCCCACCAGCCCCTCCAGCCCGCGCCGGTACCCCGTCGCGGCGATCACCACGTCCGGGGAGATCCGCGTACCGTCGGCCAACACCACCTCGTCGCCGTCGAAGGCGGCCACGGCCGCGACCGGCTCCACCCGCCCCGCGCGCACGGCGTCGATCAGGCCGACGTCCTGCACCGGGATCGCCCCCTCCCGCACCCTGCTGTACAGGCCGGTCGTCGGGCGCGGCAGCCCGTACGCCGCCAGGTCCGGGACGGAGACCTTCGCCACCAGCGCCCCCACCCGGTCCACGAGCCGCACCGGCAGGCGCCGGACGAGGATCCCCGTACGCTGCGCCGGCCAGCCGGCCGTGGAGCGGCGTACGAGGTGCGGCACGGTGCGCACGGCCAGCCGGACCCGCGCCGCCCCGCCCTCGACCAGGTCCACGGCTATCTCCGCGCCGGTGTTGCCGACGCCGACGACGAGCACGTCCCGCCCGGCGTACGGACCGGGCTCGCGGTACGCGGACGCGTGCAGCAGCTCCCCGGCGTACGTGTCACGGCCCGGCCAGTCGGGCAGCGCGGCGGTGTGGTTGTAGCCCGTCGCCACGACGACGGCCCGCGCGGCGAGCACGCGCCCGCCGGTGGCGTGGAGGGTCCAGCCGGGGGCGTCCGGGGCGTCGTCCCCGGCCCGCTCGATCCGGGTCACCTCCACGCCGGTGATCAGCTCCAGCTCGTGGAACTCGGCGTACTTCTCCAGGTACCGCACCACGTCCGCCCGCCCGACCCACCGCCCGAAGCGGCGCGGGATCGCCAGTCCGGGCAGGGCCGACAGTCGCCGGGTCGTGTGCAGGCGCAGCCGGTGATAGTGGCCGCGCCAGGACGCCCCGACGGAACCGGACTTCTCGACCACCACGGCCCGTACCCCGCGCGCACGCAGCGCGGCGGCGACCGCGAGGCCGCCGGGGCCGGCTCCGATCACGTACACGGGGCGGGGCTGGGTGGCGGTCAGGTCGGGGGTGGGCATGAGGTGTGAGCGTATCGACACTCAGCGTTGATGGGTCTCGGACAAGGAGTGAATCGATTGCGGATCGATCACGGCGCGGCCCCGCCGGTGCGGGTCCTCGCGCTGCCACAGTGGAGGGGCCTCAGGTGTGACCGGCCCCTCGGAGAGGAACGCGAGATGTGGCAGCCCGACGGGTGGGACGTACGCGTCCGCCTCGGCATCCTCACCCCCCACGCCGACGTGGGCCCCGAGTCGGAGCTGCGCGCCATCGCCCCCGCCGAGGTGGGCCTGCACGTCGCGCGGGTGCCGTTCGGGGCGATGCGTACCGGCGGGGCGATGGACCCGACCATCCCGCTCGCCCCCGTACGGGCCTTCGCCGAGCCGCCCCACGTGGACGACGCCACCGCGCTGCTCGCGGCGGCCCCGGTCGCGGCGATCGCGTACGCCTTCACCAGCTCCGCCTACGTGATCGGCGCGCGCGGGGAGGCGTACATGCTGGAGCGGCTGCGGGAACGGGCCCACGGGCTGCCCGTCGTCGCCCCCTGCACCGCCGCCGTCGAGGCGCTGCGGCTGCTGGGCGCCGGCCGGATCGCCCTGGTGGACCCGCCGTGGTTCGGCCCCAACCTGAGCGAGCTCGGCCGCGGCTACTACGAGGAGGCCGGGTTCGAGGTCCCGTACGCCGCCCCGTGCGGGCTGGCCAGTGGGCAGGTCCTGATCCGGCCCGAGGCCCTCCACGCCTGGGTGGCCACCGAGGTGCCGGATTCCGCCGACGCGGTCGTCATCGGGGGCAACGGCTTCCGGGCGGTCGGGGTCATCGAGGCCCTCGAAGCCACCCTCGGGCGCCCGGTCCTCACCGCGAACCAGGTGCTCCTGTGGGGCGCCCTGCGGGCGGCGGGCGCTCCGACGGACGGGGTGCGGGGGTACGGGGGGTTGTTCGGGGTGTAGGGGGTGTCTTTCGGATCAGGCCGTCGCTCCGACCCCTTGCGGGATGCGCCGCCATCCGCTGAACTGACGTCTCGTCAGATTTGACGTTTCGTGTTCTAGGGGTGGCGATGCAGACCATCTGGCTCAGCGGCGCCGAATGGCTCGCCGTGCTGCGCATAGGCCTGGGCCTGTGGTGGCTGGAGAGCTGGCGGCACAAGGACAAGAAGGGCTGGTTCGAACGCGGCACCGGCATGGCCTGGGCCGCCGACGTCGCCGGCAAGCACCGGTGGCCCTTCGTGAAGACCGGCTTCGCGAAGGTCGTCGAGCCACGGCCGCGGCTGATGGCGTACGTCGTCGTCTACGCCGAACTGGCGCTGGGGCTCGGTCTCGTCCTCGGCTTCCTCACCCCGATCGCCCTGATCGGCGGCCTCCTGCTGAACCTGCTCTATCTGGTGCTGATGATCCACGACTGGGCCGAGCAGGGGCAGAACGCGATGATGGCGCTGATCTCGCTCGTCGCACTGGGGGCCATGGGATGGCAGACCTGGTCCGTGGACGCGTCGATGGGACTGTTCCTGTGACTGCCGATGCCCTGCGTTTCGACCTCCCCGAGGTGGACGAGTTCACCCGTCCCTACTGGGACGCCGCCGGCGAGGGACGGCTCCTGCTGCGGCGCTGCGTCGACTGTGGACGCGCCCACCACTACCCGCGCGAGTTCTGCCCGCACTGTTGGGCGGGCGAGGACCGGGTGACCTGGGAACCCGCCTCCGGCCGCGCGACCCTCTACACCTGGTCCGTGATCCACCGCAACGACCTGCCGCCCTTCGGCACGCGCGTGCCGTACGTGGCCGCCGTGGTGGACCTGGCGGAAGGTCCCCGGATGATGACCGAGGTCATCGATTGCGCGCACGAGGCGCTGCGCATCGGCATGCCGCTGGAGGTCACCTTCCGGGAGGCGGCGCAGGCGCTGTGGATCCCGGTGTTCAGGCCCTGAGGCGTTCCTCCAAGACACGGCCTAAGGCCAGAGCAGCTCGCGCACCCAGGCGGTGGAACCCGTACGGCGGTAGCGCAGGCGGACGTGACGGCGGGCGGCGTCGCCCTGGAAGAACTCCGCCTCGGTCGGGCTGAGGACGTACCGCGTCCAGGTGGGCACGGGTGCGTCCGGCTCGGCACCGGCCCGCTCCCATGCCGCTGCCGAAGCCCGCGCCAACTCCTCTGTCCCGTCGAGTACTTCGCTCTGCCGCCCGGTGAGCGCCGCCGCCAACGCCCCGCGCGAACGCACCGCCAGATCCGCCCGGCTCTCCTCGGGCCCGCACGCGCTCACCCGACCCCGCAGGCGGACCTGCCGGCCGAGGGCGGGCCAGTAGAAGCCGAGCGCGGCGTCCGGGTGCTCGGCCAGCTGACGCCCCTTGGCGCTGGTGGCGTGCGTGGCGAAGTGCCAGCCGCGCGGGTCGGCGTCGTGCAGCATCAGGACGCGCACGTCGGGCCGTCCGGCGGCGTCCACGGTGGCCAGGCTCATGGTGTGCGGCTCCACCTCCCCCGCCCGCGCGGCCTCCACGAACCACTGCCGGAACAACGGCAGGGGCTCGTCGGGCGCGGCCGCGGTGTCGAAGCCGGGAAGCTCGGTGTCCCAGACGCGGAGGGAGTGCAGGGTGCGGTGGAAGTCGTCGCTGCTCATGCGCTCAGGCTAGGCCGAGCGGTGTGCCGGCGGGGCGGGCTCAGGGAGGGTATGGGGCTTTCCCGTCAGTCTCATCGTCCTTCCGCGTCGGGCCGCCCTGTCAAGGGCGCTCCCTCCGGTCGCGTCGCTACGCGATGGCCTTCGGCCACCCTTGACAGCCCGTCCCGCCCCGAAACGACAAAGACTGCCGGGAAACCCCCAAAAGAACGGCACGGGGCGAACAGTCCCCATCGGCCCGGTCAGCGATGATCGAGGGGTCGGGCCCGAAACCCACCACCCATCCGGGCCCGCTCACAGTCCCTTCCGGGACCGGGCGGCCGGCCTATCTCCCCACCAGAACGACGAAATCGTCCTGGCGCGCACCCAAGCGCACCAGATCGCTACGCGCTTCTCATATCTCAGCGTCCGCCGGCCGTCTTGGGCCCCTCCCCTCCCCAAAAGACGATCAGAGTGGCCGGGGGAGCGGTCAGCCGCATCGGATCGCTACGCGCTTCTCATATCTCGGCGTCCGGCGGCCGACTTGGGCTGGTCGTAGGCGGGTTCGACGTTGGCGGCGGCGGTGGTGAATTCGCGGCCGTTGGCGGCGCGGATGTAGGCGAGGTGCATCCAGCGCTCGACGCCGGTGTCGGAGACGTTCTCGTTGATCACGGCCATCAGTTCGCCCTCGGCTCCCGAGGCGATGTCGCGGACGCGATGGTGGAGGAGCCGGTGGGGGAGGTACTCGTAGCACTCACTCATCGGACGGCCCCTCGAAGGTTTCGAGAAAGCGTTCCCAGCCGGCGTGGGCGCGGTCGAGAAGGTTGGTGCTGGGCTCGCCTATGGTCGCCACCCTCGCCAGGGGGTTGTGCAAGGTCTCGCTGCCATGCGCGTCTCGGGCGTAACTGTGCATGATGCGGGCGCTCCCTACCCTCGCCAGCGGGTGGTGTGACGACGGTAGGGGCGGGTCGGGGCGGGCAGGGGTACAGTCCGTGCCCCTTTGTTCAGGCGGTGAGGAGGCCCAGGCGGGCGGCCAGAGCGGAGGCTCGGCGGCGGCGGGCAGGCGACTTGGACTCCGCCTCCTCCAGGATGATCCTGCGGGCGTAGCCGTTGTACTGGACCGTTTCCGGCGCTGTTTCGTGCGCCTGCGCGAGCGTCGCAAGGGCGACGTCGGGTTGTGCGTCCAGGTGGTAGGCGCGGGCCTGTTCGATCCGATGCCGGGCTCTGCGCGGTCGCGAGGGGATGGCCTCGGCCTCGGCGCGGGCGGCCTGTCGTGCGGATTCACCGCCCGCGTGGACTTCCACGGCCACGGTGACCGCGTGAGCTCCTATAACCGCCCGGGAGAAGCTCGTGATCGGGTGGAAGTAGGAGTGCGGGAGCGTCTCTGCCAGCAGGCGGGCCTGGTCCCAGTACCGCCACGCCGTACCGGTCTCCCCACGGCGGGCGGCAGTGAGTCCCGCCTCGACGGTGAGCGCGCCGGCGACCGCCCGCACGTCCGTGCCCGCGTTCGGGAGGAGGGGCGTCAGGTAGCGGAGTGTCTCCAGGTTGACGGCGTCGGCGGCATCGTATTGAGCGCTGTCCCGGTAGGCCTGCGTCGTGAGCCAAGCGGCGAGACCGATGGCGTGCGGGTCCTCGGAGTCCTGGGCGGCCATCATGCCGCGTTCGGCCACGCGCCAGACGAGTGGGGCGTCGGGCTGGTAGGCGCAGAAGAACTGGGCGAGGAAGTAGGCCTCGGCAAGGCGGGCCTGCGCGGCCTTGCGGTCGGCGACCGTCTGCGCCTGGAGTACGGCGGCCTGTGCGTCCCGGATCAGGTCGGGCAGGAGCGCCCCCACGACATCGCGATGGTTCGGGGACGAGTGACGGGAGGACCATGCCCGGGAAAGCCGCGCGGTGAGGTGCGCGGCCGGGGGTGCCTCGCGGTCGTTGCCGAGGCGCAGGGCGTTGAGGGCCTCACGGACTGCGGCGAACCGTGGGTGTCCGGGGCCGGCGAACAGGTTGACCTGCATGGACTGGTCGCCGGTGAGGTCCGACAGGTCACGGACACGGAGGACTTCGGCGATCCGGAGGACGACCGGCAGGTGTGGCGTCCGCAGGCGGCCCGTCTCGACCGCCTTGACCCACGAGCCCGATCGGGCGAGGAGCCCGCCCAGTTGGTCGCGGGTGAGGCCCCGGCGGGTGCGGAGGATCTGCATTCTCTGACCGAACACCAACGGATCCGAGTACGGGTCCGGGGTAGCGTCGTTGGACATACGGCCTTGCCCCTTCCTTGCAGCTCGACACCGACAGGGTAGGGGCCGGGGCCGGTTTCATGTGATCCAGATCGCACATACTGATCCCCATTCCGTGTCGGTTGCCGGGGCGGTGGTGCGGGAGGACGGTCGGGTGTTGGCGATCCGTCGGGCGGACAACGGGACGTGGGAGCCGCCGGGCGGCGTGTTGGAGCTTGCGGAGACCCCGGAGGCAGGGGTGCGCCGGGAGGTGCTGGAGGAGACCGGGATCCACGTCGACGTGGACAACCTCACCGGCGTCTACAAGAACGTCGCACGGGGAATCGTGGCCCGCGTGTTTCGCTGCGAGCCTTCCGGGGGCACGGAGCACGTCTCCGACGAGTCCACGGCAGTCCATTGGCTCACCCCCGAAGAGGTGTCCGAGCGGATGTCCGAGGTCTACGCGATCCGCCTGCTGGGACGATGAGACTGACGGGAAAGCCCCAAGGCATCTCTGAGGCCGCCCCGTCGGCGCATCGCCCCCTACCCCCGCCCCAGGAGCACCGTTCCCGAGGAGCAGAACCAGCCTCCCGTGCCCGAGGCCAGGGCCACCTCCGGCAGGTGGCCGGCGCGCTTCGTGACCTGGGTGGGGCCCGCTTCGCCGCGTAGTTGGCGTACCGCTTCGACCAGGAGGAACAGGCCGCGCATGCCCGGGTGGCAGGCCGACAGGCCGCCGCCGTCCGTGTTGACGGGCAACTCCCCCTCCCGTAGCAGCCGGCCCTTCTCGACGAAGGCTCCGCCTTCGCCCTTGGCGCAGAAGCCGAGGTCCTCCAGCGTCACCAGGGTCATGTACGTGAAGGCGTCGTAGATCTCCGCCAGGTCCACGTCCGCCGGGGTCAGGCCCGCGCGGGCGAAGGCCAGCCGGCCCGAGACCGCCGCCGGGGAGACGGTGAAGTCCTCCCACTCCGACATGGTCGTGTGCGAGACGGACGTACCCGTACCCAGGATCCACACCGGCGTCTTCGCCGTGTCCGGTACGTACTCCTCCGCCGCCAGCAGCACCGCGCAGCCGCCGTCCGAGCGGATGCAGCAGTGCAGCTTGGTGAAGGGGTCCGCGATCATCTCGGACGAGAGGACGTCGTCCACCGTGAGCGGGGCGCGGAACATCGCGTCCGGGTTGGCCGCCGCGTTCGCGCGGGCCTGGACGGCCACCGAGGCGAGTTGTTCGAGGGTGGTCCCGTACTCGTGCATGTGTCGGCGCGCGGCCATGGCGTACTTCGAGATCAGCGTGTGCCCGTACGGGACCTCGAACTGGAGCGGTCCCCGCGCCCCGAACGAGAGGTTCGAGGTGCGCCGGCGGGCCTTGATGTCGGCGCGCGCCGTCGAGCCGTACACCAGCAGGACGGCGTTGGCGTGGCCGGCGGCGATGGCGTCGGCCGCGTGGGCCGCCATGACCTCCCAGGTCGAGCCGCCGACCGAGGTGGAGTCGACCCAGGTGGGGCGCAGGCCCAGGTACTCGGCCACCTCCACCGGGGCGAGGGTGCCGAGGCCGGCCGAGGCGAAGCCGTCGATGACGGAGCGGTCCAGACCGCAGTCCGCGAGCGCGCGGCGGGCGGCCTGGGCGTGGAGGGCGTAAGGGGTCGGGCCGTCGACCCGGCCGCAGTCGGAGAGGGCGACGCCGACCACCGCGACCCTGCGGCCGGGGCGGGATGCGGGTCCGGACGTCGTGGGTCCGGGCATGGGCAGAACCATGGGCAGCACCGTACAACTGACGATCCGTCAGACGCCAGACCAAGGCGAGGGTCCGCCCGCCCCCACCCGCGCCCGCCCCCTGTGCTTCTCGCTCCCGCCGTCCTAACATGACGCCCCGTCAGATACGGGGAGGAGCCCGCCGATGGACGCCGCCTTCACCGCGGAGCAGGACGAGATGCGCCGCACCCTGCGCGAGATCCTGGGCAAACGCTGCGGACCGGACGAGGTCAAGGCCGCCGTCCGGACCGCCGCCGGACACGACCGGGAGCTGTGGCAGCAGCTCTCCCGACGGCTCGGCCTGCCCGGCCTCGCCGTCGCCGAGGAATACGGCGGCGTCGGCTGCACCCCCGGCGACCTGGCCCTGGCCTGCGAGGAGACCGGCCGGGCGCTGCTGCCCTCGCCGCTGCTCGCCACCGCCGGGCTCGTCGTCCCGCTGGTCACCGCCCTCGGCACCGCCGACCAGCGCGCCGCCCTCCTGCCCCCGCTCGCCTCCGGGGAACTGACGGCCGCGCTCGCCGTCCCCGGCCCCGCCCTGGCCGTCGCCCTCGCCCTGACCGGCGACAACGCCCCCGGCGACTGGGCCGGCGGGGGTCGCGCGGGCGGGGTCCAGGCCCGCAGCACCTCCGACGGCGGCGGCTGGCGGCTCTACGGGGAGGTGGCCCAGGTGCTCGACGGCCACGACGCCGGGCTGCTCCTCGTCGCCGCGCACACCGGCGGCTTCGCGCGCAGCCGCACGCTGCTGTTCCTCGTACGGGGGGACGCGCCCGGCCTCGTACGGGCCCGCCAATCCACCCTGGACGAGACGCGCCCGCAGGGCCGGATCCAGCTGCGGGACGTGGAAGCGGAACTGCTCGGGGAGGAAGGAAGCACTCCGCTCGACGCCCTGGCCGCCACCGGCCGCACCGTCGCCGGGCTCCTCGCCGCCGAGGCGGTCGGCGCGGCCGGCCAGGCGCTGGCCCGCACGGTGGAGTACGTACGCGGCCGCGAGCAGTTCGGCCGGCCCGTCGGCTCCTTCCAGGCGGTCAAGCACCGGCTCGCCGACCTCTACGTCCAGGTCCAGGCGGCCCGCTCCGCCGCCTACTACGCGGCATGGGACCCGGACCAGGGCGGCCTCGCCCTCGCCCAGGCCCTGGAGGCGCTGCGGACCACCGCCGGCGAGGCCATCCAGCTGCACGGCGGCATCGGCTTCACCTGGGAACACGACGCGCACCTCTACTTCAAGCGCGCCGCCGCCGACGAACTCCTCTTCGGCCCGGTCCACCGCCTGCGCGCGCACGCGGCGCACGGCGCGGGCCTGTTCGAACCGGCGAATCCCACCGGGACCGCGACACCCGGGACCGCGACACCCGCGACCGCGACACCACAGAAGGTGGCCGTCTGATGTCTCCCGCGACCCCCCTGAACCGACGCGGCGTCAAGCTCATGCAGAAGGTCTCGTCGACCATGATGTTCGCCAAGATCGCACCGCACTTCATCCCGGCCATGGACAAGGCCGTGCACCGGTTGACCCGCGGCAGGGTACTGCTGAGCGCCCGCATGCTGCCCGGAGTGATCCTCACCGCGCGGGGCGCGAAGACGGGCGAGCCGCGTACGACCCCGCTCGCGTGCATGCCGGAGGACGGAGGCGCGAGCTGGCTGCTGATCGGCTCCAACTTCGGCCGCCCCGGCCACCCGGCCTGGACCGGGAACCTGCTCAAGCACCCGGACGCGGACGTCAACTGGCAGGGACGGGACATCCCCGTACGGGCCCGGCTGCTGGCGGGGGCCGAGCGCGCGGAGGCGTGGCAGGCGGTGCTCGGGTTCTGGCCGCCGTACGCGACGTACCAGGCGCGCATCGAACGCGAGATCAGGCTGTTCCGCCTGGAGCGCCGCTGACGCGGCCCACATCGGGGTCGCCCACATCGGGGTCGCCCACCTCAGGGTCGCCCACCTCAGGGTCACCCACCTCAGGGTCACCCACCTCGGAGTCGCCCACATCGCGGTCCGGCGGACCCCCGGGAGGGTCCGCCGCTACCGGGTCGGCTTCTTCCCGGTGACGCCCAGGTGCACGAGCAGCGCCAGGTTCGGCTTGAGTTCGGCCTGCTTGACGCCCCAGGTCTGGAACCCCTTCTGGTGCGAGGCGACCGCGGCCAGCATCGCGACCAGGGATCCCGCCATCGCCGCCGGGCTCAGGTCCTTGTCGACCTTGCCCTTGGCCTGGAGCTCCTTCATCGACTCCGTAAGGGAGTTGGTGACGGAGTTCAGGATCTTCATGCGGATCTTGTAGAACCGCTTGTCACCCTCGGCCGCGCCCAGGTCCACGACCCGCAGGATCGCGTCGTTGCGACGCCAGAAGTCCAGGAAGCCCTCGACGAGTTCCTCCGCGGCCGCCCAGCCGGCCTTGCCGACCCAGTTGCGGCCCTCGACGAGCGTCGTCAACTGCGCGCCCTCGGTGGCCATTTGCTCGGCGATCTCCAGGACGGCACCCTCGACGTCCGGGAAGTACTGGTAGAAGGTCGCGGGGGAGGTGCCGGCCTTGCGGGCGACGTCGATCACCTTGACGTCGCGGTACGGCGAGGAGCTGAGCATCTCGCCGAGGCAGTCGAGCAGCTTCTGCCGCGTCGCCTGGCCGCGCCGGCCGGCGACACGCCCGTCGACGGTGCGTACTTGTCCTGTCATGCCGTCAGCTTACCGAGGGGGGGTCGGCGCGCTATCCGGCCGCCTGCAAATGGGGTCAGGTGGCCCCCGACCTGGGCGGAAGCGCCCGCACGACGGTCCGTGCGACGGAATCCGGCCGGTGGCGAGGGGGCCCGCGCCGGGCGCGGGGGCGCCCGTACCGTGCCGTAATCCCCCGAATAGTCTGATCAACAGGCTGCGCACAGCCTTTACGGCGGATCATGGCGAAAAGACCCCGGACGCCACGAGGCCACACCGCCCGCACACCGCGCACCACCCGCACCGCCCGCACCACGACCGACGGAAGGACCCGGCTCATGGCCGCATTCGCCGAAGGCTCGCCCTGCTGGGTCGACGCCTCGCTCCCGGACGTCGAGGCGGGCAAGCGCTTCTACGGTGAGCTCTTCGGGTGGACCTTCGCCGACAGCGCGGGCGCCGAGTACGGGTACTACACCCAGGCATACAGCCGCGGCCGCAACGTCGCCGCCCTCGCCCCGAAGCCCGACGGCCGCATGCCCACCGTCTGGGGCGTCTACCTCTACACCGCCGACGCCTACGCCTGCGCCGCCCGCATCCGCGCCGCCGGCGGCCAGATGGTGATGGACCCGCAGCCCGTCGGCCCCTACGGCATCGCCGCCATGGCCGCCGACCCCGGCGGGGCCGTGTTCGGCCTGTGGCAGCCCGGCACCCACCACGGCTTCGACGCCCAGAACGAGCCGTACACGTACTGCTGGGCCGAGGTCTACACCCGGGCCCGTGACGCCGTGGACGTCTTCTACGCCAACGTCTTCGGCTACGTACCGCAGGACCAGGACGACGACGCGAGCGGCGTCGAGTTCCGCGTCTGGTCCCCGCCCGGCAGCGCACCCGGCCCCGACACGGCAGTCTTGGGCCGCAGCCTGATCACCGACGCCTTCCCGGAGATCATGCCCGCCCACTTCCTCGTCTACTTCGCCGTGCCCGACTGCGACCAGAGCGTGGCCACCGTCCAGCGGCTCGGCGGACGCGTCACGGCCGACCCGTTCGACACGCCGTACGGCCGGATCGCGGTCGTCGCCGACAACCAGGGAGCCGTGTTCGCACTGCTCTCCGAGCCCCGCGTGAAGAGCGGCACGTGAAACCAGGGCGGTAGCCGGGACCGGACCCGGCGCGGGCCTGACAGAATCGGGTGTGCGCGACCGCGGTCACAGCCCGCGGTGAGACACCGCGCGACACGTGCCGGCTCGCGTTCCGGTGCCACGTGCCGGTGCGCGCGCGGGTGGAATCGGGTCCGGCAGGGGCCCGTACGGGGAGGTGTGGAGGCGAGTGGTGGAGCAGCTGACGCAGCACGACCCGAGACGGATCGGCCCCTTCGAGGTGCTGGGACGGCTCGGCGCCGGCGGCATGGGGCTGGTCTATCTCGCACGGTCGGCGTCCGGACGGCGTGTCGCGATCAAGACGGTGCGCACCGAACTCGCCGAGGACCAGCTCTTCCGCGTGCGCTTCACCCGCGAGGTGGAGGCGGCGCGCGCCGTGTCCGGCTTCTACACGGCCGCGGTGGTCGACGCCGATCCGCGTGCGGCCGTGCCGTGGCTGGCCACCGCCTACGTCCCGGCGCCCTCCCTGGAGGAGATCGTCAACGAGTGCGGCCCCATGCCCGCCCAGGCCGTACGGTGGCTCGCGGCCGGTATCGCGGAGGCGCTCCAGTCGATCCACGGTGCGGGGCTGGTACACCGCGACCTGAAGCCGTCGAACGTGCTCGTCGTGGAGGACGGCCCGCGCGTGATCGACTTCGGCATCGCGAGCGGCGTCTCCAACACCCGCCTGACGATGACGAACGTCGCCGTCGGCACCCCCGCCTACATGTCGCCCGAGCAGGCGAAGGACTCGCGGAGCGTCAAGGGCGCCAGCGACGTCTTCTCGCTCGGCTCGACCCTCGTCTTCGCCGCGACCGGCCACCCGCCGTACCACGGGGCGAACCCGGTCGAGACGGTGTTCATGCTGCTGCGCGAGGGCCCCGACCTGGAGGGGCTCCCGGACGAGCTGCGGCCGCTGATCGACTCGTGCATGCAGATGGACGCCACCCGGCGCCCGACCCCCGCCGACCTCCAGGCGCAGCTCGCCCCGCACCTGTTCGACGGCGGCGACGACAGCGGGACGGCCTCCGCGTGGCTGCCCGCGCGGGCCGTCGCCATGATCGAGGCCCGGCGCGCGGGGACCCGTACGCCCGTCACCCCCGTGCCGTCCCCGTCGGGGCCGCCCTCCGGCCCGCAGGGCCACCGGGGCCGGCCGGGCTCCGCCGATCCGCAGGGCTACTCCACGCACCGCCCGCCGCCGCGCGGGACCGCCGACCCGTGGGTGGATCCGCGTACGGGCAGGCCGCCCCGCCGCGCCCCGACCGGCCGCCGCTGACCCCGCCCGGTTCCCGCCCCGTCGGCGGGAGCCGCGCGCCGGGGCGCCCGTGCGGCTGGGCGGTTCGCCGGTGCCGATCGGGCCCGGACCGCGCGCCACGGCCGCCGCACCCGCCGGCCACTCCGGCGTGGACTCCGCGACCGGCTGGGTGCGCCCGCCGGGCGGCTCGCGCGGCACGCCGCTGCCGTCGCCGTCGGCGTCGGCGTCGCCCGCCACGGGCGGGATGCCGCAGCCGGGACCGTCCCCGGACAGCGGCCGCTGGCGTCCGTGGCGCTTCCGCATGTCCAACGAGGTGTGGGGCACCCCGACCGTCGCCGGCGACCTGCTCTACGTGACCTCCTTCGAGGTGCACGCCCTGGACGTCGGCAGCGGCCGGCGCCAGTTCAAGACGCGCGACGTCGCCTGGTCCATGGCCGTCGCCGACGGCCGCATCCACGCCTCCGACGGCCCGTCCCTCTACGCCCTCGACGCGACCGACGGCTCCGAGCGGTGGCGCCTGGCCACCGACGCCTGGGTGTACGCGCTGCGCGCCGAGCGGGGCACCGTCGTCACCGCCACGCGCGGTGGCGGCGTACAGGGCCGGGAGGCCTCCAACGGCCACACGCTGTGGGAGCTGACCGGGGCGCAGACCGACTTCGAGACCCCGGAGGCGGCCCCCGTCCTGCACGACGGCACCGTCTACGTGTGGCAGGACGCCCGGCTGCGCGCCCTGGACGCCCGCTCCGGCCAGGAGGCCTGGTCGTACCCGGTCGGGGACGCCGCCTCCTGTGGCAACGTGCCCGTCCGCGTCACCCCCGCCCCCGACGGCAACGTCTACGTCTGCGCCGGGACCCGCGTCCTGTCCGTGGACCGGGCCTCGGGCCGGGTCCGCTGGCACTTCGAGGCCCCCGCGGTGTTCCTGGCGCCGCCGGCCTTCGCCCCGGGCGCGGCCGTCACCGGCGGCGGCGTCTACCTCGTCGACTACCTGGGCACCGTCTACGCCCTCGACGCGGCCACCGGCACGGACCGCTGGCGCATCGCCACCGAGCCGCGTGCGGCCGTCGACCCGGTGCTGGTGGCGGGCGGCAACGTCCACCTGGGCGCCGGCAGCGCCCTGTACACGCTGGACGCGGTCACCGGCACCCCGAAGTGGCGGTTCGCGGCGGGCGGGGAGATCACCGGCTCGCCGGCGGTCGCGGACGGCCGGGTCCACTTCGGCTCCGCCGACCACTGCCTCTACACCCTGGACGCGGCGGGCGGCCAGCTCCGCTGGAAGCTGGCCACGGGCGGCGAGATCACCGGCTCGCCGGTGGCGGAGGCGGGCGTCGTGTACGCGTGCAGCAAGGACCGCTGCGTGTACGCCCTGGACGCGGCGAAGGGAACGGGTACGCGACACGCTTCCTGACCTGCCGGGACCGGCTTCGGGGCGGGGTCCGTGGCACGACACCGCCCCCCTCCGGGTCGCGTCCGGCACCAGGAGTGACAGGATGGACCCCATGAGCAACGTCTACTTCGACATCACCATCAACGGCGCCCCCGCCGGCCGCATCGTCTTCAACCTCTTCGACGAGGTCGTCCCGAAGACGGCGCGCAACTTCCGCGAGCTCGCCACCGGCCAGAACGGCTACGGCTACGCCGGCTCCGGCTTCCACCGCATCATCCCCCAGTTCATGCTGCAGGGTGGTGACTTCACCAACCACAACGGCACCGGTGGCAAGTCCATCTACGGCGAGAAGTTCGCGGACGAGAACTTCGACCTGAAGCACGACCGCCCGTACCTGCTGTCGATGGCGAACGCCGGCCGCAACACCAACGGCTCGCAGTTCTTCATCACCACCGTCGTCACCCCGTGGCTCGACGGCAAGCACGTCGTCTTCGGCGAGGTCGTCGAGGGCAAGGAACTCGTCGACCAGATCGAGGCCCTGGGCTCCCAGTCCGGCGCCCCCAAGGGCAAGGTCGAGATCGCGGAGTCCGGCGTCGTCGACGCCGCCTGATCTCCACCGTCACCGCACCGGTCGGCCCCGCCTCCCCTTCCCGGGGAGCGGGGCCGCCGCCGTTTCTCGCGTACGCCTACTCGCGCGGCGGTGGCGCGGGCGGCCAGGGCTCGTCCGGCGAGGCGGGGCGGTGGGGCGGCTGCGGGGTGTCGGGGCCGGTGGTGTCGGGGCCTCCGTAGTCCCGGTCCGGGGCGCGGTCGCGGTCGGGCAGGTCCCGGTCCCGGTCCCGGTCGCGGTCGCGGGGCGCGCGGCGGCGTCCGCGCATGACGGCCGCCGCGAGGAGCAGCAGGGCGCCGCCGGCGAAGGCCGCCGCCACGCCGTCCCCCAGGCCCCGGCCGTCGTCCCCGACCGACATCCCCCCGGCCGCCTGGCCCTGGCGGACCATCCACAGCACGGCGAAACCGAGGACGACGATCCCGGCGAGCCCCATCAGCAGCCGCGAACGCAGCACGATCGCCGCGAGCGTGAGCAGCGCGGCGAAGACGCAGGGCAGCAGGAGCGAGCCGAACAGCGCGGCCGACTCGGCGGTGATGCCGGCGCCGGAGAACAGTTCCTCGACGCGGTAGTCGCGGCCCCGCCGGCCGTCGTACCAGGCCCGGAACGGGCTCCAGACGGCCGCCGTCGCCCCGATCAGTCCCAACAGCGCGCCGAACGCGTTACGGATCATGATCCCGACGCTACGCCGGGCCCCGGGGCCCCGCACGCCGGACGGGGCGTGCGGGGAGAGGGCGCGCGCGGGCGGGCCTATCGGGTGCCGCGGGCCGATCGGACGCGGTCGCGCAGGGCCTCGTTCATCGCGGTGAAGTCACGGGCGGTGCCGTCGAGCATCCTGCCGAGGAGGGGGACGAGCAGCCCCCGGAAGCGCTCGCCGTGCTCCAGGCGGGTGGTGCGTCCGGGGCCTTCGGCCAGGCGGAAGTAGTGCTCGCCGTCGAAGAGGCCGCGTACGAGGAAGTGGCCGATCCAGCGCAGTTCGGTGGCGGGCTTGGCGACCACGACGGTCGGGCGGAAGGTGGCGGGCTTCCCGGACCGCGGGTACATCGTCAACGTCAGCCGCTCCCCGACGGCCACCTCGCCGGCGGCCTCCCGGATGAACGGGTTCCAGGTGCAGTGGCGCGGCAGGTCGACCAGGGTCGCCCAGACCTCTTCGGGGGTCGCGTCGATGGTGATCTCGGTGGCGATGGTGCGCACGGGTGCCGGCTCCTCGGTGTGGTGGCTGATCGCCGAAGGGACGCGGAGCTGTGCGGTGTGCCGCCGGGTTCGGTGCTCGGGAATGCAACCACGGATCCGGGTCGGGTGGGGTGGCGCGGAGGATGTCTTCGCTGGTGGCGGACGGAGTGGAGGGGCGTGTTCCGGGTGCGGGGTGGCGTATGGCGATACGTCGGGCGGGCGGGCGATCGGCGGCCGGGCCGGTTACTCGGCCGCGCGGCCCTCGATCTTCGTCTTCAGGGCGTCGAGGAGCTCGCGGACCAGGCCGATCGAGGTCTCGTCGGTCAGGTCGCCGTTCTCGTCGAAGCGCTCGTGGGAGCGGAAGAGGTGCACCTCGGGCTTGACGACCACGTCGGTGTTCGTCCAGACGAACACCTGGCGCAGCGCGAGCTGGGCGCGGACGGTGCCGAAGTTCGTGGGCGCCGCGCCGAGGATCGCGACGGGCTTGCGCAGCAGGGGCAGGCCCTCCCGCTGCGTCCAGTCGGTGCTGACCCAGTCGATGGCGTTCTTCAGGACGCCGGGGACGGAGTAGTTGAACTCCGGCGTGGCGATGAGGAGGCCGTCGGCCTCCGTGACGCGACGGCGCAGCGCGGCGACGGGCGCCGGGCGAACTTCGGGGGTGTCGAGGTCGAGGTCGTAGGGCGGGATCGCGCGCAGGTCCTCGTAGATCTCGATGGCCAGGCCGGCGGGCTGGTGCTTGCGGGCGGCGCGCAGCAGGGCGGAGTTGTGGGAGTCGGCGCGCAGGCTGCCGGAGATGGCGAGGATCTTGAACTCGGGCATGGTGGTCTCCCCCTCGGGTGGTCGGCTCTGCGGCCACCCTGGGCGGTCCGGTTCCAGCGCGCGGTAACCGCCCGGTCATCGAACCGCCCGGTCATCGCGGGCCGGCGGGGGTCATCGCAGCCGGGGCGCCTCCCCGGACCGCCGCGCGCCGAAGAGGTCCGCCTGCCGCTCCGGCGGCAGGTTCCCGAGGGCGATCAGGGCCGGGGCCTGGTCCAGGGCCTGCTGGAGCGCGGCCCGCTTCGCCGACCACAGGGCCCGTACGGTGCCCTGTACGGCCCGCGTCGGAAAGCCGGCCAGCGTACGCGCCGATCGCAGGGCCGCTTCCAGGAGTTCCCCGGGCTCGGCCAGCTCGGAGACCAGTCCGATCTCGTACGCCCGGCGCGCGGAGAGCCGTTCCGCCGTGCCCATCAGGGACATCCTGGCGACCTCCCCGAACGGCATCCGCTGCGCCATGTACACGGCCTCGTAGGCGCTGACCATGCCGTAGCTGGTGTGCGGGTCGAAGTAGGTGGCCGTCGTGGACGACACGATGAACTCCGCCTCGCCCAGCAGGTAGAAGGCCCCGCCGCAGGCCATCCCGTTGACGGCGGCGACCACCGGCTTCCACAGGTCGTTGGCCTTCGGGCCGACGGCGATCAGCGGATCGTCCACCGAGTACGGCGACGGCGGCTGCGCCACCTCCACCGACCGGTCGATCCCCGTGCAGAACGCCGCCGTGCCGGCGCCCGTCACCACCACCGCCCGCACGTCCTCGTCGTGGCGCAGCTCGCGCCACAGGGCGGCGAGGTCGGCGGCCGTGTCGAGGTCGATGGCGTTGTGCCGGCGCTCCCGGTCCAGGGTGACGAGCGCGACCCCGGTCGCCTCGTCCCGCTCCACCCGCAGCGTCATGCCTTCTCCAGGATCCAGCGCGGCACGGTCACCCCGCCGATCTCGGTGAAGACGACCTGCACCCGGGCGCCGATGCGCAGCCGGGCCGGGTCGACCGAGTCGAGGGCGGCGTCGGCGGTGGTGACGAGGTTCCCGGCGAGCCGGATCAGCGGGTCCTCGGCGAGCTCCACGAGGATGACGTTGTACGGGGCCTGCGCGGCGTACGCGGGCAGCAGCGGCGGGTGGGGGCGTACGTAGGACCAGATCCGGCCGCGTCCGCTCATCGGCCGCCACTCGCTCTCGAAGGACTGGCAGCGCGGGCAGCAGGGGCGGGGCGGGAAGCGCAGTCGGCCGCAGGCGGAGCAGGCCTGGACGCGCAGTTCGCCCCGGGCGGCGTACTCCCAGAAGGGGGCGCCGTCCTCGTCGGGGACGGGAAGCAGCAGTTCGTCGGTGGTGGCGGTCATCGTCGCTCGCTCCTCAGGCGCGCAGCAGGATCGCGGACGTGGGGACACCCTCGCCCGCCGTCACCAGGCAGGTCGCGGCGTCCGGCACCTGGGCGGTGGAGGCGCCGCGCAGCTGCTTGACGCCCTCGTTGATCAGGTTGAAGCCGTGGACGTAGGCCTCGCTGAGGCCGCCGCCGCCGGTGTTGATGGGGAGCCGGCCGCCCCTCTCCAGGGCGCCGCCCTCGGTGAAGGCGGCGCCCTCGCCGCGTCCGCAGAAGCCGTAGCCCTCCAGGGAGAGCGGGATGAGGGGGGTGAAGGCGTCGTAGATCTGGGCGACGTCGACGTCCTGGGGGCCGAAGTCGGCCTGTTTCCACAGGTGGCGGGCGGCGGTCCAGGCGGGGCCGGACAGGGGGTCGTCGTTCCAGTAGTTGACCATCCCGTGGTGCTGGGCGGGCAGGCCCTGGGCCACGGAGTGCACGTAGACGGGCTTGTGGCGGCAGTCGCGGGCGCGCTCGGCGGAGACGATGACGCAGGCCAGGGCGCCGTCGGTCTCCAGGCAGTTGTCGAAGAGGCAGAGCGGGTCGCTGATCATGCGGGAGGTCATGTACATCTCACGGGTCAGCGGGCGGTCGTACATCATGGCGGCCGGGTTCTCGTTGGCCCGGTTGCGGCAGGCCATGGCGACGTTGAAGAGGTGGTCGCGGGTGGCGCCGTACTCGTGCATGTAGCGGCGGGCCAGCATGCCGATCTCGTCGGCGGGGCGCAGCAGGCCGAAGGGGCGGGTCCACTGGCCGGGGGTGGGGAGCTGGACGGCGGTGTTCTTCCAGGGGCGGGGGCCGGAGCCGCGTTTGCGGGAGCGCCAGGCGACGCCGACGGTGGCCTGGCCGGTGGCGACGGCGGCGGCGAGGTGGCCGACGGTGGCGCAGGAACCGCCGCCGCCGTAGCCGACCTTGGAGAAGAAGGTGACGTCGCCGGCGCCGATGGCCTTGGCGACCTCGACCTCGTCGGTCTCCTCCATGGTGTAGGAGGCGAAGGCGTCGACCTCGGCGGGGGCGATGCCGGCGTCGGCGAGGGCGGCGAGGATGGCCCGGCAGGCCAATTCCTTCTCGGATTGGGGGAGTTGTTTCGCGAAGGGGGTCTGGCCGATGCCGACTATTGCCGTAGCGTCCTTGAGTGTTGCCGCCATCGCCACCTCCGGGGCTGCGTGCGTCAGTGCTGACAGCCGCGAAGGCTACAGCTAATCTGACGGATAGTCAGCTACTGGGATCGCAGGGAGGGCGAGCGATGGTCGACGACGCGGGCGAGCACGACGGATCGCAACACCGAAACGGCCTCGATCCCCGGGGGGATCTTCGTTGGGGGACCATCGGGGCGCTCGTTCGGGATGCCGCCGGGCGGTACGGGGACCGCGAGGCGGTCGTGGACGGGCGTACCCGCGTCAGCTACGCGCAGCTCGGCGAGCGCGTCGAGCGGGCCGCCGCCGCCTGCCTCGCCGCCGGGGTGGAGCCCGGCGACCGGGTCGCCGTCTGGGCGCCCAACACCCTGGAGTGGATCGTCTCCGCCCTCGGCGCCGTCACGGCCGGCGCCGTCCTCGTCCCGCTCAACACCCGCTTCAAGGGCGCGGAAGCCGCCTACGTCCTACGGCGCAGCCGGGCCCGCCTCCTCTTCGTCACCGGCACCTTCCTCGGCACCTCCTACGTCGCCTCCCTGCGCCGCGCCGCCGCCGAAGGCCCCGGCACCGGACCGCTCCCCGGCCTGCCCCACCTCGACGAGGTCGTCGTCCTCGCCGACGACGCGCCCGAGGCCTTCCGCACCTGGAAGGACTTCCTCGCCGGCGGGGACCACGTCACAACCGCCGCCGTACGCGAACGCGCCGCCGCGATCGACCTCGACGCCCCCTCCGACATCATCTTCACCTCCGGCACCACCGGCAGCCCCAAGGGCGCCGTCATCACCCACGCCCAGACCCTGCGCTGCTACGCCGTGTGGAGCGAGCTCGCAGGACTGCGCGAGGGCGACCGCTACCTCATCGTGAACCCCTTCTTCCACACCTTCGGCTACAAGGCCGGGATCATCGCCTGCCTGATGCGGGGGGCGACGATGGTGCCCCAGCCCGTCTTCGCCGTGGACACCGTCCTCGCCAACATCGCCGCCGAGCGGATCTCCGTACTCCCCGGCCCGCCCACCCTCCACCAGTCGCTCCTGGACCACCCCCAGCGCGACCACCACGACCTCTCCGCGCTGCGCCTGGTCGTCACCGGCGCCGCCGTCGTCCCGCTCCAGCTCGTCGAACGGCTCCGCGCCGAACTCCGCATCGCCACCGTCCTGACCGCGTACGGGCTCTCCGAGGCCGGCGGCCTCGTCACCATGTGTCGACGCGGCGACGAGGCCGAACTGATCGCCGCCACCTCCGGCCGGGCCATCCCCGACACCGAGGTCCGCGTCACCGACCCCGACGGCGCGCCGCTCCCCGCCGGCGCCCCCGGCGAAGTCCACGTCCGGGGCCACCACGTCATGCGCGGCTACTTCGAGGACCCCGAAGAGACCGCCCGCACCGTCACCCCCGACGGCTGGCTGCGCACCGGCGACATCGGCGTCCTCGACGCGCGCGGCTACCTGCGCATCACCGACCGGATCAAGGACATGTTCATCGTCGGCGGCTTCAACGCCTACCCGGCCGAGATCGAGCAACTCCTCGGCCTGCACCCGGACATCGCGGACGTCGCCGTCATCGGCATACCGGACCCGCGACTCGGCGAGGTCGGCAAGGCCTACGCCGTCCGCCGCCCCGGCGCCACCCTCACCGCCGACGACCTGATCGCCTGGTCCCGCCGGGAGATGGCCAACTACAAGGTCCCGCGCGAGGTCGAGTTCGTCACCGCCCTGCCCCGCAACGCGAGCGGCAAGGTCCTCAAAACGCAACTCCGCTCCCGCCACCCCCACCCGGCCCGCCCGACGCCGTAGCGCGGCTCAGATCGGAGCAGGAAGCAAGGGGTACCTGCGGAGGGCGTGGGGAACGGGTGGTCAGGTGTTGGGGTCGCCTTCGGGGTGTGTGAACCGCACGGGTTTGCCCAGCGACCGGGCGTAGGCGATTTCGGCTCGTGGTCCAAGGGGCCGGCCGCCGCGGGCAGCTCCGGCGCGGCCGTTCAGGCTGCGGCTTCGCCGGAGTCCTCGTCGTCGTTCCGGGGTGGGGGGTCGAAGCCCTCGTGGCCGGTGGCTGGGAGGGGTGGCGGGGGCGTTAGCCTGCAGCGGTGAGGTCGATTCAGTCAGGTGTCCGATTCCGTTGGGCGGTTCGCGGGGCGGGGGCGGTGGTGGCCGTTGTCGGGGCGCTGGCTCTGGTCGGGCCGGCGCTGCCGGCCGGACCGGCCGACGACGACGGGCAGCGGTCCGCGAAGCCGAAGCGGGCGCCCGGTCTGACCGCCGCCCTCTCCGCGCCGTTCAGCGCCTTCACCGAGGGCTACGACTGCTACCGCATCCCCACCCTCACCACCACCAAGGACGGCACCCTGCTGGCCATCGCCGAGGCCCGCACCGCCGGCTGCGACGACATCGGCGACATCGACCTCGTCCTGAAGCGGTCCACCGACAACGGCCGCACCTGGGGCCCCATGCAGGTCCTGCGGGGTGCCGCCGACCCTGGCGCCTACGGCAACCCCGTCCCCGTCGTGGACTCCACCTCCGGACGGATCACCCTCCTCCACGCCTACAGCACCTGGGCCCCCGACGCCGAAGGCAACCGCGTCCGCGGCCCCCGCGAGCTGCGCCTGTCCGCCAGCACCGACGACGGCGCCACCTGGAGCACCGACCCCGCCCCGCAGCCCCACCTCAAGGGCGCCGACTGGGCCTGGGTCTCCGTAGGGCCCGGCCACGGCATCCAGCTCACCCCCACCCGCCCCGACCGCCCCGGCCGGCTCGTCGTCAGCGCCGACTACCGCACCGAGTCGGGCGAATCCGGCGCCCAGCTCCTCTACAGCGACGACGGCGGCCTCACCTGGCAGCCCGGCGCCCGCTGGGGCGCCCCCGAGGGCACGCCCGCGCCCAACGAGCCCGCCCTCACCCAGCTCCCCGACGGCCGGATTTACGTCAACGCCCGCTCAACCGCCACGTGCAACACCGCCGACCACCGTGTCGCCGCCCTCCTCGACGACGCCTCCGCGCCCGAATTCCCGGCGCCCGGCTTCCGCCCGGTCGCCGACCTGCCCGCCCCGCCCTCCTCCGGCTCCCTCCTCCAACTCCCCGGCGGGCCCCTCCTGCTGTCGGCGCCCAGCCGCCCCGGCGCGGAGTTCTCCGACCGCTGGACCCTGGCCGTGCGCACCTCCACCGACGCCGGCCGCACCTGGTCGAAGACCGGCGCCGTCGTCCTGCGCGAACGCGCCGGCTACTCGGACATGGCCGTCCTGCGCGACGGGCGCATCGGCATGCTCTACGAGACGGCGAACGGCACCCCGCACGGCTACGTCAAGTTCACCGCCTTCACCGCGCACGAACTCCAGGCCGCCGCCCAGGACCTGACCCCCCGCTACACCCCCGACACCGGTCCCCACCGCGTCCAGGCCGTCGTCCACGGACTGCCCCGCCTCGGCAACCGGCCGGACGGCGGCAAGAGCCTGCGCTTCGACGGGCGGGACGACTACGTACGCATCGTCAACTGCCCAGACGCGCTGCGCCTCGGTGACGGGGACTTCGCCGTCGCCACCTGGGTCAAGTACAAGACGCGCGGCCAGGACCGGGACGCGGACGTCCGGGGGCCCCTCGTCTGGGGCTACGGACAGGGCCCCACCGCCCCCGGGTTCGCCATCGAGGCCGATCCGCGCACCGGCCGCCTCGAAGCCACGATCAACGCCGGATCCGGCCCCGTCACCCTCGCCACCCCGACCCGCACCGACGACGACGCCTGGCACCACGTCGTGCTCCAGCGCGAGGGCGACGAGCTGCGCCTGTCCGTCGACGGCCGCCCGCCCGCCACCGTGCGCCTCACCCCCGAGCAGATGGACTTCACCCCCGTCGGGGCCTTCACCATCCACCTGGGCACCCGCCCCGACCTCAAGGCCTTCTACGCCGGAGCCCTGGACGACGTACGGATCTACGGGCGCCCCCTGTCGGGCAACGACATGGCCCGGCTGCGCGCCGGCAGCGACCTCACCGACGAGGAACGGGTCCACCTCCCCTTCGACCGCCTGCGCTGACGCCCCCCCGTCACGCCCGCTTGCGCGCCAGGACCAGCCGCCAGCGGGGGCTGCCGTCCTCCCGCCGGCCGAAGTGCTCCAGCGCGGCCGTCTCCACCCGGAAGCCCGCCGCCGCCAGGTCCGCCCGGACCGGCCCGAAGGGGAAGGTGCGGTAGTACATGACGAACGGCGGCCGCCACACCGCGTTGCGCACCCGCATCGCCCCGTCGAAACCGGCGACCGCCCACCACAGCGGCGACGAGATCGGGATCGGGGCGCCGATCGGGAAGGCGAACAACCCACCCGGCCGCAGCGCGCGGTGCACACCCGAGAACAGGGCGGGCCGCTCCGCCGGCAGGAAGTGCCCGAAGGCGCCGAAGCTCACCGCGAGGTCGTACGCGTCCCCGAGCCGCGCCGGCAGCGCCCGCGCGTCGGCCCGTACGAGGTCCACCCCGTCCGGGAGCGCCCGCGCGGCCTCGGCCAGCATGCCCGCGCTGAGGTCGACGCCGGTGACCCGCTCCCGGCACAGCCGGCGCAGCAACGGCAGGGCCGCGCCCGTCCCGCAGCACACGTCCAGGCCGGAGCCGAAGGAGCCCTCCCGCTCGGCGAGGGTCTCCTCGACGGCGTCGAGCATCCGGTCCGGGGTGCGGAAGGGCGTCAGGTCGAACTTGGGCGCGAGGAGGTCGTAGCCGCGCTCGACGGAGGAGAGGGCCTGGACGGCCAGCTCGCGCAGGCCCGGTCCCTGTGAGGTGAACACGCCCCCAGCCTAATGAGGGGTGACCGCGGCCCGGAAGCGAAGCGCACGTGCGACGGCCGCGGTGGTCCCCCTCCTGGCCACCGCGGCCGTCGTCCCCCGTGCTGTTCCCCCGTACGTTTTCCCCCGTACGCCCCGCGAGCGGTCCCCCGTACGTCCCCCGTACGTCCCCCGTACGTCCGCTCGCGGGCCCCCCGTACGCACCCCCGTACGTTTCCCCCGTACGTTCCGTTCCCCCGTGGTCGTGCGCTGTGCCTGCCGTGCCGCTCGGGCTACGGGCGGGGACCGGACGCGTGGTTGTCCATCGTCACGATGTCCTCGCCCGAGGCGTGGTTGTCGAGCGGCTTCTGCGGAGCCGACGGGTCCGCCGGCGGGTCCTGCGGGTCGAGGGGCTTGATCTCGATGCCCGAGGCGTGGTTGTCGAGCGGTCTGATGTCGCCGTCGAGCGGCAGGCTGTTCTCGTTCGTCGTCATCGGATCTCCCTGATGGTGTGTCGGGCCCGTTCGGCGATTCCCCCGCGGACCGCCGAACGGGTTGTCCTCCCACCGGCCCGAGCGCCCCCCGACGCGCCGGGTCGATGCACTCATCATGGCGGGCGGCGATAAACGAACGATGAACGTGTCGTTCAACGACGTCGGAAACGATCCTCAGGCAGCCAGTTCCTGAGCCAACAGGGCCTGGACCTCGGCCAGTTCCGAGGAGCCCAGCCGGCTGAAGACGCTCTCCGCGTCCTGCCAACAGGCCCGCGCCCGGTCGGGCTGTCCGAGCCGGCGCAGCGCCTTGCCGAGGACGGTCAGCACGGTCGCCCGGCGCCACTCCCCGCCGATGCCGCGCAGGGCGATGGCCTGCTCGGCGTGTTGGGCGGCCAGGGTGGGCCGGTGGGCCGCGAGGTGGGCCTCGGCGAGCCGGAAGTGCGTGACGCCCTCCCACAGCGGCTGGCGGTTGTCGTGGAAGAGGGAGAGCGCCTCGCCGAGCTGCGTCAGCGCCTCGCCGAGCCGTCCGGCCTGGGTCAGGGCGATGCCGAGGGCGTAGCGGCCGTTGGCCAGGCGCAGGGTCAGGCCCATCCGGTCGTATATGGAGATGCCCTGCTGGGCGAGGTCGATGGCGCTGTCGAGGTGGCCGAGCGCGACGTGGATGCGGGAGAGGTTGCACAGGGCGCTGGCCTCGCCGATGAAGTTGCCGTCGGCGCGGAAGTTCTCGATGGCCTCCAGCAGGTAGCGCTCGCCGTCGGCGTACCGGGACTGGTAGAGGGCGATGATCCCGCGGTCGTTGGGGGCCCAGCAGCCGGCCAGCGGGTCGCCGGTCTCGCGGGCCAGGTCCATGGCCTGGCGGGCCTCGTCGTCGGCTTCGGCGAACCGGCCGGCGAAGAGGTGGACCATGGTGAGCGTGGTGTGCGTACGCCCCTCCGCGCGCGGGTCGCGGGCGGCGCGGGCGGCGTCGAGGAGGGTGAGCGCGGCCGACTCGTACTGCTTGGAGTTGGCGCCGGACTCGGCGAGGTCCTTGGCCGCCCAGAGCAGGTCCACGGCCCGGCGCAGGGCCTCGGGCCGGCCGGCGGACTGGCGTACGCAGGCCAGCAGCGGGCCGGCCTCGGCGAACAGCCAGTCCAGGGCGGCGCGGGGCTCGGTCAGCGGCAGGCCGGGGCGGTCGGTGCGGGTCAGGTGGGCGGGGAGGCGGTCGCCGGGGCGTTCGAGGGAGTACACGCGGGCGGCGGTGGCGAGGTAGAAGTCCAGGAGCCGGTCGAGGGCGGCTTCGCGGCCGCTCGCCGGCTGCTCGTCACGGTCGGCGCACGCACGCGCGTAGAGCCGTACGAGGTCGTGGAAGCGGTAGCGGCCGGGGGCGGCCGATTCCAGCAGCGAGCAGTCGACTAATGCCTCCAGGAGGTCTTCGGTGTCGTGCTCGGGCAGGTCGAGGACGGCGGCCGCGGCGGCCAGGGAGATGTCGGGGCCGTCGGCGAGGCCGAGGAGGCGGAAGGCGCGCTGCTGGGCGGGTTCGAGCTGGCCGTAGCCGAGTTCGAAGGTGGCTTTGACGGCGAGGTCGCCGGCCTGGAGTTCGTCGAGGCGGCGGCGTTCGTCGGCGAGTTTCGCGGCGAGGACGGAGACCGTCCAGGTGCGGCGGGCCGCGAGGCGGGAGGCGGCGATGCGGATGGCGAGCGGCAGGAACCCGCAGGCGCCGACGACGTCGAGGGCGGCCTGTCGTTCGGCGCCGACCCGTTCGGCGCCGACGATGCGGGTGAACAGCTGTAGGGCCTCCTCGGGGCTCATCACGTCGAGGTCGACGAGATGGGCCCCGGCGAGGCCCGACATCCGGACCCGGCTGGTGACGAGGGCGGCGCAGCCGGCGGTGCCGGGCAGCAGCGGGCGGACCTGGGCGGCGTCGCGGGCGTTGTCGAGGAGGACCAGGACGCGGCGGCCGTCGAGGACGGAGCGGTAGAGGGCGGCCCGGTCGGCGGCGGAGTCGGGGATGGCGGTGTCGGGGGTGCCGAGGGCGCGCAGGAAGGAGCCGAGGACGGCTTCGGGCTGGGCGGGGCGCGGATCGGTGCCCTGGAGGTCGGCGTAGAGCTGGCCGTCGGGGAAGTGCGGGCGGGCGGCGTGGGCGACGTGCACGGCGAGGGTGGTCTTGCCGACGCCGCCGATGCCCGCGAGCGCGGAGACGGCCATGACCCGCCCGGCGCCGGCGGCGTCGGAGAGGATCTCGCCGAGTTCGGCGACGAAGGGGGCGCGTCCGGTGAAGTCGGGCACGGTGGCGGGCAGTTGGGCGGGCCTGACCAGGACGGGCGCGGCGGCCTTGTCGGGGTTCTCGGCGTGGGCGAGTTCGGCGTCGGCGTTGAGGATGCGCTGCTGGAGGGCGGACAGCTCGGGGCGGGGGTCGACGCCGAGTTCCTCGGCGAGGAGCCGGCGGGTGTCGGCGTAGACGGCGAGGGCCTCGGCCTGCCGGCCGCTGCGGTACAGGGCGAGCATGAGCAGCTCGCGCAGGCGTTCGCTCAGGGGATGGGCGGCGGTGAGGGCGGTGAGTTCGGAGACGGCCTCGGCGTGGTGGCCGACCTCCAGGTCGAGGTCGAGGCGGGTCTCCAGCAGCTGGAGGCGCCACTCGGCGAGGCGGGTGCGTTCGGTCTCGGCGTGCGGGCCGGGGACCCCGGCGAGGGGTTCGCCGTCCCACAGCTCCAGGGCGCGGCAGAGCAGCGTGCGGGCGAGGGCGCGGTCGCCGGCGGCGCGGGCCGTCTCGGCGTCGGCGGCGAGGCTGCGGGCGATCCCGAGGTCCAGGGCCTCCTGCCGGCGCAGCCGGATCGCGTAGCCGCCGGCGTCGGTGACGAGCAGGCCGGGTTCGAGGACCTTGCGCAGCCGGGAGGCGTACGTACGGATCGTGGCGAGGGCCTGCTGCGGCGGGTCCTCGCCCCAGATGGCGTCGATCAGCTCGGGCGCGGTGGCGGTGCGGCCGTCGCGCAGCAGGAGCACGGCGAGGAGGGCGCGCTGCTGGGGGCTGCCGGAGGGCAGGGCCTCACCGCCGCGCCAGGCCCGGACGGGGCCGAGGACGGCGAAGCGGTTGTCGGTGGGGGCGGGGGGCGTTGTCGTCGTGTCGGCCGTGTCGGTGCCGGTCCGGGGTGCCCGGGGTCGGTTCGCCTCGGGGTGGTTCCGCTGCTGCGGGATGGCCGGTATGCCGTCCATCTGGCGTCCCCCCTGCCTTCCGTCGGTTTTCAAGGGTTCAGTCTGCCCTGTGTTGCGCGTACAAGTCAGCCCGCGGCGGAGTGATCGCTTCCCCGTGCCGGCGGGTGACTACCGTACAAATAGCTGACGGTTCGTCAGATCGGCGCTACCGTGAAAGCCATGGAGACTTTCCCGAAGATCATCTCGGTGGACGACCACACGGTCGAGCCGCCCCACGTCTGGCGGGACCGGCTCCCGTCCCGCTACCGCGACATCGGCCCCCGGATCGTCCGCGCCCCCCTGAAGGAAATGACCTTCCTCGGCGGGAAGTTCGCCCCCGTCATGGGCGCGCCGGGCGACGACGGCCCCATCGGGGACTGGTGGGTGTACGAGGACCTGCACCGGCCGCTCACCCGCCTCGACACCGCCGTGGGGTACGACCGTGACGAGATCAAGCTGGAAGTCATCACCTACGAGCAGATGCGCCCCGGATCCTTTTCGGTTCCCGAGCGCCTCGCCGACATGGACGTCAACCACGTCCAGTCGGCGCTCTGCTTCCCCACCTTCCCCCGCTTCTGCGGCCAGACCTTCACCGAGGCCAAGGACCGCGAACTCGGGCTGCTCGGCATACGCGCCTACAACGACTGGATGGTCGAGGAATGGTGCGGCCCCGACGCCCGGGGCCGCCTGATCCCCCTCACCCTCATTCCGCTCTGGGACGCCCACCTCGCCGCCGCCGAGGTCCGCCGCAACGCCGCCCGGGGCGTGCGCGCCGTCGCCTTCTCCGAGATCCCGCCGCACCTGGGTCTGCCGTCCATCCACACCGACGCGTGGGACCCCTTCCTCCAGGCCTGCGACGAGACCGGCACGGTCATCGCCATGCACATCGGTTCCTCGTCGCGGATGCCCTCCACCTCGGCCGACGCCCCGCCCGCCGTCGGCTCCACCATCACCTTCGCCAACTGCTGCTTCTCGATGGTCGACTGGCTGATGAGCGGCAAGTTCGAACGCTTCCCCAACCTGCGGATCATGTACGCCGAGGGGCAGATCGGCTGGATCCCCTACATCCTGGAGCGCGCGAACGTGGTCTGGGAGGAGAACCGCGGCTGGGGCGGCGTCGCCGACAAGGTCCTGCGCCCGCCGTCCGAGCTGTTCGCCGAGCACGTCTTCGGCTGCTTCTTCGACGACGCGTTCGGCCTGAAGAACCTCGACGCCATCGGCGTGGGCAACGTCCTCTACGAGACGGACTACCCCCACTCGGACTCCACCTGGCCCACATCCCGCCAGGTCGGCGAGGCCCAGATGGGCCACCTGCCCCCGGACGTGATCGACCGCATCGTCCGCGGCAACGCCATAGACCTCCTGTCCCTCACCCCGGAAGGCCTCTGGCCGGGCGCGTGACGCCGCGCTGCGCGAACGCCCCACCCCGGCCCCCCGGCACCGGCCCCCGGCACCGGCCTTGCGGCGCGGGGTGTCGGCGGGGCATGCTCGCCGGGGCGATCCGGGGAGGGATCATGGCGGTGGACAGGCGGAACGTGGTGACTACGGTGCTGTGCGCCGTGGCGGCGCTGGGGGCTTCGGCGGCGGTGGCCGAGCTGGTGCCGCCGCCCGAGGGGGCCGCTCCCGCGCGGGCCAAGGCCGCCGCGCCCGAGGCCACGCCGGGCACCCCGTCGAGGTCGGGGGCGCCCAAGCCGCAGCTCGCCACGCCGCTCCCGTCGCCCGTCACCCCCCAGCCCGGCGGGCCCGCCGCCTTCACCGGGGCCCTGTTCACCGGCGGCCTGGACGGCGACCACTTCTGCACGGCCACCGTCGTACGCAGCCCCGGCAAGGACCTCATCATCACCGCCGGCCACTGCCTGCTCGCCGGCGACCAGTCCCGCGGCGGCGCCGTCTTCGTGCCCGCGTACGCCAACGGCGTCGCCCCGTACGGCACCTGGAAGCTCGAAGAGGTCTACGAGGACGACCGCTGGGCGGAGGACACCGACGACGACTACGACCTCGCCTTCGCCCGCCTCGCCCCCGACGACCAGGGCCGCCGGATCGAGGAGGTCACCGGCGCCGCCGCCCTGGACACCTCGGGCCGCGCCGGCGAGGAGGTCACGGTGACGGGCTACCCCGCCGACCGGAAGGTCCCCCGTACCTGCACGGCGGTCTCCGTACGGGTGAGCGCGACCGAGCAGCGCTTCGACTGCGACGACTTCCCGGGCGGCACCAGCGGCAGCGCCTGGATCGGCCGCGACGGGAAGATCATCGGCATCCTGACCGGCGGCGACACCGACGACGTGTCGACGAGCACGGTGCTGGGCCAGTACGCGTCCCGGCTCTACGCGAAGGCCACCATCGGGCGGTGAAGCGCCGGTCGGCGGGCAGGCGGGCGGGCGGCGGCGCTCAGGACGCGTCGTCGTCGTACCAGGAGAAGGCCGTGATCCGCCAGCCGTCCGGGGTACGGACGAACTGGATGGTCTTCGTCCCGCCGCCCTCGAACGGCTCGCCGTCCAGGATCCCCGCCTTGCGGTACCGGCCGAACCGCGAGGCGATGTCGCCGGTGATCTCGGTGCGCTCCGAGGTCTCCCACTCGGCGAACCCGACCAGCCGGCCGCCGTTCAGCAGCTCCTCGCGCGGCGCGATGAACTCGTCCACGGTGTACGCGGTGAACTGCGGGCCCGTCTTGACGATCAGGCCACCGGGCAGCAGCAGCCGGCGCAGCCGGTCCAGGTCGGCGCCCTTGCCGTCCCGGTTGTCGAAAGCGGCGAAGAACTCGGCGGTCAGGGTGTCTATTTCGGCCTTGGACGACATGCCGCGACTCTAACACCCGTCTCGCTGCGGCAAGTTGGGCTAGATGACCAGGCCCAAGTGGACGGGTTCCGTCCGGGATTCGGCCAGGAGGGCCGGCAGGCGCGGGGGCCACAGGGGTTCGCCCAGGGTGGCCAGGCGTCGAGGGGAGAGCCACTGCCAGTGGATGCCGGGGGCTTCGAGCGTCGGCTCGCGGTGCGGGCCGGTGGTGACGTAGATGTGCTCGTGCTGGCGGACCGGGACGCCCTGGTGGGTGAAGTCGTGCTCCCACGTGCACAGCAGGCGCCGCGGCTCCAGGTCGGTCCAGCCGGTCTCCTCGCGCAGCTCGCGCCGCACGCACTCCTCGGGGGTCTCGCCGGGGTCGATCCCGCCGCCCGGGGGCAGCCAGTGGATGCCGACCTCGATGTTGTCCTCCCGGAACAGGAACACCGATCCGTCGGGGGACTGGATCACAACGCGGGCTGCCTGACGTGGAGTTCTCCTCATCATCGCAGGGTACGTCGGTCCGCCGCGCCGGCGGGAGAGGGGCGTCCCCCCTCCCGCCGACGACCGTGCACCGCCGACACGACCGCCCGCGTCCTACGCCGCCGCCAGCGCCAGCGTCGGGGACAGGCGGGCCGCGCGCACCGCCGGGTAGAGGCCGGCCAGGGTGCCGATGGCCAGGGTGGCCGCGAAGCCGCCCGCCACCGCCCACGGCGGGACCACCCAGGGCAGGCCGCCGACCCGGGCGTAGACCCCCGTCGCCGCGCCGCCCAGCAGGACGCCCGCGATCCCGCCCAGCCCGGACAGGAGCAGCGACTCGGTGACGAACTGGATCCGGATCTGCCCCTTCGTGGCGCCGAGCGAGCGGCGCAGCCCGATCTCGTGCCGCCGCTCCAACACCGAGATGATCATGGTGTTGGCGACCCCGACCCCGCCCACCAGGAGGGCGATCCCGCCCAGCCCGAGCAGCAGCGTGCTGAACGCGCCCTCCGTGGCCGCCTTCGCCTGGAGCGCCGCCGACGGGTCGCTCACCGAGACGGCGCTCGGAGTGGCCGGGTTGGCCGTCCGCGCCAGGAGGGCCCGTACGTCCGCCACCCGGTCGTCCGCCGAGCGCTCGTACACGGCCGTCGGGTGGCCGTCGAAGCCCAGCAGCCCTTCGGCCGCCTCCCAGCCGACCAGCGCCGCGCGTTCGATCTCCGGAGCGAGCGGGATCGGGTCGAGGATGCCCGTCACCGTGAAGTAGCGGCCGCCCACGAACACCTGCTGGCCCGGAGTCGTGATGCCGAGGCGCTGCGCGGCGACGTGCCCGAGCACCACGGAGGGGTAGCGTCCGGTGGCCCCGTTCAGCCAGGCGCCGCTGCGGAGGCCGGCGCGCAGCGTGCCGAGCAGGTCGTCCTTGACGGCCTTGACGACGATGCCGCCCGTCTCCGCCTTCGGGATGTTCTCGGAGCGGCGTACGGAGACCGGGACGTCGCCGGTCGTACCGATCGAGCGGACGCCCTCGATCCGGGAGATCATCCCGGGGGCCTCGTTCGGGAGCCGGGTGTCCTGGCCGCTGAACAGGGCCTGGCCGGGGGTGACCACCAGCATGTTCGTGCCCAGCTCGTCGAGTTCGCGCAGCAGCTTGGCCTGGCTGGACGAGGAGATCCCGACCACCGCGATCATCGTCGCGATGCCGATCGCGATCCCGAGCGCGGACAGGAACACCCGCGCGGGGCGCGAGCGCAGCCCCGCCGAGCCGGCGTGCAGGACGTCGCGGGGGGAGAGCCGGGGCGGGGCGAGGCCTCGCGCACGGCGCCGTGTCCGGGGCGGCGTACGGGGGCCCGTACGGGGGCCCGTACCCCCGGCGAACTCCCGGCTCACGACGCCTCCGCCTCGGGGCGGTTCCACACGTCCGCCACGATCAGGCCGTCGCGGATGCGGACCTGCCGGGGCAGGCTCGACGCGATGTCCTGATCGTGGGTGATCACGGCGATGGTGGCTCCGGCCCCGTCGTCGTTCAACTCGTGCAGCAGTTCCATCACCGACCGCCCTGAGGCCGTGTCCAGGGCCCCGGTCGGCTCGTCGGCCAGCAGCAGGTCCGGCTCGCCCGCGACCGCGCGGGCGATCGCCACCCGCTGTTTCTGGCCGCCCGACAGCTCGTGCGGCCGGTGCTCCAGCCGGTCGCCCAGCCCCACCCGCTCCAGGGCACGGGCGGCCCGCCGGCCGCGCTCGGCGCGGGAGAGCCCCGAGTACAGCAGGCCTTCGGCGACGTTCGCGCGGGCGCTGAGCCCCGGCACCAAGTGGAAGGACTGGAAGACGAAGCCGACGTGGCGCGAGCGCAGCGCCGACAGGGCCCGGTCGGAGAGCGTGGCGACGTCGTGGCCGGCGATGCGGACGTCGCCGGCGCTCGGCCGGTCCAGGGTGCCGACGATGTGCAGCAGCGTGGACTTCCCGGATCCCGACGGGCCGACGATGGCCAGCAGTTCCCCGCTCAGCACGGTCAGGTCGACCCCGCGCAGGGCCGCGACCCCGCCGGGGTACTCCTTGGTGACCCCGGCCAGCTCGATCACAGCATTCGTCGAGGTCACAGCATTCGTCGAGGTCACAGCTTCGGCACCCCCACCCGCATGCCCTCCTTCAGGTCACCGCCGGTCACCTCGACCCGGCCGTTGCCGAACATGCCGAGCCGGACGGGCACCTCGCGGGCCCGGCCGTCCTCCACCACCTGGACGCCGAAGCCGCCGCCGGGCAGCGCGAGGAGCGCGCCCACCGGGACGGACAGCACCCCGGTGC
Source organism: Streptomyces sp. RerS4 (assembly GCF_023515955.1). Classification (GTDB taxonomy): domain Bacteria; phylum Actinomycetota; class Actinomycetes; order Streptomycetales; family Streptomycetaceae; genus Streptomyces. Next base: position 4,156,280 of record NZ_CP097322.1, read on the forward strand.
GGGTCTCGCCGGTGAGGTTCACCGAGACGGGCGCCTGGTCGGGGCCCTTGACCTCGGCGGGCCGGTCGAAGACGACGCCGACCTCGACCTCTGCCTTCTTGTCGCCGCCGCCTCCGCCCCCTCCGGCGCCTCCCGCGCCGCCTTGGTCGTCCGCGCCGCCCGAGCCGCCCGAGCCGCCCACCGAGTCGACGCGGCCGGGCGCGGTGGATCCGTCCGGCAGTCGGACCGTCACCTTGTCGCCGGTCCGCGCCGCGCCCGCCTTCGCCGCCTCCAACCGGAAGCGGACGACGCGCTCGGTGCCGGTCACCGTCAGCACCGGCTTGCCCGGCCCCGGCTCGTCGCCGACCGCCGCGTCACCGCGCTTGACCCGCTGCGGGCCCGACGCGAAGGCGATGTCGTCCTTGGCCACCTCGCCCGTCTCCGGCGCCTTGTGCGCCTTCTGCCACCGCTTGACGGCCGCCGTCGTGCCCGCCGTGAAAGTGGGGTCCTCGGCGTCCAGGCCGGTGCCGTACCCGAGGGCCACCAGGTTCCGCTTGAGCTGCCTGACGTCCTCGCCCTTGTCGCCGGCCTTCATCGGCCGGTACACGGGGGTGCTCCCGTACATCAGGCGCACCGGCTTGCCGTTGACCTCGTAGAGCTTCCCGTCCCGTTCGACGGCCGCGCCCTCCGCCGCGATCCAGGTGAGGACGCCGGGGCCCGGAGCGCCGAGCTTGCGCTCCCGGGCGTAGCCGAGGGTGCCGTCGACCTGGATCCCGGCGCTGAGGTCGCCGCGCTGGACCGGGGCCGTCTCGGGCGGCAGGCCGTCGGAGCGCTGCCGGCCCTTGGCGTCGTCGGGGGGCGGGGCGAGGAGGGCGTAGCCGCCGCCCGAGACGGCGAGTGCGGCGGCCAGCGCGGCGAGCACCCACCGGCCGCGCCGACGGCGGGGGGCGGGGGCCGCGTGGGGCTCGCGGGCGGGCTCGGGGGCCGCGTACGGTTCCGGGCCCGCGTACGGCTGCGTACCGCTGTCGTCCGCGCCGGCCATCAGGCCGCTTCGCACTTCTTCTGGGCCTCCTCGAAGGCCTTCTCCTGCCCCTTGGGGATCTCGACGGCGGACTTCATGCCGCCGTTGTACTCGGGGTCCTTGAGGTCCACGCCGTTCTCGCGCATGCACCGGATCCAGAGCAGCTCCTTGTCCTTCTGCTCCTGCGTCGGCCCCTCGCCGGAACCGGTGGACATGCCGCAGGCCTTCATCGCCTCCTGCATCTTCTGCGGGTCAACGCCGCCGCCCACCGTCATGGCCCTCGGGTCCTGGCCCGGTGCGGGGTCGGGGGCGTCGATGCCGTGCTCGCGCAGGCACTTGCGCATCTTCACCGCGTTGTCGGCGACGTTGCCCTCGCCGCCGCCGGTGCCGCCGTCCTTGCCGCTGCCGGCGCCGTTCGTACAGGCGGTGACGAGGAGGGCCAGCCCGGTCAGGGCGGCGGCCGTGGTCATGGTCAGGGATCGCTTCATGGGCCCGAGCGTGCGGGAAAGGGGGATTTCGCTTCCCTCTCGGCTTCCGCTTACGGCGACGAAATGTCCTCGTCCTGTAGAGAGGGCGGATGCGAGTGCTGGTGGTGGAGGACGAAGAGTTCCTCCGGGAGATGATCGCCGAGGGGTTGCGCCGCGACGCGCTGGCCGTCGACGAGGCGGGGGACGGCCCGGAGGCGCTGCGCCGGCTGCGCCTGGGCGAGTACGACGTCCTCGTCCTCGACCGGGACCTGCCCGGCCTGCACGGCGACGAGGTCTGCCGGCAGGTGGTCCGCGAGCGGCTGCGCACGCGCGTGCTGATGCTGACGGCCTCCGGCACGGTACGGGACCGGGTGGAGGGGCTCGGGATCGGCGCCGACGACTACCTCACCAAGCCCTTCGCCTACGACGAACTCCTCGCCCGCGTCCTCGCGCTGGGCCGGCGCGCCCACCCCGCCCTGCCGCCGGTACTGGAACGCGCCGGGATCGCCCTCGACACCGCGCGCCGCACCGCCGCGCGGGACGGCCGGCGCCTGGCCCTGTCGCGCAAGGAGTTCGCCGTCCTGGAGGCGCTGCTGCGGGCCGAGGGCGCGGTGCTGAGCAGCGACGACCTGGTGGAGCAGGTGTGGGAGGACGGCACGGGCTACCGCACGAACGCGGTACGGGTCACCCTCAGCAAGCTCCGCGCCAAGCTGGGCGAGCCCCCGCTGATCGAGACGATCCCCGGCTCCGGCTACCGCATCCCGGCCACGGCCGCCGCCCCGGACGCCGCCCCCGGGGCCACCGACGCCGGCCCGTCGGGCGGGGATTCGCGGTGAGGGCGGTGCTTCGCTCGGAGCGGGCGCGGCTCACCGCGCTCTACGGCGCCCTGCTGGTCCTCGCCGGCGGGGGCCTCGTCGCGCTGGTCAACGTACTGCTGCGCGAGCAGCTCTACGCCCGCATCAGCGGGGCCGTCACCACCGTCATGCCGGGCCTGCCCGTCGACGCCGGCGGCCACGCCCGACCCACCCCCGCCACGCCGGCCCCGACCCCGGGCGGTGGCATGTCCTTCGCCCCGGCCGAGAAGCTGCCGCCGGGAGCCACGCCCTCTCCCGAGCTGCTCGACCGGTGGAGCACCACCCGCAACCTCTCCACCGCCGTCGAGCAGGCCGCCGTACGGGAACTGACGCTCGTCTCCCTCATCGCCCTCGCGGTGTTCGCCGTGGTGTCGGTCTGGCTGGCCTGGTGGATGGCGGGCCGCGTGCTGCGCCCCGTCGGGGTGATCACCGAGACCGCGCGGCGGCTGTCGGCGGCGAACCTGCACGAGCGGATCGCCCTGAAGGCCCCGCCCGGCGAGCTGAAGCGGCTGGCCGACACCTTCGACGGGATGCTCGACCGGATGGAGGACCTGGTCGGGGCGCAGCGCCGGTTCGCCGCCAACGCCGCGCACGAGCTGCGTACGCCACTCGCCGTGCAGCGGGCCGCCGCCGAGATCGGGCTCGCGGGGGAGCCGGACGCGGCGAAGGTCGCGCGGATCCGCGAGCGGCTGATCGCGGTGGCCGAGTCCAGCGAGCACCTCGTCGAGTCGCTGCTGCTGCTCGCGGTCTCCGAGGAGGGCCTGGAGTCGGCGCGCCCGGTGGACCTGGCGGCGCTGGTGGCCTCGGAGGCGGCGGCGTTCGACTCGCCGGCGGACCCGGACACCCCCACCGTCACGACCGACCTCGCCCCCCTCACGGTGCGGGGCGACGCCGCGCTCCTCGGCCATCTCGTCCGCAACCTCCTCGACAACGCCGTACGCCACAACCGGCCCGGCGGCCGTGTCCGCGTCACCACCTCCGCCGACGGCGAGCTGGGCGAGCTGACGGTGTCCAACACCGGCCCGCGCATCGACCCGCGGGAGGTACCCCGCCTCCTGGAGCCGTTCCGGCGGCGCGCGGAACGCCGGCACACGGCGGGCGAGGGCGCGGGGCTCGGCCTGTCCATCGTCGCCTCGATCGCCCGCGCGCACGGCGCGCGGCTGCGCGCCGAGGCCGGACCGGCCCCGGACGGCGGCCTGAACATCCGGCTCCGCTTCCCGCTGGAGACGGGCCGGATCGGTGCGAACGCCACCTCGGACACCGCCTCGGGCCGTTCGCCGGGAACGAAGATCGACTGAGGTACGGTCGGTGCGATGAGCAAGCACGCCCGAGCCCGCTCCCGCGGCCGTACCCGTCCGCGCTCCCGCTCGGTCGGCCGCCCGCCGCGCGCCCTGCTGGTCGTCTCCACCCTGGGGCTGCTGGCCTTCGGCGCCGGCTGGGTGCACGCCCTGCACGAGCAGCCCGGCGCCCCGACCCCGCAGACCCGTACGGACGCCCGCCCCCAGACCCCGGACCGCGCCGTGCACGCCTCCCAGCGCCCGGAAGCGCGGCGCGACCCCCGCCAGGGCCTGCCGGCAGACCTCGACGAGGCGGCCCGCGCCCGCATCCCGGCCGACTCCCGCCAGCTGGTCCTGGTCACGGGCAAGGCGAAGGACTCCTCCGAGTCCACGGTCTCCCTGTACACGCGCGCCACGCCCGGCGGCGACTGGACCCGCGCCGCGCGGTGGCCGGGCCGCAACGGCGCCAAGGGCTGGTCCACGGAGCGCGCGTACGGGGACCTGACCTCCCCGATCGGCGTGTTCTCCCTCACCGACGCGGGTGGCCGGCTGCCGGCCCCGCCCGGCACCCGGCTCCCGTACGACCGCGACGCCGCCTTCGTTCCGTCGGGCCGGGGCGTGAACGGGGAATCCCTGGCGGGCTCCTTCGACTACGTCGTGGCCATCGACTACAACCGCCGCCAGGGCGTCTCCCCCCTGGACCCGGCCAAACCGGAGGGCGAGCACAAGGGCGGCAACATCTGGCTCCACGTCGACCACGACGGCCCCTCCCAAGGCTGCGTGGGCGTCCCGAAGGAGGCGATGAAACACCTCCTCGAAACCCTCGACCCGGCAGCCAACCCCGTCATCGCCATGGGCCCCGCGCACCTCTGACCCCGTCTGGCGCCGCCCGCCGTCAGACGCCGACGACCCGGACCCGACTTCCGCACAGCGCGGCCAGGTCCTCGGGGTCCGAGGTCAGCAGGGTGACGGGCGCGGGCTGTTCGAGGGCGGTCGCCGCCACGAGGGCGTCCAACGCGTAGTTGTGCCCGTGTAGTCCAGCCGAGCCGAGCAGCCTGCTCGCGTGGCGTGCGATGGTCTCGCTCGGTGCGATGACGTTCACGCGGGAGACCGCGTAGTCGAAACGGGCCTGCTTCACCCGGGGATCACGTGCCTCGACCAGGGTGACCGAGCTGATCACCACCCGGATGTCCTCGGCTTCGGCTGCCGACAGCCACTCCAGCAGACCGCGTTCCTGCCGTACGAGCAGGGAAAGCCCCTCGCAATCGAGGACGAGCGTGCCGCTCACGCGGCGTCCGACGAGGCTGCCGTCTCGCCGCGCAGGACGGCCCGCTTCGCCTCGACGGCAGCCGGATCGGCCGGTCCGTTCACGGATTCGGAGTCCTCGATCAGCTCCCGGAGCCGGTCTCGCTCCAGCTGCCGCTGAACGAGCGCCTCGATGTACGCGGACATGCCGCGCTTGCCGGTGCGCGCCTTGAGCGCCGCGATCGTCCCCTCGTGGAGCGAGACGGACACGGGCCGGGTCGGACCCTCGCCGGGTACGGGCTCATCGGTCATGTGGCCATCGTAACAAAACTTCTGTTATTCGAGTCGCGCTCGCGCCGGCTCGGGCATCGCGTCGGCCCCCTTGCCTGACGGACCGTCAGCTACGACGATGACCCGGCACCGGTATGACGAATCGGCGGTCGGGTCGGACCGGCGCCGGACCGGCGGACGAAGGCGAGGCGGGCCCGCCATGGCACGCGTGTTTCCGGAAGGCCGACTGGTGTACGGGATGCAGCTCCCGATCCAGTCGCAGAGCACCCTCTACGCCGAACCCTGGGAGGCGGACGCCGGCGCGGCCGACCTCGCCGAGGTGGCCCGCGCCGCCGACCGGGCCGGCTTCGGCTACGTCGCCACCTGCGACCACGTGGCCATCCCGCGCCGGCTCGCCGGCGCCATGAGCACCGTCTGGTACGACCCGGTCGCCACCCTGGCCTTCCTGGCCGGGATCACCGAACGCGTCCGGCTGCTCAGCCACGTCGCGATCGTCGGCCTGCGCCACCCCCTGGTCACCGCCAAGCAGTACGCGACCCTCGACCACCTCAGCGGCGGCCGGCTGATCCTCGGGGTCGGGGCCGGTCACGTACAGGAGGAGTTCGAGGCCCTCGGTGTCGACTTCGAGCGGCGTGGGGCGGTCCTCGACGAGGCCCTGGACGCGCTGCGGGCGGCTCTCGGTCCCGAGGAGTACCCGGAGTTCGCCGGCGAGCGCTTCGCCTTCCGCGACCTCGGTCAGCTGCCGAGGCCGACGCAGGCGCGGATCCCCGTCTGGGTCGGCGGTTCCTCGCCCGCCGCCGTCCGCCGGGCCGCCGTGCGCGGCGACGGCTGGCTCCCGCAGGGCGACCCCCGCGACCGGCTCCCGACGCGGATCGCCCGCATACGCCGACTGCGCGAGGCCGCCGGCAACCCCCGTCCCGTCGAGATCGGCGCGATCACCGAGGCGCTCTACGTCGGCGAGCCGACCTGGAACACCGGCCGCCGCGCCCTCACCGGCAAGCCGGAGGCGCTCGCCGAGTCCCTACGGGAGTACCGGGCGATCGGCGTGGACCAGATCCAGGTCCGCTTCCGCAGCCGCGACCGCGCCGAACTCGTCGATCAGATCACCGCTTTCGGGGCCGAGGTGGCCCCCCTCCTCAACGATTAGGGGCTGACGGACCATGGGCAAGCTGGACGGGCGCGTCGTCGTCATCACCGGTGCGGCGCGCGGTCAGGGCGAGCAGGAGGCCCGGCTCTTCGCCGCCGAGGGCGCGAAGGTGCTGCTGGGCGACGTACTGGACGAGCAGGGGGCGGCCGTCGCCAAGGACATCGGCGAGGACCGGGCGCGCTACGTACGGCTCGACGTGAGCCGGGAGGAGGACTGGACGGCGGCGGTGGCCGCCGCGCGGGAGGCCTTCGGCCCGGTCGACGGCCTGGTCAACAACGCGGGCATCCTGCGCTTCAACGAGCTGACCGCGACCCCGCTGGAGGAGTTCCAGCAGGTGATCCAGGTCAACCAGGTCGGCGCGTTCCTCGGGATCAGGACGCTCGCCCCCGAGATCGAGGCGGCCGGCGGCGGGACCATCGTCAACACCTCCTCGTACACCGGCCTGACGGGCATGGCGTACGTCGGCTCGTACGCGGCGACCAAGGCGGCGATCCTCGGCCTGACGCGCGTGGCGGCGCTGGAGCTGGCGGGCAAGGGCATCCGGGTCAACGCCATGTGCCCCGGGGCCGTGGACACCCCCATGGCCAACCCGGGGCTGCTGGACCCGGCCGGGGTGACGGACGAGGCGCGGGAGGCGATGGCGGAGCTGTACAAGCGGGTGGTGCCCCTCGGGCGGGTGGGCCGGCCCGAGGAGATCGCGCGGCTGGCCCTCTTCCTGACCGGCGAGGACTCCTCGTACATCACGGGTCAGCCGTTCGTCGTGGACGGCGGCTGGATGGCGGGCGTCAGCATTCTCTGATGGAGCGTCAGGTATTGACGGGCCGGCCCTGCCGGTGGAACAGTCGAGCCATCAAATCTGACGACACGTCAGAAACCTAAGGACGGTGAACCCCTTGGAATTCGGGCTCTTCGTGCAGGGATACGTGCCTGAGGCGCGGTCCAAGGTCGACCCCGAGGCGGAGCACAAGGCGCTGCTCGAGGAGACCGAGTACGTCATCCAGGCCGACCAGTCCGGCTTCAAGTACGCCTGGGCCTCGGAACACCACTTCCTGGAGGAGTACTCGCACCTCTCGGCGAACGAGGTCTTCCTCGGGTACCTGGCCGCCGCGACCGAACGGATCCACCTCGGCTCCGGCATCTTCAACCCGCTGGCGCCGGTCAACCACCCGGTGAAGGTGGCCGAGAAGGTCACCATGCTCGACCACCTCTCCAAGGGCCGCTTCGAGTTCGGCACGGGGCGCGGCGCCGGCAGCCACGAGATCCTCGGCTTCATGCCCGGCATCACGGACATGAACCACACGAAGGAGATCTGGGAGGAGACCATCGCGGAGTTCCCCAAGATGTTCCTCCAGGAGGAGTACGAGGGGTTCCAGGGCAAGCACTGGTCGCTGCCGCCGCGCAAGGTCTTCCCCAAGCCGTACGGCAAGGCGCACCCGGCCATGTGGTACGCGGCCGGGTCGCCGTCCTCGTACGCGATGGCGGCGAAGAAGGGGCTCGGCGTCCTCGGCTTCAGCGTCCAGAAGGTCTCGGACATGGAATGGGTCCTGGAGCAGTACAAGACGGCGATCCAGGAGGCGAAGGCGATCGGGGCCTTCGTCAACGACAACGTGATGGTGACGTCGACGGCGATCTGCGCGGAGACGCACGACAAGGCGGTGGAGATCGCCGTCAACGCGAACATGAACCGCTTCCAGTCGCTGGTGTTCCGCTACCACGACACCTTCCCGCGGCCGGAGGCGATCCCGCAGTGGCCGGAGACCCTGCCGGAGTACAACGCGGAGATCATCGAGCTGCTCATCGCGGAGGAGCTGCTGATCTGCGGTGACCCGACGGAAGTCCGCGCCCAGTGCAAGCGGTGGGAGCAGGCGGGCGCGGACCAGCTGTCCTTCGGCCTGCCGACGGGCGTCTCGAAGGAGGACACGCTCACCACGATCAAGCTGATCGGCGAGCACGTCATCCCCCACATCGACACCGACCCCGTCCACCGCACCACCCGCTTCCGCCAGTCCGCCTGACCCGACGGGGAACCCGGGGGCCCGGGGCGACGGCGCGCGCCCCACCACGTACCGCAACGCAGAAGGGACGTCATGCTCGACCACCTGATCAAGGGCGCCACCGTCGTGGACGGCACCGGCGCCCCCGCCCGCGTGGCGGACGTCGGGATCCGGGACGGCCGCATCGCCGTCATCGCGGAGCCCGGCGGCATCGCCGAAGAGGCCCGCACCGGCGAGGACGCGCACGGCCTCGTCCTGACCCCGGGGTTCATCGACCCGCACACCCACTACGACGCCCAACTCTTCTGGGACCCCTACGCCACCCCCTCCATGAACCACGGCGTCACCACCGTCGCCGGCGGCAACTGCGGCTTCACCCTCGCCCCGCTCAACCCGGCCCGTCCGGAAGACGCCGACTACACGCGCCGCATGATGAGCAAGGTCGAGGGCATGGCCCTCAAGGCCCTCGAAGAGGGCGTCGACTGGACCTGGTCCACCTTCGGCGAATACCTCGACGCCCTCGAAGGCCGCATCGCCGTCAACGCCGGCTTCATGGTCGGCCACTGCGCGCTGCGCCGCCACGTCATGGGCGAGGACGCCGTCGGCGGACAGCCCACCCCCGAGCAGCTCCAACAGATGCTCGACCTCCTCCACGACGCCATGGACGCCGGCGCCTGGGGCCTGTCCACCACCCAGTCCTCGACCCACTCCGACGGCGCCGGCGCCCCCGTCGCCTCCCGCCACGCCAGGCCCGCCGAACTCCTCGCCCTCTCCCGGGCCGTCTCCGAACACGAGGGCACCCAGCTCGAAGCGATCGTCGCGGGCTGCCTCGACCAGTTCTCCGACGAGGAGATCGACCTCTTCGTCGACATGAGCGCCGCCGCCGGCCGCCCCCTCAACTGGAACGTCCTCACCATCGACGCCGCCGTCCCCGAACGCGTCCCGCGCCAGCTCGTCCCGAGCGAACGCGCCCGCAAGGCCGGCGGCCGCATCGTCGCGCTGACGATGCCGATCCTCACCCCCATGAACATGTCACTCGGCACGTTCTGCGCCCTCAACCTCATACCGGGCTGGGGCGACATCCTCGGCCTGCCCGTCCCCGAACGGATCGCGAAGCTCCGCGACGCCGACGTGCGGGCCGAGATGCTGCGCCGCGCCGACAGCAAGGAGGCCGGCGTCTTCCGTCGCCTCGCCGACTTCGGGCGCTACGTCATCGGGGACACGTACAGCAAGGAGAACGAGGGCCTCTCCGGCCGCGTCGTGAACGACATCGCGGCCGAGCGCGGCCAGGACCCGTTCCGGTGCCTCGTCGAGATCTGCGCCCACGACGACCTGCGCACCGTGCTCTGGCCCATGCCGACCGACAACGACCCCGCCAGCTGGGCGCTGCGCGCCGAGACCTGGCAGCACGAGGACGTCATGCTCGGCGGCTCCGACGCCGGCGCGCACCTGGACCGGATGTGCGGGGCCCCGTACACGACCCGCTTCCTCGGCGACTGCCTGCGCGGTCGCAGGCTCGTACCGCTGGAGCGGGCCGTGAAGATGCTGACCGACGACCCGGCCCAACTGTTCGGGCTGCGCGATCGCGGCCGGATCGCCGAGGGCTACCACGCGGACCTCGTCCTGTTCGACCCCGAGCGCATCGAGGCCGGCCCCGCGACCCTGGTCCACGACCTGCCGGGCGACAGCCCACGGCTGGACGCGCGGGCGATCGGGATCGTCTCCGTACGGGTCAACGGCGTGGAGACCGTCCGCGACGACGAGGTGACGGGCGCGATCCCCGGGATCGTGCTGCGGTCGGGACGGGACACGAGGACGGTGAGCACGCGATGAGCGAGCCCGTGCGGCAGCGGCTGTACATCGGCGGGGAGTGGGTCGAGCCGGACGGCGGCCACTACGAGGTGATCAACCCGGCCGACGAGTCGGTGGTCGGGCTCGCCCCCGAGGCCTCGCGCGCCCAGGTCGAGGAGGCGGCCCGCGCCGCCGCCGAGGCCTTCGGTACGTGGTCCCGTACGACGCCCGAGGCGCGCGCGGCGATCCTGGACCGGGCCGCCGACATCATGCAGCGCGAGTTCGAGCCGTGGGCGGAGCTGGCACGGGCCGAGACGGGTGCCCCGACCGGCATCGCGCGCGGAATGCAGGTCGGCGTCGGGGTGTCCCGCTTCCGCCGGTACGCGAAGGGAGCCCTGGAACCGGTCGAGCGGGGCCTTCCGCCGCAGGTCACCGACGCGGGGCCGATGGGGAAGGCGTCCGTCCTGGGCGCGCTGGAGGTGCGCCAGCCGGTCGGGGTCGTCACGTGCGTGACCTCGTACAACAACCCGTGGGCGAACCCGGCGGGCAAGGTCGCCCCGGCCCTGGCCATGGGCAACACCGTGGTCGTCAAGCCGGCCCCGCAGGATCCGCTGTCGGTGTTCAAGATGGCCGAGGCCCTGCACGAGGCGGGCGTCCCGACCGGGGTGGTGAACGTGGTCTCGGGGGCCTCGGTCGAGGTCGGCGAGGCGGCGGTGGACTCCCCGTACGTGGACATGGTGTCCTTCACCGGCTCGACGGCGGTGGGGCAGCGCATCGCCGAGGTGTGCGGGCGCGGCATGAAGCGGCAGCTGATGGAGCTGGGCGGCAAGGGCGCGGCGCTGGTCCTGGAGGACGCCGACCTCGACGCGGCCGTCCTGGGCATCGGCACCACCTTCTCCTTCTACAGCGGCCAGATCTGCACCGCCCCGACGCGGGTGATCGTCCACCGCTCGGTGTACGGGGCGCTGCTGGAGAAGCTGACCGGCTACCTGGCCTTCATGAAGGTCGGCGACCCGGCGGAGCGCGGCACGGTGGTCGGCCCGGTGATCTCGGCCGCGCACCGCGACCGCGTGGAGTCGTACGTGGAGCTGGGGAGGAAGGAGGGCGCCCGGATCGCGTACGGCGGCGAGCGCCCGGCGGTCGGCGACGGCCGCGGCTTCTACGTGGCGCCGACGCTGCTGGTCGACTGCACGAACGACATGCGCGTGGTCCGGGAGGAGATCTTCGGGCCGGTGGTGGTCGTGGTCCCGTACGACGGGGACGACGAGGAGGCGGTCCGGCTGGCCAACGACAGCGACTTCGGTCTGCTGAGCTACGTGTGGTCCGGCGACCCGGCGCGCGCCTTCCGGGTGGCGCGGCGCCTGCGGGCGGGCGGGGTCGGCGTGAACACGATCGGCCGGAACATGGAGGCCCCGTTCGGCGGCTTCAAGCGCAGCGGGGTGGGTCGGGACGTGGGCTCGTACGCGCTGCACGCGTACAGCGAGATCCAGTCGATCGTCTGGACGACGTAGGGGAGGAGGCCGCGGAGGAGGGCGCCGCCGCCGGCCGAAAACTCACACGGGAAAGTTTGGAATGGTGCAAAACGGGCACCCCTGCGGTTTCCGTATTCCGGAAGCGCCCGTCCGCGTCCTCTCAAACGCCGGACGGATGTCTGAGTGAACCTTGTATTGCAGCCACGTGAACTCTGTCGATCTCGGGATTCGAAGGTGATTCGCAGGCCATACGGTCCGTCGACTTTCGGACTTCGGTCCTCCGGATGTGGAAACCGCAGCATCTAACGTCCTGACCCATGACACAGCTCGAAACTCGGCCTCAGGTCGGAGACACGGTAAGCGGCGTCGCCGAGGGCGACGTTCGCGGCAAGGGCCTCGGCAAGGGGTCCGTCGGTTTGATGGGCAGCGCCGTCATCGGCATCTCCACCGTCGCCCCCGTCTACTGTCTGACCTCGACCCTCGGCTCCACCGCCGGCGAGGTCGGCATGCAAATGCCGGCGATCTTCCTGGCCGGCTTCCTCCCGATGCTGCTGGTCGCCTTCGCGTACCGCGAGCTCAACAAGGCCATGCCGGACTGCGGCACCTCGTTCACCTGGACCGTCAAGGCCTTCGGCCCGCGGATCGGCTGGATGTGCGGCTGGGGCCTGGTGATCGCGACGATCATCGTGCTCTCGAACCTCGCCGGCGTCGCCACCTCGTACTTCTGGCTGCTGGCCGGTGAGATCACGGGCAACGCGTCGATCGCGGCCCTGGACGAGAACAAACTCGTCCACATCCTCACCTGTCTGACCCTCATCGCCATCGCCACCGCCATCAGCTACCGCGGCATGACCGCCACCAAGGGCGTGCAGTACGCCCTGGTCGGCCTCCAGCTCGTCGTCCTCGCCGTCTTCGTGGCCATGGCCTTCCAGAAGGCCTCCGCCGGCACCTTCGACACCGGCCTGGACTTCAGCTGGCAGTGGATGAACCCCTTCGCGATCGAGTCCATGGCCGCCTTCACCGCCGGACTCTCGCTCTCGATCTTCATGTACTGGGGCTGGGACGCCTGCCTGGCCACCAACGAGGAGACCACCGGCTCCGCCAAGACCCCCGGCCGCGCCTCGCTCATCGCGATGGTCGTCCTCGTCGGCTCCTACCTCGCCACCGGCATCGCCGCCCAGATGGCCGTCGGCACCGGCGAGACCGGCCTCGGCCTCGGCAACCCCGAGACCTCCGGCAACGTCTTCGCCGCCCTCGCCGGCCCCGTCATGGGCCCGATGCTCGGCGTCCTGCTCTTCGTCGCCGTCCTGGCGTCGGCCGCCGCGTCCCTGCAGACCACGTTCATCCCGGTCGCCCGTACGGTCCTGGCCATGTCGACGTACGAGGCCCTGCCGCCCTCCTACGCCAAGGTCCACCCGCGCTTCAAGACCCCCGGCCGGGCCACCGTCATGGCGGGCGTCGCGACCGGCGGGTTCTACACGATCATGACCCTGGTCAGCGAGAACGTCCTCACGGACACGATCTTCGCGCTCGGCCTGATGATCTGCTTCTACTACTCCCTCACCGCGTTCGCCTGCGCCTGGTACTTCCGCGGCGACCTGCGCCGCTCGGCGCGTGACCTGTTCTTCAAGGGCGTCTTCCCGGTGCTGGGCGGACTGCTGCTCGCCGCGGTGTTCTGCAAGACCCTGCTGGACGCCTGGGACCCGGCCTACGGATCCGGTTCCGCGGTGTTCGGCATCGGCAGCGTCTTCTTCATCGGCGTCGGACTGCTGGTCCTGGGCCTGGGCATCATGCTCGTCACCGAGCGCCGCAGCCCCGCCTTCTTCCGGGGCGAGGTCCTCACGAAGTCGACGCCGGCCCTGGTGGTCGAGGACTGACCCGTTCGTCCTTCGTCTCGCCCTGCCTGCTGTGTCATCCCGCGGCCCCGGATCACCCCCGATCCGGGGCCGTCGGGCGTTCCGGCTGACGACGCAGTGACCGGGGGCGCGGCGGGGTCGTTGGGCGGGGCATGAATCCCGTGAAGCGCACCCTTTCCGCCCTGATCCTCTCCGGCGGGGCCGCCCTCGCACTCACCCCCGGCGCCGCCCTCGCCGCCGACGGCCCCGGCAGCCCCAACGTCAAGGGAACGCCGCTCGTCCAGCGCGTCGGCGACATCGTCGACCACCCCGGCCAGGCCGTAGAGGACACGAAGACGGCCGTGGAGGTCACCGCCGGAGCCGCCGACAGCGCCTCGAAGGCCACCAACAGCTCGCTGGCGGGCGCCGGAACGGCCCTGTCGGCGGGCATGCCGAAGACCCCGAAGGTGGGCTGACGTCGGCTGACGAACTCGGCCTTCTTCCCGCGCCTCGCACGACGGGGGCGGGAAGGGGCCGGGGCTCAGCCCCAGGTGCGGGAGCAGAGCACGAGGCGGTAGCCGTCGGGGTCGGCGATGGTGACGCCGTAGTCGTCCCAGTACGGGTTGTGGGAGGAGACACGGCGTCCGCCGTGGTCGATGAGACGGCGGACGAGGGCGTCGTCGGGGGCTTCGCCGAGGTAGACCACGAAGAGGTCGTCGACGGTGGGGGTGGGGGCGAGCGGGTTCTGGGGGTCCCGGGTCAGCTCGAAGTGCCAGCCACCGCCCGCCGGTCCGACCATGATGAGGTCGTGCTCCCCGGGCACGTGGCCCGAAGTCCGCCACAGGACGTCCAGGCCGAGACCGTCGACGTAGAACCGCTCGGCGGCATCAAGGTCGAGCGAGGGCCGCGCGACCCGGATGTGAGTCAGTGAATCGATCATCTGCGGAGGCTACGACTCCGGGAGGTTGAAGGGGCGGCTCCGGGGGCGGGATGTGTCAGGTGGGGCGGGGTGTTGACGGACACCACCGTGGGGCGGGGCCGGGAGGCCGCCACCTCCACCCCCGCCCGAAAAGCAGGTGCGGGCTTCCGTGGGCGCGGCCTAGCGTGGCACCGATGAGCAGCGACTATCCATTCGCCGACGGCTACAACCTCGTCTGGGATCTGACCGGCTTCGACGGTGCGGACGAGGAGCTGGTCGAGTCCGTCTCGCTGTCGCGCGACCAGTTCCTGGAGATACGTCACCTCTTCGCCCTCGGCGACGATCCGTGGATGGTGGCCGGCGAGTACCGCGTGGCACCGAGCATCTGGGCATACGTCCGCAGCGCCGTTCCGGGAGTCCGGTTCGAGCGTGATGCCGACTACTTCCTCGGCGCCCGTCAGGCCCTGCCTGACGGGCGTTTTTGGCGTCCGGCCCCTGGCGAGGTGCCACCCGGACCCGTACCGCCTCCCTAGGCGGTGACGGTGCCGAGGAAGGCCGTCCAACTGGCGGGACCGACCGCCAACTCGGGGCTCGCGGTGAGCTTCGAGTCCCGGATGTGCACGGTGTCGGCGCAGGTGGCGACCTCGACGCAGTCGTCACCGTCGCCACTGCTGTACGTGGACTTGTGCCAGGAGAGGGCCACCTCGACGCAGCTGTCGCCGTCGCCGCTGCTGTAGCTGCTCTTGAACCACCGGAGCTGGGAGCTGTTCACAGGGAACCTCGCATTCGCATCAACAGGCCCACGGTGTCCGCAGGATTGAGGGCCTGGATGCGAAGTTTGGCATACCGCTGGTGGAGGTCGCTGACGGCTTTCGGGTCGAAGATGACGTGCCCTGACTTTTGGCCTTCGCTGTATCCCACCCACTCGTGTTCCTGGGTTTCGAGGAGTTGGAAGGAGCCACCGAGGCCGGCGTGGTGCGGGCTGACCAGCGGCATGATCTGGAGGTCGACGTTGGGCAGTTCGGCTACCGTCACGAGGTGGTCGATCAGCTCGCGGGTCACCTCCGGTCCACCGGTCTGCCGGAGGATCACCGCCTCGTCGATGATGAAGCTGAAGACCGTGTAGGGCGTGCGGTGTATCAGCGCCTGGCGTTCCAGCCGGGCCTTGATGCGGGACTCAGCCTCCATCGGGGCCGGTGGGGGCAGAACGTCGGCGACGAGAGCGCGTGCGTAGGCCTCCGTCTGGAGCAGACCGGGGACCGACCTGCACTCGTACGTGTTCAGCGCGATGGCCTCCGCCTCCAGCTCGGCCCAGCGCCGGAACCACTTGGCCAGCCCGCGCCTGCGGTCGAGCTGGCGCGCCGCGATGCGAATCAGGCCGAACGCGTCCAAGACCTCCTCCGCCTTGTTCACGAACTTCACCGACGGATGTCGTCGTCCCTGCTCCACCCCGGCGACGTACTGCACCGAGTACCCGACCAGTGTGTGGAACTGTTCCTGCGTCAGGCCCGCGCGCTTGCGGCAGGCCTTGACGACGTCGCCGAAGTTCTTCAGGTCGGCGTCGATCGCGTTGTCGTTGGTGCCGCCGTTTTCGTCGGTCGTCATCACGGTCACCTCCCCGCCCCATGCTCACGGTCGGTGACTACTCGTGTCCAGAGAGTCGACTACTACAGTTGAAAAGTAGCAGTCGAGATGCTGGGAACTCCCCTTCCCACAAGGGACGTTCTCCCTATGACCACCTCCCAGAGCCCCACTTCCGGCCTCGTACGCGTGTTCACTCAGCGTTTCAGCAGCACCCCGCGCGGGGCCCGACTCGCCCGGCAGTTGGCCCTCGTCGAGCTGCACGACTGGGGTGTCCCGGAGGGGACGGCGTTGGCCGACGGGGTCGGGTTGCTCGTCGCCGAGCTGGCGGCCAACGCCGTGACGCACGGGCGCGTTCCCGGGCGGGACTTCGAGCTGCGGATGACGCTCATTGGCGGGATCGTGCGCGTCGAGGTGTCCGATGCCCGCCGCGAGCGGCGGCCGGTCGTACGGCCGCACGCGTACCAGGCGGAATCGGGCTACGGACTGCGCATCGTGGACGGTGTGGCGAGCGACTGGGGGGTCATCGACCGGATCGTCGGCAAGACGGTCTGGGCGGAGGTCGGCCGGTCCACGCCGAGCTTGCGGTGCTCCCGGCAGCCATGACCGCCGCACAGGTGCGGCGAGGGCCGTCTACTGCTTCGGAAGGGTTGCCGGCAGGGAGGGGAGCTTGCCGTCGCTCTTCTGGAAGGTGTCGGTGCCGGCGGTGCCTTCCCAGGTGACCTTCAGGGTGTTCGCGTCGACCGAATCGACCTTGCCCTTCGAACGGGTGGCACCCTGCGGGCACTTCAGGTCGATGGTCTTGCCGTTGGTGGTGCCCTCGCAGGTCTGGCCGGTGGCCGCCTCGACCACGAAGGCCATCTGGCCCTTGACGGTGAGGACGACGCCCTTGCCCGGCTTGTCCATCGCGATCCAGCCGCCCTCCAGGCTGCCGCCCGCCGCCGCGCCGCCGCCGGCGGGCGTGGAGGCCGGGGCGGAGGCGGCGCCGGACGGCTTCTTGTCCGCCGCCGGGGCCGGGTCACCGCTGCCGCAGGCGGTCAGGGTCAGGGCGGCGACGACCGCGCTGACGGCGGCGACGGAGAGGCGCTGGTGGTTGAGCACGGGAAGATCCCCCAAAGGCAGGTACGGGTGCGGACGTGCGGGTGCATGGCCCGCGTGGAAGCGCGCCAAGCTACCAGCCTCACCGGCCGCCTGGCGCATCATCAGACACGCCTCCCGACGCCCCCACGGTTCCCTGCCCCGCCACGCCGCGCGCCTGAGGCTCAGAGGTACCGCGCGAAGTCGTCCAGTACGCGCAGGACCTCCGCCTCCCCGGCCGACGGGAGTTGCAGGACGACCTCCTCGATGCCCAGGTCGGCGTAGTGGGCCAGCTTGCCGGGGTTGGGGCGGACGGCGTACGGGACCACCTGGAGGGTCTTCGGGTCGCGTCCGGCCGCCTCCCAGGCGGCGCGCAGCACCGGGAGGGACTCGGTGAGGCCGCCGCCGCCGATGGGGAGCCAGCCGTCGGAGTGCTCGGCGATGGCCGCGAACAGCTTCGGGCCGGCCGCGCCGCCGATGAGGGTGCGCGGGCCGTACAGCGGCTTTCCGGGGGCGAGTTCGCGCGGCGGCTGGACCGGCTTGGGGTGGGCGGCGCTGGCGTGGACGGAGCCGTACGGGCCCTCGTACGCGGTGGGCTGCGGGGCCCACAGGGCGCGCATCAGCGCCATGTGGTGGCGTACGCGGTCGCGGCGCGTGGGCCAGTCGACGCCGTGGTCGGCGGCCTCCTCGACGTTCCAGCCGTAGCCGATGCCCAGGGTGAGGCGGCCGCCGCTGAGGTGGTCGAGGGTCGCGACCTGCTTGGCGAGGCCGATCGGGTCGTGCTGGGCGACGAGGGTGATGCCGGTGCCGAGGTGGAGGCGTTCGGTGACGGCGGCGGCCTGGCCGAGGGCGACGAAGGGGTCGAGGGTGCGGCCGTACTCCTCGGGGAGTTCGCCGCCCATGGGCGCGTCGGTGGCGCGGCTGATCGGGATGTGGGTGTGTTCGGGGAGGTAGAGGGCGGCGAAGCCGCGTTCCTCCAGGGAGCGGGCCAGCCGGGTGGGGGAGACGGTGCGGTCCGTGAGGAAGATGGTCGTGGCGATCCGCATGGGTCAGGGCACCTCCGAGTGGTGGGGGAGGCCAAGGTACGGGGTTCGGGATGAAGTCGGCAGGGGGCATGTGATGGGGTGGGCGGTATGAACGGCATCGAGACGATCACGGTCGCGGAGCGGCTGCACGGCTACCCGGGCGTGGCCTTCGGCGGCTACGTGGCCGGGCTCCTGGCCGCCCGGATGGCGGGGGTGGCGGATACGGCGGCCGACGCGGGAGCCGTACGGGTGGACTTCCGTCGGCCGGTGCCGACGGGCACCCCGGTACGGGCCGTGGCCGGCCCCGACGGGGGCGTGGAACTGCTCGACGGGGACGGGGGGCTCCTCGCCACCGCGACGGCGGCGCCGGCCCCCGCCGGGGAGGTGCCGCTCCCGCCGTCCTGGGCCGAGGCGTCGAAGGCGGCCGACGCCTACCGCGCCGACCCGCCGGGCGGTGAGGCGGGCTGCTTCGGCTGCGGCCTGGACCGCACCCCCGCGACGGGGCTGCGGCTGCACTGCGGGCGGGTGCCGGGGCGGGAGCTCGTCGCGACGGCCTGGCGGCCCGAGCCGGAACTGCTGGGCCCGGACGGGGTGTTGCCGCCCGAGCTGGCGTGGGGCGCGCTGGACTGTCCGGGGAACGCGGCGGGCCGGCTGCTGGACGGGGGCCCGGCGGGCGCGGTGACGGCCTCGCTGACCGGGCGGCTGCTGCGCCCGGTCGTACGGGCCTCGGACGGCCTGATCTCGTACGCCTGGCTGTTGGGCTCCGAGGGCCGCAAATGCCGCGTGGGCACCGCCCTGGCCACCGCCGACGGCGAACTGTGCGCCCACGCCGAAGCCCTGTGGATCAGGCCCCGGCAACCCTGACGACCCGGGGCCCCGGCATGCCCGCCGTACGGCGGGCATGCCGTACGCCCCTCAGCCCCGGGGATAGCGGGTCAGCCAGGCCGGGGCGGTGGTGCGGGGGCCGTGGAGGGTGGGGCCTTGGGTGAGTTCCAGGGCGAAGTCGTCGGAGAGTTCCAGGATCGTCGCGCGGCCCTCGACCTCCGTCAGCCAGGCGGCCGGCAGGGCCGTCTCGCCGTGCAGGGCGCCGAGCAGGGCCCCGCACAGGGCGCCGGCGGCGGTGGAGTCGCCGCCGTGGTTGACGGCGAGGCGCAGCCCGTGGGGGACGTCCTGCGCGACGAGGGCGCAGTAGACGGCGACGGCGAGGGCGTCCTCCGCGTTCCGGCCGTTGTCGGCGGAGCCACCCGCGAAGGCGAGGGCGTCCACTGACGCCGCCCCCGGCGCGCCCCGCGTCACGGCGGCGACGGCGCGTCGCAGGGCGTCGGTGACCGGTCCGCTGCCGGGGTGGGCGGCGAGCAGGGCGAGGGTGCGTTGGACGGCGGCGTCGAGGGATTCGCCCCGGAGCAGGCCGTGGACGATCACGGCGACGGCGCCGGCCGACAGGTACGCGGCGGGGTGGCCGTGGCTCTGGGCGGCGCACTCGACGGCGAGTTGGAGGACGAGCCCCGGCTCCCAGCCGACGAGGAGCCCGAACGGGGCCGAGCGGACGGTGGCCCCGGCGTCCCGGGCGGTGGGGTTCTTCGGCTTTTCGAGGGTGCCCAGGGTGTCGTCGGCGAAGCCGGTCAGGCAGGAGCGCTCGGGGCCGCGTCGGGCGTAGAGCCACTCCTCGCGGGCGAGCCAGCCGTTGTCCGCGCGGCGCTCGTCGGGGCCCCAGTCGTGCTGGGTCGCGGCCCAGCGCCGGTACGCCCGGTGGACGTCGGTGGGCGGGTGCCAGCCGCCGGTGTCGCGGCGTACGTGGGCCCGTATCAGGCCGTCGACGGTGAACAGGGTGAGCTGCGTGGCTGCGGTGACGGCGCCCCGGCGGCCGTGCGCGGGGGCGGGTTCCGTGAGGCCGGCCGGGCCGTGGGCCTCGCGGATCGCCTCCAGGGAGAGCTCGGCCACGGGCGCGCCGAGGGCGTCGCCGATGGCGGAGCCGAGGAGGGCCCCGCGGACCCGGCTGCGGAAGTCCTGCTGCTCGACGCGGCCCCACAGGGCGGTGGCGATGCCACGCCCGACGGTCCCGCCCGCCGCGGCTTCCGCGACGGCGGTGGTCCCCGCGGTGGTCCCCGCGGTCGTCCCCGCGGTCGTCGCTCTGATCGTCGTGTCCATGTCGTTCCCCCCGAGACTCTGGCGCGCAGCGCACTGTAATGGACACCAGCGGTCACATCCGGAAGTCGGCCCTCACCTCGCCCGTAAGTCGCCGGAGAACGGCTGGATCACGAACCGTTTCGGCCACCGGTCGGCCACCGGTCGGCCACCGCCGGTCAGCCCTCCAGCACCGGCAGCAGCGCCGGCAGGTGCCCGTCCGAGGCGCGCGCCGCCTCCTGGCGTTCGCGCGGCACCTCCCCGTACAGCGTCGTACGGGCCTTCGCCGGCCGGCCCGCGGCCTCCGCGACCGCGATCAGGTCCCGTACCGACTTGTACGAGCCGTAACTCGAACCGGCCATGCGGGAGATGGTCTCCTCCATCAGCGTCCCGCCCAGGTCGTTGGCGCCCGACCGGAGCATTTCGGCCGCGCCCTCCGCGCCCAGCTTCACCCAGCTGGTCTGGATGTTCGTGATGTGCGGGTGCAGCAGCAGCCGGGCCATCGCCGTGACCGCCCGGTTGTCGCGGACCGTCGGGCCGGGCCGGGCGATGCCCGCCAGGTACACGGGCGCGTTCGTGTGGATGAACGGCAGCGTCACGAACTCCGTGAAGCCGCCCGTCCGTTCCTGGATGCGGGCCAGGGTGCGGAAGTGGCCCAGCCAGTGCCGGGGCTGGTCCACGTGCCCGTACATCATGGTCGAGGAGGAGCGAATCCCCAGCTCGTGCGCCGTGGTGATCACGTCGATCCAGTCCGCCGTCGGCAGCTTGCCCTTCGTGAGGACCCAGCGCACCTCGTCGTCGAGGATCTCCGCCGCCGTGCCCGGGATGGAGTCGAGCCCGGCCTCCTTGGCGGCCGTCAGCCACTCCCGTACGGACATCCCCGTGCGGGTGGCGCCGTTGACGACCTCCATCGGGGAGAAGGCGTGCACGTGCATGCCCGGCACCCGCGCCTTCACCGCCCGCGCGATGTCGAAGTACGCCGTTCCCGGCAGGTCCGGGTGGATCCCGCCCTGCATGCACACCTCGACCGCGCCCACGTCCCAGGCCTGGGCGGCGCGGTCCGCGACCTGCTCCAGGGACAGGGTGTAGGCGTCGGCGTCGGTGCGGCGCTGCGCGAAGGCGCAGAAACGGCAGCCGGTGTAGCAGACGTTCGTGAAGTTGATGTTCCTGGTGACGATGTACGTGACCTCGTCGCCCACCACCGACCTGCGCAGGTCGTCCGCGATCCGGCACAGGGCGTCCAGCGCCGGGCCGTCCGCGTGCAGCAGGGCGAGGGCCTGGTCGTCGGTGAGCTTCGTCGGGTCGTCGGCGGCCCGCGCGAGGGCCGCCCGTACGTCGGTGTCGATGCGCTCCGGCACCATCCCCGGGGCCGCGGCCTCGCGCAGGGCCTCCCAGTCGCCGTACACGTGGTCGAAGTCCTCGCGGCGGTCGCCGGTGCGGCCCTCGGTGTCGACGGCGGTGTGCAGGTCGGTGCGCCCGTACGCGGCGAAGCCCTCGTCGGGCTCCTGCCACGGCCGGCCCTCCACCGTCGCCGCCTCGTCCGCCAGGCCCGTCCGCGGATCGGCCAGCGCCCGTACGTGCGGCAGCAGCCGGGGGTCCAGCCAGGGTTCCCCGCGCTGGAGGAACTCGGGGTAGATGGTGAGGCGTTCGCGCAGCTCGAAGCCGGCGGCGGCGGTCCGCGCGGCCAGCTCCTCGATGTGCGGCCAGGGCCGCTCCGGGTTCACGTGGTCCGGGGTCAGCGGGGAGACGCCGCCCCAGTCGTCGATGCCGGCGCCGACGATCAGGGCGTACTCGGCGTCCACCAGGTTCGGCGGGGCCTGGATGCGGGCGCTCGGCCCCAGGATGTGCCGGGCCACCGCGATGGCGGCGGCCAGTTCCTCCAGCTCGGCGTCGGGCATGGCGCGCATGGCCGTGTCGGGCTTGGCCCGGAAGTTCTGGACGATGACTTCCTGGATGCCGTGGTAGCTGCGCTGGATGCGGCGCAGCTCGAAGAAGGCCTCGGCGCGCTCCTCGTAGGACTCGCCGATGCCGATGAGGACGCCGGTGGTGAAGGGCACGTTGGAGCGGCCCGCGTCCTCCAGCACCCGCAGCCGGACGGCCGGTTCCTTGTCGGGGGAGCCGTGGTGCGGGCCGCCGGGCTCGGACCACAGGCGGGTGGCGGTCGTCTCCAGCATCATGCCCATGGACGGCGCGACGGGCTTCAGGCGCTGGAGCTCGGACCAGGACAGCACGCCGGGGTTGAGGTGGGGCAGCAGGCCCGTCTCCTCCAGGACGCGGATGGCCATGGCCCGCACGTAGGCGAGGGTGTCGTCGTAGCCGTGCGCGTCCAGCCACTCGCGGGCCTCGGGCCAGCGGTCCTCGGGGCGGTCCCCGAGGGTGAACAGGGCCTCCTTGCAGCCCGTCGCGGCGCCGGCGCGGGCGATGTCGAGGACCTCGTCGGGCGACAGGTACATCCCGTGACCGGCCTTGCGGAGCTTGCCGGGGACGGTCACGAACGTGCAGTAGTGGCACTTGTCGCGGCACAGCCGGGTCAGCGGGATGAAGACCTTGCGCGAGTACGTGATGACGCCGGGCCGCCCCGCGGCTTCGAGGCCGGAGTCCCGCACACGGGCGGCGGAGGCGGCGAGGTCCTTCAGGGCCTCGCCGCGCGCCTGGAGGAGTACGGCCGCCTCGGCGGCGTCCAGCGCGACGCCGTCGCGGGCCCGCCGGAGCGCGCGGCGCATCGCGTTGTCGGTCGGAGCGTCACTCGGAGTGGTCATGTGGCGAGCATACGATCCACTCGACGGTCCGCGGAGGGCGTCATCGCATCAGCTCACCGGCGTTGACCAGCAGGGACTGGCCGGTTATCGCCCGCGCCCGGTCGCTCGCGAGGAAGGCGGCGGCATCGGCCACGTCCCCGTCGGTGGCGAGGTCGGGCAGGGCCATCCGGTCGGTGAGCCGGGCGAGCACCTCGGCCTCGGGGACGCCCTCGGTGTGGGCGGTGAACGTCACGAACGCCTGCACGGGCGGGCCCCACATCCAGCCGGGCAGCACGGTGTTGACGCGGACCCGGTGCGGGCCGAGCTCCCGGGCCATGGAGTACATGGCCGAGGTCAGCGCGCCCTTGGAGGCGGCGTAGGCCGCCTGGTGGACCTCGTTCGGGGCGGCGATCGCGGACTGGGTGCCGATGATGACGACGGAGCCGCCGCCGGCGGCCTTGAAGGCGGGCAGGCAGGCGCGGGTCATGCGCAGGGTGCCCAGCAGGTTGACGTCGAGGATCTGCTGCCAGGTCCCGAAGTCGGCGTCCTCCAGGCCGCCGAAGTACGAGTCCCAGGCGGCGACGTGCACGACGGCGTCCACACCGCCGAAGCGTTCGCCGGCCAATTCCACCAGGGCCCGGCACTGGGCCTCGTCGGTGATGTCGGTCGGCCGGTACGCGGTGTGCGCGCCGTCGGGGTCGATCTCGGCGGCCGATTTGGCCAGATTGGCCTCCGTACGGGCGCCGAGGACGGCGTTCCCGCCGTCGCGGACCACGGCGGCGGCCACTTGGTGCCCGAGCCCGGCCCCGACGCCGGAGACGATGACGGTCTTCCCTCGCAGCAACATGCGCGCCTCCTGGCGACCCACGGATCTGACGGGCCGTCAGGGTAGGGGCGTGGGGCGGGCTTGTGAAGAGGCGGCGGGGGCAGGGGCTTCCGCCTCCCGCCCCCGCCCGCGTCCGGCGCCCGGGGTCAGGAGGTGACGTCCGCGATGATGTTGGTGATGACCCAGACCGCCCAGAGCGCCGGCAGGATCGCCACGTAGGCGAGCGGGCGCGCGTGCACCGGCGGGCCCTCGTCCAGCGTCTGGCGACCCGGCGCGGGCTCGGAGGGCGGCAGCTTGGAGAACCTGATGGCCGCGATCAGGTTCCAGATCAGCGTGAACGGGCTGAAGATCACCAGGGACAGGGGGCTCCACCAGCCCTGGACCAGGGTCTTCGTGGTCATCGCCCGCACCATGGCCCGGCCGCAGGTGCGGCAGAAGGGCCCCTTCTGGTGGAAGAAGCGCATCAGGATCAGGATGCCCATGTGGGCCCGTACGGACATGTTCACCGTGTGCGGAGACCCGCAGACGCGGCAACCGGCGTCGGGCACGCCGGGGTGGGCGTAGCCCGGCTGGCCCGGGTGACCGGGCTGCGGGGCCTGGGCGTACGGGCCCTGCGGGTGCGGGGGCTGTATGTACGGGCTCTGCGGGTGCTGCTGACCCTGCGGGTACTGGCCCTGCGGCGGGTACGGGGCCTGTGCCTGGGGAGCCTGGCCGCCGTAAGGATTCTGCGCGTACGGGTTCTGATCGGCCGGGGCCTGCCCGTACGGGTTCTGACCGTACGGCGCCTGCTGCGCGGCACTCGCGTACGGGTTGGCGGCGTCCGGGCCGCCGGTGGTGGGGCCGGGCGGCGGGGTGTTGGTCATGAGGTGGTGCCTTCGGCGTCTGGGGTGTGCGCGTCGGGCGGCAACCGGAGCCGCCGATGCGCTCGGACGGCCGAACGTACCAGCCGGCGCCGACACCTTCGAAGATCGTCCCCGAGGGCCTGTCGGCGCGTCACGGGCGGCGGTTGTCCGCGACGCTTACGGCACCGGAGGCCCCGGACGGTGGACGAACCGGGCAGACTGGAGCCGTACTGGACGTCTTGGGTCACGAGTCGGTGAAGCCGAGACGAATGGTGCGTCATATCTCCGGGGGCGGCGGCGAGTCGTATCCGAATACCTGATAGACAGAAGAATCACGGCTCGACCAGCCGGACGCCTTCGCCGGCCGCCTTGGGGGGATCGCCGCACTGTGAAGCCGCTTCACCGTCATGTAGTCAACACCTCGCGCAAGGTCCTGTGCACGGCCGCCCTCGCGGCCAGCCTGACCACCGCCGCCGTCGTGACCAACACCCCGGTCGCCGGCGCCGGAGAGGCCGAACCGACCCCGGACAGCCCGCAGGCCATCGACCGCGGCGACGCCCGCCTGGACGTGCCGCCCACGGTCGCCGACCCGCAGGTCCCGCCCGCCGCCGGCGCCGCGACGACGGAGACCGCCTCGGGCATCCCCGCCACCGCCCTCGACGCCTACAGGCGCGCCGAGGTGGCCGTGGCCGCCGCCCTGCCGGAGTGCAAGCTGTCCTGGCAGTTGATCGCGGGCATAGGCCGGGTCGAGTCCGTCCACGCCTCCGGCTACGGACTCAAGTCCGACGGGTACACCGAGAAGCTGATCCGCGGGCCCCGCCTCGACGGCAACGGCTTCGCCCGGATCACCGACACCGACAAGGGCGAGTGGGACGGCGACACCGAGTTCGACCGCGCCTTCGGCCCGCTCCAGTTCATCCCGACGACCTGGACGATCTGGAAGGCCGACGGCAACGGCGACGGCAAGCGCGACGCCAACAACATCTACGACGCGGCCCTGGGCACCGGCCTCTACCTCTGCTCCGGCGGCAAGGACCTCTCCCTCCCGGCCGACCTCGACAAGGCGCTGCTCGCGTACAACCCCTCGCGCGAGTACGTGAACACCGTGCTCGGCTACATGCGCCAGTACCAGCAGGGCGCCACCGGCGTGGAGAACCCGCCGCCGGCCAACTACCCGACGCCGCCCACGCCGTCGCTGCCCACCCCGCGCCCGCCGCAGCCGACGACGCCCGTGACGCCGACGCCGCCGGTCACCCCGTCCAAGCCGACGAACCCGACCAACCCGACCACGCCCACGAAGCCGACCGAGCCGTCGAAGCCCACCGAGCCGTCGAAGCCGACCCCGGCTCCCGCGACGCTCGCCAAGCTGGAGCAGCAGGGCGAGATCGCGTTGGAGGCCGAGACCGGCAGCCTGTTCGCGGAGGGCGCCCGCTTCAAGGCGGTCCTCAGCGACAGCAAGCCGGCCGCCGGGCAGGCCGTCGTGGTCACCGTCGAGCAGGACACCACGGGCGGCACCGGCTTCGTCTTCGTCAACGAGACGCACGTGGTCATCCGTACGGACGACCAGGGCATCGCGACCGCCCCCCGGCTCAAGGCCGGCCCGAACGCGGGCACCTTCACCCTGCGGGCCACGGCCTACGACGCCAAGGGCCAGTTCACGGTGGCGCTGAAGGGCAAGGTCACCGCCAGGCCGGTGGAGCAGCCGGTGGAGCTGACGCGCACCGACGCCACCGCCCCGGTGACGGCCGTGAGCGGCACCTCGATCAAGGGCCTGGAGTTCCTCGCGGAGGCCGGCGACAAGCCCGTCGCCGGTGCGAAGGTCACCGCCGCCCTCGTCGAGGAGACCAAGCCCGGCGTCTGGGCCCTGGTGGACCCGAAGACGGCGAAGGGCCCGTACTTCAAGGACGCGGCGGGCGGCAAGCTCTTCTCCCTGGAGCTGCCCGAGACCAAGGCCGACGGGAAGATCGCCCTGCCGGCGCTCTTCACGGAGGGCGTCGAGGCGGGGACCTACCACCTGCGCCTGACGACGGCGGACAAGAAGTCCCAGCTGATCCTCAAGATCACGGTCACGGCAGCCCAGCCGACCCAGCCGGCCCCGGCGCAGCCCACCGGAGCGGCGAAGAGCTGACACCCGCCCCGCCCGCACGAACACCACGGCCGGTCGCTCACCGCGACCGGCCGTGGTGCGTTCCCCCCCCGCCCGGCCAGGGCAAAGGCAGGAGCCCCGCCTTCTCCGCTCGCACGGAGGAGACAGGGCTCCTTGGGTACTGCTAATCCAACCGCGATCCGGTCGGCCAGGCGACTAGGCCGGTACGACGTTCTCCGCCTGCGGGCCCTTCGGACCCTGCGTGACGTCGAAGGTCACCTGCTGGTTCTCCTCCAGGGAGCGGAAGCCAGAGGCGTTGATCGCGGAGTAGTGGACGAAGACATCCGGGCCGCCGCCGTCCTGGGCGATGAAGCCGAAGCCCTTTTCAGCGTTGAACCACTTCACGGTTCCGGTAGCCATGAGCCCTCCTATGGGCCAAAGGGTCGCCCTGCTCCAGAACCTGCTAAGAAGTCTGAAAACTACAAAAGCCTGCGGGTTACATGCTCCGCAGGCCTCGTACTGCAAGGGAAACCAAACTGCAACTTGCGTCGAGCCTAGCACGCACCCTCGGGGCGAGACCAGAGGGAAAGATCACGTCACCCGGACGTTTGAGACCCGCCTCATCGCTGACGGAGAGGCGACGGCTAGTCTCGCGATGTGGACGCCTATCGCAGCCGGCCCCGCGTCGGCCACATCCAGTTCCTGAACTGCCTGCCCCTCTACTGGGGGCTGGCCCGAACCGGCACCCTGCTGGACCTGGAACTGACGAAGGACACCCCGGAGAAGCTGAGCGAGAGCCTCGTGAGGGGTGACCTCGACATCGCCCCGATCACCCTCGTGGAGTTCCTCCGCAACGCCGACGACCTCGTCGCCTTCCCCGACCTGGCGGTGGGCTGCGACGGCCCCGTCATGTCGTGCGTGATCGTCTCCCAGGTGCCGCTGGAGCACCTCGACGGCGCCCGGGTCGCCCTCGGCTCGACCTCCCGGACCTCCGTACGCCTCGCCCAGCTGCTCCTCGCCGAGCGCTACGGAGTCACGCCCGACTACTACACCTGCCCACCTGACCTGGGGCTGATGATGCAGGAGGCCGACGCGGCGGTGCTGATCGGCGACGCCGCGCTGCGGGCCTCCCTGCACGATGCGCCCCGGCTCGGGCTGACCGTCCACGACCTCGGGCAGATGTGGAAGGACTGGACCGGACTGCCGTTCGTGTTCGCCGTCTGGGCCGCCCGCAAGGAGTACCTGGAGCGGGAGCCGGCCACCGTCCGCGAGGTCCACCGGGCCTTCCTCGCCTCCCGGGACGTCTCGCTGGAGGAGGTCACCAAGGTCGCCGACCAGGCGGCGCGCTGGGAGGCCTTCGACGCCGAGCTGCTGGAGCGCTACTTCACCACCCTCGACTTCCGCTTCGGCCCGGACCAACTGGCCGGAGTACGGGAATTCGCGCGCCGGACCGGGGAGACGACCGGCTACCCCGCCGATGTCACCGTCGAGCTGCTCGCCGCCGCCCGCGATCATTAGCGAGACTTATACGGGAGGGGGTTCGGTAAAGGGGATCCGGAGGGACGTTCCGCATCCCGGAAAAGGGCATGCCAAACCGAATGTGCCCGTTTCCCGGGAATTCGTTCCCCTTTCGAGCCGGCGTCCAGTAATCGACAGTGCGCATTCCCCTTTCCGGCCACGGGTCGGATCGCCGGGGCCGGCTCGTCCCTCCCGGCCCGAGTCCCCCAACCCCTAAGGTGCTGCCTGTCCGGGAGACACCGCCCTGGGCACGACGTACGAGGTCGAACGACGGGGACGGGGGAGCCATGCAGCCGCTCGAAGAGGGTGAGCCGCGGACCGTCGGCGCCTACCGGCTGCTCGGCCGGCTCGGCGCGGGCGGCATGGGCCGGGTCTACCTGGGGCGCAGCGCCGGCGGCCGGACCGTCGCCGTCAAGGTGGTGCACCCGCACTTCGCCGCCGACCGGGAGTTCCGGGCCCGCTTCCGCCGCGAGGTGGAGGCCGCCCGGCGGGTCGGCGGGGAGTGGACCGCGCCCGTTCTGGACGCCGACCCGGAGGCGGCCGTGCCGTGGGTGGCGACCGGGTACGTCGCCGGTCCGTCGCTGGGCGCGGCGGTCGCCGGGCACGGGCCGCTGCCCGAGGCGCCGGTACGGGCGCTGGGCGCGGGGTTGGCGCGGGCGCTGGTGGCGGTGCACGCGCTGGGCCTCGTACACCGGGACGTGAAGCCGTCGAACGTGATGCTGTCCCTGGACGGGCCCCGGTTGATCGACTTCGGGATCGCGCGGGCCACGGACGGCACCGCCTCCCTGACCTCCACCGGCGTCTCCGTCGGCTCGCCGGGCTACATGTCGCCGGAGCAGATCCTCGGCAAGGGCGTCACCGGCTCCTCGGACGTGTTCTCCCTCGGCGCGGTCCTGGCCTTCGCGGCGACCGGCCGGCCCCCCTTCAGCGGGGACAACTCGGCGACGCTCCTCTACAAGGTGGTGCACGAGCCGCCGGAGCTGGACGGGCTGCCGGCCGGGCAGCTGCGCGAGCTGATCGGGTCCTGCCTGGCCAAGGAGGCGAGCGCCCGTCCGACGCCCGAGGCCCTCGCGGCCGCCCTGGGCGAGGTGGCGGGTTTCTCGGGCCGGCTGCCGGCGCCGCTGGTGGAGGAGATCAGCCGGGCCGCGGTGGCCCTGCTGGACCTGGACGCCGACGCGGGGGCGGACGCCGTGTCCGGGCACTCCGGGCCGGTTCCGTTCACGGCGGCCTCCTCCGGGGGCCCCGTCGGCGTCGGCTTCGGGACGCCCGACCCGTCCTACGGAGGCCCGGTCGGTACGCCCTACCCCGCGCCCGGGGTCTCCGTGGGCCCGTACGGCTCCCCGGGCGGGGTGTACGGCGCCCCGACGCAGACGGCCGGGGGCGGAGGCGGCGCGGGCGGCGGTCCGGGCGGCGGTCCGGCCGGCGCGGTGCCGGGCCCGCGCGACACCCCGAGGGCGCCGGATCACCTCGGCGCGTCCGGGCGCCGCTTCAGCTGCACCCTCGTGATCGGCGCGGCCGTGGTGCTCGCGGCGCTGTCCGGCGGGCTCTACGGGTTGGGGCTGCTGCCGGGCCAGGGCAAGCAGCGGGACGCGGCCTCGCAGGGGGGCGCCTCCACGCCCCCCGCCTCCGACCCGGCCGCCTCCGCGCCGTCGGGGTCGGGGTCGGCGTCGCCGTCGGGGTCGGCGGGCCCGCCCAAGGGGACCCGTAACGACGTACCCAAGGAACTCGTCGGCACCTGGAAGGGCACCGTCACCACCGCCCGCATGGGGGTCGCGAGCGAGTTCGAGATCACCATCCGGGCCGGCAAGGTGGGCGAGGTCGTCGGCCGGGACAAGTCCGTCCTGCCGCTCCTCGGCACCGACTGCAGCGGCGACTGGAAGTTGGCCTCCGCCACCGACCGTTCCCTGGTCCTCGACACCTCGGGCGGCCCCAACCCGGCCCCCGGCGTGTGCTCCAACGGCTCCGCCGACGAGCGGTTCACCCTCAACGCCGACGGAACCCTCCACTACCGCTCCGGGGACGGCCCGGCCGGCCGGCCCGAGGGCGACCTGACCCGCAGCCCGTAAAGCGTGCGGCCCCTGAACGGCGGCCGGTGGCCCTGGCGTAGGCTGGCTCGGTCCGCACCCCTTGACACACCGCCGAAAGGTGACGCACCGGTGACCGACCAGGCCGCTCTCCAGTCTGTCCTCGACCGCGCCGCCGCGGGGGGCCGGATCACGAAGGAAGAGGCGCTCGACCTCTACCGGCACGCCCCGCTGCACGCGCTCGGCCAGGCCGCCGACGCCGCGCGCCGGCTGCGCTACGCCGGTACGGAGCACATCGCGACGTACATCATCGAGCGCAACATCAACTACACCAACGTGTGCGTCACGGCGTGCAAGTTCTGCGCGTTCTACGCGGCCCCGAAGGACACCAAGAAGGGCTGGTCCCGCGACCTCGACGACATCCTGCGCCGCTGCGCGGAGACCGTCGAGCTGGGCGGCACGCAGGTCATGTTCCAGGGCGGACACCACCCGGACTACGGGGTGGAGTACTACGAGGAGCACTTCTCCGCCATCAAGAAGGCCTTCCCGCAGCTGGTCATCCACTCCCTCGGCGCCTCCGAGGTCGACCACATGGCCCGCATCTCCGGCGTCAGCGCCGAGGAGGCCATCCGCCGCATCCACGCGGCCGGCCTCGACTCCTTCGCGGGCGCCGGCGCCGAACTCCTGCCGGAGCGCCCGCGCAAGGCGATCGCCCCGCTGAAGGAGTCCGGCGAACGCTGGCTGGAAATCATGGAGATGGCCCACCGGCTGGGCGTGGAGTCCACCTCCACCATGCTGATGGGCACCGGCGAGACCAACGCCGAGCGCATCGAGCACATCGCGATGATCCGGGACACGCAGGACCGCACCGGCGGCTTCCGCGCCTTCATCCCGTACACGTACCAGCCGGAGAACAACCACCTCAAGGGCCGCACCCAGGCGACGATCTTCGAGTACCTGCGGATGATCGCCATCGCGCGGCTCTTCCTCGACAACGTCGCCCACATCCAGGGCTCCTGGCTGACCGTCGGCAAGGAGGCCGGTCAGCTCTCGCTGCACTACGGCGCCGACGACCTCGGCTCGATCATGCTGGAGGAGAACGTGGTCTCCTCGGCCGGTGCCAAGCACCGCTCCAACCGCCAGGAGATCATCGACCTGATCCGCAAGGCCGGTCGCGTCCCCGCGCAGCGCGCGACGACGTACGAGCACCTGCTCGTGCACGAGGACCCGGCGAACGACCCGGTCGACGAGCGGGTGGTCTCGCACATCTCCTCCACCGCCATCGAGGGCGGCACGGCCCACCCCGAGTTGAAGCTCATCTCCACGAACTGACCCACCACGAGCCCACGGACCTCGATGCTGACGCTGCACACCGCCGACCTCCTCGTCACCGGACCGGGAGCGACGCCGCTCCCGAGCGGCGCGGTCCTGGTCGACGGCGCCGGGATCGTCCGCGTGGGCCCGTACGAGGAAATCGGCGCGGCCGCCCCGCACGCCCGCGTCCGGCGTTGGCCCGGGGTGTTGACCCCGGGGCTGCTGGCGCGCGGCGCCGACGTGCTGCTGGAGCGCACGTACTACCCGGACGACCCGTACGAGGTCACCGAGCTCGGCGCCGACCCGATCAGCGGGGACGGGGCGCTGGCCGCGCTGAAGATGACCGAGGCCCGTTGGGGCCACAGCGCGCGGCGCGGTACGCAGAAGCTGCTGGCGCGCGGGGTCGTGGCGGTGGCCGGGCGGTTCACGGTGGCCTCGGTGCGGACGGCGGTCGTCCGCTCGGGCCTGACGGTGGTGCCGCCCGCGCCCTACGAGGGTGAGCCCTCCCTCGACCCGCTCGCGGGGCGGGAGTCGGCCGGGCAGGCCTTCCACGGGGTCCTGGAGGCGGGGGCCCCGGCCCGGTTCGCGGTGTTCGCGGTGGCCGACGAGGCGGAGCTGCTCGCGCGCGGGGCGCGGACGTGCGTGGCGACGGTGATCTCGGGCCGACTGCTGCACCGGCGCCGCTGAGCTTCCTTCTTCGGGCCTTTCAGGGCACGCGGGGGCCGGACAGGTAGGTGCCGTCGGCGGCGTACGGCCAGGCGTTCGCGGTGCAGCCCTGGAGGCCCTTGATCTGCTGCATCATCGCGGGCGCCGGCTTCCCCGGGCCGGGGCAGGTCTCGTGCCCGTGGCCCAGTTCGTGCCCGACCTCGTGGTTGACGATCAGCGCCCGGTACTCCTTCACGGGGCCGCGGAACTGGGGCGAGCCCTCCTGCCACCGCTTGAGGTTCACCACGACGGTGTGGCCGACGCGGCAGTTCGTCTCCCCGACCAGCTCGGGCGTGACGACCTCGCACAGCCGGTCGGTGGTCGCCGGGGTGGCGATCTTCACGGTGAATTCCACCGGCTCGCCCGGCCCGGCCAGCCGGAAGCCGTTCGCCGGGTCCCGGATCCAGCCGCGCCGGTCGCCGAGTATCGCCTCGATGCCGTGCGCGGCCTCGTCGGGGTCGACGCCGCTGCCCCGCTCCACCTCCACGCGCCAGCGCATCGGGGGCCCCTGGCCCTGGGCCCGCCCGGCGGCCGTGGAGGCCGCGAAGCCGGTGGAGGGGCCGGTGGAGGGGCCGGTGGGGGCGGGCGCGGCGGCGGAGGCGGCGGAGGATGCGGTGGGACGCGGTGGCGCCGCGTCGGCGGGCGCCGGCGGCTCGTCGGAGCCCCGCTGCCAGGCGGCCACGCCGAGGACGACCAACCCCGTGGCGCACAGGAGCGTACGGCGCAGCCTGCGCAGCCGCTCGGCCCGTCGGGCGCTCTGGTACGTACCGGCCGCCATGTGGGACCCCCCCTGGTTGTAGATCCAGTGTGCCCGGCGGCAGGGGCCGCGCGGCGGCGGGGCGGCGGCCTGAGAGGATGGCTCCCGTATCTGCCGAACCGCACACCGAGGGGCCAACGCCAGTGACAAGGGCTTCCCTGGACAAGCAGCCGCACGAAGTCGCCTCCATGTTCGACGGTGTGGCGGCGAACTACGACCTCACCAACGACGTCCTCTCCCTCGGCCAGGCCCGCCTGTGGCGCAAGGAGGTCGCCAAGGCGGTCGCGGCCCGCCCCGGTCAGAAGGTGCTCGACCTGGCCGCCGGGACCGCGACCTCCTCGCTGCCCTTCGCCGCGACCGGCGCGTACGTCGTCCCGTGCGACTTCTCCCTCGGCATGCTCCGCGAGGGCAAGAAGCGCAACCCGTGGCTGCCGCTGACCGCCGGCGACGCGACGCGGCTGCCGTTCAAGGACGACGTCTTCGACACGGTGACGATCTCCTTCGGCCTGCGCAACGTCCAGGACACCGACGCGGCGCTGCGCGAGCTGTACCGGGTGACGAAGCCCGGCGGGCAGGTCGTCATCTGCGAGTTCTCGCAGCCCACGTGGGCGCCGTTCCGCACGGTGTACACGGAGTACCTGATGCGGGCACTGCCGCCGGTGGCGCGGGCGGTCTCCTCGAACCCCGACGCGTACGTGTACCTCGCCGAGTCCATCCGCGAGTGGCCCGACCAGCCCGCGCTGGCGGCCCTGCTGGGCAAGGCCGGCTGGTCCAAGGTGGCCTGGCGCAACCTCAGCGGCGGCATCGTGGCGCTGCACCGGGGCTTCAAGGCGTAGCCGGCGGTGGACTACGCAGCCCTCCTGGAGCAGATCGCCGTCGACGTCGCCCCGCTGATCGGCAGCGGCACCCCCGCCGAGTACATCCCGGCACTCGCCTCGGTGGACCCGTCGCGGTTCGGGATGGCGATCGCGGAACTCGACGGGACGGTGCACGGGGTGGGGGACTGGCGGGTCCCCTTCTCCGCGCAGTCCGTCACGAAGGTCTTCGCGCTGGCGCTCGCGCTCGCGGAGGGCGGCGACAGCCTGTGGGAGCGGGTCGGCCGGGAACCGTCGGGCAACCCGTTCAACTCGCTCGTGCAGCTGGAGTACGAGAACGGCATCCCCCGCAACCCCTTCATCAACGCGGGGGCGCTCGTCGTCACCGACCGGCTCCAGACGCTGACCGGTGACGCGAGCAGCGAACTCCTGGAGTTCCTGCGGCAGGAGAGCGGCAACCCGGAGATCGGCTTCGACGCGGAGGTGGCGGCGTCGGAGCACGAGCACGGGGACCGGAACGCGGCCGTCGCGCATTTCATGGCGTCCTACGGGAACATGGACAACCCCGTACCGGCGCTGCTGGACCACTACTTCTGGCAGTGCTCGATCGAGATGAGCTGCGCCGACATGGCCTTGGCGGCCGGCTTCCTGGCCCGCCACGGCCTGCGGGCCGACGGCTCGCGGCTCCTCACCCGCAGCGAGGCGAAGCAGATCAACGCGGTGATGCTGACCTGTGGGACGTACGACGCGGCAGGCGAGTTCGCCTACCGCGTCGGCCTCCCCGGCAAGAGCGGCGTGGGCGGCGGCATCGTCGCCGTCGTCCCGGGCCGCTGCACCCTGGCGGTCTGGAGCCCAGGCCTCGACTCCCGAGGCAACTCGGTAGCCGGCGTATCCGCCCTGGACCGCTTCACCACCCTGACGGGCCTGTCCATTTTTTAACGCGCCGCTCGCGCGGCTCGGCGCCGGGGCGCCTCCCCGGCTTCGCGCCGCTGCGCCGGGCTGTGCCCTTTCGACGCGCCGCTCGCGCGGCTCGACCCTGGCGGGCCTCCCCGGCTTCGCGCCGCTGCGCCGGACTCCGTCCGTCGACCGGGCGGGGTCCGGGGCCGTGGCTGGGGTCCGTCGTCGGGTTTGCCGCTGCGCGGGGCCGTCCCCTACCCGCCCTTCCCCCGTTCCCTGGGGCTCCGCCCCAGACCCCGCGCCTCAAACGCCGGCGGGGCTGATCTTCCAGCCTCGCCGGCGTTTGAGGCGCGGGGGTTCGGGGGCGGAGCCCCCGGAGGGGGTCCGGGGCGGAGCCCCGGGATACGGAGAAAGGGCGGGGCGGGGAGAGAAGCCCGCGCAGCGGGACCAGCCGCGCCCCGGCAGGGGATCGGCTCAGGCGAGCGTCAGCTCGTACCGGCGGGCCGGGCCGCGAGAACCCGGACGGGGGACCATGCCGGCCAGGGTCATGCCCAACCGCTCCGCCACCGCCGCCGATCGCTCATTCGCATCGTCGACCATCGCCACCACCCGCCCCACCCCAGCCCTCCGCAACCGCTCAAGCGTCGCCAGCGCCGCCGCGTACGCGTACCCCCGCCCCCACGCGGAGCGCCCCAGCCGCCAGCCGATCTCGATCTCCCCGACCGGCCCCCACTCCTTCTCCGCCGGCCACGGCTGCGCCCCGGTGAAGCCGATGACCTCGCCGTCCGCGTCCAGCAGCGTCCACAGGCAGTAGCCGTCCCGCGCGTCGTGCATCCGCTGGCGGGCCGTGAGTTCCACGTACGCGGAGAGTTCGGCGGGCCCGCCGAGGAACTCCATGACGTCCGGGTCGTCGAAGACCCCGTGCCAGGCGTGCGCGTCCTCGTGCGTGGGCACGCGCAAGGTCACGTCGGGAAGCGGCCGGGTCGGCGAGGTGGTCATAGAGGGCAGCCCTTCGGATCGCGATCTCTCTCGCTGCTTAGACTGCACTTTGTCCGGTGCCCTTGGCACCCCCTATCGAGCCTTCGGGAGACCCCGCTGTGACCGAGCCCCTCACCGAGCACTCCGCGGATGTGATCGTCGTCGGGGCCGGACCCGCCGGCTCCACCACCGCCTACTACCTGGCCAAGGCCGGACTCGACGTCCTGCTGCTGGAGAAGACGGCGTTCCCGCGCGAGAAGGTCTGCGGTGACGGTCTGACGCCGCGCGCCACCAAGCAGTTGGTCGCGATGGGCATCGACATCTCCGAAGAGGCGGGCTGGCTGCGCAACAAGGGCCTGCGCATCATCGGCGGCGGCCAGCGCCTCCAGCTGGACTGGCCGGAACTCGCCTCTTTCCCCGACTACGGACTCGTCCGCAAGCGCGACGACTTCGACGAGACCCTGGCACGTCAGGCGCAGAAGGCGGGCGCGCGGCTGTACGAGCGCTGCAACGTCGGCGAGCCCGTACGGGACCCCCGTACCGGCCACATCACGGGAGTTCAGGCCAAGCTGGGCGAGGACAAGACCCCGGTCACCTTCCACGCCCCGCTCGTCGTCGCGGCCGACGGCAACTCCTCGCGGCTCTCCCTCGCGATGGGCCTGCACCGCCGCGAGGACCGTCCGATGGGCGTGGCCGTCCGTACGTACTTCACCTCGCCCCGGCACGACGACGACTACCTGGAGTCGTGGCTGGAGCTGTGGGACCGGCGCGGCCCCCAGGACCGGCTGCTGCCCGGCTACGGCTGGATCTTCGGCATGGGCGACGGAACCTCCAACGTGGGTCTGGGCATCCTCAACTCCTCCTCCGCGTTCAAGGAGCTGGACTGGCGCGAGGTCCTCAAGGCCTGGTGCGCGTCCATGCCGGAGGACTGGGGCTACACCCCGGAGAACATGACGCAGCCGATCCGCGGCGCGGCCCTGCCGATGGCCTTCAACCGGCAGCCGCACTACACCAAGGGCCTGCTGCTGGTCGGCGACGCGGGCGGGCTCGTCAACCCGTTCAACGGCGAGGGCATCGCGTACGCGATGGAGTCGGGGCAGATCGCCGCGGATGTCATCGTGCAGGCGCACTCCCGTGCCACCCCCGCGCTCCGCGAACTGACCCTGCACAGCTACCCGAAGGTCCTCAAGGAGACCTACGGCGGCTACTACACGCTGGGCCGCGCCTTCGTGAAGCTGATCGGCAACCCGAAGGTGATGAAGGTCGCCACGCAGCGCGGCCTGACGCACCCGGTGCTGATGCGGTTCACCCTGAAGATGCTGGCGAACCTGACCGACCCGACGGGCGGCGACTCCATGGACCGCATCATCAACGGCCTCTCGAAGGTCGCCCCGAGGGCCTGATGCTTCAAGGCCGGGTCGCGCGGCACGAGGCCAAGCGGCCCGGCCCAGGGCCGCGTTGAACCCTCAAACGTCGACGATCTTCACCTTCGGCGAACCGGGAAGTTCCTCGGCGGCCTTGCACAGGGCCGGAATGTGCGACTTGTCGGAGGTCACCAGCAGGACGGGGGGTGTGCAGAGGGCGGCCGTGGCCACCACCAGCGCATCCGCCGGGCATTCGTGTCCGTCGAGGCCCGAGGCGTCGAGCAGC
This sequence comes from Streptomyces sp. RerS4, assembly GCF_023515955.1. GTDB lineage: Bacteria > Actinomycetota > Actinomycetes > Streptomycetales > Streptomycetaceae > Streptomyces. Next base: position 4,193,529 of record NZ_CP097322.1, read on the forward strand.
TTCGCCGCAGCGTCCGTCACGGCGTCGCCGACCGGCTTCACGTCGACGGCGTACACAGGTGAGCCGCAGCCATCCGCCGGCAGGGGTGTCGTCGCGGCGGGTGGGCGTCCGACCGTGACGCCGGGGGACTGCTCGGCTTGTGGATCGCGGGTCCGCGGAACACCTCGCGGGGCACGCTCTCAGCCGCCCGACGCGCCGGTGCCGTAGTCTCGTGGAGGTTCAAGGGAGCTGTCGGGGAGCAAGGGCGAGGAGAGTGTTGGTGAGCCTGCAGGCAAGCCGCGTCGTGGATCTTTTTTCCGGCGGCGGAGGCATGAGCTGCGGCTACTACGCACACCCTGCGTTCAGTCTCGTCGGCGCCGCAGACGTTGAGGTCGGGAAGCCCAGCACCGGCCATGGCGCGATCGGGTGCAATGCCACCTACGCGGCCAACCTCAAGATCGATCCGCTGGCCGTCGACCTGTCGCTGATGTCGGCCGACGAGTTGGCGGAAAAGCTGCCGGCGAACGTGGACGACCTTGAAGTTCTCCTGGCCTGCCCTCCCTGTACTGGTTTTTCTCGGGCCATCTCGAAGAACTGGGCGGAAGACGACCCTCGGAACTCTCTTGTTGCCCGGGTCGCTGATCACGTGGCACGCATGAGGCCCCGGGTCTTCATGATGGAGAACGTCCCTCAGCTGCTCAACGGAAACTTCCGCCACCACTTCACGGCCCTTCGGGACAGCCTTCAGGGCATGGGCTACAAAGTTCATGCTTCTTCCCATGCCTTGTCGCGCTTCGGGTTGCCGCAGCAGAGAGAGCGCGCTCTCGTCATTGCGGTTGCTTCTGACCTACCGCTCTACACGCTTGAAGATCTCTGGCGTGGGTACGAAGTGAATCCTGAAGCCGCTACGGTGCGACGGGCCATCGCAGACCTCCCCAAGGTTGCCGCAGGCGCGACTCACCCGGACGACCCCAATCACACGAGCACCCTGCTCAAGGGCGAGTCGCTCGAAAGGATCGCGGCGATGCCTCACGACGGAGGTAGCTGGCCCGATCTGTTGGGGCACCCGGACACAGAGAAGTACCTGATCCCTTCCATGTGGAAGGCTGTTGAGCGGGGCCGCCTGAATTCCTATTGCGACGTCTACGGTCGCATGGCTTGGGACAAGCCCGCTCCCACCATCAAGCGCGAATGCTCGCACGTTGGGAACGGGCGGTACTCCCACCCCGAGCAGGACCGGCAGTGCACGGTACGTGAGCTCGGCGTCTTGCAGGGATTCCCCTCTGACTACCGGTTCGTCGGAAGCAGCCGTAAGAACCTGTACCGCCAGATTGGCGATGCGGTTCCCCCTCTGGTCTCTTATCAGCTTGCATGGGTTGCTCACTGGATTCTCACAGGTGAGAAGCCGGAGCTGGAGCAGGTGGTTCTAAGGAATACTTCGCTGCGCGTGGATGACTTCGTTGCCACGGAAGCAGCTCAGCTCACGCTGGTGTGAAGAGCGTCAACTCGTCGGCACTCGGCCTCGATACAACCCACGAGCCGTGACGAATGCAATACTTCGTCCGGAACCAGAGGCGCACCTTTTCCACACTTGAGTCCAAGAGCATTCTGAATGCCTTGTCTCCGTTGTTCGGGTGTAGGAAATCGGCGCCGAAGCTGATCCCGGGCTTCCCTCCCCGATCCTTCTTGGTGAACATCTCGGGAGTGGCGGAGGTGAAGCAATCGAGCAGGATTTTTTTCGGCACCTCCTCCAAGGTGTAAACGAAGCTGTCGGCTCGCGTCTCCGCGCGCAGCATCAAAATTCGGTCGTACCCGTCCAGGTGTCGAGGAAGGCGTTCCCGAATCTCGGCGGCGCATAGCTCCGCTGTAGTCGCATCCCTGACCCAGCGGGCCTCGGAGAATTTCTCGATTTTCACTTGGGTAGGGCTGAGCCCTTTGGCGGCTTCCGTCTTCAGGGACCATCGCTCGCCATTGCCGAAAACGTCGTAGGCAGACTCGCCGGGTGTCGGGTTGAGGTCGGCCTCGTCGTGCCCTTGAGCGATGAGGCAGCGCTTCATCGCGTACTCGAAGGGCTTCTTGTTGAGCGGCGCCTCATGGTTCGAGTGGTGAAGGCTCAGGAGGTTCGACATTTCCTCGGCGAACGATTCGTCCACGATGCCGGCACCATTTCCCCGGAGGAACCGGACAGGAACACGAAGGCTCTTGACCATTGATGCCACGGTCTCAAGCTGGCGCATCGAGAGGGCGTCAAGGCCGCTGTGGATCTCGTTGGTAACCCGCTCACGGTCGCTACTCATGCGCCGAGACTACGATCAGCCGCACCACCTCGTCGATGATCAGGTGATCGACGTCGAGTCGGTCCCAACCCTCACGTGAACCACCTCCAGGGTCGAAACGGCCGGGCGGCGTCGCCGCTGTCTTCGCAGGGCGTCGGCCGGCCGCGCACGGGCCTCGCTGCGGGCCGCGAGAGCGCTCCGAGGCCCCCGGGGCGGAGGCGCGTCCCGGAGCGCGCTCACGGCGCGTCAGGGCATGCCGAAGGGCCGGTACTCCACCCCCGAGCGGGGGAGTACCGGCCCTGCGACGTCAGACCGGGTGGATCAGAGGACGCGGACGGCGCCGGTCGGCATGTCGTAGCTCATCTGACGCTCGACGATGCCGGTGCGCGGGTTCTGCGCGCCGATGAACTTGCCGCCGCCGGAGTAGATGGCGACGTGGTACGCGCTGCCCTTGGCGCCCCAGTACAGGATGTCGCCCGGCTGGAGGTTGCTCAGGGAGACCGAGCGGCCCGCGAGGGACTGGTCCTGCGAGGTGCGGTCGAGGCTGATGCCCAACTGGCGGTAGGCGGCCTGGACCAGGCCCGAGCAGTCGTACGCCGAGGGGCCGGTGGCGCCCAGGACGTACGCCTTGCCGATCTGGTTGCGCGCGAAGTTGATGGCGGCGGAGGCGGAACCGGTGGCCGGGGCCGTCACGGTGCCGCTGCCCAGGCTGCTGCCGGAGCCCTTGGCGGTGGAGCCCGAGCCGCCGTTGGACGCCGAGGCGTTCGTCAGGGTCTCGCGCTCGGCGGAACGGCCCGCGCGCTCGGCCGCGGCCTTGCGGTCGGCCTCCTGCTTGGCCTTCGCCTCGGCCGCCTTGGTGGCGTCTTCCTTGGCCTTCTTCGCCTCGGCGGCGGCACCCGTACGGGCGCTCTCCTCCAGGGCGTTCAGCTCGCCTTCCACGGCGGCTTCCACGGCGGCCAGGCGGGTGTTCTCGGCGGCCGTGGTGACGGCCGTGGAGACCTCGGTGCCGAGGTCCAGGTCGAGGACCGGCATCTCCAGCGTCGTCTCGGCCACGGGCTCGGCGGAGGGGGACGCGCTCGCGGTGCCGGCCATGGCCAGGGTGCTGAGGACGCCACCGGCAACTCCGGCGCGAACCGCGAGCTTCGAGGCGCTACGGCGGGGCTTCCGGTGGCTGGGTATGTGAGCGGTGTGGGACATGGGACAACCGCTATCAGGGGCGCCGGGTCCGCTTCAAGAAACGTGGTCTGCGCCACAGTTGCGCTTCGAGCGCGCTAACCGGGCGCGCCGCGCGTCTTATTGACGCCGTAACGGACGAAACGGACACGCCTTCACAAGGCTGTGATCATGGGTTTTCAGCAATACGTCCGGATTGATCCACCGCCTACCATCGACGCGCACAGATGGCCAAGCCCCCTTTTCGCGGGCGGCCCGGGGTGTGTCGCAGGTCACAGTGACCCGGCGCCATGAGGCCCCGTGAGGCCGTCGCACTCCCGCCGGCGCCGTCGCCTCGTCGTCGCCGCGCCGTGGTCGCCCCGTCGTCGTGTCGTCGCCGTGAGCCGGCCGTGGCCGCGTCGTGATCCAAACCGGGAGCGTGCCCATGATCAGAACCGCGGCGCGTCCGTGATCCGACCCCGCGAGCGTGCCCGCGATTCGTGAACGAATGCACAGCATCGGCCCCCGCCCGGCGTGGCGGGCGATATTCGGCCACCGCGTCCACTCTCGTACGTCGCACCTCCCCCGCCCGGGGGACGCGACCCCTTTATCACTCCGGCAGGCGTGCCGCCAATTTGCCTGCACTATCCATCGTTTGATAGTGCGAGACGCCTTTCACCTGCGCGAACAAGCCCGGATGTCACCTTTGGTGATCATGTGGATGCCTTGCGTACGAAGATCACCACTCATCTGCGTTCATGATCGTTCGCCGGGTGGTGGAGATCACAAACTCGGTGTTGTCACCCGTGTCGCAGATCACAGATCCACGGGCATAAGATGCGCACCAGCCCGGCTTGTGAACTGCCTCACATGCACACGTCCCCCCGATCCGGGGGCGGTCCTCGCGAGGCGGAGCACTCGGCGCCGGCGCAGCGGTCCAACGGTCAAGGACGACTGGAAGGAGCGAGGAGCGTGAATGCGTACGCGCCCATCCTCGTGCTCGGCGCCATCGGCGCAGGGTTTGCGATCTTCTCCGTGGTCATGGCCACGCTGATCGGCCCAAAACGGTACAACCGGGCAAAGCTTGAGGCCTACGAATGCGGCATCGAGCCCACCCCGATGCCCGCCGGCGGCGGTCGCTTCCCCATCAAGTACTACCTGACGGCGATGCTCTTCATCGTCTTCGACATCGAGATCGTCTTCCTCTACCCCTGGGCCGTCACCTTCGACGCCCTGGGGATCTTCGGGCTCGTGGAGATGTTGCTCTTCGTGCTCACCGTCTTCGTCGCCTACGCCTACGTGTGGCGCCGCGGCGGCCTGGAATGGGACTGAGGGGCTGAATTTTCCATGGGACTGGAAGAGAAGCTGCCGAGCGGCTTTCTGCTGACCACCGTCGAACAGGCCGCGGGCTGGGTGCGCAAGTCATCCGTCTTCCCCGCCACCTTCGGCCTGGCGTGCTGCGCCATCGAGATGATGACCACCGGAGCCGGCCGCTACGACCTGGCCCGCTTCGGCATGGAGGTCTTCCGCGGCTCGCCGCGCCAGGCCGACCTGATGATCGTGGCCGGCCGGGTCAGCCAGAAGATGGCGCCGGTGCTCCGCCAGGTGTACGACCAGATGCCCGCTCCCAAGTGGGTCATCTCCATGGGCGTGTGCGCCTCTTCGGGCGGGATGTTCAACAACTACGCGATCGTCCAGGGCGTCGACCACATCGTCCCGGTGGACATCTACCTCCCCGGCTGCCCGCCCCGCCCCGAGATGCTGATCGACGCGATCCTCAAGCTCCACCAGAAGATCCAGGGCTCCAAGCTCGGCGTGAACCGCGAAGAGGCGGCCCGCGAGGCGGAGGAGGCGGCCCTCAAGGCCCTGCCCACCATCGAGATGAAGGGGCTCCTGCGGTGAGCGAGGACCCGGCCGTCGAGAACGGCAACGTCGAGAACGGCAATGCCGAGACCGGCAATAACGTCCCTGCGCCCAGGGCCGCCGGCCCCGAGGTGATCGGCGTCCGCAAGGGCATGTTCGGCGCGAGCAACGGCGGCGACACCAGCGGCTACAGCGGCCTCGTACGAACCGTCGCCCTGCCCGGCGAGAGCGCCCGCCCCTACGGCTCGTACTTCGACGAGGTCGTCGACGAGCTGGAGGGCGCCCTGGAGGAGCAGGACCTGCTGCCCGCCAACGCCATCGAGAAGGTCGTCGTCGACCGGGGGGAACTCACCCTCCACATCGCGCGCGAGCACCTCGTACGGGTCGCCTCCACCCTGCGCGACGACCCGGCGCTGCGCTTCGAGCTGTGCACCGGCGTCAGCGGCGTCCACTTCCCCGGTGACAAGGCCCGCGAGCTGCACGCCGTCTACCACCTGCGCTCGCTCACCCACGGCCGGATCATCCGCCTGGAGGTGTCCGTCCCGGACGCCGACCCGCACCTGCCGTCGCTCGTCACGGTCTACCCGACCAACGACTGGCACGAGCGCGAGGCCTACGACTTCTTCGGTCTCGTCTTCGACGGCCACCCGGCCCTCACCCGGATCATGATGCCGGACGACTGGCAGGGCTTCCCCCAGCGCAAGGACTACCCGCTCGGCGGCATCCCCGTCGAGTACAAGGGCGCCCAGATCCCGGCTCCCGACCAGCGGAGGTCGTACAGCTGATGTCCACCCCGAACGCGTCACACGCGGCCTCCCGCGAGACCACCGAGGGCACCGTCTACACCGTCACCGGCGGCGACTGGGACGAGGTCGTGCAGTCGGCGGCCAAGGCGGACGACGAGCGGATCGTCGTCAACATGGGGCCCCAGCACCCCTCCACCCACGGAGTGCTCCGCCTGATCCTGGAGATCGACGGGGAGACGGTCACCGAAGCCCGCTGCGGCATCGGCTACCTGCACACCGGCATCGAGAAGAACCTCGAATTCCGCAACTGGACGCAGGGCACCACCTTCGTCACGCGCATGGACTACCTGACGCCCTTCTTCAACGAGACGGCCTACTGCCTCGGCGTCGAGAAGCTCCTCGGGATCACCGACCAGATCCCCGACCGGGCCACCGTCCTGCGCGTCCTGCTGATGGAACTCAACCGGCTCTCCTCCCACCTGGTGTGCATCGCCACCGGCGGCATGGAGCTGGGCGCGACCACGATCATGATCTACGGCTTCCGCGACCGCGAGCTGATCCTCGACGTCTTCGAGCTGATCACCGGCCTGCGCATGAACCACGCGTTCATCCGCCCCGGCGGCCTCGCCCAGGACCTGCCGCCGGGCGCCGTCGACCAGCTGCGCGAGTTCGTCAAGACCATGAAGAGGAACCTGCCGGAGTACGACAAGCTCGCCACCGGCAACCCCATCTTCAAGGCCCGCATGCAGGACGTCGGCCACCTCGACCTCACCGGCTGCATGGCCCTCGGCGCCACCGGCCCGATCCTGCGCTCCGCCGGACTGCCGCACGACCTGCGCAAGACGGACCCGTACTGCGGCTACGAGGACTACGAGTTCGACGTCCCCACCACCGAGACCTGCGACTCCTACGGGCGGTTCCTGATCCGCCTGGAGGAGATGCGCCAGTCCCTGCGGATCGTCGAACAGTGCCTGGACCGGCTGCAGCCGGGACCGGTCATGGTCGCCGACAAGAAGATCGCCTGGCCCGCGCAGCTCGCCATGGGCCCCGACGGCCTCGGCAACTCGCTCGACCACATCAAGAACATCATGGGCACCTCCATGGAGGCCCTCATCCACCACTTCAAGCTGGTGACCGAGGGCTTCCGGGTGCCGGCCGGACAGGCGTACGCGGCCGTCGAGTCCCCCAAGGGCGAGCTCGGCGTCCACGTCGTCTCCGACGGGGGCACCCGCCCCTACCGGGTCCACTTCCGCGACCCGTCCTTCACCAACCTGCAGGCCATGGCCGCGATGTGCGAGGGCGGCCAGGTCGCCGACGTCATCGTCGCCGTCGCCTCCATCGACCCCGTGATGGGAGGCGTCGACCGATGACAGACGTCCAATTGGGGATGCCGCAGCTACCCGCCCCCGACTACCCGGCCGACGTACGGGCCCGGCTCGAAGCGGACGCGCGGGAAGTCATCGCCCGCTACCCCGACAGCCGCTCCGCGCTGCTGCCGCTGCTGCACCTGACGCAGTCCGAGGAGGGCTTCGTCTCCCGCACCGGCATCCGCTTCTGCGCCGAGGTGCTCGGGCTGACGACCGCCGAGGTCACCGCCGTCGCCACCTTCTACACGATGTACCGGCGCAAGCCCTCCGGGGACTACCAGGTCGGCGTCTGTACGAACACCCTGTGCGCGGTCATGGGCGGCGACGCCATCTTCGACGAGCTCAAGCGGCACCTCGGGGTCGGCAACAACGAGACCACCCCCGACGGCAAGGTCACGCTGGAGCACATCGAGTGCAACGCGGCCTGCGACTACGCCCCGGTGGTGATGGTCAACTGGGAGTTCTTCGACAACCAGACCCCCGAGTCCGCCAAGGCCATGGTCGACGACCTGCTCGCCGGCCGGCCCGTCGAACCCACCCGCGGCGCCCCGCTGTGCACCTACAAGGAGACCGCCCGGATCCTCGCGGGCTTCCCCGACGAGCGCGAGGGCGCCGTCGCCGCCACCGGCGGAGCCGGACCGGCCTCCCTGATCGGCCTGCGCCTCGCCCGCGGCGAGGCCCCGCACGCCCCGATCGTGCACCCGCGCGGTGAAGCCCGTACAGAGGGAGGGGAGTGATGTCGGTGTCGACGGAGCTGGACAAGAACGGCAGCCCCGAGAAGCTGCTCGCGCCCGTGCTCTCCGCCTTCTGGGACGAGCCCGAGTCGTGGACGCTGGAGACCTACCGGCGCCACGACGGCTACGAGGGCCTGCGCAAGGCCCTCGCCATGACCCCCGACGAGGTCATCGCCTACGTCAAGGACTCCGGTCTGCGCGGTCGCGGCGGCGCCGGCTTCCCCACCGGCATGAAGTGGCAGTTCATCCCGCAGGGCGACGGCAAGCCGCACTACCTCGTGGTCAACGCGGACGAGTCGGAGCCGGGGACCTGCAAGGACATCCCCCTCCTCTTCGCCAACCCGCACTCCCTCATCGAGGGAATGATCATCGCCTGCTACGCGATCCGCTCCGAGCACGCCTTCATCTACCTGCGCGGCGAGACCGTCCCGGTCCTGCGGCGTCTGCACGAGGCGGTCCGCGAGGCGTACGCCGCCGGCTACCTCGGCCGTGACATCGACGGCAGCGGACGCAACCTCGACATCACCGTGCACGCGGGCGCGGGCGCGTACATCTGCGGCGAGGAGACGGCCCTGCTCGACTCCCTCGAAGGCCGACGCGGTCAGCCCCGGCTGCGGCCCCCCTTCCCCGCCGTCGAGGGGCTCTACGCGTGCCCCACCGTCGTCAACAACGTCGAGTCCATCGCCTCGGTTCCCGCGATCCTCCAGCGGGGCAAGGAGTGGTTCAAGGCGATGGGCACGGAGAAGTCCCCCGGCTTCACCCTCTATTCGCTGTCCGGGCACGTCGCCGGCCCCGGCCAGTACGAGGCCCCCCTCGGCATCACCCTGCGCCAGCTCCTCGACATGAGCGGCGGCATGCGCCCCGGCCACCGGCTGAAGTTCTGGACCCCCGGCGGCTCCTCCACGCCGATGTTCACCGACGAGCACCTCGACGTGCCCCTGGACTACGAGGGCGTCGGCGCCGCCGGCTCCATGCTCGGCACCAAGGCCCTCCAGTGCTTCGACGAGACCACCTGCGTGGTGCGCGCCGTCACCCGCTGGACCGAGTTCTACGCCCACGAGTCCTGCGGCAAGTGCACGCCCTGCCGCGAGGGCACGTACTGGCTGGTCCAGTTGCTCCGCGACATCGAGGCGGGCAAGGGCGTCATGTCCGACCTCGACAAGCTGAACGACATCGCCGACAACATCAACGGCAAGTCCTTCTGTGCGCTCGGTGACGGCGCCGCCAGCCCGATCTTCTCCTCGCTGAAGTACTTCCGCGCGGAGTACGAGCAGCACATCACGGGCAAGGGCTGCCCCTTCGACCCCAAGAAGTCGACCCTCTGGGCTGACACGGAGGTGAACGCATGACCGTCACCACACAGACCCCGGCCGGTGGCGGAGAGGCCGCGCCGCCTCCCCAGGATCTGGTGTCGCTGTCGATCGACGGGATGGAACTCTCCGTCCCCAAGGGGACCCTCGTCATCCGGGCCGCCGAACAGCTCGGCATCGAGATCCCCCGCTTCTGCGACCACCCCCTCCTCTCCCCGGCCGGCGCCTGCCGCCAGTGCATCGTCGAGGTCGAGGGCCAGCGCAAGCCGATGGCCTCCTGCACCATCACCTGCACCGACGGCATGGTCGTCAAGACGCAGCTGACCTCCGAGGTCGCCGACAAGGCCCAGCGCGGGGTGATGGAGCTGCTGCTCATCAACCACCCGCTGGACTGCCCCGTCTGCGACAAGGGCGGCGAATGCCCCCTGCAGAACCAGGCGATGTCCCACGGCAACGCCGAGTCCCGCTTCGAGGGCCGGAAGCGCACCTACGAGAAGCCCATCGCCATCTCCCCGCAGGTGCTCCTGGACCGCGAACGGTGCGTGCTGTGCGCGCGCTGCACCCGCTTCTCCAACGAGATCGCCGGCGACCCCATGATCGAGCTGCTGGAACGCGGCGCGCTCCAGCAGGTCGGCACCGGCGAGGGCGACCCCTTCGAGTCGTACTTCTCGGGCAACACCATCCAGATCTGCCCCGTCGGCGCCCTCACCTCGGCCGCGTACCGGTTCCGCTCGCGCCCCTTCGACCTCGTCTCCTCCCCGAGCGTGTGCGAGCACTGCGCCGGCGGGTGCGCGACGCGCACCGACCACCGGCGCGGCAAGGTGCTGCGTCGCCTGGCCGCCGAGGACCCCGAGGTCAACGAGGAGTGGATCTGCGACAAGGGCCGCTTCGCGTTCCGTTACGCGCAGCGCCCCGACCGGTTGACGACGCCGCTGGTGCGCGGGGCGGACGGGATCCTGGCCCCCGCGAGCTGGCCCGAGGCGCTGGAGGCGGCGGCCGCCGGGCTCGGCGCCGCGCGCGGTCGCACCGGCGTGCTGACCGGCGGCCGGCTCACCGTCGAGGACGCGTACGCGTACGCCAAGTTCGCCCGCGTCGTGCTCGACACCAACGACATCGACTTCCGGGCCCGCGTGCACAGCGCGGAGGAGGCCGACTTCCTGGCCGCGTCCGTCGCCGGCACCGGCAAGGACCTCGACGGCACGGGCGTCACCTACGCCTCCCTGGAGGCGGCCCCCGCCGTCCTGCTCGTCGGCATCGAGGCCGAGGAGGAGGCCCCGGGGGTCTTCCTGCGGCTGCGCAAGGCCCACCGCAAGCACAAGCAGCGGACCTACGCGCTGGCCCCCTTCGCCACCCGGGGCCTCGCCAAGGCGGGCGGCACGCTGCTGCCGGCCGCTCCCGGCACCGAGCCGGAGTGGCTCGCGGCCCTCGCCTCCCGCACCGGTCTGGAGGCGGGCGGCGCCGCCGCGGCCGAGGCGCTGCGCGAACCCGGCGCCGTCATCGTGGTCGGGGAGCGCCTCGCGGGCGTGCCGGGCGCGCTGAGCGCGGCGGTACGGGCGGCCACCGTCACCGGGGCCCGCCTGGTGTGGATCCCGCGCCGGGCCGGGGCGGGCCGCCGTCGAGGCGGGCGCGCTGCCGTCGCTGCTGCCCGGCGGCCGGCCGGCCACCGACCCGCGGGCCCGCGAGGAGGTCGCCCGCGCCTGGGGGCTGGACGAACTCCCGCACCGCTACGGCCGCGACACCGGGCAGATCGTGGAGGCCGCCGCCACGGGCGAGTTGTCCGCGCTGCTGGTCGCGGGCGTCGAGGTCGGCGACCTGCCCGACCCGGAGCGGGCGCGGACCGCGCTGAAGGAGGCGTTCGTCGTCTCCCTCGAACTGCGGCCCGGCGAGGTCACCGACCACGCCGACGTGGTGTTGCCGGTGGCCGCCGTCGCCGAGAAGTCCGGCTCGTTCATCAACTGGGAAGGCCGCCTGCGCCCCTTCGAGGCCGCCCTCAAGCCCGACCAGATGACCCGCCGCCTCGCCCCGGCCGACGCCCGCGTGCTGCACATGCTGGCCGACGCCGCCGACCGGCCGATCGCCCTGCCCGACGTGCACGCCGTACGCCGCGAGCTGGAGCGGCTCGGCCCCTGGGAGGGCGCGCTCGCCCCCGAACACTCCACCGACCCGGTGGCACTGCCCCGCCCCGGCGCGGGCGAGGCCGTCCTCGCCGGACACCGGCTGCTGCTGGACCTGGGCCGGCTCCAGGAAGGCGACGACGCCCTCGCCGGCACCCGCCACGAGGCGAGCGCCCGCCTGTCGGCCGCCACCGCCGCCGAGACCGGCGTCAAGGACGGCGACGTCCTGGCCGTCACCGGCCCGGCGGGCTCCGTGGAACTCCCGCTGCGGGTCACCGACATGCCCGACCGGGTGGTGTGGGTCCCGCTGAACTCCACCGGCTCCGGGGTCCTCGCCGACACCGGCGCCCGGCCCGGCACCCTCGTACGGATCGGACCGGCGGCCCCGGCCCGCGCCGATGGCACCACCGCGGAGGTGGACGCGTGAACACCCTGCACCTGGCCGCCGAGGACCTCTCCCTGTTCGGCAGGGACGTCTGGTGGCTCGTCCTGATCAAGGCGGTGTTCTGCTTCGCCTTCCTGATGGTGACCGTGCTCTTCTCCATCGTGTGGGAGCGCAAGGTCGTCGCCTGGATGCAGCTGCGCATCGGCCCCAACCGGCACGGACCCTGGGGCATGCTCCAGTCGCTCGCCGACGGCGTCAAGCTGATGCTGAAGGAAGACGTCGTCGTCAAGCGGGCCGACAAGGTCGTCTACGTCCTGGCGCCGATCATCGCGGCCATCCCGGCGTTCATGGCCATCGCGGTGATCCCCTTCGGGCCCGCCGGCAACGAGGTCTCGATCTTCGGCCAGCGCACCACGATGCAGCTCACCGACCTGCCCATCGCGATGCTGTACGTCCTCGCCGTTGCCTCCGTCGGGATCTACGGCATCGTCCTGGCGGGCTGGTCGTCCGGCTCGACGTACCCGCTCCTCGGGGGCCTGCGCTCCTGCGCGCAGATGATCTCGTACGAGATCGCGATGGGCGCGGCCTTCGCCTCCGTCTTCCTCTACTCCGGGTCGATGTCGACGTCGGCGATCGTGGAGGCGCAGGCGGACCGCTGGTACATCATGCTGCTGCCGGTCTCCTTCATCATCTACATCGTCACGATGGTCGGCGAGACGAACCGCGCCCCCTTCGACATGCCCGAGTCCGAGGGCGACCTCGTCGGCGGCTTCAACACCGAGTACTCGTCCATCAAGTTCGCCCTGTTCATGCTGGCCGAGTACGTCAACATGGTCACCGTCTCGGCGGTGTCGGTCACCCTCTTCCTGGGCGGCTGGCGGGCCCCGGCGCCGATCTCCACGTACTGGGAGGCCGCGAACCACGGCTGGTGGCCGATGCTCTGGTTCGTGTTGAAGGTGCAGCTGCTGCTGTTCTTCTTCATCTGGCTGCGCGGCACGCTCCCGCGCGTGCGCTACGACCAGCTGATGAAGCTCGGCTGGAAGGTCCTCATCCCGGTCTCGCTGGTCTGGCTGATGCTGGTCGCCTCCGTCCGGGCACTGCGCAACGAGCGCTACGACTTCAGCGAGATCGTGCTCTACGTCGGCAGCGGGGTCATCGCGATCCTGCTGCTGTCCTTCGTCGCCGACGCGTTCCGCGACCGGCGCGAGAAGAAGGCCGCGGGTTCGGCCGACCGGGCCGCGGCGGCCGAGCCCTTCGACCCGATGGCGGGCGGGTTCCCCGTACCGCCCAAGCCCGGCCAGCACCTGGCACCCGTACCGCGCAGGCGGCCCCGCGGGGAGCGGGAGCTGATCGCCAGTGGCGGGACGAACAACGACAGTGACCGAGAGGAGGGTTGAGACGTGTCCGACGAAAAGTGGCAGAACCCGGTCGCCGGCTTCGGCGTGACCTTCAAGGCCATGTTCAAGAAGCGCCTCACCGAGCAGTACCCGGAGCAGCAGAAGACCACCGCTCCGCGCTTCCACGGCCGCCACCAGCTCAACCGCCACCCCGACGGTCTGGAGAAGTGCATCGGGTGCGAGCTGTGCGCCTGGGCCTGTCCCGCCGACGCGATCTACGTGGAGGGCGCGGACAACACCGAGGAGGAGCGCTACTCGCCCGGTGAGCGCTACGGCCGCGTCTACCAGATCAACTACGCCCGCTGCATCCTGTGCGGGCTGTGCGTCGAGGCCTGCCCCACGCGGGCGTTGACCATGACGAACGAGTTCGAGCTGGCCGACTCCAGCCGCGAGTCGCTGATCTACACCAAGGAGCAGCTCCTCGCCGGGCTGACCGAGGGCATGGTCGAGGCCCCGCATTCGATCTTCCCGGGCACGGACGAGCAGGACTACTACCGGGGGCTGGTCACCGGAGCCGCCCCGGGCACGGTCCGCCAGGTCGCCGCCTCCAAGGGTGAAGGCGAGAAGAAGGGCGAGAGCACGACCGACTCCACCGAGGAGGTGGACGCGTGAGCGCCCTCGCGGCGGAGGCCGCGACGCTGACCTCCACCGGTGAGGCCGTGCAGTTCTGGATCCTGGGCACCGTCGCCGTCATCGGCGCGCTGTGCACGATCCTGATGAAGAAGGCCGTCCACAGCGCCCTGTGCCTGGCCGGAACGATGATCATCCTGGCGGTCTTCTACCTCGCCAACGGCGCCTACTTCCTCGGCGTCGTCCAGATCATCGTCTACACCGGCGCGATCATGATGCTGTTCCTCTTCGTGGTCATGCTCGTCGGCGTCACGGCGGCCGACTCGCTGAAGGAGACCATCAAGGGCCAGCGCTGGCTGGCCGCCCTGTGCGGGCTCGGCTTCGGCATCCTGCTCATCGCCGGCATCGGCAACGCCGGGCTGAACCACTTCAACGGCCTGGGCCGGATCAACTCCGCCGGGCACATCGAGGGCCTGGCCGAAGTGATCTTCACCCGGTACGTCTTCGCCTTCGAACTCACCGGCGCCCTGCTGATCACGGCGGCCGTCGGCGCGATGGTGCTCACCCACCGCGAGCGCACCGAGCGGGCCGCCACCCAGCGCGAACTGTCCGAGAAGCGCGTACGCGAGGGCGTGCAGCTCCCGCCGCTGCCGGCGCCCGGCGTCTACGCCCGGCACAACGCCGTGGACATCGCCGGTCTGCTGCCGGACGGCACCCCGTCCGAGCTCACCGTCAACAAGACGCTGCGCGCCCGCGGCCAGATCCGCGACGTCTCCAGCGAGGCCCTGGACGACCTCAAGGCGCTGGAGCAGGCCTCCTCGGAGCGCCTCGGCCGTGAGGAGGCCTCCCAGTGAATCCGGTCAACTACCTGTACCTGGCCGCCCTGCTGTTCACCATCGGCGCGGCCGGGGTCCTCATCCGCAGGAACGCGATCGTGCTGTTCATGTGCGTCGAGCTGATGCTCAACGCCTGCAACCTCGCCTTCGTCGCGTTCTCCCGCATGCACGGCAACCTCGACGGCCAGATCATCGCCTTCTTCACGATGGTCGTCGCCGCCGCGGAGGTCGTGGTGGGCCTCGCGATCATCGTGTCGCTGTTCCGTACCCGCCACTCGGCCTCGGTCGACGACGCCAGCCTGATGAAGCTGTAAGGGGCGCTCACAGTGGAGAATCTGATGGGGCTGCTGATCGCCGCGCCCCTGCTTGGAGCGGCGGTGCTGCTGTGCGGCGGCCGGCGCCTCGACAAGGTCGGGCACTGGCTCGGCACCCTGCTCGCCGCCACTTCCTTCGGGATCGGCGTCGTCCTCTTCTTCGACCTGCTCGGACGCGGGGCCGACGACCGCACCCTGCACCAGCGGCTGTTCAGCTGGGTGCCGGTGGAGGGCTTCCAGGCGGACATCGCCTTCCAGCTCGACCAGCTGTCGATGACCTTCGTCCTGCTGATCTCCGGCGTGGGCACGCTCATCCACGTGTACTCGATCGGGTACATGGAGCACGACGAGCGCCGGCGCCGCTTCTTCGGCTACCTCAACCTGTTCGTCGCGGCGATGCTCCTGCTCGTCCTCGCCGACAACTACCTGCTGCTGTACTTCGGCTGGGAGGGTGTGGGCCTCGCCTCGTACCTCCTGATCGGCTTCTGGCAGCACAAGCCGAGCGCGGCCACCGCCGCGAAGAAGGCCTTCCTGGTCAACCGCGTGGGCGACATGGGCCTGTCCATCGCGATCATGGTGATGTTCACGACGTTCGGCACCTTCGCCTTCGGCCCGGTGCTGTCGTCCGTCGGCGAGACGAGCGAGGGCACGCTCACGGCGATCGGCCTGATGCTGCTGCTCGCCGCGTGCGGCAAGTCGGCGCAGGTCCCGCTCCAGTCCTGGCTCGGTGACGCGATGGAGGGCCCGACCCCGGTCTCGGCCCTCATCCACGCCGCGACGATGGTGACGGCGGGCGTGTACCTGATCGTCCGCTCGGGCGCGATCTTCAACGCGGCGCCCGACGCCCAACTGGTCGTCACCATCGTGGGCGCGGTCACGCTCCTCTTCGGTGCGATCGTCGGTTGCGCGAAGGACGACATCAAGAAGGCCCTCGCCGGCTCCACGATGTCGCAGATCGGCTACATGATCCTCGCCGCCGGCCTCGGCCCGATCGGCTACGTCTTCGCGATCATGCACCTGGTCACGCACGGCTTCTTCAAGGCCGGGCTCTTCCTCGGCGCCGGTTCGGTCATGCACGGCATGAACGACGAGGTCGACATGCGCAAGTACGGGGGCCTGCGGAAGTACATGCCGGTCACCTTCGTCACCTTCGGCCTCGGCTACCTCGCGATCATCGGCTTCCCCGGCCTGTCCGGCTTCTTCTCCAAGGACATGATCATCGAGGCGGCGTTCGCCAAGGGCGGCACCCAGGGCTGGATCCTCGGCGGCGTCGCCCTGCTGGGCGCCGGCATCACCGCCTTCTACATGACCCGCGTCATGCTCCTGACCTTCTTCGGCGAGAAGCGCTGGCAGCCGGCCCCGGACCCGGACAAGACGCCCGGCGTGGAGCCCGGCGCCGAGGCGCACCCCGGCGACATGCCGCACCCGCACGAGTCCCCGAAGTCCATGACCATCCCGATGATCATCCTGGCGTTCGGGTCGGTGTTCGCCGGTGGCTTCTTCGGGATCGGCGAGCGCTTCCTGAAGTGGCTGGAGCCCGTCACCGGCTACGAGCACGGCCACCCGCCCGTCAGCGCCATGGCGGTGACCGCGTCCACCGTGGTCGTCCTGCTCGTCGGCGTCGCCGTCGCCTGGTCGATGTACGGGCGCAGGCCCGTCCCGGTCGTCGCCCCGCGCGGCTCGCTCCTCACCCGGGCGGCCCGCCGGGACCTCCTCCAGGACGACTTCAACCACGTCGTCCTCGTACGCGGCGGCGAGCACCTGACGCGCTCGCTCGTCTACGTCGACCACAGCCTGGTCGACGGTGTCGTCAACGGCACGGCCGCGTCCGTCGGCGGACTGTCGGGCCGGCTGCGCAGGCTGCAAAACGGCTACGCCCGCAGCTACGCGGTCTCGATGTTCGGGGGCACGGCGATCCTCATCGCCGCGACCCTGCTGATGAGGGCGGTGTGAGATGAGTTTCCCGCTTCTGACGGTGACGGCGGCCGTGCCCGCGGTCGGCGCGATCCTCACGGCGGCCGTCCCGGCCTCCCGCCGGACCGCCGCCAAGTGGCTCGCGCTGCTGTTCTCGCTGGCCACGCTGGCCCTGGCCGTGCTCGTCGCGGTCCGCTTCGAACCCGGTGGCGACCGCTACCAGCTCACCGAATCCCGCCCGTGGATCGCCGACTTCGGCGTCCGCTACGAACTGGGCGTCGACGGCATCGGGGTGGCGCTGATCGCGCTCACCGCCCTGCTGGTCCCGTTCGTCATCGCCGCCGGCTGGCACGACGCCGACCCCCTGGAGACGTCCTCGTCCCGCTGGCGGCCGACGCAGGGCTTCTTCGCCCTGATCCTGCTGGTCGAGGCGATGGTGATCATCTCCTTCGAGGCCACCGACGTCTTCCTCTTCTACATCTTCTTCGAAGCCATGCTCATCCCGATGTACTTCCTCATCGGCGGCTTCGGGGACCGGGCGCACGCGGGCTCGGACGAGAACGCCGCCGCGCAGCGCTCGTACGCGGCCGTCAAGTTCCTCCTCTACAACCTGGTCGGCGGCCTGATCATGCTGGCCGCCGTCATCGGCCTGTACGTCGTCGCCGGGAACTTCTCGCTCCAGGAGATCGCCGCCGCCCGCGCCGCGGGCACGCTCGACATGGCGACCAACACCGAGCGACTGCTCTTCCTCGGCTTCTTCTTCGCCTTCGCGGTGAAGGCCCCGCTGTGGCCGCTGCACACCTGGCTGCCCAACGCCATGGGCGAGGCCACCGCGCCCGTCGCCGTACTGATCACCGCGGTCGTCGACAAGGTCGGCACCTTCGCGATGCTCCGCTTCTGCCTCGGACTGTTCCCCGAGGCGAGCAAGTGGGCCACGCCGGTGATCCTCGTCCTCGCGCTGATCAGCATCGTCTACGGGGCGCTCGTCGCCGTCGGACAGCGTGACATCAAGCGGCTGATCGCCTACGCGTCCATCTCGCACTTCGGCTTCATCATCATGGGCATCTTCGCCATGACCTCCCAGGGCCAGTCCGGCGCGACGCTGTACATGGTCAACCACGGGATCTCCACGGCGGCGCTGATGCTCGTCGCCGGCTTCCTGATCTCCCGGCGCGGCTCCCGCCTCATCGCCGACTACGGCGGCGTGCAGAAGGTGGCACCGGTCCTCGCCGGCACCTTCCTCATCGGCGGCCTCGCCACCCTGTCCCTGCCCGGCCTCGCCCCGTTCGTCAGCGAGTTCCTCGTCCTGGTGGGCACCTTCGCCCGCTACCCGGTCGTCGGGATCATCGCCACCATCGGCATCGTGCTGGCCGCGCTCTACACGCTCGTCCTCTACCAGCGCACCATGACCGGCCCCGTCAAGGAGGAGGTCCGCACCATGCCGGACCTGCGCCTGCGGGAGGTCCTGGTGGTCGCCCCGCTGATCGCGCTGCTGATCGGCCTCGGCGTCTACCCGAAGCCGCTCACCGAGATCGTCAACCCGGCGGTGAAGCACACCATGTCGGACGTGAAACAGACCGACTCGAAGCCCGAGGTGGCGGTCGAGGCACAGAAGGGGGAGGCGGCCAAGTGAGTACAGCCACTGCTGCGGCCCACAGCCTGCTGACGCTGGCGGCCGAAGGGCCGGTCGACCGGATCCGGCCCCCGCACATCGAGTACGCGCAACTCGCGCCCACGCTGATCGTGGTGGGCGCGGCCATCCTCGGAGTCCTCGTCGAGGCCTTCGTCCCGCGCAAGTCCCGCTACTACACCCAGGTGTTCCTGTCCGTCGCCGCGCTGGCATGCGCCTTCGCGGCGGTCGTCGCCCTCGCGGCCGGCGGGTACGCGGGCACCAAGGCGCACATCGCCGCCATGGGCGCCATCGCCGTCGACGGCCCGGCGCTGTTCCTCCAGGGCACGATCCTGCTCGCCTCGATCGTGGCGGTGTTCACCTTCGCCGAGCGGCACCTCGACCCGGCCGCCCACGGCAACCGCGTCGACTCCTTCGCCGCGCAGGCGGCGTCCGTACCGGGCAGCGACAGCGAGAAGGCCGCCGTCAAGGCCGGCTTCACCACCACCGAGGTCTTCCCGCTGGCCCTGTTCGCGGTCGCCGGCATGCTGATCTTCCCGGCGGCCAACGACCTGCTGACGCTCTTCATCGCGCTGGAGGTCTTCTCCCTCCCGCTGTACCTGCTCTGCGCCGTCGCCCGCCGCCGGCGGCTGATGTCGCAGGAGGCCGCGGTGAAGTACTTCCTGCTCGGCGCCTTCTCCTCCGCGTTCCTCCTCTTCGGCATCGCCCTGCTGTACGGCTACGCGGGCTCGGTCTCGTACGCGAGGATCGCCGACGTGGTGGACGGCACCGTCACCCAGCTCGACCCGGCCCTCGCGGCCACCATGGGCAACGACGTGCTGCTGCTGATCGGCGGCGCGCTGATCCTGATGGGCCTGCTCTTCAAGGTCGGCGCCGTCCCCTTCCACATGTGGACCCCGGACGTCTACCAGGGCGCCCCGACCCCCATCACCGGCTTCATGGCGGCGGCGACGAAGGTGGCCGCGTTCGGCGCCCTGCTGCGGCTGCTGTACGTGGTGCTGCCGGGCCTGCGGTGGGACTGGCGGCCGGTCATGTGGGGCGTCGCGATCGTCACGATGCTCGCGGGCGCGGTGATCGCCGTGACGCAGACCGACGTGAAGCGGCTCCTGGCGTACTCCTCGATCGCGCACGCCGGCTTCATCCTGGCCGGTGTGATCGCCACCTCGGCGGAGGGCGTCCAGTCGGTGCTGTTCTACCTGGCGGCGTACTCCTTCGTGACGATCGGCGCGTTCGCCGTGGTCACGCTGGTGCGCGACGCGGGCGGCGAGGCGACGCACCTGTCCAAGTGGGCGGGGCTGGGCCGTCGTTCGCCGCTGACGGCGGCCGTCTTCGCGGTGTTCCTGCTGGCCTTCGCCGGCATTCCGCTGACCTCCGGCTTCGCGGGCAAGTTCGCCGTGTTCAAGGCGGCGGCGGAGGGGGGCGCGGGGGCGCTGGTCGTGGTCGGTGTGGTCTCGTCCGCGATCGCCGCGTTCTTCTACATCCGGGTGATCGTCCTGATGTTCTTCAGTGAGCCGAAGGCCGACGGCCCGACGGTGGCCGTCCCTTCGCCGCTGACGATGACGACGATCGCGGTGGGCGTGGCGGTGACCCTGGTCCTGGGCCTGGCCCCGCAGTACTTCCTGGACCTGGCCGGCCAGGCGAGCACGTTCGTGCGCTGACCGTCTCCTGACGGTGCAGGGCCCGGCCCCTTCGGGGGCCGGGCCCTGTGGCGTGTACGGGGCTACTCGGGCTGTCGCCGCTTCGACGTGATCTCGCTGAGGTCCAGGTCGATGGGGAAGGGGACGGAGACCTTCAGGCGGTCGTGGAAGATGCCGGTGGCGACGTAGACGCCAGTGGCCGGCTCCCGCTCGAAGACGTAGACGACCGCGCGGCCGTCCTTGTTCTCGACCCGCCAGAAGTGCGGGATCTCGGCTCGCGCGTACTTCAGGGGCTTGGTCTCGCGGTCGCGGGCGACAGAGTCGGGTGAGACCACCTCGATGGCCAGGACCACGGCTTCGGCGGGGAAGCGGGTCTGGTTCAGATCGTCGACGGCATCTGTGCGCACGACCACCACATCCGGCTCAGGCCGGTTCGACTTGTCGATGTCGATGGTGAATTCGCGGAAGATCTCGAAGTCGGCGGGGGCCGCCGACAGAAGTTGCCACTTGAACAGGTCAATGGCCCGCTCGTGGAAGATGCTCTGCGGACTCACGAAAACCAAGCTCCCGTCGATCAGCTCCGTATGCGGAGGCAGATTCGGAAGCGTGTCCAGGTCGTCCGCCGTCCAGCCGCCCGCAGGCGGGATGGGCCAGCGGGGTCCCGACTCCGGCTCAGGCTGCGGCGCGGCGGGTTCGACGCTCATCAGTGCTCCCATGGGGCAGAGTCTCGCGAACCGGTCCAGCCTATCGCCGGGGATTCCCGCAGAGGTCGTTCTCATGAGTGGGTCATATGCCCGGAGCACTTGAGGGCCGGGTTCCAGTTGTGGAAGCGGCCCGCCGGGTTCTTCTCGTACGCCCACATGTGCAGGTCGTAGTGCTTGGGCATGCCGGGCCAGTGGCCGGGCATCGGGCCGTCGAAGGGGAGGCCGAACATCGTGGGGCGGTCGTCGGTGGTCTTCAGGTCCTGGTCGCCGTCGGTGGCCATCCACTCCACGGTCTGGAGCTTGCGCCGGCCGTTGCGGTCCTTCTCCGTGCTGTAGAGGAGGGCGGTCGGCTTGCTGGGGTCCCGCGAACCCCAGTACTCCTGTTTGACGTAGTGGTAGCCCATGGCGCCCACCCCGAACGGGTTGGTCATGCACTGCTGGCCGTGCGGGACGTAGCCGTCCTTGATGGCCTCCCGTTCGTCCACGTACTTGGCCGTCGCGCTGATCGCCAGCGCCATGTCCCGCATCGCCTGGACGTTGCGCGGGTCGGGCGCGGGACCGTCCACCGAGTGGGCCGCCGGCACGGCGGCCAGGGCGAGCGAGACGGCTGCCGCGCAGGTGAGGACGGTCTTCAGGCTGCGTACGGGCATCGGTACTCCTGTGGGGTGAGGTCGTTTCGTTCACTTTTCACGGCGCTCCCGGCGCCCCGCACGCGGCGGGCCTCCGAACGGGGCGCCGCGTCCGCTCAAGGAGTGGCGGCGGGCTTGGGGACGACCGGACGGGGCCTGGTGGTGCCGGGGAGGCAGACGACCGACGGGTTGAAGGGCTCGAACCGTCCGGCGGGGTTGTCCTTCCACAGCCACAGGTGCAGCGAGTAGTGGACCTTCTGGCCCTTGTAGCGGGCGGGCAGCGGGCCGCGGAAGGGCTCCCCGAAGAGGGAGGGACGGTCGTCGTCGGTGTCCTCGCGGCCGTCGCGGTCGACGACCATCCATTCGAGGCCGACGAGGCGCCAGTGGCCCGCGCCGTCACCCTCGTAGAGCAGGGCGGTGGGCTTCGCGGGGTCGACGGAGCCGTCGTAGGCGTGGTTGAAGTGCGGGTAACCCAGCGCGCCGGTGCCGCCCGACGGGTTCACGACGCAGTACTTGTCGGGGACGTACCCGGCGGCGACGGCGGCGGCGTGCCGGTGGTACTTGGCGGTCGCCTTGTAGGCCAGGGCCAGTTGGGCGGCGGGGATGAGGCGGGGCGCGGGCGCGGGGGCGGGGGCGTGGGCGTGGGCGGCGGGGGCGGACGGGGCCGCCGCGAGGGTCGCGGCGGCCGCGAGGGCCAGGGGGACGAGCTTGGCGTGACGAGGAACCATGCGAGCAGCGTCACCGCGCCGGCCCCGCCCCGCACGGCCGGGGGAGCGTACGGGTGGTCAGGCCCCCCGTGCGGCGTAGGCGCGGTCGTCCGCGTCGGTGTCGGAGACGGCCGCGGCCGGCGCTGCCCGCGCCTGCGGGGTGTGGCGATGGGCGAGCAGCGACAGCACGGCGGCCTTGCGGAGCGGCGTGCGGCGGCGACCGGGGCGGTGTGCGGGGAGGTGCGTTCGGCTGGCATGGCAGGGAACGTACCGGCGGGGCGCCGCAGGGTGTGTTGCGGCGGTATTGCGCCACCGCCCGCCGTGGCCGCGCGGCTGCGACCTGCGGCTCCGGCGGGGCGGTGGGAAGATCCGCCACCCCGCCGGAGCCGGGCGTCCTACGATGCGGACGCGGGCGATCCCACGATGCGGCCGGTGACCTCGCCGAGGCCGACGCGGGTGCCGTCGGCGCCGGGCGCCCAGGCGGTGAGGGTGACGGTGTCGCCGTCCTCCAGGAAGGTGCGCTTGCCGTCGGCCAGCTCGATGGCGTCGCGTCCGTTCCAGGTCAGCTCCAGCAGCGAGCCGCGCTGGTCGACGTCCGGGCCGCTGACGGTGCCGGAGCCGAAGACGTCGCCGGTGCGCAGGGAGGCGCCGTTGACGGTCATGTGCGCGAGCTGCTGCGCGGCCGTCCAGTACATGGAGGCGAACGGCGGCCGGGCCACCTCCTGCCCGTTGATGGAGACGGTGATGCGCAGGTCGAAGCCGCCGGGGCGGTCGCCCTCGGCGTCGTCGAGGTAGGGCAGGAGGGGGAAGTCGCGGGCCGGCGGGGCGACGCGGGCGGCGTCAAGGGCCTCCAGGGGGGTCACCCAGGCGGAGACGGAGGTGGCGAAGGACTTGCCGAGGAAGGGGCCCAGCGGCACGTACTCCCAGGCCTGGATGTCGCGGGCCGACCAGTCGTTGAGGAGGAAGAGCCCGAAGACGTGGTCCTCGAAGTCGCCGAGGGCCACGGGGCTGCCCAGCTCGGACGGCGTGCCGACGACGAAGCCGACCTCGGCCTCGATGTCGAGCTTGACGGACGGGCCGAAGACGGGCGCCGGGTCGGTGGGGGCCTTGCGCTGCCCGGAGGGGCGCACGACGTCGGTGCCGGAGACGACGATCGTGCCGGAGCGGCCGTGGTAACCGATGGGCAGGTGCTTCCAGTTGGGCGTCAGCGCGTCCCCGTCGGGGCGGAAGATCTTCCCGACGTTGGTGGCGTGGTGCTCGCTCGCGTAGAAGTCGACGTAGTCCGCGACCTCGTACGGCAGGTGCAGCGTGATCGCGTCCAGCGGCAGCAGGTGCGGCTCGACGGTCGCGCGGTGGCCGGGGTCGGTGACCCAGGCGGTCAGGGCGCGGCGTACGTCGTGCCAGGCGGTGCGGCCGGCGGCGAGCAGCGGGTTCAGCGAGCCCTGGGCGAGGAGACCGGCGTACGGGGAGCCGAGCGCGACGGCGACCGCCCCCGCGTCGAGCACGTACCCGCCGAGCCGCACGCCGACGCGCCGGCGCGTCGGGTCCTCGGGGGTGGTGAACACCCCGTAGGGGAGGTTGTGCGGCCCGAACGGGTCGCCCTCGGGGACATCGAGGGGGCTCTGCTGGGGCATGGGTTGCTGCCTCGCTTTCGACGCGGTCCGGGGGTGTCCCGGGGGCTGGTTGACACGTTACGTGGCTGGTGGGGTCTGTGGGAGGCCGGATTAGGGCGCTATTTGTAGGACTTGTCCGAGGGGGTCCGTATCCTTGGCGCCGTGACTTCCGCCCTCCCGTATGACTTGATCGCCACCGACCTGGACGGAACGCTGCTGCGCGCCGGGGACGCCGTCTCCGCCCGTTCGCGCCGGGCGCTCGCGACGGCGCGCGCGGCCGGCGCGCACCACGTCGTCGTCACCGGCCGCCCCGTCCCGCAGGTCCGTCATGTCCTCGACAGCCTCGGTTATGCGGGGCTCGCGGTGTGCGGGCAGGGCGCGCAGGTGTACGACGCGGCGCGCGGGCTGCTGCTGCACTCCGATTCCATGGACCGGGGGCTCGCGGAAGTGGCCCTCGGCAAGATCGAGGCGGAGATCGGTGAGGTCTACGCCGCCGTCAACCAGGAGGGCCTGGACGGGGAGATGCTGATAGGGCCCGGCTACCGGATGTGGCACCCGCACCTGCCGACGGTGCGGGTGCTCCGGCGGGACGACCTGTGGTCGGCGCCGATCAACAAGGTGCTGCTCCAGCACCCGAGGCTCGACGACGACGAGCTGACGCGGGTCGCGCGGGGGGTCGTCGGGAACCTGGTGAACGTCACGATGGCGGGGGAGCACACCGTCGAACTCCAGCCACCCGGCGTGGACAAGGCCGCCGGCCTCACGCGGGCGGCGGCGGCCCTGGGGGTGGGCGCGGAGTCGACCATCGCCTTCGGTGACATGCCGAACGACATCCCGATGTTCGCCTGGGCGGCCTGGGGCGTGGCCATGGCCGCCGCCCACCCCGAACTCCTCGCCGTGGCCGACGAGATCACCGTCTCGAACGAGGCGGACGGGGTGGCGGCGGTCATCGAACGCCTCTACGCGTAGGGGCCCAGGGGGTGTCCGGCCCTGATCCGGCGGACACCCCCTGGTTCTATTGGGGCCGCTCCCCGGCCTCGTCCACCACACCGCGCCCGACGAAGGCCACGGAGGTCACCGGCTCGCCGGCCCTCGCCCAGTGGCTGTCCTTGAGGGCCACGGTGCGCTCGCCGAGCAGCCGCAGGGTGGCCGCGTCGAAGATCCACTCGGTGCGTTCGCCCCGGTCGACGCGGGCGACCGCGACGCCGCTCCGTCCGGCGGCGTCCGTCGCCTCGGGGACGAAGACGACCCCGGGGATGCGGGCGGCGGCCCGGTAGAGGGCGGCGCTCACGCCGGGCGGGGCGTTCACGGTCCGCAGCAGGTCGCCGATGGCCACGAAGGCGTGCTGATCGGTGCTGAGGGTGGAGCCCGAGTCGGGGCCGTGGTTGACGCGTACGTCTGCGTAGATGAGCTTCAGGAGCTTGTCGGGGTCGGTGGGCAGGGCTTCGAGGAAGCGGTAGGTGGGCCCGTTGATGCTCGGCTCGGCGTTGCCCTTGCTGCTCGTGGGCTCCCTGGACGTTCCGTCGGCGGTGCGGACGAGCGTGCCGACCGACCCGTTCACGGAGACCCAGCGCTCGGCGGACTCGTCGGTCCGGAACGCCTCCATGCCCCCGTCCTTCGTCTCGGACAGGGTGGTGGAGTGGCCGACGGTCTTCGTGTAGAGGAACTGGTCGTCGCGAACGGTCGCGGCGGGCTGCTCCTGCGCCGTGAGCGCCACGCGGTCCAGCAGCTGAACCGCCGCCGGCTCGGGCGGCCGTACGCCGGACCCGCCGCCCCCGGTGCCGAGGCTGACGGCCAGCGCCACGGCGCAGGTCGCGACCCCGGCGGCGAGGACGAGGCCGAAGGGCCGCCGGCCGGCCCTGCGCGCGCCCACTACCGCCTCGCTCAACAGGTGCTCCCGAAGGCGCCGTTCCCCGGCGAAGGGCAGGTCCGCGTCGGCGACGCCGGGCAGGCGCCGGAGGGTCTCGTGGGCGTCGTTCAATGGGTTCCTTCCCGGGCCGTGAGCTTGTGCAGGCGGGCGCGGGCCCGCGAGAGACGCGAACGTACGGTGCCCACGGCGACCCCGCACGCCTGGGCGACTTCCTCGTGGCTGAGGCCCGACCACACGGACAGCAGCAGCACCTCGCGGTCGGCCCGGCGCAGCCGATTCAGCGCCGCGAGAGCGGCGGTGGCCCGATCGGAGTCGGCGATACGGGACACGACGGCGTCCGCGAGGTCCGGAACGGCGTCGGGAGGTGGCAGGCGGGCCATGGCGGCACGGTGGCGGCGGGCCGTCCGGCGGGTGTTGCGGATGACGTTCGTCGCGACCCCGAACAGCCATGCCCGCTGGTTGGCGACCTGGTCGAGCGAGTCGCGCAGCCGCCAGGCTTCGAGGAAGGTGAGGGAGACGATGTCCTCGGCCCCGGCCCGGTCGGCGGTCATGCGGACGGCATGCGCGTACACGGCTCGGGCGTGTGCGTCGTACATGTCCGCGAACAGTTGGTGGTCCACGGTGGGTAGTGTCCGCGGGCGGGGGCGCGTTGCGCGTGACGCGCGTCACGCCTCTGCGGTCTCCCAGGTGTGCCGGCCGGGGTGGGCCAGGTGCCCGTCGCAGCCGTCGCCTGTGGGGGCCGCAGCCGGGCAGTCGGGCAGCACGAGGACGGCGCCCGCGTTGTCCCCCCACCGAGCCCATCATGGAGCAGGTCCATGTGAGGCGCGTCGGCGTGCCGCTCCGGCAGGCAATGCAGCTCCGGGCTGTCCCCCGGCACACCCCGGAGCGCGCCCCGGTGGAGCCGCGCGAGCGCGTCGAGGTGCGCCCCGGACAGCACGCCGCGCGCGCCGCAGCTCACCCGCCCCGCCCCCGAACCACCAACTCCCGCATCCGCTCGGCCGCCGCCACGACCTCAACGTCGAACGCCGCCTCCTCTTCCGCCCGCCGGACGACGGCCGCGTCCAACTGAGCGCGAAACGCGGCGCGGTACGTGGAATCGGCCTCGATCCGCCGCAGCTCCCCAAGCGGATCCGTCACAACAACCCCTCCGCACTGCTGCGCGCGTCAAGGGACCGGTCGGAGCCGGGCGGCCGGGGGCCGTCACGGCGCCGGTGGGGTGGCCGGCTTGGTGTGGAGGATGTCGCGGGCCTGTTCGGCGGCGCGGGTGATGCTTTCGGAGACGAAGTCGACGAAGCGGGCGATGTTCTCCAGGCGGGTCGCGGCCGGGGTGCCGGGGCCGAGGACGCCGACGCCCTCGCGCGCCGTCTCGCTGAGCTGGGCGGTGGCGCGGGCGCTGGCCATCATCGACTGGTACCAGACGTCGTCGTCCACGACGTACCGCTCGCGGCGGCGGTCGTCGCGTTCCCGGCGGACGAGGCCCTGGTTCTCCAGGAACGCGATCGCCTTCGAGATGGACGCCGGGCTGACCTGGAGGCGTTGGACGAGTTCGGACGCGGTGAGGCTGCCCGCGTCCGTGAGGTAGAGGCAGGTCATCACGCGGGCCATCATCCTGGGCGTGCCCGCGTGGATGAGGACATCCGTGAACGACTCCTCGTACGCGCGCATCGCCTCGGCGTCGCGGCCGTGGGCCTGCGGGGGCGCCTCCGACCCCCGGGGCGCGGCCGGCCTGCGCTGGGCGCGGCGTTCGGTGGCGCGGTGGGCGACGTCGGCGCGGTAGGTGGCGGGGCCGCCGTTGCGCATCACCTCGCGCGTGATCGTCGAGGTGGGGCGTTCGAGGCGCCGGGCGATCTCGGCGTAGGCGAGGCCGTCGGCCAGCCCCAGAGCGATCTGGCGGCGTTCGGGCTGGGTGAGCCGGCCTCCGGGCATGCGCGGTCTCCTTCGTGGTGGGTGGCGTCTCCACTATAGCGTTCAGTGTCAGCTCATTGCAACGTGACGGGTGTGGGATGTTGCGTTTGAGGGCAGGGCGGTGCAACGAAATTGGGGCGGTGAGGTGCGGAGATGGGGATTCTGCGCAACGTGCATGTTGCCGAGATGGTGAATGCAACGTAGCTTTTCGTTCATCGGAAAGCGGCGGGCCGACAGGGCGCGCGCCGCGAGATGAAGGAGCACACCGTGCAGAAGTTCGCCACCACCGCCCCGATCGCCGCCGTCCTCGACATCCCCGCCGGCCGGATCCGTCTCATCGCCGCCGACCGGGCCGACGCCACCGTCGAGGTCCTGCCCGCCGACGCCTCCAAGAACCGCGACGTCAAGGCGGCCCAGGAGGTCACCGTCGACTACACCGACGGCGTCCTGCGCGTCGAGGCCGCCGAGGCCAAGAGCCGCGTCCTGGGCCACCCCGGATCCGTCGAGGTCACCGTCCAGCTCCCCGCCGGGTCCGACGTCCGGGCCAAGGCCGCCGACGCCGAACTGCGCGGCGTCGGACGCCTCGGCGACGTCACCTTCGAGGCCGCCCGAGCCGCCGTCAAGCTCGACGAGACCGCGGGCGCCCACCTCACCCTCCAGGCCGGCGACATCACCCTCGGCCGCCTCGGCGGCCCCGCCGAGATCCGCACGCAGAAGGGCGACCTCCGCGTCGACGAGGCCGTACGCGGCGCCGTCGTCCTGCGCACCGAATCCGGCGACATCACCATCGGCGCCGCCCGCGGCGTCTCCGCCACCCTCGACGCCGGCACCTCCTACGGCCGCATCCACAACGCACTCCGGAACGCCGAAGGCGCCGACGCCGGCCTCACCCTCCACGCCACCACCGCCTACGGCGACATCACCGCCCGCAGCAACTGACGACACGACCCGACCCGTACCCGTACCCACCCCAAAGGAGCGACCGTCATGACCGACATCCACACCGCCGACCTGACCACCACCGGGCCGGACCGCCCGGAACTGCACCAGGCCGTCCAGGCGTTCGTCGACGCCGGCTTCGCCGGGATCCAGCTGCGCGTGCACGACGAGCGGGGCGAGTGGGTCGGCAGCGCCGGGGTGCGCGAGCTGGGCGGGAGCGACAGGCCGTCGACGGACGGACGGTTCTGGGCGGGCAGCGTCGTCAAGACCTTCACCGCGACCGCCGTGCTGCAACTGGTGGCCGAGGAACGGCTGGCACTCGACGCCCCGGTGGCCGACCACCTGCCCGAACTGGCCGGGCTGGACCCCCGCGTCACGGTGCGGATGCTGCTCCAACACACCAGCGGGCTGTTCAACTACACCGGCGAGTACTTCGAAGACGGAACGATCGTGCCCGGCATCCCCGCCACCGGCAAGGAGTGGGTCGACAACCGGCTGCGCACCTACGAGCCGCAGGAACTCATACGGCTCGCGCTGTCCAAGCCGGCGCGGTTCGAGCCGGGGACGGGCTTCGGCTACTCCAACACCAACTACACGCTGGCCGCGCTGCTGATCGAGGCGGTCGCCGGCCGCTCGTACGGCGAGGAGATGCGGCGGCGCGTCCTGGAGCCGCTCGGGCTACGGGACACCGTGCTCGCCGGCGCCGTCACGGACCTCCCCGAGCCGCACGCCCACGGCTACTACCGCTACCAGGACGGCGAAGAGTGGAAGGTGGTCGACGTCTCCCGCCAGAACCTCACCATGCTCCTCGGCGCCGGCGGCCTCATCTCCACCACCCGCGACCTCCACACATTCTTCGCCGCGCTGAACTCCGGCACGCTCCTGCCGCCCGCGCTCCTCGCCGAGATGCGCAAGCCGTACGGGGAGCTCGGCTACGGCCTCGGCCTGTTCGTCCAGGACCTCGGCCCGGACGCCGGCACCGTCTACCACCACAACGGCGGCGCCCCCGGCGGCTACGGAGCCCTCATGTACAGCACCCCCGACGGCAGCAGGACCCTCACCGCCGGCATGACCACCGGTGACGCCGACATCAACCCGGCGGAAGTCTTCCCCCAGGCCTTGGCCAGGCTCGTCGAGGACGTCTTCGGGGCCTCAGCCCGCCGCGCGCGGTAGGCGGCGCTCCCAAGTGCGGTGGAAGAGGACTTCCTCGCCCTCGCGGCAGACGACCTCGTTGGAGGTGAGGAAGCCGCCCTCGTCGCAGGTGATCTCCGAGCGGGTTTCCACGCGGGCGTCCCAGGCGTCCTCCGGGCGGTGCAGGCGGATGCGCCACTCGGAACGGGTCCGGGCGGACAGGGCGTCGCCGTCGCGGATCTCGTAGACCTCCGTCGCGTCCTCCGCGTACTCCAGCCCGTCCGGGTACGCGCGCGTGCCGCCGTATCGGGGGTCGACCTCCAGGCGCCAGGTCCCGCGCGCCACGTCCCGTACGACGAGCCGCTCCGGACGCGGCTCGTCCAGGGTCTCCGGGAAGACCACACCCAGCGGCTCCGCCTGTTCGGGCGCCTCGAAGACGATGCCGGACGGGGCGGCGGAGCCCGACCGCACCGGCAGCTCCAGCGTGCTGCCCGTCGGGTCCAGGGTCCAGCCGGCCTCCGAGCCCGCGCGGGGCCAGATCCACGGCCAGTACGCCGAGGACAGCGCCAGCCGGATCCGGTGTCCGGGCGGGAAGGCGTGCCCGATGCCGGTCAGCTCGAAGGTGACGTCCTCGTACGCGCCCACCGGCCACGGCAGCGCCCGGTCCCGCCCCCGCCGGGCCGACAGGTTCAGCGCGCCCCGCGTGACCAGCGTCGAGGCCCCGTCGGGGGCGACGTCGCACAGCCGGGCCACGACCTGCCCGTACGGGACGTCCAGCCGCAGCCGCAGCGTCACCGCCGGCCGGCCCAGGATCTCCACCGGCTCCCCGGCCGGCACCGGGAACTCGAAGCACGCCGACTTCGCGTCCTCCTCGCGCTGGTCCGGAGGCAGGTCGGCCTCGTTGCCGAAGGGGCAGAACCGCCCCGCGTCCAGCCCGGTGTGCTGCGGCGAGGCGACGAGCACCGGCGCGCCCTGGAGCCCGTACGAGACGGGGACCACCGACGGCGACGGCCAGGCCCGCTCCCCGACCCAGCGGCCCTCCATGCGCTCGTACACGGTGGCGGGACGGTGCGACTCGCTGATCCAGGCGCGCAGCAGCGGCTCGTCCATGACGCCGTTGTCGTCGCCGCGCAGCCAGTGGTCCCACCAGCGCAGCGTCTCCTGGAGGAAGCCGATCGCCGGGCCCGGCGGCAGTTCCCGGTCGGGGTACTGGTGCGCCCACGGTCCGATCAGCCCGCGCACCCGGCCGGCGGGCAGGGCGGACACCAGCCGCAACACGGTGTCGCGGTACGGGTCGTGCCAGCCGCCCACCGCGAGGACCGCCGCGCGGATCGCCCCGTAGTCCTCGCAGACGCTGCCGTGGCGCCAGTAGTCGTCCCGGGTCTGGTGCGAGAGCCAGGTGTGGATCAGCGGCTCCATGCCCTCCAGCCGCTCCAGCCACATCGCACGCCAGCCGTCGCCGGCGTAGCGGGGGTCCGGCGGGCGGGAGGTGAAGGCCAGCAGGGTCGCGGCCCACGCGTGCGTGTCCACGGCGAGGACCGAGCCGCCCATGGAGTGCACGTCGTTGTCGTAGCGGTCGTCGCTGGAGCAGACCGTGACGACGGCCTTCAGCGCGGGCGGGGCGAGGGCGGCGATCTGGAGGCTGTTGAAGCCGCCCCAGGAGATGCCGAACATCCCCACCGCGCCCGTGCACCACGGCTGCCCCGCCAGCCACTCCACCACCGCGACCCCGTCGGCCAGTTCCCGCGCGTCGTACTCGTCGCCCGGCCGGCCCCCGCTGTTGCCGTGGCCGCGTACGTCGACCCGTACGGAGGCGTAGCCGTGCCCGGCGTACCAGGGGTGGCGCTGGGCGTCGCGCGGGGCGGTCCAGTCGGTCAGCCGGTAGGGGAGGTACTCCAGGAGAGCCGGAACGGGCTCGTCCGTGACGGGGCGCCAGATCCGGGCGTACAGCTCGACGCCGTCCGGCATGGGAATCCGGACGTCCTCGTGGGTGGTCGCGTACGGGAACGCGGTACGGATGATCATCGGAGTGGGGTCACGGTTCTGGACAAAACGTATTCTCCGGTTGTTTCGGCTTCCTCAGAACATACCGGTGCGCATCGGGCGATGCGCGCGTGGCGGGCGGGCAGGCGCTCTGCGTGATCGAAAACAGACCCGATACGCTGGCTTGAGTGATGGCAGCGACACATCGACAATCCATGTGATCGTCAGCGTGATCGTCAGCAGACAGGAGTACCCCTCGTGACCGTCGTCGGGCCGTTCGGACTGAGCGTGCGGGACCAGGCTCTTGAGACCGATGTCCAGGCCGGACTGGCCGCCGTCGAGGCGGGTCTGCTGGAGGCCACCAAGAGCGAAGTCCCCTTCATCACCGAGGCCGCGCAGCACCTCGTGCGGGCCGGCGGCAAGCGGTTCCGCCCGCTGCTGGTGATGCTCGCCTCCCGCTTCGGCGACCCCTACGCGCCGGGCATCGTGCCGTCGGCCGTCGTGGTGGAGCTGACCCACCTGGCCACGCTGTACCACGACGACGTCATGGACGAGGCGGACGTACGCCGCGGGGTGGACAGCGCGAACGCCCGCTGGGGCAACTCCGTCGCCGTCCTGACGGGTGACTTCCTCTTCGCCCGCGCCTCGCACATCCTCGCCGACCTCGGGCCGGAGGCCGTACGCATCCAGGCCGAGGCCTTCGAGCGGCTGGTGACCGGCCAGATCCTGGAGACCGCCGGCCCGCGCGACGGCCGCGACCCCGTCGCCCACTACCTCGACGTCATCGCCGGCAAGACCGGCTCGCTGATCGCGGTGTCCGGCCGCTTCGGCGCGCTGATGTCCGGCGCCGACGAGGCCGTCGTCGACATCCTCACCCAGTACGGGGAGCGCCTCGGCACCGCCTTCCAGCTCGCCGACGACGTCCTCGACATCGCGTCCGACTCGCACGAGTCCGGCAAGACCCCCGGCACCGACCTGCGCGAGGGCATCCCGACGCTGCCCGTGCTGCGGCTGCGGGAGATGGCCGAGCGCGACGGCCGCGAGGAGGACCTGGAGCTCGTACGCCTCCTGGACGGCGACCTGAGCGACGACGCCCTGCACGCCGACGTGCTCGCCCGACTGCGGGTGCACCCGGCGCTGGAACAGGCCCGCCGCGACACCGTCCGCTACGCCGAGGACGCGCGCGCCATGCTCGCCCCGCTGCCGGACTGCTTCGCGAAGTCCGCGCTGGAGGAGCTGTGCGACGCGGTGGTCCACCGCGCAGGCTAGAGACCAGTGGACAGGGCCCTTCCGTCCCGCGACCCCTACGGGTCGCCGGGGGAGGGGCCTTTCCGTGTCATCCCACGGTCGTACACGGAGTTGATTCCGGGGACTGACGCCCCGAGCCGTCCGATTTGGTCAGATGGAGCCATCGAACCCCACCGGATCGGGTGAGCGCGGCGACACGGGGGTCGCCGCCGCCGTACACACAGAGGGCAGGGCACTGACATGGCAGCGAACACGAAGACCTCGCGCAAGGCCGCACGGTACGCCGTACCGGTCGCGGTGGCGGGCGTCGCCGCGGCGACCGTGGCGATGGTCCCGGCCTTCGCCAACGCCGGGAACCCGGACCTGCCCAAGGTGACGGCGCAGCAGCTCATCGAGAAGGTCGCGGCGTCCGAGACCGAGCAGCTCTCCGGCACCGCCAAGATCAGCACGGACCTCGGCCTGCCCAAGCTCGCCACCGGCCTGCTCGGCGGCGGCGGGGTGGCCGGCGGCTCGGCCGACCCGCAGGACAAGATCGCGCAGCTGGCGAACGGCACGCACACCTTCCGCGTCGCGGCCGACGGCCCGGACCGCCAGAAGCTGACCTTCCTCGACGGCAAGGACGAGTACACCCTCGTCCACAACGGCGCCGACGTGTGGGGCTACGACTCGAAGTCCAACGAGGCCTTCCACGAGAAGGAGCCCCAGGGCGCCGACAAGGGCCGCGAGCACAAGACGGGCGACCGCGTCGGCTCCCCGCAGCAGTTGGCCCAGGACATCATCAAGCAGGCCGGTCCCACCACCGACATCAGCGTGGGCGACACCGCGCAGGTCGCCGGGCGGAACGCCTACCAGCTGGTCCTGAAGCCGAAGCAGAGCGGCTCCACCGTCGGCTCGGTCCAGATCGCCGTCGACGCAGAGAACGGCGTGCCGCTGCGGGTCCAGCTGCTGTCCAGCCAGGGTGGAAAGCCGATCGTGGACGCGGGCTTCACCCAGGTGAGCTTCGCCAAGCCGGCCGCCGACACCTTCACCTTCACCCCGCCCAAGGGCGCCAAGGTGACCGAGGGCTCCGACGCGAAGGGCAAGGGCCAGGGCCACGACAAGGAGTTCAAGGCGCTGGAGTCCTTCCCGGGCTTCGACGCGCTGACGGGTGGCGCGGGCGACAAGGGCGAGGTCACGCCGCTGGGCGAGGGCTGGGCCACCGTCGCGCGCATCGACACGGGCGCCGGCAAGAACCTGAAGGAGCTGGAGAACGACAAGGACGCCCCCAAGGAGGCCAAGCAGTTCCTGAACTCCCTGGGCGAGAAGGTCACCGGGAAGTTCGGCGAGGGCCGGATCCTGTCCACCCGCCTGGTCAACGCGCTGATCACCGACGACGGCAAGGTCTACGTCGGCGCGGTCACCAAGGACCAGCTGGTGAAGACGGCGGACGCCGCGAAGTAACCGCAGCGCGCCCACCGCGTCCAAGGGTGGCCCGGGACCTGTGCCCTGGGCCACCCTTGGCCCGTTTCCCCCCTGCGTACAGCGCGGCCGCTGTACCGTGAGGGCCATGTCGAGACACGTCACCATCCGCCTGGACGAAGAGTTCCACGAACGCCTCAAGGCGCGCGCGGCGGCGCTGGGCACGACGGTCACCGCGCTGATCACCGAGGTCACCGAACGCGAGCTGGACGAGGACCGCAGGTCCTTCCTGTCCGGCATCGAGGAGTTCGCCGACCACTGGGGCTACTTCCAGGAGCGGTTCGGCAATTGAAGATCACCATGGAATGGGCCTGGACCGCCCTGGCCCACCACCTGCCGTCGGATCCCGCCGTCTGGGACCCCTCCGGGGTGGCCGCCGCCGTCGCCCGCCACCAGAACGACCTGGTGCTGGTGCCCGAGCAGCCCGCCCCCGACACCGCCTGGCGGGCGGCCGCCTTCCTGCACACGCTCGCCGTCTGCCCGGCGCTCGAATCCCCGATGAACGAGTTCTACGCGGCCGCCGCGACCCGCTCGTACCTGCGGGTGGCCGGCGCGAAGCAGCTGCCCTCGCCCGAGGAACTGGGCGATCTGGTCGAGGCCGCGAAGCGGGGCCGCGCGGACGTCGCGGCGGTCGCCGAGGAGCTGCGCGCCCGCATCCAGGAACCCCTGCCCGCCTCGCTGCGCTCCGCCGCGGAGGACGCGTAGAACTCGGTCGGGTCGAACCGGATCAGAAAGTGATCTTCCAGCTGTTGATGTAGCCGACGTCCTGCGCCGCCACGTCCTTGACCTGGAGCTTCCAGACGCCGTTGGCCACCTCGCTCGACGCGTTCACCGTGTAGCTGGTGATCAGGTTGTCGGCCGCGTCCGAGCTGGAGTTCTTCAGCCGGTACGCCGTCCCGTCCGGGGCGATCAGGTCGATCTGGAGGTCACCGCGGTAGGTGTGGACGATGTTCACGTCGACCTTGGTGGTGGCGGGGGCGTTGCCCGCGACGCCGGAGACCGTGATCGGCGAGGTCACCGCGGCGGCGGGGGAGTCCGGGATGTTCACGTCCGTGGTGTTCTCGAAGGACGGGCCCGGCGGGACCGGGGTGGCCGCCCCGAGGTTCCAGATCGCGTACGCGATGGCGTCGGCGTTGCGGTCCAGGGCGGTGTCGTTGATGTTCGCCGTGGTGTCGCACGAGGAGTGGTAGCAGCGGTCGAAGGCCTGACCGGCGGTGCCGCCCCACTTCTGCGCCTGGGCGGACGTCTTGGTGTTGCTCGCGCCGGTGAAGAGGCCGCCGACGGGGATGCCCACGTTCTTGAAGGACGCGTGGTCGGAGCGGCCGTCGCCCTCGGTCTCGATCTCGGTCGGGACGCCGAGGCCCGCGTAGTAGTTCTTGAAGGTCTGCTCGATGGTCGGGTCGTCGTCGTAGACGAAGTAGCCCGGGTTCGGCGAGCCGATCATGTCGAAGTTCAGGTAGCCGGAGATCTTCGCCTTCTCGGCGGCCGGCAGGCTGTTGACGTAGAACTTCGAGCCGACCAGGCCCAGCTCCTCGGCGCCCCACCAGCCGAAGCGCAGGTGCTTCGTCGGCTGGAGGTTGGCGCGGGAGACCGCGAGCGCGGCCTCCAGGACGGCCGCCGAGCCGGAGCCGTTGTCGTTGATGCCGGCGCCCGAGCTCACCGAGTCCAGGTGCGAGCCGGACATCAGCACCGAGTTGGGGTCACCCCCCGGCCAGTCGGCGATCAAGTTGTAGCCGGTGGCGCCGCTGGTGGTGAAGGTCTGGAGCGTGGTGGTGAAGCCGGCGGCGTCCAGCTTGGCCTTCACGTAGTCGATCGAGGCCTTGTAGCCGGCCCGACCGTGGGCGCGGTTGCCGCCGTTGGCGGAGGCGATGGAGGACAGCTGGGTCAGGTGCGCCTTGACGTTGGCCAGCGGGATGTCCGGCGGCGTTGGCGCGGCGGTGACCGACGTCGGCGCGGCGAGCGCGGCGGGGGAGGTGGCGGCGAGCAACCCCGCGACCGCGACTGCGGTCACGGCGGCGAGACGCCGGGAGACGGACAGGCTCATGTGGGGGCTCCGGGATTCCGTGGTGTGGGGATGCGACGGAACGTGCGGGGATAGAGCGGGTGAGCGGTAGAGCGTCAGTGCGAGCCTGATGTTCAGTGAGAGTGTGACTATCCGTCAAGACCACAATCCGGGCAGGGTAGTTCGAAAAACGGACGGAAAACGGACGATCCCCGGTACGAGTGGTTCGTACCGGGGATCGAGGGGGAAAAGGGGCGCCGCTACGCCGGCTCGCGCGCCGGGGAAGTGGGAGTCGAGGCGGGAGCCGAGCCGGGAACGGAAGCGCCGGCGGCGGCGCGGCGACGCCGGCGGCCGCGGCGGCGGCCTCCGCGAGGCGCAGCCGCGAGCGCCGGGCCGTCCGCAGCGCGTCCCAGGTCAGGAGCACCAGCGCGACCCAGACCAGCGAGAAGCCCGCCCACCGCTCCGGCGGCATCGCCTCGTGGAAGTACAGCACCCCGAGCGCGAACTGGAACACCGGCGCCATGTACTGGAGCAGCCCCAGCGTGGACAGCGGGACGCGGATCGCGGCGGCCCCGAAGAACACCAGCGGGATCGCCGTGACCAGACCGGTGGCGGCCAGCAGGGCGGAGTGCCCGAGGCCCTGCGAGGTGAAGGTGGACTGGCCCTGGACGCCCAGCCACAGCAGGTAGCCGAGGGCGGGCGGGAAGAGCAGCGCCGTCTCGGCGGTCAGCGACTCCAGCCCGCCCATGTCCAGCTTCTTCTTGATCAGGCCGTACGCGGCGAAGGAGAAGGCCAGCACCAGCGAGATCCACGGCGGTCGCCCGTACCCGATGGCGAGGACGACCACGGCGGACGCGCCGATCCCGACGGCCGCCCACTGGGCCTTGCGCAGCCGCTCGCCGAGCAGCAGGACGCCGATCGCGATGGTGACGAGCGGGTTGATGAAGTAGCCGAGGCTGGCCTCCACCACGTGTCCGTTGTTGACCGACCAGATGTAGAGGCCCCAGTTCACGCTGATCACGGACGCGGCGAGCGCCGTCAGCCCGAGCTTGCGCGGCTGCCGCACCAGCTCGACGATCCAGCTCCAGCGGCGCAGCGCCAGCAGCGCGATCCCGACCACGGCGAGGGACCACACCATGCGGTGGGCCAGGATCTCGATCGCGCCGGAGGGTATGAGCAGCGGCCAGAAGAGGGGTACGAGCCCCCACAGCCCGTACGCGCCGAATCCGTAGAGCAAACCCGTGCGGTGCTCGTTGTCTGCCTTCACGGGCCCTCCAGCGCGACTTCCAGCCAATTTCACAACCTCACGACCGTAGCGCCGCCCGCCCGCGATGTCATGCCCGTTTGAGGGAGATACTCATGACACCTGGTGGACCGGATGGTGAAGCCCTTCTACGACGTCAAGCCCGGACCCCCTGGAAGGGGATCCGGGCTTGGTCCGGTCGGCGACGGGTCACTCAGCCGACGACGGTCCAGGTGTCGTTGCCGTGCAGCAGGGCGCCAAGGTCGCCCTTGCCGCTCCGCTCCACCGCCGTGTCGAGCTGCTCCGCCATGAGCGTGTCGTAGACCGGCCGCTCCACGTCGCGGAAGACGCCGATCGGGGTCTGGAACAGCGTGTCCGGGTCCGCCAGCCGGGACAGGGCGAACGCCGTGGTGGGGCTCGTGGCGGCGGCGTCGTGGACCAGGATGCGGTGCTCGTTTTCGGCGGTGACGGTGACGACTTCCAGGTCGCCGGTGGCCGGGTCGCGGACGACGCCCCTGGCTCCGTCGGTGCCGAAGCGGATCGGCCGGCCGTGTTCGAGGCGGATGACGGCTTCCTGTGCCTGGTCCTTGTCTTTGAGGATCTCGAAGGCGCCGTCGTTGAAGATGTTGCAGTTCTGGTAGATCTCGACGAGGGCCGTGCCTTGGTGGTCGGCTGCGGCTCGGAGCACCTCGGTGAGGTGTTTGCGGTCGGAGTCGACGGTGCGGGCGACGAAGGAGGCCTCGGCGCCGAGGGCGAGGGAGACGGGGTTGAAGGGGGCGTCGAGGGAGCCCATCGGGGTGGATTTGGTGATCTTGCCGAGTTCGGAGGTGGGGGAGTACTGGCCTTTGGTGAGGCCGTAGATCCGGTTGTTGAAGAGGAGGATCTTGAGGTTGACGTTGCGGCGCAGGGCGTGGATGAGGTGGTTGCCGCCGATGGAGAGGGCGTCGCCGTCGCCGGTGACGACCCAGACGGAGAGGTCGCGGCGGGAGGTGGCGAGGCCGGTGGCGATGGCGGGGGCGCGGCCGTGGATGGAGTGCATCCCGTAGGTGTTCATGTAGTACGGGAAGCGGGAGGAGCAGCCGATGCCGGAGACGAAGACGATGTTCTCCTTGGCCAGTCCGAGTTCGGGCATGAAGCCCTGGACGGCGGCCAGTACCGCGTAGTCACCGCAGCCGGGACACCAGCGGACCTCCTGGTCCGACTTGAAGTCCTTCATCGACTGCTTGGCCTCGGCCTTCGGGACGAGGGAGAGCAGGGGGCGAGCGTCCGTCACCTCAGTCATTGATGGCCTCCTTGAGAACCGTCGCGAGCTGCTCCGCCTTGAAGGGCATTCCGTTGACCTGGTGGTACGACTGGGCGTCGACCAGGTATTTCGCCCGGATCAGGGTCGCGAGCTGTCCGAGGTTCATCTCGGGCACCACTACCTTGTCGTAACGCTTCAGGGCCTCCCCGAGATTCCTCGGGAACGGGTTCAGGTGGCGCAGGTGGGCCTGGGCGATCGGCAGCCCCGACCCGCGCAGCCGGCGGACGGCGGCGGTGATGGGGCCGTAGGTGGAGCCCCAGCCGATGACGAGCGTGCGGGCCCCGTCCGGGTCGTCGACCTCCAGGTCGGGCACGGTGATGCCGTCGATCTTGGCCTGGCGGGTGCGGACCATGAGGTCGTGGTTGGCGGGGTCGTAGGAGATGTTGCCGGTGCCGTCCTGCTTCTCGATGCCGCCGATGCGGTGTTCGAGGCCGGGGGTGCCGGGGATCGCCCAAGGGCGGGCGAGGGTCTCGGGGTCGCGCTTGTAGGGCCAGAACACCTCGGTGCCGTCGGCCAGGGTGTGGTTCGGGTCCGTGGTGAACTGCACCGCGAGGTTCGGCAGGTCGTCCACGTCCGGGATCCGCCACGGCTCGGAACCGTTGGCGAGGTAGCCGTCGGAGAGCAGGAAGACGGGCGTGCGGTAGGTCAGGGCGATACGGGCCGCGTCGAGGACGGCGTCGAAGCAGTCCGCGGGGGTGCGGGGAGCCACGATCGGGACGGGTGCCTCGCCGTTGCGGCCGTACATGGCCTGGAGGAGGTCGGCCTGCTCGGTCTTGGTGGGCAGACCGGTGGACGGACCACCGCGCTGGATGTCCACGATCAGCAGCGGCAGCTCCAGGGACACCGCCAGGCCGATCGTCTCGGACTTCAGGGCCACGCCCGGCCCGGAGGTGGT
Source organism: Streptomyces sp. RerS4 (assembly GCF_023515955.1). Classification (GTDB taxonomy): domain Bacteria; phylum Actinomycetota; class Actinomycetes; order Streptomycetales; family Streptomycetaceae; genus Streptomyces. The sequence continues at coordinate 4,233,383 of NZ_CP097322.1, forward strand.
GGTGACGCCGAGCGCGCCGCCGAAGGCGGCCCCGAGGGCCGCGCCGATGCCGGCGATCTCGTCCTCGGCCTGGAAGGTGCGTACGCCGAAGTTCTTGTGCTTCGACAGTTCGTGCAGGATGTCCGAGGCCGGGGTGATCGGGTACGAGCCCAGGTACAGCGGCAGATCCGCCTGCCGGGCCGCCGCGATCAGGCCGTAGGACAGGGCCAGGTTCCCGGAGATGTTGCGGTAGGTACCGGTGGGGAAGGCGTGGGTGGCCGGGGCGACCTCGTAGGAGACGGCGAAGTCCTCGGTCGTCTCGCCGAAGTTCCAGCCGGCGCGGAAGGCGACGATGTTCGCCTCGGCGATGTCGGGCTTCTTCGCGAACTTCTGCCGCAGGAAGCTCTCCGTGCCCTCCGTCGGACGGTGGTACATCCAGCTCAGCAGGCCCAGCGCGAACATGTTCTTGCTGCGCTCGGCCTCCTTGCGGGTGAGCCCGAAATCCTTCAGCGCTTCGACCGTCAGAGTGGTCAGCGGGACCGGATGCAGGTTGTAGGCGTCCAGCGAACCGTCTTCCAGGGGAGAGGTCTCGTACCCGACCTTCGCCATCGGCCGCTTGGTGAATTCGTCCGTGTTGACGATGATCTCCGCGCCGCGCGGGACGTCGGCGATGTTGGCCTTCAGGGCCGCCGGGTTCATCGCGACCAGCACGTTCGGCGCGTCGCCGGGGGTGAGGATGTCGTGGTCGGCGAAGTGCAGCTGGAACGAGGACACGCCCGGCAGGGTCCCGGCGGGGGCGCGGATCTCGGCGGGGAAGTTCGGCAGCGTCGAAAGGTCGTTGCCGAAGGACGCCGTCTCCGAGGTGAAACGGTCACCCGTCAGCTGCATGCCGTCACCCGAGTCACCCGCGAAACGGATGATCACACGGTCCACGCGGCGGACTTCCTTGCCGGCACCGTCGGGTGCGGGCGCGGTGCGCTGCTCGCCGATGGACCCTCCGGCCCCATCGGCGTGCTCGGCCGGAGTACTGACCTGGCTGGTCACTGAACTGGACCTCCTTCGAGGCGCGGGCGTTCGTTCCCAAGGCCAACCCTACGTCCGCGAGGAGATTCGTCCCTGGGGTCGCCCGCATTCTGGACCGCCTGTTTGAAAGTCCGAAAAGGCGGTCTGTCCGACAGACGTGGTGCTCTTCACGCTCTACGCGCTGTACACGCGATCTACACGGAAAGGCATTACCTGACAGGGTGTCAGTCGATCAAGACTTCAGATAGGTGAGAACCGCCAGTACGCGCCGGTGATCCCCGTCACTCGGGGACAGGCCCAGCTTCATGAAGATGTTGCTGACGTGCTTCTCCACCGCCCCGTCACTGACCACGAGCTGCTTGGCCACCGCCGAATTCGTCCGGCCCTCCGCCATCAGGCCGAGCACCTCGCGCTCGCGCGGGGTCAGACCGGCCAGGACGTCCTGCTTTCGGCTGCGTCCGAGCAGCTGGGCCACGACCTCCGGGTCCAGCGCCGTACCGCCCCGCGCGACGCGCACGACGGCGTCGAGGAACTCCCTGACGTCGGCCACCCGGTCCTTGAGCAGGTACCCCACGCCCGTGGTGGAACCGGCCAGCAATTCGGTGGCGTACTGCTCCTCCACGTACTGCGACAGCACGAGCACCCCTATGCCGGGGTACTCGCGCCGCAGCCGCACGGCCGCCCGTACGCCCTCGTCGGTGTGCGTCGGGGGCATCCGTACGTCGGCCACCACCACGTCGGGCAGCAGGTCCTCCGCCGCCAGGTCCGCCACCGTCTTGATCAGGGCTTCCGCGTCCCCGACGCCCGCCACGACGTCATGCCCCCGGTCGGTCAGCAGCCGGGTCAGGCCCTCACGGAGCAGCACTGAATCCTCGGCGATGACCACCCGCACCCTGTCTTCCACGTTTCAGCAGCTCCCACGTCCAACTCGTCGTGCGCGACCCGCCTGTCGGCAGCGGGGCGTACCTGGCAGAGCCAAGCATCCCAGCTCGACGGCCGGTGCAGGCGCGGTCGGAGCAAGAAACGGGCCGATCACGTGGGGGTCAGTCGCGCCAGGGCAGTTCCGCCGTGACCGTGGTGCCCGAGCCGGTCGGGGAGTCCACGAGCAGGACGCCGTCCACCGCGCCCAGCCGCTCCGTCAATCCCGCCAGACCCGTACCGCCGGACGGGTCGGCCCCGCCCCGGCCGTCGTCGGCGACCTGGATCAGCAGCCGCGTACCGGAACGCCACACATCGACGCTCGCCGTACGGGCCCGCGCGTGCTTGCTGACGTTCTGGAGCAGTTCCGAGACGGTGAAGTACGCGATCCCCTCGATCGCGGCCGCCGGCCGCGCCGGCAGGTCCACCGAGACCTTCACCGGAACGGCGCACCGCGAGGCCACCGAGGACAGGGCCGCGTCCAGCCCCCGGTCGGTGAGCACCGCCGGATGGATGCCGCGCGCCAGGTCCCGCAGCTCGCGCAGGGCGAGCTTCACCTCGCCGTGCGCCTCCTCCACCATCCGGGACGCGGCCTGCGGGTCCTCGCTCAGCTTCTCCTTCGCCAGACCCAGGTCCATGGCCAGCGCAACCAGCCGGGCCTGGGCCCCGTCGTGCAGGTCCCGCTCGATGCGCCGCAGGTCGGCGGCGGCGGTGTCCACGACCACGCCCCGGTCGGACTCCAGCTCGCTGACGCGGCTGTCCAGCCGGGACGGCCCGAGCAGCCCGGCCACCAGCAGCCGGTCGACGCCGACCATCGCCCGGATCACCCAGGGGGTGAGGAGGGTGAGGCCGAGTCCGACGAGGAAGGCGAGCGCGACGCCCAGGGGCGCGTCCAGGTAGAAGGAATAGTCGCCGTTCTGGAAGACCTGGAGCCCCGGCTGATCGGTGAAGACGGGGAAGACCCAGAAGTACAGCGGGTACAGCAGGCTCGCCCAGCCGGTGGACCACAGCGTCAGGGCCAGGCTGAACGTGAACACCGCCCACGGGAAGTGGATCACCGAGTACAGCACGTGCCGCCAGGCGCTGCCGCTCCCCAGCAGTGCCCCCATCGCGGCCGGCGCCCCGGCCTTCCCGGCCCGGATCGGCGCCGGGTCCGCCACCGGCGCCCGCAGCAGGCCCCGTACGCGGGCCCGCTCCACGTGCCCGAAGCCCCGGCACATCGCCAGTACGCCTGCCAGTACCGGCACGCCGACGAAGGTGATCAGCAGCCCCGCGCCCAGGCTCACGCCGGTGATCGCGAGGGTGAAGTACAGGCAGCTCAGCGGCAGCCCGATCAGCAGGTACCCGAACTCCCGCCAGGTCCGCGCCGCCACGGGTGCCCGCAGCACCGCCGCGATCCCGTTGCCGCCAGGCCCCTTGCCGCCAGTCCCCTTGCCGTCAGCCATGATCCCGACCCGCCCTCTTCCCGTCCGCTCCCGCGTGCCCGTCCTTACCGCTCCACCCTGCCGCCCGGCCCTACGCCGCCACCATGCGGCGGGTCGGTCTCCGCCGGCGGGGGTTAACCCCACCCCCGCGGGGCCGGCCGTCTACGTCCGGTCCCGCCACGGCAGCTCCGCCGACACCACCGTCCCCGCGCCCCGCGGCGAATCCACCACGAACACCCCGTCCACCGCCCGCAGCCGCTCCGCCAGCCCCGCCATCCCCGTACCGCCGGACATCCGGGCCCCGCCCCGGCCGTCGTCCGCGACCCGCAGCAGCAGCCGACGGTCCGACCGCCACACCTCGACCGTCGCGCTCCGCGCGCCCGCGTGCTTGCTGACGTTCTGCAGCAGCTCCGAGACCACGAAGTACGCGATCCCCTCGATCGCCTCCGCCGGCCGCGCCGGCAGGTCCACCGCCACCTTCACCGGCACCAGGCACCGCGACGCCACCGACGACAAGGCCGCGTCCAGTCCCCGGTCGGTGAGCACCGCCGGATGGATGCCGCGCGCGAGGTCCCGTAGTTCCCGCAGGGCGAGCTTCACCTCGCCGTGCGCCTCGTCGACCATGGCCGCCGCCCCCTCCGGGTCCTCCAGGAGCTTCTCCTTCGCCAGCCCCAGCCCCATCGCGAGCGCCACCAGCCGGGCCTGGGCCCCGTCGTGCAGGTCCCGTTCGATGCGCCGCAGGTCCGCCGCCGCCGTGTCCACGACGACCCCGCGCCCCGACTCCAGTTCCGCGATCCGCCGCTCCAGCTCGTCGGAGGGGGACAGCAGCCCCCGCGCCATCGCCCGGTCGACGTTCGCGAGCCCGCGCACCACGTAGGGCAGGACGGGCCACAGCACGAACAGGCCCGTCAACGTGACGGTGAAGGTCAGCACCCCCCAGGGCAGCCGGATCACCTGGTAGAGCACCGACCGCCAGGCCACCGGATCCTTCAGGGCCCCCCACAGCCAGGCGAAGAACCCGCCCGCCCGCCCCGGGCGGGGCAGCGGCGACGGCTCGACCACCCGCAGGCCCAGCAGCCCCCGTGCCCGCGCCCGCGCGAGCCGCCCGAGCTGCCGCGACCCCCACAGACCGCAGGCGAGCAGCGGCAAACCGATCACGGTCACGGACAGGCCGCCGGCGGTCGCCAGCATGAAAATGGTGTAAACAAAACCGATCAGCGCCTCCGGCAGATTGCTCAGCAGGTACGCGATCTCCTTCCACGTGGCCCGGTCGAAGACGGGTCGTACGGGAGGAGGGGCGTCGGCTTGATCGTTCACGGTCATGCGGCCCAGCCTGCCAATTCCGCCCGGCCGATGCCATGGGGCGGGCAGGCGCCAGTGAACGGGGGATAACCCCACCCCGTGCGGACCAGGCCCTAGACTCCCGTCCGTACCGGATCAACCAAACGATCGACCCGATCGTCGACAGTGGCCGAGGAGCGAGGAGCGGACGTGCCCGACCCAACGGTATCGACCGTGACCATCATCGCCGCGGACTACTTCCGGAGTTATTCGGTCGTCGGCCTGCTCGCCGTGCTCGGCGTGCTCTTCGTCGCCGTGGCCTTCGGCGCCGGCCGCCTGCTGCGGCCCGTGGTGCCGACCCCGGAGAAGCTGCTGACGTACGAATGCGGCGTGGATCCCGTGGGCGAGGGCTGGGCGCACACCCAGGTCCGCTACTACGTCTACGCCTTCCTCTACGTCATCTTCGCCGTCGACTCGATCTTCCTCTTCCCGTGGGCGACGGTGTTCGCCGCCGCCGGTTACGGCGCCACGACCCTCGTGGAGATGTTCGTCTTCCTGGGGTTCCTGGCCGTCGGCCTGCTCTACGCGTACAAGAAGGGCGTCCTCGAATGGACGTGACACCGCAGGTGGGTGGGGGTGCGCAGTCCGCCGCGCAGCCCGCGCCCGAGCCCGTGCTCCTCCCGGAGCCCAAGCGGCTGGGAGTGCTCTCCCGGCTCGCCCCGGAGCCGATGAAGGTGGTCCTGAACTGGGGCCGCCGCTACAGCCTGTGGGTCTTCAACTTCGGTCTCGCCTGCTGCGCGATCGAGTTCATCGCCGCCTCCATGGCCCGCCACGACTTCATCCGCCTCGGCGTGATCCCGTTCGCGCCCGGCCCCCGTCAGGCCGACCTGATGATCGTCTCGGGCACGGTGACGGACAAGATGGCCCCGGCCGTCAAGCGGCTCTACGAGCAGATGCCCGAGCCGAAGTACGTGATCTCCTTCGGCGCCTGCTCCAACTGCGGCGGCCCGTACTGGGACTCGTACTCGGTCACCAAGGGCGTCGACCAGATCATCCCGGTGGACGTCTACGTGCCCGGCTGCCCGCCGCGCCCCGAGGCGCTCCTCCAGGGAATCCTCAAGCTGCAGGAGAAGATCGCTCGAGAGTCGCTCGCGGAACGGTACGCGGCCACGCCCTCCGTTTCCCAGCTCACCAGCGGCCTCGTCGCGCCCCCGACCACCCTCCCGGGAGCCGACGCGTGAACCTCTACGACTCCCTCCCCGACGCCGCCCCGACGCTCTTCGGCGAAGAGGCCGTCGGCAGCTTCGCGTACGACGTCCTGACGGTCGACGTACCCGTCGGCTCCTGGATCTCCGCGCTGGAGATCGCCCGCGACAAGCTGGGCTGCACCTACTTCGACTGGCTGAGCGCCGTGGACGAGCCGGGCACCGGCTTCCGGATCTGCGCGCACGTCGTCGCCCTGGAGAACCGGCGCGTACGCCGCCTGCTGCTGCGCACCACCGTGCCGCACGCGGCGCCCTCCCTGCCGTCCGCCGTCGCCGTGTACGCGGGGGCCGAATGGCACGAGCGGGAGACCTTCGAGATGTTCGGGGTGACCTTCACCGACCACCCGCACCTCGTCCACCTGCTGCTCCCCGAGAACTTCGAGGGCCACCCGCTGCGCAAGGACTTCGTCCTCGCGGCCCGCGTCGCCAAGGCCTGGCCGGGCGCCAAGGAGCCGGGGGAGGCGCACGACCCCGACGCTCCGAAGCGCCGCCAGATGCTCCCGCCCGGCGTGCCCGACCCGAACGACTGGGGCCCGCTCAAGGGCCAGCTCCCGCCCGCCCCCGCCCGCCCGGCCCGCGCCCCGCGCGCCGGGGCGGCGGCGGCGCGCGGCGCGCGGCGGGCGAACGCCCGGCCCGACGCCCCCGCCCGGCCCCGGCCGGCGAAGCGGGGCCGAGGGCGAAGCCCCGGCGCGTCCGGTGCGGCGCAGCCGCTCGGTGGCGGAGGGCTCGGCGAGCCAGGCCGCCGCTGCGGCCCCGGAGGCGGGCGGCGGCGCGGACGAAGCCCGGCGCGTCCGGTGCGGCGCAGCCGCTCGGCTTCCGAAGGCTCGGCGAGCCAGGCGGCTCCGGCCGCGCCGGCCGCCGAGCCGGAGGCACCCGCGCCCGCGCCCCGGACCGCTCCGCGTAGCTCCGACGCGCCCTGGCACGACCCGAAGCCCGCCTTCGAGGAGTCCCCGGCCACACCGCCGGAGGCGAAGCCGGAGCCGAAGAGCGTCCCCAAGACCGACCCCCCATCCGAACCCGACACCACCGGAGGCGACGCGTGAACGACGTCCTCGACGTCGCCCTGCGACTGATCGTCGTCTTCGCCGTCTTCCTCGTGTTCCCGCTCGTCGTCGGGCAGACCGAACACAAGGTGATGGCGCACATGCAGGGCCGCCTCGGCCCCATGTACGCGGGCGGCTTCCACGGCTGGGCGCAGCTCGTCGCCGACGGCGTGAAGTTCGCGCAGAAGGAGGACATCGTCCCGGCCCAGGCCGACCGGCGGATCTTCCAGCTCGCGCCCGCCGTCGCGCTGCTGCCGTACCTCCTCGTCCTCCTCGCCATCCCCCTCGGTCCGGGCGAGGGCGCCGTCGGCCAGATCATCGACGCCGGCGTCTTCTTCGCGCTCGCCGTCATGGGCGTCGGCGTCCTCGGCAGCCTCATGGGCGGCTGGGCCTCGGCCAACAAGTTCTCCCTGCTCGGTGGTCTGCGTACGGCCGCCCAGCTGCTCGCCTACGAGCTGCCGATGCTGCTCGCCGCCGCCTCCGTGGCGATGGCCGCCGGGACGGTGTCGCTGCCCGGCATCGTCGAGGCGTTCGAGTGGTGGTGGCTGCCCTGGCAGATCGTCGGCGCGCTGGTCTTCTTCACCGCCGGCCTCGCCGAGCTCCAGCGGCCCCCGTTCGACATGCCCGTCGCCGACTCCGAGATCATCTTCGGCGCCTACACCGAGTACACCGGCCTGCGTTTCGCGCTGTTCCTGCTCGCCGAGTACGCGGGCATCGTCGTCCTGTGCGCCCTGACCACCGTCCTGTTCCTCGGCGGCTGGCAGGGTCCCTTCGGCGGTGAGGACCTCGCCTGGGTCTGGACCCTGCTGAAGATCGCGGTCCTGGCCTTCGTCGTCATCTGGCTGCGCGTGAGCTACCCGCGCCTGCGCGAGGACCAGCTCCAGAAGCTCGCCTGGACCGCACTCATCCCCCTCGCGCTCGCCCAGATCGCGCTGACCGGCATCGTGAAGGTAGCGATCCAGTAATGCCCAACCCGTCACGCGACCACAGCCCCTCATCGACGCCCTCCGGGCGGCGCGCTGGATTCCCCGGCTCTGGCCTCGCCAAGGGCCTCGCCGTCACCCTGCGCACCATGACCAAGCGCGCGCACACCGCCCAGTACCCCGACGTGCAGCCCGAGCTCCCGCCCCGCAGTCGCGGGGTCATCGGCCTGTTCGAGGAGAACTGCACGGTCTGCATGCTGTGCGCCCGCGAGTGCCCCGACTGGTGCATCTACATCGACTCCCACAAGGAGACGGTGCCCGCCGCCACCCCGGGCGGTCGCGAGCGCAGCCGCAACGTGCTCGACCGGTTCGCCATCGACTTCTCGCTCTGCATGTACTGCGGCATCTGCATCGAGGTGTGCCCCTTCGACGCCCTCTTCTGGTCGCCGGAGTTCGAGTACGCGGAGACCGACATCCACGAGCTGACCCACGAGCGCGACAAGCTGCGCGAGTGGATGTGGACCGTGCCGGCCCCGCCCGCCCTCGACCCGGCCGCCGAGGAGCCCAAGGAGATCGCCGCCGCCCGCAAGGCCGTGGAGAAGGCGGAAGCCGCCGCGGCCGCGGAAGCCGCCGCCGCCGAAGCCGCCGCCACCCAGCCGCCGACCACCCCGGAGGCAGACGCGTGACCCCCGCCGCCCCTCTCGCCGCGGCCGCAGGCCAAGGGTTCCTCTCCCCGACCGGCGTCGAGATCGCGTTCCTCCTCGTCGGCCTCGCCACCCTCGGCGCGGCCGTCATCACCGTCACCACCAAGCAGCTCGTGCACGCCGCCCTGTGGCTGGTCGTCGCGCTCGGCGGGATCGCCGTCGAGTACCTGCTGCTGACCGCCGAGTTCATCGCCTGGGTGCAGGTCCTGATCTACCTCGGCTCCGTGGTCGTCCTGCTCCTGTTCGGCCTGATGCTGACCAAGGCCCCCATCGGCCGCTCCCCGGACGCCGACTCCGGCAACCGGTGGGTGGCCCTCGGCGTGGCCGGCGTCGCTGGCGTGGCCCTCGTCTGGGTCGTCGTCGACGCCTTCCGCACCACCTGGATCGACCTCGACGGGCCGGTCCAGGGCTCCACCAAGGTCTCCGGCGAGATCCTGTTCCAGCACTGGGTGCTGCCCTTCGAGGCGCTGTCCGTGCTGCTCCTCGCGGCCCTGATCGGCGCCATCGTGCTCTCCCGCAGGAACACCCCGGCCGAGGACGCCGCCGACGCCGCCGACGCCGAAGCGGCGCAGGGCCGTACGGGTTACCTGAAGGGGCCGCGCTGATGCACCTCGCCTACCCCGCCGTCCTGGCGGCCCTGCTCTTCACCACCGGCCTCTACGGGGTCCTGGCCCGCCGCAACGCCATCCTGGTCCTGATGTCCGTCGAGCTGATGCTCAACGCCGTCAACCTCAACCTGGTGGCCTTCGACGTCTGGCTGCGCGACACCCTGCACGCCGGCCAGGCCCTCACCCTCTTCACCATCGCCATCGCCGCCGCCGAGATCGGCATCGGCCTCGCGATCGTGCTCATGGTGTACCGCAACCGGGGCACCTCGGACGTCGACCGTCTGCGCGACACCGCCGAGGGCCACGAGACCGTCCCCGGTGAGAGCACTCCCGATCAGACCACTGGCCGGCCGGAGGTCGCCGCGTGAGCACCACGACCCTCGCGGTCCTCGTCCCCCTGCTGCCCTTCCTCGGTGCCGTGGCCGGCCTGCTGCTCGGCCGGACCGCGCCCGGGTTCGTCCGTCCCCTCGCCGTCCTGCCGGTGCTGGCCGCGGCCGTCCTCGCGGTCCTCGTCGCCGTCCGCCAGGGCGGCGGCGCGGCCATCGACGCGGCCACCGAACTGACCCCGACCGGGTCGGTGCCGATCGAGCTGGCGTTCCACCTCGACGGGTTCGCCGTCCTGGTCGCCGCCCTCGTCGGCGTCGTCGCCACCTGCGTCCAGCTGTACTCGACGGCCTACCTCCGCGAGGACCCGCGCTACCCCTCGTACGCGGCCCTGGTCTCGCTGTTCACCTCCGCCATGCTGCTCGTCGTCTACTCCGGCGACCTGATGGTGCTGCTGGTCGGCTGGGAGATCATGGGCATCTGCTCGTACTTCCTGGTCGGCCACTACTGGGAGACCGAAGCGGCCCGCTCCGCCTCCCTGAAGGCCTTCCTCGTCACCAAGCTCGGTGACGTCCCCTTCCTCATCGGGCTCTTCGCGCTCGCCGCCGACGCCGGCTCCTTCCGGATCACCGAGATCCTGGGCACCGTCGCCGCGGGCGGGCTCGACCACCCGACGTTGATCGCGCTGCTCCTGCTGGCCGGCGTCGCGGGCAAGTCCGCGCAGTTCCCGCTCCACACCTGGCTGCCCGACGCCATGGCCGGCCCCACCCCCGTCTCCGCGCTGATCCACGCGGCGACGATGGTCGCCGCCGGCGTCTACTTCATCGCCCGTCTCCTGCCGGTCTTCGCGGCCTCCCGGGCCGCCCTGATCGTCATGGCCGTCATGGCGGCCGTCACGATGATCGGCTCCGGCCTCGCCGCGCTCGCGCAGGACGACATCAAGCGGGTGCTGGCCTACTCCACCGTCGGCCAGCTCGGCTACATGACCGGCGCCCTCGCCGTCGCCGACCGCGGCGCCGCCGTCTTCCACCTCCTGTCCCACGGCGCCTTCAAGGCGCTCCTCTTCCTCGGCGCGGGCGTGATCATCCACGCCGCCGGCACGAACTCGCTCGCCGCCATGTCCCGCATGGACGGCCTGGCCCGGCGCATCCCCGACGCCTTCTGGACGATGACCCTCGCGCTGCTCGCGCTCGCCGCGATCCCGCCCTTCGCCGGCTTCTTCTCCAAGGAAGCCGTCCTGGTCGCCGCCGAGGGCGCGGCCGAGGGCCACTCCGACCTCGCCCCGAGCGCGGCGGGCTGGCTCGTCCTCGTCGCCGGTGTCCTCACCGCCCTGCTCACCGCCGCCTACGCCACCCGGCTGTGGCTGATGGCCTTCCGCGGCCGGGGCGCCGCCGCCCCCGACCACGGCCGCGAACCCCTCGCCATGACCGGCGTGCTGTGGCTCCTGGCCGTTCCCACCCTCGGCTTCGGGCTCGCCGCGGGCCCCCTCGCCGACTGGTTCGACGGGAAGCCCCTCACCCCGACCGTGACGACCTCGGTGCTGGGCACGGGCGCGGCCCTGATCGGCGTACTCCTGACCTACGGCCTGTGGCAGCGCGCCACCGCACGGGCCGCCGCCGGCGCCCGCACCGGAACCGGCATCGAGAACGGCACCACCGCCGCCGAGGCCACCGCGCGGTCCGTCGCCGAGACCCCGGAGGTCGCCGAGGTGACGCACGAGCACCCCGCCGCCCCGGCCGGCCCCGTCGCCGACCCCGGCTTCGCGCTGCTCGGCCCCCTGCACCGGCACGCCGCCGCCGGCTTCCACCTCGACGCCGGCTACGACCGGCTCTTCGTCCGCCCCACCCGGGCGGCCGCGGGCCTGGTCCGCTTCCTCGACCGCGAGGTCGTCGACACGTACGTGCGCGGCGCGGGCGCCGGCCCCCGGCTGCTCGGCAGCCTCGTCCGCCGGGCCCAGACCGGCAACGTGCAGAGCTACCTGAGCGCCCTGCTCGCCGGCGCCGTGGTCCTGGCGATCGCCACCGCCGTCCTCGCCAACGTCAACGCCGGATCGTGAGCCGTGAGTCAGCCGTGATTGATATCAGCCCGTCCGTGATGCAGTTCCTCCTGGCGTTCGTCGTGGCCGCACCGCTCCTCGGGGCCGTCGCCGCCCTGCTGCCGGCCCCGCCCGGCCTGAAGGGCAAGAGCCCCGAGCAAGCCGTGCTGCGCCACGGCGTCACCGTCACCGGCGTCGTCCTCGCCGCGGCCATCGCCCTCACCGTGGGCTTCGACCACGACGCCCCGTCCCGCTTCCAGGCGACGACGGACATCAGCTGGATCCAGGCGCTGAACATCCGGATCCACCTCGGCATCGACGGCATCTCGCTCCCCCTCCTCCTGATGACCGCGCTGCTGTTCTTCCTCTGCGCGATCTACAGCTACTACAAGCTCCCCGAAGGCCCCTCCCCGAAGGCCTTCGTCGCCCTGCTCCTGGTCCTGGAGTCCGGCACCCTCGCCACCTTCGCCGTCCTCGACCTGCTGCTGTTCTTCCTCGCCTTCGAGATGGTCCTCATCCCGATGTACTTCCTCATCGCCCGCTGGGGCGGTGCTCAGAGGCAGGCCGCCGCCTGGAAGTTCATCCTCTACACCCTCCTCGGGTCCGTGGTCATGCTGCTCGGACTGCTGCTGATCGGACTGAACGGCGGCACCTTCGACATGGTGGCACTCGCCTCCGACAACGGCCGCGAACTGTCCCACACCACCCAGCTCCTGGCCGTCCTCGCCATCGGCATCGGCCTCGCCGTGAAGACCCCGATGTGGCCGCTGCACAGCTGGCTCCCCGACGCCCACACCGCTGCCCCCACCGTCGGCTCCGTGCTGCTCGCGGGCGTCATGCTGAAGATGGGCACGTACGGGTTCGTCCGCATCCTGCTGCCCGTCACCCCCGACGGCATGCGCACCTTCGCCCCCTACCTCGGGGCCTTCGCCGCCATCGGCATCGTCTACGGGTCCCTCGCCTGCCTCGCGCTGACCCGCAAGGGCGGCAAGGGCGACCTCAAGCGGCTCATCGCCTACTCGTCCGTGGGCCACATGGGCTTCGTCCTGCTCGGCATCGCCACCCTGACCCCCACCGGCGTCAACGGCGCGCTCTTCGCGAACATCGCCCACGGCCTCATCACCGGCCTCCTCTTCTTCCTGGTCGGAGCCCTCAAGGACCGCTACGGCAGCAGCGACCTCGACACCCTCGCCGGAGCCACCGGCGCCGCCCTCTACGGCCGCGCCCCGCGCCTCGGCGCGCTCCTCGCCTTCGCCGCCGTCGCCTCCCTCGGGCTGCCCGGCCTCGCCGGGTTCTGGGGCGAGATGCTGGCCCTGTTCGGCGCGTTCGACCCGGCCGAGGGCCTGTCGCGGCCCGCGTTCCTCACGTACATGGCCGCCGGCGCGGTCGGCACCCTGCTCACCGCCGCATACCTGCTGATCGTCGTACGGCGCGTCTGCATGGGCGACCCGAAGGCCGGCCCCGAGCTCGCCCTCGCCGACGTCCAGCGCTACGAGTTCGCCGCCTGGACCCCCCTCGTCGCCCTCACCGTCCTCGCCGGGCTGTGGCCCGCGGCCCTCCTCGGCCTCACCGACCCGGCCGTCCAGAAGCTCCTCGCAGGAGGCAATTCATGACGGCCCTCACCGTCGCGGCGCCCTCGACCTCGAACCTGGTCCAGTCCGTCGACTGGCTCGCGATCGCGCCCGTCGTCGTCACCGCCGCCGTCGCCCTGGTCGTCCTCGTCGCCGACCTGTTCCTGCCCGAGCCGCGCAAGCGGCTCCTCGGCTGGGTGTCGGTCGCCGGGCTGGCCGCCGCGACCGCCCTGCTGCTGCCGCTGCGCGCCGGCGAGCGGGCCACGTTCTGTCTCACCGGCGACCCGGCCGCCTGCAGCTACACCGCCGACCACTTCACGCTCGTCATCCAGTTCATGGTCCTGGCCGGCGCGCTGGTCACCGCCCTGCTGTCGGTCACCGCCGTCCGCGACACGCGGATGCCGGCTGGCGAGTACTGGTTCCTGCTGCTGTCCTCCGCCGCCGGCGCGGCCCTGCTGCCCGCCTCCCGCGACCTCGCCACGCTGATCGTCGCCCTGGAGGTCGCCTCCCTGCCCGCGTTCGCCCTCGTCGGCATGCGGCGCGGCGACCGGCTGTCCTCCGAGGCCGCCCTCAAGTTCTTCCTGTCCTCCGTCACCGCCACCGCCGTGTCGCTGATGGGCGTCAGCTTCGTCTACGCCGCCACCGGCTCCCTGCACCTGACGCAGGTCGCCGACCGGCTCGAAGAGGTACCCGGGCAGCTCGACACCCTCGCCATGGCGGGCGTCGCGCTCACCCTCGTCGGCTTCGCCTTCAAGACCGCGGCCGTCCCCTTCCACTTCTGGGTCCCCGACACCTACGTCGGCGCCCCGCTGCCCGTCGCCGGCTACCTCTCGGTGATCGGCAAGGCAGTCGGCTTCACCGGCCTGATCCTCGTCACGGTGATCGCCTTCCCGGCGTACTCGGACATTTGGGGCCCCGCCCTGGCCGTCCTCGCCGCGCTCACCATGACGCTGGGCAACGCCGCGGCCCTGCGCCAGTCCGCCGACCGGCCGAACGGCGCCGTACGCCTCCTCGCCTGGTCCTCCGTCGGCCAGGCCGGCTACCTGCTGGTCCCGATCGCCGCCGCCGCGTACAGCGACCGCGACCAGATCGGTACGACCGTCGCCTACGCGCTGATGTACGCCGCCGTGAACCTCGGCGCCTTCGCCGTGGCCGCGCTGGTCGCCCGTACCAAGCCGCTGCACCGGATCGCCGACTACCGGGGGCTGTACGCAGAGCGGCCGTTCGCCGCCCTGTCCCTGGCCTTCTTCCTGCTGTGCCTGGCGGGTCTGCCGCCGGGCATCGTCGGCCTCTTCGCCAAGGTCGCCGTCTTCCGCTCGGCGGTGGACGCGGGGCTCGGCTGGCTCGCGGTGGTCATGGCCGTCAACGTCGTCGTCGCCCTGTACTACTACCTGCGCTGGACGGCGCTCCTCTTCCGCGGCCCGGAGGCGGAGCCCTCGCAGGCGCCCGCCCCGGCCCCCGCGCCCGCCAGGGCGCCGCGTCCCGTCGTGGTGGCGATCGCCGTCACCGCCGCGACCGCCCTGGCCTTGTCGGGCGCGCCCCAGCTCGTCCTGCGCTTCGCCGCCGGCAGCCTCTTCCCGCAGTAGCCGGCGCGGCGGCCCGTGCCGTAGTCCGGTGCCGTAGCCCGTACGGAGCAACGCCCACCACGGCCCCCGCCGGCCCCGCCGCCCCGCAGCCCGGGGCCGGCGGGGCCGGCGGCGTGCCCGGGTGCCGGGAACCGAGGACCCCCCACCTCGCGTTGACCAGGAAGGGAGGGTCCACTGGACCGAAGACCCTCGGATCCATGACGGCTCCCCAGTCGCACCACTTGGAGGGCGCACCGTGCACCGCCGGCACAACGGGCTGAAGACCGCCGTACTCCTCGGCGGGATGTCCGCACTCATCATCGTCATCGGCAGCTTCTTCGGCCGGGGCGGCCTGATCGTCGCCGTCCTCGTCGCGCTCGGGACGAACGCGTACGCGTACTGGAACAGCGACAAGCTGGCTCTACGCGCGATGCGCGCCCGCCCCGTCAGCGAGTTCGAGGCCCCCGCGCTCTACCGCATGGTGCGCGAGCTCTCCACCTCCGCACGCCAACCCATGCCCCGCCTCTACATCTCCCCGACTGAGGCCCCCAACGCCTTCGCGACCGGCCGCAACCCGCGCAACGCGGCCGTGTGCTGCACCGAGGGCATCCTGCGCATCCTCGACGAGCGCGAGCTGCGCGGCGTCATCGGACACGAGCTGAGCCACGTCTACAACCGGGACATCCTGATCTCCTCGGTCGCCGGAGCCCTGGCCTCCGTGATCATGTTCCTGGTCAACTTCGCCTGGCTGATCCCCGTCGGCCGCTCCAGCGACGACGAGGGCCCCGGCCTGTTCGGCATGCTCCTGATCATGCTGCTGGGCCCCCTCGCCGCCTCCGTCATCCAGCTCGCCATCAGCCGCTCGCGGGAGTACGAGGCCGACGCCTCCGGTGCCCAGCTCACCGGCGACCCCCTCGCCCTGGCCGGCGCGCTGCGCAAGCTGGACGCGGGCACCAAGCAGCTCCCGCTGCCCCCGGAGCCCCGCCTGGAGACGGCGAGCCACATGATGATCGCCAACCCCTTCCGGCCCGGCGCCGGACTCTCCCGGATGTTCTCGACCCATCCGCCGATGGCCGAGCGCATCGCCCGACTCGAACAGATGGCAGGACGCGGTCAGTGAAAACCATCCTCAACGTCATATGGCTCGTCCTCAGCGGGATCTGGCTGTTCCTCGGCTACTGCCTGGCGGGCGTGATCCTCTGCGTCACCATCATCGGCATCCCCTTCGGCATCGCGGCCTTCCGCATCGCCGTCTACGCCCTGTGGCCCTTCGGGTACACCACGGTCGAGCGGCGCGACGCGGGCGCCGGCTCCTTCGTCGGCAACGTCCTGTGGCTCATCCTGGCCGGCTGGTGGCTCGCCCTCGGCCACATCGTCACCGGCCTCGCCCTCTGCGTCACGATCATCGGCATCCCCTTCGGCATCGCCAACTTCAAGATGGTGCCCCTGTCCCTCCTCCCCCTGGGCCGCGAAATCGTCCCCACGGACGCCCCCTTCGCCACCCGATGACGGCCGCGTTCGCCCTGTGGGGAGAGGACGACGACCACGAGCGGGAACAGCTGTGGGCGCTGTGCGAGGAGGCGGAACACCTCTTCGCCGACCCGCCGCCGCCCGTACGGCGCCTCTACGAGCTGCGCGACTGCGTCTTCGAGACGCCGACGCCGGTCCCGGCCGCGCTGGGCTTCCTCGTCCTGAAGTCGCTCGACGAGGACGGCGAGGCCCTGGGGGAGTGGTACCTGGAGGACGCCCGCATCATCGCCGAGCGCGCGTGGAGCAGCGATCCGTCACGGCGGGACGTGACCGTGGAGGCGGTACGCGCCGAGCACCAACCCGCGTATCCCCACCGGGCCGCCCGGTCGGCGGGTTTCAGCGTCGGCGACGCCGAGGACCGGCTCCTGGCTCACTTCCGCGACCTCGCCGAGGTGTCGCCCGTCGAGGATCCGCCTCCGCATGTCGTACACCTCCTCGGGTGCGACGTACGGGGACCGCTGCGGGAGGCGCTGGAAGGCCGGCACACCGGCCGGCTCGGCTACCGGCACCTCGACGCCCTGGACGACGCGGGGGACGTCATCGCCTTCGCGGGGTACCCGACCATCGTCGACCGGCGGCCCTCCGCCCACGGGCCCGGTCTGTACGACCTCACGGTCGAGATGGATCCGCAGCCGCCCGAGGTCGCCGACATCTGGCCCCTGTGGCGCGCCGGCCGTCCGACCGTCCCCAACCTGTGGGCGCGCTTCGAGCGCGTCGGCCGGGCCTGCTGGCTGGACCCGGCCCTGGCGCACCTTCGCGGCCCCGACCGCCCGGCCGGAGGCACCTACCACCTCGACGGGCGTCACGTCACCGACGCCGAGGGCTTCTTCTGCGCCCTCGGTGAGGCGGTGAACGGCCCCGGCGGATACTTCGGGCGCTGCCTGAACGGCGTCTCGGACGCCCTCGGTGGCGGCTTCGGCGCGACGACCCCGTTCACCCTGGTCTGGCACGACCACGAGGTGGCCCGCCGCTGCCTGGGAGTCCAGCCGCTGACCGCCTACCCCTGCACCTTCCCCGAACTGCTCGCCTTCCTGCGGGAGAAGCGCGTCGAGGTCGTTCTCGACTGAGGGCCGGCCAACAGGTGTCAGGTCCGCGAGCGGAGCCGCCCCCGTACGGCGTAGAGCAGCGCGCCCAGCGCCAGGACGGCCGCCCCCGCGACCGCCGAGGCCAGGGGCAGCGTGCAGGCGAGCACCACGCAGCCGACCAGCCCGACGGCGGCCACGGCCCGCCCCTTGACGGCCGCCCCGAGCGTCCACGCGGAGGCGTTCGCGATCGCGTAGTAGACCAGCACCCCGAAGGACGAGAAGCCGATCGCGCCGCGCAGGTCCGCCGTCGCCGCGAGCACCGCCACGACCGCGCCCACCGCGAGCTCCGCGTGGTGCGGCACTTGACGCCGGGGATGTACGGCGGCCAGCGCGCGCGGCAGATGACCGTCCCGGGCCATCGCCAGGGTGGTGCGCGACACCCCGAGGACGAGCGCGAGCAGCGAGCCTAGCGCGGCGAGGGCCGCGCCCACCCGGACCACGGGGGCCGCCCCGGGCCACCCGGCGGCGCGCACCGCGTCCGCCAGCGGGGCGGCGGACCCCGCCAACGCGTCGCTGCCCAGCACCGACAAGGCGGCCACGGCCACGGCGGCGTAGACGCACAGGGCGATCCCCAGCGCGATCGGCACCGCCCGCGGGATCGTGCGCTCCGGATCGCGCACCTCCTCGCCCAGCGTGGTGATCCGGGCGTAGCCCGCGAAGGCGAAGAACAGCAGCCCGGCGCCCTGCAACAGCCCGACCGGGCCGGCCTCCCGGCCGCCGGTCAGCAGTCCCGGGTCGGCCGCCCGCGAGGTCAGGCACACCACGACCACCCCGGCCAGCACCGCCAGTACCGCCGCCACGATCAGCCGGGCGACGCGCGCCGACTTCTGCATCCCGCCGTAGCCGGCGGCCGTCAGCGCCACCACCGCCGCCACGGCGACGGCGTGCTCGCGCCCCGGCCACACGTACGCCCCGACCGTCAGGGCCATCGCCGCGCAGGAGGCGGTCTTGCCGACCACGAAACCCCAGCCGGCCAGGTACCCCCAGAACGGTCCGAGCCGTTCGCGCCCGTACACGTACGTCCCGCCGGAGGCGGGGTAGCGGGCGGCGAGCCGCGCCGAGGAGTGCGCGTTGCAGTACGCGACGACAGCCGCGACCACCAGGGCGGCCAAGAGCCCGCGCCCCGCCGCGCCGGCCGCCGGCGCGAGCGCGGCGAAGATCCCGGCGCCCACCATCGCGCCGAGCCCGACGACCACCGCGTCGAACACCCCGAGCGTGCGCTTCAACTCATTGTCCACGCGCGGAGGGTAACGATTCTATGTGACGCCCTCACGACCGGGAAGCGGCATCCGCTTGCGCTCCCAGCCCTCCAACGCCGTCAGACAGGCGTGGTCCATGTGCCGAAGCCCCGTCAGGTCGAGGCGTACGGACGGCCCGTGCGGCAGCGCCTCCAGCGCGTCCAGGAGCTTCGGCAGCCGCAGGAAGCTGGCGTTCCCCACGACCCGTACGCACAACCGCTCGCCCTTCTCGCCCTCCCACACCTCCTCGATGTGCACGTGCGAGGTCTCCCAGGCGGCCTTCGCGACGGCCAGTCCCAGCCCGATCAGCACCCCCTCGAACAGGCTCGTGGCCACGATCGAGCCCGCCGTCACCACGAGCACCACCGCCTCCCCCCGATGGCTGCGCCACAGGGCCGCCACCGCCCGCGCCGGCAGCAGCTTCCACCCCGCGTGCAGCAGCACCCCGGCCAGCGCGGCCAGCGGCACCACCTCCAGCACCTGCGGGAAGGCCACCGCGAACAGCAGCAGCCAGGCCCCGTGCATCACCCGCGCGGCCCGCGTCTTGGCCCCGGCCTCCACGTTCGCGGCGCTGCGCACGATCACGGCGGTCATCGGCAGCGCCCCGAGCAGCCCGCAGACGGTGTTGCCGACGCCCTGGGCGATCAGTTCCCGGTCGTACTCCGTGCGCGGCCCGTCGTGCATCCGGTCGACGGCGGCGGCGCTGAACAGCGTCTCGGCGGACGCGATCAGCGCGAGCGCGACGACGGTCCCGACGGCCCCCACGGAGGCCAGCACCTCGAAATCGTTCCAGCCGGGCGGCGCCACCGCGTCGAGGACCCCCGTGACCCGGACCGTCTCGACGGGCAGCGTCAGCAGGGCGGCCACCGCCGTCGCGGCGCCGACGCCGACGAGCGCGCCCGGCAGCACCCGCAGCCGGGCCGGCATGCGCGGCCAGAGCACCAGGACGGCGACGGTCCCCGCTCCGAGCCCCACGGCCGTCCAGTCGGCCGCCGCCCCCAGCTCGTGCATCCCGGCCAGCTTGGACAGCGTCGGCCCCGGCGCCTCGACCCCGCCGAGGGCGTAGAGCTGCCCGGCGATCAGCACCAGGCCGATCCCGGCCAGCATCCCGTGCACCACGGCGAGGGAGATCGCCCGGAACCACCGGCCGAGCCGCAGCGCCCCCATGCCGAGCTGGAGGATCCCGGCGAGCAGCACGATGGCCCCGAGCGCGGGGAGCCCGTACGTGGTCACCGCCTCGTAGACGAGGACGGTCAGCCCGGCGGCCGGCCCGCTGACCTGGAGCGCGCTGCCACGGAACCAGCCGGTGACGAGGCCGCCGACCACCCCGGTGACGATCCCCAACTCCGCCGGCACCCCGGAGGCGACGGCCACTCCGACGCAGAGCGGAAGCGCGACCAGCGCGACGACGACGGACGCCCCGAAGTCGTCGCGGAAAGTGTCGGCCCCAGGCATGCGAGAACCCCCTGCCACGCGATGACGATTGTCATCCCCAGCCTGGTGGGCGCATCGGCCCGCGCCTAGTGATCACGGGGGGCTCGGCGAGGAGCGTGCGCCGCTCACGCCCGGCACACGCTCCGGGCGCCGTCGACCGACCCCGCCGCCCACGACGAAGGGCACAACGCGGGCGGCCGCCGGCGCCAAGCCCCGGCGATCTGCCCCGTTGTGCCCCGGAGGCTCGACGGCTGCCCCAAAACGATCAACGATCCACGATCAACGATCAGCGGTAGTTCACGAACTGGATCGCGAAGTCCAGGTCCTTGCCCTTGAGGAGGGCCTGGACGGCCTGGAGGTCGTCGCGGCTCTTGGAGCTGACGCGCAGCTCGTCGCCCTGGACCTGGGCCTTGACGCCCTTGGGGCCCTCGTCGCGGATGATCTTGGCGACCTTCTTGGCGTTCTCCTGGGAGATGCCCTCCTCGATGGAGGCGAAGATCTTGTACTCCTTGCCGGACAGCTGCGGCTCGCCGGCGTCCAGCGCCTTCAGCGAGATCCCACGCTTGACCAGCTTGGTCTCGAACACGTCGAGGACCGCCTTGACGCGCTCCTCGGAGTTCGCCTCCATGAGGATCTTCTCGCCGGACCAGGCGATCGTGGCGCCCGTGCCCTTGAAGTCGTAGCGCTGCGAAAGTTCCTTGGCGGCCTGGTTGAGGGCGTTGTCGACCTCCTGCCGCTCGACCTTCGAGACGATGTCGAAACTGGAGTCGGCCATGTGCTGTGGCTCCTTGAAGTCGGCTGCTGTGTGCCCCGCAAGCCTAGCCACCACGCCCGGCCGGGGCGCTGATCAATCGGGTGGCGAACCACCCCCGCACATCGGGTATTGTTTACGTCGTTGCCACGGAGCGCCGCCGCAAGGCGGAAAAACGGCAACAACTCTTGGCGGTGTGCCCGAGTGGCCAAAGGGAGCAGACTGTAAATCTGCCGGCTCAGCCTACCCAGGTTCGAACCCTGGCGCCGCCACGCGAGTGGAACCCCCGTTCATCTGCGGAAACGCGATGACCGGGGGTTCTTTCGTTTCCCCCTGCGGCCGGTCCCGGTGACCCTATCGGGCGCCTCCCGCGCATCGATGGGGGCGGGCCGTCGTTCACGGGGCGTGACATGGACTTCGGACACACGGGGGAAGGTCGGCGGCGGCGTTCTGATGGCCCTGCTCGGCGCCGGCATCCCGGCCCTGGTGGGAGCGGCGCTGGACGGCCACGCGGGGCAGCCGTACCGGGAGACCCGGCTCCACTTCGCCGCGCAACACCCCGACGGACAGTTCGCGCGGTTCCTCGACCGCGAGGTCACCCCCGCGTTCCCCGACGGGCTCACCGTCCACCACGGTCGAACCCAACGGCTCGACGCGCACGGGCGGATCGCCCGCGGGGCCTCGTACGAGGTCGTGCTCCTCTACCCGGAGACGGAGGCCGAGGAGCGCGGCGCGCGGATCGAACGGATCCGCAGGGCCTACGAGAAGGAGTTCCGACAGGAAGCGGAACCGGTCGGACGCTCCGACGACACGGTGGAAGGGGGGTTCTGAGCGTCGGTCAGTTGCCCGCCACGTCCTTCACCGCCACCGACACCGGCGTCGAACCCTCGACCAACTCCAGCGTCAGACCCGCCGTCGCCGGCGTCTCCAGCAGCTCCGCCAGCACCGCCGCCACGTCGTCCCGCGACACCGGGCCCCGGCCGGCATGGGCCTCCAGCCGCACCAGCCCGACGCCCTCGTCGTCCGTCAGCGTCCCCGGCCGCAGGATCGTCCACTCCAGGCCCAACCGGGTCCGCAGGTGGTCGTCGGCCTCGCCCTTCGCCCGCAGGTAGACGTCGAAGACCTCGTCACCGCCGCGCCGCGCGTCCGAACCCATCGTGGAGACCATCAGGAAGCGCCGTACGCGCGCCCGTTCGGCCGCGTCCGCGAACAGCACCGCCGCGCCCCGGTCCACGGTGTCCTTGCGCGCCGCCCCGCTGCCCGGACCCGCCCCGGCGGCGAACACCACCGCGTCCGCGCCCTGCAGGATCCCCGCGACGTGCTCGACGGAGGCCGACTCCAGATCGCACAGCACCGGCTCCGCGCCCGCCTCCCTGAGGTCGGCGCCCTGCTCCGGGTCACGGATGATGCCCGCGACCTCGTACCCGCGCGCGGAGAGCAGACGCTCCAGCCGCAGCGCGATCCGACCGTGTCCACCCGCGATGACGATGCGCATGTCCCGACCGTACGACGACCCGGGCCCCGTCGCCCGCGAACGGACGGCGAACGTTCAGGGACCGGGCTCCATCCGGCCCTGCCGGGGCAGGTCCAGCGCCACCGCCACGGCCGAGTCGCAGTACTCCCGTACGGCACTCGTCCGGGCTACGACCCGCCCCCGGTGGATCACGATCCGGCTGTACGCGAGGGAGAGCACGCCCGCGATCCGGTCCCCGCGCACCGCCAGCAGCTCCGCCGGGAAGCCGGCCTCCACCCGGACCTCGGGCAGCGCCATGGCCTCGCGGGCGACGGCACTGATGGCCTCGTAGGCCTCCATCGGGCGCAGCCCGCCCTGCGAGGCCAGCAGGTACGCCGCTTCGAGCGGGTCGCCCCGACCGACCGGGTTGCCGGCGTCGCGCAGTGCCCCGCTGCCGGCGGCCACCCGGACCCCGGCCGCCCGCAGGAGGCGTACGGGCGCGGTGCGCAGGCCGCGGCGCTCCAGGGCGGCGCAGTCGCCCTGGGGCAGGCAGGTGACGCGTACGCCGGCCGCGGCGAGCTGGTCGGCGGCGCGGGCCGCGGCGTCCAGGGGGAGCCGGGACAGGCCGCCGCAGGGGCCGATGGTCACGCCGGGGCGCAGCCCTCCGGCCATCGCCGCGAGCCGGGCGAGGCGGCCCGGGTCGTCACCGTCCGTGTGCAGGTCGACTGGGCAGCCGTGCTCGTCGGCCAGTTCGAGGACCGCTTCGAGGAAGCCCGTCGGGTCGGGATCCAGGTCCGGGCAGCCGCCGATCACGGAGGCGCCCATCTTCACGGCGTCGCGCAGCATGGCGAACCCGTCGGCGCCGGCGACCCCCGTCAGCAGCCGGGGGACGGCCACGGCGGTCAGATCGGCGAGCCCGCGCAGGGAACGGCGGGCCTGGAGGACGGCCTCCAGCGGCCCGAGCCCGTGCACGTCGCCGATGCGCACGTGGGACCGGACGGCCGTCGCGCCGTGCCCGAGCTGGAGCAGCGCGGCCTCGGTGGCGCGGCGCTGGACCTCGTCGGGGGCGTACGAGACGGGCCCCTCGCCGTCCGCGGTCAGGGCGGTGTCGCCGTGGGCGTGTGGTTCGGCGGGGGCGGGCAGGAGCAGGTAGCCGCGCAGGTCGACCCGGGCCAGGGCGGGCGCGGGGAGGCTGCCCGCGGTGCCGACTGCCTGGATGCGCCCGGCGCCGATCCGGACGTCGACGGTGCGGCCGTCGGTCAGCCGGGCCCCGGTCAGGAGCAGCCCGGTGCCCTCGGGACCGGGTCCGGGCCCGCCGGCCCCGGCCTGGTTCCGCGAGGACGACGACGAGGACGAGGACGACGAGGACGGGGGCTGCTGCGGCTGGCTGTCGGACATCGCGCTCCTGCGGTGGCTCGGGCGGTTCCTGTGCCGTGGCCGCAGCCCGCGGCCCAAGATCACGCAGCGTGCTCAGAGCCTAGGGCGCGGGGCTCTCCGGTTCGCGGAAGAGCGCAATAGTCGTACCGGTGTGGTGCCCTGCGCGCCCGCGTACCCGGGCGTACGGGCACGCGGCCCTCCCGCTCTGTGACCCCGGCCACAAAACGACGGAAAATCGGCCCCGGAGCCCGCCGGGCGGTGATCACAATCCCCGTCCGACCGCTGCCGAGCCCAGTCGCCGCAAAGGATTTGGGCGTTCGGCCGGCAACCGTGTAATGTCTTCCTCGCTCGCCCCAATAGCTCAGTCGGTAGAGCGTCTCCATGGTAAGGAGAAGGTCTGCGGTTCGATTCCGCATTGGGGCTCTGGTGAGAGAGGTTCCCCACCCTCGGGTGGGGAACGGATCTCATCAAAGCGGCGTAGCTCAGTCGGTAGAGCAAGCGGCTCATAATCGCTGTGTCACCGGTTCAAGTCCGGTCGCCGCTACCCACAGTAGCCGATTGCGGGGTCGGTCTCCCGATCGGCTACTCTTTTATGCGTTCATCCGTCCCATAGTCCGTCAAGGAGCACTCACGTGGCTGCCACCGACGTCCGCCCGAAGATCACGCTGGCCTGCGTGGAGTGCAAGGAGCGGAACTACATCACCAAGAAGAACCGGCGTAACAACCCGGACCGCATGGAGATGAAGAAGCACTGCCCGCGTTGCAACTCGCACACCGCGCACCGCGAGACCCGCTGATCCTGGCGAAGTCTCGAATATAGGCACCGTCATGAGGTCGTCCCCTTCATTGGGGGCGGCCTTGTGTCGTTTCCGCACCGGATCTTTCGTGTCCCTTCAACAGGAGGTAGTGAGCCATGGCCCTCGACCAGACCTTCGTGGGGCGGACGTACCCGCCCACCGAGCCGTATGAGGTCGGCCGGGAGAAGATCCGCGAATTCGCGGTCGCGGTGGGTGACGACAATCCCGCCTACACCGACCCCGAGGCCGCGAAGGCGCTCGGTCACCAGGACGTGATCGCCCCGCCGACTTTCGTGTTCGCGATCACATTCGCGGCCGCGGGCCAGGTCGTCGAGGACCCGCAGCTGGGCCTGGACTACAGCCGCGTCGTCCACGGGGACCAGAAGTTCTCCTACGTCCGCCCCGTGCGGGCCGGTGACCGGCTCACCGTGACCTCCACCATCGAGGCCGTGAAGTCCCTCGCCGGCAACGACATCGTCGACATCCGCGGCGAGGTCCACGACGAATCCGGCGAGCACGTCGTCACGGCGTGGACCAAGCTCGTGTCCCGCGCCCCCGAGGAGGCCTGAGATGACCGCGCAGATCCAGTACGCAGACGTCGAGGTCGGCACCGAGCTGCCGGCCCGGTCCTTCCCCGTGACGCGCGCCACGCTCGTCCGCTACGCCGGTGCGTCGGGAGACTTCAACCCGATCCACTGGAACGAGAAGTTCGCCAAGGAGGTCGGGCTGCCGGACGTGATCGCGCACGGCATGTTCACCATGGCCGAGGCGATCCGTGTCGTCACCGACTGGACGGGCGACCCGGGCGCGGTCGTCGAGTACGGAGTCCGCTTCACCAAGCCGGTCGTCGTCCCGAACGACGACGAGGGCGCGCGCATCGAGGTCTCCGCGAAGGTCGCCGCCAAGCTCGACGGCAACCGCGTGCGCGTCGACCTGACGGCCATGAGCGCGGGCCAGAAGGTCCTCGGCATGTCCCGCGCGGTGGTCCAGCTGGCCTGAGCGGCCGCGGCGCCTCTCCCCGGCCGGCCGGGAAGAGGCGCCGCGCTCTGCTTGACGTAGTTAGTGATTGAGTACTAACTTCGTGTCCATGGCAAGGATGAGTGCGGAGGAGCGACGCGAGAGCGTCATCCGGGCCGCCGTGCGCGAGTTCGCGCGGGGCGGGTACTACGGGACCTCCACCGAGGCGATCGCCAAGCGCGTCGGGGTGTCGCAGCCGTACCTCTTCCGGCTCTTCCCCGGCAAGCAGGCGATCTTCCTCGCCGCCGCCGCCCGCTGCATCGAGACCACCCGCGAGGTGTTCACCCGGGCGGCCGAGGGGCTGGAGGGGGAGGAGGCGCGCGGTGCGATGGCCGACGCCTACGCGCGGTTGATCGCCGAAGACCCCCACGTGCTCCAGATGCAGCTCCAGATGTACGTCACCGTCGCCGCCGCCGAGGCCGCCGGGGACCACGAGCTCGGTGAGCTCGTACGGACCGGCTGGCTGGAGCTGTGGGACACCGTCGCGCTGCCGCTCGGCGGCGACGTTCGGGAGACCACCGAGTTCATGGCCTTCGGCATGCTCATCAACACGCTCTCCGCGATGGGCTTCCCGGCCGGCCACCGCATCTGGGACGGGTTCTACCCGTCGGAGGGGCCGGATCGGCCCGAGAAGTCGGAGTGAGGCGCGCGTGCGCCCGGCCGGCGCTTTTTTCTGTCCAAGAAAGTTAGTCAGCAATAACTAACAACAAGACTCAGGGGGACCGTACACATGGACCGGACACTCAGGGGACCCGCCGTGTGGGCACTCGTGCTCACCGGCGCCGCGAGCTTCATGGCCGCCCTCGACAACCTCGTCGTCACCACCGCCCTCCCCGCCATCCGCGCCGACCTCGGCGGCGCGCTGGAGGACCTGGAATGGACGGTGAACGCGTACACCATCACCTTCGCCGTCCTGCTCATGTTCGGCTCCGCCCTCGGCGACCGCTTCGGGCGCCGCCGGCTCTTCATCGGCGGCCTCGCCGTCTTCACCGCCGCCTCCGCCGCGGCGGCCCTCGCCCCCGGGATCGACGCCCTGATCGCCGCCCGCGCCGTCCAGGGCGTCGGCGCGGCCGTCATGATGCCCCTCTCGCTCACCCTGCTCACCGCCGCCGTCCCCGCCGCCCGCCGGGGCACGGCCCTCGGGATCTACGGGGCCGTCGGCGGGATGGCCGTCGCCAGTGGCCCGCTCGTCGGCGGCAGCCTCACCGAACACATCTCCTGGCAGTGGATCTTCTGGGTCAACGTCCCCCTCGGCCTGGCCCTGATCCCCCTCGCGCGCCTGCGACTCGCCGAATCCACCCGCCCCGGCGCCCGCCTCGACGTCCCCGGCACGCTCCTCATCAGCGGCGGCCTCTTCGGCATCGTCTACGGCCTGGTCAACGCCAACGCCCACGGCTGGACCAGCGCCCGCGTCCTGGCCGCCCTCATCGTGGGCACGGCCCTCGTCGCAGGATTCGTCCGCCACGGCTTCCGCGCCGCGAACCCCATGCTCCCCATGCGCCTCTTCCGCGACCGGGGCTTCTTCGGGATCAACCTCGCCTCGCTGCTGATGTACCTCGGCATGTTCGGCTCGATCTTCCTGCTCAGCCAGTTCCTCCAAGGCGTCGCCGGCTACTCGCCCACCCAGGCCGGCCTGCGCATGCTGCCCTGGACCGGCATCGGGATCGTCGTCGCCCCGCTCGCCGGCATCGTCGCCGACCGCATCGGCGGCCGCCCGGTCGTCGTCGCGGGGCTCACGCTCCAGGCGATCGGCCTCGGCTGGTTCGCGGCGGTCCTCGGCACGGACGTCCCGTACGTGGACCTGCTCCCCGCCCTCGTCCTCAGCGGGATGGGCATGTCCCTCTACTTCGCCCCCGCCAACCACGTGCTGATGTCCACCGTGGCCCCCGCCGACCAGGGCACGGCCTCCGGCACCAACAACGCCCTGCGCGAGGTGGGCGGCGCCCTCGGCGTGGCCGTCCTCGCCTCCGTCTTCGCCGCCCAAGGCGGCTACGAGACCCCGCTGACCTTCACCGAAGGCACCATCCCCGCCCTGTGGATCGGCGCGGCCGTGGTCGCCCTCGCCGCCGCCCTGGCCCTTCTCCTGCCCCGCCGGCCGAAGCCCGCGCCCACCGCTTCCCCCGAGCCGGCCCCCCTCGTGGCCGCCGCCCACGACAAGGTCCCCGCCGCCTGACCACGCGGCTCGCGGCCACCGAGCTCGCGGTCACCGCGAGTGCCCCGCCGTGATGCGAGGGGGGCGGACCGTACTCTTGTCCCCGTGCAGGAACTCCACGATGCCCCCCTCGCCCCGCTGACCACCTTCCGCCTCGGCGGCCCCGCCACCCGGTTGGTCACCGCGACCACCGACGCCGAGGTCGTCGAAACCGTCCGTGCCGCGGACGCGAGCGGCACCCCGCTGCTGATCATCGGCGGCGGCAGCAACCTGGTCATCGGCGACAGCGGCTTCGACGGCACCGCCCTGCGCATCGCCACCAGCGGCTTCCGCCTCGACGGCACCACCCTGGAACTCGCCGCCGGCGAGAACTGGAGCGACGCCGTCACCCGCACCGTCGAAGCCGGCCTCGCAGGCATCGAATGCCTCGCGGGCATCCCCGGCTCCGCCGGCGCCACCCCGATCCAGAACGTCGGCGCGTACGGCCAGGAAGTCCGCGACACCATCACCGAGGTCGTCGCCTACGACCGCACCACCGGCGAGACGGTCACCCTCACCGCCGCCGAGTGCGCCTTCCGGTACCGCAACAGCACCTTCAAGGACCAGCCCGACCGCTACGTCGTCCTGCGCGTCCGCTTCGCCCTGGAGGACGCCGGCGGGCTCTCCGCCCCCATCAAGTACCCCGAGACCGCCCGCGCCCTCGGCGTCGAGGCCGGCGACCGCGTCCCGGCCGCCCTCGCCCGCGAGACCGTCCTGGGCCTGCGCGCCGGCAAGGGCATGGTCCTCGACCCCGCCGACCACGACACCTGGTCCGCCGGCTCCTTCTTCCACAACCCGATCCTGACCGACGAGGCCTACGCCGCCTTCCTCGCCCGCGTCCAGGACCGCCTCGGCCCCGACACCGCCCCGCCCGCCTACCCGGCCGGCGATGGCCGTACGAAGACCAGCGCCGCCTGGCTCATCGACAAGGCCGGCTTCACCAAGGGCTACGGCACCGGCCCCGCCCGCATCTCCACCAAGCACACCCTCGCCCTCACCAACCGGGGCCAGGCCACCACCGAGGACCTGCTCGTCCTGGCCCGCGAGGTCGTCGCGGGCGTGCACGCGGCCTTCGGCGTCACCCTCGTCAACGAGCCGGTGACGGTCGGAGTCCGCCTCTGACATGCACTGCCCCCTGCACGGGGCCGGAACGGACCCCACGCGCCTGGTGGGACGCCGGATCAGCCGGGTCGTCGCGTCCTGGCACATCTGCGAAGGCGAACGCTCCGAGGCGCCGCTCGACGTCTGGCTGATCGACGACGCCGGCGACTCGATCCGGATCACCACCGGGTCCGACCAGTGCCTCATCGTCGAGTCCGCCACCCCCCACGAGCCCTACGACATGGGGGAGTGGGGACGCGTCGAGGTCGGCGAGGACCTCGGGGACCACCCGTTCCTGCGCCACCTCGGCGAGACCGTCACCTCGGTCGCCGAGTTCGCGCTGCCCGAGCAGGGCCGCACGCACCTGGAGATCGGCTTCCCGGACGGCCACCGCGTGCGCGCCGACTGCCACGAGGGGGACCTGCGGCTCACCCGCCCAGCCAGTGGTCGATGCCCGCCAGCAGCTTGTCCTGCACCTCCCGCGGCGCCGCCGAACCCCGCACCGACTGGCGGGCCAACTCGGCCAGCTCCGCGTCCGTGAAGGCGTGGTGGCGGCGGGCGATCTCGTACTGGGCCGCCAGCCGCGACCCGAACAGCAGCGGGTCGTCCGCGCCCAGCGCCATCGGCACCCCGGCCTCGAAGAGCGTGCGCAGCGGAACGTCCTCGGGCCGCTCGTACACGCCGAGCGCGACGTTCGACGCCGGGCAGACCTCGCAGGTCACCTGCCGGTCCGCGAGCCGCTTCAGCAGGCGCGGATCCTCGGCGGCCCGGACGCCGTGGCCGATGCGGGAGGCGTGCAGGTCGTCGAGGCAGTCACGGACGGACGCCGGCCCCGTCAGCTCGCCCCCGTGCGGGGCGGCGAGGAGGCCGCCGTCACGGGCGATGGCGAAGGCCCGGTCGAAGTCACGGGCCATGCCGCGGCGCTCGTCGTTGGAGAGCCCGAAACCGACGATGCCGCGGTCGGCGTAGCGGACGGCCAGGCGGGCGAGCGTACGGGCGTCCAGGGGGTGCTTCATGCGGTTCGCGGCGATGACCACCCGCATCCCGAGGCCGGTCTCGCGGGAGGCGGCGTCCACGGCGTCGAGGATGATCTCGACGGCCGGGATCATCCCGCCGAGGAGGGGCGCGTACGAGGTGGGGTCGACCTGGATCTCCAGCCAGCCGCTGCCGTCCCGAACGTCCTCCTCGGCCGCCTCACGGACCAGGCGACGGATGTCCTCCGGCTCGCGCAGGCAGTTGCGGGCGGCGTCGTAGAGCCGCTGGAAGCGGAACCAGCCGCGCTCGTCGGTGGCGCGGAGCTTGGGCGGCTCGCCGGTGGTCAGCGCGTCGGGCAGCCGGACGCCGTACTTGTCGGCGAGCTCCAGCAGGGTCGAGGGGCGCATCGAGCCGGTGAAGTGCAGGTGGAGGTGCGCCTTCGGCAGAAGCGCGAGATCGCGTGCGTGCGGGGGGTTCGGGGGGTGCCCCCCTGAATGGGCCAGCATTCGGTGATCCTGCCGTACCGCCGCGCTCCGCGGGAGGGGGTTTTACCGATCGGGGGCTTGCCCGTACGCGTGAGCGGGTGCCGGCGGGGCCAGGAGTACCCAGCCCCGCCGGTCGGGCCTAGGCCTTCGCCTCGGCCAGGAGGTTCTGGATGCGGGTCACGCCCTCCACCAGGTCCTCGTCGCCCAGGGCGTAGGAGAGGCGGAGGTAGCCGGGGGTGCCGAAGGCCTCGCCCGGGACGACGGCGACCTCGGCCTCGTCCAGGATCAGCGCGGCCAGCTCGACGGAGGTCTGCGGACGCTTGCCGCGGATCTCCTTGCCGAGCAGCTCCTTGACCGAGGGGTACGCGTAGAACGCGCCCTCCGGGGTCGGGCAGAAGACGCCGTCGATCTCGTTCAGCATCTTGACCATCGTCTGGCGGCGGCGGTCGAACGCCTTGCGCATCTCCGCGACCGCGTCCAGGTTGCCGGAGACGGCGGCCAGCGCGGCGACCTGGGCCACGTTGGAGACGTTGGACGTGGCGTGCGACTGGAGGTTGGTCGCGGCCTTGATGACGTCCTGCGGGGCGATGACCCAGCCCACGCGCCAGCCGGTCATCGCGTACGTCTTGGCGACGCCGTTCACGATGATGCACTTGTCGCGCAGGGCCGGGACCAGCACCGGGAGCGAGGTGAACTTCGCGTCGCCGTAGACGAGGTGCTCGTAGATCTCGTCCGTCAGCACCCACAGGCCGTGCTCGGCGGCCCACTCGCCGATCGCGCGGGCGTCGGCCTCGCTGTAGACCGAACCGGTCGGGTTGGACGGGGAGACGAACAGGACGACCTTCGTGCGGTCGGTGCGCGCGGCCTCCAGCTGCTCGACGGAGACCCGGTAGCCGGTGGTCTCGTCGGCGACGACCTCGACCGGGACACCGCCGGCGAGGCGGATCGACTCCGGGTAGGTGGTCCAGTACGGGGCCGGGACGATGACCTCGTCGCCCGGGTCGAGGATCGCGGCGAAGGCCTCGTAGATGGCCTGCTTGCCGCCGTTGGTCACCAGGACCTGGGAGGCGTCGACCTCGTAGCCGGAGTCGCGCAGCGTCTTGGCGGCGATCGCTGCCTTCAGCTCGGGCAGGCCCCCGGCCGGCGTGTAGCGGTGGTACTTCGGGTTGCGGCAGGCCTCGACCGCGGCCTCGACGATGTAGTCCGGGGTCGGGAAGTCGGGCTCGCCCGCGCCGAAGCCGATCACCGGGCGTCCGGCGGCCTTGAGGGCCTTGGCCTTGGCGTCCACGGCGAGGGTGGCGGACTCGGAAATGGCGCCGATACGGGCGGACACCCGGCGCTCGGAGGAAGGCGTTGCAGAGGTCATGCGGCCAATCGTCCCAGACGCCCCAGAGGCGCGGCACACCGTTTCAGTCATCGGACGAAGCACGTCCGGATGGGGCTCGGAACGGTTCCTGTTCGACGTCAGGGCCAGGAGCACGTACACTCACCTGTCGTTGGTCCTCAACAGCCACCCCAGAGCGTGAGCACTCCGTGCACTCGCTCGGATGCGGTAGGTTGGGGAGCGCAAAGGGTCGTAGCTCAATTGGTAGAGCACTGGTCTCCAAAACCAGCGGTTGGGGGTTCGAGTCCCTCCGGCCCTGCTTCACACTCCTTCTCGGACGTGTGCGCAGGTACGTACTTCGATGCAACGCCGTGCGGCGCAACCGGGCGCGGCTACGGCCACGACCCGGATTCAGGTGAGAGACGTGACGGACGCCCTGGGCTCCATCGACATGCCTGACGCCGATGACGACACGCGCGAGAAGAAGGCCCGCAAGGGCGGCAAGCGCGGCAAGAAGGGCCCTGTCGGCCGTCTCGCGCTTTTCTACCGCCAGATCGTCGCGGAACTCCGCAAGGTCGTCTGGCCCACTCGAAACCAGCTCACGACGTACACCACCGTGGTGATCGTGTTCGTCGTCATCATGATCGGTCTGGTGACCGTGATTGACTATGGATTCCAGGAAGCCATCAAGTTCGTCTTCGGCTGATCCCCGCGGAGGGCGGCGCCTGATGGGTGCCGCCCGTTTTCGCATGTTCCACCACCTTTTGTATCCAGGAAGAAGCAGCCACCGTGTCTGACCCGAACCTGAACGCGAGCCACGACTCCGTCGAGTCCGTCGAGGACGAGCTCGACATCGTCGAGGCGGCAGACGCTGTGGACCCGGACGAAGCCGAGCTCGCCGACGCCGAGGCCGGCGACGCCGCCGAAGAGGCCGCGCTGCACGTCGAGCCCGCCGAGGACACCGAGGACGCCGACGAGATCGAGGCCGACGCCGAGATCGAGTCCGACGAGGCCGCCGAGGTCGCCGCCGAGGGTGACGTCGAGGCCGAAGAGGCCGCCGAGGTCGAGCCCGCCGAGCCGGTGGACCCCATCCAGGCCCTGCGCGACGAGCTGCGTCTGCTCCCCGGCGAGTGGTACGTCATCCACACCTACGCGGGCTACGAGAAGCGCGTGAAGGCGAACCTGGAGCAGCGTGCCGTCTCGCTGAACGTCGAGGAGTTCATCTACCAGGCCGAGGTGCCCGAGGAAGAGATCGTCCAGATCAAGAACGGCGAGCGCAAGAACGTCCGGCAGAACAAGCTGCCCGGTTACGTTCTCGTCCGCATGGATCTGACGAACGAGTCCTGGGGCGTCGTCCGCAACACCCCCGGCGTCACCGGCTTCGTCGGCAACGCCTACGACCCGTACCCGCTGACCCTCGACGAGATCGTCAAGATGCTCGCCCCCGAGGCGCAGGAGAAGGCCGCCAAGCAGGCCGCCGAGGAAGCCGGTCTGCCGGCCCCCGCGGTCAAGCGCACCATCGAGGTCCTCGACTTCGAGGTCGGCGACTCGGTCACCGTCACCGACGGCCCGTTCGCCACGCTCCAGGCGACGATCAACGAGATCAACCCGGACTCCAAGAAGGTCAAGGGCCTCGTGGAGATCTTCGGCCGCGAGACCCCGGTCGAGCTGAGCTTCGACCAGATCCAGAAGAACTGATCTTCTGCGCGACGCTTCCGAAACAGGTCAGACCAGCCCGTAAAGGGCGGTCTGACCTGCTCGGTTTTTAGCCCCGCACCGATACCCGTTATCGTGGTGCGGTATGCCTCCATCCGGATGACCGGAAGGACGGCTGAAAACTCTCACTAGGACCCGGAGAGAGCAATGCCTCCCAAGAAGAAGAAGGTCACGGGGCTTATCAAGCTCCAGATCAAGGCCGGTGCGGCCAACCCGGCTCCGCCGGTCGGCCCCGCGCTCGGTCAGCACGGCGTCAACATCATGGAGTTCTGCAAGGCCTACAACGCCGCGACCGAGTCGCAGCGTGGCATGGTCGTGCCGGTGGAGATCACGGTCTACGAGGACCGTTCCTTCACCTTCATCACCAAGACGCCGCCGGCCGCGCGCCTCATCCTGAAGAGCGCGGGCATCGAGAAGGGCTCCGGCGAGCCGCACAAGACCAAGGTCGCGAAGCTCACGCGTGACCAGGTCCGCGAGATCGCCACGATCAAGCTGCCCGACCTCAACGCGAACGACCTCGACGCCGCCGAGAAGATCATCGCCGGCACCGCCCGTTCGATGGGTGTCACGGTCGAGGGCTGATCCAGCCCCCCGTAGTCCCTCAGTGGTAGGACCAAGCGCTGGTCCGCACCACGACTCCATGCCTGAAGCACTTACACAGGAGCAGAAGTGAAGCGCAGCAAGACTCTCCGCGCTGCGGACGCCAAGATCGACCGGGAGAAGCTGTACGCCCCGCTCGAGGCCGTCCGTCTCGCCAAGGAGACCTCCACCACGAAGTTCGACGCCACCGTCGAGGTTGCCTTCCGCCTGGGTGTCGACCCGCGCAAGGCCGACCAGATGGTCCGCGGCACCGTGAACCTCCCGCACGGCACCGGTAAGACCGCCCGGGTCCTGGTCTTCGCGACCGGTGACCGTGCTGCGGCCGCGGAAGCCGCCGGCGCCGACATCGTCGGCGACGACGAGCTGATCAACGAGATCGCCAAGGGCAACCGCCTCAACGAGTTCGACGCCGTTGTGGCGACCCCGGACCTCATGGGCAAGGTCGGCCGCCTCGGCCGCGTGCTCGGTCCGCGTGGTCTCATGCCGAACCCGAAGACCGGCACCGTCACCATGGACGTCGCCAAGGCTGTCACCGAGATCAAGGGTGGCAAGATCGAGTTCCGCGTCGACAAGCACTCGAACCTGCACTTCATCATCGGCAAGGTCTCCTTCACCGATGAGCAGCTGGTCGAGAACTACGCCGCCGCGCTGGACGAGATCGTTCGTCTGAAGCCGTCGGCCGCCAAGGGTCGCTACATCAAGAAGGCCGCTCTGGCCACCACGATGGGCCCCGGCATTCAGCTGGACTCCAACCGCACCCGGAACCTCCTCGTCGAGGAAGACCCGGCTGCCGTCTGAGTGGTCCGAGCCTGAGCGCTCACCCGTCACGACGTGACACCGGCGGGCCCGCCACCCCCTCATGGGGCGGCGGGCCCGCCGCTTTTGCGTGGGGTCTACGGGGGCCTCAGAGCGCCGCCCAGGGGCGATTTGCTTGATGTCGGGGGGTTCGCGTACGCTTCACCAGAAGCCAAAGACCGCTGGTCGTTGCCGTGCCCGCAAGGGACGCGGTGGCCGAAGGATCCGCTGCGAGCGGACGTCCTGCGCAGGTGTTCGTGGAAAGTTCCCGAATTTCATTTCGGTTGAGCCATGCCCCGTGCGCTTGCGCCGGGGCGTTTTGTTTGTCCAGCCCCTTCTGAGCGGTCCTCATCACCCGGAAGGAGGCCGACGCTCTATGGCAAGGCCCGACAAGGCTGCTGCGGTAGCCGAGCTTGAGGACCAGTTCCGCAGCTCGAACGCCGTTGTGCTGACCGAGTACCGGGGTCTCACCGTTGCGCAGCTCAAGACGCTGCGTCGTTCGCTCGGTGAGAACGCCCAGTACGCCGTGGTGAAGAACACGCTGACCAAGATTGCGGCCAACAACGCCGGGATCACCTCGCTCGACGACCAGTTCACCGGTCCGACGGGCGCCGCCTTCATCACCGGTGACCCGGTGGAGTCGGCGAAGGGTCTTCGTGACTTCGCCAAGGAGAACCCGAACCTCATCATCAAGGGCGGTGTCCTTGACGGCAAGGCACTGACCGCCGATGAGATCAAGCAGCTCGCGGACCTCGAGTCCCGCGAGGTTCTGCTCAGCAAGCTGGCCGGCGCGTTCAAGGGCAAGCAGTCCCAGGCTGCCTCGCTCTTCCAGGCGCTGCCGTCGAAGTTCGTCCGCACCGCGGAAGCGCTTCGCGTCAAGCTCGCCGAGCAGGGCGGTGCCGAGTAATTCGGCTCGCGCACTGATCCACGCCGCCTAGTGCGTGGGTCGTAGCGGGCCGTTACGCCCGCCTCTCAATACATCCGGCACCTGCCGAATTAGTGGAAGGATCGCCCATCATGGCGAAGCTCTCTCAGGACGACCTCCTCGCCCAGTTCGAGGAGATGACCCTCATCGAGCTCTCCGAGTTCGTGAAGGCCTTCGAGGAGAAGTTCGACGTCACCGCCGCCGCGGCCGTCGCCGTTGCCGGCCCCACCGGTGCGGGCCCGGTTGCCGAGGCCGTCGAGGAGAAGGACGAGTTCGACGTCATCCTCACCGGCGCCGGCGACAAGAAGATCCAGGTCATCAAGGTCGTGCGTGAGCTGACCTCCCTGGGTCTGAAGGAGGCCAAGGACCTCGTGGACGGCACCCCGAAGCCGGTCCTCGAGAAGGTCAACAAGGAGGCCGCTGACAAGGCCGCCGAGGCCCTCAAGGCCGCCGGTGCCGGCGTCGAGGTCAAGTAACACCTCTGAGGCCCTCTGAGGCCTCTTCAAAGGGCGATCACCCGTAAGGGTGGTCGCCCTTTGGCGTATCCGCAGTGCCTGACTTGCCCTGGTCTCGTTGGGGAGTAGGGTGATCATCGTTGCCTCGAAGTCGGCTCCGGAGATGATCCGCTCGGAGCACGGGCCCTTGACGAACGGCCGACGGCGCGCAATTCTCAGTCCCGTCGCAGGCTCGGACAGCTCGCCCGGTTCAATCCGGGATCCGAGGCATGGATCGACTACGAAGAGGGCAGTACTGATACGCGCTCTGTGTACGAGAGTCGCGACGTTGGACACGGTGTCGCTCGGTCACCGTGTGGGTTGGAACAACGTGGGGAAGGCCTGTTGCCGGTTTCCGGAAACGCGGTCTGGACATCAGTGAGCCAAGTGGCTACACTGACCCTTTGCGCTGCCTGTTAGCTGCCCCCTGCCCGTCGCCAGGGGCATGCCCACGTTCGAGCACACCTGACTGACCGCCCCTGACCTGGTCTTTTGGCCGGATCGGAAGCGCCTGTCTTCTGTGCCGGCTGGGACCGGTACGCGCGTAGTGAGTCCGAGCCCTCGGAAGGACCCCCTCTTGGCCGCCTCGCGCAACGCCTCGACCAATACGAACAACGGTGCCAGCACCGCCCCGCTGCGCATCTCCTTTGCAAAGATCAAGGAGCCCCTCGAGGTTCCGAACCTCCTGGCGCTGCAGACCGAGAGCTTTGACTGGCTGCTCGGCAACGCCGCCTGGAAGTCTCGCGTCGAGTCGGCGCTCGAGAGTGGACAGGACGTCCCCACCAAGTCCGGTCTTGAAGAGATCTTCGAGGAGATCTCGCCGATCGAGGACTTCTCCGGGTCGATGTCGCTGACCTTCCGCGACCACCGGTTCGAGCCGGCGAAGAACTCGGTCGACGAGTGCAAGGAGCGCGACTTCACGTACGCGGCGCCGCTCTTCGTCACCGCCGAGTTCACGAACAACGAGACCGGTGAGATCAAGTCTCAGACGGTCTTCATGGGCGACTTCCCGCTCATGACCAACAAGGGCACCTTCGTCATCAACGGCACCGAGCGCGTCGTCGTGTCGCAGCTCGTCCGTTCCCCCGGTGTCTACTTCGACTCCTCCATCGACAAGACGTCCGACAAGGACATCTTCTCCGCCAAGATCATCCCTTCCCGGGGTGCCTGGCTGGAGATGGAGGTCGACAAGCGCGACATGGTCGGTGTCCGCATCGACCGCAAGCGCAAGCAGTCCGTCACCGTCCTCCTGAAGGCTCTCGGCTGGACCACCGAGCAGATCCTTGAGGAGTTCGGCGAGTACGAGTCCATGCGCGCCACCCTGGAGAAGGACCACACCCAGGGCCAGGACGACGCGCTGCTCGACATCTACCGCAAGCTGCGTCCGGGCGAACCGCCGACCCGCGAGGCCGCTCAGACGCTGCTGGAGAACCTCTACTTCAACCCGAAGCGCTACGACCTCGCCAAGGTCGGCCGCTACAAGGTGAACAAGAAGCTCGGCGCCGACGAGCCGCTCGACGCCGGTGTGCTCACCACCGACGACATCATCGCGACGATCAAGTACCTCGTGAAGCTCCACGCGGGCGAGGTCGAGACCATCGGTGAGTCGGGTCGTTCGATCGTCGTCGAGACCGACGACATCGACCACTTCGGCAACCGTCGTCTGCGCAACGTCGGCGAGCTCATCCAGAACCAGGTCCGTACGGGTCTGGCCCGTATGGAGCGCGTCGTGCGCGAGCGCATGACCACCCAGGACGTCGAGGCGATCACGCCGCAGACCCTGATCAACATCCGGCCGGTCGTCGCCTCCATCAAGGAGTTCTTCGGCACCAGCCAGCTGTCGCAGTTCATGGACCAGAACAACCCGCTGTCGGGTCTGACGCACAAGCGTCGTCTCTCGGCGCTGGGTCCCGGCGGTCTCTCCCGTGAGCGGGCCGGCTTCGAGGTCCGTGACGTGCACCCGTCGCACTACGGCCGCATGTGCCCGATCGAGACCCCCGAAGGCCCGAACATCGGTCTGATCGGCTCGCTCGCGTCCTACGGTCGCGTCAACGCGTTCGGTTTCATCGAGACCCCGTACCGCAAGGTCGTCGACGGCCAGGTCACCGACGAGGTCGACTACGTCACCGCCGACGAGGAAGACCGCTTCGTCATCGCCCAGGCGAACGCCCGCCTGGACGAGGAGCTGCGCTTCACCGAGAACCGCGTCCTGGTCCGCAAGCGTGGTGGCGAGGTCGACTACGTCGAGCCGTCCGACGTGGACTACATGGACGTCTCGCCGCGCCAGATGGTGTCCGTCGCCACCGCGATGATCCCCTTCCTGGAGCACGACGACGCCAACCGTGCCCTCATGGGCGCGAACATGATGCGCCAGGCCGTTCCGCTCATCAAGGCGGAGGCGCCGCTCGTCGGCACCGGCATGGAGTACCGCTGCGCGGTCGACGCCGGTGACTCGATCAAGGCGGAGAAGGACGGTGTCGTCCAGGAGGTCTCGGCCGACTACATCACCGTCGCCAACGACGACGGCACGTACACCACGTACCGCGTCGCCAAGTTCTCCCGCTCGAACCAGGGCACCTCGGTCAACCAGAAGGTCATCGTCAACGAGGGTGACCGGATCATCGAGGCCCAGGTCCTCGCCGACGGTCCGGCGACCGAAGAGGGCGAGATGGCCCTCGGCAAGAACCTGCTCGTCGCGTTCATGCCGTGGGAGGGTCACAACTACGAGGACGCGATCATCCTGTCGCAGCGCCTCGTGCAGGACGACGTCCTCTCCTCGATCCACATCGAGGAGCACGAGGTCGACGCCCGTGACACCAAGCTGGGCCCCGAGGAGATCACCCGGGACATCCCGAACGTCTCCGAGGAGGTCCTCGCCGACCTCGACGAGCGCGGCATCATCCGCATCGGTGCGGACGTCGTCGCCGGCGACATCCTGGTCGGCAAGGTCACGCCCAAGGGTGAGACCGAGCTGACCCCCGAGGAGCGCCTGCTCCGCGCGATCTTCGGTGAGAAGGCCCGCGAGGTGCGTGACACCTCGCTCAAGGTCCCTCACGGTGAGATCGGCAAGGTCATCGGTGTCCGCGTCTTCGACCGCGAGGAGGGCGACGAGCTTCCTCCGGGCGTGAACCAGCTGGTCCGCGTCTACGTCGCCCAGAAGCGCAAGATCACCGACGGTGACAAGCTCGCCGGCCGCCACGGCAACAAGGGTGTCATCTCCAAGATCCTTCCGATCGAGGACATGCCCTTCCTTGAGGACGGCACGCCGGTCGACATCATCCTCAACCCGCTGGGTGTCCCGTCCCGAATGAACCCGGGACAGGTCCTGGAGATCCACCTCGGCTGGCTCGCCAGCCGCGGCTGGGACGTCTCCGGCCTCGCGGACGAGTGGGCGCAGCGCCTCCAGGCGATCGGCGCGGACCAGGTCGCCCCCGGCACCAACGTCGCGACCCCGGTCTTCGACGGTGCCCGCGAGGACGAGCTGGCCGGCCTGCTCCAGCACACCATCCCGAACCGCGACGGCGAGCGCATGGTGCTCCCGACCGGTAAGGCGCGCCTGTTCGACGGCCGCTCCGGCGAGCCGTTCCCGGACCCGATCTCGGTCGGGTACATGTACATCCTCAAGCTGCACCACCTGGTCGACGACAAGCTCCACGCCCGTTCGACCGGTCCGTACTCGATGATCACGCAGCAGCCGCTGGGTGGTAAGGCGCAGTTCGGTGGTCAGCGCTTCGGTGAGATGGAGGTGTGGGCGCTTGAGGCATACGGTGCCGCGTACGCACTCCAGGAACTCCTGACGATCAAGTCCGACGACGTGACCGGCCGCGTGAAGGTCTACGAGGCCATCGTCAAGGGCGAGAACATCCCCGAGCCGGGCATTCCCGAGTCCTTCAAGGTGCTCATCAAGGAAATGCAGTCGCTCTGCCTCAACGTGGAGGTGCTGTCCTCGGACGGCATGTCCATCGAGATGCGCGACACCGACGAGGACGTCTTCCGCGCGGCGGAGGAGCTCGGTATCGACCTGTCCCGGCGCGAGCCGAGCAGCGTCGAAGAGGTCTGACGGGCCTGGCCGGGGGATCCGCGTGATCCCCCGGCCGTCCCCGGGACCGTTCAGACCATGATTGAGACTCGACCCCGAAAGAGGGATTGACGCACAGTGCTCGACGTCAACTTCTTCGACGAGCTGCGGATCGGCCTTGCCACCGCGGACGACATCCGAACCTGGTCGCACGGCGAGGTCAAGAAGCCGGAGACCATCAACTACCGCACCCTCAAGCCCGAGAAGGACGGACTCTTCTGCGAGAAGATCTTCGGTCCGACCCGGGACTGGGAGTGCTACTGCGGCAAGTACAAGCGTGTCCGCTTCAAGGGCATCATCTGTGAGCGTTGTGGCGTCGAGGTCACGCGCGCCAAGGTGCGCCGTGAGCGGATGGGCCACATCGAGCTCGCCGCTCCCGTCACCCACATCTGGTACTTCAAGGGCGTTCCGTCGCGTCTTGGCTACCTGCTGGACCTCGCGCCGAAGGACCTCGAAAAGGTCATCTACTTCGCCGCGTACATGATCACGTTCGTCGACGACGAGCGCCGTACCCGCGACCTGCCGTCGCTGGAGGCCCACGTCTCCGTCGAGCGCCAGCAGATCGAGAACCGCCGTGACGCGGACCTCGAAGGCCGTGCCAAGAAGCTGGAAAGCGACCTGGCCGAGCTGGAGGCCGAGGGCGCCAAGGCCGACGTGCGCCGCAAGGTGCGCGAAGGTGCCGAGCGCGAGATGAAGCAGCTCCGCGACCGCGCCCAGCGCGAGATCGACCGCCTCGACGAGGTGTGGAACCGCTTCAAGAACCTCAAGGTCCAGGACCTGGAGGGCGACGAGCTCCTCTACCGCGAGCTGCGTGACCGCTTCGGCACGTACTTCGACGGTTCGATGGGTGCCGCGGCGCTGCAGAAGCGCCTGGAGTCCTTCGACCTGGAGGAGGAGGCCGAGCGCCTCCGCGAGATCATCCGTACCGGCAAGGGCCAGAAGAAGACCCGTGCGCTCAAGCGCCTCAAGGTCGTCTCCGCGTTCCTGCAGACCAGCAACAGCCCCAAGGGCATGGTGCTCGACTGCGTGCCGGTGATCCCGCCGGACCTGCGTCCGATGGTGCAGCTGGACGGTGGCCGCTTCGCGACCTCCGACCTGAACGACCTGTACCGCCGCGTGATCAACCGCAACAACCGTCTGAAGCGTCTCCTCGACCTCGGTGCCCCCGAGATCATCGTGAACAACGAGAAGCGCATGCTTCAGGAGGCCGTGGACGCCCTCTTCGACAACGGTCGTCGCGGTCGTCCGGTGACCGGTCCCGGTAACCGTCCGCTGAAGTCCCTGAGCGACATGCTCAAGGGCAAGCAGGGTCGATTCCGTCAGAACCTCCTCGGCAAGCGCGTGGACTACTCCGCGCGTTCCGTGATCGTCGTCGGTCCGCAGCTGAAGCTGCACCAGTGTGGTCTGCCCAAGGCCATGGCGCTGGAGCTCTTCAAGCCGTTCGTGATGAAGCGCCTGGTCGACCTGAACCACGCGCAGAACATCAAGTCGGCGAAGCGCATGGTCGAGCGCGGCCGCACGGTCGTGTACGACGTGCTCGAAGAGGTCATCGCCGAGCACCCGGTGCTGCTGAACCGTGCGCCCACGCTGCACCGTCTCGGCATCCAGGCCTTCGAGCCCCAGCTGGTCGAAGGCAAGGCCATCCAGATCCACCCGCTCGTCTGCACCGCGTTCAACGCGGACTTCGACGGTGACCAGATGGCCGTGCACCTGCCGCTCTCCGCGGAGGCGCAGGCCGAGGCCCGCATCCTGATGCTGTCCTCGAACAACATCCTCAAGCCGGCCGACGGCCGTCCGGTCACGATGCCGACCCAGGACATGGTCCTCGGTCTGTTCTTCCTGACCACCGACGGTGAGCTCCGTGACGTCAAGGGCGAGGGCCGCGCGTTCGGCTCCACCGCCGAGGCGATCATGGCGTTCGACGCCGGCGAGCTGGCGCTCCAGTCGTCCGTCGACATCCGCTTCCCGGTGGGCACCATCCCGCCGCGTGGCTGGGTGCCGCCGGTCGCCGAGGAGGGTGAGCAGGAGTTCCAGCCGGGCGACAGCTTCCGTCTGAAGACCACCCTGGGTCGCGCGCTCTTCAACGAGCTGCTGCCCGAGGACTACCCGTTCGTCGACTACTCGGTGGGCAAGAAGCAGCTCTCCGAGATCGTCAACGACCTGGCGGAGCGCTACCCCAAGGTCATCGTGGCGGCGACGCTCGACAACCTGAAGGCGGCCGGCTTCCACTGGGCGACCCGTTCGGGCGTCACCGTGGCCATCTCCGACGTCGTCGTGCCCGAGGCCAAGAAGGCCATCGTCGCGGGCTACGAGGCGATGGACGAGAAGGTCCAGAAGCAGTACGAGCGCGGTCTGATCACCAAGGACGAGCGCACGCAGGAGCTCATCGCGATCTGGACCAAGGCGACCAACGAGGTTGCCGAGGCGATGAACGCGAACTTCCCCAAGACGAACCCCATCTTCATGATGGTTGACTCGGGTGCCCGAGGAAACATGATGCAGATGCGACAGATCGCCGGTATGCGTGGTCTGGTGTCGAACGCGAAGAACGAGACCATCCCGCGTCCGATCAAGGCGTCCTTCCGTGAGGGCCTCACCGTTCTGGAGTACTTCATCTCCACGCACGGTGCCCGTAAGGGTCTGGCGGACACCGCCCTGCGTACCGCCGACTCGGGTTACCTCACCCGTCGTCTGGTGGACGTCTCGCAGGACGTCATCATCCGCGAGGAGGACTGCGGCACCGAGCGCGGCCTCAAGCTCAAGATCGGTGTCAAGGACGAGACCGGTGTCCTCCGCAAGGCGGACGACGTCGAGACCTCCGTGTACGCCCGCATGCTGGCCGAGGACGTCGTCATCGACGGCAAGGTCATCGCGCCGGCGAACGTGGACCTCGGTGACGTGCTCATCGACGCCCTCATCGCGAACGGCGTCGAGGAGGTCAAGACCCGCTCGGTCCTGACCTGTGAGTCCGCCGTCGGCACCTGTGCCTTCTGCTACGGCCGCTCGCTGGCCACCGGCAAGCTGGTCGACATCGGTGAGGCGGTCGGCATCATCGCCGCCCAGTCCATCGGTGAGCCCGGTACCCAGCTGACGATGCGTACCTTCCACACCGGTGGTGTGGCCGGTGACGACATCACGCAGGGTCTGCCGCGTGTCGTCGAGCTCTTCGAGGCCCGTACCCCGAAGGGTGTCGCCCCGATCTCCGAGGCCGCCGGCCGCGTGCGGATCGAGGAGACCGAGAAGACGAAGAAGATCGTCATCACGCCCGACGACGGCAGCGAGGAGACGGCCTTCCCGATCTCCAAGCGCGCCAAGGTCATCGTGCACGAGGGCGACCACGTCGAGGTGGGCCAGAAGCTCACCATGGGTGCCACCAACCCGCACGACGTGCTGCGCATCCTCGGCCAGCGTGCCGTCCAGGTCCACCTGGTCGGCGAAGTCCAGAAGGTCTACAACTCGCAGGGCGTGTCGATCCACGACAAGCACATCGAGATCATCATCCGGCAGATGCTGCGCCGCGTGACGATCATCGAGTCCGGCGACGCGGAGCTCCTGCCGGGCGAGCTCGTCGAGCGCTCGAAGTTCGAGACCGAGAACCGTCGTGTGGTCACCGAGGGCGGTCACCCCGCCTCCGGCCGTCCGCAGCTGATGGGTATCACCAAGGCCTCGCTGGCGACGGAATCCTGGCTGTCGGCCGCCTCCTTCCAGGAGACGACCCGAGTCCTGACGGATGCGGCGATCAACGCCAAGTCCGACAGCCTCATCGGCCTCAAGGAGA
Source organism: Streptomyces sp. RerS4 (assembly GCF_023515955.1). Classification (GTDB taxonomy): domain Bacteria; phylum Actinomycetota; class Actinomycetes; order Streptomycetales; family Streptomycetaceae; genus Streptomyces. The sequence continues at coordinate 4,277,190 of NZ_CP097322.1, forward strand.
ACGTCATCATCGGTAAGCTCATCCCGGCGGGTACGGGTCTGTCCCGCTACCGCAACATCCGGGTCGAGCCGACCGAAGAGGCCAAGGCCGCGATGTACTCGGCCGTCGGCTACGACGACATCGACTACTCGCCCTTCGGCACCGGCTCCGGCCAGGCTGTCCCGCTGGAGGACTACGACTACGGTCCCTACAACGGCTGACGAAGTCAGTCGTCATAGGACGCAGCACGGCTGAAGTCAGGCAGTAAACCGCAGGGCGGTCACCCGGAAGGGTGACCGCCCTGCGGCGTTTCCGGCGTTTCCCGGAGTCAGCGACCCGGGCCGGTGGGGCTGCCCGGTTGGGGCGGGATCTGCGGGCGGATCGCCGGGCGGGGCGCCGCGGGGGCGCCGGCGGTGGGTGCGGTGCCGGGAGCCTGGGCCGTGCCGCCGCCGCTGCGGAGCCGGGCGGCCTGGGCGAGCGGGGAGACCACGACGGGGCGGGGCGGGGCCGGGCCTGGCCGGCGGCCGGGGCCGGGGCGGGGCCGGTGGGGGTCGGGCCCGTGGCGGCCGGGGCGAAGTGTTCGCGGGTCTGGTACGGGCCCGGGGTGACCTGCCAGGCGGGGGCCTGCGGGTCCACCTCCTTGCGGACGATGCGGTCCATCAGGGTGGCCATCTCGACCGGGCCGATGCCGCCCGGCACCGGGGTGAGGTTCTGCGGTACCCCGTACATCTCGGGGCGGACGTCGCCGAGGACGCTGCCGTCGGCCTGCGGGACGAAGCCGGAGTCGATCACGACCCGGTGGTGGGGCTGGATGTGGTCGGCGCCGAGGATGCCCGGGTTGCCGGTGACCGAGATGACGATGTCGGCGTCCCGGACGTGGCGCAGGTCGTCCCCGTAGTCGAGGGTGATCGGGTCGTGGCCGTTCTCGCGGAGGAGGCCGACGACGCCCTGGCCGACGAAGCCCTGGCTGCCGACGACGGCGATCGACGGGTTGTCCTGCGCGAAGGGCTCGGCGACGCGGTAGATGCCCTCGGCGGTGGCGCACGCCTGGTAGGGCGAGCGGCCCTTGAGGAGGGCGTCGATGTCCTTGGCCGGGTCCATGCGTTCCACGAGCGGCCGCAGGTGGGCGGGCGGCGGGAACTGCACGATGATCGCCCGGGTGGACGGGTCCTGGCTGTAGTGGTCCAGGACGGCGGCGAACCGGGCACGGTCGACGTCGGGCGGCAGGACGACGTGGTCCGCCCGGTAGCCGAGGTGCTCGAAGGCCTTCACCTTCTGCTCGGCGGAGACCCGGGAGGCCTCCAGGCGGATCTGCCAGTCCGGGGGGTCGTCCGGGGCCGGGGTGAAGCGGATGATCGCGACGCCGTGGTCCCGGGGTTGGACGGTCTCGCGGTAGGGGGCGTAGAGCTCGCGGGCCTGTCTGAGGACGTCGCGCCCGGAGACGTACTCGGTCATCGGGGGTGTCCGAGTACGGCGAGGGCCTCCGCGACGGGGGCGAGCGGGGCGCCGCCGAGGAGGGCGGTGACCTCGTCGGCGGTCAGGCGCCGATCGCCCTGGAGGTCGTCGCGGTAGCCGTCGGCGGTGACGGTGAGGGTGAGGGCCGTGAAGGTCTCGGGGCCGGAGGGGTCGACGTAGGAGAACGGGCCGAAGTGCGCGATCCAGGTGATCGCGGCGATGTCGGGGGAGAGGCCCTCGCGCAGGACGGGCAGGGCGGCGGTGGCGACGGAGGCGAAGTCGTCGGTGATGCCCCGGTCGTCGGGGTTGTCGGCGAGTTCGGAGACGACGGCCACGGCCTGTCGCGTCGCCGGGTCGTAGGAGGCGCGCAGCAGGGCGTGGGCGGCTCCGGCGCGGCGGTGGTGCCAGTGCAGGACGGTCTGGAACTGCTGGTGGTCCATGAAGGTTCCCGTGGGTCAGTTCTGCTTGAGGGTGGAGATGAGGAGGCCGCCGCCGCCGGCGCCGGGCGTCAGGAACACGGCGGTGTCCTTGAGGGTCCAGGCGGGGACGACGGTGCCGGGCGGCAGGAGCCTGGGCGCGCCGGTGCCGCTCGCGAGGTCGACCTCGGCGGTGGCGGGGGCCGCGGCCGCGCCGCCGGCCACTTCCGCGTAGGCGGTGCCGTTGTCGGCGACGGCCTTCACCCGCAGGTCCTGCTTGAGCTGCGCGCCGGCGCTCAGGCAGGTGCCGTGGGCGCGCTGGAGGTCGAAGGCGGCGGTGCCGTCGGCGAGGAAGCGGCCGTTGGGGGAGGTCACGACGCCGGACGGTTTCGCCTGGCAGGGCATGCTCGCTTCGAGCCGGCCCGTCGCGGTCTCGTGGACGGCGACGGTCGGGTAGGTGAGCTGGTCGCCGTCCGCGCCGTGCCAGCGCGAGAGGACGTGGCCGCGCGCGGCCGACTGGAACAGGCCGTCGCTGCTGTAGCGCTCGGGAGCCGTTCCGGGCGGTGCGGTCTTGAGGACCGACCAGGCGCCGGGCACCCCGAAGCCCTTGGCCAGGTGTTCGGTGACGAGCCAGCCCTTGCCCGTCCTGACGCGCCCGATGCCCTTGGCGCAGGAGTCGGCGCACACGTCGAGGGTGCCGGTGGCCAGGTCGACGGCCACGGCGCCGTGCGCGTTGCCACCGGTGAGGGGCGGGCCGTTCCAGCGGACCTGGAGGCCGCCGCCGAGGTCCTCGACGCGGAGGTCGTTCTCCTCGTCGCCGGTGTTCGCGCCGTACGTCTTGAGGGGGACGTCGATCTCCCGCAGCGGCGCCACCGCCTCCCCGGAGGCGTCCGCCGGGTACACCGCCAGGCGGACGACCTCCTTGCCCTGGGTGAGGGCGTCGCCGCCGGTGACGCCGTGGGCCCACAGGACGACGTACTCGCGGCCGTCCTGGTACGCGGTCGACACCGACGGCAGCTCCACCCGGTCGCCCTCGTACCCGGAACGCCCGGCCTCGGACAGGGGGGTGGGGGGCTGCCAGGGCTTGCCCGTGAAGAGGATCCGGCCGGTGGACGCCTGGCGGACCTGGGCGGTGTAGCCGTCCTCGGCGACCGTCACGTAGGCGACGACGTCCGAGTGGGCGCCGATGGCCACCGGCGGCTTCGAGGAGTACTTCGCCGGCATCCAGGCGAGCTGCTGCTGCCAGCCCTTGTCGGCCGCGTAGGCCGGGGGGACGGACAGCAGGACCGTGGGGCCCTGGGGGGTGGGCGACGGGGCCGAGGACGCCTTTCCGTCGCCCTTCCCGTCGCCCTGGGCGGGGGCCGGCGAGCCGTCGCCGCACCCGGCCAGTAACGCTCCCGAGAGCGCGGCCGCGACCACGGCCTTGTTCATCCGCTGCATGCGCACAGCTGTTCTTCCTTCCGCGAGGCAGGTGAGATCGGAACGATCAGAACGTCTCCACCACCGGCGCGGCCTTGGCCCGGTGGGACCCCTCCTTGCACCCGGCGAACGGGCCCGAGGGGCTGCGCAGCTCGCCCATGACCGCGCCCAGGTGGTCGCGGTGCCACAGGGCCGGCCCGCTCGGTCCGGCCGTCGGATCGGTCAGCTCCTGCCAGGCCAGCCACAGGCCGTGCAGCCGGGCCACCGCCTCCAGGTGCTCCCACCAGCGCGGGCACCACGGCGAGGACGAGCCGACCTCGCGGCCGTAGACGGGCAGCAGGAGCGCGTGCACCCAGGTGACGAGCAGGCGCAGCTCCTCGTCGTACTCCTCGCCGTCCAGGTAGAGGATGAAGAGCGGCGGCGTGGCCTCCCCGGTGGACATGGCCTCCTCGGCGGATGCGGTCATCGCAGTGCCTCCCGGGCCGCGCGGGCCGTGATGGCCTGGACCTCGGCCTGCGCCGCCGCCGCGATGCGGTCGGCGCCGGGCTCCTTGTACCAGGGCCGCAGCCGGATCAGGGCGGGGCGGACACCGGTGGCCATCAGCAGCGCGGTGCCCTTGGGCAGGGCCCGGATCCGGTCCGCGGGCAGGATCCGCTCCAGCCGGTACGAGGTCGAGCGGCTGCGGCCGTCCTTGCTGCGGGAGTAGCTGACGGTGCTCACGTCCTGCTCGCCGACCAGCTTGGAGATCTTCTCCACGAAGTCGGCGTCGTCCAGGCCGGCGCCGAGGAGCTTGATCGTGGCCGCGCCCCAGAGGGCGTCCATGCCGGCCTCGCCCCAGACGCGGGAACCCTGGCGGTAGCTCTGGAGCAGCGTCACGATGTTGATGCCGCGCGAGCCGAGGTGCGAGTACAGGTCGGGCAGGTCGGAGATCCGGCAGACGTTGGCGGCCTCGTCGAGGACCGCCGTCATCGGGGGTTCGAGGCGCCCGCCCATGCGTTCGGCGGCCCGTACGCCGGCCCGGAGGACCGAGTCGGCGACGGCCGCGATCACCCCGGCCGCCGAGCCGCCGCCGTCCTTCGACAGCAGGTAGAGGGTGTCGGTGCCCAGGACGTGGTGGTCGGGCCGGAACTCGGGGCGCACCGGGTCGGGGGTCACCCAGGCCGCGATGCGGGGGTCGAGGAGGCAGGCCACGCACTGGCGGGCGGTCTCGTAGATGCCGTCACGGGTCTCGACGGCGCCCTGGATGGTGCCGCGCAGCTGCTCGGCGAGGGCGGTCATGCCGGCGTCGCGCAGCAGGTCGATGGGGGTGCGGTCGGCGGGGTCGGCGAGCCAGCCGAGGACCTCGTCGACGTTCTTGCCGCCCTTGCTCGCGGCGTGGAACAGCGCGGTGAGGGTGTTCTGGGCGGCGGAGATCCAGAAGTCCCGCTTGGAGGCGTCGTCGTTGACCGCGCTGACGAAGTGTCCGGCGAGCCGGCGGGCGCCCTCGATGTCGCGGGCGTCGGCGAGCATGTCCCACCACAGGGCGCGGGGGGTGTGCGCGATGCCCTGCGGGTCGAACGTCCATACCTGGCCCACGCGTTCCCGTTCGGCGCGGGTCACGCTGTACACGTCCGACTTGTTCGAGGTCAGCAGGACGCTGCCGCGGGCGCGCAGGACGCGGGGGACGGCGATGCCGGTGGACTTGCCGGCGCGGGGGGCCATGAGGTCCAGCTCCACGTCCTCGTAGCTGGAGCGCAGTTCGGGGCCGTTCGGCTCCAGGTTGCCCAGCAGGTTGCCGGTGTCGTCGGGGGTGAGCTTGCCGCTCGTGAGCTTCTTCAGGCTCGGACGCAGCTCCAGCGCGCGGGCGGCGGCGCCCTTGGGGAGCATCGCGGCGAGCTCCTTGCGGCCGGCGAGGCCGTCGGAGCCACCGAAGCCCTTGCGCACCAGCAGGACCAGGGCCACCACGAGCCCCAGCAGCACGCCGAACGTCACCGCGATCCCGGCGCCCGACGCGGCGGCGGACGCCCCCGGCCACAGCGCCGCCGGACCGTCCCCCACCAGCGTGGCCAGGGTGCTCAGGGCGAACGGGGGCGGATTCCAGCCCGCGCCCGCCGCCGCCGCGCCGAGCGTGCCGCCCAGCCACGCCGACAGGAAGCCGACGAAGACGACCGCGGCGACGGCCACGATCAGCCAGGGCAGGAGGTCCTCGGCCGAACCGCCGCCCTTCCTGCGCGGGGTACGCCCCGTCACCGGCCCCCGCCCCGTCACCGGCCCTCCCCGGTCTTCGACAGCGGCACCTTGTCCGCCTCGGTCCAACGGTTGTTGGTGTTGTGCAGGTTCTTCTCGGTGTCGGTGATGGCCACCTTGATCGGGATGCCCGGCCGGCCACCCACCTTGATCAGGAACCGGCCCCGACCGGGCGGCTCGGCGTTCGCCGTCGGGTTGGCCCAGCCGGGCGGCGAGGACCAGGACGACACCAGGTCGATCTCCCGCTCGGACATGCCGATGACCTTGCCGAGCTCCTCCATCTCGGTACGAGGCAACCCCGCGCACACCACCATCCCGGCGCGCTCCACGAAACCCCGGGCCTTGGCCCGGTCGGCCTCGCTGCCCAGCGCCTCGGCGTCCTTCAGGGTGTGGGTGATCTTGGCGTCGCCGAGGCCGAGGGAACGGTTCAGACGGGTCAGGGCGTCGATGCGCTCCACGATGCCCGACGCCGCGCGCAGCGGCCGCCACAGCTCGTCGAGGACGGTGAAGAACCAGCGTTGCGGGGCCAGACCCGCGTCCGCGAGGGCGTGCGCGGCCGCGACCGTACCGAGCCCGTCCGACCAGGCGGCGAGCATCGCGGCGGCCGTCAGCTGGGTGTCGGCCTCACCGATGCGGGAGATGTCCACGCACACGGCGGGCGCGCTCGGGTTGATCCGGGTCGAGGTCTCCGTGGCGAACGTGTCGCCGAGCGGGCCGTCCAGGATGCCGATCAACGAGCGGTGCAGGGGATCGACGGCCTCCTGGTAGCGCTCCTGGTTGCCGCGGTCCAGGGTGACCGCGCGAACCCGGTCCGGGCCCTCGTCGAGGACCCGCAGGAGGTCGGGCAGCAGCGGCGGCTTGCCCGGGGTGGACCGCTCCTTGAGGTGGTGCAGGCACGCCGACAGCACCGACTGCTCGTGGTCGTCCATGGGGCGCCCGCGCATGATGGTGATCAGCGCCGCCACCATGTTCAGGACGCGGCCGTGGGCCTCCGCCTGGAGCACCCGCCCGGCCTCCCCGCCGATGCGTTCCGCCGCCTCGCCCATCGCGCCCGGATCGAGGACGTTGATGCCGCCGACGCCGCGCCCGATCGAGATCACCTGGCCGCCGAGCGCCCGTACGGTGTCCGCGTAGTCCGGCTTCAGGTCGCCGAGGACCAGCGGGACCACACCGGTCGCCGTCATGCCGATCAGCATCCGGTTGACCAGGGTGGACTTGCCCAGGCCCGGCATGCCGAGCATGAACAGCGACGGGTTGGAGATGTACCGGGCCCGGGTGAACCACGAGATCGGATCCCCGCACACGGTCGCACCCGTGTGCAGGTGCTGGCCCAGCGGCACCCCCGTCATCGGAGCGCCCGAGCCCGCCGCGAACGGCCACAGCCCGCACGCCTGCACGGTCGTGGCCCGCCACATCGACGGCGGGTCCATGTGCGCGACCTGCCCGCCTCCCGGGCCGGGCCACCCCCGCGACGGCGCCACCGGTATCCGCGGCGGCCGGGGCGCCTGCGGCTGCTTCTTGCTCACAGCGTCTCCCTGAGCTGGTACGGGATGAGGGTGTGCTCCCACGGCAGGAGGCCGACGGGGAGGGTGCACGTGAACGCGGCCGCCTGCATGCGGTCGGCGGGGCGCATCAGGATGCGGGAGGACGCCTGGAGGTTGCGTACGGTGATCGACGCGTCCGCCAACTGCTCCTCGTCGGCGACGGTGACCGTGACCATCATCGAGAACTCGACGAGGCCCGCGCCGGACGCCTCCTCGGCGGCCGTCTGCTCGGCGGCCCGCATCTCGGACGCGGCACGCGCCTGCACCAGACCGCGCTGGGAGCCGGCCATGAAGTGCGCGGAACGGCGGTCGGCCTCCACGATGCGGGCGGACGTCGCCGGGTCGATGGGCCGGTAGACGAGGCTCACGCGCTTGCGGCGCGTGCCCTGCGCCGGCTCCAGCAGCCCGCGCAGCACGCTGGAGCGTACGGTGCCCCGCGGGGCCAGCGTCAGCATCCAGGTCCGCGAGACCCCGGAGTCGTGCTTGTACCCGTCGACGGTCTCCACCGCGACGGCCGGGCCCGCGTCGTGCCACTGCAGGCCGGTCACCCCGTGCTCGGCACGGACGTTGAGGACGTCCGGGGCGATCGCCGGGTCGTACGCGACGCGGACGATCTCCGAGATCTGCTCCGCCGACAGCGGCGACGCCGAGCCGCCACCCGCGGCGACCAGGCCGGACAACAGCGACGGCAGACGCATCGACAGGTCGGTGATGACGTCCTCGGGCTTGCGGCGCGGGCCGGGCACGGCCCCGTAGGTGAGAGCGATGTACGTGTGCATCTCGGAGGACGCCGACGGGTACCGCGCCACGACCTCCTCCATCACCGCGCGGGCCGCCGCCGGCGCGTCGGGCACGATGCGCGGCAGCACCTCGGCGGCGAGCCGCGTACCGGTGTCGGGGGCCGTCTCCACGACGACCTGCGCCCCGCGCAGGCCCGGCTCGTGGGACAGACGGGCGAGCCAGTCGCCCCAGGACGCCACCCAGATGTCCACCTGCTGCGGGTCCACGAGGGAGCCGCCGTCCGGCTCACAGGACAGCACGATGGTGAACAGGTTGCGGCCGGGGTGGTGCAGGACGCCGAAGGGGCGCCCGTACGCGTCGTTGCCCTCCAGCATCTTCACGCGGGCGAGCATCCCGGGCGGCGAGAAGTGCCCGCCGGGGCGGCGGGAGAGCGGGCCGGAGACGTACGTGTGCGAACCGTTGGCCTTGCGCTTCATCCAGCCGATGCGCACGGCCACCATCTGGTAGACGTTCCGCCCGTCGGCGGTGCGCAGCGCGAGCGGCCCGACGAGCACCGCGAGCGGTATGAGGACCCCGATGGCGGCGCCGAGCGAGACCAGGGAGGCGAGCAGCACGACCACGAGCCCGCCGAACGCGACGACGGTCCCGAGCAGCCCGAGCGGCCCGAGGCCGGGCCGGCGCGGCCGCCGCCAGTTGCCGTAGGTGGGCCGCGCCATGGATTCGGTGGCCATGGATTTCCTTTCGGGGTTGGGTCGAGCTCAGCGCCCCCGGCCGGGGGCCGGAGGCTGTTGGCGCGGGAGCTTGGGGGTGGTGGTGGTCTGCGCGGGCGTCGTGGCACCGGCCTGCGACGCCGTGCCGGAACGCAGCCGCCCGGCGGCGGCGATGCTGAGGCGGGTGTCGCCCTGCTGGAAGGTGGCGGCTTTGGTCTGGGTGTTCGTCGCTGCCTGGGTGAAGGCGCCGCGGTCGGTGGTGATGAGCGCGGTGGCGAGACCCTTCTCGTGGAGCTTCTCGGCGTTCTCCCGGCCGATCGAGACGCCTCGGCCGGTGCTGCTCTGGGCGTAGAGGTTCTTGATCATGGCCTCGGGGGCCATGCGGCCGCCGTAGGCCTCCTTGCCCAGCTCGTACTTCATGCGGCCGTTCATCCACCGGTCGGCGTTCTGGGCGAGGCACTGTTCCAGGGGAACCTCGACGGAGAGGATGACGCGCTGCCCGTAGCCACCCTTGCCGAGTTCGTCCAGCAGGACGACGTTCTTGTCCAGGTTCTTGAGGGTGGCGTCGTAGAGCAGGTTGTATCCCTGCCCACGTGCCCAGACCTCGAAGTTGTCCTGGAGGTAGGCGGATTCCTCGTGGATGAGGGAGGCCATCTCGGAGGGCGAGAGCTCACGACCGAAGGGGAGGACCATTTGCTCGGCGCCCAGGGTGGGCAGCCCGCCGTGCTGGAAGATGGCGACCTTGAACTCGTCCGGGTCCAGGGGGACGTAGTGCTTGAGGTCCACCCCGTGGGCGTCGGCCAGGGCGCGGCCGAGCTCGGAGTCCTGACGCTGCCACTCGTCGAGGTTGGTCTGCGCCGTCCCCTTGCCCACGCCCGGGGCACCCGCCGTCAGCAGGACGGCCCGCCCGTCGCGAGGACGGTCACCGTACTTCGCCTTGAACTGCTCCAGGACGGCACGGTGCAGTTGGCGCCGCTCACGGGTCCACTGGTGGTTGTTCGTATGGACGACGGAGGTGGCGTGCCGGCTTCCCGGCGACAGATCGCCGTTGGGACCCATACGCGTCTGGAGCACCTGGTACAGGTGCCGGTACGGGTCGTTCATGCCGACCGCATCCGACGCCGACGGTGGATCTCGTCGTAGTCGTCGTCGGTGATGTCCCCGAGCAATGCGGCACCGGAGAGCACCTTGAACGTGTTGTCCTGGTGCGTGGGCTCGATGTGCTCCGGGTCCCAGTCGTCCTCTTCGAAGTCCCAGGCGGCGACGGTGTCGAGCATTTCCTCGCGGGGGATGCCGCCTTGCGCGTAGCGCTGAAGGTACGCGCGCAGAGAAGGCTTCTCGGTCATCGGTGTTCCTTACGGGTCAACGGGCGCGGCCGGGGGCCGGCGGGGTCTGGCGCGGGACCTGCGGGGCGGGGGCCTGGGCCGGGGGTGTGGTGGCGACGCCGGCCCCGGGGGAGCGGAGGCGCCCCGCGGCGGCGATGGTGATGCGGGTGTCCTCGCGCTGGAAGACGGGGGCCTGCGTCTGGGACGTGGCCTGCGGGAAGGCGCCGCGGTCGGTGGTGATCAGCCCGGTGGCGAGGCCCGCTTCGGCGAGGTGCTGGGCGTTCTCCCGACTGATGGAGTGCCCCCGGCCGGTGGTGGACTTGCCGTACAGGGAATGGATCATCCCCTCGGGGGACATCCGCCCGCCGTACGCGTTGTCGCCCCGCTCGAACTCGACGCGCCCCTTGTACCAGCGACCCGCGTTCTGCGCCACGGACACGTCGCGGGGCACCTCGACGGAGAGGATCACGCGCTGCTCGTACTTGCTTTCGTCGCGCAGGCTCTCCAGGAGCCGTGCGGCCGCCGGTTCGTTGGCGAGGGTGGCGTCGTAGAGGACGTTGTACCCCTGCTGGAGCGCCCACGCTTCGCACCGGTCACGGAGGACGGTCGCCTCGTTGTGGAGGAGGCCCGACATCTCCGCGGGGGTGAGTTCGCGCCCGTAGGGCAGCTTCACGTCCTCAGGGCTCAGGCGGGGCAGGCCGCCGGCCTTGAACAGGTCCTCCTTGAAGTCGTCCGGGTTCAGGACGACGTAGTCCTTGATGTCGAGACCGTGCACCGAGGAGAGTTGGCGGCCGAGTTCGGAGTTCTCGGCCTGCCACAGTTCGAGCTTGGCCTGCGTACTGCCCTTGCCGACGCCGGGGGCGCCCGCCGTCATCAGGACGGCGCGGCCGCCACGGGGATGGTCGGCGTACTTGGCCTTGAAGGCCTCGACGATCTCGTTGTGCATGGCCCGCCGAGCGGGGTCCCAGCGGTTTCCCTGCCGGAACACGGCGGTGGTGTCCGTCGGCCCCGGCGAGAGGTCGCCGCCGCGCTTCATGCGTTCCTGCAAGGCCGCGTAGAGCTGGGCGTACTCGCCCGTCAGCGCGGTGGTCCCGGAGAAGTCAGCCATGTGCGTCCATCTGCCGTTCGATCTCCTGGACGTCTTCCTCGGTGATCTGGCCCAGGACCACGGCGGTGTAGACGATCTCGAAGGTGTTGTCCTGGCGGATGGGCTCGATCACGAGCTCGTCGCGGATCTCGTCCTCGAAGTCCCAGGCGGCGACGGTGGCGAGCATCTCCTCGCGGGGGATCTCGCCGGTGGCGTAGCGCTGGAGGTAGGCGCGCAGGGAGGGCTTCTCGGGCATGGGTGGTTCCTTTCGAGCGGCCTGCTGCCGACGGTCGGGGGGTGCGCGTCCGCGCGCACCCCGACCGACCCGGCAGGTCTTACTGGTTGTGGCCCTTCATACCGTCGTTGTCGTCCAGCGAGCCGGCGACTTCGTTGGCCGCGTTCAGGCCTGCCTGGGCGACCACCGCGGCGGCCTGGACGGCGATCATCGCGGGGCCCGCCGCCGCGGCTGCGCCGCCCGCCGCGCCACCGGCGGCTCCGCCGCCCGCACCGCCTCCGGCGGAGGATCCGGCGCCGGCCGACGGGGAGCCCTCGGGGCCCTTGCCGCCACCGCCACCGCCACCGCCACCGCCGCCACCGCCACCGCCGCCGCCCCCGCCGCTCGCGATGCTGATGGCGCCGCTGGCGATGCTGTTGGCGAAGTTCAGGGCGACGGTCCCGCCCGAGGTACCGCCGAGCGCGGCCGTCGCGGGGACGACCAGCTTGAGCAGCGCGGGCAGGGCGAAGACCGAGAGGATCAGCAGACCCATGCCGGCGATGACGCTGTCCAGGTTCGCCTTGCCCTTGGTCATCGACGCCGCGGAGTAGATGATCAACGCCGCGGCCGGTTTGTAGAGCAGCCAGGCGGTGATCCAGCCGATGTGCTTCTTCCACCAGCCTTCGCCCCAGCCGGTCATCGACGAGGCCGCGGCCAGGGGGAGGGTGCCGATCAGCATGATCAGCACGCCCAGCCTGATGTACATCAGGATGATCTGGATGAAGCTGGACAGCATGATGAGGATGCCGAAGATGATGATGATCCCCGGACTGGTCATCATGATCGTGCCGGTCAGCTGCTCGGCGGTCTTGCCGAGGTCGGCCTTCGCGTAGATCTCCTTGGCGTACGCGTCGGAGGCGGCGTAGAGGGCCTGGGCGATGACCGGGGCCATGGCACTGACGAGGATGACCTTCCACATGCCCATGAACGCCTGCTGCATGGACTGGCCCTTGCGCTCGTAGGCCATGCGGAACGCGGCGAGGAGCACGCAGGCGACGGCGATGTAGCCGACGAGCCAGTTGGTCTCGGCCATGATGGCCTTGAGTCCGGTGCCGTCCGCGGGGTCCAGGTTGGAGCCGCTGCCGACCGAGAGCCATACGCCGTTGAGGCTCTTGAGGATCTCCTCGACGGCCTTGCCGATCGCCTGGGCGAAGGCCCCGACGGCGCCGTCGGCGACGGCGCCGCCGACCTTCTTGACTCCTTCACCGAGGCACCCCATGGGGTCGCCGGCGCACTTTTTGACCCCGTCGACTATGTCACCGGGGCTCGGAAGGTCGAGGTCGCTAAGAGGCATTGCCGCTCCCCCAGAGAATGAACCCGTCGGGCCCGCCGACGGCCGTCAGACCCTCTGTCACCGAGCCGTCCAGCGTGGGGCGCAGCTTCCAGTCGCCGTCCTCCCAGACCGTGGACATGGTCGCGACGCCGTAGGTGCCGTCTGCCAGGCGCATGAGGATCATTCCCGTGGCCTGGTCCTTGCTGAAGGTCAGCACCCGGAAGCCGACGTAGCTGCCCCGGCTGCCCGGTGCTCCCGTCCGCTGCGAGGTGGCTTCCTTGGCGCGGGCAGCGACGAACTGGTCCCTGCCCGGCCCCTTGGCCATCTGCTTCTCGCTGACCGTCTTCCAGTCGGCGCCGCCCATCTTGGCCGAGATGGCCTGCATGGCCAGAGTGGCCCCCAGTGGGGTGCGGGCGTAGCAGGACCAGACCGCTCCGTCGAACTTCAGCGGGCCCGCGGATGGTGATACCGGAAGGAGGTCCGTCTGGTACACCTTCCACTTGAGGTCGGCCGGGCTCTGGGACGGCACGGCCTGGTCGCGGTCGTCCGTGCTGCAGCCGGCCGGGCGTCCCTCCGTGGTGCCCGATGCGGGCGGGCTCGACGGTGCGTTCGCGGGCGCCGACGTCTTGGCCGGGCTCTGCGGCGTGCCGGCGTTGTTTTCGGTGTCGTCGTCCCCGATCAGTGCGACGTAGCCACCGATCAGCACCATCGCCAGCAGGAACGCCGCCGAGATCTGCCAGCCGCGCTGCAGCCAGAACGGCTTGTCCCACTCGCCGCTGCTGCCGCGGGATCCTCGGGAAGCCATCGGTCAGCCCCCCGGGTCAGTTGAAGACGAAGGACACGAGGGGGCCGGCCGTGGCGACGAGGACACAGCCGCCCAGGACCATGCCGAGACGGCCCATGTGCTCGGAGCCCTCACCGCGACGCATCGATATCGCCATCATGGCGCCGGTGATGAGGACGCCCGCCACGCCGGCCGCCGTACCCGCCCACGCGACGATGCCGAGGACGTTGTTCACCTTGCTGGTGAGCTCCGGCGGGGCGTTCATCCCGGGCTTCGGGACGTCGGCCGCGAGGATGACGGCAGCGTCACGGACCTTGCTGAGCATGGCAATTCCCCCTGAAAATGTCTTCATCGGCCAAATCGCCGAAAGAACTACGGTATTGAGATTCATTTGCCGACGGCATCATGGCAGGGATCGCCGGCGAGGCGATCGGATGAGTCCGGCTCGTGACAGGTCCGGAACATATACCGTCGGCTCGGGCCGGCTTCAGCCCGAGAGCAGGAAAGCGACGATCGGCCCGGCGGTGGCACCGATGATGCACGCGCCGAGGACCGTGGCCAGCTGGGTGAGGTGCTCGTCCCCGTTGCCCGAACGCAGCGCGATCGCCATCCGGGATCCGATGATCAGGACGCCCAGGATCGCGGCGGCGGACACGAACCAGGCCATCCAGCCCAGCACGCGGTCGAGGGGTCCGGTGACGTCGGCGCCCACGGCCAGCATCCATTCCATTGCACGGCCCCTCTCTACGGGTCTCACTGACTGTTGATCAGTTTGGACAGCGCTGAAGCTTCCCGGGGCGCCGGACCGGACAGGTCGCCCATGCGCCAGTTCGGCATCCAGGGGACCCGGTGGATCGTGGCGACCGAGCTGATCACCTTGATGCGTTTGGCCAGCTCAGGGGGCAGACGGCCAGGGGCGTCCGCCACGAGAACCACGGCCTGGAGGGTCACTCCTGATGGCTGCTCATCTCGTCGGATCATATCCAGTACCCGTGACACCGCCTGGAGACCCGAAGCGTGCGTACGGGCCACCAAAAGGACTTTTCCGGACGCTCCGGCCGCGGTGTCCGGCCACTGCGCACCGCAGTCGTAACCGCCGAAGACCGTGGCCAGCGTGCTCGCCCCGGCGCCACCGTGGGCGTTCATCCAGCTGAAGGCGGTCGTCCCCGGAGGGGGCGCGGAAACCGGAAGTCCCTGGTCCGCAAAGGGTTGTGGAGGTGCGATGGAGATGTCCGCCGGTGCGGCGCCGCCGCCGACCGGACCCCGGATCCAGATCTCCGGGCCATCAGGCGTTTTCTGATCCATGACTTCATCTCCCCCCGTGTCGACGCATGTCGGCGGTCTCGCGTAGCGTCCAGCATCGACAACTTAGTGCGAATCTCTGGTGATTGTTTGTGACAGTCTCGTGACCGTGCTGCCGGGAGTTCCCCAGGAGACTCACACCGGCACCGGCATTGGAACATGTCGACGGGGGAGTGATGTCGAAAGAGGGGGGCGGCGCCGCCATGTGGGTGGTGGGCGCCGGAGTCGCGGCCGTCATGATGCCGTTCGTGCTGTTCGTGGGCGTCAGCGGTGGTGGCGCGGCGGACGGGGGGCTCGCCGGAGCGGGCGGTGCGCTCAATCCGAAGCACGTGCCCAAGGAGTACCTTCCGTGGGTCCTGAAGGCCGGCTCGATGTGTCCGCAGATCACCCCGCCGGTCATCGCCGCGCAGATCGAGGCCGAGTCCGGCTGGATCAACGGGCGTACGTCGCCCGTGGGCGCGCAGGGTCTGTCCCAGTTCATGCCCGGGACCTGGGCCGGTTGGGGCCGTGACGACGACGGGAACGGGCGAATAGACCCCTTCGACCCGGGCGATGCCATCATGGCCCAGGGCCGCTACGACTGCGCCCTCGCCCGGGACGTCGAGCGCTACAAGGCCCGCGGCATAGCCAGCGGCCCGACCCTCGACCTGACGTTGGCCGCATACAACGCGGGACCGGGCGCCGTGGAGAAGTACGGCGGCATACCCCCGTACCGCGAGACCCAGGGCTACGTCGTCGCCATCAAGAACGCCATGGCCAAGTACACCGCGATCGCCTCCGACCCCGGCGGCGGCACCATCCCCGCCGGGCAGCAGATGGCCTTCCCGCTGCGCGGGAACTTCCCGGTGACCTCGCCGTACGGCATGCGCGTGCACCCCGTGACGGGCGTCCACAAGCTGCACACCGGCATGGACTTCGGCGTCCCCGCCGGCAATCCGGTCCTCGCGGCCAAGGAGGGCACCGTCACCTTCGCGGGATGGAACGCCGCCTACGGAAACCGCGTCATCATCTCGCACGGCTCCATCGGCGGCTCGCAGATCTCGACCACCTACAACCACATGTCGGCCCTGAACGTGGGCGTCGGACAGCAGGTCGGCGTGGGAACCGTGGTCGGAAGTGTCGGCTCGACGGGCTATTCCACCGGCGCCCACCTCCACTTCGAGGTCCAAAAGGACGGCAGTTACGTGAACCCCGCCCCCTGGATAGGCAAGTGATGGCCGCCGTACGCAAGGCCCTCGGCGCGGCGCTGACGACGGCCGTCTGCGTCGTGCTCCTGACGGGGTGCGGGTTGAAGGACCTGAGGGACGACAAGGGCGCCGGGCCGGCGCCGGTGCCGTCCGTGTCCGAGACGTTCCCGATCAAGGCCCCGCTGCCGGCCGGCAAGCCGCTCGACGGGCAGGCGAAGGTGAAGCCCGTGCCCTCGCCGGATCCCGCCGACCCGAGCGCCGTCGCCCGCGCCTGGCTGATGACGGCCTACAGCTACGACACGGCGTACGACACCGGTCCGCAGGACGCCAACCTGCGCGCCCTCGGCTACCTCACGGACAAGCAGGCGGAAGTCGAACGCTCCTACCGGCCGGGCGCCGGCAGCGGCGCCGCGTGGGCGACCTGGGCGGAGCACAAGGCGTGGACCACGGTGGAGATCACCGCGGACGAGGACGACCAGGGGCCGGGCGACACGCCGACCTCCTCCTTCCGCACCTTCCTCGTCGACGGCAAGGCCCACGGCCGCGACGGCTGGACGGGCACCGGGCCGCAGTTGACCGCCTTCGTGGAGCTGACCATGACCGGTCCGGGAACGTGGAAGGTCGCGGGAGTCATGGTCACCCCGGCCGCGATCCCGCCGAGCGCCGCACCGTCCGCGTCCGCGTCCGCGTCCGCGTCCTCTTCCCCGTCCCCTTCCACCACCGCACGCTGAGCAGAGCCGAGGAACGCATGTCCCTTTTCAGTCGACGAGGCCGGAAGCCGGAGCCGGCGCCGGCGCCGCAGCCCGGACCGGTCGAGCCGGTCCACGTGGAGGTACGGGTCACCGCCGACGGCTACGCCGAAGTGGCCGGCCGGCCGGTCGTCGCGGGCGTGGGGGAACCGGTGCAGGACGCGGTGCTCGACTACCTCCACCGCCAGGTGCTGTCCACTGGAGCGCCGGTCCACGCGACCGTGCGGGACGAGCGCATCGCCTCCGTCGTGCCGATCCAGGTACTGGCGGACGGCTCCAGCCGGTTCACGGCCGCGCCGATGCCCTTGCCGGGCGTTTCGTCGGTACCGGTGGCACCCGCGGTGCCGGCGGCACCGGTTGCGCCCACCGCGCCCGTGGCACCCACCGCGCCTGTGGCATCGGTTGTGCCCGCCGCGCCCATGGCGCCTGTGATGCCCGAAGCACCGGTTGTGCCCGCCGCACCCGTGGCGCCTGTGGTGCCGGCGGCATCGGTTGTGCCCGCTGTGCCTGTGGCACCCGTCGTGCCGGCGGCACCTGTTGCGCCCGCCGCGCCGGCGGTGCCCGAGGCGTCCGTCGTGGCCGAGACGCCCGAGGCGCCTGAGCCGCCCGTGGTGCCCGTGGCGGAGGAGCCGCCCGCAGCCCCCGCCCCTCAGCCCGCCTCGGAGCCCGTTCCGGAGCGCGGGCCGGAGCCGGAATCCGAGCCCGAGCCCGCGCCGGCGCCCGTGGCGACTCCCGCGCCCGTGCCCGTACCGACTCCCGCGCCGGTGCCCGTACCGACTCCCGCGCCGGCGCCGGTGGCGAACCCCGGGCCGGTGCCCGTACCGACTCCCGCACCGGTGCCCGTACCGACTCCCGCACCGGCGCCGGTGGTGAACCCCGGGCCGGGGCCCGTGGCGACTCCCGCACCCGTGCCGGTGGTGAACCCCGGGCCGGGGCCCGTGGCGACTCCCGCGCCCGTGCCGGTGGCGACTCCCGGGCCGGGGTCCGTGCCGCCCCTGCCCGCGCCCGCCCCGGTTCCGCCGCTGCCGACCGCGCCGGCCCCCGGACCCGTGCCCGGACCCGTGCTCGCGCCGTCGGTGCCGCCGCAGGCGGCCCCCGGGCCCGATCTCGTCGAAGGGCCCATCGCCCGCATCAACGACGCCATCCGGCGTGGGTGGATCGAGTGGGCCGCCGGGCATGCCCGGGAGAGTGAGGCCGCCGCCGCCGAGAGCCTCGGCTGGGAGGACCCGGGCGTGCTGCGGCTGCGCGAGCTCAACGCATACGTCGCCTTCGTCGCCGGCGACGCCCGCCGCTCCTTCCACAACTCCCTGGAGATCGCCCGCATCCGCTCCGGCCGGCAGGACCCACTGGCCCTGCAGAGCGTCCACAACGCGGCCGCCGCCTGGGCGAAGGTGACCGACCCCGCCGAGGCCATCGCCATGGGCCGCGACCTCGTCGCGCTCTGGGTGCTCGCCGCGCCCAGCGGGGCCGACACCTCGCACCTCGACGCCGCCCGCGCCCGCATCGCCCGGCTGGAGGAGCGGGCCGCCCGCTGAACCAGGCCGCTGAACGGGCCCGCGGATCAGGAGCGTCGCCGCCGGCGAACCACCACCGGCACCGCCACCAGTGCCAGCAGCGCCAGGCCCGCCGCCCCGAGCCCCGGGGCGAGGCCCTTCGGGGTGAACGAGCACGAGACCCGGTCGGTGCCCGCCGCCACCTCGACGGCGACCAGCCCGTGGAACGGCTTCAGCGGAGCCGAGCACCGCCACCCCTCGACCGCCGTCATCGCGAAGACGGCGGTCCCCGTGGTGCCCTTCGGCAGCGTGGCTTCGATGGTGTGCCCGCCCGCCTCGACGGAGGTGGCGCCGGACGAGGTCAGCGCCCGCACCCGCGCGTCGAGCGCCGCCCGGTCCAGGCAGCCGATCGGGTGCGCCCCCGCCGTGGCCCCCTCGGTCCGGGTGTCGACGGTGACCTCGACGAGGCCCGACGCCGCAACCGGGCCCAGCGGGAGTACGCCGCTCATCCGGTCCTCCAGCGCCCGCCGCGCGGAGCCGGAGCGCAGGGTCCCGTACAGCTCGGGGGAGTACCAGAAGGCCTCGGAGCCCGGCGTGCACCGGGCGGCGTACGTCTGCGCGCCCGGCGTGCCGCCGGCGGTGACGGCCGGGACCTCGTAGACCTTCGCCCCCAGCACGTTCTCCTGCCGGGCGTAGACGCTGTCCGCCGGGTTCGGGGAGGAGAACGCGGCCCCCGACCGGACGGTGACCAGCGGCGGAGCCGCGAACTTCGCACCCGTCCAGGTGTTCGGCTCCGCCCCCGGGCGGACCCGCGCGCCGATCGAGAAGATCGCGTCGAGCACCGGGTTGTCGGCCCCGAAGAAGGTCCGACCGTCGTTCTTGTAGCCGTAGCCCAGCGGCTCCAGCGCCCGGTACGTGACCTCCGGCAGGTAGCTGCTGTAGTACTGCGGCCCCTCCGCCCGCAGGGCGAGGGCGTCGTTGTACGAGGTCTGCGGCGCGCCCGAGTCCGTCCGGTACGCGGGCCAGCCGTCCACCTCCCGGACCGCCTCGAAGTGGCGGGTGATCGACTGGTTGGACGTGGCCGTCGGCTTCGCCCAGCGCTCGCGCGCCCGCCGGGCGTCCGCGTTGGCCGCGGCGACGGTCGACTCCGCGAACACCACGCCCACCATCAGCACGGCCGCCACGGGAATCAACGCGCGCCGCTTCTCGCCCAGCGCGAGCAGCACCAGCGCGGCCAGCGACACGGCGCCCCCGCCCAGCACGGCTGGCCAGGTCCAGCCGCCGAAGTCGTCGGTGTGCCGGAGTACGAAGGTGGCCACCACCAGCAGCGCGGCCGACAGCGCCAGGTGGAGCGGGCGCGGCCGGTGGGCCAGCGCCAGCCAGGCCACGATGACGACCAGGCCGCTGAAGACGAAGGCCTCGCGGTACGGATTTCCGTTCGGCACCGCCAGCCCGTGCCACACGTACTGCGTCGGCGGGAACTGGAACGACCCCGCCACCAACAGCACCGCCGCCGCCCACACCAGCCGGGTCCGGCGCGCGACGGCCGTGTTGAAGAGGAAGCAGCCGGCCAGGATCAGGCCGAGCGAGGCGACGTACAGGCGCGGCCGGCCGCCCCACAGGTGCGTCGCCGGGAGCATCCCCGACAGGAAGACCTCGATCCGGACCGGGTCGAAGGCCCCGGCCTTGGTGGGCTGCGCGGCCCCGCTGGACAGGAACGACGGCAGCAGCAGCGGCAGCGTGAGCAGGATGCCGACGGCAGCGGCGGAGGCGGCCCGCCACAGCGCCCGCAGCCGCTGCGGGCCGGTCAGGTCGAGGGTGATCAGCCGGATGCCGAGGAGCACGCAGGCGGCCATCGTGGCCATCATCGCGGTGTAGAAGTTCCCGAACCAGGCGAGCGCCACGAACAGCGCGACCCCCGGCCACCGCCGTTCCTCAAGGCACCACTCGACGGCGATGCCCAGCAGCGGCAGCGCCACCAGCCCCCACAGCCACATCGGGATGTACGAGGCGTCGCTCAGCGCCCACCCGCACAGCCCGTACGTCGCCCCGAGCACCCCCCGCTGCCACCACGGTCCCGGCTTCAGCTTGCCCAGGTACACGGCCATCAGCGCGGCGGCCGTGCCCATGGTGATCGGGGTGATCGCGAAGACGGCCAGGTCCACGTGCGCCCGCGGCACCAGCACCGCGAGCCACGAGAACGGGTTGCCGAGGTAGGTGTGGTAGTCGGACAGGAACTGCTGGCCGAAGCCGCCCCGCCAGCTGAACAGCAGGTCACCGGCGGCCTGGCCGTGCACCAGGTCCCACAGGGCGCGGTGGAAGGGCACGTATTGATTGGCCTGGTCGTTGATGGCCCGGCCGGTGTTCCCGAACGGGAAACTGCCGCGCGCCACCCAGGCCGCGCAGAAGGCGCCCGAGGTGACGAGGAAGGCCAGCAGGGGCCCGTAGAGGCGGACGAGTCCCGCGCGGCCGCGCGCCGAGGGGGCCCGGCCGCCGTCGGGAGGCGAGATGTCCGCCGTCTTCGGCTCCGAGGTGACCGTCCCCAATGTCCCGCTCCTGGCACTCGTACGTGTTTGGACTGACCCGCTGCGATTCGCTGGCAGTGTAGGCGGTGGGGGCCGGCGCGAGCCGGGGCCGTCCGCTCTACCACGCCCGGGTGACGATCGCGCGGCCGGCCCGGCATGCGGCCGTCTCGCCCATGTGGCGCCTGAGCTGTGGTGCCGTGGCGAGGGGCGCCGTGCCGCTTATGTTTTGACCGCAGTGGATGCGATGGGTACGCTCAGACCTTGTGCCTGGGGTGTGCCTGGGCTCCCGTGCGTGTCCATCAACCGCACGCGAGTCGTATCGGCCACCGCGATCCACGCGTTCTTCCGCGCTTGCGGGGAGGGTCGCCGGATCCGACACACCCGACCGCGTGGGTCGGCAAAGTTCCAGGTTAGCTTCACTACACGGCACACAGAAACCGGAGAAGTAGTGCCTACGATCCAGCAGCTGGTCCGTAAGGGCCGGCAGGACAAGGTCGAGAAGACAAAGACCCCCGCGCTTGAGGCTTCGCCCCAGCGTCGTGGTGTCTGCACGCGTGTGTTCACGACCACCCCGAAGAAGCCGAACTCGGCGCTCCGTAAGGTCGCGCGTGTGCGTCTGACCTCCGGCATCGAGGTCACCGCTTACATTCCGGGTGAGGGACACAACCTGCAGGAGCACTCGATCGTGCTCGTGCGTGGTGGCCGTGTGAAGGACCTGCCGGGTGTTCGTTACAAGATCATCCGCGGTGCGCTTGACACCCAGGCTGTCAAGAACCGCAAGCAGGCCCGCAGCCGCTACGGCGCCAAGAAGGAGAAGTAAGAATGCCTCGTAAGGGCCCCGCCCCGAAGCGCCCGGTCATCATCGACCCGGTCTACGCATCTCCTCTGGTGACCTCGCTCATCAACAAGATCCTCCTGAACGGCAAGCGCTCCACCGCCGAGCGCATCGTCTACGGCGCCATGGAAGGCCTCCGCGAGAAGACCGGCAACGACCCGGTCATCACGCTGAAGCGCGCGCTGGAGAACGTCAAGCCGTCGCTCGAGGTCAAGTCCCGCCGTGTCGGTGGCGCGACCTACCAGGTTCCCGTCGAGGTCAAGCCGGGTCGCCAGTCGACCCTGGCGCTCCGCTGGCTCGTGGGTTACTCCCGCGCCCGTCGTGAGAAGACCATGACCGAGCGCCTCATGAACGAGCTGCTCGACGCCTCCAACGGTCTTGGCGCTGCTGTCAAGAAGCGTGAGGACACGCACAAGATGGCCGAGTCCAACAAGGCCTTCGCGCACTACCGCTGGTAGTCCCAACCCACATCGAGACCGAGAGAAGACTGAGCCGATATGGCTACCACTTCGCTTGACCTGGCCAAGGTGCGCAACATCGGCATCATGGCTCACATCGACGCGGGCAAGACGACCACCACCGAGCGCATCCTGTTCTACACCGGTGTGTCTTACAAGATCGGTGAAGTCCACGACGGCGCTGCCACGATGGACTGGATGGAGCAGGAGCAGGAGCGCGGCATCACGATCACGTCCGCCGCGACGACCTGCCACTGGCCGCTCGAGGACGTCGACCACACCATCAACATCATCGACACCCCGGGTCACGTTGACTTCACGGTCGAGGTGGAGCGTTCGCTCCGCGTCCTCGACGGTGCCGTCACCGTGTTCGACGGTGTCGCCGGTGTGGAGCCGCAGTCCGAGACCGTTTGGCGTCAGGCGGACCGCTACGGCGTGCCGCGTATCTGCTTCGTCAACAAGCTCGACCGGACCGGCGCCGAGTTCATGCGCTGCGTCGACATGATCAAGGACCGCCTCGGTGCGGTTCCGATCGTGATGCAGCTGCCCATCGGTGCCGAGGCCGACTTCCAGGGTGTCGTCGACCTCGTCACGATGAAGGCGTTCGTCTGGTCCGCCGAGGCGACCAAGGGCGAGATGTACGACATCGTCGACATCCCCGCCACGCACACCGAGCTCGCCGAAGAGTGGCGCGCCAAGCTGGTCGAGACCGTCGCCGAGAACGACGACGAGATCATGGAGCTGTACCTGGGCGGCGAAGAGCCGTCCGAGGAGCAGCTGCACGCGGCCGTGCGTCGCATCATCCTCGGCTCCGGCAAGGGCAAGGGCGAGCCCACGATCACCGCGGTGTTCTGCGGTACGGCGTTCAAGAACAAGGGTGTTCAGCCCCTGCTCGACGCCGTCGTGCGCTACCTCCCGTCGCCGCTGGACATCGAGGCCATCGAGGGCCACGACGTCCGTGACGCCGAGGTCGTCGTGAAGCGCAAGCCGTCCGACGAGGAGCCCCTCGCCGCGCTCGCGTTCAAGATCATGAGCGACCCGCACCTCGGTAAGCTCACCTTCGTCCGGGTTTACTCGGGCCGCCTGGAGGCCGGCACCGCGGTGCTGAACTCCGTCAAGGGCAAGAAGGAGCGCATCGGCAAGATCTACCGCATGCACGCGAACAAGCGTGAGGAGATCGACTCGGTGGGCGCCGGCGACATCGTCGCCGTGATGGGCCTGAAGCAGACCACCACCGGTGAGACGCTGTGTGACGACAAGCAGCCCGTGATCCTGGAGTCCATGGACTTCCCGGCTCCGGTCATCCAGGTCGCCATCGAGCCCAAGTCCAAGGGTGACCAGGAGAAGCTGGGTGTCGCCATCCAGCGTCTCGCGGAGGAGGACCCCTCCTTCCACGTTCACTCGGACGAGGAGACCGGCCAGACCATCCTCGGCGGTATGGGCGAGCTGCACCTTGAGGTGCTGGTCGACCGCATGAAGCGCGAGTTCAAGGTCGAGGCCAACGTCGGCAAGCCGCAGGTGGCCTACCGCGAGACGATCCGCAAGGCCGTCGAGCGTCACGACTACACCCACAAGAAGCAGACCGGTGGTACCGGTCAGTTCGCCAAGGTGCAGATCGCGATCGAGCCGATCACGGACGCCGATGGTCCGGCGTACGAGTTCGTCAACAAGGTCACCGGTGGCCGCGTGCCGAAGGAGTACATCCCTTCGGTGGACGCCGGTGCGCAGGAGGCCATGCAGTTCGGCATCCTGGCGGGCTACGAGATGACGGGCGTTCGCGTCACGCTTCTCGACGGTGGCTACCACGAGGTCGACTCCTCCGAGCTCGCGTTCAAGATCGCCGGCTCGCAGGCCTTCAAGGAGGCCGCGCGCAAGGCTTCTCCCGTGCTCCTTGAGCCGATGATGGCCGTCGAGGTCACCACGCCCGAGGAGTCCATGGGCGACGTCATCGGTGACATCAACTCCCGCCGTGGCCAGATCCAGGCCATGGAGGACCGTCACGGAGCCAAGATCGTCAAGGGCCTCGTGCCGCTTTCGGAGATGTTCGGCTACGTCGGAGACCTCCGCAGCAAGACCTCGGGTCGCGCCAGCTACTCGATGCAGTTCGACTCCTACGCCGAGGTTCCCCGGAACGTCGCCGAGGAGATCATCGCGAAGGCCAAGGGCGAGTAACTCTTTCGAGTACACGCTTTAGGCTTGTCACCGGAGCCTCTGGGGCACCAGGAGCAACCCTCCTGTTTGCCCCGGGGAACCGGCTTTCCAGCAAAGATCACCTGGCGCCGATCTGTAAGGCGTACAGAACCACTCTCCAGGAGGACCCCCGTGGCGAAGGCGAAGTTCGAGCGGACTAAGCCGCACGTCAACATCGGCACCATCGGTCACATTGACCACGGTAAGACGACCCTCACGGCCGCCATTACCAAGGTGCTGCACGACGCGTACCCGGACCTGAACGAGGCCTCGGCCTTCGACCAGATCGACAAGGCTCCTGAGGAGCGCCAGCGCGGTATCACCATCTCCATCGCGCACGTCGAGTACCAGACCGAGGCGCGTCACTACGCCCACGTCGACTGCCCGGGTCACGCGGACTACATCAAGAACATGATCACCGGTGCCGCGCAGATGGACGGCGCCATCCTCGTGGTCGCCGCCACCGACGGCCCGATGCCGCAGACCAAGGAGCACGTGCTCCTGGCCCGCCAGGTCGGCGTTCCGTACATCGTCGTCGCCCTGAACAAGGCCGACATGGTGGACGACGAGGAGATCCTGGAGCTCGTCGAGCTCGAGGTCCGTGAGCTGCTCTCCGAGTACGACTTCCCGGGCGACGACCTTCCGGTCGTCCAGGTCTCCGCGCTCAAGGCGCTTGAGGGCGACAAGGAGTGGGGCGAGAAGCTCCTCGGCCTCATGAAGGCCGTCGACGAGGCGATCCCCACCCCGCCGCGTGACACCGAGAAGCCGTTCCTCATGCCCGTCGAGGACGTCTTCACGATCACCGGTCGTGGCACCGTCGTCACCGGTCGTATCGAGCGTGGTGTCCTCAAGGTCAACGAGACCGTCGACATCATCGGCATCAAGCAGGAGAAGACCACCACCACGGTCACCGGCATCGAGATGTTCCGCAAGCTGCTCGACGAGGGCCAGGCCGGTGAGAACGTCGGTCTGCTCCTCCGTGGCATCAAGCGCGAGGACGTCGAGCGCGGTCAGGTCATCATCAAGCCCGGTTCGGTCACGCCGCACACCGAGTTCGAGGCCGCCGCGTACATCCTGTCGAAGGACGAGGGTGGCCGTCACACCCCGTTCTTCAACAACTACCGCCCGCAGTTCTACTTCCGTACCACGGACGTGACCGGCGTCGTGACCCTCCCCGAGGGCACCGAGATGGTCATGCCGGGCGACAACACCGACATGACCGTCCAGCTGATCCAGCCGGTCGCCATGGAGGAGGGCCTGAAGTTCGCCATCCGTGAGGGTGGTCGTACCGTGGGCGCCGGCCAGGTCACCAAGATCACGAAGTAATTCGTGTTCTGACCCGGTAGCTCGCGCGAGCGGGCACCACGTTTGACCGAGGGGCCCCTCCCCACCGCTTCGGCGGCGGGGAGGGGCCCTTTGTCGTTCCGCTGTGAGAAGCTGCCGGAAGATCACGCAAGCGAACGTTCAGGGTGGGAAGCATGGGCCGGCAGGGCGACGACGGTAGACCGGAGATATCCGACGAGGAATGGGCCCGCTTCGGCGAGCAGGTCGCGCGGGAGAGCGCCGAGGCGCCGAGGGAGCCGTCGGCGCGGGCGCGGATGGTCACCGAGCGACTGCGGCGCGAGGAGGAGGAACGGGCCCGCTCGGGCCGGCGGGGGCTCTTCGGGCGCCGCGGCCGGCCCGCGCCGAGCGACCCGCCCGGGTGGCGTACGGGGCCGGCCTGGCAGGAGATGGAGGGGCGCGGCCGGGGCCGACGGCGTCTGAAGGCCGCCGCCGCGATCGTGGCCATCGCGGCCCTGGCGCTGATCGTCGTACGGCCCGAGCTGGTCATCGACAAGGTGACGGGCAAGGCGCAGACCCGTGAGGACGCCAGGAACGCCCCACCGCTGCCCGCGGAGTCCGCACGCCCGACCGCGCCCCCGGCGCCGGTGGACCCGGACCGGCCGACCCTGAAGGAGCCCTTCCGCGGCTCCCCGGCCCTCCAGTGGGCCGACGGCGCCGCCGGCATCGAAGTGCCCGCCGCCGAGGCCGTGGGCGGGGTGCCCCGGGAGAAGGTCGCTGAAGGACTGGCGATGGCGAAGCAGTTCCTGGTCTCGGCCAACCTGGACCCGGCCGTGCGGCGGGGCGAGCGGCCGACGGCGGCGATACAGCTGCTGGACCCGAAGAGCACCGAGACGCACCAGGAGATCACGCAGTCCCTGGAGCGGCCGAGTCGCGAGCACGACCCGCTGCGGCTGTTCAGCCGTTACGACCCGGCCGAACTGAAGCCGGTGGGCGACGTGGTCAAGGTCCGGGGCCGGATGTGGGTGGAGCCGGGGGAGCAGTCGGGGCAGGCCGCCATCAAGGTGGACTACTCCTTCGTCTACCCCTTCGTGAAGGTCAACGGGAATCCCGAGGACGTCGCGCGGACCATCGTCCGGCGCGAGGCGACGTTCCACGTGGCCCACGGGCGCGGATGGCAGGTGACCGCCGGCAGGCTGTGGCCGTTCGCGTACTCCGAGGACATCGCCAACAGCTCCTGTGACCGGTTCGACGGCTACCTGCACCCGTCGTTCTTCTCGGACCCCGTCGACAGCGGACCGACGCCCTCCGGCACCCCCGTGGACCCGTACGACCGCTCGAAGAGCATCGAATCGCGGGAACAGGAGGGTTGCGGGACGGTATCCCGCACCTGACCAGGGATCCCCGTCGCGTGGCGCGGTTTGACGTGTCCGCGCGGCGGGGTATTGTCTTCCGCCCGATTGGCCAGGTACGTGTCTCGTATGGCAGACTACTCAAGTTGCTCGGCTGAGTGCCGATGCTGTGCGCCTCCCGCCGGGAGGACCGGAAGCGAGTCCCACAGTACTCGTCGTCCTTAATCTGCCTTCCGGGGCAGCAATGGGGGCGGACGTACGGGAATCTTCTGGGAAGTGTCAGCACGGTGCACACCAGGCACTCGGTGGGTGTTTCTCCCCCGATGCGCGGTCCAGGGACCGCACCCCCTTGGATGAGGGAATTCCCGCATGGGAATTTTCTGTAGAGGGAGTGCGACACGCCCGACCGCGTGGGTCGGAGAGAAGCCGCAGAACCCCGGTTCCGCAGCCTCCCGAGGGCCAGAGCGTTTCCACACAGAGACAGGACTACGGAGTAGCCATGGCGGGACAGAAGATCCGCATCCGGCTCAAGGCCTACGACCACGAGGTCATCGACTCCTCGGCGAAGAAGATCGTCGAGACGGTGACGCGCACTGGTGCGTCGGTCGCGGGCCCGGTGCCGCTGCCCACTGAGAAGAACGTGTACTGCGTCATCAAGTCGCCGCACAAGTACAAGGACTCGCGCGAGCACTTCGAGATGCGCACGCACAAGCGCCTGATCGACATCCTCGACCCGACGCCCAAGACCGTTGACTCGCTGATGCGCCTGGACCTTCCGGCCGGCGTTGACATCGAGATCAAGCTCTGAGAGGCGTCGAGAAGATGGCAAAGCAGATCAAGGGCGTCCTGGGCGAGAAGCTCGGCATGACCCAGGTCTGGGACGAGAACAACCGTGTCGTCCCGGTGACCGTTGTCAAGGCCGGGCCCTGCGTCGTTACCCAGGTCCGTACGAACGACATCGACGGCTACGAGTCGGTCCAGATCGCCTTCGGCGAGATCGACCCGCGCAAGGTGAACAAGCCCCTCAAGGGCCACTTCGCCAAGGCCGACGTGACCCCCCGCCGCCACCTGGTGGAGCTCCGCACCTCCGACGCCAGCGAGTACACGCTCGGCCAGGAGATCACTGCTGAGGTGTTCGAGTCCGGCGTCAAGGTTGACGTCACGGGCAACAGCAAGGGCAAGGGCTTCGCCGGTGTCATGAAGCGGCACAACTTCCGGGGCCTCGGCGCCGGTCACGGTGTGCAGCGCAAGCACCGCTCCCCCGGTTCGATCGGTGGCTGTGCCACCCCTGGGCGTGTCTTCAAGGGCATGCGCATGGCCGGTCGCATGGGTAACGAGCGCGTCACCACCCAGAACCTGACCATCCACGCGGTTGACGCGGAGAAGGGTCTGCTGCTCATCAAGGGCGCGGTCCCCGGTCCGAACGGCGGCCTCGTCCTGGTCCGTACCGCGGCCAAGGGGGCTTGAGGTAATGAGCACCATTGACATCCTTTCGCCGGCAGGCGACAAGGCCGGTACCGTCGAGCTCCCCGCGGAGATCTTCGACGCGAAGACCAGCGTTCCGCTGATCCACCAGGTCGTTGTCGCCCAGCTGGCTGCTGCCCGTCAGGGCACGCACAAGACCAAGACCCGTGGCGAAGTCCGTGGTGGTGGCCGCAAGCCGTACCGCCAGAAGGGCACCGGCCGCGCCCGTCAGGGTTCGACCCGCGCTCCGCAGTTCGCCGGCGGTGGCGTCGTCCACGGCCCGCAGCCGCGTGACTACTCGCAGCGGACCCCGAAGAAGATGAAGGCCGCCGCCCTGCGCGGTGCCCTCTCGGACCGTGCGCGTCACTCCCGCATCCACGTCGTCACCGGCGTGGTCGAGGGTGCCGCCTCCACGAAGGCCGCCAAGACGCTGTTCGGCAAGATCTCGGAGCGCAAGAACCTGCTCCTGGTCGTCGACCGCTCCGAAGAGGCCGCGTGGCTGTCCGCCCGCAACCTGCCCCAGGTTCACATCCTGGAGCCGGGCCAGCTGAACACGTACGACGTGATCGTCTCTGACGACGTGGTCTTCACCCAGGCCGCTTTCGAGTCCTTCGTGTCTGGCCCCAAGGCCGTTGAGACCGAAGGGAACGAGGCCTGATGTCTGAGGCGACCGTTACCAGCAAGACCTTCACCGACCCGCGCGACCTGCTGATCAAGCCGGTCGTCTCGGAGAAGAGCTACGCGCTGCTGGACGAGAACAAGTACACGTTCATCGTCGCGCCCGGCGCCAACAAGACCCAGATCAAGCAGGCCGTCGAGGCGGTCTTCTCGGTCAAGGTCACCGGGGTCAACACGATCAACCGTCAGGGTAAGCGCAAGCGCACCAAGACCGGTTTCGGCAAGCGCGCCAACACCAAGCGCGCCATCGTGACCCTTGCCGAGGGCAACCGTATCGACATCTTCGGCGGCCAGGCCTCCTAACGGAGGTCTAGTCGTCCGGAATCGGACGAGGACTGAGAAATGGGTATCCGCAAGTACAAGCCGACGACCCCGGGCCGTCGTGGCTCCAGCGTCGCCGACTTTGTCGAGATCACGCGGTCCACGCCGGAGAAGTCGCTGGTCCGCCCCCTGCACAGCAAGGGCGGCCGTAACAACACCGGTCGTGTGACCGTTCGCCACCAGGGCGGTGGCCACAAGCGCGCCTACCGCGTGATCGACTTCCGTCGTCACGACAAGGACGGCGTGCCGGCCAAGGTCGCGCACATCGAGTACGACCCCAACCGCACCGCGCGCATCGCGCTGCTGCACTACGCCGACGGCGAGAAGCGCTACATCATCGCGCCGCGCGGTCTGCAGCAGGGTGACCGGATTGAGAACGGCCCCACGGCCGACATCAAGCCGGGCAACAACCTCGCGCTCCGCAACATCCCGGTCGGTACCACGATCCACGCGATCGAGCTCCGCCCCGGTGGCGGCGCCAAGTTCGCGCGTTCCGCCGGTGCCTCCGTGCAGCTGCTCGCGAAGGAGGGCGTCATGGCCCACCTCCGCATGCCGTCCGGTGAGATCCGTCTCGTCGACGCGCGCTGCCGCGCCACGGTCGGCGAGGTCGGCAACGCCGAGCAGTCGAACATCAACTGGGGCAAGGCCGGCCGCATGCGCTGGAAGGGCGTTCGCCCGACCGTCCGCGGTGTCGCGATGAACCCGGTTGACCACCCGCACGGTGGTGGTGAGGGCAAGACCAGTGGTGGTCGCCACCCGGTCTCCCCGTGGGGTCAGAAGGAGGGTCGTACTCGCTCGCCGAAGAAGGCTTCGAGCAAGTACATCGTCCGCCGCCGCAAGACGAACAAGAAGCGCTAGGAGCGGGTTTAGATGCCGCGCAGTCTCAAGAAGGGACCCTTCGTCGACGACCACCTCGTGAAGAAGGTGGACGCTCAGAACGAAGCTGGTACCAAGAACGTCATCAAGACCTGGTCCCGTCGCTCGATGATCATCCCGGCGATGCTGGGTCACACCATCGCGGTGCACAACGGCAAGACGCACGTCCCGGTGTTCGTCACCGAGTCGATGGTCGGCCACAAGCTCGGCGAGTTCTCGCCGACTCGCACCTTCCGCGGCCACGTCAAGGACGACCGGAAGTCGAAGCGCCGCTAAAGGCGGGGTGGTTACGACTATGACTTACACCGAAGGGACAACCATGGAAGCCAGGGCCCAGGCGCGGTACATCCGCGTCACGCCCATGAAGGCCCGCCGCGTGGTGGACCTTATCCGTGGCATGGATGCCACGGAGGCTCAGGCGGTCCTGCGTTTCGCCCCGCAGGCCGCGAGCGTGCCGGTCGGCAAGGTGCTGGACAGCGCCATTGCCAACGCCGCACACAACTACAACCACCCGGACGCCTCTTCGCTGTTCATCAGCGAGGCGTTCGTGGACGAGGGCCCGACCCTGAAGCGGTTCCGTCCGCGCGCCCAGGGCCGTGCCTACCGGATCCGCAAGCGGACCAGCCACATCACCGTGGTCGTCAGCAGCAAGGAAGGTTCCCGGTAATGGGCCAGAAGGTAAACCCGCACGGGTTCCGGCTCGGCATCACCACCGACTTCAAGTCGCGTTGGTACGCCGACAAGCTGTACAAGGACTACGTCAAGGAAGACGTCGCCATCCGTCGGATGATGACGTCCGGCATGGAGCGCGCCGGCATCTCGAAGGTTGAGATCGAGCGCACCCGTGACCGCGTGCGTGTGGACATCCACACCGCTCGTCCGGGCATCGTCATCGGCCGCCGTGGCGCCGAGGCCGACCGCATCCGCGGTGACCTCGAGAAGCTCACGGGCAAGCAGGTCCAGCTGAACATCCTCGAGGTCAAGAACCCCGAGCTCGACGCTCAGCTGGTTGCCCAGGCCGTTGCCGAGCAGCTCTCCTCCCGCGTCTCCTTCCGTCGTGCCATGCGCAAGAGCATGCAGGGCACCATGAAGGCCGGCGCCAAGGGCATCAAGATCCAGTGTGGCGGTCGCCTCGGCGGCGCCGAGATGTCCCGCTCCGAGTTCTACCGCGAGGGTCGTGTGCCGCTGCACACGCTGCGCGCGAACGTGGACTACGGCTTCTTCGAGGCCAAGACCACCTTCGGCCGTATCGGTGTGAAGGTCTGGATCTACAAGGGCGACGTCAAGAACATCGCCGAGGTTCGCGCCGAGAACGCCGCGG
The DNA here is from genome assembly GCF_023515955.1 of Streptomyces sp. RerS4. Taxonomy (GTDB): domain Bacteria; phylum Actinomycetota; class Actinomycetes; order Streptomycetales; family Streptomycetaceae; genus Streptomyces. Next base: position 4,308,455 of record NZ_CP097322.1, read on the forward strand.
CCCGTGCGGGTAACCGCCCGGCTCGTGGCGCGGGTGGCGCTGGCGACCGTCCCGCCGGCCGTGGTGGCCGTGGTGGCGAGCGCGGCGGCCGTGGTGGCCGCAAGCCGCAGCAGGCTGCTGGTGTCGAGGCCCCCAAGGCCGAGGCTCCCGCCGCCGCTCCGGCCGAGAGCACCGGAACGGAGGCCTGACCGACATGCTGATCCCTCGTAGGGTCAAGCACCGCAAGCAGCACCACCCGAAGCGCCGCGGTATGGCCAAGGGCGGTACTGAGGTCTCGTTCGGCGAGTACGGCATCCAGGCGCTCACCCCCGCCTACGTGACGAACCGCCAGATCGAGGCGGCTCGTATCGCGATGACCCGCCACATCAAGCGTGGCGGCAAGGTCTGGATCAACATCTACCCGGACCGCCCGCTCACGAAGAAGCCTGCCGAGACCCGCATGGGTTCCGGTAAGGGTTCTCCCGAGTGGTGGATCGCCAACGTGCACCCGGGCCGGGTCATGTTCGAGCTGTCCTACCCGAACGAGAAGATTGCTCGTGAGGCGCTCACCCGCGCTGCTCACAAGCTTCCGATGAAGTGCCGGATTGTTCGGCGCGAGGCAGGTGAGTCGTGATGGCGACGGGAACCAAGGCGTCCGAGCTGCGTGAGCTCGGCAACGAGGAGCTCGTTGGCAAGCTGCGCGAGGCCAAGGAGGAGCTGTTCAAGCTCCGCTTCCAGGCGGCCACGGGTCAGCTGGAGAACAACGGCCGGCTCAAGTCCGTCCGTAAGGACATCGCTCGCATCTACACCCTGATGCACGAGCGTGAGCTCGGTATCGAGACGGTGGAGAGCGCCTGATGAGCGAGAAGAACGTGACCGAGACCACTGAGCAGCGCGGTTTCCGCAAGACCCGTGAGGGTCTGGTCGTCAGCGACAAGATGGACAAGACCGTCGTCGTCGCCGTCGAGGACCGCGTCAAGCACGCCCTGTACGGCAAGGTCATCCGCCGTACGAACAAGCTCAAGGCTCACGACGAGCAGAACGCTGCCGGCGTCGGCGACCGCGTCCTCATCATGGAGACGCGTCCGCTGTCGGCGAGCAAGCGCTGGCGCATCGTCGAGATCCTCGAGAAGGCCAAGTAATTCGTCCGGGGGGTTTCCCCCGGATTCGTTCCGCCAGGCTCGGTGGGGGCCGCCGCTCTTCGGAGTGTGAGGCCCCCGCCGGGAACCGGCAGACAAACAGGAGATAGACGTGATCCAGCAGGAGTCGCGACTGCGTGTCGCCGACAACACTGGTGCCAAGGAGATCCTTTGCATCCGTGTTCTCGGTGGCTCCGGTCGCCGCTACGCGGGCATCGGTGACGTCATCGTCGCCACCGTCAAGGACGCGATCCCCGGTGGCAACGTGAAGAAGGGTGACGTCGTCAAGGCGGTCATCGTTCGCACCGTCAAGGAGCGCCGCCGCCAGGACGGCTCGTACATCCGCTTCGACGAGAACGCCGCCGTCATTCTGAAGAACGACGGCGACCCTCGCGGCACCCGTATCTTCGGCCCCGTCGGCCGTGAGCTGCGCGAGAAGAAGTTCATGAAGATCATCTCGCTCGCGCCGGAGGTGCTGTAAGCATGAAGATCAAGAAGGGCGACCTGGTCCAGGTCATCACCGGTAAGGACAAGGGCAAGCAGGGCAAGGTCATCGCGGCCATGCCCAGCGAGAACCGCGTCCTGGTCGAGGGTGTCAACCGGGTCAAGAAGCACACCAAGGCCGCGCAGAACCAGGCCGGTGGCATCGTCATCACCGAGGCCCCGGTCCACGTGAGCAACGTGCAGCTGGTCGTGGAGAAGGACGGCAAGAAGGTCGTCACCCGCGTCGGTTACCGCTTCGACGACGAAGGCAACAAGATCCGCGTTGCCAAGCGCACGGGTGAGGACATCTGATGGCTACCACTCCGCGTCTGAAGACGAAGTACCGCGAGGAGATCGCGGGCAAGCTGCGTGAGGAGTTCTCCTACGAGAACGTCATGCAGATCCCCGGCCTCGTCAAGATCGTCGTGAACATGGGTGTCGGCGACGCCGCCCGTGACTCGAAGCTGATCGACGGTGCCATCCGCGACCTGACGACGATCACCGGTCAGAAGCCGGCCGTCACGAAGGCCCGCAAGTCCATCGCGCAGTTCAAGCTGCGTGAGGGTCAGCCGATCGGCTGCCACGTCACCCTCCGCGGTGACCGCATGTGGGAGTTCCTGGACCGTACGCTGTCGCTCGCGCTGCCGCGTATCCGTGACTTCCGCGGTCTGTCGCCGAAGCAGTTCGACGGCCGTGGCAACTACACCTTCGGTCTCACGGAGCAGGTCATGTTCCACGAGATCGACCAGGACAAGATCGACCGTACCCGGGGTATGGACATCACCGTGGTCACCACGGCGACCAACGACGACGAGGGCCGTGCCCTCCTTCGTCACCTCGGCTTCCCCTTCAAGGAGGCGTAAGCGAGATGGCGAAGAAGGCTCTCATCGCGAAGGCTGCCCGTAAGCCCAAGTTCGGTGTGCGTGCGTACACCCGCTGCCAGCGCTGCGGTCGCCCCCACTCCGTGTACCGCAAGTTCGGCCTCTGCCGCGTGTGCCTCCGTGAGATGGCTCACCGTGGCGAGCTGCCGGGCGTGACCAAGAGCTCCTGGTAAACCCCCTCACCCTTTGGGTGTTGAGGTTTTCCAGACGCTCTCGGTAAGCATCAGGTCGGCGGACCGCCCTGCCCGCATGCCGTAGGCTTGTGGGGTTGGGCGTCCGCCGCCCTATCGACTTACTACGCCGTAGGTCCCCGCACCGCACCCGTCCCGCCACTGAGTGGGGAGAGGGATGGCGCATACAGGAAACCCCGGCGAGAGAGGCCGAAGGCCACTTCATGACCATGACTGACCCGATCGCAGACATGCTCACGCGTCTGCGTAACGCTAACTCGGCGTACCACGACACCGTCGTGATGCCGCACAGCAAGATCAAGTCGCACATCGCAGAGATCCTCAAGCAGGAGGGTTTCATCACCGGCTGGAAGGTCGAGGACGCCGAGGTCGGCAAGAACCTCGTCCTCGAGCTGAAGTTCGGGCCGAACCGTGAGCGCTCCATCGCGGGCATCAAGCGGATCTCGAAGCCCGGTCTGCGCGTGTACGCGAAGTCCACCAACCTGCCGAAGGTCCTCGGTGGCCTGGGCGTGGCGATCATCTCCACGTCGCACGGTCTCCTGACCGGCCAGCAGGCAGGCAAGAAGGGCGTAGGTGGGGAAGTCCTCGCCTACGTCTGGTAGTCGGGAACGGAGGAAAAGCAATGTCGCGAATCGGCAAGCTCCCCATCCAGGTTCCCGCCGGTGTGGACGTCACCATCGACGGCCAGACGGTCGCGGTGAAGGGCCCCAAGGGTTCCCTCTCGCACACCGTCAAGGCGCCGATCGAGATCGTCAAGGGTGAGGACGGCGTTCTGAACGTCACCCGCCCGAACGACGAGCGTCAGAACAAGGCCCTGCACGGCCTGTCCCGCACGCTGGTGGCGAACATGATCACCGGCGTGACCACGGGGTACGTCAAGGCTCTCGAGATCAGCGGTGTCGGTTACCGCGTCGCCGCGAAGGGCTCCGACCTGGAGTTCCAGCTTGGCTACAGCCACCCGATCCTGATCGAGGCGCCCGAGGGCATCTCGTTCAAGGTCGAGTCGCCCACCAAGTTCACGGTCGAGGGCATCGACAAGCAGAAGGTCGGCGAGGTCGCCGCCAACATCCGCAAGCTGCGGAAGCCCGACCCGTACAAGGCCAAGGGTGTCAAGTACGCCGGCGAAGTCATCCGCCGCAAGGTCGGAAAGGCTGGTAAGTAGCCATGGCATACGGTGTGAAGATCGCCAAGGGCGACGCGTACAAGCGCGCTGCCAAGGCTCGCCGCCACATCCGCATCCGCAAGAACGTCTCGGGTACGGCGGAGCGTCCGCGCCTCGTCGTGACGCGTTCCAACCGCAACATCGTTGCTCAGGTCATCGACGACCTCCAGGGTCACACCCTGGCGTCGGCGTCGACCCTGGACGCTTCGATCCGCGGTGGCGAAGGCGACAAGAGCGCCCAGGCCCAGGCTGTCGGCGCGCTCGTCGCCGAGCGTGCCAAGGCCGCGGGTGTCGAGACCGTCGTGTTCGACCGCGGTGGCAACCGATACGCCGGGCGCATTGCCGCTCTGGCTGACGCCGCCCGCGAAGCCGGGCTGAAGTTCTAAGCCCCGGTTCCGGGACTCACGGACGTAACAGAGAGAGGTAATCCAATGGCTGGACCCCAGCGCCGCGGAAGCGGTGCCGGTGGCGGCGAGCGGCGGGACCGGAAGGGTCGCGACGGTGGCGCTGCCGCCGAGAAGACCGCTTACGTTGAGCGCGTTGTCGCGATCAACCGTGTCGCCAAGGTTGTCAAGGGTGGTCGTCGCTTCAGCTTCACCGCGCTCGTCGTGGTGGGTGACGGTGACGGCACCGTAGGTGTCGGTTACGGCAAGGCCAAGGAAGTTCCCGCGGCCATCGCCAAGGGCGTCGAGGAAGCCAAGAAGAACTTCTTCAAGGTTCCCCGCATCCAGGGCACCATCCCGCACCCGATCCAGGGCGAGAAGGCGGCCGGCGTTGTCCTGCTGAAGCCTGCTTCCCCCGGTACCGGTGTTATCGCCGGTGGCCCGGTGCGCGCCGTTCTGGAGTGCGCCGGCGTTCACGACATCCTGTCGAAGTCGCTCGGCTCCGACAACGCGATCAACATCGTGCACGCGACCGTGGAGGCCCTGAAGGGTCTGCAGCGTCCCGAGGAGATCGCGGCTCGCCGTGGTCTGGCCCTCGAGGACGTCGCTCCCGCGGCTCTGCTCCGTGCGCGCGCTGGGGCGGGTGTCTGATGGCCCGCCTCAAGATCACGCAGACGAAGTCGTACATCGGCAGCAAGCAGAACCACCGCGACACGCTGCGTTCGCTCGGGCTCAAGCGCCTGAACGACGTCGTCGTCAAGGAGGACCGCCCCGAGTTCCGCGGAATGGTGCACACCGTCCGCCACCTCGTGACGGTTGAGGAGGTTGACTAATCATGGCTGAGAACAGCCCGCTGAAGGCCCACAACCTCCGTCCCGCCCCCGGCGCCAAGACCGCGAAGACCCGTGTCGGTCGTGGTGAGGCGTCGAAGGGTAAGACGGCCGGTCGTGGTACGAAGGGCCAGAAGGCCCGTTACCAGATCCCGCAGCGCTTCGAGGGTGGGCAGATGCCCCTCCACATGCGTCTGCCGAAGCTCAAGGGCTTCAAGAACCCGTTCCGCACCGAGTTCCAGGTCGTGAACCTGGACAAGCTCGGCGCTCTCTACCCCGAGGGTGGAGAAGTCACGGTGGCCGACCTGGTCGCCAAGGGCGCGGTTCGCAAGAACAGCCTCGTCAAGGTCCTGGGCCAGGGCGAGATCTCCGTGGCGCTGCAGGTTTCGGTTGACGCCGTCTCCGGCTCCGCCAAGGAGAAGATCGCCGCCGCAGGTGGCACCGTCACCGAGCTCGTCTAAGACGAAACTCAGTGACAAATAGCTAGAAACCCGACCGGGGATGCCTCACATAAGGGGCATCCCCGGTTGGTCGTTCCACGGGGGGCGCAGTCGCCGGTAAGGTGGCCTGCACCTTTGCTCGTACGTTATTCGTCGATCCCTCAGACCGTCACCTCTGACGCAGTAGCGCGGGGGTCGCAGGAGGCACCGTGCTCACCGCGTTCGCCCGGGCGTTCAAGACGCCCGACCTGCGCAAGAAGCTGCTCTTCACGCTCGGCATCATCGTGCTGTTCCGGCTCGGGTCCCATATCCCGGTACCCGGCGTGAGCTACAAGAACGTTCAGATCTGTGTGGACCAGATGGGGAGCAGCAACAGCCTCTTCGGTCTCGTCAACATGTTCAGCGGCGGTGCGCTGCTGCAGATCACGATCTTCGCGCTCGGCATCATGCCCTACATCACGGCGAGCATCATCCTGCAGCTGCTGACCGTGGTCATCCCGAAGCTGGAGACCCTCAAGAAAGAGGGCCAGTCCGGCACGGCGAAGATCACTCAGTACACGCGCTATTTGACGGTCGCGCTCGCGATCCTGCAGGGCACCGGCCTGGTCGCCACCGCGCGTACCGGCGCCCTGTTCGGTACCTGCCCCGTCGCTCGTGAGATCGTCCCGAACCAGTCCATCTTCACCACGGTCGTCATGGTGCTCACCATGACCGCCGGTACCTGTGTCGTCATGTGGCTCGGTGAGCTCATCACCGACCGCGGCATCGGCAACGGCATGTCGATCCTCATGTTCATCTCGATCGCCGCCGGCTTCATCGGCGCCCTGTGGGCCATCAAGGAGCAGGGCAAGATCGCTGATGGCTGGGTCGAGTTCGGCGTCGTCATGCTGGTCGGCCTCGCGATGGTGGGCCTGGTGGTCTTCGTCGAGCAGGCGCAGCGCCGGATCCCGGTCCAGTACGCGAAGCGCATGATCGGCCGCCGCGCCTACGGCGGTACCTCGACCTACATCCCGCTCAAGGTGAACCAGGCGGGCATCATCCCCGTCATCTTCGCCTCGTCGCTGCTCTACATCCCGGCGCTGGTCGTGCAGTTCAGCGGGTCCACCGCGGGCTGGGCCACCTGGATCCAGAAGCACTTCGTCAAGGGCGACCACCCGTACTACATCGCGGTGTACTTCCTCCTGATCGTGTTCTTCGCGTTCTTCTACGTGGCGATCTCGTTCAACCCCGAGGAAGTTGCAGACAACATGAAGAAGTATGGTGGGTTCATCCCGGGCATCCGCGCCGGCCGGCCTACCGCCGAGTACCTGAGCTACGTACTCAACCGGATCACCTGGCCGGGGTCGCTGTACCTGGGTCTCATCGCTCTTGTGCCGACGATGGCGTTGGCGGGCTTCGGAGCGAACCAGAACTTCCCGTTCGGCGGGACGAGCATCCTCATCATCGTGGGTGTCGGTCTGGAAACCGTGAAGCAGATCGAGAGCCAGCTCCAGCAGCGCAATTACGAAGGGTTCCTCCGCTGATGCGAATCGTCCTCGTCGGACCCCCCGGTGCGGGCAAGGGAACGCAGGCCGCGTTCCTTGCCAAGAACCTGTCGATCCCGCACATCTCCACGGGCGACCTCTTCCGCGCCAACATCAGCCAGGGCACTGAGCTGGGCCGCAAAGCCAAGGCGATCATGGAGGCGGGGCAGCTCGTCCCCGACGAGATCACCATCGCCATGGCCCAGGACCGCATGGAGCAGCCGGACGCCGCGCGCGGCTTCCTGCTCGACGGCTTCCCGCGCAACGTCTCGCAGGCCGAGGCCCTCGACGCCTACCTCAAGGCCGGGGACCTCAAGCTGGACGCCATCCTGGACCTGGAGGTCGAGGAGGACGAGGTCGTCAAGCGGATCGCCGGTCGTCGGGTCTGCCGCAACGACTCCTCGCACGTCTTCCACGTCACGTACGCGGCGCCGAAGACGGCGGGTGTCTGCGACGTCTGTGGCGGCGAGCTCTACCAGCGCGGTGACGACTCCGAGGAGACGGTCCGCAACCGGCTGGACGTGTACCACACGCAGACCGAGCCGATCATCGACTACTACAAGGCCCAGGGCCTGCTGGTGACGATCCCCGCCCTCGGCGAGGTGCACGAGATCACCAAGCGCGCGATGGACGCCCTGAAGAAGTAGTTCCCCCTGTTGTACGGGTACGGCCGCGGTGTCCCCAGGACGCCGCGGCCGTACTGTTGAGAAGCTTCGAACAACGCAGATCCGAAGGTGGAAGGCACTCCCCATGGTCCAGATCAAGACCCCCGAGCAGATCGCGAAGATGCGTGAGGCGGGGCTGGTCGTCGCGGCGATCCACGCGGCGACCCGTGAGGCGGCCGTGCCGGGCGCCACGACGCGGGATCTGGACATGGTGGCCCGCAAGGTCATCGACGACGCCGGGGCCAAGTCGAACTTCCTCGGCTACGGCGGCTTCCCCGCGACGATCTGCACCTCGGTGAACGAGGTCGTCGTCCACGGCATCCCGGACGACAAGACGGTCCTCAAGGACGGCGACATCATCTCCGTGGACGCCGGCGCGATCGTGGACGGCTGGCACGGTGACGCGGCCTTCACGGCCTTCGTGGGCACCGGTCACGCTCCGGAGCTGGTGGAGCTGTCTCGGGTGACCGAGGAGTCGATGTGGGCCGGTATCGCGGCCATGAAGCTCGGCAACCGGCTGGTGGACATCTCGAAGGCGATCGAGACGTACATCAGGCGCCAGCCGCGTCCGTCGACCGGTGAGCACAGCCTCGGCAAGTTCGGGATCATCGAGGACTACGGCGGCCACGGCATCGGCTCCGAGATGCACATGGACCCCCACCTGCTGAACTACGTCTCGCGCAAGCGGGGCAAGGGCATCAAGCTGGTCCCGGGCCTGTGCCTGGCGATCGAGCCGATGGTCTCCCTGGGCACCGCCCAGACGGAGGTCCTGGCGGACGACTGGACGGTCATCACCACGGACGGCACCTGGTCCTCCCACTGGGAGCACTCGGTCGCCCTCACGGAAGCCGGCCCCATCGTCCTGACCAGCCCGGACTGCGGCAAGGCGAAGCTGGCGGAATACGGCGTGACCACCGCGCCGGACCCGTTGGGGTAGCAGGGCCGGCGCGGCGGGTGACCGTCGCCGGACGGAGTCCGGTGCAGCCGCTCGAAGCATGTGAGGCGCCCTGGCGCCGAGCCCGCGAGAGCGGCGTGAAGGATTGGTTCTGCGGCAAGGCGAAGCTGGCGGAATACGGCGTGACCACCGCGCCGGACCCGTTGGGGTAGCAGGGCCGGCGCGGCGGGTGACCGTCGCCGGACGGAGTCCGGCGCAGCCGCTCGAAGCATGTGAGGCGCCCTGGCGCCGAGCCCGCGAGAGCGGCGTGAAGGATTGGTTCTGCGGCAAGGCGAAGCCGGCGGAATACGGCGTGACCACCGCGCCGGACCCGTTGGCGTAATGATCTAGACTCTGGGGCAAACTTTCCGGATTCGTCTTTCTGGGTGCCCTGACGTAGACTGACTCGTCGGCTCTCGTGCACTTCCATGCCTGCATGGAGCGCGAGGCCGATCAAGGTAGCCGATTCGAAAGGCGAAGCGTGGCCAAGAAGCAAGGTGCCATCGAAATCGAGGGCACCGTGATCGAGTCCCTCCCGAACGCGATGTTCAAGGTGGAACTCCAGAACGGTCACAAGGTCCTCGCGCACATCAGCGGCAAGATGCGCATGCACTACATCCGCATCCTCCCTGACGACCGGGTCGTGGTGGAGCTCTCTCCCTACGACCTGACGCGTGGCCGGATCGTCTACCGATACAAGTAGATCTTGCCCCCGCATCCCGCTCCCGCGGGGTGGTGGCACTGACCCGGAGAACCTCACCCACATGAAGGTCAAGCCGAGCGTCAAGAAGATCTGCGACAAGTGCAAGGTGATCCGCCGTCACGGCCGGGTCATGGTCATCTGCGACAACCTGCGCCACAAGCAGCGCCAGGGCTGACGCACGCCGACCGACCTGCCTTCCGCAGTTCTTCGCGCGACGTAAGAAAACGTACATACGCAGAACCCGCCCAGCCCTGAGAGGGGCCGGCGGTACCTCCGGCGGGGGCCGGGGACCCGGACGTACCACCACCCACTTCGGGTGGTCGGCGGTCGGGAGTGGTTCTGCGGAAGACCCCCGAACACACAGGAGCCATTTGTGGCACGCGTTTCCGGTGTTGACATCCCGCGCGAAAAGCGTGTGGAGATCGCACTCACCTACGTCTTCGGTATCGGGCGCACCCGGTCCAAGGAGATCCTCGCCTCCACCGGCGTGAACCCGAACACCCGCGTTCGTGACCTGGCCGAAGAGGACCTCGTCAAGATCCGCGAGTACGTGGACGCCAACCTCCGTACCGAGGGTGACCTCCGCCGCGAGATCCAGGGCGACATTCGCCGCAAGATCGAGATCCAGTGCTACCAGGGCATCCGCCACCGTCGTGGCCTGCCGGTGCACGGTCAGCGCACCAGCACGAACGCGCGTACCCGCAAGGGCCCGCGTCGCGCGATCGCCGGTAAGAAGAAGCCGGGCAAGAAGTAGTCCTGTTCAGCGGTCTTGCGCTGTAGGACCGACCACCTCCCGTAGGAGATTTAGATGCCCCCCAAGGGTCGTCAGGGCGCTGCCAAGAAGGTGCGCCGCAAGGAAAAGAAGAACGTCGCTCACGGGCACGCCCACATCAAGAGCACGTTCAACAACACCATCGTCTCGATCACGGACCCCTCGGGCAACGTGATCTCCTGGGCCTCCGCCGGCCACGTCGGCTTCAAGGGCTCGCGCAAGTCCACCCCCTTCGCCGCGCAGATGGCCGCCGAGTCGGCCGCCCGCCGCGCGCAGGAGCACGGCATGCGCAAGGTTGACGTCTTCGTCAAGGGTCCGGGCTCCGGCCGCGAGACCGCGATCCGCTCCCTCCAGGCCACTGGCCTCGAGGTCGGCTCGATCCAGGACGTCACCCCCACCCCGCACAACGGCTGCCGCCCGCCGAAGCGCCGCCGCGTCTGACGCAGCGGACGCACCTGTGCGTTCTTGAGTGTCCGGGCGGTACGAACCCTTCGGGGGACGTACCGCCCGTACCCTTGTGCTGTACCTGGCTTTACCCGTCGGGCGTCAAATAGTGGGCGTCCACGAATGAAGGAACACAGACATGCTTATCGCTCAGCGTCCTTCGCTGACCGAAGAGGTCGTCGACGAGTACCGCTCGCGGTTCGTGATCGAGCCGCTGGAGCCGGGCTTCGGCTACACCCTCGGCAACTCCCTGCGCCGTACGCTCCTGTCCTCGATCCCGGGTGCCGCTGTCACCAGCATCCGCGTGGACGGCGTCCTGCACGAGTTCACCACCGTGCCGGGTGTCAAGGAAGACGTCACCGACATCATCCTCAACATCAAGCAGCTGGTCGTCTCCTCGGAGCACGACGAGCCGGTCGTGATGTACCTGCGCAAGCAGGGTCCCGGCCTGGTCACCGCTGCCGACATCGCGCCCCCGGCCGGTGTCGAGGTGCACAACCCGGACCTCGTCCTCGCCACGCTCAACGGCAAGGGCAAGCTGGAGATGGAGCTGACCGTCGAGCGCGGTCGCGGCTACGTCTCCGCCGTCCAGAACAAGCAGCTGGGCCAGGAGATCGGCCGTATCCCCGTCGACTCCATCTACAGCCCGGTCCTCAAGGTCACCTACAAGGTCGAGGCGACCCGAGTCGAGCAGCGCACCGACTTCGACAAGCTGATCGTCGACGTCGAGACCAAGCAGGCCATGCGCCCGCGTGACGCCATGGCGTCCGCCGGCAAGACCCTGGTCGAGCTGTTCGGTCTGGCGCGCGAGCTCAACATCGACGCCGAGGGCATCGACATGGGCCCGTCCCCCACGGACGCCGCCCTGGCCGCCGACCTGGCGCTGCCGATCGAGGAGCTGGAGCTCACCGTTCGGTCGTACAACTGCCTCAAGCGCGAGGGCATCCACTCCGTGGGTGAGCTCGTCGCCCGCTCCGAGGCCGACCTGCTCGACATCCGCAACTTCGGTGCGAAGTCGATCGACGAGGTCAAGGCGAAGCTCGCCGGCATGGGTCTGGCCCTCAAGGACAGCCCGCCCGGGTTCGACCCGACCGCCGCCGCCGACGCCTTCGGCGCCGACGACGACGCGGACGCCGGTTTCGTGGAGACCGAGCAGTACTAGGCAACACCGTTTTGATCTTTCCCGCGGCATCCGCCTCGGGGGAACTGACACCGGTACCTGACACGGCCGGTGCAGATGAGAAGGAGTAACACCATGCCGCGTCCCGCCAAGGGTGCCCGTCTGGGCGGCAGCGCCGCGCACGAGAAGCACCTCCTCGCGAACCTCGCGAAGGCGCTCTTCGAGCACGGCCGCATCACCACCACCGAGGCCAAGGCCCGTCGCCTGCGTCCCTACGCCGAGCGTCTGGTCACCAAGGCCAAGAAGGGCGACATCCACAACCGTCGCCTGGTGCTGCAGACGATCACGGACAAGAGCATCGTGCACACGCTGTTCACCGAGATCGCCCCGCGCTACGAGAACCGCCCCGGTGGTTACACGCGCATCACCAAGATCGGCAACCGTCGTGGCGACAACGCCCCGATGGCCGTGATCGAGCTGGTCGAGGCCCTTACGGTCGCCCAGCAGGCCACCGGTGAGGCCGAGGCCGCCACCAAGCGCGCCGTGAAGGAGGCCGAGGCCAAGGCCGAGGCTCCCGCCGAGACCGAGGCGCCCGCCGCCGAGGAGACCAAGGAGGCCTGATCCTTCGGGATCGAGCTTGCTTGATCGGCTCTGAACGGGCCCGCCCCTTCCGGGGGCGGGCCCGTTCTGCGTTTCCGTACGTGTGAGAGAGGATCGGTCACGTGAGTGACGAGGTGGAGCCCGGTTACGTCCGGGTACGGCTGGACCTGAGCTACGACGGCAAGGACTTCTCCGGCTGGGCGAAGCAGCGCACGCTGCGGACCGTGCAGGGCGAGCTGGAGAGCGCTCTGCAGACCGTGATGCGGCTGAAGGAGCCGGTCGACCTGACCGTGGCCGGCCGTACCGACGCCGGGGTGCACGCGCGGGGGCAGGTCGCGCAGTTCGACATCGCCGAGGACGTGTGGGCCGAGCACCACGACAAGCTGCTGCGCCGCCTCGCGGGCCGGCTGCCGCACGACGTACGGGTGTGGAAGGTCGCGGAGGCCCCCGAGGGCTTCAACGCGCGGTTCTCGGCCATCTGGCGCCGCTACGCCTACCGCGTCGGCGACCACCAGGGCGGCGTCGACCCGCTCCGTCGCGGCCACGTGCTGTGGCACCAGTGGCCCCTGGACGTGGACGCCATGAACCGGGCCGCCGCCGCGCTGCTCGGCGAGCACGACTTCGCCGCGTACTGCAGGAAGCGCGAGGGCGCCACGACGATCCGCACGCTCCAGGAGCTCAGCTGGGAGCGCGGGGACGACGGGATCATCACCGCGACCGTGCGCGCCGACGCCTTCTGCCACAACATGGTCCGCTCCCTGGTCGGCGCCCTGCTGCACGTGGGCGACGGGCACCGGCCCGTCGAGTGGCCGGGGCAGGTGCTGGCCGCGGCCGTACGGGACTCCTCGGTGCACGTGGTGAAGCCGCACGGGCTCACCCTGGAGGAGGTCGGCTACCCGGCGGACGAGCTGCTGGCGGCCCGGAGCGAGCAGGCGCGGAACATGCGCACCCTGCCGGGGGCCGGCTGCTGCTGACGGCGGGCTGGTGCCGACCGCCGACCCGGTTGGGTGGATCGGGGCGCGACCGGGAGAATGCGCGGCATGGGACATCTCGAAGCCAGTCATCTGGAGTACTACCTTCCCGACGGGCGGGTGCTGCTCCCGGACGTCTCCTTCCGCGTGGGGGAGGGGTCGGTGGTCGCCCTGGTCGGGGCGAACGGTGCCGGCAAGACCACCCTGCTCAAGCTGATCTCCGGCGAGCTCCAGCCGCACGGCGGCGGCGTCGTGATCAGCGGCGGCCTCGGCGTGATGTCGCAGTTCGTGGGCTCGGTGCGGGACGAGACGACCGTACGGGACCTGCTGGTCTCGGTCGCCCAGCCGCGGATCCGGGAGGCCGCCAAGGCCGTCGACCGCGCCGAGGAGCTGATCCTCACCGTCGATGACGAGGCCGCGCAGATGGCGTACGCGCAGGCGCTCAGCGACTGGGCCGACGTACAGGGCTACGAGGCGGAGACCCTGTGGGACGTCTGCACGACGGCCGCGCTGGACATCCCGTACGACAGGGCGCAGTACCGCGAGGTGCGGACCCTGTCGGGCGGTGAGCAGAAGCGGCTGGTCCTGGAGGCGCTGCTGCGCGGGCCGGACGAGGTGCTGCTGCTCGACGAGCCGGACAACTACCTGGACGTGCCGGGCAAGCGGTGGCTGGAGGAGCAGCTGAAGGCCACCCGCAAGACGGTGTTGTTCGTCTCCCACGACCGGGAGCTGTTGACGCAGGCCGCTGAGAAGATCATCAGCCTGGAGGCGAGCCCGACGGGCTCCGACGTGTGGGTGCACGGCGCGGGCTTCGGCACGTACCACGAGGCCCGTAAGGAGCGCTTCGCGCGCTTCGAGGAGCTCAAGCGGCGCTGGGACGAGGAGCACGCCCGCCTGAAGGCGTTGGTGCTGCGTCTGCGCAACCAGGCGGCGAGCAGCCCCGACATGGCGTCGCGCTACCGGGCGATGCAGACGCGCTTCCAGAAGTTCGAGGAGGCCGGCCCGCCGCCGGAGCCGCCGCGCGAGCAGGACATCAGGATGCGGCTGAAGGGCGGCCGGACGGGTGTGCGGGCGCTGACCGTGGAGAACCTGGAACTCACGGGGCTGATGAAGCCGTTCTCCCTGGAGGTGTTCTACGGGGAGCGCGTCGCCGTCCTGGGCTCCAACGGCTCGGGCAAGTCGCACTTCCTGCGGCTGCTGGCCGGTGAGGACGTCGCGCACACGGGTGCGTGGAAGCTGGGCGCGCGGGTGCTTCCCGGCCATTTCGCTCAGACCCACGCCCATCCGGAGCTGTTCGGTCGCACGCTCGTCGACATCCTGTGGACGGAGGCGGCGAAGCCCCTCGGCCAGGCGATGGGCGCCCTGCGCCGCTACGAGCTGGAGCGGCAGGGCGACCAGCCGTTCGAGAGGCTGTCGGGCGGCCAGCAGGCACGTTTCCAGATCCTGCTGCTGGAGCTGGCGGGAACCACCGCGTTGCTGCTGGACGAGCCGACGGACAACCTCGACCTGGAGTCGGCGGAGGCCCTGCAGGACGGGCTGGAGTCGTACGACGGGACTGTGTTGTGCGTCACGCACGACCGCTGGTTCGCGCGCACATTTGACCGTTACCTGGTCTTCGGTTCGGACGGTGTTGTGCGGGAGACTCAGGAGCCCGTCTGGGACGAGCGGCGTGTCGAGCGCCGCCGCTGAGGTCTGGGAGTGCTGAGGGAGGGGTTGTGGGGCTGCGGCCTAGCGTCTGGGTCATGAAGTGGGACCATCCGTCCACGTCCGATCGGGTGACCGCGTGGCTGCTGCGGCCGGCGCCCCGGTCGTGGCGGGTGGTCTCCCTGCTGATCCTGCTGGTCATCTCCGTCTCGACGAGCCTCAGGGAGAACTGGGGCTCCGACAACGCCTTCGTGGTGAAGGCCGCCGAGGCGCTGCTGGCCGGGATCTCCCCGTACGAGGACAAGCGCTTCCTGTATCTGCCGAGCGCGGTGCTCATGGCGGTGCCGGAGGCGCTGGTGCCGCAGTCGGTGCTGCGCTGGCTGCTGCCGGTGGGGATGACGGGGCTGCTGGGGCTGGGGTGGTGGGCCGCGCTGCGGTTGTTCTCCGTACCCGTGCGCTCGCGCTTCGCGGTCGGCGGCTTCGGGCTGCTCGCGCTCGCCTACAAGCCGTACGTGAACCTGGTGCTGATCGGGAACTGGACGGCGATCTCGGCGGCGGCCCTGCCGGTGGCGCTGCTGCTCGCGCACCGGCGGTCCTGGGGGGCCGCGGGGCTGGTGGTGGGCCTTGCGATCGCCTGCAAGCCGATGCTGGTGCCGATCGGGCTGCTCTTCGTCCTGGCCCGGCAGTGGCGGGGGCTGGCGGTGGCGGTGCTGGTGCCCGTCGGGATGTCGCTGGCGGGGGCGCTGCTGATGCCGAGCCCGACGCTGTTCTTCACCAAGACGCTGCCCTTCCTCTTCCAGGGGCAGGACGCCTACGCCCTGCCCTGGGACGCCTCGCCGATCGCGGTGCTGCCCCGGTTGGGGATCCCGGAGCCGGTCGCGGTGGTGCTGGCGGGCGCGGGGGCGCTGGCCGGGCTGTGGGCGGCGTGGACGCGGTGGCGGCGGGTGGACACGGGGCCGGGCGGTGACGCGGGGGAGCTTCGGCTCGCGGAGACGGCCTGCATGGTGATGCTCGCCGCTTTCCTGGTGTCGCGGCCGTCCTTCGACCACTACCTGCTGGTGGTGCTCCCGCTGCTGTTGGCCTCGGGGGCGCGGGAGGGTTCGATGCCGCGTACGCCCTGGTTCTGGGCGGCCCTGGTGCCGCAGATGGCCTTGATTCCGTGGCCCTCGGAGCTGGCCCACAAGCGGCGCGCCTTCAGGGACTGCGCCACTCTGTGCGGGCTCGCGCTTCTCCTGGCGCGTCGTGCGCTCGGCTCCGGTCGGGTTATCCTGAAGCCCGTAACAACTGCGGGGTCCCCACCCAGGACCGAACCGGAGTGCGCCGCGACGCCTGCTGAATCGGCATCGCGGACCGCGTTTTGACCCGTACGGGTCTGCTTGGGTATCCTGCTGGTTTGTTATGCGTATTGGCTTTCTCATTCTCACGTGAAAGGGCCTTACGCCGGTCCACCGGACCGATGACCAGCGGTTCACACGGGTTGCGTCCCCGATGTGAACGAGGGCTGTCGTGATCGTCCGTGGTGACCCTGTCAGGACCCTTCCCGAGGGGCTAGCGCCCTCTGGGATGACCCACCACTGAAGAAGCGAAGGCATACGCGTGCGTACGTTCAGCCCCAAGCCCGGCGACATCTCGCGCCAGTGGCTCGTCATTGACGCCCAGGACGTCGTCCTCGGCCGTCTGGCGACCCAGGCCGCTGCCCTCCTCAAGGGCAAGCACAAGCCGACTTACGCCCCCCACATGGACATGGGTGACTTCGTCGTCATCATCAACGCCGACAAGGTGCACCTGTCCGGCAACAAGGCGTCCCAGAAGATGGCGTACCGCCACTCCGGCTACCCGGGCGGTCTCCGTTCGGTGCGTTACGACGACCTCCTGGCGAACAACCCGGAGAAGGCCGTCGAGAAGGCCGTCAAGGGCATGCTCCCCAAGAACACCCTGGGCCGTCAGATGCTCTCGAAGCTGAAGGTCTACTCGGGCGACCAGCACCCGCACGCTGCCCAGCAGCCGGTGCCGTTCGAGATCACCCAGGTCGCGCAGTAGTTCCGGCCACCCCCTAAGACGTAGAAAATTCTGAGGAGCATCGTGGCCGAGACCACCGCCGAGACCCCCGTCGAAGAGTTCGAGGGCGTCGAGGAGTACACCACCGAGTCCGAGGTCGTCGTCGAGGGCGACTACACCTCCGAGTCTCTCGCCGGCCGTTTCGGCGACCCCCAGCCGGCTGCCGGCCTGGGCCGTCGCAAGAACGCCATCGCCCGCGTCCGGATCGTTCCGGGCACCGGCAAGTGGAAGATCAACGGTCGCACCCTTGAGGACTACTTCCCCAACAAGGTGCACCAGCAGGAAGTCAACGAGCCCTTCAAGCTCCTGGAGCTTGACGGCCGCTACGACGTCATCGCCCGCATCGCGGGTGGCGGCGTCTCCGGTCAGGCCGGTGCCCTGCGCCTCGGCGTCGCCCGTGCGCTGAACGAGGCTGACGTCGACAACAACCGCCCGGCGCTGAAGAAGGCCGGCTTCCTTTCCCGCGACGACCGTGCGGTCGAGCGCAAGAAGGCCGGTCTCAAGAAGGCCCGTAAGGCTCCGCAGTACAGCAAGCGTTAATCTGCGCCTGCTGTTCTGCAACGAAACCGCCCCGGCAGCACTCTCTGTGCTGTCGGGGCGGTTCGTTTACCGCCACAAGCGGCAAATACCTGTCACAAGCGGTCACAAAGCGAAGCGCGAGCTCGGGAGGACAACAGTGGGACGACTCTTCGGGACGGACGGTGTACGAGGCGTCGCCAACGCGGATCTGACGGCTGAGCTCGCGCTCGGCCTCTCCGTCGCGGCGGCGCACGTACTGGCCGAGGCGGGCACCTTCGCCGGCCACCGGGCCACGGCCGTGGTGGGGCGTGACCCCCGGGCTTCGGGCGAGTTCCTGGAGGCCGCGGTCGTCGCGGGCCTCGCCAGCGCCGGCGTGGACGTCCTGCGCGTCGGTGTGCTGCCCACCCCGGCGGTGGCGTATCTCACGGGTGCGCTGGGCGCCGACCTCGGCGTGATGCTCTCCGCCAGCCACAACGCCATGCCCGACAACGGCATCAAGTTCTTCGCGCGCGGTGGCCACAAGCTCGCCGACGAGCTGGAGGACCGCATCGAGTCCGTCTACGAGGAGCACCGTACGGGCGCTCCCTGGGACCGCCCCACCGGCTCCGGCGTCGGCCGCGTCTCCGACTACGACGAGGGCTTCGACAAGTACGTCGCGCACCTCATCGCCGTCCTCCCGAACCGTCTCGACGGCCTCAAGGTCGTCCTGGACGAGGCCCACGGCGCGGCCGCGTACGTCTCCCCGGAGGCCTTCACCCGGGCCGGCGCGGAGATCGTCACGATCGGTGCCGAGCCCGACGGCCTGAACATCAACGACGGCTGCGGCTCCACCCACCTGGACCTGCTCAAGCAGGCCGTCGTCGAGCACGGCGCCGACTTCGGCATCGCACACGACGGCGACGCCGACCGCTGCCTGGCCGTGGACCACACCGGCGCCGAGGTCGACGGCGACCAGATCCTCGCCGTGCTGGCGCTGGCCATGCGCGAGGCGGGCCAGCTGCGCGAGAACACCGTGGTCGGCACCGTCATGTCGAACCTGGGCTTCAAGCTGGCCATGGAGGGCGAGGGCATCCAGGTCGTGCAGACCGGTGTCGGCGACCGCTACGTGCTGGAGTCGATGAAGGAGAACGGCTACGCGCTCGGCGGCGAGCAGTCCGGCCACGTGATCATCCTCGACCACGCGACGACCGGCGACGGCACGCTGACCGGCCTGATGCTGGCCGCGCGCGTCGCGGCCACCGGGCGTTCGCTGGCCGAGCTGGCCGCCGTCATGGAGCGGCTGCCGCAGATCCTGATCAACGTCCCGGACGTGGACAAGTCCCGGGTCGCGACCTCGGGCGAGCTGGCCGCCGCCGTGGCCGACGCCGAGCGGGAGCTGGGCGCGACCGGTCGGGTGTTGCTGCGTCCGTCCGGTACGGAGCCGCTCGTTCGGGTGATGGTGGAGGCCGCCGACATCGAGCAGGCCCGCGCCGTCGCCGGCCGGCTGGCGGACGTGGTGAAGTCCGCGCTGGGCTAGAGCGTCCGGAACGCCGGACGTCTAGAACGGCCGTGGCGCACCCGGCGGGCGGAACATCCGACCGTGCTGGGTGCGCCACAGCAGTTTCCAGGCGAGGAGGGTGAGCGAGCCGGACAGGATGATGCCGCACAGGTTCAGCAGCAGCTGGATCGCGGAGCCCCACATCTGGCCGAACTGTCCGTAGCTCAGCGCCACGGCCGCGTTCGCGGCGGCCGGGACCGTGGTCACCGAGATCGCCACGCCCACCAGCGCCCCCGACTTCGCCGAGGTCAGCGACAGCATGCCGGCCACACCGGCGAGCAGCGCCACGACGAACGAGAACGGGTCGGGCTGCCAGATGAAGCTGGTGTTCGGGCGCGGATTGTCGAGCATCCCGGCGTGGAACAGCCCGAGCGCGTCCATGACCAGGCTGAACAGGGTCGTCCCGACGATCGCCGCCGCGAAGCCGACCAGGAGCGCGACCGCCGAACGGGCGGCGAGCTTCGGCACCCGCTGGACCAGACCCGTACAGATGCCGGCCAGCGGACCGAACTCGGGGCCGACCGCCATCGCGCCGACGATCAGGATCGCGTTGTCCAGGACCACGCCGCAGGCCGCGATCATCGTGGCGACGATCAGGAACACGCTGTAGGTGATGGTCAGCGTCGACTCCTCGTGGGTCGACTCGGCGAGCTGTTCCCAGATCACCGCGTCGGCGGCCTCGCCCGGCGCCTCCCGCTCGGCGGCGTCGGCCCGCCGGGAGATCGACAGGTCGATGTTCTCCACGGCGATCGAGCCGGACTCTTCGAGGCTGAGCGTGCGCATCTCCTGGAGCAGCTCGTCGGCCGCCTCGCGCGCGACGTCGCACAGGACCACGTCCCCCGCCGGGTCGCGGGCGGCGCCCGTCAACACGACCAGGTGGGTGGTACCGACCGTCCCCTCGATCAGCCCCACGACCCGCTCCGTCAGGTGGGCCGGGGTGATCATCCGCAGATGCAGCATGGCCGCACCCTAGCGGGCGTATCAGAGCTTGCGCAGGCTCAGCTTCTGCACCTTGTGGTCGGGTCCCTTGCGTACGACGAGCGTGGCGCGGCCGCGCGTGGGGGCCACGTTCTCCAGCAGGTTGGGCTTGTTGATGGTCCGCCACATCGTCTGCGCGTACTCCAGCGCCTCCTCCTCGGAGACCTGCGTGTACTTGCGGAAGTAGGAGAACGGGTTCTGGAACGCGGTCTCGCGCAGCTTGCGGAAGCGGTTGAGGTACCAGCGCTCGATGTCCTCGGGCCGGGCGTCCACGTACACGCTGAAGTCGAAGTAGTCGGCGAGCCCGACCCGCGTACGGCCGTCCTTGCCGGGCAGGGCGGGCTGCAGGACGTTGAGGCCCTCGACGATCAGGATGTCCGGGCGGCGCACGACGAGCCGCTCGCCGGGGACGATGTCGTAGATCAGGTGCGAGTAGACGGGGGCGGTGACCTCGTCCTTGCCCGCCTTGATGTCCGCGACGAAACGGGTCAGCGCGCGCCGGTCGTAGGACTCGGGGAAGCCCTTGCGGGAGGTCAGGCCCCGGCGGCGGAGCTCGTCCATGGGGTAGAGGAAGCCGTCCGTGGTGACCAGCTCGACGCGCGGGTGCTCGGGCCAGCGGGCCAGGAGGGCCTGGAGCAGACGGGCCACGGTGGACTTGCCGACGGCGACCGAGCCGGCGACGCCTATCACGAAGGGGGTGCCCGGCTGCGCGCCGTGGCCGTTGGCGGCGTCGCCGAGGAAGGTGTTCACGGTGCCGCGCAGGGTGCTGGTGGCGCCGACGTAGAGGTTGAGGAGGCGCGAGAGAGGCAGGTAGACGTCGCGCACCTCGTCGAGGTCGATCACGTCACCGAGGCCGCGCAGCCGCTCGACCTCGTCCGCCGTCAGCGGCAGGGGCGTGCGCTCGCGCAGGGCGCTCCACTCCGCCCGGGTGAGGTCGACGTAGGGGGAGGCGTCGGAGACCCGGCGGGGGCCGGTGCGCTCCGTCGCGCGGTCCGGCGTGCAACGCGTAGGCGATGTGATCACACCGCCATTGTCGGGGTTCGGGGGCGCTCGTGGGTGGTGGGGTCGGTCACGTGGGGGTGGCCCTGGGGTGGAGCTGGGGTGGTGTTCCGGGGTTTCCCGGGTTGCACGCGAGCCGGTCTCGATCCGAGGGCTGGGGGGTCTCGTGCGGATCACGATTGGGCGCGGGCCCCGAAAATATCGATCACCTGGCCGGGCAAGGTCGTACATTGAGCGTCACCGCCGCGCTGATCTGCGCTTTTTTGGCGTTCTTGAGCCTGTCTTTCGTGTTTCTGGGGGAGTTCTTCCGTGCGTACCGCTGTAGTCCGTCGTACCGTCCTGGCCGCGTCCACCGTGTCCCTGAGCCTGCTCGTCACCGCGTGCGGCTCCGGAGAGTCGAAGCCCGACGCGAAGACGGACGCCAAGGCCTCGGCCTCCGCCTCGGCGAGCGCCGCCCCGGCGGCCAAGGGCAAGTCGGCCGCGGAGCTGACCCCGCTGCTGGTCACCCAGGCCGACCTGCCGGAGTTCAAGGTCGAGGAGGACAAGGCCGCGAAGACCGCGCAGGCGCAGAAGGCCGAGGCGGACAAGGCGGCCTGCAAGCCGCTCGTCCAGGTCCAGACCTTCGTTCCGCTCGGCGCGCCGGTGGGCACCGCGGTCATCGCCGCCACCGAGAAGCCGAAGGCGCCCGCCGAGGGCGCGAGCACGGAGGAGAAGCTCGAAGCGATCACGGGCGCCCTCTCGGTCACCCGTACGTCGGTCCAGCTCGCCTCCTACGACGGCAAGGGCGCCGAGGAGGCCCTCGCCGCGGTGAAGGCCGCGACGACCGCGTGCGCCGGCGGCTACTCCGTCACCGCGGGCGGCGACGTCACCAAGATCGAGAAGGTCGGTCCCTCGGCGTCGGTCACCGGCGGCGACGAGGCCCTCGCCTACAACACGACGATCGACCTGAAGGACGGCGACAAGAACGTGTGGGAGTTCGTGATCGTGCGCAAGGGCAACACGCTCGCCACCTTCGCCTCCATGAACGCGACGGGCAGCGCCAAGCAGCAGCCGGCGATCGTCGGGGCGCAGGTCAAGAAGCTCGGCTGACCTGGCGTCACCGACAGGCGCGGGACTGTTCGCCAGGATGGTTCGAACGGTCCGTCAACCCCGCTCCGGCGTATTCGCCGGGGCGGGGTTTTCCTGTTGTCCGGGTGCCGGACGGGTGCCCTGACGCGGCGTACGCTGCGGCCTATGTGCGGAATTGTGGGTTACGTAGGGGCGCAGTCTGCGCTCGATGTGGTCATCGCCGGACTGAAGCGGCTGGAGTACCGCGGCTACGACTCGGCGGGCATCGCCGTGCTCGCCGACGGGGAACTCGCCAACGTCAAGAAGGCCGGGAAGCTGGTCAACCTGGAGAAGGAGTTGGTCAGCAGGCCGCTGCCGAGCGGTACCACGGGCCTGGGGCACACCCGGTGGGCGACCCACGGCGGTCCCACCGACGTCAACGCCCATCCCCACCTGGACAACTCCGGTCGGGTGGCCGTCGTGCACAACGGCATCATCGAGAACTTCGCCGCGCTGCGCGCCGAACTGGCCGAGCGGGGGCACCGGCTGGAGTCCGAGACGGACACGGAGGTCGTGGCGCACCTGCTGGCGGAGCGGTTCGCGGCGGGCGTCGGTGGTGGGGCCGGCGGTGCCGGCGGGCTGGCGGAGGCGATGCGGCAGGTGTGCCGGCGGCTGGAGGGCGCGTTCACGCTGGTCGCGGTGCACGCCGACGAGCCGGACGTGGTGGTCGGCGCCCGCCGGAACTCCCCCCTCGTGGTGGGCGTTGGAGAAGGCGAGAACTTCCTCGCCTCGGACGTGGCCGCGTTCATCGCCCACACCCGGTCCGCGATCGAGTTGGGGCAGGACCAGGTCGTGGAACTGCGCCGCGAGGGGGTCACGGTGACCGACTTCGACGGTGCGCCCGCGACGGTGCGGGCGTACCACGTGGACTGGGACGCCTCGGCGGCAGAGAAGGGCGGCTATGACTACTTCATGCTCAAGGAGATCGCGGAGCAGCCGAAGGCTGTCGCCGACACCCTCCTGGGCAGGATCGACGCGAGCGGCCTGCTGACCCTGGACGAGGTGCGCATTCCCGCCACGGTGCTGCGCGAGGTCGACAAGGTCGTGATCGTGGCGTGCGGTACGGCGTACCACGCGGGCATGATCGCGAAGCTGGCCATCGAGCACTGGACCCGCATCCCGTGCGAGACGGAGCTGGCCAGCGAGTTCCGCTACCGCGACCCGATCCTGGACCGGCGGACGCTGGTGATCGCGATCTCGCAGTCCGGCGAGACCATGGACACCCTCATGGCGCTGCGGCACGCGCGCGAGCAGGGCGCCAAGGTGCTGGCCGTCTGCAATACGAACGGCTCGACCATCCCGCGCGAATCGGACGCCGTGCTGTACACGCACGCCGGTCCGGAGGTCGCCGTCGCCTCGACGAAGGCGTTCCTGACGCAGCTGGTGGCCTGCTACCTGGTCGCGCTGTACCTGGGGCAGGTACGGGGCACCAAGTGGGGCGACGAGATCCGGGCCGTCATCCGCGAGCTGTCCGACATCGCCGCGGCCGTGGACACCGTCCTGGAGACGATGGAACCCGTACGGGCCCTGGCGCGCTCCCTCGCCGACAAGGACACCGTGCTGTTCCTGGGCCGGCACGTGGGCTACCCGGTGGCGCTGGAGGGCGCGCTCAAGCTCAAGGAGCTGGCGTACATGCACGCCGAGGGCTTCGCGGCGGGCGAGTTGAAGCACGGGCCGATCGCGCTGATCGAGAAGGACCTGCCGGTGGTCGTGGTGGTCCCCTCACCGCGCGGGCGCTCCGTGCTGCACGACAAGATCGTGTCGAACATCCAGGAGATCCGGGCGCGCGGGGCGCGGACCATCGTCATCGCGGAGGAGGGCGACGAGGCGGTCGTCCCGTACGCCGACCACCTGATCCGCATCCCGGCGACGCCGACGCTGCTCCAGCCGATGGTGGCGGCGGTGCCGTTGCAGGTGTTCGCGTGTGAACTGGCCACCGCGCGGGGCAACGAGGTGGACCAGCCGCGTAACCTCGCCAAGTCCGTCACGGTGGAGTAGGCAGTAGGGGTTGGTGTTGTGATCATCGGTGTGGGGATCGACGTCGCGGAGATCGAGCGGTTCGCCGCGGCGCTGGAGCGCACGCCCCAACTGGCGCGGCGGCTCTTCCTCGACGCCGAACTGACCCTGCCGAGCGGCGAGCGGCGCGGCGACGCCTCGCTCGCCGCCCGGTTCGCGGCGAAGGAAGCCCTGGCCAAGGCCCTGGGGGCGCCGGCCGGGCTGCTGTGGACCGACGCCGAGGTGTACGTCGAGGACTCGGGGCAGCCGCGGCTGCGGGTATCGGGCACCGTCGAGGCGCGCGCCCTGGCCCTCGGGGTGAAGTCCTGGCACATCTCGCTGAGCCACGACGCGGGAGTCGCGTCCGCCGTGGTGATCGCCGAGGGCTGACGGGGCAGGCTGGGGGCATGCGTACTGCTTACAGCGTGGAGACCGTACGGGCCGCCGAGCGCGAGCTGATGGCACGGCTGCCGGAGGGCGCCCTGATGGCACGGGCGGCGGCCGGACTGGCCGCCGTGAGCGCGGGGTTGCTCGGGCGGGTGTACGGATCGCGGGTGGTCCTGCTGGTCGGGCCCGGGGACAACGGCGGCGACGCCCTGTACGCGGGCGCGCGGCTGGCGCGGCGCGGGGCCGGGGTGACGGCGGTGGCGATGGATCAGCGGCGGATGCACCCGGGCGGGCTGGCCGCGCTGCGGGCCGCCGGCGGCCGCGTCGCGTCCTCGGTGCCCGAGCGGGCGGACCTCGTACTGGACGGGCTCCTCGGCATCGGCGGCCGCGGCGGGCTGCGCCCGGCGGCCGCCGCACTGATGGCGGCGATCCCCGCCGGGGCGGTGGTGGTCGCCGTGGACCTGCCGAGTGGGGTCGACGCGGACACCGGGGAGGTCACGGGCCCGGCGGTGTCGGCCGACGTGACGGTGACCTTCGGCGCGCACAAGCCGGGGCTGCTGGTCGACCCGGGCGCCTCGCGGGCCGGCGTGGTCCGGCTCGTGGACATCGGGCTGGAGTTGCCGCCCGCGCCGGAGGCCGAGGCCCCGCAACACGCCGACGTGGCGGCGCTGCTCCCGGCGCCGACGGCGAGCAGTGACAAGTACCGCCGGGGCGTGGTCGGGGTCGTCGCCGGGTCGGAGCAGTACCCGGGCGCGGCGGTGCTGGCGGTGGCCGGCGCGCTGCGGGGCGGCGCGGGCGCGGTGCGGTACGTGGGCCCGGCGGCGGACGCCGTACTGGCCCGGTACCCGGAGGTGTTGGTGGGGCCGGGCCGGGTGCAGGCCTGGGTGGTCGGGCCGGGGCTCGGGGCCGGCCGGGAGGCGGAGGTCGAACGGGCCCTGGCGGAGCGGGACGTGCCGGTGCTGGTGGACGCGGACGGGCTGCGCGGCCTGGACGGCGCGGTGGTGCGGGCGCGTACGGCGGCCACGCTGCTGACCCCGCACGCGGGCGAGGCGGCGGCGCTGCTGGGCGTGACCCGCGCGTCGGTGGAGTCCGCGCGGCTGGCCGCCGTACGGGACCTGGCCGGGCGGTACGGTGCGACGGCCCTGCTGAAGGGCTCGACCACGCTGGTGGCCGGGCCGGGCGGCGGTGCCGTACGGGTCAACCCGACGGGGACGTCGTGGCTGGCCACCGCCGGGAGCGGTGACGTGCTGTCCGGGCTGGCCGGTTCGCTGCTGGCGGCGGGGCTGGACGGGCTCGACGCCGGGTCGGTGGCCGCGTACCTGCACGGCCTCGCCGGCCGCCAGTCCGCAGCAGGCGCCCCCACCCTGGCCCACGAGGTAGCCGCCGCCCTCCCGACCGCCTGGCGAAACGTCACGTCCTGACCGCCTGAGCCGGATTCGCCCCGGCCCCGGTTCCGGCCTGCGGCCCCGGCCCCTGCCTGCGGCTCACGCCTGCGGCCCCGGCCCCTGCCTGCGGCTCACGCCTGCGGCCCCTGCCTGCGGCCTCTGCCTGCGGCCCCGGCCCCGGCCTGCGGCCCCGGCTTACGGCCTGCGGCCCTGGCGCCCGGCTCACGGCGTGCGGCGCCGCCTGGGGCGTGGCCTGCGGCCCCGGCTGCGGCTCCCTGCGGGCTCCGGTCCCGGCCCCGGTCCCGGCCCCGGCCCCGGCGCCCCGGCCCCGGCGCCCGGCTTGCGGCCTGCGGCCTCGGCCCGGCGCCCGGCCTGCGGTCCCGGCCTGCGGTCCCCGGTCCCCGGGGGCGGCTGCCTGCGGTTCCGCACCCGGGGCCCCCGGGCCTCGAACTCCCGACGGGCTTCCTCGGGACCCCCGGCGGGGTTGAAACATGCGGGCCCCGCCGCCGGCCTGCGGTGAGGGGTGGGTGGGGCTCTGAGAGACTGGGGGCGATGAACGAGACACCGATGCGCGTGTACGCCGAGATCGATCTTGACGCAGTACGGGAGAACGTACGCGCACTGCGCGCGCGGGCGCCCCGTTCCGGCCTGATGGCCGTCGTCAAGGCGGACGCCTACGGGCACGGGGCGGTCCCCTGCGCCCGCGCCGCCCGCGAGGCAGGCGCCACGTGGCTCGCCACCGCCACTCCCGACGAGGCGCTCGCGCTGCGCGCCGCCGGGATCGAGGGGCCGATGCTGTGCTGGCTCTTCACCCCCGGCGGGCCCTGGCGGCAGGCCGTCGAGGCCGACATCGACGTGTCCGTCAGCGCCCTGTGGGCCCTGAACGAGGTCCGCGCCGCCGCCCAGGCGGCCGGCCGCGTCGCCCGCGTCCAGCTCAAGGCCGACACCGGCCTCGGCCGCGCCGGCTGCCAGCCCGCCGAGTGGGCCGAACTCGTCGGCGCGGCCGTCGCCGCCCAGGCCGAGGGCACCGTCCACGTCACCGGCGTCTGGTCGCACTTCGCGTGCGCCGACGAACCCGGCCACCCCTCCATCAAGCTCCAGCTCGAAGCCTTCCGCGACATGCTCGCCCACGCGGAGAAGGAGGGCATCGACCCCGAGGTCCGGCACATCGCCAACTCGCCCGCGACCCTCACCCTCCCCGAGAGCCACTTCGACCTCGTCCGTCCCGGCCTCGCGATCTACGGCGTCTCGCCCGCCCCCGAGATCGGCACCCCCGCCCAGCTCGGCCTGCGCCCCGCCATGACCCTCAAGGCCTCCCTGGCCCTGGTCAAGGCCGTCCCCGCCGGGCACGGCGTGAGCTACGGCCACCACTACGTCACCGAGGCCGGGACGAACCTCGCCCTCGTCCCCGCCGGCTACGCCGACGGCCTGCCCCGGGGCGCCTCCGGCCGCGGCCCCGTCCTCGTCGGCGGCCGGATCCACCGCGCCGCCGGCCGCATCGCCATGGACCAGTTCGTCATCGACCTTGGCCCCGACCCGGCCCCCGGCCCGGTCCCCGACGGCGGCGCCGTCCCCGTCCCCGTCCGCGCCGGCGACGAGGCCGTCATCCTCGGCGACGCCGAACGCGGCGAACCCACCGCCGAGGACTGGGCTCAAGCGGCACACACGATCGCGTATGAGATCGTCACCCGTATCGGAGGTCGGGTGCCCCGGGTGTACCTGGGCGGCTGAGTGAGGACGGCGACGTCGTGAGCGAGAACTGGCGCAAGGCCGGCTGGGCCGGCGCCGCCATCGGTGTCATAGCGGCGGGCGCCGCGGCCGGTGTCGCGGTCGAACGCATCACCGTGGGGCGGGGCATCCGCATGAAGGCCCGCCTCGCCCTCGACGCCGCCGGGGACTACGGCTCCCTGCGCGGCACCGAGGGCACCTGCCGGGCCGAGGACGGCACCGAGCTGTACTACGAGGTCGACGAGCTGCCCGAGGAGAGCCCCAAGCGGCGCATGCGCCGCAAGGCTCCGCCGCCGGTCACCGTCGTCTTCTCCCACGGCTACTGCCTCGGCCAGGACTCCTGGCACTTCCAGCGCGCCGCCCTGCGCGGACTGATCCGCTGCGTCTACTGGGACCAGCGCAGCCACGGCCGCAGCATGCGCGGCCTCGCCCAGGCGGACGGCCTGCCGATCACCATCGACCAGCTCGGCCGCGACTTGAAGGCCGTCATCGACGCCACCACGCCCGAAGGCCCGCTCGTCCTCGTCGGCCACTCCATGGGCGGGATGACCGTCATGGCGCTCGCCGAGCAGTTCCCGGAGCTGGTGCGCGACCGGGTCCTCGCGGTGGGCCTCGTCGGCACGTCCAGCGGCGGCCTCGACGAGGTCACGTACGGGCTGCCCTCCGTCGGCACGGCCGCGCTGCGCCGACTGCTGCCCGGGGTGCTCAAGGCGCTCACGTCCCAGGTGGAGCTGGTCGAGAAGGGCCGCCGGGCCACCGCCGACCTCTTCGCCGGCATGATCAAGATGTACTCGTTCGGCTCGCGGGACGTGGACCCCGCCGTCGCCCGTTTCGCCGAGCGGCTCATCGAGGCGACCCCGATCGACGTGGTCGCCGAGTTCTACCCGGCCTTCCAGACCCACGACAAGCGCGAGGCGCTGCAACGGTTCGCGCCGCTGCCCGTCACCGTCGTCGCCGCCGACCGCGACATGATCACGCCGGCGGAGCACAGCGTCGCCATCAAGGAGGCGCTGCCCGCCGCCGAGCTGGTGGTGCTGGAGGAGACCGGGCACCTGATGATGCTGGAGCGCCCGGACATCGTGACCGGGCTGCTGACGGACCTGCTCACCCGCGCCGGAGTCCTGCCCGCAGCGACTAACGTTGGGGCGCATGGAAGAAGTACCGCGGGAAGCGCCGCGCAGCCCGGCGGCTGAGGCCCTGGCCGAGGCCGCCGCCGAAACCCTGATCACCGTCGACTCGCCCGACTCCATGCAGGAGCTGGGCCGTCGACTCGCCGGCCTGCTGCGCCCCGGCGACCTCGTCCTGCTGACCGGCGAACTCGGCGCGGGCAAGACCACCCTGACGCGCGGCCTCGGCGAGGGGCTGGGCGTGCGCGGGGCCGTGACCTCCCCGACGTTCGTGATCGCCCGGGTGCACCCGTCCCTGGGCGGGGGTCCGGCGCTGGTGCACGTGGACGCGTACCGGCTCGGCGGCGGGCTGGACGAGATGGAGGACCTGGACCTCGACGTCTCGCTGCCCGACTCCGTGATCGTCGTGGAGTGGGGCGACGGCAAGGTGGAGGAACTCTCCGAGGACCGGCTCCACGTGGTCATCGGGCGGGCGGTCGGCCACGAGGAGGTCCTGGACGACGTACGCCAGGTCGTGGTGCGCGGCGTCGGCGCGCGCTGGGTCGGCGCCGGGCTGGAGGAGCTGGCGGGCCAGGCGGCGCGGTAGCTCGCCGAGGGGTTTCGGCGTTCCTGGGACGTGGCTGCCGAAAGATACCGACAAGGTGTCGGGAAGGTGAAACGTACCGACAAGGCGTCGGCAAGATATTGCGCCGGCGCGGCGTCGCGTGATGACATGGTACCGAGCGTCGGTTAGGGCTACCTAAGTACGCGCGTCCCGGGTCCAGGAGGCAGCCATGTCGGCAGCAGGAGCAGCAGAGCGAGCGCCCGTCGTGTCCATGCGGGCCCTGCTCGCGGCGGGCCTCGCCGCGACGGCGGTGTCCACTCCGCCCGACGTGCGACCCGTCGTGCGACCCGCCGCGGGCCCGGAGGCCGAGGCCGCCACCGCGGGTGCCGCGTACGCGGAACAGGCCGCTCCGGAGTCCGAAGCGGCCTGAGTCCTCACCCGTTCGGGTGAGTTTGCTGATCGGCGTCAGGGAGACGACAGGGGGAGACGTCGGGGAGACGTCAGGGAACGACGACGACCTTCGCGCCGATCGTCGCGAACGCCCACATGGCGTCCCCGTCGGCCCGCGCCATGCGGATGCCGCCGGTCTTCTTCGTCGGGTCCGGCTCCGGCATCGCCCCGTCCACGCGGGAGCTGAAGCCGATCACGACCCCGTCCGTGGTCGCGAACCGCACCACGTGCTCGACCGGCACCCCGTCGGAACCGGTGACCGACCCGGCGCGGGAGCCGACCACGTACGCGCCCGTCGCAGGGTGCAGCGTGCTCGGCATGACCGCGAACGTCTTCGGCTGGCTGTTGTCCTCGGGGACCAGCCAGACCCGCTTCTGCGAGATCGAGTACACCACCCGCGTCCCCGTCCCCGAGTCCGCCGGGACCGCCGCCGGCTTGGCCGGGTCCTGCTTCGCCGGGGCCTGGCCCTGCGCGACCGCCGGCGCCTGCCCGGACGGCCGTACGGGGTGCTCCGGCGCCGTCGCGGACGCCTGGTAGCCGAGGAAACCGATGGCGGCGAGCGCCGCGAAGGTGAGCCCGGCCACGATTCCCGAGCTGCTGCGTGCCACCTTGCTCCACCTCTCCGCGCCTGCGGGGCCGACCCCGTGGCCGACCATGATTGCCATCCGGTCGAAAGGTAGCAGCCGGCCCCGCCGCCGACCGGCCGCAAGGCCCCGGGGCCGGGGAGTCGTAGGCTGTTCGCGTGCTCTTGCTCGCCGTAGATACCGCCACGCCCGCCGTCACCGTCGCCCTGCACGACGGGGAGTCCCTCCTCGCCGAATCGAACCAGGTCGACGCCCGCCGCCACGGGGAGCTGCTGCTGCCCTCCGTCGACCGGGTCCTCGCCGAGGCCGGGGTGAAGCTCGAAGCCGTCACCGGCATCGTCGTCGGCGTCGGCCCCGGCCCCTACACGGGGCTGCGCGTCGGCCTCGTCACCGCCTCCACCTTCGCCTCCGTGCTCGGCGTCCCCGTGCACGGCCTGTGCACCCTCGACGGCCTCGCCTACGCGGCCGGCGCCGCCGGGATCGAGGGCCCCTTCGTCGTCGCCACCGACGCGCGGCGCAAGGAGGTCTACTGGGCGCGCTACGAGGACCCCCGCACCCGCGTCGAGGGCCCCGCCGTCGACCGCCCGGCCGACATCGCCGAGCGCGTCGCGGGCCTGCCCGCCGTGGGCCAGGGCGCCGAGCTGTACCCGGCGGTGTTCCCGGACGCGCGCGGGCCCGTGCACCAGTCGGCCGCCGCCCTCGCGGGCCTCGCGGCGGAGCGGATCGCGGCGGGAGCGGCGTTCGAGAACCGCGACGGCGTGCCCCCGACCCCCCTGTACCTGCGCCGGCCCGACGCCGAGGTGCCCAAGAACTACAAGGTGGTCACCCCGAAGTGACGGCCGTGACCGCGGTGCTCCGCGAGATGCGCTGGTGGGACATCGCACCGGTGCTGGAGCTGGAGCACGAGCTGTTCCCCGACGACGCCTGGTCCGCCGGGATGTTCTGGTCCGAGCTCGCCCACGCGCGCGGCCCGCACGCCACCCGCCGCTACGTCGTCGCCGAGGACCCGCGGACCGGCCGCCTCGTCGGCTACGCCGGGCTCGCCTCCGCCGGCGACCTGGCCGACGTACAGACCATCGCCGCGGCGCGCGACCAGTGGGGCACCGGGCTCGGCGCCCGGCTGCTCACCGAGCTGCTGCGCGCCGCCACCGCCTTCGAATGCGCCGAAGTGCTCCTGGAGGTACGGGTGGACAACACCCGCGCCCAAAAGCTCTACGAGCGTTTCGGCTTCGAGCCCATCGGCTTCCGGCGCGGCTACTACCAGCCCGGCAACGTCGACGCGCTCGTCATGCGACTGACCGACCCCGCGCACGCGGGCACCGATAACCCTGAGAGCAGTGAGACCCATGGCTGACGAACCGCTCGTCCTCGGCATCGAGACCTCCTGCGACGAGACCGGCGTCGGCGTCGTCCGCGGCACCACCCTGCTGGCGGACGCGATCGCGTCGAGCGTCGACGAGCACGCGCGCTTCGGCGGCGTCGTCCCCGAGGTGGCCTCCCGGGCCCACCTGGAGGCGATGGTCCCGACCATCGAACGCGCCCTGAAGGAGGCCGGGGTCAGCGCCCGCGACCTCGACGGCATCGCCGTCACGGCCGGTCCGGGCCTGGCGGGGGCGCTGCTGGTGGGCGTCTCGGCGGCGAAGGCGTACGCGTACGCGCTGGGCAAGCCGCTCTACGGCGTGAACCACCTGGCCTCCCACATCTGCGTCGACCAGCTGGAGCACGGCCCGCTGCCGGAGCCGACCATGGCGCTGCTCGTGTCGGGCGGGCACTCCTCGCTGCTGCTGGCCCCGGACATCACCAGCGACGTCCGGCCGCTCGGCGCGACCATCGACGACGCGGCCGGCGAGGCCTTCGACAAGATCGCCCGGGTGCTCCAGCTCGGCTTCCCGGGCGGCCCGGTCATCGACCGGCTCGCGCGCGAGGGCGACCCCGGTGCGATCAACTTCCCGCGCGGTCTGACGGGGCCGCGCGACGCGGCGTACGACTTCTCCTTCTCCGGCCTCAAGACGGCGGTGGCCCGCTGGATCGAGGCGAAGCGGAAGGCGGGCGAGGAGGTGCCGGTGCGCGATGTGGCGGCGTCCTTCCAGGAGGCCGTGGTGGACGTCCTGACGCGCAAGGCGATCCGGGCGTGCAAGGACGAGGGCGTCGACCACCTGATGATCGGCGGCGGTGTGGCGGCCAATTCGCGGCTGCGTTCGCTGGCGCAGGAGCGCTGCGACGACGCGGGGATCATCCTGCGCGTGCCGCGGCCGAAGCTGTGCACCGACAACGGCGCGATGGTGGCGGCGCTGGGCGCGGAGATGGTCAAGCGCAACCGGCCGGCGTCCGACTGGGACCTGTCCGCGGACTCCTCGCTGCCGGTGACGGACCCGCACGTTCCGGGCGAGGGCAACGGGCACGGTCACGGCGACTCGCACGATCACGGCCACGGCCACGGCCACGGCGACTCGCACTCGCACTCGCACGACCACGTGCACGAGCTGAGCAAGGACAACCTCTACTCATGAGCACCGTCGCCCTGATGTGGGAGGCTCGGGCCACCGCCGGCCGGGGCAACGAGCTGCTGGAGTGGGCCCGGTCGCAGGTCCTCGCCCGGGAGCCGGTGCGCCGCGAGGTGTTGCACGCGCCGCAGGACCGGGTGCTCGTCGTCACGTGGTGGAAGACCGAGGAGGGCCTCGCGGCGGAGCTGCCCGAACTGCCCGAGCCGGCCGCGGACCTGATCACCCGTGCGGTGCACCGCTGGCGGTTCGAGTCGGTCGAGGTCACGGGCGGCTGAGGCGCCCCGCGGAGCGCCGCTTCCGGCGCCGATCGAGGGGCTCTCCGCCGGAGTTGGAGCGCCTGAGGCTATGGTCATGCGCATGCCTAGCCGTCAGCTCCCGCCTCCACCGCCGCCCGCGCACCTGCGCGAATGGCTGGACGAGACCGTCGTACGGGCCGACCGTGCGCGGTTCCTGGCGGACCTGAGCCGGCGCAGCCTGGGCCTCGGCCGGCTGGCGCTGCTCTGGGCCCTCGCGGCCGTCTTCGCGTTCGGCTGGACCTTCGTCGGCATGGCGGTGATGTCCTTCGAGTCCGGCGACGCGTTCGGCTCCCTGTTCGGGGTCCTCTACGCCGTCATCGGGCTCGGCGTCCTGATCCCCGCCGGGTTCTGGTTCGCCTGGGGCGCCCGGCGGGAGCGCCAGGTGCGCCACCTGCTGTGCGCCTGGGTCGAGGCGGGCCGCGACCCCGCCACCGACGCCCGGCTGCGCGCCCCCGCGCGGAGCCTGGTGTGGCTGACGGCCTCGCTCGCGCTGGGCGCCGTAGGGCTCTGGCTGACCTTCGCCGCCGCGGCCGGGGCGCGGCC
Organism: Streptomyces sp. RerS4; assembly: GCF_023515955.1. Classification (GTDB taxonomy): domain Bacteria; phylum Actinomycetota; class Actinomycetes; order Streptomycetales; family Streptomycetaceae; genus Streptomyces. Next base: position 4,342,060 of record NZ_CP097322.1, read on the forward strand.
GGGGGAGGACACGTACGGCGAGGTCGCCTACCTCATGGGCTTCGGCATGATCCTGTGGATCACCGCCCTGCTGGGCCTGGCCAAGGCGGGCGCCCACTACCGCTGGGCGATCCGCGCCTTCCGCACCACCCCGCCGCCCGCCACCACGGCCCGACGCGTACTGACCGAGACCCTTTAGGGGCGTCCGCCTAGGGGGTGCCCGCCCGGCTTCGGCTCAGGCCACCGGCGAGCCGATCAGCATCGAGGGGGCTCCCGCGACGCGTGTCAGGAACACCGTCGCCGAGTTGGGGCCCTGCGGTTTGACCTTCTTGCGCAGCTCCTCGGGCTCGATCGCCGAGCCGCGCTTCTTCACCGTCAGGACGCCGACCTCGCGCTCGCGCAGCAGCGCCTTCAGCTTCTTCAGGCCGAAGGGCAGCACGTCGGTGATCTCGTACGCGGTCGCGTACGGCGTCGCGCGCAGTTCGTCGGCGGTGATGTAGGCGATGGTCGGGTCGATGAGCCGGCCGTCCAGCTCCTCGGCGACCTCCGCGATCAGGTGGGCGCGGATCACGGCGCCGTCGGGTTCGTACAGCCAGCGGCCGACCGGTCCCGGTTCCGGGTCCGGCAGCGGCTCGGCGGTGCGCAGGGCGCGCGGCCCCGGGAGCAGGGTGGCCCGTACGGTGCCGGGGGCGGTGCCGAACCACAGCACGGCCTCCTTCACGTCGCCGTGGTCGGAGATCCACTCCGCCTCGGCCTCCGCCGGGACCGCCTCGTGGGGGATCCCGGGGGCGATCTTGATGGCGGCGTGGCGGGCCGTGCGGGCCGTCTCGATCGCCCAGGACAGCGGGGGCGAGTAGGACTCCGGGTCGAAGACGCGGCCGCGCCCGCCGCGCCGGGCGGGGTCGATGAAGACGGCGTCGTACGCGGACACGTCCACGTCCGTCACGTCCGCCTCCCGGACCTCGATCAGCTCCGCCAGCCCCAGCGCCTCGGCGTTGGCGCGCGCGACGGCCACCGTCAGCGGGTCGCGGTCCACCGCCAGGACGCGGATGCCGAGCCGGGCGAGGGCCAGGGCGTCCCCGCCGATCCCGCAGCAGAGGTCCGCGACGGACCGTACGCCCAGCTCGGCGAGGCGCGCGGCGCGGTACGCGGCGACCGAGGCGCGGGTGGCCATCTCCCCGCCGCCGGGCGTGAAGTACATCCGGAACGCGTCCTCGGCCCCGAACTTGGCCACCGCCCGCTGCCGCAGTCGGGCCTGCCCGAGCGCGGCCGACACCAGGGCGGCGGGGTGCTCACGGCGCAGCCGGGTGGCGACGGCCAGCTCCTGGGCGGAGTCGTAATCGCGCAGCGAGTCGAGGAGGGCGCGGCCCTGCGGGGTGAGCAGCTCGGCGAAGTCTTCGGGGGTCACCGTTCCATTGTGGGCCAGTCGGTGGACGGGCGATTTCCGGCCGTGGTGTCGGCGGGGGGCGCGCGGCGCGCGATGAAAAGATCCGCAGCTATGCAGCTTGTACGACAAAAGGGAAATAGTGCGCAGTATGGTCACCGGTGTGCGGCACGTCCGCGCGGCCGGTACGGGGTGGCCCTGGCCGCGCTGCTCGTCGCGGCCCTGGGGACGGGATGCGGAGCCGGCGCGGACGCGCCGCCCAAGAAGGCGACGGCCGGTCCGTCCAAGGAGGGCGGCGCGGCGGGCGCCCTCAGCGCCGCCGAGCGGCTCAAGGCCGCCCAGCAGGCCCGGATCGCCCTCGCGAAGAAGTGGGGCCTGGCCAAGACACCGCTGCTCGCCCCGCCCGCACCGAAGGAGAAGCCCGAGATCACCACGCGGGAGGGCTTCGAGGTCGAAGACCAGGACGAACTGCCGCCCGTCTTCACCACCGTCCCGACGGAGGACAAGGTCGTCTTCCTGACCATCGACGACGGTGCGGAGAAGGACCCCGAGTTCGTCCGCATGATGCAGGAGCTGAAGATCCCGTACACGGCGTTCCTCAGCGACTACCTCGTCCGCGACGCCTACCCCTACTTCAAGGGGATGCAGGCCACCGGCGTCACCCTCAACAACCACACCCTCAACCACCGCTACATGCCCGGACTCTCGTACGAGAAGCAGCGCGAGGAGATCTGCGGCCAACAGGACACGATCCAAAAGCAGTTCGGCAAGCGCCCGACCCTGTTCCGGCCGCCGTACGGCAACTACAACCAGGACACGCTGCTCGCCGCGAAGTCCTGCGGCATCAAGGCCGTCCCGCTGTGGAACGCCGAGGCCTTCCCGAACCGCATGGACTACCGCGAGTGGGACCGCGACCTCCACCCCGGCGACATCATCCTGACGCATTTCCGGGGCCGGGAGGACTGGAAGGGCACGATGCCTGACATGATCCGTCATGTCATGAAGACCGTCACGGACAAGGGGTACGCCGTGGCCCGCTTGGAGGACTACCTTTGATGTACGCGCGCCGGTTGGTAGCCGGGACGCTGACGGCCGGCGCGCTCGCGCTGTCCCTGACGGGGTGCGGGAACAGCGTGGATCCCATCGAACGACTGGGCCGCAAGGCCGCGTCGGAGCCGGGGACGCCGTCGGCCTCCCCCTCCGCCCCGGCCTCGGCGGCCGCGGGCCCGAGCGCCACACCGGCGGCCGGGGACCTGGCGTACAAGAAGTGGGGGCTGACGGCCCCCGTCGAGTACGCCCCCAAGCCCGCACGCAAGCCCCAACTCCCCAAGGCCACGCCGGGCAAGGCGGCCGTCGTGGACCGAATACCCGTGGCGCCGACGGACAAGGTCGTCTTCCTGACCTTCGACGACGGCGCGGAGAAGGACCCCGAGTTCCTGAAGATGGCGGCCGACCTGAAGCTGCCGATCAGCATGTTCCTGACCGACAACGTCGCCTCGGCCGACTACGGCCACTTCGAGAAGCTCCGCGACAACGGCTCGGGCAGCACGATCAACAACCACACCCTGACCCACCCGAACCTGCGCACGCTGCCCTTCGCGGCGCAGAAGAAGGAGATCTGCGGCCAGCAGGAGCGCCTGGAAAAGCGCTTCGGCAAGCGCCCGCCCCTCTTCCGCCCGCCGTTCGGGAACTACAACGACGACACCCTCAAGGCCGCCTCCGAGTGCGGAATCAGCTCGGTCGTCCTGTGGCGCGCGTCGATGCAGATAAACGACCTCCAGTACGCCGAGGGCTCCGCCCTCAAACCGGGCGACATCATCCTGGCCCACTTCCGCGGCCCGTCGGAACTCAAGGGCAAGACCGAAACCCAGATGACGACGCGCATGCTCCAACACATACAGGAGCAGGGATACCGGATAGGCCTGCTGGAGGACTACTTGTAGGGGCGAGTGCGGTACGCCGCCCCGCGCGAGCGCGCCATCTCCCCCTCGCCCCCCGGGGGGGCGAGGAACCGAAGCCGGGCGGCGCGGATTCATGGCCGCCCGGTCCCGAAAGGGGCTGTGAGCGGGCCCGGATGCCCGGTGGGGCTTGCGCGCGACCCCTCGCTCTTCGCTGACGGGGCCGGTCCTGGGGGTCCCCCCCGTGACCGTTCTTTCGGGGGTTTCCCGGCAGTCCTCGTCTTTCCGGGCCGGCACGGCCCGGAAGGACGATGGGACTGACGGGAAAGCCCCATAGCTGCTGTGATTCCGCTCCAGGGGCTTCCGCCGCCCCCGACCCCGCCCGACCGTGCAGCCGGCCCGCGACCCGACCCGCCCTCGGGGGTCGAGGGGGTGATGGCGTGCCCGCGCGGGGCGGCGTAGCCCCTCACCTCACCGCCACCACCGGGGTGATCGTGGTCTCGACCGGGCCTCGGGCGTCGGCTTCGCGTTGGCGTTCGGCGCTGTCGCTGATGCGGAGGAGGAGGGCGATCATGATCCAGTTGGCCAGGAGTGAGGAGCCGCCCTTCGCCAGGAAGGGGAGGGCCTTGCCGGTCAGGGGGATCAGGCCCGTGACGCCGCCCGCGACGACGAAGACCTGGAGGGCCAGCGCCGCCGCGAGGCCCACCGCCAGCAGTTTGCCGAACGGGTCGCGGGCGGCCAGGGCCATGCGCAGCCCGCGCTGCACGAGGAGGGCGTAGAGGATCAGGACGGCCATGACGCCGGCCAGGCCGAGTTCCTCGCCGACCGTGGTCAGGATGAAGTCGCTGCGGCCCGCGAACTTGATCAGTTCGGGCTGCCCCAGCCCCAGGCCCGTGCCCGAGACACCGCCCGTGCCGAAGCTGAACAGGGCCTGCGCGGACTGGTCGGAGGTGACGCCGGGCGGGCGGTTCTCCCAGTAGTAGGAGAGGGGGTTCAGCCAGGCGGCCACGCGGGCCTTGACGTGCGGTTCCGTCGAGCCGACCGCGAAGGCGCCGACGGCCGCCATGAGCAGACCGCACACGATCCAGCTGGTGCGTTCGGTGGCGACGTAGAGCATCACCACGAACACGCCGAAGAAGATCAGCGACGTACCGAGGTCGCGCTCGAAGACCAGGACCAGCATGGACACGATCCACACGGTGATGATCGGTCCGAGCTGGCGCATCGGGGGCAGGCGCAGCCCCAGGAACCTGCGGCCCGTCAGGGCCAGCGAGTCGCGGTGGATGACCAGATAGCCCGCGAAGAAGATCGCGATCATGATCTTCACGAACTCGCCGGGCTGGAGCGAGAAGCCGAAGAGGATGATCCAGCGCTTCGCGCCGTACGTGTCGGCGCCGAAGAACGCCGGCGCGATCAGCAGCACCAGCGCCACGGCCATGGTGATGTAGATGAACCGTTGGAGCAGCCGGTGGTCGCGCAGCAGCGCCACCACCAGGATGCAGGCGGCGACGCCGACGACGGTCCACATGAGCTGGCCCGGCGCGTTCGCGTCGGAGTTGTACCGCTCGATGTACCCCTGGTCGAGCCGGTGGATGAGGACCAGCCCGAGCCCGGTGAGCAGCATGGCGAGCGGGAAGATCAGTGGGTCGGCGTAGGCGGCGAAGCGGCGGATGCCGCGGTGACCGACCAGCGAGAGCAGCGTCATGCTGATGACGAAGCTGGTGAGGTGCTGCGGCAGCTCGCCGTTCATGGCCAGGCCGGCGCTCACGTGCCCGAACACGGCGATGGCGAGGACGAGGACGAGCAGCAGGGCTTCGGTGCGGCGGCGGGCGCCCGCCATCGTCAGCGGTCTCAGTCCACGCACGGGACGCCGCCGCCGTCGATGGTGTCCTTCGGCGAGGCGGGTGGGGGCACGGCCGGTGATGGGGGTGCGGCCGGCGGGGCCGGTGATGAGGACGTGGCGCCACTCGGTGCACTTTGCGTACGGTGCGGACCGATCTGCTCGGCAATGAGGCGCTTTATCTTCATATCATCTACGACGTTGACGTCGTCCCCATGGTTCCTTCCGAACCCCTCGACGGGAAGTGTCTTGAACCGCACTTTGCCCGTTCTCCGGGCCCGGCGGGTTCGGGGGCTGATTCACGTCCCGTCCGGGTGGCTGGTTTGCGGGCCAAACGGGGTGGGATTGGCACTCCGCTTGACCGAGTGCTAATCGCCGGAATAGTGTCACACCTGGCACTCGCCACCGGTGAGTGCCAACACAGCGACAGGCAGGTCCGGCACCCGCGACGACGGATCGACCTGGTCGCCACCTCAGACAGTTAACCCCGGATCTCCGAAGGGGGAGGTCGGATCGTGACGACCGCCAGCTCCAAGGTTGCCATCAAGCCGCTTGAGGACCGCATCGTGGTCCAGCCGCTCGACGCCGAGCAGACCACGGCCTCCGGCCTGGTCATCCCGGACACCGCGAAGGAGAAGCCCCAGGAGGGCGTCGTCCTCGCGGTCGGCCCGGGTCGCTTCGAGGACGGCCAGCGTCTCCCGCTGGACGTCAACGTCGGCGACATCGTGCTGTACAGCAAGTACGGCGGCACCGAAGTGAAGTACAGCGGCGAGGAGTACCTCGTCCTCTCGGCCCGCGACGTCCTCGCGATCGTCGAGAAGTAAGCACTTCTCCAGTTTTGCTTTGAGCTGCGCCCCTGGTCACCCCGCTGATTGCCGGGCGGCGAGGGGCGCGGTTCGTTAAACCCGAGTTTTCGAGAGGGCTGAACCGCTCCCATGGCGAAGATCCTGAAGTTCGACGAGGACGCCCGTCGCGCCCTCGAGCGCGGCGTCAACAAGCTTGCCGACACGGTGAAGGTGACGATCGGCCCCAAGGGCCGCAACGTCGTCATCGACAAGAAGTTCGGCGCCCCCACCATCACCAACGACGGTGTCACCATCGCCCGCGAGGTCGAGCTGGACGACCCGTACGAGAACCTGGGCGCGCAGCTCGTGAAGGAGGTGGCGACCAAGACCAACGACATCGCGGGTGACGGCACCACCACCGCCACCGTGCTGGCCCAGGCGCTGGTCCGCGAGGGTCTGCGCAACGTCGCCGCCGGCGCCTCCCCGGCCGCCCTGAAGAAGGGCATCGACGCCGCGGTCAAGGCCGTGTCCGAGGAGCTCCTCGCGACCGCCCGCCCGATCGAGGACAAGTCCGACATCGCCGCCGTGGCCGCGCTCTCCGCGCAGGACTCGCAGGTCGGCGAGCTCATCGCCGAGGCGATGGACAAGGTCGGCAAGGACGGCGTCATCACCGTCGAGGAGTCCAACGCCTTCGGCCTGGAGCTGGAGTTCACCGAGGGCATGGCCTTCGACAAGGGCTACCTCTCGCCGTACATGGTCACCGACCAGGAGCGTATGGAGGCCGTCCTCGACGACCCGTACATCCTGATCAACCAGGGCAAGATCTCCTCCATCCAGGACCTCCTGCCGCTGCTGGAGAAGGTCATCCAGGCCGGCGCCTCGAAGCCGCTGCTGATCATCGCCGAGGACGTCGAGGGCGAGGCGCTCTCCACCCTCGTCGTCAACAAGATCCGCGGCACCTTCAACGCGGTCGCCGTCAAGGCCCCCGGCTTCGGTGACCGTCGCAAGGCGATGCTCCAGGACATGGCCACCCTCACCGGTGCCACCGTCATCGCCGAGGAGGTCGGCCTCAAGCTCGACCAGGCCGGTCTGGACGTGCTGGGCTCCGCCCGCCGCGTGACCATCTCCAAGGACGACACCACGATCGTCGACGGCGCGGGCAAGTCCGAGGACGTCCTCGGCCGCGTCAACCAGATCAAGGCCGAGATCGAGTCCACGGACTCGGACTGGGACCGCGAGAAGCTGCAGGAGCGCCTGGCGAAGCTCGCCGGTGGCGTCTGCGTCATCAAGGTCGGCGCCGCCACCGAGGTGGAGCTCAAGGAGAAGAAGCACCGCCTTGAGGACGCCATCTCCGCCACCCGCGCCGCGGTCGAGGAGGGCATCGTCTCCGGCGGTGGCTCCGCGCTCGTCCACGCCGTCAAGGTCCTGGAGGGCAACCTCGGCCTGACCGGCGACGAGGGCACCGGCGTTTCCGTCGTCCGCCGCGCCGCCGTCGAGCCGCTGCGCTGGATCGCCGAGAACGCGGGCCTCGAGGGCTACGTCATCACCTCCAAGGTCGCCGAGCTGGACAAGGGCCAGGGCTTCAACGCCGCCTCCGGCGAGTACGGCGACCTGGTGAAGGCCGGCGTCATCGACCCGGTCAAGGTCACCCGCTCCGCGCTGGAGAACGCCGCTTCCATCGCCTCCCTGCTGCTCACGACCGAGACCCTGGTCGTCGAGAAGCCGGCCGAGGAAGAGGCCGACGCCGGTCACGGCCACGGTCACGGCCACAGCCACTGATCGCGCCCCGCGCCGAGAAGGCCCCGTTCCGCAGCCGCGGAACGGGGCCTTCCCCGTTGTTCAGGACCCGTACGGCGATCCCGAGCCGCCCATCGCGCGTTGCAGCTGCCCGGGGTTGTAGTGCCACCAGCCCTCGGCGATCTCCCCGTTCAGGATCCGGAAGGTGGTGGTCCCCGTCATCTCGTACGTCTTACCGGTCGGGGCGACCCCCATGAACTCGCCCTTGTGGGTGCCCCGCCAGTTCCACACCGTGGTGACGAAGTCGCCCTCGCACACCTGGGCCACCGGCTCGAAGGTCATGTCGAAGGCCGCGCGCCACGTCTCCATGTCCGAGCGCATGGCCGCGCGTCCGATGACGGTGGGTTCCTCCTTGCTCGCGTCGTGGTCGATGTAGTTCGTCGCGAGGCACTCGTCGATGACGTTCATGTCGCCACGCATGGCGGCTTCCTGGAACACCCGGTCCACGAGCTGCTTGTTGAGGTGCTCGTCGCGGACGACGTCGAGGTTGGTGAAGGTGGGCATCCCTTCGCAGAGGGCCACCATCTCCTGGAACATCTTGTCCGTCTCCGGGAGCTGAGAGTTCCTCATGGCGTCTTCGTACGAGGGGAACTCGACGACGTCCACGTAGTGGTTGTCGTTCTCGCGGTCCTTGCCCACGAGGCTGTGGCGGACGGTGCGCCTGCCCTGGCTCTGCGAGACGTACCGGTCGATCACCTGGTCGATGTCGTCCTGCCGACTTGTCCGATAATCAATTATCTGTACGAATGTCATGGCGTCTCCCGGGCTGGATGGGGCATGTCCATTTTAGGGAGATTTCAGCCATTCGGCCGGTCCCGGCGGTACGTTCCCGGTCCGCGTTGCCGAGGCCGCGCTACTGAGGCCCGTACTTGCGGCCCGTACGCGACGACACCCCGCCCAGCAGGCCGCGCGGCGTCAGCTTCACCACGCTCATCAGCGCCTTGTACCGCGGGTCCGGGATCGAGACGGTCTTGCCGCGCGCCAGGTCGGCCAGCGCGGCGGCCACCAGCTTGTCGGCGTCCAGCCACATCCAGCCGGGGATGTTGTCGGTGCCCATGCCCGCGCGCTGGTGGAACTCGGTCCGCACGAAGCCGGGGCACAGCGCCATCAGTCGCACCCCGGACCCCGCCAGGTCCTTCGCCGCGCCCTGCGTGAACTGCACGACCCACGCCTTGCTGGCCCCGTAGGTGCCGCGCGGCACGAAGGCCGCCACCGACGCCACGTTGACGACGCCGCCCCGGCCGCGCTCGCGCATCGAGGCCGTGGCCGCCGAGGTCAGCCGCAGCACCGCCTCGATGTGCACCTTGAGCATGGCCAGCTCGTCGGCCATGGGGACTTCCAGGTACCGGCCCTTGTTGCCGAAGCCCGCGTTGTTGACCAGCAGGTCCACGGGGTGCGTACGGTCCCCCAGGCGGGCCTCGACCGCCGCGATCCCGGCGTCGGTGGCCAGGTCCGCGCTCAGCATCTCGGCCTCGATGCCGTGCCGGTCGTGGAGTTCGGTGGCCTGCTCGGCCAGTCGTTTCGTGTCGCGGGCCACCAGCACGAGGTTGTGCCCCTGGGCGGCGAGCCGCCGGGCGAAGGCGGCGCCGATGCCCGCCGTGGATCCAGTGATCAACGCAGTCGTCATAGGCGCAACCTAGGGGGTGACGCGCGGATCCGGCCAGGCCGGCCCCACGACACCCGACGATCACCCTCCTCGCGTGCGTCCCAAAGTGGGCCGCCGGGATTCGTTGTCCGGTCAAAGCCGGGCTTATGCTCGAAGGGTGATCGAGGCACGTCATCTCCGGGTTCTGCGCGCCGTCGCCGGGACCGGATCCTTCTCCGCCGCGGCCCGCGAACTCGGCTGCACCCAGCCCGCCGTCTCCCAGCAGATGAAGGCACTGGAACAGTCCGCCGGCACGCCGCTGCTCATCCGTACCGGCCGCGAGATGCGGCTGACCCAGGCCGGCGAGGCCCTCGTGCGGCACGCCGCCGGGATCCTGGCCGGGCTGACCGCCGCCGAGGAGGAGGTCGCGGCCATCGCCGGGCTGCGCGCGGGCCGCGTCCGCCTGGTCTCCTTCCCGAGCGGCAGCTCCACCCTCGTGCCCACCGCCCTCGCGGCGATGCGCGCCGAGCACCCGGGTACCCGTATCTCGTTGGTCGAAGCCGAACCGCCGAGGTCGGTGGAGATGCTGCGCGAGGGCGACTGCGACCTCGCGCTGGCCTTCCGCTACGCCGGGGACGCCGCCGGGCCCGGCGGCGCCGCCGCCGAGTGGGAGGACCTGGTCGTGACCCCGCTGCTGACCGATCGGCTCGTCGGGCTGGTGCCCGAGGGGCACCGGCTGGCGGGGGCGGAGCGGGTGGGCATGGCCGAACTGGCCGACGAGCCCTGGATCGCGGGCTGTCCGCGCTGTCGCCGTCATCTGGTGGAGGTGTGCGAGGGGGTCGGCTTCACGCCGCGGATCGACTTCGCCACCGACGACTACCCGGCCGTGGTCGGGCTGGTCGGGGCCGGGCTGGGGGTCGCGGTGCTGCCGGAGTTGGCGGTGGAGTCCGTACGGGCCAAGGGCGTCAGCGCCCTGGCGGTGGAGCCGGTCGTGGAGCGGGAGATCGTGGCGCTGACCCTGCCCGACCTGGCGCGCGTACCGGCCGTGGCGGCGACCCTGGGCGAGCTGGTGCGGGCCGCCGCGCGGTGACCTCCCGGCCCGTGCCACCCCGCGGGGCACGGCCGTGGGGCCCTGGTGGAGAAACGTTCCTTCTGCTGATCGGCGTCGTCGGTCAGTGCGGCGCGATGCGGGTGATCGTGCCGGCGGCGGGGATCAGGCGGTGGCGGGCGCGGCCCATCAGTTCCTCGCGTTCGTCCTCGGTCAGTCCGCCCCAGACCCCGTAGGGCTCGCGGACGGCGAGGGCGTGCGCGGCGCATTCCGAGCGCACCGGGCATCTCATGCAGACCTCTTTAGCCGAGGCCTCACGCGCGCTCCTGGCCGCGCCCCGCTCGCCTTCCGGGTGGAAGAACAGGGAGCTGTCGACTCCTCGGCAGGCGGCCAGCAGCTGCCAGTCCCAGAGGTCGGCGTTCGGTCCGGGGAGGCGGGAGAAATCTGCCATAGCTAGTCCTCTTGGTGCCGGTACTGAGACGGATACGGTCCAAGCCTCCACACCTACTGTCGGAGTAGATGTAAATATGACTCATTGGGAATCTAGCGTCAGACATGTGCCAAACGGAAGGAAAGCCGCCAAATAGGGCATAGCTCCAGATGGAGGACAGATGAGCTGCGCCTCCCGTGTCGTGATCGCTTCCTCACGTAGGGTGCTGAAGGTGTCCGTCCGACCCGTAACTCTTTCGAGTGACCATCGTTGAGAGTGCGAAGGCGGTTGAACCAAGAAGTTCCCGGACAGGTGTCCGAGGGCATCGACCGCACAGGTGACGATACGTACCAGCCTGGAGGCTCAAGGTGACGCGCATCAGCAGCTGCGGAGGGCGGTCATGACTTCCGTCCTCGTCTGCGACGACTCCCCGCTTGCCCGAGAGGCGCTCCGTCGCGCGGTTGCCACCGTGCCCGGCGTCGAGCGTGTGACGACGGCTGCCAACGGCGAGGAAGTCCTCCGCCGCTGGGGTGCCGACCGCTCCGACCTGATTCTGATGGATGTACGGATGCCCGGCCTCGGCGGTGTCGAGACGGTGCGCCGCCTCCTCTCCGCCGACCCGGGCGCCCGCATCATCATGCTGACGGTCGCCGAGGACCTGGACGGCGTGGCCCTCGCGGTCGCCGCGGGTGCCCGCGGCTACCTGCACAAGGACGCCTCGCGCGCCGAACTGCGGGCCACGGTCACCCAGGCCCTCGCCGACCCGACCTGGAGGCTGGCCCCGCGCCGGCTGCGCTCGGCGGAGATGGGCGCGGCCCCCACGCTCACCGCCCGCGAGATCCAGGTGCTGGAGGGCATGAGCCACGGCCGGTCCAACGCGGAGATCGGGCGCGAGCTCTTCCTCTCCGAGGACACGGTCAAGACCCACGCCCGCAGGCTGTTCAAGAAGCTCGGCGCCTCGGACCGGGCGCACGCCGTGGCGCTCGGCTTCCGCTGGGGGCTCGTCCGCTGACGGCGGGCCCGCGGGCCGATCGCCCCGAGCGCTCCCGTCCGCCATCGGCGGGCGGGGCGGCGCACCACCCCGCCGCACCCGGTGTGCGGCCGGGGATTGGCGGGGCGCAATCCGGGGGACGTGTCGCTTCGGGCGCGATGCCGCATCCTTGAGGTGTGCCGCATTCTTGGAGAGGTCGGGTCCCGGGGTCGAATCCCCGGGGACGACGATTCGGGCCGAGCGGAGGGGAGGGCGCACATGACGAGCTCCGGCGCACCCGCTCATAACGCTTCGACGCACAACACGGACACCGGTGCCGCGAATCCTCCGGCGCCAAGGCACCATGGATTGATGCGCGACGACGAGCCCCTGGGGTCCCCCGCGGCCACAGGCCCGACCGGCGCCGCCAAGGGCGGCAGTGCCGGTGCCGTCAGCGCGCTCGTACGCCGCGCCGTGGACGGCGACGAGCAGGCCACGCACGACCTCCTGGCCTTCGTGCACCCCCTCGCCATCCGCTACTGCCGCACCCGCCTGTCCCGCCTCCCGGGTGACGCTCGTCACTTCGTCGAGGACCTGGCGCAGGAGGTGTGCGTCGCCGTTCTGATGGCGCTGCCCCGCTACCGCGACACCGGGCGCCCCTTCGAGGCGTTCGTCTTCGCCATCGCCGCGCACAAGGTCGCCGACCTCCAGCGGGCCGCCATGCGGCACCCGGGGAGCACGGCCGTCCCGTCCGACGAGATGCCGGAGCGGCCCGACGACTCGCTCGGCCCCGAGGAGCGGGCGCTGCTGAGCAGTGACGCCGCCTGGGCCAAGCAGCTGCTGGCGAACCTCCCGGAGAACCAGCGCGAGCTGCTGGTGCTGCGGGTCGCCGTCGGGCTGACCGCCGAGGAGACCGGGCAGATGCTCGGCATGTCGCCGGGCGCGGTGCGGGTCGCGCAGCACCGGGCGCTGAGCCGGCTGCGGGCGCTCGCCGAGCAGTAGGCACCCGAATGGCCGCGCACCCGCATGGCCGCGCACCCGAATGGCCGGCGCACCCGAAGGGTCGCAGTGAGGCCGGATCCTCGTAGGAAGTGACGAAACTTCCGGTTGACCTTGGTCGTGGAATGAGACGCGTCGGGATCCCGTTAGCATGGACATCCGCGCTGAGCAAGACCATTGGGAAGGTGTCATGACTGCCGACGGAGTGCCCGACAAATTCGCCACGCTCGGACTGACCTACGACGACGTCCTGCTGCTGCCGGGCGCGTCGGACATGGCTCCGGACGCGATCGACACCTCTTCCCTCATCTCGCGCAACGTCCGCGTGAACGTGCCGCTGCTGTCGGCCGCCATGGACAAGGTCACCGAGGCCCGCATGGCCATCGCGATGGCCCGTCAGGGCGGCGTCGGCGTCCTGCACCGCAACCTCTCCATCGTCGACCAGGCCAACCAGGTCGACCTGGTCAAGCGCTCCGAGTCCGGCATGGTCACCGACCCGATCACGGTGCACCCGGACGCGACGCTGGGCGAGGCCGACGAGCTGTGCGCGAAGTTCCGCATCTCCGGCGTCCCGGTCACCGACCCGGCGGGCAAGCTGCTCGGCATCGTCACCAACCGCGACATGGCCTTCGAGTCGGACCGCAGCCGCCAGGTGCGCGAGGTCATGACCCCGATGCCGCTGGTCACGGGCAAGGTCGGCATCTCCGGTGTCGACGCCATGGAGCTGCTGCGCCGCCACAAGATCGAGAAGCTTCCGCTGGTCGACGACGCGGGCATCCTCAAGGGCCTCATCACGGTCAAGGACTTCGTCAAGGCCGAGAAGTACCCGAACGCCGCCAAGGACAAGGACGGCCGGCTGCTGGTCGGCGCGGCCGTCGGCGTCGCCGGTGACGCGTACGAGCGCGCCCAGGCGCTGATCGAGGCGGGCGCGGACTTCATCGTCGTCGACACCGCCCACGGTCACTCCCGTCTGGTCGGCGACATGGTCGCCAAGATCAAGTCGAACTCCGGCGTGGACGTCATCGGCGGCAACGTCGCCACCCGCGACGGCGCCCAGGCCCTCATCGACGCCGGCTGCGACGGCATCAAGGTCGGCGTCGGCCCCGGCTCCATCTGCACCACCCGCGTCGTCGCCGGCATCGGCGTCCCGCAGGTCACCGCGATCTACGAGGCCTCGCTGGCCGCCAAGGCCGCGGGCGTCCCGGTCATCGGCGACGGCGGCCTGCAGTACTCCGGCGACATCGCGAAGGCCCTGGTCGCCGGCGCCGACACGGTGATGCTCGGCTCGCTGCTCGCGGGCTGCGAGGAGTCCCCGGGCGAGCTGCTCTTCATCAACGGCAAGCAGTTCAAGTCCTACCGCGGCATGGGCTCGCTCGGCGCGATGCAGTCCCGCGGCGACCGCAAGTCGTTCTCCAAGGACCGCTACTTCCAGGAGGGCGTGGGCGGCGACGACAAGCTCATCCCCGAGGGCATCGAGGGCCAGGTCCCCTACCGCGGCCCCCTCTCCGCGGTCGTCCACCAGCTGGTCGGCGGCCTGCGCCAGTCGATGTTCTACGTCGGCGGCCGGACGGTTCCCGAGCTCCAGGAGCGCGGCCGCTTCGTGCGCATCACCTCGGCGGGCCTCAAGGAGAGCCACCCGCACGACATCCAGATGACGGTCGAGGCGCCGAACTACTCCCGTAAGGGCTGAACGGTGTGAGCGCCGAAGGGGCGGACCCGGCAGGGTCCGCCCCTTCGGCGTGTCCGTACGGCGGTCACGGGGACGCGGGCGCCCGGCGTTCGGGGATACTGGACGGGCAGACCCTGAGGAAAGGCCACCACACGTGACTGAGATCGAGATCGGGCGCGGCAAGCGCGGCCGCCGGGCGTACGCCTTCGACGACATCGCCATCGTCCCCAGCCGGCGTACGCGGGACCCGAAGGAGGTCTCGATCGCCTGGCAGATCGACGCGTACCGCTTCGAGCTCCCCTTCCTGGCCGCCCCCATGGACTCCGTGGTCTCCCCGCAGACCGCGATCCGCATCGGCGAGCTCGGCGGCCTCGGCGTGCTGAACCTCGAAGGCCTGTGGACCCGCTACGAGGACCCGCAGCCGCTCCTCGACGAGATCGCGGAGCTGGACGAGGCGAGCGCGACCCGCCGCCTCCAGGAGATCTACTCCGCGCCGATCCAGGCGGACCTGATCCGGCAGCGGATCAAGGAGGTGCGCGACTCCGGCGTCGTCACCGCCGCCGCGCTCTCCCCGCAGCGCACCGCCGAGTTCTCCAAGGCCGTCGTCGAGGCGGGCGTGGACATCTTCGTCATCCGCGGCACCACCGTGTCGGCGGAGCACGTCTCCGGCGCCGCCGAACCGCTGAACCTCAAGCAGTTCATCTACGAGCTCGACGTCCCCGTCATCGTCGGCGGCTGCGCCACCTACACGGCGGCCCTGCACCTGATGCGCACCGGCGCGGCCGGTGTCCTCGTCGGCTTCGGCGGCGGCGCGGCGCACACCACGCGCAACGTGCTCGGCATCCAGGTCCCGATGGCCACGGCCGTCGCGGACGTGGCCGCGGCCCGCCGCGACTACATGGACGAGTCCGGCGGCCGTTACGTGCACGTCATCGCCGACGGCGGCGTGGGCTGGTCCGGCGACATCCCGAAGGCCGTCGCCTGCGGCGCCGACGCCGTGATGATGGGCTCCCCGCTGGCCCGCGCCACCGACGCGCCCGGCAAGGGCAACCACTGGGGCATGGAGGCCGTCCACGAGGACGTGCCGCGCGGCAAGAAGGTCGACCTCGGTACGGTCGGCACCACCGAGGAGATCCTCACCGGCCCGTCGCACACCCCGGACGGTTCGATGAACTTCTTCGGCGCGCTGCGCCGCTCGATGGCCACCACCGGCTACAGCGAGCTCAAGGAGTTCCAGCGGGTCGAGATCACGATCGCGGACTCGCAGCACAGCCGCTGATCGCGTTCGCACGTGAACGGATGAAGGGCCCGGCCCCCCTCGCGAGGGGGGCCGGGCCCTTCGGCGTGCCGGGAAGTGCCGATCAGCCTTCCGCCGGTCAGCCTCCCGCCGATCAGCCTTCGCCGCGCCGGCGCTTGCGCAGCTTCCACGCCCACATGGAGGCGGCGCAGCCCGTCAGGGTCCCCATGATGGCGAGCGCCGCCCAGTCCGGGCCCTGCGGACTCAGTTCGGGGTCGAACTCGGCGAGCACGGCCAGGGCGGTGAAGCCGCCCACCAGCACGGTGAGGGTGCCCAGGAACCAGATCCAGGCCGTGAGGGCGGCGCTGCGCTTCGCAGGCGCGGTCGGCGCCGCCGCCGCGGCGGTGGGCTGGGGGATGCGGGACGGGTCGCGGGGCGGCATGGTGACCACCGCGGCGGGCGGGACGCCGGCGTCCAGCGGGGCCAGCTCGGCGGCGGTGATGCCGTGGAGGGTCGGTTCGACGGCCAGGGTGAGGCCGTCGTGGCCGATCAGGTGGCGGGCGCCGTCGGGGAAGACGTACATCAGGGAGCACTCGGCGTAGCGGATGGTGATCTGCGCGTCGGGCCCGGTCAGGCTGACGCCGTCGGCCGCGACGAGGAGCGCCGTGGCGCGGTCGGCCACGGCCGTGTAGCGCCGGCCGGTGACGATGTCCGCGGAGCCGGTGGGGGCGGCGGCGAGGCCGGCCCAGTCCAGGTTCCGGCCGGGGACCTGCATCAGGGCGTCGGCCCATACGTCGCGGGCGACCCGGCGCAGGTCGGCGACGGTGACGGCCTCGATGGCGGCGCGGGCCTCGGCGTCGGTCTGCGAGGGGTGGCGCAGCAGCAGGTTCATGGCTTCGCCGGGGAGCCGGGCGAGGGCGGGCTCCGAGGTGTCGAAGCGGGCGAGCGCGGTGGCCCGTACGGCGTCCAGGTCGGCCTGCTCGATGGTGCCGGCGCGCAGGGCGGCGAGGACGTCGACGAAGGCGCCGACCATGGCGTCCTGCCGGCGGGGCAGGGCGTCGGCGTAGGCGGTGACGGTCGCGAAGTCGCTGTCGCGGGGCTCGTACTCGGCGGCGGCGGTGTAGGAGTAGCCGCCCTTTTGGCGCAGCGCGCGGAAGAGCTCCTTGCCGAGGAGGTCGGTGAAGAGGGTGCCCGCGGTCGAGCGGGGGATGACGGCGGTCAGGACGACGACGCCGTCCTCGCCCACGAAGGAGGCGGGGGTGGTGGGCAGGGCGGAGGTGGGCGTGGGGGTGGGGTGCCAGGTGCCGGTGGGGAGGGTGAGGTCGAGGCCGTCGGGGACGGTGTCGGCGGTGATCCACAGGACGGCGTTCTCGGTGGTGAAACGGTTCGCCGCCCAGTCGCGGACGTTCGCGGCGGTGAGCCGGTGCAGGCCGGCCTCGGGGTAGCTGGTCAGGCCGTAGCCGCGGGAGCCGTAGCGCCACAGGGGCATGCCGTGCGCGGGGCCGTGGCCGCGGCCGGCGGCCTCGGTGCGCAGGATCTCCTTCTCGGTCTCCAGCCGGTCCAGCGGCAGGTCGCGCAGGGCGGCGCACACGCCGTTGAGGTACTCGACCACGTCGGCGGGGGTGCCGGTGACGTGGAAGTGGGTGTACACGGCGGCCGTGGCGCCGTTGTAGTGCAGATCGCCGAGGCCGTGCCGGTGCAGGGCGAGGTGCTCGACGAGGTGGGTGATGCCGCTGGTGGCGAGGGTCTCGTCGGCGCGACCGACGCGGAAGAGCAGTCCGGCGGTGACGGGGCCGGGGGTGGAGCGGCGGGCGAGGACGGTGCGGATGCCGCCGACGGTGGTGTGGATGATGCCGTCGGTTTCGGTGCCGGTGCCGGTGCCGGTGCCGGCTTCGGTCGCGCCGGTGGTGGTCGCGGGCGGGGTGTCGGTGCTCATGGGGGTCCTCTTCAGCCCTGGGCCAGTGCGGTCTTGCGGTGGCGGGCGAACGCGCCCGCGTGGTCGGCGCTGACGTAGCTCCAGGGGAACTCGGTGGCCCGGTCGCCGAGCGCCCGGAAGTGCGGGGCGGCGTCGGCGGGGCGGCCGGCGAGGCTGTGGGCGGCGGCGAAGGCGTTGTGCGCGGCGACCATCTGGTACGCGTCGGCGCGGGCGGCCGGGTGGAGTACGGAGCGGGCGGAGGCGGCGAGGAGTTCGGCCCGGGTGGCGGGCTCGCGCAGGTACTCCTCGGCGGCCTTCTTCGTCCGGTCCTGGGCGATGTCGAGGTAGCGCTCCATCTGGGCGACCGCGACGAGGGCGCCGTTCGGGGCGCCTTCGGGGGCGGCCGCCGCGCGGTCGCGGGCGTAGCCGTGGGCCTCCTCCCAGGTGCCGCCCCACTTGGGGCACAGCTGCTGGAGGAGTTGGCTCTGGGCGTTGAAGTGGTGGGGGTGGTGCTCGGCGAGCCGGTCGTGGCGGCGGCGGGCCTCGCTCTGGCCCAGTTCGAGTCCGCGCGCGCTGATCAGGCGCAGGTACCAGGCGAGGGCGTCGCGGGGGTGGGCGGCGCAGACGTCGATGAGCAGGATCTCGGCGCGCCTGAGGTGGGCGTGGAAGGCGTCGAACTGTTCGCGCGTCACGTGCTCGGCGCGGGCGTCGCTCCGGATCTCCCAGCCGCGCAGGATGAGGTGGTTGGCGAGCAGGACGTTCGGCAGCGGGTCGTCGGGGCGTCGGGACGCGAGGTCCTGAAGGAACGTTTCTGCGTCGGGGGTTTCGGCGACGGCCCAGCAGGCGAGGGCACGGTCGTCCTCGTCGGGGAGCGATGCGAAGGCGGCGATCACGGCGTCCCCGTCCTTGCGCAGGACGGCGGCGCGGAGGGCGGCCAGGGCCGGGAAGTGCTCGGTGGGGTCGACGAGGGGCCGGCCGAGCGGCGGGGTGGATGCGGACACGCGCGGATCATATGACCGGGATCGGCCCCTGACCAGGGCTTTCGGCTGGCGATGCGATCCGCGCGGGCTCGTCCGCGCGGGTGGTGCGTAGGGGTGGTGCGAAAGGTGGTGCGAAGGGGCGGGTCAGTCGGCGATCTTGCGGGAGACCTGGAAGGCCGCGTAGCCGCCGATGGCGAGGAAGAGGTACGTCAGCGGGTTCGCGTCGGTCTTCCAGGCCTCGATGAGGGCGGAGGTGTCCTCCAGGAGGATGTCGACGGCGCTGACGTCCAGCGCGTCGGCGGCGATCAGGGCGAGGCCGAACATCTGGCCCGCGAGGACGGCGACGACCGACAGCAGGGCGCCGAGGACCGGCAGGACGGCGTTGCGGCCGCCGACCTTGCCCGCCGCGAAGCCGATGAGGGCGCCGACGCCGACGGCCGCGTAGCCGATCTCGCGCTCGGTGCCCTTGATGATCGCGCCGTAGACGCCGATGGCGACGAGCGCGGCGACGACGGCCGCCACGATGCCGAGGCCGACGTTGCCACGGGCCGGAGCCGGGGCCGGGGCCTCGGTGTAGGAGGCGGGCGCGGGCGGCTGGAAGTTCTGGCTCATGTGGGAAATCCCCCCCAGGGATTCGGACGCACGCATGTCGGTCAGGCATAAGTGCGGGATAAGTGACGCCGCAGGCTAACAGGCCCTACCGACATCCGACGGGTGGATTTCGCGCGGATGAACGGACCGGTGCAGGACGTGACCTGACCGCTATCCGGCCGTGACCCGGGGGGTTCCCGGGACGGGGGTGGCGTCAGAGGCGGTGGGCCGCGCCGGCGGGGCTGGCGCCCCGGGTGTCGAGCAGCAGCTGCGCCTTCACCGCGAGGCCCTGGAGGTCGTACGTGCGGTGGTGCTGGAGCAGGATCGTCAGGTCGGCGTTGGCGGCGGCCTCGTAGAGCGAATCGGCGCGCGGGACGGGCTGGTCGCGCACCCGCCAGCCCGTGATGTACGGGTCGTGGTAGCTGATCAGGGCGCCGAGGTCGAGGAGGCGGCTGGCGATCTCGCGGGCCGGGGAGCCCTCCTGGTCGGCGAGGTCGGGCTTGTAGGTGACCCCGAGCAGCAGGACCCGGGCGCCGCGCGCGGACTTGCCGTGCTCGTTCAGCAGGGTGGCCGACCGCTGGATGACGTACTGCGGCATCCGGTTGTTGATCTCCTGCGCCAGGCCGACCATGCGCAGGGGGTGGCCGGGGGTGCGGGTGGTGTGGGGGAGGTAGTTGGGGTCGAGGGGGACGCCATGGCCGCCGACGCCGGGGCCGGGGCGGAAGGCCTGGAAGCCGTACGGCTTGGTCTCGGCGCAGCGGATGACGTCCCAGAGGTCGACGCCGAGGTCGTGGCACAGGACCGCCATCTCGTTCATGAGGGCGATGTTGACGTGCCGGTAGTTGGTCTCCAGCAGTTGCACGGTCTCGGCCTCGCGCAGGCCCCGGGCGCGGACGACCTTCTCGGTGAGGCGGGCGTAGAAGGCGTGCGCGGACTCGGTGCAGGCGGGGGTGAGGCCGCCGATCACCTTGGGGGTGTTGGTGATGCCGTGGGTGCGGTTGCCGGGGTCGAGGCGGCTGGGGGAGTAGGCCAGGTGGAAGTCGCGGCCGGCCCGCAGGCCGGAGCCTTCTTCGAGGACGGGGCGGAGGTAGTCCTCGGTGACGCCCGGGTGGACCGCGGATTCGAGGATGACGGTGGTGTGGGGGCGCAGGCGGGCGGCGAGGGTGCGCCCCGCCGCGCCGACGGCCCCGAGGTCGAGCGCCCGGTCGGCGCCGAGGTGGGTGGGGGCGCAGATGACGGCGGTGCGGACCCGGCCGAGTTCGGCGGGGTTGGTGGTCACCCGGAAGCCGGCCGCCGACATGCGGCGGATCTCGGCGGCGGTGAGACTGCTGTCCGTGGCGGGGCCGCTGTCGTAGCCGACGGTCTCGATTCCGGCGGCTACGGCCGCCTGGGCGAGGGGGAGGCCGAGGTGGCCGAGTCCGATGACGGCGAGATCTGCGGGCATGGGGGGCCGTCCCTTCCCTTCCCTGACATGAGGGGGCGGTGCGCGCGATTGCCGTCGACCGGGAGTCCGGAGCTCGGCAGGAGCTGGCGCAATGTCAGACTAGGCGTATATATGACAGATATGTCGCATTGTGAGTCGGTGGCTGCCTTTGTGTTGTCCACAGGCGGTGGCTGATGTCGGTGCGGCCGGTCAGAATCATGAAACGGGCGATGTGAGCGGGATCACCCGCACCGAGCGGGCGCGGGCCCGCACCAACGGGAGGCAGCCGTGAGGACAGCGACACTGGGACCGGCACAGCGCGCCGAGGCACTCGCCCGGATGGCCGAGCGGGAACTCGACGTGTTGGTGGTGGGCGCCGGCGTGGTCGGCGCGGGCACCGCGCTCGACGCGGTGACCAGAGGCCTGTCGACGGGGCTCGTGGAGGCGCGCGACTGGGCCTCCGGCACCTCCAGCCGCTCCAGCAAGCTCATCCACGGCGGCCTGCGCTACCTGGAGATGCTCGACTTCGCCCTCGTACGGGAGGCCCTCAAAGAGCGCGGACTGCTGCTGGAGCGCCTCGCCCCGCACCTGGTGAAGCCGGTGCCCTTCCTCTACCCGCTCCGGCACAAGGGCTGGGAGCGTTTCTACGCGGGCTCGGGCGTGGCCCTGTACGACGCCATGTCGTTCTCCAGCGGACACGGGCGCGGCCTGCCCACGCACCGCCACCTCTCGCGCGGCAAGGCCCTGCGCATCGCCCCCGCCCTGCGCAAGGACGCGCTGGTCGGCGCCCTCCAGTACTACGACGCCCAGATGGACGACGCCCGCTACGTCACCACCCTGGTGCGCACGGCCGCCGCGTACGGGGCGGATTGTGCCAACCGGGCGAGGGTGACGGGCTTCCTGCGCGAGGGCGAACGGGTGGTCGGGGCGCGGGTGCGGGACGTGGAGGGCGGCGGCGAGTACGAGATCCGCGCGAAGCAGGTCGTCAACGCGACCGGGGTGTGGACGGACGACACGCAGGCGCTCATCGGGGAGCGCGGGCAGTTCCACGTACGGGCGTCGAAGGGCATCCATCTGGTCGTGCCCAAGGACCGGATCCACTCCAACACCGGGCTGATCCTGCGCACCGAGAAGTCGGTGCTGTTCGTCATCCCGTGGGGCCGGCACTGGATCGTCGGGACGACGGACACCGACTGGGACCTCGACAAGGCGCACCCGGCGGCCTCCAGCGCCGACATCGACTACCTGCTGGAGCACGTCAACTCGGTGCTGGCCGTCCCCCTGACGCGCGACGACGTCCAGGGCGTCTACGCGGGCCTGCGGCCGCTGCTGGCCGGGGAGTCGGACGCGACGAGCAAGCTCTCGCGCGAGCACACCGTGGCCCACCCGGTGCCGGGGCTGGTGGTGGTGGCGGGCGGCAAGTACACCACGTACCGGGTCATGGCGAAGGACGCCGTCGACGAGGCGGTGCACGGGCTGGACCAGCGGGTCGCGCGGTGCGTGACGGAGGACGTGCCGCTGGTCGGCGCGGAGGGGTACCGGGCGCTGTGGAACGGCCGCGCCCGGATCGCGGCGCGGACGGGACTGCACGTGGTGCGCGTCGAGCACCTCCTGAACCGGTACGGCTCGCTGACGGAGGAACTGCTCGACCTCATGGCCGCCGACCCTGCCCTCGGCGAACCGTTGACCGGGGCGGACGACTACCTGCGGGCCGAGGTCGTCTACGCCGCCTCCCACGAGGGGGCCCGCCACCTCGACGACGTGCTGACGCGGCGGACCCGGATCTCCATCGAGACCTTCGACCGGGGGACGCGGTCGGCGCGGGAATGCGCGGAGTTGATGGCGCCGGTGCTGGGGTGGGACGAGCAGCAGATCGAGAAGGAGATCGAGCACTACGAGAAGCGGGTGCAGGCCGAACGGGAGTCGCAGCGCCAGCCCGACGACCAGACGGCGGACGCGGCGCGACTCGGGGCGCCCGACATCGTTCCGTTGTAAGTCCGCGATGTGGCGGGAGGAACCGGCGGACCCGGGGCTCCCGTCGGATGCGGAGTGAGCAACAATGAGGTTTCTGCCGGGGTGGGTTACCGTGCCCCCCGGCGGCTGCCGGGGCAGCCGGGGCAGGCTGCACGATCGCAGAGGGGACGCATGTCGAAGCCGGAGCACACGGAGTCCCCTGCCGGGGCGCCCACGACCAAGCCGGAGGGCGGCGCCGAAGCCGCCGCCCCGGCCGGGGCGCCGGACGCGGAACGCACCGCCGCCGCAGGGCCGAAGGCCGAGGCCGCGCCCCTCCCCAAACCAAGGGCCGCCCAGCCGCCGCCCCCTGACGACACGCCTGCCGCCGAGTCGGCTTCCGCTTCCGTTGACGAACCGCAGGACGCGAAGCCGGCCGCGGCCGACGCCGCGAAGCCCCCGCCCGCCGCGAAGCGGAATCCGCCGAGGCGGCGAAGCCGGCGTCCCCGTCGGCCGGTTCGCCGTCCGACGGGCGACCGGCCGCCGCCGAGGCCGCCGAGGCCGCCGAGGCCGCCGAGGCCGCCGAGGCCGCCGAGGCCGACGGGGTCGGTGGGGGGCGCGATGAAGGGCGGCTGTTGGCCGGGCGGTACCGGTTGGGGGGTGTGTTGGGGAAGGGCGGTATGGGGACCGTCTGGCGGGCCGAGGACGAGGTGCTCGGCCGCACGGTCGCCGTCAAGGAACTCCGCTTCGGCACCGGCGTCGACGAGGACGAGAAGCGCCGCCTCATCACCCGCACCCTCCGCGAGGCCAAGGCCATCGCCCGCATCCGCAGCGAAGGCGCCGTCACCGTCTTCGACGTCGTCGACGAGGACGCCCGGCCGTGGATCGTCATGGAGCTCATCGAGGGCTCCTCCCTCGCCGAGTTCATCCGCGAGAACGGCCCGCTGACCCCGCGCCGCGCCGCCGAGGTCGGCCTCGCCGTGCTCGACGTGCTGCGTGCCGCCCACCGCCAGGGGATCCTGCACCGCGACGTGAAACCGTCCAACGTGCTCATCGCCGGCAGCGGCCGCGTCGTCCTCACCGACTTCGGCATCGCCCAGGTCGAGGGCGACCCCTCCATCACCTCCACCGGCATGCTCGTCGGCGCCCCGTCGTACATCTCGCCCGAGCGCGCCCGCGGCCAGAAGCCCGGCCCGCCGGCCGACATGTGGTCCCTCGGCGGGCTGCTGTACGCCGCCGTCGAGGGCGTGCCCCCGTACGACAAGGGCTCCGCCCTCGCCACCCTCACCGCGGTGATGACCGAGGCCGTGGACCCGCCGCGAAACGCCGGTCCCCTCCTCACCGACGTCATCTACGGGCTGCTGGTCAAGGACCCGGCCCGGCGGCTCGACGAGGACCGCGCCCGCACGATGCTGACGGCCGTCCTCAACGCCCCCGACCCGGAGCCGGTCGCCCCGCCCGTCCCGGCGGTCGAGGAGACCCGCGCCATCTCCTTCACCAAGGCCGAGGTCGAGGCGGAGAAGGCCGCCGAGAAGGCGGCGAAGAAGGAACGCGAGCGGCGCGAGCGCGAACAGCGCGATCGCGCCCGCGCCGCGCTGAAGGCCACCCGCAAGGCGGCCGCCGCCGCCGCGGCGTCCGCCGCCGAGGCCCCGCCGGCCCGACCGGCCACGCCCAAGGCCCCGCTCACCGACGTGATGGAACGCCGCACCATCGTCCTCGCGATAGCCGCGGTGGTCGTCGTCCTCGCGGTGGTCGGCTCGCTGATCGTGTACCTGGTGAACGGCGACGACGACAAGGACGGCCGCAAGGACGAGGGCAAGGGCAAGGGCGCGGTCGCCTCCGGCAGCCCCTCGCCCGGCGCGAAGCCCGCCCCGGGCAACTCGCCGGGTACGGCGAGCGGCACCCCGACCCCCGCGGGCCAGAGCCCGAGCGCGAGCGGGAACACGAGCCCGAGTCCGGCCGGTTCCGCCGCCGACGCGGGGCAGGGCCAAGGCCAGGGCGCCAGCCCGGGTGGTCCCGGAGGCCTCCCCGCCGGGTTCACGACGGTGACGGACGTCCGCTACCGGTTCTCCATGGCGATGCCCGAGGGCTTTCGCCAGACGGACACCGCCGGCGTGAACTCGGGCGCGATCTACAGCCGCGACGGCGGCTTCCCGCGCGTCCAGGTCGACTTCACCGCCACCCCCGGCGACGACGCCCGCGCCGCCTGGGCCCAACTCGCCCCGAGCGTGGCCGGCAGCAGCAAGGGCTACCGGCTCATACGCCTCGACACCGTCGAGTACCGCGGCTATCCGACCGTCGCCGACTGGGAGTTCGAGCGGGAGCAGCAGGGCATCAAGGTCCGGGTGCTCGACCGCGGCTTCAAGACGGACGCGAAGCACGGCTACGCCATCATGATCAGCTGCGCCGCCGACCAGTGGGACGGCCCCGAGTGCACGCAGCTGCGCGCCACCGCTTTCGAGACCTTCCAGTCCTTGGGCTGACGGTCCTCTCAAGGCCGGGGCGCGCGAGCCCCGGGCGACGTATCGTGTCAGCGGGACCATGGGGGCCCGCCGCACTCGGGGGAGGCGATGTGGAGGACTACGCCGGCCGGATCCTGGCCGACCGCTACCGCCTGCCCTTACCTCCGTTGGACGACCACGAGCCGACGGAGACCCGGGCCTTCGACACGCGCAGCGGGCAGGAAGTCCTCGTGCGCCAGGTGCCGTTGCCCGAGGTGGTGGACGCGGAGCTGCTCGACGGTCCGCACGCCGGCGCGGCGTCGCGGGTGCGCCCCGGCGGGGAACTGCCTGCCGTGCGGCGGGCGATCGCGGCCGCGCAGGCCGCCGCCTCCATCCCCGACCACCCGCGTCTCGACCAGGTCTTCGACGTGTTCGCCGAGGGCGACTCGCTGTGGATCGTGAGCGAACTCGTCCCCGCCCTGCCGCTGGCCGCGCTCATCGCCGAGGAACCGCTGAGCCCCTACCGGGCGGCGGAGGTGGCGTCGGACGTGCTGACCGCCCTGCGGGTGCTGCACGCCCACGGCTGGACGCACCGGAACATCACCGTGCGCACCGTGTTGATATGCGAGGACGGCAGGGTCGTCCTGACGGGGCTGGCGGCGGGAGCCGCCGAGGAGGCCCTGTGCGGATACGACCCGGTGCCGCCGCAGGAGCCGACGCGGGACCTCGACGCCGGCTGGAACCCCTCGCCGCCGCCCGCCGGGCCCACCACGCCGCTCTACGCGCCGCTCGTCGCCCCGGGCTACGACACCGGGCCGCGCTACTCGGACCACGTCACCCTCCCGGAACCGGCCCCGCCCGCCGCCGCGCCCCCCGCCCCGCAGCCGCCGCCCGGAGCTCCCCGCGCCGGACCGGGCCACCCGCGAGGCCGCCGCCCGCGCCGGGACCGTCGCCGCGTACCGCGCCGGCACCCGGGCCGCCGAGGCCGAGGTGGCCCGGGAGCGCGGGCGGCGCGGGCCGGTGGTGGTGCCCGTACCGCCGCCGACCGGGGCCAACCTGCCGCAGGAGTACGCCTACCCGTACGGGGACCGGGCGCCGACACCGGCACGCCCTGGCACGGAGCCGCCCCCGCCGCGCCGCCGAAGCGGAACCCTTTCCTCCGGCGCCGGAAACCGAGCCCGCCTCCGAGCCCGAGCCCGCCCCCGAGCCCCAGCCCGCCCCCGAGCCGCCCCGCCCGGCCCTGCCCGCGCAGCTCGCCCTCCCGCAGGGCTACCGCCAGGCCGAAGCCCCCGCCGCGCCCCCGGCCCCGCTCCCCGCCCGCCCCGCGCCCGCGCCCCGGCCCCGTCCGCCCCGCCGCGCCCCGCGCCCGCCGACGGCTGGGGCGCGGCCCCCGGCGGCGGTACGGGTCCCCGTACGGGCCTCGACGCCGAGCGGGCCCGGCAGACCCGGATGGCCGTCGTCGGCCCCGTCACCGAGCGGTGGGCCCCCGAACAGGCCGGGCCCGTCCACGGCCACTGGCAGCTCGCCGCGCCCGTCGGCCCCGCCACCGACCTCTGGGCCCTCGGCGCCCTGCTGTACCGCTCCGTCCAGGGTCACGCCCCGTACCCCGAGGACAGCGTGGCGGAACTGGTCGAGATGGTCTGCGCCGAGCCCCCCGCGTTCGCCGAGGAGTGCGGCCCGCTGCGCCCCGTCGTGGAGTCCCTGCTGCGCCAGGACCCCACCGAGCGCCCCGACTTCGAGGAGCTGCGGGGCTGGCTGCGGTCCCTGGTCCGCTCCGCCCCCGAACCCGACGGCGACTTCGCGCTGCTCCCGATGCCGGAGCCCGACCCCGGCCGGTTGCCCGTCGTACGCCGGCGCGGCGATCTGCACGGCCGCCACCGCAACCCGGCCGCCCCGCGCCGGCCCCTCGCCCTGGGCCGGACCCTGCTGGTCGGGATCCTCGCGATGCTCGCGGCGGCGGTGGCGTACGCGATGGTGTTCATGCCGCGCTCCGACGCCTCCCGCGACGGGGCCAAGCAGCCGACGGCCGCCGAGAGCCCGGCCGTGCCCGCCCCCGCGAAGCCCTCGACGGGCGCCGGGGCCCCGCCCCCGTCGGGCAGCCCGCAGTCCAAGCCGGCCCCGCAGACGGAGCCCGGCCCCGCCCCCGAGGGCTACACCCTGGAGCGGGACCCGGAGCACTTCACCATCGCCGTCCCCAAGGGCTGGGACCGCCGGGGCATCAACGAGGCGGGTCAGGTGCGCTACACGCAGGGGGCGTTCACCCTGATCGTGGTGCCCGGCCGGGACCGGGTGGAGGGCAATCCGGACCCGAAGGGCTACCAGCAGGACAAGGAGCCCGAGCTGTCCCCGTGGCGCAATTCCACCTGGGCCGAATCGGGCGACGTCAAGACCACCACGGTCGGCGGGCAGTTGCGCGTCACCGGCCGGTACACGTGGATCGACTCGACGGGCCGCAGCGTGCTGGCCCGCAACTTCGTCGTGGCCCTCGGGGGCAGCTATCACGTCGTCATGGTGACCGGACCGAAGGACGAGACGGACAAGGTCACCGACGTCTTCGAAAAGGCCACGGCGAGTTACAAGTCCGGAGGCTGACGGGCAGTCAATACGGCGATTGCGTCACAGTGACGTCCTACCGGCCCCGCGTGGTTCCGGCTTCGGCCGCGGGCTCCGTAATCTGGCCCGGAGTGCACAGAGCGGCGGGAAATCGTGGAACAGCAGACAGGCGCGGGCGCGGTGCTCGCGGGCCGGTACCGGCTCATCGAGCCCATCGGCAGCGGCGGCATGGGCAAGGTGTGGCGCGCGCATGACGAGCTGCTGCACCGGACGGTCGCGGTCAAGGAACTGACGGCGGGCCTTTACGTCGCCCAGGCCGACCGAGAGGTCCTGCACGCCCGCACCCAGAAGGAGGCGCGGGCCGCGGCCCGCATCCAGCATCCCGCGGTGGTCACCGTCCACGACGTGCTGGAGCACGACGACCGGCCGTGGATCGTCATGGAGTACATCGACGGCCCCTCCCTCGCAGAGGCCGCCAAGGCCGCCGGCCGGATCGAGCCGCGCGAGGCGGCCCGGATCGGGCTGCACGTCCTCGGCGCGCTGCGCGCCGCGCACAAGGTCGGCGTCCTGCACCGGGACGTGAAGCCGGGCAACGTGCTGCTCGCCAAGGACGGCCGGGTCCTGCTCACGGACTTCGGGATCGCCGCGATCGAGGGCGACTCCTCGATCACCCGCACCGGCGAACTCGTCGGTTCCATCGACTACCTGGCCCCGGAACGGGTCACCGGCGGCGCCCCCGACCCGTCCTCGGACCTGTGGTCGCTCGGCGCCACCCTCTACACGGCCGTCGAGGCGCGCTCGCCGTTCCGGCGTACGTCGCCCATCTCCAGCCTCCAGGCCGTCGTCAACGACGAGCCGCCCGTCCCGCGCCAGGCCGGCGCCCTCGGCCCGGTCATCACCGCGCTGCTGCGCAAGGACCCGGCCGAGCGCCCCTCGGCCGGCGAGGCCGAGCGGATGCTGATCGAGGCGATGGAGGGTCGCGAACCGAAGGCGGCGCAGGCGTACGTGCCGACGCGCGCGGTCAGCGCCGAGGAGATGGCCCCCGCCCAGGCCGAGGCCCCCGGGTCCGAGCCGACGCCGGCCCCGACGGCCGCCCTCGCGGGGGCGTCGGCGGGCGCGGCGGGGCGCCCGCCGGGCCGGTTCAGGCGGGCCGCCGTCGTCGCGTTCGTGGCGGCGCTGCTGGGCGGCGGCGGGGTGTTCGGGGTGCTCACGTACCTGGACGACAAGGGAGACGGCGGCGGGGCCGACGCCAAGCCGCAGGCGGTGGCCGGCCCGCCCGCGGGCTGGAAGAAGGTCACCGACCCCGCCGGCTTCACCCTCTTCGTCCCGGAGGGCTGGACGCGCCAGATGGACGGCAACCAGATCGACTACACCCCGGACAACGGGAAGCACTTCATCCGGATCGCCGCCGACTCCACCCCGGACTACGAGAACCCGTACGCGCACCTGCTCGACCTGGAGAAGCAGGTGGCGAAGCGGACGGACTACAAGAAGCAGCGGCTGAACCAGAACACCTTCCGGGACAGCACCCGGGCCGCGCTCTGGGACTTCACCTGGACCGAGAAGAACGCGCACGCCGGGCCGCGCCGGGCCATCGAGCAGATGTACATCGCCCCGAACGACACCGAGTACGCGATCTACATGGCGGGCCCCGCCGACACCTGGAACACGACCCGCCAGCAGTTCGACATCGTGCTCAGCGGCTGGGAGCCGCCCGCCAAGAAGCCGTGAGCCCTTCGGGGCCGCCTTTTCCCGCACCGGACCGATTCCGTCATCGTGCCAGCGATCGCTGGCAGATTTGGCAAAATCCGGTTACCGGCGGGTACCCAAAGGGAGTCCGGCGCAATACGCTCACCGGCATGACGGACTCGCAGGCCCCCGCCGCCCCCCTCCGCACCGCACCGCAGCCCACCAACCCGGTCGCCCCGGCCCCCGCCGGCGTCCGCACCGCCGCCGACGTGGTCACCCCCGACCTCGTCGCCCGGCTGACCCGCGGAGTGATCGGATCCGGCCGGACCGCCAACCACACCCCGTTCACCGGGGAACGCCTGGCCGAGCTGCCCGAAGCCACCCCGCAGGACGTGGCCGGCGCCTTCGACAGGGCCCGCGCGGCGCAGGCCGCCTGGGCCGCCGTCCCCGTACGCCGCCGGGCGGCCGTCCTGCTGCGCTTCCACGACCTGGTCCTGGAGCGGCAGGCCGAGGTGCTCGACCTCATCCAGCTGGAGACGGGCAAGGCCCGCCTGCACGCCCACGAAGAGGTCCAGGCCGTCGCCGTCGCCGCCCGCCACTACGGCCGCAAGGCGCCCGCGTACCTGCGTCCCAAGGGCCACACCGGCGCCATGCCGACCCTCACCAAGGTCACCGAGCTGCGCCAGCCGCGCGGGGTCGTCGGCCAGATCGCCCCGTGGAACTACCCCCTCGAACTGTCGGTCGGCGACGCGCTGCCCGCCTTCGTGTCCGGCAACGCGCTCGTCATGAAGCCCGACACCGAGACCGCGCTCACCGCCCTGTGGGCCCGCGACCTGCTGATCGAGGCAGGGCTGCCCGCCGAGGTCTTCCAGATCGTCCTCGGCGAGGGCCCCGTCGTCGGCCCCGAGGTGGTCCGTCACGCCGACTACGTCTCCTTCACCGGCTCCACCCGCACCGGCCGCGAGGTCGCCCAGGGCGCCGCCGCCCGCCTGGTCGGCGTATCCCTCGAACTCGGCGGCAAGAACGCCATGCTCGTGCTCGCCGACGCCGACATCGAGAAGGCCGCCGCCGGCGCCGTCCGCGCCTGCTTCTCCTCCGCCGGCCAACTCTGCATCTCCATCGAGCGGCTCTACGTCCACGCCTCGATCGCCGACGCGTTCGTCGAGCGCTTCGCCGCCCGCACCAAGGCCATGCGGCTCGGCAGCTCCCTCGCGTACGGCGCCGACATGGGCTCGCTCGTCGGCGAGCGCCAGCTGGAGACCGTACGCCGACACGTGGACGAGGCCGTCGCCAAGGGCGCCACCCTCGTCGCCGGCGGCGTCCACCGCCCCGACATAGGCCCCCTCTTCTACGAGCCCACCATCCTCGACGGGGTCGAGGCCCCCATGGCCGTCTGCGGCGAGGAGACCTTCGGCCCGGTCGTCTCGATCTACCGCTTCACCGACGAGGACGAGGCCATCGCGCAGGCCAACGCCACCGCCTACGGCCTCAACTCCAGCGTCTGGACCAAGGACGCCCGCCGCGGCCACTCCGTCGCCGCCCGCCTGCGCACCGGAACCGTCAACATCAACGAGGGCTACGCCCCCGCCTACGGCAGCGCCCAGGCCCCCATGGGCGGCATGAAGGAGTCCGGCCTCGGCCGCCGGCACGGCTCCGAGGGCATCCTCAAGTACACCGAGGCCCAGACCGTCGCCCACCAGCGCGTGCTGCCGATGGCGCCGTCGCTGGGCATGGACGACGCGAAGTACGCCGAGTTCATGACCCGCAGCCTCAAGGTCATGAAGGCGCTCCGATTCCGTTAGGCACGACCGCCCGGGAGGCACCGCAGTGTCGTACGACTACGACTACGACTACGACGTCATCGTCATCGGATCGGGCTTCGGAGGGTCGGTCTCGGCACTGCGGCTCACCGAGAAGGGCTACCGCGTCGGCGTCCTGGAGGCAGGACGCCGCTTCACCCGCGACAGCCTGCCCCGCAACAGCTGGGACCTGCGCAACTACCTCTGGGCACCCGCCCTCGGCCTGTACGGGATCCAGCGCATCCACCTGCTCGGCAACGTGATGGTCCTCGCGGGCGCCGGCGTCGGCGGCGGCTCGCTCAACTACGCCAACACCCTCTACGTGCCGCCCGCCGCCTTCTTCGAGGACCGCCAGTGGGCGTCCATCACCGACTGGCGCGAGGAACTCGCCCCGTACTACGACCAGGCCAAGCGGATGCTCGGCGTCCGACTGAACCCCACGCTGACCCCCTCCGACGTCCACCTCAAGGCCGTAGCCGAGAAGACGGGCGTCGGCGACAGCTTCCACATGGCGCCCGTCGGCGTCTTCTTCGGCGACGGCGACGACGCCGAAGGACAGCCCCGCGTCCGACCCGGGCAGGAGGTCCCCGACCCCTACTTCGGCGGCGCCGGCCCCGCCCGCAAGGCCTGCACCGAGTGCGGCGAGTGCATGACCGGCTGCCGGCACGGCGCGAAGAACACCCTGAACGAGAACTACCTCCACCTCGCCGAGCGGGCCGGAGCCGTCATCCACCCCATGACCACCGTCACCGCCCTCGCCGAACACCCCGACGGCGGCTACCGCGTCCGCACCGTCCCCACCGACCACCGCCGCGCCGGCCGGGCCAAGGTGCTGCGCGCCCGGTACGTGGTCGTCGCGGCGGGCACCTACGGCACCCAGACCCTGCTGCACACCATGAAGGACCGCGGCGAGCTGCCCCGCCTCTCCGCCCGCCTCGGCGACCTGACCCGGACCAACTCCGAGGGCCTGGTCGGCGCCCAGACCGACGACCGCCGCTACCGCAGGCGCCACGGAGCCGCCGCCCGCGCCGACTTCACGCGGGGCGTGGCCATCACCTCGTCCGTCCACCCCAACGCCGACACCCACATCGAGCCCGTCCGCTACGGCAAGGGCTCCAACGCGATGGGCTTCCTGACCGTCCTCCAGGTGCCGTACTCCGCGCACCGCGTACGCGCCTGGCTCGGGCGCACCGCGAAGCACCCCGTGCAGCTGCTGCGCTCGCTGTCCAACCGCCGCTGGTCGGAGCGGACCATCATCGGGCTCGTCATGCAGTCCCTGGACAACTCCCTGACGACCTACCGCAAGCCCGGCGGCCTCGGCAAGGGCCTGCTCACCGCCCGACAGGGCCACGGCGCGCCCAACCCGGTCCAGATCGCGGAGGCCACCGAGGCGGCGACCCTGCTGGCCGAGGAGATCAACGGCTTCCCCGGCAGCAACATCGGCGAACTGATGGGCACCCCGCTGACCGCGCACTTCCTCGGCGGCTGCCCCATCGGCGCCTCGCCCGAGGAGGGGGTCGTGGACCCGTACCACCGCCTCTACGGGCACCCGGGCATCTCGGTGGTGGACGGTTCGGCGGTCTCCGCGAACCTCGGCGTCAACCCGTCGCTGACGATCACGGCGCAGGCCGAGCGGGCGATGTCGTACTGGCCGAACAACGGCGAGGCCGACCCGCGGCCCGCGCAGGGGGCGGCGTACGTCCGGCTCGCGGCGGTGGAGCCGAACCGGCCCGCCGTCCCGAAGGAGGCCTTCGGCGCGCTGCGGCTGCCGGTCCTGGCGGTGCCCGAGGTGCCGGCGCGGAAATCGGCCGCGACGCAATCGGAACCCCGGCCTTGAGCCGGGTGAGTACCGC
This sequence comes from Streptomyces sp. RerS4, assembly GCF_023515955.1. Classification (GTDB taxonomy): domain Bacteria; phylum Actinomycetota; class Actinomycetes; order Streptomycetales; family Streptomycetaceae; genus Streptomyces. The sequence continues at coordinate 4,374,875 of NZ_CP097322.1, forward strand.
GCTCCCCCTCCGAGCGCGGTACTCACCGCGGTACAAGAGTGGACAGGCGGTTGCCGAAGAAGGTTGTACCGGAATCCTTTTCACGGTGCTGTGGTGTCGGTCACATGACAAGCGAGGCAACTGTGGCGGCGTTCCGAGGGTCAAGGGGGGCATGAGACAGCGCATCTCCCTGCTGGCCGCCTGCGGCCTGGTGGCCGTCGGGCTGGCGGCCACCCCGGCGAACGCCGCGGATCCCGTCTTCACCCTGACCGGCCCGACCGCCCTCGCCCTGACCCCGCACCCCGGCGGCACGGGCACCCCGAAGCCGACGGCGCTCGCCTTCCGCCTGGACCGGCCGGCCGGGGCCACGCTCGCCTTCGAGGGCGAGTTCACCTTCACCGTCGACCTGTCCAAGGTCGCCCCGTTCGCGCTCGTGCGGGAGAAGGCCGCCGCGACCGGGCAGCCGAAGTGCAGGCCCGTCGCCGCCACCCTCGTCTGCACGGACCGGGCCACGAAGGACGGCGGCCCGGTCGGCTTCGACCTGGAGGCCACCGCCGTCCAGGGCGCCGCCGACGGCGCCACCGGCCCGCTCACGGTCACCGGTACGGCCGCCGGCGCGACCGTCACCTCCGTCACCACCGCGCTCCAGGTCGGCGGGCCCGACCTGGTCATGGAGGAGATGAAGCTCAAGACCGCCCCGAAGCCGGGCGAGAGCCAGGCGCTGCCGCTCGCCTTCACCAACCTGGGCACGCAGTCCGCGAAGGGCGTCATCCTGGAGCTGGAGACCACGCACGGCCTGGAGCTGCCCGAGCGGTACGACAACTGCCGCTACGTCCCCGGCCGGACCGCGACCACCGCGGTGTGCACGGTGGAGGGCGAGTTCCAGAAGGGCGAGACCTACGAGCTGGCCGGCGAGAGCCCGCTGCACGTCAAGGCGACCGCGCACGCCCGTACCGAGCGGCTCGCCTACGGCATCTACCCGGTGGCCACGCCCGCGCAGACCGCCGCGACCGGGCAGGGCGAGGCGAAGACCGAGCCGGGCAAGGCGGAGCAGGGCAAGGCGGACCAGACGGCCGGCAAGAACGGCACCGGCACCGATCGCCGCAAGCTGACCGCCACCAAGCGCGCGCAGCGCGGCCCGGACCTCAACCCGGCCGACAACCGGCGCACGGTCGACTTCGCCGTCGAGAACGGCGCCGACTTCGTCGCCGACGCCCTCACCCTCAAGGGCAAGGCCGGCGCCACCGTCAAGGCCGCCGTCACCGTCCGCAACCTCGGCCCGGCCTGGGTCTTCGACCCCCGTCCCCAGGCCTCGGCGGCCGTCGCCGAGGTGCGGCTGCCGCAGGGCGTGACGGTGCGGAAGGCGCCGGCGTCCTGCCGTCCGGCCACGACGGGGGAGACGTCCCGCTACCTGTGCGTGACGGGTGCCTCCGTGCTGGAGAAGGAGAAGATCGAGTTCCCCTTCGAGCTGCGGATCGAGAAGACGCTCCGTGACGCCAAGGGCGCCATCACGGTCGGCCGGCCGGGTGCGCAGGGGGCGCCCGAGAAGCACCTCTTCGACGCGAACCCGGCCAACAACCTGGCCGACCTCGTGGTGAACCCGACCGCCGTCAGCCCGAGCCCGAGCACCTCGACCAGCGCGAGCCCGAGCGCCTCCGCGAGCGCTTCCGCGAGCGCCTCGGCTTCGCCGACGGTGGGCGTCAGCTCCGGCGCCACCCCGAACGGCGGCTCCCGCGGCGGCCCGCTGGCCTCCACCGGTAGCGGCGCGGGCCTGATCGGCATCGCGGCGGCCGCGCTGTTCGCGGTCGGCGGCGCGCTGTACCTGGGCTTCCGCCGGCGCGGCGGGGTCCACGCGTAGCGGTGGACGCGCGACGGCCGGCCCGGGGCGTCCCCCGGGCCGGCCGTTTCTTTACGAGGTGACCGGGCTGCTGTCCCCTGCCGTCCGGTCACGCGGAGCCACGCGTGGTGGTGCGGCCTGACCAACGAAGGGTTCCGCGCGCCGGTCACGCACCGGACGAGTGACGAACACCCGTCACACCCGGCCCCGGCAGAGCTCCAGCAGGGTCATGGCGAGCGCGGTGCCGGGCTTGCCGAGGGCGTCACTGAAGTGGTTCAGCACCTCCATCTCGCGCGAGAGGTGCACGCGGCGCCCGCCGGAGGCCATCCGGGCGTCCTGGATGACGGCCGAGACGGCCATGCGTTCCTGGATCAGGCCGATGATCCGGTCGTCGAGGGCGTCGATGCGGGCGCGGGAGTCGGCGATGAGCTGCTCGGGGGTGGTGGTGATCGTGGTCATGGCGGTCGGTCTCCTGTCGGGGGTGGGGCCGACGGGACCGGAGGAACGCCAGAGCGCCCCGGTCCTGTCGGACCGGGGCGCTCTGGGAAGTTCAGCGGCTCAGACGAGCATCACGAAGACCCATGGCGACCGGACCGGCCGGTGCCATAGGTAAAGAGGAAGCTCAGCTGCTTGCGCATGGAGTGGATTATGGCCCTCCGCCCCCCGCCGGCCCAAACGCGTTCGCATGCTGAGACGCCGGTGCGCTGCCGCGCGTGACCCGGGCGTGGTCGGTGTACACACGGCGAAACAGCCCGTGCCCGGTCGACGACGCGGACAGCGTCGCGACCCATCGTCGCGTCTGGCGGACGCTGCGCGACTCCGCCGTCTACGGGGCGGATGCCCAGCGGGTGATCGGGGAGGCGCGGCGCGGGCTGTGAGGTGGTCGTCGCGCTGTGTCGTCGTGGCGTGGGACTCGGATGGTGAGACGAATCGGGTCACCCGTCCGCCGTTAGAATCGACAACACAACACTCTTTCCGCCCGGAAGGCCGCCCCGTGCCAGTAGCACCCTCCGCCGCACCGGACGTCGTCCTCGTTGTCGACTTCGGCGCGCAGTACGCCCAGCTCATCGCCCGCCGCGTCCGTGAGGCCCGGGTCTACAGCGAGATCGTGCCGAGCACGATGCCCGTGGCCGAGATGCTGGCCAAGAACCCCAAGGCGATCATCCTCTCCGGCGGCCCGTCCTCCGTGTACGAGGAAGGCGCCCCGCAGCTCGACCGTGCGATCTTCGAGGCCGGGATCCCCGTCTTCGGCATGTGCTACGGCTTCCAGCTGATGGCCACCACCCTCGGCGGCACCGTCGACAACACCGGCGCCCGCGAGTACGGCCGTACCGCGCTGGCCGTCTCCAAGGCCGGCTCCACCCTCTTCGAGGGCACCCCCGAGCAGCAGTCCGTGTGGATGTCCCACGGCGACGCCTGCTCCGCCGCCCCCGAGGGCTTCACCGTCACCGCGTCGACGGACGTCGTCCCGGTCGCCGCCTTCGAGAACGACGAGAAGAAGCTGTACGGGGTCCAGTACCACCCCGAGGTCATGCACTCCACGCACGGCCAGCAGGTGCTGGAGCACTTCCTCTACCGCGGCGCGGGCCTGCAGCCCACCTGGACCACCGGCAACATCGTCGAGGAGCAGATCGCGGCCATCCAGGCGCAGGTCGGCGACAAGCGTGCGATCTGCGGCCTGTCCGGCGGCGTGGACTCCGCCGTCGCAGCCGCCCTCGTGCAGAAGGCCATCGGCTCGCAGCTGACCTGCGTCTACGTCGACCACGGCCTGATGCGCAAGGGCGAGACCGAGCAGGTCGAGAAGGACTTCGTGGCCGCCACCGGCGTCCAGCTGAAGGTCGTCGACGCCCAGGAGCGGTTCCTGACCGCGCTGGCCGGCGTCTCCGACCCGGAGACCAAGCGCAAGATCATCGGCCGTGAGTTCATCCGCGTCTTCGAGCAGGCGCAGCTGGAGATCCTCCAGGAGGACGGCCCCGCGGTCGCCTTCCTCGTGCAGGGCACCCTGTACCCGGACGTCGTCGAGTCCGGCGGCGGCACCGGCACCGCGAACATCAAGTCCCACCACAACGTGGGCGGCCTCCCCGACGACATCGAGTTCGAGCTCGTCGAGCCGCTGCGCCAGCTGTTCAAGGACGAGGTCCGGATGGTCGGCCAGGAGCTCGGCCTGCCCGAGGAGATCGTCCAGCGCCAGCCCTTCCCCGGCCCCGGCCTCGGCATCCGCATCGTCGGCGAGGTCACCAAGGAGCGCCTGGACCTGCTGCGCGAGGCCGACGCCATCGCCCGCGAGGAGCTGACCTCCGCCGGTCTGGACCGCGAGATCTGGCAGTGCCCGGTCGTGCTGCTCGCGGACGTCCGCAGCGTCGGCGTCCAGGGCGACGGCCGCACCTACGGCCACCCGATCGTGCTGCGCCCCGTCTCCTCCGAGGACGCGATGACGGCCGACTGGACGCGCATGCCGTACGAGGTGCTCGCCCGCATCTCCACCCGGATCACCAACGAGGTGCCGGACGTGAACCGCGTGGTCCTGGACTGCACCAGCAAGCCGCCGGGCACCATCGAGTGGGAGTGACCTCGCTGGGCGTGATCCCGCCCCGCCGTCCGTGACGAAGCCGCCGCCACCCCTCGGGGAGCGGCGGCTTCGCCGCGTGCGGGGCCACTTGTGTATGGCCACTTCGCGCGGCCGCCGGTACCTTGCGCGCCGAGCCGAAGGAGGGGGTCCTGCATGCCGGATCAGCCCGTGCCCGTGCCAGTGCCAGTGCCCGTCGAACGGTTGCGGTTCGAGATGCCGCCCGCGCACCAGGACGCGGACGCGGAGCGCGCGCGGCGCAAGGAGCGGCTCGCCGGCGCGCTGCGGCTGTTCGCGCGCCTCGGGTACGAGGACGGGGTCGGCGGGCACGTCACGGCGCGCGACCCGGAGTTCGAGGACTGCTTCTGGGTGAACCCGTTCGGCCGCGCCTTCGCCCACCTCGGCCCCGAGGACCTGCTGCTGGTCGACGGGGACGGGCGGGTCGTGCGGGGTGAGCGGCGGGTGAACCAGCTGGCGTTCGCCGTGCACGCGGCCGTGCACCGGGCCCGCCCCGAGGTGGTGGCCGTCGTCCGCGCGCAGGCCCCGTACGGCCGCGCGCTGGCCTGCCTCGGCGAGCTGCTCGCCCCGATCACGCACGAGGCCTGTGCCTTCTACGAGGACCACGCGCTCCTCGACGAGTACGCCGGCGCCGAGGACGCCGAACGGATCGCCCGCGCGCTCGGCCCGTACAAGGCGCTGATCCTGCGCCACCACGGGCTGCTCACGGTCGGCGCGTCGGTGGACGCGGCCGCGTGGTGGTTCGTCGCGGCGGAGCGGGCGGCGCAGGTCCAGCTGATCGCCCGCGCGGCCGGGAAACCGGTGGCGATCGACCACCGGCGGGCCGTGGCCACGCGGGAGCGGTTCGGCGGGGATCTGGCCGCCTGGGTGAGCTTCCAACCGCTGTGGCAGACGGTCACGGACAGTGGCGTCAACATCATGAACGGTTAATCACCTGCTCTGACATCGTGCGCAATCCGGAGCACTGCCCCAGTGGTGCACAATTCGCTGGCATCGCACCGAAGTTCAGAGAGGCGGCACGCGCGTGGCTGTCCAAGAGATCCCCAGAAGCACCCACGGCGGCGCCTGCACCTGCGACGACTGCCCGCACGGAGCCCGGGAGGGGCACCGCCGGGCGGTGGCCGCCTTCCTGGAGAAGCGCGACGAGTTCGCCGCGGGCCAGGGGGTGCCGGCCGCCGTGGCCCACTCCCTGGGCGCCTCCCGCCAGTGGGTGTCCGACGAACTGACCCTGTCCGCCCGCGCGGCCGCCGACCGGGGCCGGGAGGCCGGGCACTCCTGGCTGTACCTGCTGTCCCGGCGGGCCGTCCTCGCCCTGTGGATCGCCGCCGGGGTGCTGCTCGTCGTCCAGGTCGGCACCGCGCTCGGCACCGGCTGGTCCACCGCCCGCACGGCGGGGCTGCTGGCCGCGCTGGCGCTGGCCGGGCTGCTCACCGTCGCCGCACGGGCGCAGTCGCCGCGCGGCGGGCTGCTGGCGCCGCTGGTCGGCGAGGACAACCGGCTGTCCACCTCCAAGACCGTCCCCGCCGCCTGGCTGGTGCTGACGGCGTTCGCGGCGCTGCTGCCGGCGCTGCGGCTCGCGGCCTCCTCGCCCGGCCCGGAGCGCGAGGCCCTCTACGCCGGGCTCGCGCTCGACCGGGCGCTGCCGCTGCTGGCGGTGCTCGGGTTGACGTCGGGGGTGGCGGTGCTGGTGCGCCGGGTGGTCTCCGTACGGATCATGGGGCAGCGGCTGCAGAAGCTCCCGGCCGACCGGCCGTCGGGCGCCGACCTGCTGACGGACGACGCGGGCCGGGGCAGCTTCACGGACGCCCAGTACGTGCTGGTCTCGACGGTGGTGCTGGCCTTCGCGGCGGTGTCGCTGGCCCGCTTCCCCGACCGGCTGCCCCGGCTGCCGTGGGCGCTGGCGCTGCTCGTCGCGCTGTCGGCGGTGGTGTACCTGGCGGCGAAGTACGCCGAGGGCAGCCGACCCCTCGTCCTGTCGGTGGTCCGCCGGCGCGAGCCCGGCGACCTGGACGCGGCCGTGCGTCCGGGCGACGACATCGAGATCCGGGGCGTGGGCTTCGTACCGCCCGGCGCGCAGACCCCGGAGATGCTGGCCCGGATCGTGGTGCGGATCGGGTCGGTGCACGTGCACGTGCCGCTGGTGCCGGTCGCGGGCGGCTTCACCAACCCGTCGGACGCGGTGCTGACGGTGCCGATCCCGGCGGAGGTCGAACCGGGCCGCACCGAGATCCAGGTGGTGACCGCCGCCGGAGTGGAATCCAACCGTCACGGCATCGAGGTCGCCGAGTGAACGGGGTATGCATGGGGGCGTGACCCGAACCGATGTCCAGAACGCGGTGCGCCACGACGTCGCCCGCCACGCGCTCCTGCCCCTGCGGATCTTCCTCGGCGTGACCTTCGTATACGCGGGTCTCGACAAGCTGACCGACTCCGCGTTCCTGTCCGCCACCGGCAGCGGCTCCATCGGCGAGATGATGCGCGGGGTGCGCGACACCTCCGCGATCCCCGCCCTGGTGGACCTCACCCTGAAGGCCCCCGTCGGCTTCGCCGTCTTCCTCGCCGTCGCCGAACTCCTCGTCGGCCTCGCCACCCTGGCCGGCCTGTTGACCCGGATCGCGGCCGTCGGCGGAGCGCTGATCTCGCTCGGCCTGTGGCTGACGGTGTCCTGGGCGGTCACCCCGTACTACTACGGCAACGACCTGATCTACATGATGGCCTGGACCCCGCTGATCCTCGCCGGGGCGCCCTACCTGTCGGTGGACTCGCTGATCGGACGCGCCTTCGGGCGCTCGTCCCCGCCCTCGGCCCCGCGGCCGTCCCTGCCGTCGGTCCTGCGGTCGCGGCGTACGGCGTAGGTGATCAGACCGACGAAGGCGGCCAGGCACAGTCCGCCCACGGCCATCGGGACCACCAGGTACCAGGGCAGGTCGGTCTCCCCGGTCGCGTCGAGCAGGTAGAGCACGCCCGCCGTCGTCAGGACGAGGCCGGCCAGCAGCCGTCCCGGCTGGAACTCATGACGCCGCACGGGCCACCTCCACCTGTCCCGCGCCCGCTTCCAGGCGCAGTTCGATCGTCCCGCCGGCCTCGGTGCCGGCGGCGGGGGGCAGGGTCGCCCGCCGGGTCTCTCCGCCGTCCTTGATCCGGATCTGGCCGCCGCGGTCCCCGGGCAGCTGGATGTCGCCGATCCGGATCGAGATGGTCGCCTTCGCGGTGACCTCCCGGGGCAGGACCACCTTCAGCCGGCCCGCCTCGATCGTGGCGCGCACGGGCACCGTGGCGCCCTTGGGCACGTCCAGGCCGGTCAGGTCCAGGGTCGCCAGCCCCGTCCCCGAGGTGTAGAGCGGCTTGACGTCGGCCACCGCCGTCGGACGCCACACGACGTCGTGCCAGTCGGTGGCGATCTCGCGCGGCAGGACGGCGGCCACGGCGAGCAGCCCGGCCGTGATCAGCGCCAGCAGGATCGTGCCGAAGCCGGTACGGCCCTTGACGGAGCTGACCGCGAGGCCCAGCCCGAACATCGCGAGGGCCGCGGCGAAGCCCACCTGGAGGGCGTGCGAGAGGGTGCTGCCCTCCCACACCGCGGCCGTGCCGGCCGCCCCGGCCAGCAGCGCCAGCACGAACACCCGCCCGCCGATCCCCGACGGACGCCGCGCCGCCGCCGGGGCGCCGCCGCGCACGTCCCGACGCGTCCGGCCCGCCGGCTCGGCGGTGTCGTCCGGCCCCCACAGGTAGCCGGTGGATCCCACCGGCCCGGTCGTGCCGTCCTTCACCAGCGGATCCCGCCACCACGACGGGCTGCCCGGCACGGGCGGCGCCTGCGTCTCCGGCGGCGCCGGACGGTGCGCGGCGGGCCGCTCGGGATCGGGGGAGCCCGCCTCCGGGGCGACCGTGTGCCGGTGGCGGCGCGACCAGTACGCGGCGCCGCCGAGCGCCAGGATCGCCAGGACCGAGAAGGCCCCCATCACCCCGTTGTCGAGCATCGACAGGAACAGGGCGCAGCCCACGAGCGCCGCGAACACCGCCGCCAGGGTGGCTCCCTCGACCCGGCCCGTCAGCAGCTTCTTTCCCTCACTGTCCTCCTCGCCGGCCACGGGCAGCAGCAGCCACGCGAAGCCGTAGAAGATCAGCCCGACGCCACCGGTCACCGCGAGCACCCCGAGGACGATCCGGAACACCAGCGGGTCCAGGTCGAAGTACCGGCCGAGACCGCCGCACACGCCCGCGAGGACCTTGTCGTTCTTGCTGCGGCGCAGGGGCGGACGATCCCCCGGGGCGGGTGCCCCCGCAGCGGGTCCCCCCGAACCGGCCGGCGGGGCGTCGTGTACGTCGGTCATGCGTCCATGGTGACGGCCCGCGCGGGCGTGCGGCACCGGGGCCGACCCTGGCGCAACCCTGATATCCCCCCGGCGGAACTGGGGGAACGCCCTGATGCCCGGCCGGGCCCGCGCGTGTGACCCTTGGTGTCATGCCCGCAGCAGCAGCCGCCGCTCCCCGCGCCCCGCACGCACCGGACGCCGACGAACCCGCCCCGCGCAAGCTCTACCGCAGCGCCGACGGGCGGATGCTCGGCGGCGTGGCGCGCGGCCTCGCCGGGCACCTCGGGCTGCCCGTGCTCTGGGTGCGCCTGGCCTTCCTCGGCCTGTTCCTGTTCGGCGACGGCCTCGGGGTGCTGCTCTACGCCGCGTTCTGGGTGTTCGTTCCCCTCGGCGTCGGCGGCAGCACCGGACACCACTCCTTCTTCGAGACCCTCGACGACGGCACCCGGCGCCTACGCAAACCCGACAAGGGCGCCGTGTCCGGGCTCATCGCGCTCGTCGTCGGCGCCGGCATCTTCGTCTCGCAGCTCAGCGTCGGCGGCGAGAACGGCCGCTACATCTGGCCGACGCTGCTCGTCGGCGCCGGCGTGGTCCTCGTATGGCGCCAGGCCGACAACGCCCGCCGCGCCCACTGGCGCCCCGCCACCGCCGCGCACGGCCGGCTCTTCCAGGCGGTGCGGGCCCTCGCCGGAGTGGCCCTCGTCGGCGTCGGCCTGACCGTCTTCATCGTCGTACGCGGCTCCGCCGCCCAACTCGGCAACGTCCTCACCGCCACCCTCGCCGTCCTCGTCGGCATCGCCCTGCTCGCCGGGCCCTGGCTGATCCGGATGACGCAGGACCTCTCCGAGGAACGGCTGATGCGCATCCGCGCGCAGGAACGCGCCGAGGTCGCCGCCCACGTCCACGACTCCGTCCTGCACACCCTCACCCTGATCCAGCGCAACGCCGAGGACGTCGGCGAGGTACGCCGCCTCGCCCGCGCCCAGGAACGCGAGCTGCGCAACTGGCTGTACAGGCCCGAGGGCACCGGCAAGGACGAGGCCGAGGAGCCGACCACCCTCGCGGAGGCCGTGAAGAAGACCGCCGCCGAGGTGGAGGACCACCACGGCGTCCCCATCGAGGTGGTCGTCGTCGGCGACTGCCCCCTCGACGAGAAGCTCGCAGCACAGATCCAGGCCGCGCGCGAGGCGATGGTCAACGCCGCGAAGTACGGTGGCGAGGGGGGACCCGTACAGGTCTACGCGGAGGTCGAGGGCCGCACGGTGTTCGTGTCCGTTCGCGACCGGGGACCGGGCTTCGACATCGACGCGGTACCGGACGACCGCATGGGCGTACGAGAATCGATCATCGGCCGGATGCAGCGCAACGGAGGGACCGCCACACTGCGGTCCGCGCCCGACGGCGGCACGGAAGTCGAGCTGGAGATGGAGAGGGCGGCATGAACGAGGACAACGGTGTGACGCGGGCGGAGACCAGGCGCGTGCGGGTGGTGCTCGTCGACGACCACCGGATGTTCCGCGCCGGCGTGCAGGCCGAGATCGGCGAGACCGCCCGGACCGGCGTCGAGGTCGTCGGCGAGGCCGCCGACGTCGACCAGGCCGTCACGGTGATCACCGCCACCCGCCCCGAGGTGGTGCTCCTCGACGTGCACCTGCCCGGCGGCGGCGGCGTCGAGGTGCTGCGCCGCTGCGCCCCGCTGATGGCGGCGCACGAGAACCCGGTGCGGTTCCTGGCCCTGTCGGTCTCGGACGCGGCCGAGGACGTCATCGGCGTCATCCGGGGCGGTGCGCGCGGCTACGTCACCAAGACCATCACCGGCGCCGACCTGGTGGACTCGATCTTCCGGGTCCAGGACGGGGACGCGGTGTTCTCCCCGCGCCTCGCCGGCTTCGTCCTCGACGCCTTCGCCTCCACGGACGCCCCGCCCGTCGACGAGGACCTGGACCGGCTCACCCAGCGCGAGCGCGAGGTGCTGCGGCTGATCGCGCGCGGGTACGCGTACAAGGAGATCGCCAAGCAGCTGTTCATCTCGGTGAAGACCGTCGAATCCCACGTCTCCGCGGTCCTGCGCAAGCTCCAGCTCTCCAACCGCCACGAACTGACCCGCTGGGCGACGGCGCGCCGGCTGGTGTGACCTACGCCGCAGGCCCGTGGGGCAACCGGAACGGGGGGCACCCGACTCTTGGGTGGCGTGATGAGCCTGACGGGGACCCCCCTTTTCGCAACGGTGGTCGCCCTGACCGTGATCGCCGTCGCCCTTCCGCTCGCCCTGTGGAGCAGGGTGCGCGGCCCTGCCGTCGTACGCGGCGCGACCCGCGCCCTGATGGTGGTCTTCGCGCAGGTCACGGCCGTGGTCCTGGTGTTCGTCGCCGTCAACCGGGACATGAACTTCTACGCCTCCTGGGGCGACCTGATGGGCACCGGGAAGTACGTCCAGGCCGCCCCCGACCTCGGCCCGGACGGAATGGGCGGTAAGAAGGCCGAACAGGTCAGGGAAGAGCCCAAGGTCCGCCAGGACTTCCAGCCGGTCGAGGGCCTCGGCGGGCGCGTCAAGAAGACCGAACTCGACGGGAAGATCTCCGGAGTCAAGGGCGACGTCATGGTGTGGCTGCCGCCGCAGTACGACGACCCCGCCTGGAAGGACCGCAAGTTCCCCGTCGTCGAGCTGATCCCCGGCATCCCCGGAACCGGCAAGTCGTGGTTCCAGGGGCTCAAGGTGCACGAGGTGCTGGAGCCCCTGATGAAGGAGGGCAAGGTCCAGCCCTTCGTCCTGGTCTCCCCGCGCGCCATGCTGCTGGGCAACGCCGACACCGGCTGCGCCAACCTCACCGGCAAGGTCAACGCCGACAGCTGGTTCAGCGTCGACGTCCGCAAGATGGTCACCGACAACTTCCGCGTCTCCGACGAGGCGCGCACCTGGGGCGTCGCCGGGTACTCGGCGGGCGCCTACTGCGCCGCCAAGCTGGCCATCCTGCACCCGGACCGCTACAGCGCGGCCGTGTCCCTGTCCGGCTACAACGATCCGGGCCAGGAGCCCAGTTCCCTCGTCGCCCAGGACCCGGAACTGCGCCGCACCCACAACCTCAAGCACCTCCTCCAGACGCAGCCCGCACCGCTGGCGGTCTCGCTGTGGATGTCGGGCGCCGAGCACGACGGCTACCTGTCGGGCCTGGACCTCAAGGCCCTCGCGAAGGCCCCGACCACCGTGCACTCGGAGAAGGTCTCCGGCGGGCACAACCTCGACTCGTGGTCGAAGCAGCTGCCGCAGACCTTCGACTGGCTGAGCAAGACGGTCAAGGCGCCGTAGTCCTGCTGCGTCCTGCCGCGTACTGCGCGTCCTGCTACGCCGGACGGGACGCGCCCGCCCAGGGCATCGAGTCCACCGGCGCGACGCGGACCGTGGAGCCGGGGCGCGGCGCGTGGATCATCTGGCCGCCGCCGATGTACAGGCCGACGTGGGTCACCCCGGAGTAGAAGAACACCAGGTCGCCGGGGGCCAGCTGGTCGCGGGAGACGCGGCGGCCGGCGTTGATCTGGGTGTAGGTGGTGCGCGGCAGGGAGACCCCGGCCGCCCGCCACGCCGCCTGGGTCAGCCCCGAGCAGTCGTACGAGCCCGGTCCCGTCGCGCCCCACACGTACGGCTTGCCGATCGCCCCGTGCGCGAACGCCACCGCGCGGGCGGCGCGGGAGCCGTTCAGGGGGGCGGGGGGCGCCGGGCGCTTCGGGCTTGCGGCCGAAGCGGGGGCGCCGGCGGGGGTGGTCCCGGGGTCGGCCCCGGGCGTGGTGGTGGCGCCGCCGCCGGACTGGGCCTCGTAGGCCGCCCGTTCCTCGGCGGTGAGGCGGGCCAACAGCCGCTGCGCGGTGTTCAGCCGGTCCTCGATGACGGCCTTCTGCGCGGCGAGTTCGTCCTGCCGAGCGCGCAACTCCGAGACCTGGGAGGCGGCCTGATCGCGCAGCCTGCCGACCTCGTCGAGGCCGCGGCGTACGGAGGACACCTCGGCGGCGGTGCGACTGCCGGCCCGGGTCAGGAAGCCGGCCCGGTCGAGGTAGTCCTGCGGGTCGGTGGCCAGGGCCAGTTGGAAGGCGGGGCCCAGGCCGCCGCTGCGGTACTGGCCGGCGGCGAGGGAACCGAGGGCGTTGCGGGCGGTGTTCAGGCGGTCCGTCTTGCGGGCGGTCTCGTCGCGCAGGCCGGTCAGGGACCGCTCGGCCGCGTCGGCCTTCTCCTTCGCCCCGTTGTACCGCTCGGTCGCGGCCTCGGCCTCCCCGTACAGCCGGTCCACCTCGGCCTTGACCTGGGTGGGGTTCGGCCGCGGCTCGGCCTGCGACGTGCCTTCGAAGGCGGTGGCGGTGGCAGCGCCCGCGAGGGCGAGGGTGGCGGCGGTCCGTACGGTGCCGCCGGTGAACGGGCGCTGCCTGGGCTTTCGATGACTGGCCACGGGGGCCTCACGTCCTTCCGTCGGTCTTGGGGGAGGACGCTAATCCCGAAGGTCACGGGCCGATGACGAAATGCCCGGAAGTGATCCCCTCTGGCCGTGGATGACCAGAGGGGATCACTCAGTGCCAGAGGACGGCGATAAAGATATTGGCGACGGTCAGTCCGCCGACCGCGCCGAACAGGGCCTTGTCCACGCGCTCCTCGTCCCGCTTCACGTAGACGAGCGCGAGGACCACGAAGAGGATCGCCAGCTTCACCCCGATCTTGATGTGGTTGAGCGGGGCGCCGTCGCCCATCTCCCGGAAGCCGACCAGCAGGACACCGGTCACGAGCATCGTCAGCGCGCCGTGCAACATCGCGGGCGAGAAGCGGGCGGTGCCGGCACCCATCGCCTTCATCTGGGTCAGGAAGCCGCCCAGCAGCGAGGCGATGCCGATGATGTGCAGGCCGACGAACACATTGGTGAGAACGGTCATGCGGACGAGCGTACGGGGTGGCTCCGGGCGCCCCGACGGCGGGATTTCGGTGGGACGGGCCGAAACGGGACATGGCCGGTTCGGTCCCCTTGTGAACCCTTCCGTCCCCTTCGAGCGGCGGCGAAGCTTGAGGCACGTCAACGGGGAAAGCCCCGGTGCCCGCCACCTCCGCACCTCACCTCATACCGGAAGGAACACCCCCGCCGTCCCATCGGACCGCTGTACCTGCAGGACAGCCGTCCCCTGGTGACGCCCCGCACGTCCCGCACATCACGCACGTCCCGCACGCCCCGCACGCTTCGCGCAGCGCCCTCCCGGGCTTCCCCGCGCTTCGTACCGCCGCCGGTCGAGTTCGCACTCCCGGCCGCGTACGCCTCAACGACCGTGAACCGGAGCTTCGTCATGCCTCGCCACACCCGCACCACCGCCGTTGCCGCGCTGATCGCCGCCGCCGTCGCCGCCGGCGCGGTCGCCACCGTCGACTCCGCGGCCTTCGCCGCCCCGTCCGCGACGACGTCGCTCGCCCCGCTCGCCGACCCCATAGCGAACCCCGACTACGGCAGCACCGGCCAGGGCGAAGTGACCGCGTCCGCCGACATGATGAGGGCCTCCGAGTACTCCGCGGCGACGACGAAGATCACCCGTAGCCAGGTCATCGCCCGTGCCAAGAGCTGGGTCGGCATCGGCCTCGACTACAACTGGGGCGGTCGCCACGGCGGTTACCGCACCGACTGCTCCGGCTTCGTCTCGATGGCCTGGGACCTGGACGCGTCGCTGACCACCGACTCCTTCGAGCCGCGCGGCGAGGTCCACTCGATCGGCAAGGCGGACCTGAAGGCCGGCGACGCCCTGCTCGACAACGACTCCGGCGCCGGCGGCCACGTCGTCCTCTTCGAGAAGTGGGCCAACAGCGACAAGACCAAGTACTGGGGCTTCGACTTCACCCCGAGCGGCGTGCACCACCGCGTGTACGACTACCCGTACTACCCGGGCTACGGCCCCTACGCCCCGGTCCGCTACAAGAACATCGTCGACGACACCACGACCCCGCCCCCGGCCCCCGTCGGCATGACCGACCTCGTCGCGGCCAACATCAACGGCGACGCGGTCGACGACGTGGTGGGCGTCGAGGCCTCCACCGGCAAGCTCTGGCTCTACCCGGGCAACGGCGCCGGGCTGAACGCCCGCAAGGAGATCGGCTCCGGCGGCTGGAACGGCATGTCCAACCTGGCGGCCGGCGACTTCACCGGCGACGGCCGGGACGACATCGTCGCCACGGAGGAGTCCTCCGGCAAGCTCTACCTCTACCCGGGCAACGGCTCCGGCCTGAACACCCGCAAGGAGATCGGCTCGGGCGGCTGGAACGGCATGCACGACCTGGTCGGCGGTGACTTCACCGGCGACGGCAAGGCGGACATCGCCGGCGTCGAGCGCTCCACCGGCAAGCTCTACCTCTACAAGGGCAACGGCGCCGGCGCGATCGGCGGCGGCAGCACCCGCGTCATGATCGGCTCGGGCGGCTGGAACGGCATGCACGACCTGGTCGGCATGGACATCGACAACGACGGCAAGAGCGACATCGTCGGCGCCGAGACCTCCACCGGCAAGCTCTTCCTCTACAAGAGCAACGGCGCCGGGCTGAACGCCCGCAAGGAGATCGGCTCCGGCGGCTGGAACGGCATGAACGACCTGCTCGGCGGCGACTTCACCGCCAACGCGTACGACGACCTCATCGGCGTCGAGAAGTCGACCGGCAAGCTCTTCCTCTACCCCGGCGACGGCTCCGGCCTGGACGCCCGCAAGGAGATCGGCTCCGGCGGCTGGTAGTCCGCGCAGCAGCCGGCACTCCGAAAAACACCGGGCCGGGAGGACGAGACGGCAGGGCGTGACCACGCCCGCCCTGCCCCCCTCCCGTGCCCCCACCCCGCTCGCCGCGCGAGCGACGTCGAACTCTTCCTCTGCCTCCCTTCCCTTGGCACCCGTGTGCCGGTTTGGACCCCACCGTGTCTTCTTCGCCCTCTTCCGCCACCTCCACCCCGCTCTCCCGCCGCATGTCCAAGGGCGTGCGCATAGCCACCGGACTGATCTGCGCCACCCTGGCCGCCACCGCCCTCTCCATCGGCGGGGCCCAGGCCGAAGGCGAGCTCCACCACGAGGTGCTGCCGGAGCTGACCGCCGAGGAGATGGGGCTGTCGGACACGTACAACGCCCCGATGGCCGCCACGTTCGCCACCGGCGACAGCCGCCCCAAGTTCCAGATGCCGTTCGCCTGCGGTGAGACCTGGTTCGGCGACTCCCGCTCGCACCACAGCCCCTCCCCGAACGCCATCGACTGGACGCACGGCGGCACGACCACGAACAAGTCCGTACTGGCCAGCGCCGGCGGTACCGCCCACATCAGGGACAAGGGCAACACCAGCTACGGCAAGTTCGTCGTCATCGACCACGGCAACGGCTGGAGCACCCTCTACGCCCACCTCAACGCCTTCAAGGTGTCCGAGGGCGAGAGGGTCGCGGCCGGTGACCTGATCGGCCTCGTCGGCAGCACCGGCGGATCCAGCGGCCCCCACCTGCACTACGAGCAGCGCCACAACCGCAGCTACGAGCGCACCGTCTTCAACGGCAGCGCCTTCTACCCCGACGCCAACCTGACCAGCAAGAACTGCCCGGCCCCGACGCCCGACGACAAGCCGGAGGGCCCGGGTGGCGGCGGCACCGGCGACACCGGCATGATCGACCTGGCTTCGGCCGACCTGAACGGCGACGGCGTGACCGACGTGGCCGCCGTGGAGAAGTCCACGGGCAAGCTCTGGCTGTACAAGGGCAACGCGAACGGGACCATCGCGAGCGGCAGCGCCCGCGTGATGATCGGCTCGGGCGGCTGGAACGGCATGTCCAACCTGACCGGCGGCGACTTCACCGGCGACGGCAAGGACGACATCGCCGCCGTGGAGGAGTCCACGGGCAAGCTGTGGCTCTACAAGGGCGCCGACAACTCGACCATCGGCAGCGGCGGCCGCGTCCTGATCGGTTCGGGCGGCTGGAACGGCATGTCCGACCTGACGGCCCTCAACCTCAACGGCGACGTGGTCTCCGACCTCGCGGCGGTCGAGAAGTCCACGGGCAAGCTCTACCTCTACCCGGGCTCCACGAGCGGGCAGCTCGGCGCCCGCAAGGAGATCGGCTCCGGCGGCTGGAACGGCATGTCCAACCTGACCGGCATGGACGTGAACAACAGCGGCCGCCAGGACCTGGTCGCGGTGGAGGAGTCCACGGGCAAGCTGTGGCTCTACCCCGGCAACAACGGGTACATCGGTGAGCGCGTCCTGATCGGCTCGGGCGGCTGGAACGGCATGTCCGACCTGATCGGCGGCGACCTCCAGGGCGCCACCGGCGCCGACGACCTGGTCGCGGTGCAGAACTCGACCGGCAAGCTCTTCCTCTACCCGGGCACCGGCAGCGGTCTGGGCGCCCGCAAGGAGATCGGCTCCGGCGGCTGGTGAACCGGCCGGCCGGGGAACCGGCCGGCGGATCGGCCGGTGGACCGAGTGATCAACAGGGCGGCCTGTCCCCGTGGGGGCGGGCCGCCCGTCGTGCGCGGTGTGCGGTGTGCGTCGCGTCGATCGCGGGCGATTTTCCGGGGGCGGAGCCGGGTGTCGGTCCGGCACCCTAGACTCGGAAGGCGATGAGCAGCCTCTTTGACGACAGCTTCCTGGCCGACCTCACCCCCTCCGACGAGGTCCCGCCGCCGCCCGAGGAACACGCCGCCCCCGAGCCGGGTGCGGACGATCTCTTCGGGGGCCGATTCGACGCGCCCATGCACGGGGAGGCGTACTACCGCGACGGGGCCCCGCGCCCCGTCATCGACCCGGCGGTGCTCCTGGACGGGCTGAACGAGCAGCAGGCCGCCGCCGTGGTGCACGCCGGCTCGCCGCTGCTCATCGTGGCCGGCGCCGGCTCCGGAAAGACACGGGTGCTCACCCACCGCATCGGTCACCTGCTGTCCGCGCGGCACGTCCACCCCGGCCAGATCCTGGCGATCACCTTCACCAACAAGGCCGCCGGCGAGATGAAGGAACGCGTCGAGGGCCTCGTGGGCCCCCGCGCGAACGCCATGTGGGTCTCCACCTTCCACAGCGCGTGCGTGCGCATCCTGCGCCGCGAGTCCAAGCGCCTCGGCTTCACCTCGTCCTTCTCGATCTACGACGCGGCCGACTCGAAGCGCCTGATGGCGCTCGTCTGCCGCGACCTCGACCTGGACCCGAAGAAGTTCCCGCCGAAGTCCTTCAGCGCCAAGATCTCGAACCTGAAGAACGAGCTCATCGACGCGGACGCCTTCGCCGACCAGGCCGCCGACGGGTTCGAGAAGACGCTCGCCCAGGCGTACGCGATGTACCAGGGGCGGCTGCGCGAGGCCAACGCCCTCGACTTCGACGACATCATCATGACCACCGTCCACCTGCTCCAGGCCTTCCCGGACGTCGCCGAGCACTACCGGCGCCGGTTCAGGCACGTGCTGGTGGACGAGTACCAGGACACCAATCACGCGCAGTACACGCTCGTGCGCGAACTGGTCGGCCCCGGCTACCCGGACCTGCCGCCGGCCGAGCTGTGCGTGGTGGGTGACGCCGACCAGTCGATCTACGCCTTCCGCGGCGCGACCATCCGCAACATCCTCCAGTTCGAGGAGGACTACAAGGACGCGACGACCATCCTGCTGGAGCAGAACTACCGCTCCACGCAGACGATCCTGTCCGCCGCCAACGCGGTCATCGAGCGCAACGAGAACCGCCGCGCGAAGAACCTGTGGACCGAGGCCGGCACCGGCGCGGTCATCACCGGCTACGTCGCCGACACCGAGCACGACGAGGCCCAGTTCGTCGCCGACGAGATCGACCGGCTCACGGACGCCGGCGAGGCCAAGGCGAGCGACGTCGCGATCTTCTACCGGACGAACGCCCAGTCCCGCGTGTTCGAGGAGATCTTCATCCGCGTCGGCCTGCCCTACAAGGTCGTCGGCGGCGTCCGCTTCTACGAGCGCAAGGAGGTCCGCGACGTCCTCGCGTACCTGCGCGTGCTCGCGAACCCCGAGGACAACGTCCCGCTGCGCCGGATCCTCAACGTGCCCAAGCGCGGCATCGGCGAGCGCGCGGAAGCGATGATCGACGCGCTCGCGCTGCGCGAGAAGATCACCTTCCCGCAGGCCCTGCGCCGCGTGGACGAGGCCTTCGGCATGGCCGCCCGCTCCACCAACGCCGTGAAGCGCTTCAACGCGCTGATGGAGGAGCTGCGCACGATCGTCGACTCGGGCGCCGGCCCGGCCGTGGTGCTGGAGGCGGTGCTGGAGCGTACGGGCTACCTCGCCGAGCTCCAGGCGTCCACGGACCCGCAGGACGAGACGCGCGTCGAGAACCTCCAGGAACTGGCCGCCGTGGCGCTGGAGTTCGAGCAGGCCCGGGAGGCGGCGACCACCGAGGCCGCGGAGAACGGCACCCCGGCCCCCGGCCCCGGCACCCTGGCCGAGTTCCTGGAGCAGGTCGCGCTCGTCGCCGACTCCGACCAGATCCCGGACGAGGACGAGGACGGCTCGGGAGTCATCACGCTGATGACCCTGCACACGGCCAAGGGCCTGGAGTTCCCGGTGGTCTTCCTGACCGGCATGGAGGACGGGGTCTTCCCGCACATGCGCGCGCTCGGCCAGACCAAGGAGCTGGAGGAGGAGCGCCGGCTCGCCTACGTGGGCATCACGCGGGCGCGCGAGCGGCTCTACCTGACCCGCTCCAGCATGCGCAGCGCGTGGGGTACGCCCTCGTACAACCCGCCGTCGCGGTTCCTGGAGGAGATCCCGGGCGAGTACCTCCAGTGGAAGCGGACCGGGGCGGCGCAGAAGCCGGCGGGTCCGATGCGCGGCTCGGGCTCGGGGTACGGATCGTCCGGCTCGGGGAAGGCGACGTTCGGCACCTCGCCGGAGGCGTTCCTGTCCTCGTCGCGTACGAAGTCCGGTCCGTCCGGGTTCGCGACGCGGCGAGCCGCCGACAAGCCGGTGATCGCGCTGGCCGTCGGGGACCGGGTGACGCACGACCAGTTCGGACTGGGCACGGTGATGGAGGTCCGGGGGGCCGGGGCGGACGCCCAGGCCACCATCGACTTCGGGGACGACAAGCCGAAGCGACTGCTGCTGCGGTACGCGCCGGTGCAGAAGCTGTAGCGGGAGTCTCGGGCCGGGCCGGGGCCCTCTTCGAGGCCTCCGGCCCGGCCCGTCAGACCGGGTTCAGACCGGGTTCAGGCCGGGTTCAGGCCGTGGTTGCCGAGCCAGGCCTGCGGGTCGACCGGGCCGCCGCCGCCGGGGCGCACCTCGAAGTGCAGGTGCGGGCCGGTGGAGTTGCCGGAGTTGCCGGAGTAGGCGATGACCTCGCCGGCCTTCACCTTCCCGGACCGGATCTTGGTGCTGCTGAGGTGGCAGTACCAGGTCTCGGTGCCGTCGGGCGAGGTCACTATGGCCATGTTGCCGTAGGCGCTGTTCCACTGGGTGCGTACGGTGCCGTCGGTGGCGGCCATGACCGGGGTTCCGTAGGACACCGGGAAGTCGATGCCGGTGTGCACGGACATCCACATGCCGCCGGCCTGGCCGAAGCCGGCGCTCAGGCCGTGCTGGGCGACGGGTACGGCGAACTTGGGGCGGGCGGCCTCCTTGGCCGCGGCCTCCTCGGCCCGCTTCTTCTTCTCTTCCTCCTGGCGCACGCGCAGGTCGATGCGCTCCTGGGTGCGGCTCGCGCGGTCCGCGAAGTCGCCCGCGTCGGCGCTGAGCGCGGCCAGTTGGGTGTCGAGCTTGTTGTTCGCGGCGACCGGCTGCACCGAGGCCGGGTCGGCGGCGGCCATCGTGGTCGGCTCCTCGGCCGGCTTGTCGGCGCCGCCGGTCAGCCCGCCGACGGAGGCGGCGGCCACTCCGGCGACCCCCATCACGCAGGCGGAGGGCACGGCGATGGTCAGCAGCGCGGAACGCTTGGCGGGGGTGCGGCGCCGACCGCCGCCGGCGGTGGCCTGCTGCCGCTCCGGGGTCTTGCCCTTGCTCTTGCCCCTGGCCTTGTCGGTGGCGCGGCGCGCGGAGCGGGACTCGGTCGGGGCGGCGGCGGTGACGGGCATGGCCTGCGTGGGCAGGCTGTGCACGGAGTCCGCGAGGAGGTCCCCGTCGCCGAGCGTGTCGCCCAGGGTGTCGCCCAGGGTGTCGCCGGGCGTGTCCTCGTAGGAGTCGTACGTGTTGTCGTACGTGTTCTCGTACGACTCCTCGTACGTCTCCTCGAAGGTGTCGGCCTCCGGGGTGACGGGGACGACGGTCGTGGCCTCGTACGCGTACGGGGCCTCCGCCTGGTCGGCGGAGCCGCCGTTCCAGGCGGTGGCGTCATAGGCGCCGGTGTCCTGCTGCCCGTAGGCGGGGACGGCCCAGTGGCCGGTCTGCTCGGTGCCCGTGGTGTCGTAGCCGAAGGAGTTCTGCTGGAGGTCGCCGCCCTGGGCGTTCCAGGCGCTCGCGTCCCACTGCCCGGTGCCGTCCTGGGGGAGGCTCTGGGCGGGGACGGACGACAGGTAGTTCTCCTGCGCGGTCCAGGCGGTCGTGTCGTACGCACCGGTGGACTGGTACGCGGCGTACGGGTCGTAACTCCCGGCTGGAGAGTGGTCGGTGACGTACTGATAGCCCTGGCCCTGGGTTTCGTAGGAAACGTAGGGCTGGTCACCAGCGAAAGTGGTGGTGGAAAGGCCGTCGTACCCGGTTTCGGGATACTGGCCCGACATCGGGCGGTCGTTCACCAACTTCTCTTTCGCCTCGGCAGTGGGGGGCCTGGGTGGCCGGGGAACTTGAGGTTCACCGGAGGAGAGCAGTGGCGTGACTGTACCCGGCGGTTACTGGCGACGACAATCTTCCGAGGGTTTCGGCCTCAGCGGAACCGGGCATTCGGCCGCCTTTCGGTCGTGGAAACACCGAGCCTTGGCCTTGAGTTCGAAATTCGTTCGATCGCGCATCAGACGACCAGGTCCTGGTCCTCGGTTCCCGTGACTCCCGTGGTGCCCGTGCGGTGGGGGGCGGAGGAGGCGGGGCGGGTGCCCCGGACCGGCCCGTCGAGGGCGCGGCGGACGGCCGTGATCACGGCCGGATGGACCGGCAGCGCGAGGTGTCCGATGCCGGTGACCTGGATGTTCGTCGCGTCCAGGTCCGGGTGCTCGATACGGGCCGTGTCCGGCGGCGCCATCAGCGCGTCGAACTCGCTCCAGAACGCCACGCAGCGGGTGCGGCAGCCGGGCGCGGGCGCGCGCAGCTCGGCCATGACCTCCGAGTCGGGCCGCATCTGGCGGACCAGGGGATGCGCGTCCATGAAGGGGGCGACGCGGGTGCCGGAGTGCGGGGTGCCGAGGGTGATCAGCGTCCGCACGCGCGTGTCGCCGCCGAGCCGCTGGACGTGGTACCGGCCGATCAGGCCGCCCAGGCTGTGCCCCACCAGGTCCACCCGGTCCTGCCCGGAGCGCTCGCACAGCTCCTCGATCCGGCGGCCGATCCGGCGGGCGGTCTCCCGCAGGTCGCGGGTGAAGGGGGAGTAGTTGTACGTCTCCACGCGCCGGCGCCCGCCCGCGGCGAGGGCGCGGCGCAGCAGGACGAAGACCGACCGGTTGTCGGTGAACCCGTGCAGCAGCAGGACCGGCGGCAGCTCCGCGGCGGAGGCGGACGCGTCGGCGGGCGCGTCGGCCGGGCGGGGGGCCTCGGGGCGTTCCTCGCGGACGCCGGTGGGGTAGAGGAGCAGGTGCCCCGTCAACACCAGCGCCTCCAGGACGGCGGCCCGCAGGGCTGCTCCGGAGCGGGCTGCTCCGGAAAAGGACGTGGGCGGCGGCACGATCGTGAGCCCCATCGACGGCCTCCCCTGGACCTCTTGGGTACGGGGCCGTGCTGCCGATACGGCCCCGCCACCGTGCCGTGCGGCTGGCGGCGCGGTGGCGGGGCGACTGAACGGTGATGAATCAACGGCGTCCCACGTGTGATTTCCCCCTCGTGATTGACCGCGAAACGGCGCCGTGCGCAATGCTGTACTTAACGTTCGTTCACTCGGGAGGCAGTGCGATGGGTGTGACCGGTCCGATCCGTGTGGTGGTGGCCAAGCCGGGTCTCGACGGCCACGACCGCGGCGCCAAGGTGATCGCGCGTGCGCTGCGGGACGCGGGCATGGAGGTCATCTACACGGGCCTCCACCAGACCCCCGAGCAGATCGTGGACACCGCCATCCAGGAGGACGCGGACGCCATCGGCCTCTCGATCCTCTCCGGCGCCCACAACACGCTGTTCGTGCGCGTCATCGAGCTGCTCAAGGAGCGCGACGCGGCCGACATCAAGGTCTTCGGCGGCGGGATCATCCCCGAGGACGACATCGCCCCCCTGAAGGAGAAGGGCGTGGCCGAGATCTTCACCCCGGGCGCCACGACCACCGCGATCGTCGACTGGGTCAACGCCAACGTCCGTCAGGCCTGACGCTCCCCGATTTCCCCGCTCCCGCCCGCCGGATCAGGCGGGCGGGGCCAGTTCGGCGAGCATCGTCGCGCGCAGCCGCAGGGTGGCCACCAGGCGTTGGAACGCCTCCGCCCAGTACGCGGCGGCGCCGGGCGAGGCCTCCGGGGGCTCCGCGTCGGCGGCCGTCAGCGCGGCCAGGCGGTCCGCTTCCGCCGGGTCGAGGCAGCGCTCCGCGAGGCCCATCACCCCGCTGAAGCTCCACGGGTAGCTGCCCGCCTCGCGGGCCGCGTCCAGCGCGTCCACCACGGCCCGGCCCAGCGCCCCGGCCCACGGCACCCGGCACACGCCGAGCAGCTGGAACGCCTCCGACAGCCCGTGGGCCCGTACGAACTCGGCGACCCACGCGGCCCGTTCCCCCTCGGGCAGGGTCTCCAGCAGCTTCGCCCGCTCCGCCAACGAGGCCGTCCCCGGACCCGCGGCCGGCGGCGCGGCGGCCTGCCCGAGCAGGGCCTTCGACCAGGCGGCGTCACGCTGGCGCACCGCCGCCCGGCACCAGGCCGCGTGCAGCTCCTCCGCCCAACCCTCCGCCACCGGCAGCGCCACGATCTCGGCCGGACCGAGCCCGCCGAACCGCTCCCGCCAGCAGGACAGCGGAGCCGCCTCCACCAGCTGGCCGAGCCACCAGGCCCGCTCGCCCCGCCCGGCCGGCGGCCGCTTCACCACCCCGTCGCGCAGCATCCCCGCGTCGCATTCCGCCGGCGGCTCCACGCCCTCCGGCCCCACGCAGGCCAGGGCCCGCCGCGCCATCCGGCCGGCCAGCGCCGAACCCGGCAGCGCCGACAGCAACTCCGCCGCCGTCGCCCGGACGTTGCGGCTGCGGTCGCCCAACGCCGCCTCCAGGAACGGCTCGTCCGCCGGGGACAGCCCGACCCGCAGCGAGTCGAGGAACATCAGCCGGTCCTCGGCCCGCTCCGTGGCCCAGGTCGTCTCCAGCAGGCGCAGCGCCGCCGCCGGATCGGCCGCCCGTACGAGGCCCAACAGCGCGACCCGCTCGGCGAACAGCCCCTCCTCCCACAGCCGGGCCACCGCCTCCCGGTCGGCCGGGTCGGGCAGCCCCCCGGCGCCGCCCGCGGTACCGCGCAGCGCGAACCGCCAGTCCGGGTTGAGCCGGGCCAGCCACCGCCCGCGCGCCCCGGCCAGGGCCAGCGCGCGCGGCCGCAGGTCCGTCCGGGCGCGGGCGGCGTCCAGCAGGGCGGGGACCAGCGCCGACGGCGCCCGGTACCCGTACCGCTCGGCGGTGGCCAGCCACTGCGGGAGCAGCTCCGTCAGGTCCGGGGCCGCTCCCGGCGGTGGCCGCCGCCGGTGGCGGTCCGTCCCGCCAAGAGCTGCGCCAGCCGGACGCGGGCGGCCTCCGGTGGGGCAGGCCGGGGATCGTGCGGCGCGGGCCGGGGCCGGCGCGCGGCCTCGGCGGGCCGCAGCCCGGCGCGGCGGCGCACCGTCCCCAGGGCCGCCGCGTCGAGCAGTGCCTCCGGCGTGCCGCCCCGCCGCGCCGTCCCCAGCAGCGCCGTCGCGACCAGTTCCTCCCACGCCACGGGCTCCGCGTGCCCCCGCGTGTCCCGCGTCCCGCTTCCGTCGGCGTTCCGCACCGATCCCCTCCCTCGTGTCCCCGGCCCGCGTCGTGTCGTGTGTCGTGTGTGGTCTGTCGTCTGTCGTCTGTCGTGTTCCGGCTCCGGCCCCGCCCCCTGTGCGGGACCGGAGCGCGCTTCAGCTGGCGTGGTTGTCGTTCACCAGAGCCCCCGCTCCTTTTCGTCCCCCCGACGACGGCGCCCCCGCGCCGCCGCTCCCCCTCGCCGTGCTCCTCCTTCTGTTTCCTCCGGCCGCCGTCACCGGCGGACCGTCCCGTACGCGCCCTCGCGCGCCCCTCGCGCGCCCCCGTTACGCGCCTCCCGGCGCGCCCCCCGCTTCCGCGTCCCGCGTCACCCCAGCGCGATGACCTCCGCCGTGCGCGGATGCCATGCCGTCAGGGGGGTGAAGCCGCGGTGGCCGCATTCGCCGAAGACCGTGACGGGCCCGCCGCCCGAGAGGGCGGCCAGCTGCCACAGGCCCGACCGGGAACCGCCGCCGGCGAGTGTCACCGGCAGCGCGGACGTCCCCTCCGCGTCCGCGAGCTGCCAGGCCCCGTCACCCGATTCCCCCGGTATCGGGATCACCGGGCCCAGGACCACCGGCCAGGACTCCAGCCACGGGTCCACCCGCAGCGCGGCCCCGTACGCGGCCAGCGCCTCGGCCGTACCCACCCCCACCGGAGCCCGACCGGCCGGCGCGGCCGCCGCGGCGCGGTCCGCCTGGTCCGCGAGGTCCGCCCGCAGTCCCGCCGACCCGGGCCGGAAGCGGGCTTCCGCCTCCAGCGCCAGCCCGACGGGCAGCGCCACCCCGGGCGGCCGGCCCGGCGGCCCGAAGTCCAGCACCAGGGCCGGGCGCCGGCTCCCCAGCCCCCACAGCCAGATCCGGCGGGTGGTGAGGCGGCCGTCCGGGGACACCGAGTCGTACTGGGCCAGTACGAGCCAGTGGTCCCGGACGGTCTCCCCGCCCGCCGGTGTCGGCAGCCCGACCCGGCTCCGTACGGTCGCGGCCAACGGCTCCGGCAGCCCGGACACCCCCAACCAGGCCTTGTTCAGCAGGTGCAGCAGCGCGAACTCCTCAAGCATCCGGGCCGGCCGGTCGGGCCCGCAACCGGGTATTTCCCCCAACTCCCGTACCCGCGCGGCCAGTCCGGGCGCCTGGGCGTCGACCATGCGGGCGGCCGTCTCCTCCCAGGTCGCGGACCCCGTCCGCTCCTGGTCCGCGAGCCCGGACCGCAGCAGGTCCGCGAGCCGCCGCTCCAGCTCGACGGCGCCCGCCGTGACGCGCTCCGCCCGCCGCCGCGCCCGCCGCAGGGCGGCCTCCGCGTCCACCGGTGCGGCCGGTCCGGCGGCGGCGCGCGCGGCCTTCGCGGCGCGGTCGTTCAGCCACCGGCCCGCCCAGTCCGGCGGCTCGGCCGGCTCCTCCACCCCCTCGCCCGCCCACAGCAGCAACAGCCCCAGCGCGTGCTTGCACGGGAACTTCCGGCTCGGGCAGGAGCAGTGGTACGCCGGACCCGTCAGGTCCACGACCGTCCGGTACGGCGTCCTTCCACTGCCCTCGCACGACCCCCACACCGCACCGGAAGCGGAACCTCCGGTATGGGACCACGGGCCTGCCCTGCCGAGCTCTTCCCCCGCCGCGCGTGACGCTTCGTCAGGCGCCAGGGCGAGCACCTGTTCCGCTGTCCGGCGGACCCCCTGTCCAGTCATGGAAACCACCGTAGGCACCCCCACTGACAATCGCTCTGACCTGCAACAACCCTGCGAACACGGGCTGTTGTCAGTGGCATGGTGCACGGTGGGAACAGCAGTCGGGAACGGCTGTCGAGCATTGGAGGGGGAGCATGACCATGCCCGAGAACAGCACCGGTACCGAGGCGCTGCGCCCGCACGCCGAAGACGCCTTCGCGCACGAACTGAAAGCCCTGGACGCCGCCGACGACCGGCCCCGCCCGGCCCGCTGGAAGCTCTCCCCGTGGGCCGTCGCCGCCTACCTGCTCGGCGCCACCCTTCCCGACGGCACCGTCATCACCCCCAAGTACGTCGGCCCGCGCAGGATCGTCGAGGTCGCCGTCACCACGCTCGCCACCGACCGCGCCCTGCTCCTGCTCGGCGTCCCCGGCACCGCCAAGACCTGGGTGTCCGAACACCTCGCCGCCGCCGTCAGCGGGGACTCCACCCTCCTCGTCCAGGGCACCGCCGGCACCCCCGAGGAAGCCATCCGCTACGGCTGGAACTACGCCCGGCTCCTCGCCCACGGCCCCAGCCGCGAGGCGCTCGTCCCGAGCCCCGTCATGCGGGCCATGGCCGACGGGATGACCGCCCGCGTCGAGGAGCTCACCCGCATCCCCGCCGACGTCCAGGACTCCCTCATCACCGTCCTGTCCGAGAAGACCCTCCCCGTACCGGAGCTCGGCCAGGAGGTGCAGGCCGTGCGCGGCTTCAACCTCATCGCCACCGCCAACGACCGCGACCGCGGGGTCAACGAGCTGTCCAGCGCCCTGCGCCGGCGCTTCAACACCGTCGTCCTGCCGCTGCCCGCCACCGCCGACGCCGAGGTCGACATCGTCGCCCGCCGCGTCGACCAGATGGGCCGCGCCCTCGACCTGCCCGCCGTGCCCGAGGGGCTGGAGGAGATCCGTCGGGTCGTGACCGTCTTCCGGGAACTGCGCGACGGCGTCACCACCGACGGCCGCACGAAGGTGAAGTCGCCCAGCGGCACCCTGTCCACCGCCGAGGCCATCTCCGTGGTCACCGGCGGCCTGGCCCTCGCCGCCCACTTCGGGGACGGCGTCCTGCGCCCCTCCGACGTGGCCGCCGGGATCCTCGGCGCCGTCGTCCGCGACCCGGCCGCCGACCGGGTCGTGTGGCAGGAGTACCTGGAGGCCGTCGTCCGCGAGCGGGACGGCTGGAAGGACTTCTACCGCGCCTGCCGGGAGGTGACGGCATGAGCCGCGCGGCCGGGGGACCGCTGCTGCTGGGCGTGCGCCACCACGGACCCGGCTCGGCGCGCGCGGTCCGGGCGGCCCTCGACGCCGCCCGGCCCGCGGCCGTGCTCATCGAGGGCCCGCCCGAGGGCGACGCGCTGCTCGCCCTCGCCGCCGAACCGGGCATGCGCCCGCCCGTCGCCCTGCTCGCCCACGCGGCGGACGACCCGGCGCGGGCGGCGTTCTGGCCGTTCGCCGCGTTCTCCCCGGAGTGGGTCGCGATCCGCTGGGCGCAGGGGGCCGGCGTACCGGTCCGCTTCATCGACCTCCCCGCCGCGCACGCCCTGGCCTCTGGCCCCGAGGCCGACGGAGGGGAAGAGGGCGGCGAGGAGGCCGACTCCGTACGGGTGGACCCCCTCGCGGTGCTGGCCGAGACCGCCGGCTACGACGACCCCGAGCGCTGGTGGGAGGACGTGGTCGAACACCGGGGCGGCGGACCGACCGACGCCCTCGCCGCCTTCGCGGCCCTCGGCGAGGCCATGACCGTCCTGCGCGAGGCGTACGGGGACGGCGGCCGGCCCCGCGACCTGGCCCGCGAGGCGCACATGCGGCAGCGGATGCGGGCCGCCCGGCGGGAGTTCGGCGACGCGTACGCCGTGGTGTGCGGCGCCTGGCACGTCCCGGCCCTGCGGGCCAAGACCACCGTCGCCGCCGACAAGGCCCTGCTCACCGGCCTGCCCAAGGTCAAGGTGGAAACCACCTGGGTGCCCTGGACGCACCGCAGGCTCGCCCGGTCCGGCGGGTACGGCGCGGGCATCACCTCGCCCGGCTGGTACGCGCACCTGTTCGCGGCCCCGGACCGCCCCGTCGAGCGGTGGCTGACCAAGGTCGCCGGGCTGCTCCGGTCGGAGGACCGGCAGGTCTCCTCCGCCCACGTCATCGAGGCGGTGCGACTCGCCGAGACCCTGGCCGCGCTGCGCGGGCGTCCGCTGGCCGGACTGACCGAGACGCTGGAAGCGGTGCGGGCGGTGATGTGCGACGGCTCGGACCTGCCGCTCGCGCTGATCGAGGACCGCCTCGTCGTCGGCGACGTGCTCGGCGAGGTCCCGGAGGCGGCGCCCGTCGTCCCCCTCCAGCGGGACCTGACGCGCCGGCAGCGCTCGCTGAGACTCAAGGCCGAGGCGCGGCCGCGCGAGGTGGAGCTCGACCTGCGCAAGGACACCGACGCCGCCAAGTCCCTGCTGCTGCACCGGCTGAGACTGCTCGGGGTCGACTGGGGCGTTCCCACCGCCGCCCGGAGCGGCACCGGCACCTTCCGGGAGACCTGGCGGCTGTGCTGGGAGCCCGAGCTGTCGGTGCGGGTCGCCGAGGCGGGCATCTGGGGCACCACCGTCCTGGGCGCGGCCACCGCCAAGGCCGAGGCGCGGGCGGCCGGCGCGGCGGAGCTGGGCGAGGTCACGGCGCTGGCCGAGCGGTGCCTGCTCGCCGGGCTGTCCGAGGCGCTGCCCGCCGTGCTGCGCGCGCTCGCCGACCGCGCCGCGCTGGACACCGATGTGGCGCGGCTCGCCAAGGCCCTGCCGGCGCTGGCCCGTTCGCTGCGGTACGGCGACGTCCGGGGACCGACGCGGCGGCCCTCGCGGCGGTGGCGGCCGGGCTCGCGGAGCGGATATGCGTGGCGCTGCCGCCGGCCTGCGCGGCCGGGCTCGACGCCGACGCGGCGGCGGAGCTGCGGGCCCACGTGGACGGCGTACACGGAGCGATCGGGCTGCTGGGGGACCGGGACGGGCTGCGCGAGCGTTGGTCGGCGGTGCTGGTGGCGCTGGCCGGGCGGGAGGGCGTACCCGGGGTGATCCGGGGCCGGGCGGCCCGGCTGCTGCTGGACGAGGGCCGGCTGCCGGCCGGGGAGACGGCCCGGCTGATGGGCCTCGCCCTGTCCCCGGCGGTCGCCCCGGCCGACGCGGCGGGCTGGATCGAGGGCTTCGCGGGCGGCGGTTCGGGCGGCGGCACGCTGCTGGTCCACGACGAGCGGCTGCTCGCGCTGATCGACGCCTGGCTGGTGTCCGTGCCGGAGCGGGCGTTCGTCGACGTCCTGCCCCTGCTGCGGCGCACGTTCGGGGCGTACGAGCCGGGGGTGCGGCGGACCCTGGGCGAGCTGGTCCGCCGCGGACCGGGCGGCCGCCCCGCCGGCGACGCGCGTGAGGCCCCCGAGGGCTTCGCCCCGCACCTGGACCCGGCACGCGCCGACGCCGCCGCCGAGGTGGTCCACCTCCTCCTCACGGCGGCCGCCTGACGGCACGCGGCGAGGCCGGGCGGACGGACCCGCGCCCTTGAGGCGCGGTGCAGACGAAGTCGAGAGCCAAGGGGGACGACACATGAGCACCACGAACACCCGACCGACCGCCCAGGGCGGCGTGAGCGAGGCCGGCCCGAACCCCACCGACGGGGCCGAAGGGCGGTTGCGGCGGTGGCGGATGGTGTTGGGGGGTGGGGAGGGGGACGGGACGGGGTTCGCGCCCGCCGGGCGGGACGCCGCGATGGACGCGGCCCTGGAGTCGCTGTACGGCGGGGGCCGCGCCGGCCGGTCGGGGGAGCGGTCCGGCGGGCTCGGCGGGTCCGCGCCGCGGGTGGCGCGCTGGCTCGGGGACATCCGTACGTACTTCCCCGGCCCGGTCGTGCAGGTCATGCAGCGGGACGCCATCGAGCGGCTCGGCCTGTCCACGCTGCTGCTGGAGCCGGAGATGCTGGAGGCCGTCGAGCCCGACGTGCACCTGGCCGCCACCCTCCTCTCCCTCCACCAGGCCATGCCCGACACCACCCGGGAGACGGCCCGCGCCGTGGTCCGTACGGTCGTCGAACGGCTGGAGAAGCGCCTCGCCGCCCACACCCGGGCCACCCTCACAGGCGCCCTCGACCGCTCGGCGCGCGTCAGCCGTCCGCGCCACCACGACATCGACTGGGACCGGACCATCCGGGCGAACCTCAAGAACTACCTCCCCGAGCACCGCACCGTCGTCCCGGAGCGACTCGTCGGCTACGGTCGGGCCGCGCGGGCGGTGAAGAAGGAGGTGGTCCTCTGCGTCGACCAGTCGGGATCGATGGCGGCCTCCGTGGTCTACGCCTCCGTCTTCGGAGCCGTCCTCGCCTCCATGCGGGCGATCGCCACCCGCCTCGTCGTCTTCGACACGTCGGTGGTGGACCTGACGGACCGGCTCGACGACCCCGTCGACGTCCTCTTCGGCACCCAACTGGGCGGCGGCACCGACATCAACCGGGCCCTGGCCTACTGCCAGTCCCGGATCACCCGGCCCGCGGAGACCGTCGTCGTCCTGATCAGCGACCTCTACGAGGGCGGCATACGGGACGAGATGCTCAAGCGGGTGGCCGCGATGAAGGCGGCGGGCGTGGAGTTCGTGACCCTGCTGGCCCTGTCCGACGAGGGCGCCCCCGCCTACGACCGCGACCACGCGGCGGCGCTCGCCGCGCTCGGGGCGCCCGCCTTCGCCTGCACCCCCGACCTCTTCCCGGAGGTGATGGCCGCCGCCCTGGAGAAGCGCCCCCTGCCCATGCCGTGACAGCCGCCGTAAATCGGCAGATCACACGAAGGCGCAGCTCAACCGTGAGGCGATCTGTGACAGGTATCACCGCTCAGGTGTGATCTGCGATTTAGGGACCCAGGTCCCACGGGGATAACCTGCGAGACGGACATGCCGCGTCCACGGTCACCGTGTGCGCCTCCCCTGTGACAGCGCCGTCACGTTGCCCTCGCGGCACGCCCACGCAGATAGCAGACAACCGCGAATCACTGCGAATCTTTGAAGACAAGGGACGGACGCGCGTGGACCTGTTCGAGTACCAGGCGAGGGACCTCTTCGCCAAGCACGGTGTACCGGTGCTGGCCGGTGAAGTCATCGACACGCCTGAGGCGGCTCGCGAGGCCACCGAGAAGCTGGGCGGCAAGTCGGTCGTCAAGGCCCAGGTGAAGGTCGGCGGCCGCGGCAAGGCCGGCGGCGTCAAGCTCGCCGCGACCCCGGACGAGGCCGTCGCCCGTGCGACGGACATCCTGGGCATGGACATCAAGGGCCACACGGTCCACAAGGTGATGATCGCCGAGACCGCTCCCGAGATCCTTGAGGAGTACTACGTCTCGTACCTGCTGGACCGCACCAACCGCACCTTCCTGGCCATGGCCTCGGTCGCGGGTGGCATGGACATCGAGCAGGTCGCCGAGGAGACCCCCGAGAAGCTCGCGAAGGTCCCGGTGAACGCCAACGAGGGCGTGACCATCGAGAAGGCCCGCGAGATCGTGGAGCTCGCGCAGTTCCCGGCCGAGGTCGCCGAGAAGGTCGCCGAGGTCCTCGTGACCCTGTGGAAGACCTTCATCGCCGAGGACGCGCTCCTCGTCGAGGTCAACCCGCTCGCGAAGGTCGCCAACGGCGACGTCATCGCCCTCGACGGCAAGGTCTCGCTCGACGAGAACGCCGAGTTCCGCCAGCCGGGTCACGAGGAGTTCGTGGACCACGCGGCCGCGAACCCGCTGGAGGCCGCCGCCAAGGCGAAGAACCTCAACTACGTCAAGCTCGACGGTGAGGTCGGCATCATCGGCAACGGCGCGGGTCTCGTCATGAGCACCCTCGACGTCGTCGCCTACGCCGGTGAGAACCACGGCGGCGTCAAGCCCGCCAACTTCCTGGACATCGGCGGTGGCGCCTCCGCCGCCGTCATGGCCAACGGTCTCGAGATCATCCTCGGCGACCCGGACGTCAAGTCCGTCTTCGTCAACGTCTTCGGTGGCATCACCGCCTGCGACGAGGTCGCCAACGGCATCGTCCAGGCGCTGGCCCTGCTGGAGGAGAAGGGCGAGGCGGTCACCAAGCCGCTCGTCGTCCGTCTCGACGGCAACAACGCCGAGCTGGGTCGCAAGATCCTCTCGGACGCCAACCACCCGCTGGTGCAGCGCGTGGACACCATGGACGGCGCGGCCGACAAGGCCGCCGAGCTCGCGGCTGCGAAGTAAGGGCAGAGGTCACAGACTCACATGGCTATCTTCCTCAACAAGGACAGCAAGGTCATCGTCCAGGGCATGACCGGTGCCACGGGCATGAAGCACACCAAGCTGATGCTGGCTGACGGCACCAACATCGTCGGTGGCGTGAACCCGCGCAAGGCCGGCACCACCGTCGACTTCGACGGCACCGAGGTTCCGGTCTTCGGTTCCGTCGCCGAGGCGATGGAGAAGACGGGCGCCAACGTCTCCGTCCTCTTCGTCCCGCCGGCGTTCGCCAAGGCCGCCGTCGTCGAGGCCATCGACGCCGAGATCCCGCTGGCCGTCGTCATCACCGAGGGCATCGCGGTGCACGACTCCGCAGCCTTCTGGGCGTACGCGACCGCCAAGGGCAACAAGACCCGCATCATCGGCCCGAACTGCCCGGGTCTGATCACCCCCGGCCAGTCCAACGCCGGCATCATCCCGGGCGACATCACCAAGCCCGGCAAGATCGGTCTCGTGTCCAAGTCCGGGACGCTGACCTACCAGATGATGTACGAGCTGCGCGACATCGGCTTCACCTCCGCCGTCGGCATCGGTGGCGACCCGGTCATCGGCACCACGCACATCGACGCCCTGGAGGCCTTCGAGGCCGACCCGGAGACCGAGCTCATCGTCATGATCGGCGAGATCGGCGGCGACGCCGAGGAGCGCGCGGCGGACTTCATCGCGAAGAACGTCACCAAGCCGGTCGTCGGCTACGTCGCGGGCTTCACCGCCCCCGAGGGCAAGACCATGGGCCACGCCGGCGCCATCGTCTCCGGCTCCTCCGGCACCGCACAGGCCAAGAAGGAGGCCCTGGAGGCCGCCGGCGTCAAGGTCGGCAAGACGCCGACCGAGACCGCCAAGCTGGCGCGCGAGATCCTGAACGCCGCTCAGTAGTCCTTCCCGCCGGCGCGTACGGATCCGTACGCGCCCGCGGACGGGCGTGGCCCGCACCCCTCGGGGTGCGGGCCACGCCCGTTCTCGTTTCCGCCGGACACCCTCTACCGGACACCCCTCTAGTCGACGCGCGGCGCGAGCTTCGCGGGCCCGGCGGCCGGGTGGTCGCGCAGTTTGTCCTGGAGTTCACGGCTCCGCTCGGTGAGCTGCTGGGGGCCGCTGTGCGGCGGTACGCCGGACACGCTGGCGCCGGGCGCCATCGGGGGTTCGTACCGGTCGGCGGCGGTGAAGGCGGTGTAGCAGGTCGCGACGGCGATCACCGCCGTCAGGCCGACGGCGGCGCGCGAGAACCGACGGGCGCGGGTCTCGGTGGTGGTGCGTACGGCGACGGCCGGACGGGGGTCCAGCGAGACGGAGGGCCGCAGCGTGCCGAGGCGCTCGCGCAGCAGCGCGGACCGGTGCTCGGGGGCGGTGGCGGCCAGTTCGGGGATCCGGTCGGCGAGGTCGGCGTGGGCGTGGAGCAGGCGGTGTCCGGCGGTGGGGGTACTGGATTCCGTCTCGGCGGCGGTGTCGGGCAGGTCGAGGCCGACGCCGTCGTAGAGCAGCACGGTGCGGCGGTGCACGGGCGGCAGTTCCAGCATGGCGTCCAGCAGGATCCGGTCGGCGGGCTCGGCCGGGGGCTTGTCGGGGTGCCGGTGGGAGCGGCGCAGCCGGCGCCAGGGGGAGAGGGCGTGCTCGTAGGCGGCGGCGCGGACCCAGCCGACGGGGTCGGGGTCGGTGGCCACGGTGGGCCAGCGCTCCCAGGCCTGCTGGAACGCCCGCTCGACGGCCTCCAGGGAGAGGGCGCGGCGGCCGGTGAGCAGGTAGACCTGGCGGACGAGGGCGGGGGCGGCGTAGGCGTGGAGCGCGTCGAAGGCGTCGACGGGTCCGAGCGGGGGGGGGGGCGGTGGCCTCGGGCTCCACCGGCTCGGGCTCGACCGGCTCGGGCACGGCCGGCTCGGGCACGGCCGGCTCGGGCACGGCCGGCTCGGGCTGAGGGGGAGGCGTGGGCCGCGCGGCCGCCGGCTTCCCCGCGTGGGTGAAGGCGCCGAACGGGCCCGCGCCGAGGCCGTTCCTGACGGTGGTTCCGATGGCGTGGTGGACGGGGCCGGTGCGCGGATCGGGTTCGGGCTCGGGCTCGGGCAAGGGTTCGGGCGAGGGTGACGGCAAGGGCTCGGGTAGAGCGTCCGAACGGGCGGGGGGCGGTGGTTCGGGTGCGGCCCCGGCCGCCCCGCGGGTCCGTTCCGCCAGGCGGCGCAGGAGGCGGGCGTACGCCTCCCGCTTGCGCCCGCGCGGTTCGCTGCGGCCCGTCTCCCAGGAGCGGACGGTGTTGGGGGAGACCCCGACCTCCGCCGCGACCTGCTCGGTCGTCAGGTCGCCCTTCTCGCGCAGTCGGCGGCGCTCCTTGGGGGAGGGCAGGCCCAGTTCCGAGCCGGAAGCCGTCTCGACGTCCTGTGTCATGCCACGCTCCCCGTGACCCTGCCGTCCTGGGCGAAAATGTACATAAGCGTATATTGAGCGACACCACGGACATTCGCCTGTTACCCGCCCATAGCGCGTGTCGTTGGCACCATGGCGGGGTGACCCAATTGACCGAACGCGGCACGTCGTTGCAGGCGGCCCCGCGGGCCGCCGCACGGCGCCGTTCACCGGCGGCCGCCGCCTGCGTGCTGGGCGGTGCCATGGCCGCGGGACTGGGGCTCGGCTTCCTGGCCGTGCTCGTGATCGTGCTGTGGATCAGTTCCCCCTACCCGGACAGCGGTCCGGGCGGCGCGCTGCACCTGGCCGCCGGGCTGTGGCTGATGGCCCACGGCACGGAACTGGTGCGCTACGAGACCCTCTCCGGGGTGCCCGCGCCCGTCGGCCTCACGCCGCTGCTGCTGGTGGCGCTGCCGGTGCTGCTCATCCGTCGGGCGGCCCGGCTGGGCAGCGCCTCGGGGGGCGGTGACGAGTCCGGTGACGAGCCCGTCGAGGTGCTGCCGCCCAGTGCCGTCTTCTCGGCCGTGCTCTGCGGATACCTTTCCGTGGCCTCGCTGGTCACCGTGTACGCGGCGGGCGGGCCGCTGCCGGCCGATCCGCTGAGCGCGGCCTGGCACGTCCCCCTGGTGGCGGTGCTCGCCGCCGGGGGAGGGGTGTGGGTGGCGAAGGGGCGCCCGTCGGGGCCGCTGCCGGCGTGGGTCCCGGAGGGCGTACGCCGCTCCGTGACGCGCCCCCGTTACGCGCTGGCGCTGCGCTCCGGCGCGGCCGGGGTGCTCGTCCTGCTGGGTGGCGGGATCCTGCTCGTCGGGGCCTCGCTGGTGTGGCACGCGGACGGGGTGCGGTCGTCGTTCCTGACGCTGACCGGGGTGTGGTCGGGGCGGTTCGCGGTGCTGTTGCTCGCGCTGGCGCTCATCCCGAACGCCATGGTGTGGGGTGCGGCGTACGGGCTGGGGCCCGGGTTCGCGGTGGGGACCGGTGCGACGGCGACCCCGCTCGGCTTCGAGGGCGCGGCGGCGCTGCCGAGGTTCCCGCTGCTGGCGGCGCTGCCGCCGGAGGGGGCCGGGACGCCGGTGACGTGGGCGGCGGCCGGGGTGCCGGTGGCGGCGGGGCTGGTGGTGGGGTGGTTCGCGGTGCGGCGGGCGCGGGAGGTGTCGCTCGCGGAGACCGCGCTGACGGCGGCGCTGGGCGCGGTGGTGTGCGGGCTGGCGATGGCCGCGCTGGGCGCGGCCGCGGCGGGGCCGCTGGGGTCGCGGGCGCTGGCGAGCTTCGGGCCCGTGTGGTGGGCCGTCGGGGCCGCGGCGGCGGCCTGGACGCTGGCCCTGGCGGTGCCGGTGGCGGTCGGGGTGCACGCGTGGCGCACGCGTCCGGCGCGCACGACCGGCGGCCCGGACGCCTGGCACGACTCGGGCGTCCGCGAACTCCGCTGGCAAGCCCTACGCCAATCCGCCGACCCCCTGGTCACACCCCCCACGCCCCATCCCGCCCCAACGGCGGCTCCCCGCCCGGTCCGGCCGGCCCCTCCCACCGACCCCACAAAGCCGAACGCGGCCCCGCCGGCCGCCTCCGGGCCGCTGACCGCTCCCGGGCCGCCGACCGCTCCCGAGCCGCCCGCTGCCCCGGGCCGTTGGCCGGTCCCGAGCCGCGGACCGCCCCGGGCAGCCGGCCGCCCCGGTCCCGGTGCTCCTCCCGCCGAGCCGGGGGTACCCGCCTCGGCGGGCACCGGCCCGTCGGCCACCCGCCCCGAGCCGCCGTCGGGGCCGTTGCTGCCCCCGGTGGTGGGCGCGCGCGTCCTGGCGCGGCGTCAGCCGCCGCAGTGACCGCCCGGGTTGCCGGGAATCGCCTCGGCGGATCCGTCGGGGCGTACGCGGTACGGCCCGGTCACCCCGGCGTCGGGGAAGCCGGGCCGCGCGGTGTCAGCGTTGGACCTTCAGGATGTCGCCCAGGACGTTGTTCGGGAGCAGGGTGTTGCACTTCAGTTCCGCCGTGCGGGTCAGGGCGTCGTCGCGGCAGACGTAGAAGTCCTTGTACGCCAGCTGCACCGCGTACGACGTGCCCGCCAGCAGCAGCGCCAGCGAGGCCGTCACCAGGCCGCTGACCGCCGCCGCCCGCTGCGGGCGGGCCGCCGGGCCCAGGGCGGCCAGGCCGCCGGGCCGGGCGGGGGTGCCCTGCGTCGGGTCCGACTCGGTCGCGGGGCGGCCCCGCAGCGCGCTGATGCCCCAGTACAGGGCGAGCGCGCCCAACATCAGCCCCATCGACGGGATCCCGAAGATCCCGAAGAAGAACCCCCACATGCCCGCCAGCAACGCGTACCGCGCCCGCCGCTGGAGCGGGTCCATCGGGTCCCAACGGGCCGGGCCCTCGGGCTCCTGGCCGGAGGGGCCGCCGGGGTTCGGGCCCTGGCCGCCACCCCCCTGGTGCCGCGGCTGCCGGGGTTCCCACGGCTGGTCGGGCCGGCCTTCCGGCGGCGCCGCGAAGGGGTTGTCGTCGGTGGAGGGGTCGGGACGGTCGCGGTCCGGCATCGAGTCGGTTACTTCCCCTGTGTCATGGCCACGGCACGGCGCCCGCGTGCGGCCGCACGTACCGCGTCGTTCGCGGCTTGTACGCCAGACGCTACCGCCCGCCCGTCCCCCCGTCCCTCGGGGGCGGTCCCGAGTGCCGGTATCGTTGCGTGCGGTCGGTGGCTTCGTATGGTCCCCCGTATATCGGTACCCCGAAGTTTCGTATGACCACACAAGACGAACAACGGCATTCCCGTAAGAAAGGGCCTCCCATGCCCGCCTCCCGCCTGGTCGTGCTGGTCTCCGGCTCCGGCACCAACCTCCAGGCCCTGCTCGACGCCATCGAAGCCCACCCCGGCGGAGCCGAGGGATTCGGAGCCGAGGTCGTCGCGGTGGGCGCCGACCGCGAGAACATCGCCGGCCTCGAACGCGCGGAGAAGGCGGGGATCCCCACCTTCGTGTGTCCGGTCAAGGCGTACGCGAGCCGTGAGGAGTGGGACGCCGCCCTCACCGAGGCCACCGACGCCCACGCGCCGGACCTGGTGGTCTCCGCCGGGTTCATGAAGATCGTCGGCAAGCACTTCATCGACCGCTTCGGCGGCCGGTTCATCAACACCCACCCCGCCCTCCTCCCGGCCTTCCCCGGCGCGCACGGGGTGCGCGACGCCCTCGCGTACGGCGCGAAGGTCACGGGCTGCACGGTCCACTTCGTGGACAGCGGCGTGGACACCGGTCCGATCATCGCCCAGGGTGTGGTCGAGATCCGGGACGGGGAGGACGAAGCCGCGCTCCATGAGCGCATCAAGGAAGTCGAGCGTCAGCTGCTCGTCGACGTCGTGGGGCGCCTGGCCCGGCACGGCTACCGCATTGAGGGACGAAAGGTAACAATCCAGTGACCGCCGTAGAGACTGTAGAGAGCAACGACCCGACCACGAACCGGCGGCCGATCCGGCGTGCGCTCGTCAGCGTCTACGACAAGACCGGACTGGAAGAGCTGGCCCGCGGCCTGCACGAGGCGGGCGTCGCCCTCGTCTCCACCGGCTCCACCGCCGCGAAGATCGCCGCCGCCGGGGTGCCCGTCACCAAGGTCGAGGAACTGACCGGCTTCCCCGAGTGCCTCGACGGCCGGGTCAAGACCCTCCACCCGCGCGTGCACGCCGGCATCCTCGCCGACCTGCGCCTGGAGGACCACCGCAGCCAGCTGGCCGAGCTGGGCGTCGAGCCGTTCGACCTGGTGATCGTCAACCTCTACCCGTTCCGGGAGACCGTCGCCTCCGGCGCCACCCCCGACGAGTGCGTCGAGCAGATCGACATCGGCGGCCCCTCCATGGTCCGCGCCGCCGCGAAGAACCACCCCTCGGTCGCGGTCGTCACCAGCCCCGCCCGCTACGCCGACGTCCTCGCGGCGGCCCAGGGCGGCGGCTTCGACCTCACCGCCCGCAAGCGGCTCGCCGCCGAGGCCTTCCAGCACACCGCCGCGTACGACGTCGCCGTGGCCTCCTGGTTCACGAACGTGTACGCACCCGAGGGCGAGGAGGGCGCGCTGCCCGAGTTCCTCGCGGGCGCGTGGGAGCGCAAGTCGACCCTCCGCTACGGCGAGAACCCGCACCAGGCCGCCGCCCTGTACACGGACGGTCAGTCGGGCGGTCTCGCCAACGCCGAGCAGCTGCACGGCAAGGAGATGTCCTTCAACAACTACGTGGACACCGAGGCCGCCCGCCGCGCCGCGTACGACCACGACGAGCCGTGCGTCGCGATCATCAAGCACGCCAACCCGTGCGGCATCGCCATCGGTGACGACGTAGCCGCCGCCCACCGCAAGGCGCACGCCTGCGACCCGCTGTCGGCCTTCGGCGGCGTCATCGCCGTCAACCGCCCGGTGACCGTCGAGCTGGCCGAGCAGGTCGCCGAGATCTTCACCGAGGTCATCGCCGCGCCCGCCTACGAGGACGGCGCCGTCGAGATCCTCGCCAAGAAGAAGAACATCCGCGTCCTGAAGGTGGACGGCACCCCGCACCAGCCGGGCGACCTGAAGCCGATCTCGGGCGGCGTGCTGCTCCAGCAGAGCGATACGTTCGAAAAGGGGAAGGGCCGGGCCGAGGGCGACGACCCGAAGAACTGGACCCTCGCCACCGGTGACGCCCTGTCGCCGGCGGAACTCGCCGAGCTGGCTTTCGCGTGGAAGGCCTGCCGCGCCGTCAAGTCGAACGCCATCCTCCTCGCCAAGGACGGCGCCTCGGTGGGCGTCGGCATGGGCCAGGTCAACCGCGTCGACTCGGCGAAGCTCGCCGTCGAGCGCGCCGGGGCCGAGCGGGCACAGGGCTCGTACGCGGCCTCCGACGCCTTCTTCCCCTTCCCGGACGGGCTGGAGATCCTGACCGTCGCCGGCGTCAAGGCCGTCGTCCAGCCGGGCGGTTCGGTCCGCGACGAGCAGGTGATCGAGGCGGCGAAGAAGGCCGGCGTGACGATGTACTTCACCGGTACGCGCCACTTCTTCCACTGAGACACGGACACGGATTCGGATACGGATTCGGAAACGGCGAAGGCCGCCACCCGCAGCTGCGGGTGGCGGCCTTCGCCGCGTCGAGCGGTTGTCGCGAGCGGTTACTTCTTGACGACGATGGTGCCGGCCGCGCGGTCGTGCCAGCCCTGGAGCTTGCCCGAGTTGTCGAAGAACGGGGAGAGGTAGACCAGGATCTGGCCGATGCCGCACAGGAAGCTGCCGACCATCGGGATGATCCAGCGGATGAAGCCGCCGCCGAGGCCCGGGACCGAGCCCGTGTTCTCCTTGACGACCTTCAGGCCCAGCGCCATCTTGCCGAGCGTCGCGCCGACGAAGGAGATCATCAGCCACTCGTAGAGCAGGGTGGCGATACCGATCAGGGCGAGCGTGCCGAACAGGGCGGCGATCATGCCGCCGGCCGCCTCGGCCTGCTCGTTGACGCACGTCTGGTACGCGGCCGACGAGTAGTCCGTGCCGCAGTCCTCCATCGACTCCGCGAGGCCCAGCGAACCGGCCAGGCCGATGGCCATGAGGATCCACACGAGGACGGAGATGGCCAGGGCGTCGATGACGCGGGCGCCGAAGCGGCGGCCCATCGTGGCGACCTGGACGGTGCCGAGACCGGCGACGTTGATGTAGCCGTTGTTCGCCTGGAGGGTGCCCGGCGCCTGCGGCGGCACCGCGCCGTACGGCTGCTGGCCCTGCTGCGGGTAGCCGTAACCGGCCTGCGGCGGGACGCCCTGGGGGGCCTGCTGGGGGTAGCCGTAGCCGGGCTGGCCCTGCGGGGGCTGCTGGGGCTGCTGGCCGTAAGGGTTGTTCGGGTCGCCGAAGCTCATCTTGCGGTGTTCCTCCGTGGAAGTGCGGGGACGCACGGCACGCGCGGAGGAAATCACAGTCAAGCGGTCCGCCCCCCGGCACTGCCCGCGGCACTCTGTACCGGTGCATGGTGGTCCCCCGCGCGTTGGGTTGTCCAGCCGGTTGTCATGAGCCCGGTGACTTGTTGTGCAAGTGCAACCAACGGAGCCCCCTCGCGAGACGCTTGACTGGAACCCGAGCCACCACATCCGGGAGGATGGACACATGACCGCCCAGATTCTCGATGGCAAGGCCACCGCAGCCGCGATCAAGTCCGAACTGACCGTCCGAGTGGCGGCGCTGAAGGACCGGGGCATCACGCCCGGCCTCGGCACCCTGCTGGTCGGCGACGATCCGGGCAGCCGTTGGTACGTCAACGGCAAGCACAAGGACTGCGCGGAGGTCGGCATCGCCTCCATCCAGCGCGAACTGCCCGCCACGGCGTCCCAGGAGGACATCGAGGCGGTGGTGCACGAGCTGAACGACAACCCGGAGTGCACCGGCTACATCGTGCAACTTCCGCTGCCCAAGGGCATCGACACCAACCGCGTCCTGGAACTCATGGACCCCGCCAAGGACGCCGACGGCCTGCACCCCATGTCCCTCGGCCGGCTGGTGCTGAACGAGCAGGGGCCGCTGCCCTGTACCCCGTACGGCATCGTCGAACTGCTGCGCCACCACGGCGTCGAGATCAACGGCGCGCACGTGGTCGTCCTCGGCCGGGGCATCACCGTGGGCCGCTCCATCGGCCTGCTGCTGACCCGCAAGTCCGAGAACGCCACGGTGACGCTCTGCCACACCGGTACGCGCGACCTCTCCGGGCTGCTGCGCCAGGCCGACGTCATCGTCGCGGCGGCCGGCGTCCCCCACCTGGTCAAGCCCGAGGACGTGAAGCCGGGCGCGGCCGTGCTCGACGTCGGCGTCAGCCGCGACGAGAACGGCAAGATCGTCGGCGATGTGCACCCGGGGGTGGCCGCGGTGGCGGGCTGGCTCTCCCCGAACCCGGGCGGTGTCGGCCCGATGACCCGGGCGCAGCTTCTGGTGAACGTCGTCGAGGCGGCGGAGCGGATCACCAGTGCGGGCTGAGCCGGACACCGGGAACGGCGCGGAGCCGGGCGAGACGGTGAACGGCAGCCGCCCCCCGGCGCGGGCGGACGGAGCGGACGCGGACACCCCGCCGGCCGCCCCGTCGGGGGCCTCCGCGCCCGCCGCCCGCGCTTCCCGCCGCTTCCCCTCCGTCA
Organism: Streptomyces sp. RerS4; assembly: GCF_023515955.1. Classification (GTDB taxonomy): domain Bacteria; phylum Actinomycetota; class Actinomycetes; order Streptomycetales; family Streptomycetaceae; genus Streptomyces. The sequence goes on from NZ_CP097322.1 coordinate 4,417,079, forward strand.
CGCACGACACCGCCCGCCCCGAGGGCAGCGGCCGGGCCATCCCCGGCGCCGTGTCCGCGCCGGCCCGGCAGTGGCCGATGCTCAGCGTCCTCGCCGCCACGGCCGCGGGGCTGCTGTCCACGGCGTTCGGGCATCCGCGCGTCGGCTGCCTGATCATCGGGGTCGCGCTGATCGCCGCCGCCGTGATGCGCCGCTTGCTGCCGTCCGTGGGGATGCTCGCGGTGCGCTCCCGGTTCACCGACATGATCACGTACGGGGTGCTGGGCGTGGCCATCACCCTGCTCGCCCTGGTCATGGAGCCCAAGCCGTTGCTGAACATCCCGTTCCTGGAGTCGGCGGTCCGTTTCACCGTCAGGTGATTCGCCCGCGTCCTCGCGTACACCCGTCCGGCGGCGCCGACACGCCCACAACCAGGGGAAAACGCCCGCCGGACCTTCGAACTCCCGGCCCGTGTGCCTCGCACCACACGGACCGGGGGATCGGGGCGGTCGAAGGTCGGATAGCCTGACGCCGGATGTCTCTTCACGTCAAGATTCACAGCGAAGCGGCGTCCGCACATGGGGCGGGGACGCCCCACCGCCAGCTGTCTAACGGAGAAGGCCATGACCCGCACTCCCGTGAATGTCACCGTGACCGGCGCCGCCGGCCAGATCGGTTACGCGCTGCTCTTCCGCATCGCGTCCGGCCACCTGCTCGGCGCGGACGTGCCGGTCAAGCTCCGCCTCCTGGAGATCCCCCAGGGCATGAAGGCCGCCGAGGGCACGGCCATGGAGCTCGACGACTGCGCCTTCCCGCTCCTCAAGGGCATCGACATCTTCGACGACCCGAACCAGGGCTTCGACGGCGCCAACGTCGCGCTGCTCGTGGGCGCCCGCCCGCGCACCAAGGGCATGGAGCGCGGTGACCTGCTCTCCGCCAACGGCGGCATCTTCAAGCCGCAGGGCGCCGCGATCAACGCGCACGCCGCGGACGACATCAAGGTCCTGGTCGTGGGCAACCCGGCCAACACCAACGCGCTCATCGCGCAGGCCGCCGCTCCGGACGTACCGGCCGAGCGCTTCACCGCGATGACCCGCCTGGACCACAACCGCGCGATCTCGCAGCTGGCGCAGAAGACCGGCGCCGCCGTCTCCGACATCAAGCGCCTCACCATCTGGGGCAACCACTCGGCGACCCAGTACCCGGACATCTTCCACGCGGAGATCGCCGGCAAGAACGCCGCCGAGGTCGTCAACGACGAGGTGTGGCTCGCCGACACCTTCATCCCGACCGTCGCCAAGCGCGGCGCCGCGATCATCGAGGCCCGTGGCGCGTCCTCGGCCGCCTCGGCCGCCAACGCCGCCATCGACCACGTCCACACGTGGGTCAACGGCACCGCCGCCGGCGACTGGACCTCGATGGGCATCCCGTCGGACGGCTCCTACGGCGTCCCGGAGGGCCTCATCTCCTCCTTCCCCGTCACCTGCGTCGACGGCAAGTACGAGATCGTCCAGGGCCTGGACATCAACGAGTTCTCCCGGACCCGCATCGACGCGTCCGTGGCGGAGCTCGTCGAGGAGCGCGACGCGGTGCGCGAGCTCGGCCTGATCTGATCACCCGATCCGGCGACCTGATCCGTACACGTGATCAGATCGCCGGATCACCGTGAACACCCTTGCGCCCCGATCAAACCCGATCGGGGCGCTTTGGCGTGAATGGGGCTGCCCCATGGCGCGGTACCTACATAAGGTCGGCCGGTGACCGAGCCCCTGATCCCCCCTCAGTTACCGGGTCCAGACGCCGCCGACGATCTCCGCGACGGGCGGCCTCCCGTCGAACCGGAGAAGTCCGAGGCCGGGCGCCTGCTGTGCTCCGGCACCTACCTCGACGCCGACTACCGCGACAGCGTCATCGACGAACTGTTCGTCCACGAGGAGAGGATCGCCGCTCCCTCCTACGGGTTCGACGCCACCCGCGTCCTCGCCCACGCCCTGCGCGCCCGCCGCGTCGAACTCGGCTGGGCCGCCGGGGTCCTCGGAGCCTGGTTCGTCGCCTCCGTCCTGACCGGCGGCGTACTCGCCCTGCTCATCGTGCCGTTCCTGCTGCTCGGCTTCGCCCGCTGGCTGAGGAGGAAGTGGGGCGCGAACCCGCTGGTGCGGTTCGCGACCCTGGCGGTGCGGATCTACGCGTGGTGGGTGGTGGTCCTGCTCGTCCTCCTGTTCTGGAAGCTCGCCACCGGCACGCTGGAGGAACTGGGGGAGGGGCTGGGCACGTTCCTGTCCTCCGTCCTGCCCGACCAGGTGACCGGCGGCAGCGGCCGTGGCAGCGGCTCCGGCGCGTACCCCTACCCCGGCTATCCCGACTCCTCGGGCTCCTCGGGCTCCTCCTGGTCCTCGTCCGGTTCCGACGAGGACAATCCCCCGTGGTGGGTCCTGCCCCTCTTCGTCGGCGCCTTCGCCGGCGTCGTCGCCGTCGTCGGGGGCCGGCGTTGGCACACCACCCGCATCATCGCGCGCGACCTCGAACCGACCCGCTACGCCGCCGACCGGGCCGAGGACCCCGCCGAGAAGCTCCAGAGCGTCCGGCTCGACCGGATCCGCGAGCGCGTCCGCGGGGAACAGCACTCCCCGCTGATCATGTACAACATCAACAGCCCGTTCACCGGAGCGGGTGATCCCTACCGGCCCTGGCACCTGTCCGTCGAACTGCGCCCGCGCGAGGACCTCGGCCCCGACCGCAAGCCGCGGCCCCTCACCAACGCCGACATCGTGCGGCGCGTCGTACCCCTCCTGGAGGCGCTGCGCGTCCCGTCCCCGCACGGCTCCCCGGAGGCGGAGGCCGCCGTACAGGACCGGCTGCGCGAGTTGGTCGTCGACGAGTGCGTCTTCCTGCCCGCCGGGGGACTCCCGCACCGGGACCTCGCGCCGCTGTCGGCGGAGCGGTACGAGGAACAACGTGCGGGCGCCATCGAGGAGGGCGGCGAACGGCGCCGCCATTTCCTGCGGGTGCGCGTCGGCGGCTGGGAGGAGAACCTCGTCGTCACCGTCTTCGTACGCGTCCACACCCAGGGCCGCATGATGATGCTGGAAGTGGCCCCGCACCTGCTGCTGCCCGTACGGGTCGACTTCCACAACGCCGACGCGGACGCCCAGCGGTACAGGAACAACAACTGGCTCGGCACGGCGGCCGAGGCGCTCGTCGCCACCACCTCCTCGATCGGGTCCTCCCTGCTCACCCTGGGCCGGGGCGTCAACAGTTGGTGGCGGATCGCCATCGGCGGCCACGGCGGCGCCCGACCCGAGGGGCCGGGCCTGTCGGTACGGGAGCTCGCGGCCGAGGACAACGGCTCGCTGTTCCACCTCATGGACATCGACCGGTACCTGAAAACCATTCAGGACCGGGTGGTCGGCGGCGTTACCGTCGCCCTGCACGAAGCGGGCTGGCACACCGAGGAGTTCGCCCAGCGCGCCGTGACCGTCGCCGAGGGCGGCGTCTTCATCCAGTCGGTGAACGGCAGCGCCTTCAGCGTCGGCGGCACCGGCCACCACAACACCGTCGGAGACGGCGGTACGGGCAGCAAGGGGAGCAAGGGTGGCAAGTAACGAGCAGGACCCCGCGGTGCGGTTCGGCGACGTCAGCATCAGCGCCTTCAGCATCGGCGGCAGCGGCAACACCAACACCGTCCACCACGGTGACAGCGGCGCCGACCGGCGGCCGCCCAGCGCCGAGGAGCTGCTGGAGGCGGTCCGCGACCTGCGCGCCGCCCTCGCGCGACTGCCCCGCAGCCCCGAACGCCGGGACCTCGACGCCGAACTGGACGAGGCCGCCGCGGAGTTGGAGGAAACGGCGGAGATCCGTACGGGTCTGCCCGCCCGGTTGCGCGCGGCGCTGGTGCGGTGGGCCCCGCTGGTGGAGTCGGTCGCGGCGGCCACCGCCCTGGGCGGGCTGCTGACCTCGCTGGGGGGCTGAGCGGTGGCTCCGTCCGAGGGCGGCGGTGTCCGCTGGAATCCCGGATCACAGCGGTGGGAGTGGGGGCCGGCGGCGCCGGGGAACCCCGCGCCGCCGCTTCCGCCCATGCCGCCGTCCCCGCCTCCGCCTCCGCCGCCCCCTCCGCCGCCGCCCGGCCCGTACGGGCCCGGCGGGCCCGCCGGCGGTGGCTCGTCGTGGCGGACGCCGGTGCTCGTGGGCGTCGTGGCGGCCGTCGTGGCCGGGGGAGCGGTGGCCGCGTGGATGCTGCTCGGCGACCGGGACGGACGGGACGGGGACGCCCGTCCGCCCGCGAGCCCCTCGGCCGGCCCGGTGTCCCCGCCCGGCCCGGACGCGAGCCCCGACGTCTCGGAGTCCCCGACGCCGACCCCGAGCCCGACCGCGAGCGCCTCGGCGAGCGGCACCGGCACGCCCGGCTACACCGTGGTGCGTGACGCGTACGGCTTCTCGGTCGCCGTTCCCGCCGGGTGGCGGTCCAGCGACGACGAGACGGGCAACGGGGCCTTCTACCGGCCGCCCGGCGACCGCCGCGCGCTGCTCCAGATCTTCCGGGTCACGGAGTCCTCCGCGACCGGCTCGTGCGAGCTGCTGCGGCTGTCCTCGGAGCGGCTGCGCGACGGTACGCCGCAGTACCGGGAGGTCTCCGTCGACCCGGTCGCCGGGAGCGCCTGCGAGCTGGTCTACGAGTACGACAGCGCGGAGTCCCAGGGCCGCCGCCGGGGCATCGAGCGGATCATCACCCTGCCCGACGGCAAGCGCTGGGCCCTGCTGGCGGCCGGGCCGGTCGGCGACAGCGCCACGACCCGCGCGCACCTCACGGCGGCGCTGGACTCCTTCCACCCGGAGTGACTCAGATCTTGTACATCCCCGGGGTGTAGTGCCCCGGGGTCATCCGGGTGGTGACGGCGAAGCGGTTCCAGACGTTGATCGTCGCGATCAGGGCGATCAGCTGGGCCAGTTCGGCGTCCTCGAAGTGGGCGGCGGCCTCGGCGTAGACCGCGTCGGGCACGAAACCGTCCGTGAGGACGGTGACGGCCTCGGTCAGCGCGAGCGCCGCCAGCTCCTTCTCCGTGTAGAAGTGCCGCGACTCCTCCCAGGCGCCGAGCTGGACGATCCGCTCGACGCTCTCGCCGGCCGCGATGGCGTCCTTGGCGTGCATGTCCAGGCAGTACGCGCAGTGGTTGATCTGCGAGGCGCGGATCTTGACGAGCTCGACCAGGGCCGGGTCCAGCCCCTTCCTGGCGGCGATCTCCAGGCCGATCACGGCCTTGTAGACCTCGGGGGCCAGCTGGGACATCTGCATGCGGGGGGCGTGTTCCGAGGCGAGGGGGTCGGCGGCGAGCGGGGCGGGGGAGGGGGTGGCGGTGGTGGTGGCGCTGTGCGTGTGGTTGCTCATGTCTCCACCGTAGGGAGCGGGCGGCCCGCCTGTATGGTCCATATCCATGACAGGATCTTGGGCCACTTTCGGCGCCGACCTGCACCTCGACCTCGCGGCGCGGGCCGGCGCGCGCGGTCTGCGGGCCGCGCTCACCGAGGCCCTGCGGGAGGCCGCGCGCGGCGGGCGGCTGGCGCCCGGCACGCGCCTGCCGTCCTCCCGCTCCTCGCCGTCGACCTGGGCATCGCCCGCAACACCGTCGCGGAGGCCTACGCCGAACTCGTCGCCGAGGGCTGGCTGACGGCCCGGCAGGGCTCCGGCACGCGGGTCGCCGCCCGCGCCCGGCCCCGTCGCCCGCCGGTGGCGGCGGGCGCCGCCGTACGGGCGCGGCGGGCGCGGCGCGGGCCCGCGTACAGCCTGGTCCCCGGCTCCCCGGACCTGAGCGGCTTCCCGCGCGCGGCCTGGCTCCGGGCCGCCCGTCGGGCGCTGACCGTCGCCCCGGACGCGGCGTTCGGCTACGCCCTGGACGTACGGGGTCGGGTGGAGCTGCGCGAGGCGCTGGCCGGGTACCTGGCGCGGGCGCGCGGGGTGTACGCGGACCCGGACCGGATCGTGGTGTGCTCCGGCTTCACGCACGGGCTGACGCTGCTGGGCCGGGTGTTGCGGGAGCGGCGGGTGCGGGAGGTGGCGGTGGAGGGGTACGGCCTCGACATCCACCGGGACCTGCTGGCCGGGGCCGGGCTGCGGACCCGTCCGCTGTGGCTGGACGAGGCCGGGGCCCGCACCACCGACCTCGCGGGGCTGGGGCCCCGGGTGGGTGCGGTGCTGCTGACGCCCGCGCACCAGTTCCCGACCGGGGTGGCCCTGACGCCGGCGCGGCGGGCGGCGGTCGTGGACTGGGCGCGGAGCACGGACGCGCTGATCCTGGAGGACGACTACGACGGGGAGTTCCGTTACGACCGCCAACCCGTCGGCGCCCTCCAGGGCCTGGACCCCGACCGGGTGGTGTACCTCGGCACGGCGAGCAAGTCCTTGTCGCCGGCGCTGCGGCTGGGCTGGATGGTGCTGCCGCCGGACCTGGTGGAGCCGGTGACGGCGGCGAAGGGCCCCGTCGACCGGGTGTCGAGCACCCTCGACCAGCTGACCCTGGCGGAGTTCATCACGTCGGGGGCCTACGACCGCCACGTGCGCGGGATGCGGCTGCGCTACCGGCGCCGCCGCGACGCGTTGGCGGCGGCCCTGGCCGGGCGCGTCCCGGTCTCCGGCATCGCGGCGGGGCTGCACGCGGTGCTGGACCTCCCGCCGGACACGGAGCGCGAGGTGGTCCGGGCGGCGGCCGCCTGGCAGGACCTGCTCCTGGAGGGCCTCGCCCGCTTCCGCCACCCGGACTGCCCGATGCCCGCCCGCGACGCCCTGGTCGTCGGCTACGGCACACCCTCCCCCAGCGCCTGGACCCCCACCCTGGCCGCCCTCACGGCAGCCCTCCCCTGACGGCGAACCCCTGCCGGGCCGCACCCGGCGCGCAAACCAACCCAATCGGCACGGATCGGCTCCGGAGGTCACCGCCGCCCACCCGGCCGTGACAAGGGTGTGACGGCGGCCGGATTCCAAACCCCCTCACCCCCGCTCTACTCTGTCGAGAGCACGCCACCCAGGGGGAGCGAATCCAGCCATGAACACGAGTACCACCACCCGACGCCGTATGCGCTCCGGCGCGGTCGCCCTCGGCGGCATGGGCCTGCTCGCCGCGACCCTCGTCGCGTGCGGCAGCAGCGACGAGCCCGACAAGCGGTGCGCCTCCCGCTCCTCCCTGGACCACCTGAACAAGAAGGAGTGCAAGAGCGGCGGCCGCGGCTCGTACTACTACGGCGGCAGCGTCGTGAACGGCAAGGTCACCGGCGGCAGCTTCGACAAGTCCGCCGTCACCCGCGGCGGCATCGGCGGCCACTCCTCCTCCGGTTCCTCCGGCGGCTGAGCGCACACCCATGAAGCGGCACACCATCGAACCCCGCCCCGACTGGCAGAAGACCGTCGAGGAGCAGGGGCTGATCTACCCCCTGACGCGCTACCCCGACGACTCGCTGCGCCCCTACTGGGACGAGAGCGCGTACTACGCCTTCACCCTCCCCGAGGTGGAGGCGCTGGAGAACGTCGTCGAGGAACTGCACGCCATGTGCCTGGCCGCGGCCGCCCACATCGTCGAGCACGACCGCTTCGCCGACCTCGGCATCACCGATGGGCGACTCGCCGAGCGGATCGCCGAGTCCTGGCGCCGCCGCGCCGAACAGCCCTCCCTCTACGGCCGCTTCGACCTGCGCTACGACGGCTCCGGCAGCCCCGCCAAGATGCTGGAGTACAACGCCGACACGCCCACCTCCCTCGTGGAGGCGGCGAGCCCGCAGTGGTTCTGGATGGAGGAGCGCTTCCCCGGCGCCGACCAGTGGAACTCCCTGCACGAACGGCTCGTCGACGCCTGGCGCCGACAGGCCGAGCTGCTGCCCCCGGGCCCGGTGCACTTCGCGCACTCCGAGACCGACGAGCTCGGCGAGGACCTGATGACGGTCGCCTACCTCCAGGAGACCGCCGAACAGGCCGGGCTGGACACGCACGCCCTGTCCGTGGAGACCATCGGCTGGGACAGCCTCTCGGGCCGCTTCGTGGACGAGAAGCTCCGCTTCATCCGCGCCTGCTTCAAGCTCTACCCCTGGGAGTGGCTGGCGACCGACCAGTTCGGCCCCCAGGTCCTCGGCACCTACGACCACGGCGGCGGCTCCGGCACCACCGCCTGGATCGAGCCGCTGTGGAAGATGCTGCTCGCCAACAAGGCGCTGCTCGCGATCCTCTGGGAGCTCTTCCCCGATCATCCGAACCTGCTGCCCGCCTACCTCGACGGCCCGCGCGAGCTCGCCGAGCCGGGGGGCCCCGGCTACGCGGCCAAGCCGCTGCTGGGCCGCGAGGGCGCCGGGGTCACCCTCCACGAGGCGGGCGAGGGCGGGGAGCCGTTCGTCCCGGTCGAGGGGGAGACGTACGTCTTCCAGGCGCTCGCCCCGCTGCCCGACTTCGACGGCAACCGCGTGGTGCTCGGGGCGTGGGTGGTCGAGGAGGAGGCGGCCGGCCTCGGCATCCGGGAATCGGCCGGCCCGATCACGGACGAGTACGCCCGCTTCCTGCCGCACGTCATCCTCTGAACGTCGTCCTCGTCGTCCTCTGAACGGTCGGGTCCCGCACCGAACGGCACGGGACCCGACCGGCCTCAGCCGGCGGCGAGGACCGAGCGCAGTTGCTCCAGCCCCCAGTCCAGGTCCTCCTTGCTGATGACCAGCGGCGGTGCGATGCGGATCGTGGATCCGTGGGTGTCCTTCACCAACACGCCCAGCTCCATCAGCTTCTCGGAGATCTCCCGGCCCGTGCCGTGCGACGGTTCGATGTCCACGCCCGCCCACAGCCCCCGGCCGCGTACGGCGGTCACGGCGCCGCCGCCGACGAGCAGGTTCAGCTCCCGGTGCAGGTGGTCGCCGAGCTCGGCGGCGCGCTGCTGGTACTCGCCGGTGCGCAGCATCGCGATCACCTCCAGGGCGACGGCGCAGGCCAGCGGGTTCCCGCCGAAGGTGGAGCCGTGTTCGCCGGGCCGGAACACGCCGAGCACGTCGCGGTCGGCGACCACGGCGGAGACGGGCACGACCCCGCCGCCGAGGGCCTTGCCGAGGATGTACACGTCGGGGACGACGCCCTCGTGCTCGCAGGCGAAGGTCCTGCCGGTGCGGCCGAGGCCCGACTGGATCTCGTCGGCCATGAACAACACGTTCCGCTCGCGCGTCAGTTCCCGTACGCCGGCCAGGTACCCGGCGGGCGGTACGAGGACCCCCGCCTCGCCCTGGATCGGCTCCAGCATCACGGCGACCGTGTTCGGGGTGACGGCGTGCGCGAGCGCGGTGAGGTCGCCGTAGGGGACGATCTCGAAGCCGGGGGTGTAGGGCCCGTAGTGGTCGCGCGCCTCGTGGTCCGTCGAGAAGGACACGATGGTGGTGGTCCGGCCGTGGAAGTTGTCGGCGGCGACCACGATCTTGGCGTGTCCGTCCGGGACGCCCTTGACCTTGTAGCCCCACTTGCGGGCCGTCTTGATCGCCGTCTCCACCGCCTCGGCGCCCGTGTTCATGGGCAGCACGGCCTCCTTGCCGCACAGCGCGGCCAGTTCGGCGCAGAAGTCGGCGAACCGGTCGTGGTGGAAGGCGCGCGAGGTGAGGGTGACCCGCTCCAGTTGGGCGTGGGCGGCGTCGATCAGCCGACGGTTGCCGTGGCCGAAGTTGAGCGCCGAGTACCCGGCGAGCATGTCGAGGTAGCGGCGGCCCTCCACGTCGGTCATCCACGCGCCCTCGGCCGACGTGACGACGATGGGCAGGGGATGGTAGTTGTGCGCGCTGTGCGCGTCGGCGGAGCGGATGGCATCAGCAGTTCTCGACACGGGGTCTCCGATCGTCCGTCTGGCCTGGCCGGTGACGTGGGTGGCGTCCTTTCTATCGTCGCTCGGATCGTGGGCGGAGAAACCTCTCTTCCGACGCGCCCGCTAAGGTGGGCCCCACGCACGGCGACTGGCGTACGGAGAACCAACTCCGGGGGAGTCGTGCGCGCACGACCGCACACAGGGCCGCTCGCCTGGGCCTCGCGGGGACGACACCGACATCGACCCCGGAGGAAACCGCCATGAGCGCGAACCACCGACACCCCGCCCTCGCCGCCACCGACCCCGAACTGGCGTCGTTCGTCGCGGCCGAGGAGACCCTCCAGGCGCGGACGCTGCGCCTGATCCCCAGCGAGAACTACGTGTCCGCGGCCGTCCTCGAAGCCTCCGGGACGGTCCTGCAGAACAAGTACAGCGAGGGCTACCCGGGCCGCCGCTACTACGAGGGCCAGCAGAACATCGACCGCGTCGAGGCCCTCGCCGTCGAGCGGGCCAAGGGACTGTTCGGCGTGGACCACGCGAACGTCCAGCCGTACTCCGGCTCCCCGGCGAACCTGGCCGTCTACCTGGCCTTCGCCAAGCCCGGCGACACCGTGATGGGCATGGCCCTGCCGATGGGCGGGCACCTGACGCACGGCTGGGGCGTCTCGGCGACGGGCTCCTGGTTCCGTGGCGTCCAGTACGGCGTGCGCGCGGACACCGGCCTGATCGACTACGACGCCGTACGGGATCTGGCGCTGGCCGAGCGCCCGAAGGTGATCTTCTGCGGCGGTACGGCGCTGCCGCGCACCATCGACTTCGCCGCGTTCGCCTCGATCGCGCGGGAGGCGGGCGCGATCCTCGTCGCGGACGTGGCGCACATCGCGGGCCTGATCGCGGGCGGCGCGCACCCGTCCCCGGCGGGGCACGTGGACGTCATCTCCACCACCACCCACAAGACCCTGCGCGGGCCGCGCGGCGCGATGCTGATGTGCCGGGAGGAACACGCGAAGGCCATCGACAAGGCGGTCTTCCCGGGCCTCCAGGGCGGCCCGCACAACCAGACGACGGCCGGTATCGCGGTCGCCCTGCACGAGGCGGCCCAGCCGTCCTTCACGGCGTACGCGCACGCGGTGGTCGCCAACGCGAAGGCGCTGGCGGCGGCGCTGCTGGAACGGAGCTTCGACCTCGTGTCCGGCGGCACGGACAACCACCTGATCCTGATGGACCTCACCTCGCGGGGCGTGCCGGGCAAGGTGGCCGCCAAGGCCCTCGACCGGGCGGGGATCGTGGTGAACTACAACACGGTTCCGTTCGACCCGCGCAAGCCGTTCGACCCGTCCGGGATCCGGATCGGTACGCCGTCGCTGACGTCGCGCGGGCTGACGACGGAGCACATGCCGATGGTCGCCGACTGGATCTCCCGGGCGGTCGACGCCGCCGCGAAGTCGGACGAACCGACCCTGGCCGGCATCCGCTCGGAGGTAGCCGCCCTCCTCGCGACCTACCCGGCCCCAGGCCTCCCCCTGTCCTGACCCCCGGGGGCGGAGCCCCAGCTGGGGGTCCCCCCCCCGGACGGAGTCTGGGGGATGGGGGAAGGGCGGGTAGGGGATGGCCCCGCGCAGCGGCAAACCCGACGACGGACCCCAGCCACGGCCCCGGACCCCGCCCGCCCGGTCGACGGACGGAGTCCGGCGCGGCGGCGCGAAGCCGGGGAGGCCCGCCAGGGCCGAGCCGCGCGAGCGGCGCGTCGAAAAGCGGTCGCTCGACTGGGGCGGGATCCGGACGGGGGTTTACCGCCGGGTACTCCCGGCGTTCGGCGGCCGGCGCCGGGCAGGGGCGGAAGGATCAGGCCGGCGGCGGGCACGGGCCCGCCCCCGCACCTGAGAGAATGAAGCCATGGCTTCTGATCGTCCTCGCGCGCTCTCCGGCATCCAGCCCACCTCCGGCTCGTTCCACCTCGGGAACTACCTCGGAGCCATCCGCCAGTACGTCGCCCTCCAGGAGACGCACGACGCGTTCTACATGGTCGTCGACCTCCACGCGATCACCATGCCGCAGGACCCGAAGGAACTGCGCGCGAACACCCGGCTCTCCGCCGCCCAGCTGCTCGCCGCCGGCCTCGACCCCGAGCGCTGCACGCTCTTCATCCAGAGCCACGTGCCCGAGCACGCCCAGCTCGGTTGGGTCATGAACTGCATCACCGGCTTCGGCGAGGCCAGCCGGATGACCCAGTTCAAGGACAAGTCCGCCAAGGGCGGCGTCAACAACGCCACCGTCGGCCTCTTCACGTACCCGATCCTCCAGGTCGCCGACATCCTGCTCTACCAGGCGAACGCCGTCCCCGTCGGCGAGGACCAGCGTCAGCACATCGAGCTGACCCGCGACCTCGCCGAGCGGTTCAACCAGCGCTTCGGCCAGACCTTCACCCTCCCCGCCGCGCACATCGTCAAGGAGGTCGCGAAGATCTACGACCTCCAGGACCCGTCGATCAAGATGTCGAAGTCCGCGTCCTCGCCCAAGGGCCTGATCAACCTCCTCGACGAGCCCAAGGTCACCGAGAAGAAGATCAAGAGCGCGGTCACCGACACCGAGGCCGAGATCCGCTTCGACACGGAGAAGAAGCCCGGCGTCAGCAACCTGCTCACGATCTACTCCACCCTCACGGGCGAGACCGTCCCCGCCCTGGAGGCCCGGTACGAGGGCAAGGGCTACGGCGCGCTGAAGACCGACCTGGCCGGTGTGATGGTCGACTTCGTCACACCGTTCAAGCAGCGCACCCAGGAGTACCTGGACGACCCGGAGACCCTGGACTCCCTGCTGGCCAAGGGCGCGGAGAAGGCTCGCGCGGTCGCCGCCGAGACCCTCGCGCAGACCTACGACCGCCTCGGTTTCCTGCCCGCCAAGCACTGACGCACCGAGGCCCCTGGCGGCAAAGGGGGTGCTGCCGCCACACTGAGGCGGCAGCACCTACGCCTACACACGGAGGAGAACACGTGGGGACCGTAACGCTCGGCGTTTCGATCGCGGTCCCGGAGCCTTACGGCAAGCAGCTCCAGGAGCTGCGCGCCGGCTTCGGGGACGCCGCCGCGCACGGCATCCCCACGCACGTCACCCTCGTACCGCCCACCGAGGTCGAGACGGACCGGCTGCCGGCGATCCGGGCGCACCTGGCCGAGGTCGCGGGGGCGTTCCGCTCCTTCGCGATGCGGCTGGAGGGGACGGGAACCTTCCGCCCCCTCTCGCCGGTCGTCTTCGTCCGGCTCGCCGAGGGCGCCCCGGGCTGCACCCTGCTGCAGAGCGTGGTCCGCGACCCGGAGGGACCGCTCAACCGCGAGCTGGCCTTCCCGTACCACCCGCACGTCACCGTCGCCCACGGGATCGCCGAGGAGGCGATGGACCGGGCCTTCGCCGAGCTGGCCGACTACGCCGCCGAGTGGCTGTGCGAGGGCTTCGCGCTCTACGAGCAGGGCTCGGACGGGGTATGGCGCAAGCTGCGCGAGTACCCGTTCGGCACCGGGCCCACCGCCGTCTCCACCGCTGCCTCAAGCGCCGTCCGCGCCGGCGTTCCCGCGCAGTCGGCGTCGGCGGCTGACACGGCCGCGCGGCGCTCCTGACGCAGCGGCCGCAGGGCCCGCGCCGTACCGAAGCGGAGCTTTCGCAGGACCAGGGTGTGGAACGGATGAGCCGTCGGGCGAAAAGTCACAAACGACGACCGTAGTGCCCAAAAGCCGCAATCCCGACCATTTCCAACACCACGATTGTGGTCACCGCTCGATTACGGTGAGTCCATGGACTGGCTGAAGAAACTCCCCGTGGTCGGACCACTGGTGACCGCCGGCATGCGCACCCACGCCTGGCGCTGCTACGAGCGCCTCGACCGCGTGCACTGGACCCGGCTCGCCGCCGCCATCACCTTCATCAGCTTCCTCGCGCTCTTCCCGCTGATCACCGTCGCCGCGGCCGTCGGCGCGGCGCTGCTCAGTCCGGACCAGCTCGAAAAGCTCCAGCAGAGCCTCGCCAAGCAGGTTCCCGGCATCTCCGAACAGCTCGACCTCGACGGACTCGTCGCGAACGCCGCCACCGTCGGCCTCGTCGCCGGCGCCCTGCTCCTCTTCACCGGCATAGGCTGGGTCGCCTCGATGCGCGACTGCCTGCGCGCCGTGTGGGAAAAGGACGACGAGGACGAGGGCAACCCGATCGTCCGCAAGGGCAAGGACACCCTCGTCCTGCTCGGCCTCGGCGGCGCGGCCCTCGCCTCCGCCGCCGCGTCGATCATCGGGTCCACCGCCGTCGGCCGGTTCGGCGAGCTCCTCGGCATCCCGCGCGAGGGCGCCGGCGGGATCGTGCTGCGCGTCGCGGCCTTCCTCGTCGGAGTGGTGGCCGCCTTCCTGTTGCTCCTCTACGTCCTGAGCCTGCTGCCCGGCGTCGAACCCCCGCGCGGCCGCCTCATCCAGGCCGCGCTGATCGGGGCCGCCGGCTTCGAGCTGCTGAAGCTGCTGCTCAGCGGCTACATCCGGGGGGTCGCCTCGAAGAGCATGTACGGGGCCTTCGGCGTGCCGATCGCCCTGCTGCTGTGGATCAACCTCACCGCGAAGCTGCTGCTGTTCTGCGCCGCCTGGACCGCCGCCCGCGACGACGAAGAGGAGCCCGGGGCGGCGGACGCCGACCGGGAGCCGGAGCCGGGGTCGAAGCCGAAGCCGAAGCCGGAGTCGAAGCCCGACACCCCCTAGGGGGTGTCCGGCCCACCCGGGCCGCGGCGGCCGCGCGGCCACCGGCGGTTGACCACGAGCGCCCCGCCCGCCAGTACGGCCAGGGCCCCGCCCGCGATGCCCATCGCGGTGCCGAGGCCGCTGCCGCCGGCTCCGCCGGCGCTCGCGGAGCCGGCGTCGTCCTCGTGGGACTGGGCGGGGGAGCCGAACGAGGTGGTGTCCGCGCTCTTCGGCGGGACCAGCTCGCCCACCGGCTTCACCTTCCCGGCGGCGGCGAAGCCCCAGTCGAGCAGGGAGGCGGTCTGCTCGTAGACCGAGTTCGCCCCGCCGCCGTCCGGGTTCATCACCGTCACCAGCAGCTTCTTCTCACCGCGCTGGGCGGCGCCGGTGAAAGTGGCGCCGGCCATGGTGGTGTTGCCGTTCTTCACCCCGGCGATGCCCTTGTACGGGCTGATGCCGCCGGCGCCCGTCATCAGCCGGTTGGAGTTCTGGATCTCGAAGAACTCGCGCGGCTTGCCCGCCTCCTGCCGCCCGGGGAACAGCGCGGTCGCCGTGCCGCAGTACTCGCGGAAGTCCTGCTTCTGCAGGCCGGAGCGGGCGATGAGGGTGAGGTCGTAGGCGCTGGAGACCTGCTCGGGAGCGTCGTAGCCGTCCGGCGACACCACGTGGGTGTCCAGGGCCTGGAGCTCCTCGGCGTGGGCCTGCATGTCCTTGACGGTCTTCTCGATGCCGCCGTTCATGGCCGAAAGCACATGCACGGCGTCGTTGCCCGACTTCAGGAAGACCCCCAGCCACAGGTCGTGGACGGTGTATTCGAGGTCCTCCTTCACCCCCACGAGGCTGCTGCCCGGACCCACCCCCTCCAGGTCCTCCTCGGTGACCTTGTGGACCCGGTCCTTGGGCAGGGACGGCAGCACGGTGTCGGCGAAGAGCATCTTCATCGTCGACGCCGGCGGCAGCCGCCAGTGCGAGTTGTACGCCGCCAGGACCTCGCCGGACTCGGCGTCCGCCACGATCCAGGACCGCCCGGTGAGGTTCGTGGGCAGGGCGGGGGCGCCCGGCAGCAGGTTCACCTGGGTCCCCGGCTGACCGAGCGCCGTGCCGCCGACCGTGGACATCGACGCGGGCGGCGCGGGCGCCTTGCGCGCGCGGCCCTTCCCGTCCGCCGGGGCGGCGTGCGCGGGCGCCGCGAGCGTCCAGGGGACGAGCAGCGCGGCGGAAAGGACCGTCAGCGCGGTCTTCTTGGCATACACGCAGGTGAACGTACATCCCGATCGGCTGTCCGGCGTCGTGGACCGGCCAACCGTGGTGAACCACCGCCGGTACGGCCCACCCCGGCGCGTCCGTCCTGGGTACGAAACCGATACTGGAGCCATGAAACTCAGCCGCCCCGTCTCCTGGTTCCTGCTCGCCTTCGGCGTCTGGAGCTGGTTCATCTGGGTGTCCTTCGTACGCAACCTGTGGAAGAACGGCAGCGGTCTCGCCTTCGACGCGGCCGGCGAGCCCACGGCCTACTTCTGGGTCCACCTTCTCCTCGCGGTGTCGTCGTTTCTCCTGGGGACGGCCGTTGGTGTGATCGGGTTGCGCGGCCTGCTGGCCCTGCGGCGGGAATCGCGACGATGACCGTACTGGTGGTGATCGGCGCCGTCCTGGCGGTGGTGGCGCTGCTGGTGGCCGTCCACCGGTGGCTGTGGATCCGGCTGGTCCGCGACACGACCCGGCCGGGTGGCGCGGCCCGGCGCGCGGGCACCTTCCTGGCGTTCGCGCTGCCGCTGTTCGCGCTCGCGGCCCTGACGGCCGGCCGGGCCGGCGCCCCGTTCTGGCTCGAACGGCTGGTGGCCTGGCCGGGGTACATGTGGCTGGCGGTGCTGCTGTACCTGACCCTGGCCATGCTGGTCGCGGAGCCGATCCGGTACGTCCTGCTGCGCCGCCTCGCGCCGCACGACCCGGCCGAGGCCCGGACGGGCGTACGGGAAGCCGCGACGCCGGTCCCCGCCGCGGCGGCCGACCCCGACGGGCCGGCGTCCGGCGTGGCCGTCGCGACCGAGAACCGACCCGATGCCGATGCCGATGCCGACGCCGACG
This sequence comes from Streptomyces sp. RerS4, assembly GCF_023515955.1. Classification (GTDB taxonomy): domain Bacteria; phylum Actinomycetota; class Actinomycetes; order Streptomycetales; family Streptomycetaceae; genus Streptomyces. The sequence goes on from NZ_CP097322.1 coordinate 4,433,655, forward strand.
CCGCCACCGGGGCCGCCCCGCCCGGCGGTATCAGCCGGCGCGTGTTCGTGGCGCGGGCCGTCGGCGGCGCGGCGGCGCTCGCCGCCGGGGCGACCGTCGCGAACGGCACCTACGGCGTGCTCCGCGGCCCCCGCGTCAAGCGCGTCGCCGTCCCCCTGAACCGGCTGCCCCGCGCGGCCCACGGCTTCCGCATCGCCGTGGTCAGCGACATCCACCTCGGCCCGATCCTCGGTCGCGCCCACACCGAGCGCATCGTGGCCACGATCAACAGCACGCAGCCCGACCTGATCGCCATCGTCGGCGACCTCGTCGACGGCGACGTCCGCGACCTGGGACCCGCCGCCGAACCCCTGCGCCGGCTGTCCGCCCGCCACGGCAGTTACTTCGTCACCGGCAACCACGAATACTTCTCCGGCGCCCAGCAGTGGGTGGACCACGTCCGCGAGCTGGGCCTCGTCCCCCTGGAGAACGCCCGCCACGCCCTGCCGCACTTCGACCTCGCCGGGGTCAACGACGTCCAGGGCGAGATCGAGGGCCACGGCCCCGACTTCCAGGCGGCGCTCGGTGACCGGGACCGTTCCCGCGCCTCCGTGCTCCTCGCGCACCAGCCGATCGTCATCGACGAGGCCGTCCGCCACGGCGTGGACCTCCAGCTCTCCGGCCACACCCACGGCGGACAGCTCTGGCCCGGCGAGTACCTCGCCGAGCTGGCCAATCCGACCGTCGCCGGCCTGGAGCGCTACGGCGACACGCAGCTCTACGTGTCCCGGGGCGCGGGCGCCTGGGGCCCGCCGGTCCGCGTCGGGGCGCCGTCCGACATCACCGTCGTGGAGCTGGCCTCATACCAGGCCTGACACCTCGGGCCCTTCCTCCGGGCCCGCGTCCGGGTCCGAGGCGCGCTTGCCGCGCGAGACCGCCGTCCGGGCCATGCCCGGCAGGAAGTCCGTGAACAGCTCGTGCACCTCGCGCACCAGCGGCCGCAGGACCCGGAACCGGGCCAGGATGATGCCCCTCGTCGTCAACTGCGCGCCGCGCTCGGCGAGGCGGCGCGTCTTCTGGCTGTCGGGGGAGCGGTCGAAGACCCAGTAGAGGACCAGGCCCATCTGCGAGAGCCACATCAGCTCCGGCAGTACGTCGGCCAGTTCGGCCGGGACCTTGGTCTTCGCCCCGGCCAGGACCTCGCGGTGGATGTCGATCGCGGCCTTGCGGGCCGGTTCCGATTCCGGGGAGAACGGGCTGAGCGGACTCTCCGGGTCCGCCGCGTTCTTGAAGAACTGCGAGGCGAACTCGTGGTACGGCGCGGCGATGTCGAGCCAGCACGTCAGGACGCCGGCGAGCCGCTTCTGGAGGTCCGTCTCCTGGTCCAGGATCGGCCGTACGGCCGCCTGGTGGGCCGCGCCGATCCGGTCGTAGAACCCCTGGACGAGGTGTTCCTTCGACTCGAAGTAGTAGTACGCGTTCCCGACCGAGACCCCCGCCTCCTTGGCGATGCCCCGCATCGTCGTCTTGTCGAAACCGCGTTCCTGGAAGAGTCGGAGCGCGGTTTCGAGGATGAGCGTGCGGGTCTGCTCGCTCTTGGGTGCCTTCTGCTCTGTCACGGTGTCCGACCTTATCGGGGCGTGGCGCACCGGTCGTCACAGGCCGGTACCCCGGACTCCGACGAGAACTCCGTCGAGGATTCCGTCGATTCCGTCCGTACGGCGTGGCGGACGGCGGCGGCCGTGTGCATGGCCGCCTTCGCGAAGGGGCGACCGGCCGGGGTGGCCAGCCAGTTGGCCTTCGGCCGGTGCTCGGCCAGGGCCCACAGACACACGATGAAGGCGTCCGTGCCCGTCCACACCTGGCCCGTGTCCCCGATGACGGTGATCTCGCGGAGGGTGGCCGCGTGGTCGAGTCGGGGGAACTGCTGCCGCGCCGCGTAGGAGTTCGCCGGCACCAGCCGCAGCGGTACGAGCCACCGCTGCCCGAGCAGCCAGTGCCGGATGTGGACGCACACCGGGCAGTCCGCGTCGTAGAGGACGGTCAGGTGCCGGGTCGCGCGCATCGGTCAGGCCCCGGCCGGAGCGGTCCAGGCGGTCGGGGGGATCGGCGGCGTCTGCTGACGCTCCATGATCCCGCGCCGGCGCATCTTGTTCAGCACCCACACGTTGCCGAGGTGCATGACGCCGAGGACCAGCAGGACGACGCCGAGCTTGACCGACAGGGCCTCGAAGAGGCCGCGGGCTTCGAGGATGGTCTCGCCCGAGCGCAGGTAGAGGGTCACGAAGCCGATGTTCACGAGGTAGAAGCCGACCACCAGGAGGTGGTTCACCGCGTCCGCGAGCTTCTCGTTTCCGTGGAGCACGTCCCCGATGAAGACGCGGCCGTTGCGGCTGAGCGTACGGGCCACCCAGACGGTGAGAGCGATGCTGATGAGCAGGTAGATGACGTACGCGACCACGGTGAGGTCCATTGCCCCAGCCCCTTTGAACGTGTTCAACTGCTGACGTCGTTGACTCTAGCCCCCTTTTTGAACAGGTTCAAGCGAAGTCGGGGTGCCTACGTGCACCGCCCCTGAAAACGACGAGGCCCCGCCTCCGGAGGGATCCGGGGGCGGGGCCTCGTGGGCTGACCTCAGCCAGGCGCGTCGAGAACTAGAAGCGGCGGGTGATCAGGGCGCGCTTCACTTCCTGGATGGCCTTCGTGACCTCGATGCCGCGGGGGCAGGCATCGGTGCAGTTGAACGTCGTGCGGCAGCGCCACACGCCGTCCTTGTCGTTCAGGATCTCCAGGCGCTGCTCGCCCGCCTCGTCACGCGAGTCGAAGATGAAGCGGTGCGCGTTGACGATCGCCGCCGGGCCGAAGTACTGGCCGTCGTTCCAGAACACCGGGCACGAGGACGTGCACGCGGCGCACAGGATGCACTTGGTCGTGTCGTCGAAGCGCTCGCGGTCCTCGGCGGACTGCAGGCGCTCGCGCGTCGGCTCGTTCCCCTTGGTGACCAGGAACGGCATGACGTCCCGGTACGCCTGGAAGAACGGCTCCATGTCCACGACGAGGTCCTTCAGGACCGTCAGGCCCTTGATGGCCTCGACCGTGATCGGCTTCTCCGGGTTGATGTCCTTGATCAGCGTCTTGCAGGCGAGCCTGTTCTTGCCGTTGATCCGCATCGCGTCGGAGCCGCAGATGCCGTGCGCGCACGAGCGACGGAAGGTCAGCGTGCCGTCGAGGTCCCACTTGATCTTGTGGAGACCGTCGAGCACGCGCTCCTTCGGGTCGATCTCGACCTGGAAGTCCTGCCACTCCGCCTGGTCGGAGACCTCGGGGTTGAAGCGGCGGATCCGGAAGGTGACCGTGATGAACGGCGAGGCGGCGGCCGCCGCCTCCATCTTGTCCGTCTTGGACAGGGTCGGGGTGGCCATCAGTACTTACGCTCCATCGGCTGGTAGCGGGTGACGACGACGGGCTTGTAGTCCAGGCGGACGGAATCCTTGCCGTCGGCGCCGACCTCGCGGTACGCCATGGTGTGGCGCATGAAGTTGACGTCGTCGCGGTTCGGGTAGTCCTCGCGGTAGTGACCGCCGCGGGACTCCTTGCGCGCGAGCGCGGACACGGCCATCACCTCGGCCAGGTCGAGCAGGTTGCCCAGCTCGATGGCCTCCAGCAGGTCCGTGTTGAAGCGCTTGCCCTTGTCCTGGACGGACACGTTCGCGTACCGCTCGCGCAGCTCCGCGATCTTCTCGACCGCGGTCTTGATGGTCTGCTCCGTACGGAACACCATCACGTTCGCGTCCATCGTCTCCTGGAGCTCCAGGCGCAGGTCGGCGACCCGCTCCGTGCCCGTGGAGTTGCGCAGGCGCTCGACGAGGTCGACCACGAGCCCGGCCGGGTTCTCCGGCAGCTCGACGTAGTCGTTCTCGGCCGCGTACTTGGCCGCCGCGATGCCCGAGCGCTTGCCGAAGACGTTGATGTCCAGCAGCGAGTTGGTGCCCAGACGGTTGGCGCCGTGCACCGACACGCACGCGACCTCGCCGGCCGCGTACAGGCCGGGGACGACGGTGGTGTTGTCCGACAGGACCTCACCCTCGACGTTGGTCGGGATGCCACCCATGGCGTAGTGCGCGGTGGGCTGGATCGGGATCGGGTCCGTGTACGGCTCGATGCCCAGGTAGGTACGCGCGAACTCGGTGATGTCCGGGAGCTTCGCGTCGAGCTGCTCCGGCGGCAGGTGGGTGAGGTCCAGGTACACGTGGTCACCGGCCGGACCGCAGCCGCGGCCCTCACGGATCTCGGTGTAGATGGAGCGCGAGACGACGTCACGGGACGCGAGGTCCTTCATGACCGGCGCGTACTTCTCCATGAAGCGCTCGCCGTCCTTGTTGCGGAGGATGCCGCCCTCACCGCGGGCGCCCTCCGTCAGCAGGATGCCCATGCGCCAGATGCCCGTCGGGTGGAACTGGAAGAACTCCATGTCCTCCAGCGGCAGGCCGCGGCGGTAGCAGGCCGCCTGGCCGTCACCCGTGAGGGTGTGCGCGTTGGAGGTCACCTTGAAGAACTTGCCGGTGCCGCCGGAGGCGTAGATGACGGCCTTCGCCTGGAACACGTGGATCTCGCCGGTGGCGAGCTCGTACGCGACCACACCGGCCGACTTCTTGACGCCGTCCTCTTCGACGATGAGCTGGTCGAGGACGTAGAACTCGTTGAAGAACTCCACGCCCTCCTTGACGCAGTTCTGGTACAGCGTCTGGAGGATCATGTGACCGGTGCGGTCCGCGGCGTAGCAGGACCGGCGGACCGGCGCCTCGCCGTGGTTGCGGGAGTGACCGCCGAAGCGGCGCTGGTCGATGGTGCCGTCCGGGGTGCGGTTGAACGGCAGGCCCATCTTCTCCAGGTCGAGGACCGCGTCGATGGCCTCCTTCGCCAGGATCTCGGCGGCGTCCTGGTCGACCAGGTAGTCACCACCCTTGACCGTGTCGAAGGTGTGCCACTCCCAGTTGTCGTCCTCCACGTTGGCCAGCGCGGCGGCCATGCCGCCCTGCGCGGCGCCCGTGTGGGAGCGGGTGGGGTAGAGCTTCGTCAGCACGGCGGTGCGGCTGCGCTTCGTCGCCTCGATGGCGGCGCGCATGCCCGCGCCACCGGCGCCGACGATGACGGTGTCGTACTTGTGGATCTTCATTGGTTTCGCCTCAGCCCCGTTGCCTAGCGGATGTTCGGGTCGAAGGTGAAGATCACCAGCGTGCCCAGAAGGATGGTGAACACCGTGGCGGTGTAGAGCAGGCCCTTCAGCCACAGCCGCGTGTTGGCGCGCTCCGCGTAGTCGTTGATGACGGTACGCAGACCGTTGGCGCCGTGCAGCATGGCCAGCCACAGCATCAGCAGGTCCCAGACCTGCCAGAACGGGGACGCCCAGCGACCGGCCACGAAGGCGAAGCCGATCTTGGAGACGCCGCCGTCCAGCACCAGCTGGATCAGCAGGTGGCCGATGACCAGGACGACGAGGACGATGCCCGAGAGGCGCATGAAGAGCCACGCGGCCATCTCGAAGTTGCCCCGGGTCGAGCGCGGGGTCTTGCCCGTGCGCTTGCGCGGGGCCTCGATGTACGGCGCCGGGTTGTCGACGTCGTAGAGGGACACGCCCTCCACGTCGCCGATGGCCTTGGCGGCAGAAGTGTCAGGAACTGTGTTGTTCGAAGACATGGCGCGTCACTTCCCGAACAGTTCAGCGGCTGCGTGGCCGAGCACGGGGTACAGGGCCCCGACCATCAGCACGACCCAGATGCCCACGACGGACCAGAGCATCTGCTTCTGGTAGCGCGGGCCCTTGGACCAGAAGTCCACAGCGATGACACGGAGACCGTTGAGCGCGTGGAAGAGGATGGCGGCCACGAGGCCGTACTCCAGCAGCGCGACGATCGGAGTCTTGTAGGTAGCCACGACATCGTCGTACGCCTCGGGAGAGACGCGGACGAGAGCGGTGTCGAGGACGTGTACGAACAGGAAGAAGAAAATGAGGACGCCGGTGACTCGATGAGCCACCCAGGACCACATTCCTTCCCGGCCGCGGTACAACGTTCCAGCCGGCACGGAAAACCCTCCGGAAGCGGGGCGGGGGCCAGCCGGCTTCTTTGTCGGTCGGGCCCGGCCGGGTACGGTCCACCGGCCCCGGACATCGTAGCGACGCTTTGTCGGTTCCCTCGCGCGGGGTCCTTGGGTGTGATCAAACAGGCACGGACGGGCTATCCCACAGGGGCGAATAGCCCGAAATCGGCCGGAAATCGGCCATCATCAGGCCCATCGCCCCCCACACCGGCCAGAGTGTCGAGCAAACGGACCAGCCGGGAACGCGCCACGAGGCGCAGCTCGTCCGCGGCGATCGAGCGCTCCTCGTCCACCTCGTGAGCCATCCTGCGGCGGATCGCCGCCAGCAGCTGGTCCACCTGCTCCTCCGGCGGATGCCCGTCGAGGCAGATCACGAAGGCGTGCCCGAAGGTCCGCTCGTACTGCGCGCGGGCCGCGTCCAGCGCCAGCAGCGCGGCGTACGGGGCCCCGTGCCCCAGCTCCGCCGAGGACTCCCCGGCCAGCGCCTCGGTCAGGTCGCCCTGCGAGAGGTCGTACGCCGCCTCGTCCGCCGCCGCCAGCAGCGCGGCGGTGTCCGGGTACGGGCGGTGCGCGGCCATCCGGTGCGCCCAGCGGTCGCTGCCGCAGCAGTGCAGGAGCGCGGCGCGGGCGCTCTCGTGCGGCAGGGAGTTCAATCGCGCCAACCCGGAGCCCGGGGCGGAGGCCGGGCCGCGGACCTGTGCCGGAAGATGGCTGGACAGCGGAGGTCTCCTCGGGGCGGGGCGGGGGTGTACCGCCACGCTAGCGATGAGGGAGACGGTGTGGCGTGAGCGTGTGAGGATTTCACCCGGAAGTGAGCCGAAAGGATGAACGGCGCATCATGCGGGTCATCCGCGGGTCGCGGGAAACGGGTCGCGGGAAGAGGACGACGACCGAGGCCGCCACCCCCCACAGGAGAGGCCCCGGCCGCCGTCCGACACGGGCTCGTGCGACAAGCCCGTATCCCTGTCAGCGCCGCGAGTGCGTTTTGTGTCACACCTCGCTCCGCGCAGGGTTGGTTGCTGGTTGTACAACTCGTGGACGAGAGGTACGTGAAAGCCGTAACGTGCGGATTTGCGCCACACGTACAGGACGTTGAACGGGTTGGGGACTTTGCTGGGGGACGACGCGGAGCTGACCGCCGCGGTGCTCGCGGCACAGGACGGCGACGAGAGCGCGTTCCGGACTGTGTACCGCGCCGTGCACCCGCGCCTGCTCGGATACGTGCGCACGCTCGTCGGTGACGGCGACGCCGAGGACGTGACCTCCGAGGCCTGGCTGCAGATCGCCCGCGACCTGGACTCCTTCACCGGCGACGCCGACCGCTTCCGCGGCTGGGCCGCCCGCATCGCCCGCAACCGGGCCCTCGACCACATCCGCATGCGCGGCCGGCGCCCCGCCATCGGCGGCGACGAGACCGAGCTGACGGGCCGGGCCGCCGACTGCGACACGGCCGGCGAGGCCATGGAGGCCCTCTCCACCGGCGACACCATGGCGCTGATCGCCCAGCTCCCCCAGGACCAGGCCGAGGCAGTCGTCCTGCGGGTGGTCGTCGGCCTCGACGCCAAGAGCGCGGCCGAGACCCTCGGCAAACGCCCCGGCGCGGTCCGCACCGCCGCGCACCGGGGCCTGAAGAAACTCGCCGAACTGCTCGCCGCCGAAGCCGGCGGAACGGGCCGGCGCGAAACCGGACGCGAAAACGAAGCGGAATCCCGGGCCGGGGTCGGCCATAATGCCGGGGGCCGGACGCGCCAGGGCCAGACACACCAGGGCCAGACGCGCGAGGGCGACCTCGACGCCGTACCGGCGCAGCGCGCGCGGGCCGCGGAGCTGGTGAAACAAACCGGTGTGACGCATTCACGTTGGCGGACGCAGAAGGACATGTGATGGCCGACGAGCACAACGGGTGGCTGGACGCCGCCGCGGCGGACCGCCTGCTGCGCGGAGAACCGGCCGGCCCGGTCGGACCCGACGCCGATCCCCGGGCGCGGGCCGCGGCCGCGCGGCTGCGCGCCGCCCTGGACACCCTGACCCCGCCCCGGTCCGCCGGGGCCGCCGAACTGCCCGGCGAGGCCGCGGCCCTGGCCGCCTTCCGGGCCGCCCGGGGCACCGCGCCGACGCCGCTGCCCGCGTCGCTGCCGGTGGCGGCCAGGCCGTTCCGGAGGCGACCGGTGACGTCCACGAGCCGCTGATCGACCTCGCGCCGCTGCCACCCGTACGCATCCCCGCGCAGCGCGCGGTCGCGCGGCCGTCCGCTTCGGGCTGGCCGCCGCCCTGGCCGGGGTCGCCGTCGGCGGGATCGCGGCCGCCGCGGGCGCCGGCCTCTTCGACCGGGACTCCCGCCACACCGCCGGCCCCGCCCCGGCCGTGTCGGTCAACTCCGACACGGACCCGGCGCCGGCCGGGGACACCACCGTCCCCACCCTCGTCCCGCAGCTGCGTCCCACCCCGCAGTACGGCGGTGACGTTCCGCCGTCCGCCGCGCCCGGGTTCTCCCGCGCCCCGGGTACGGAGACCCGTACGCCGTCCGGGGGCTCCGCGATGACCCCGTGGGCCACCCTGACGCCCGGCGCCACCGCCGGCCCCGACGCCCCGGACACGGGCGGCGACCCCACGCCCGGCCGCAACTCCCTCGCCGAGGACAAGGACCGCGACGGGGACGGCCAGGGCAAGCCGGCCGAGCTGTGCAGGGAGTACAAGTCGGGCAAGATCAGCGCCGACCGGCGCGAGCGGCTCGTCAAGCTCGCCGGGGCCCTCCAGAAGGTGTCACGCTTCTGCGAGACGGCGCTGGACGCCGGCGGCGCGCCGCGCGGCAACGCCCCCAAGGACGGCTCCGCCGATCAGGGCAGCGTCGTCGTCAGCCCGCCGCCCGTGCTGTCGGGCGGCTCGCTGGGCTTCCGCACCCACTGACACGGCCTCCGCGCCCCCCCGGGAAACACGGCCGTGCGAGGGCAGTAACACTTTTCGAACCCGCGGCGCAGTACATATTGAGCCGACTGGTCATCGGCCGCGCATGAGCCGGGGTTCCCCCCGTACCCCTGGGCTCTGCGCAACCGGCGCGGGCGGGGCACGTTCCCCCGGCCCTGCCCGCGCCCTCAATCCCCACCGGCGATCCGCCGGTGGAGGGTCACCAACAGAAGGTCACCAGTAGACGACGACCTTGTCGCCCACCTGGACCTGATCGAACAGCGTCGACAGCTTCCCCTTGTCCCGGACGTTCACGCAGCCGTGCGAGGCGCCGGCGTAGCCGCGGGCCGCGAAGTCCGAGGAGTAGTGCACGGCCTGACCCTGGCTGAAGAACATCGAGTACGGCATCGCGGTGTGGTAGATCGTGGACGTCCACTCGCGGGCCTTCCACTCCACCTTGAACTCGCCCTCACGGGTCGGCGTGTTCTCCGAGCCGAAGCGCACGTCCATGGTCGAGACGACCTTGCCGTCGATCATCCAGGCGAGGGTGCGGCTCTCCTTGCTGATGCACATGACCCGACCCTGCATGCAGCGCGGGTCCGGGGCGTCGACCTCGTTGGTGGTCGGCGGGCGCAGCTCCTCGTCGGTCGGCTTCCTGCTGAGGCTCTGCACCTTCTGCCAGGTGGCCTCGTCCACCGAACCGGTCGCGGCCAGTCCGTGCTGCGACTGGAAGGTCTTCACCGCCGCCGTCGTCTTCGAACCGTAGAAACCGGTGGGCGCCGTGGACACCAGCTTCAGCTGACGCAGCCGGGCCTGGAGCTCGCGGATCTGGTCGCTCTCGTCACCGTTGGCCATGATCGGCTTCACGCCGGGGGACGCCGAGGACGAGGACGAGGACGAGGACGAGGCCGACGGCGTGGGCGAGGCGTCGCCCGGCTTGCCGTCCGAGGACGGGGAAGCGGAGGGGGAAGCCGCGGCCGAGCCGCCGGGGGCGGGCGAGGAGGGCGCCGCCGGAGTCGCGTCGGCCGTCTGCGGAGCGCAGGCGGTGACGGCGGTCGCGGCGAGGGCGACGGCCGTCGCCAGACCGAGCGTGCGGATGATGACTGTCTGGCGCTGCATCGCGTTTCCCCCGTTTTCAACGTTCGTGTATCTAGGTGATGCATGACGGGCGTGGACAGTTGCGGACGGTGCCCGGATGTTGCGCCATTGTGACCAGCGGCCGGCGCGGGGTCGGTTGTACCAGCCCCGGAAGGTGGTCGACGTCGATGGACCGACCCACGTCCCGCACCGAGAGCGGCATCCCGATCGAACCGGTCTACGGGCCCGAGGCCCTGACGGACTGGGACCCGTCCGTCAACCTCGGTGTACCGGGGGAGTACCCGTACACCCGTGGCATCCACGCCACGATGTACACCGGACGGCCCTGGACCATGCGCCAGTACGCCGGGTTCGGGACGGCCGTCGAGTCCAACGCCCGCTACCGCCGGCTCATCGAGGGCGGCGGCACCGGCCTGTCCGTCGCCTTCGACCTGCCCACCCAGATGGGCCACGACTCCGACGCCCCGCTCGCGGCGGGCGAGGTCGGCAAGGTCGGCGTGGCCGTCGACTCCCTGGACGACATGCGGGTCCTGCTCGACGGGATCCCCCTCGACCGGGTCTCCACGTCGATGACCATCAACGCGCCGGCGGCCCTGCTGCTGCTCATGTACCAGCTCGTCGCCGAGGAACGGGGTGTCGCGGGCGGGCAGCTGACGGGCACGATCCAAAACGACGTTCTGAAGGAGTACATCGCGCGCGGGACGTACATCTTCCCGCCGGGCCCCTCCCTGCGGCTGACGGCGGACGTCTTTCGCTACTGCCGCGCCGAGCTGCCGAAGTGGAACACGATCTCCGTCTCCGGCTACCACATGGCGGAGGCCGGGGCCTCGCCCGCGCAGGAGATCGCCTTCACCCTCGCCGACGCCGTCGCCTACGTGCGCACTGCGCTCGGCGCCGGGATGTCGGTGGACGAGTTCGCGCCCCGGCTGTCCTTCTTCTTCGTCGCCCGCACCACCCTCCTGGAGGAGGTCGCCAAGTTCCGGGCGGCCCGCCGGATCTGGGCCCGCCTGATGCGCGAGGAGTTCGGCGCCCGCGACCCGAAGTCACTGACGCTGCGCTTCCACACCCAGACCGCCGGCGTCCAGCTGACGGCGCAGCAGCCCGAGCTGAACCTCGTACGGGTGGCCGTGCAGGCGCTGGCCGCGGTGCTCGGCGGCACCCAGTCGCTGCACACCAACTCCTACGACGAGGCCATCGCGCTGCCCACCGAGAAGGCGGCAACGCTCGCGCTGCGCACGCAGCAGGTGCTCGCGTACGAGACGGACGTCCCGCACACCGTGGACCCCTTCGCCGGCTCCTACGCGGTGGAGCGCATGACGGACGAGCTGGAGGAGGAGGTGCTGCGCCTGATGCGGCGGGTCGAGGACCTCGGCGGGGCGGTGGCCGCGATCGAGGCCGGCTTCCAGAAGGCGGAGATCGAGGCGAACGCCTACCGGATCGCGCGGGAGCAGGAGGCGGGCGAGCGGGTGGTGGTCGGCGTCAACCGCTTCGCGCTGGAGCGGGAGGAGCCGTACGTGCCCCTGCGCGTGGACCCGGGGATCGAGGCCCGCCAGTGCGCGGCGCTCGCCCGGCTGCGGGCCGAGCGGGACGGGGAGGCGGTGGCGTCCGCGCTGGAGGAGCTGCGGGAGGCGGCCGCGGGGACGGCGAACGTGCTGTACCCGATGAAGGAGGCGCTGCGCGCGCGGGCCACGGTGGGGGAGGTCTGCGGGGCGCTGCGGGAGGTGTGGGGGGCGTACGAGCCGTCGGGTTCCACATGGTGAAATGCGGTGGCGCGACAGGTGCATGCCCGTGGGACACTCCTGCACATGCTGGGTGTCACCGATCTGCCGACCTATCTCGCCGGCCTCGTCCTGATCATTCTCCTGCCGGGGCCGAACTCGCTCTACGTGCTGTCCGTCGCCGCGCGCCGCGGGGTGCGGACCGGCTACAAGGCCGCCGCCGGGGTGTTCACCGGCGACGCCGTGCTGATGGCGCTGACCGCCCTGGGCGCCGGGGCCCTGCTCCAGGCGAGCCCGCTCGCGTTCACCGTGGTGAAGTTCCTCGGCGCCGGGTACCTGGCCTGGCTGGCCGTCGGGATGATGCGCGGCGCCCGGGAGCTGTGGCGCACCCGCCGGGAGCGGGCGCCGGAGGAGCCGGCAGGCGCCGCGACCGCCGTGCCCGCCGCGACCGCCGGGGCCGGCGACGGCGAGCGGCCCTACCGGCGCGCGCTGCTGATCAGTCTGCTCAACCCGAAGGCCATCCTCTTCCTGATGTCCTTCTTCGTGCAGTTCGTGGACCCGTCCTACGGCTACCCGGCGCTGTCGTTCCTGCTCCTGGGCGGGCTCTTGCAGACCGGCAGCTTCCTCTACCTGACGCTGCTGATATTCGGCGGCACCCGCCTGTCCGAGGCGTTCCGCCGCCGCAAGCGGCTCTCGGCGGGGGCCACCTCGGCGGCGGGCGTGCTCTTCCTGGGCTTCGCCGCCAAGCTCGCCGTCAGCTGACCTTGCGCAGTCCCCGTCGCAGTCGGTGCACGACCCGGCGTACGGCGGGACTGCGCGGCAGGAACGACAGCTGGGCGGGGATCCCGCCCGGCAGACCCAGCACGGTCAGCCGCCGCCGCGCGAAGTACCGCCAGGTGTGCGGCGTCAGGTTCTTGGCGAGGTACGCCTCCGCCGGCGCCCGCCGCTCGGCGAGGACGCGCGGCTGCATGGTGAAGCCCACCGCGCCGACGAGGCCTTGGAGATCGGCGGGCGGCTCGTGCCCGTCCGGCTCGGCCAGGTCCGCGACCAGGGCGTCCACCAGCGTCAGCGGGATCCGGTTGCTGTTCTGGTACGGGGCCAGGCGGGCCAGCATCGTCCCCGTGCCGGTCCGCGCCGCGGGGATCCCGTACAGGGCGTGCGCCGTCAGCAGGCCGGTGGAGAAGCAGCCGACGACCAGGGCCGGGCGCAGCCGCTGGTAGAGCGTCTCGGCCAGCACCGGCGCGTCGAGCACCGTCAGGTGGGCGCCGAGCCGTTCGGCCTCGGCCTCGGCGAGGCGGCAGTAGGCGGCGGGGGCGTTCGGGTGCGGTTTGAAGACGAGTTCCCGGTGGCCCCGTTCGACGGCGCCGCGCACCATCGCGACGTGCAGTTCCTCTTCCTCCGCCGGTGACATCAGGTCCAGCGCCGACAGGTACTGGCCCAGCAGCAGCACGGGCGGCGTGTTCTCGGGGGGCGTGTACGAGGCACCGTCCCCCGACTCCGGCAGGTCCGCGAGCTCCGCCAGCACCTTCAGCAGCGCCGGCGCCGGGACGGTCTCCGCGCGCACGTCGAACTCGGTCAGCAGCAGCGGCCGCAGCCCCGGCACCAGGTCGGGGTGCAGGACGCGCCGCACGCGGGTGCCGATCTGCGGGTCGAGGCGGAAGCGGGTGGGGCCGTAGGACATGAGCCCGTCGGCGTAGACGTCGATCGCGGCTCCGGGGAAGAGTCGGGCCAGGCTCTGCGCGGGCGGCACCTGGAGGGACTCCACGATCAGCTCGATCCGGTCCTCGCCGAGTCCCCACAGGGCGCGCAGCTGCCGCTCCCACAGCGGGACGTCCTCGGGGCGCGGGGCCCAGGTGCTGGGGTGCTGCGGGGCGACGACCGCGTTCCAGTCGAGCACCTCGTCGAAGCGGGTGCGCAGGGCGGCGAAGCCGGGCATGGCCTCGATCCCGGGGGTGACCTCGGGGGCGAGGCAGTGGTTGCTGGTCAGCAGGATCCGGCGGGCGGCCGGGGGGAAGGAGCCCGCGTCGACGCAGGCGGCGAGGGTGGCCGTCCCGTAGAGGGTGGAGGCGAGGAAGATCTGGGTGACGCGGGCGCCGCCGGTCGTCGGTCGGTTCACGCGGCGGCCCCCGGGGTGGTCGCGCTCCGGCCGGCGCGGGCCGGGGTGCGGCGGCGCAGCTTGCGCAGGATGGCGGACCGTTCGACGTCCATCGAGTCCAGGGCCTCGTCCAGGGCCGGCCGGGGCATGCGCCCGAGTGCGTCGGCGCTCAGGGCCCGGAGTTTTTTCGCCACGGCCGGTTCGAACCTTTCGATGGATCCGATGTGATGCGCGATGATCGCACAATAGGTGCGCACGGCTTTGGCGATCAGGAGTTCGGATTCCCGATCTTGTTCCGTATCGGCCAATACCTGATCGAATGCGCGAATGAAATCGAGCTGACGCTCGTCCCCGATCTGGGTGAGCGAGGTGGAAATGCCGCGTCGGTAGAACACCCCGGGCATCGCGACCGCAGCGAAGGAGGCCGCCTCCCGGTGCAGCCGCCAGATCCACGGCCGGTCCTCGGCCGTCCGCAAACCGTCCGTGAAGTGCAACAACCCCCGGTCCAGCAGCCGCCGGTGGTACATCCCGGCCCAGGCGTACGGGTAGTCCACCGCCGTCGCCCGCGAGGCCGGCAGGATCGCCGCGCGCGGATCGCCCACCACCCCCTGCGGCCCGTACGGCACGCGTTGCACGCTGCGCGCCTTCCCCGTCACCTGCACGTGGTCGGTCCGGACGAAATCGCAGCCCAGGGCCTCGATGGCGGCCAGCGTACGGGCGAAGTGGCCCGGCGCCAGCCAGTCGTCGCCGTCCAGGAAGGCGATGTACTCCCCGCGCGCCGCGTCCAGCCCCGTGTTGCGGGCGGTGGCCAGGCCGCCGTTGCGGTCCCGTCTGAGGAACACCGCCCCCGGCAGCGAAGCGGCGGCCCGCTCCAGCAGCTCGGGCGTCCCGTCCGTGGAACAGTCGTCGACGAGCAGGAACTCGAAATCATCGCGAGCGTTGAGTTCGAGCGCCTTCAGGGCTTCCGGTGCGTATGTCTGCACGTTGTAGAACGGCACGACCACAGAGAGCTTGAGCACCCGCGAGAGATTAGGGCGCGGTTCACCGTTCATCGTGGCCCGGATGCGGATTTCATGTGAACGAAGCGGGGCGGGCGCGTTAACCCGCACGCTTTCGCATTTCGTCGACGGGTTGTTAACCCGCCGTTGTGCGGTCGTTGGGCCGAACACCGGAAATGCGGAATAGCTTCTGCCGGGTGCCAGCGCCACTGAGCAGAACGCCCATGGGCTCCATGGACCCCATGGAACCGATGGACAGAAACCGAGCCGACCTTCGGATCGCCGTGCTCGCGGATTCCGACACGCGGTGGAAATGGGGCGCGCTCACCGCGCGCCGCCTCGCCCCCGACGCCGCTCCGCACCAGGTCGGCGGCTATCTGCTGCGCGGGCGGGCCACCCCCACCGCGCGCCAGCTCGGCGAGGTCGGGGCGGGCGGCGCCGTCGAGGTGACCTGCGCGCAGTTCCTCGCCCGCCTGCGCGAGGAGCCGTACGACGTGGTCGTCCTCGCCCTCGTCGGAGGCGCCGTCCAGGCCGTGCTGCACGGGATCCGCGCCCAGTGGCCCACCCCCGCCGCCCGTCCCGTCCTCGTCACCGGCTACGTCGGCGTGGTCTACGAGAAGCTCGCCGACGGGCTGCTGCTGCGGCACGGCGCCGACCTCGTCCTCGCCAACTCCCGCCACGACGCGACCCGCTTCCGCGCCGTGTACGAGGGGGTGGGTGCGCCCGCCGAGGCCGTCGTCGAGACCGCCCTGCCCTTCCTGGAGGGCGCCCCGTACGAAAGCGCCGGCGACCGCGCCCACCGCGTGGTCTTCGCCGTCCAGCCCTCCGTGCCCGAGAGCCGCGCCGACCGCCTCCACCTGCTGGAGCGCGCCGCCCGGCACGCGCGGCTGCACCCGGGGCGCGAGGTCCTGGTCAAGCTGCGCAGCCGGCCCGGGGAGCACACCACGCACCTGGAGGAGCACCCCTACCAGCGCCTGGTCGAGCGGCTCCCCGGCGGCCTCCCGCCCAACTGCCGCCTGGCGTACGGGAACATGGGCGAGGTGCTGGACACCACCGACCTGCTGGTGACGGTGTCCTCCACGGCCGCCCTGGAGTCCCTGCACCGGGGCATCCCGACCGCCGTGCTCACCGACCTCGGCGTCCGCGAGGCCCTCGGCAACCACCACTTCCTCGGCTCGGGCTGCCTGACCTCGTGGGACCACCTCGACGCGGGCCGGCTGCCGCGCCCCGACCCCCGCTGGCTCGCCGCGCACGGCGTCCCGGGCGCGGCGGCGCGTCTCGCGGGGGAGTCCGACCCCTACGCCGCCGCCCGCGCCCGGCTCGCCGAGCTGCTCGGCGCCGGGAACTGCCGCCCGTCGCCCCGTACTACACCCTGGCCACCGCCCCCGGGTACCTGCCCGGGATCCTGGCCCGCCAGCACCTCGCCCCGACGGAACCCCGCAGCCGGGCGCCGCGCGCGGGACGCGGGAGTCCGCCGCCCGCCGCTGGCTGCGCGCCCACCTGCGCGAGGCCGCCCGGGGCGCGTACCGGCACGGGGTCCAGCGCGTGGCCCCGCGATCCGCCGGCTGGGCGAACTGTGACCCCGCCCGCCCGCGAGGCACCCCAGGCCCCGGCCCCGTCGCCGCTCAGGCCTCCGCCGCCCGTGCCGCGCCCCGCGTGTTGGCCGTCGTGCCGGCGCGGGGCGGGTCCAAGGGCGTGCCGGGCAAGAACACCGCACCCGTCGGCGGCGTACCGCTCGTCGCCCGCGCCGTGCGCGCCTGCCTGGCCGCGCCCACCGTCACCGACGTGGTCGTCTCCACCGACTCCGACACCATCGCGGCCGCCGCCCGCGCCGCCGGCGCCGGCGTGATCCGTCGCCCCGCGGCCCTCGCCGACGACACCGCGAGCAGCGAGGCCGCCGTCCTGCACGCCCTGGCCGCCTTCGAGGAACTGCACTCCCTCGCCGTGGACGTGGTCCTCCTGGTCCAGTGCACCAGCCCCTTCCTGACCCCCTCCGACGTCGAGTCAGTCGCCGCCGCCGTCGCCTCGGGCGCCGCCGACTCGGCCCTGACCGCGGCCCCGTTCCACGGCTTCCTGTGGCGTACGGGCCCCGACGGCCGCGGCAGCGGGATCAACCACGACGCCGCGTACCGCCCCCGCCGCCAGGACCGGCCCGCCGAACTGCTGGAGACCGGCGCCGCCTACGCCATGGCCGCCCCCGGCTTTCGCGCCGCACGCCACCGCTTCTTCGGGCGGACCCTGCCCGTCGCCACCGACCCGGCACGGGTCCTGGAGGTCGACGACCCGCACGACCTCGCCCGCGCCCGCCTCCT
This sequence comes from Streptomyces sp. RerS4, assembly GCF_023515955.1. Classification (GTDB taxonomy): domain Bacteria; phylum Actinomycetota; class Actinomycetes; order Streptomycetales; family Streptomycetaceae; genus Streptomyces. Next base: position 4,450,858 of record NZ_CP097322.1, read on the forward strand.
GGCACCCCTTCTCGACCCCCGCCCCACCACTCCACCGCGCATCGAACGAAGGACACCTGCCGCCATGAGCGTCGACGCCACCCCCCACTCCCGCCTGCGCACCTTCGGCGCGCGTACCGCCGGCCCCGGCCACCCCGTCTACGTGGTCGGCGAGATCGGCATCAACCACAACGGCGACCTCGGCACCGCCTTCGCCCTCATCGACGCCGCCGCCGACGCCGGCTGTGACGCCGTCAAGTTCCAAAAGCGCACCCCGGAGATCTGCACCCCGCGCGACCAGTGGGACATCGAACGCGACACGCCCTGGGGCCGGATGACCTACATCGACTACCGCCACCGCGTCGAGTTCGGCGAGGCCGACTACCTCGCCATCGACGAGCACTGCGCCAGGCGCGGCATCGACTGGTTCGCCTCCCCGTGGGACACCGAGGCCGTCGCGTTCCTGGAGAAGTTCGACCTCCCCGCCCACAAGGTCGCCTCCGCCTGCCTCACCGACGACGACCTCCTGCGCACGCTGCGCGCCACCGGCCGCACCGTCGTCCTCTCCACCGGGATGTCCACCCCGAAGCAGATCCGGCACGCCGTCGAGGTGCTCGGCAGCGACAACGTCCTGCTGTGCCACGCCACTTCGACCTACCCGGCGAAGGCGCAGGAGCTGAACCTGCGGGTGATCAACACCCTCCAGGAGGAGTACCCGAACGTGCCGATCGGCTACTCCGGCCACGAGACCGGCCTCCAGACCACCCTGGCCGCCGTCGCCCTCGGCGCCACCTTCGTCGAGCGGCACATCACCCTCGACCGCGCGATGTGGGGCTCCGACCAGGCCGCCTCCGTCGAACCCGGCGGCCTCGCCCGCCTCGTGCGCGACATCCGCACCATCGAGACCGCCCTCGGCGACGGCGTCAAGCGCGTCTACGAGTCCGAGCTGGGCCCGATGAAGAAGCTCCGCCGCGTCCAGGGTCCGGTGCCGGCCACCGCGCCGGCCACGATCTGACCGGCCCCGCCCCCTCCTCCCCACGAGCTCCTCACGAGCGGAGAACCCGGTGAACTCCCCCGCCTCCACCCTGGCCTTCGTCGAGAGTCCGGTCCAGCTCCTGAACGTGCTGGAGTGGGCCTACGCCCGCCACGGCGCCGGCGGCCCGCTGCCGGCCGTCCCGACGCAGCCCGGCCCGCTCGGCGACCGGGCGGCGCAGTCGGCCGCACCCCCGGCCGGTGACGCCGGGCAGCCGACCATCGTCGTGCTTCCGCCCACCGACCCGATGTCGCGGGGGCAGCTGCGCCGGATCGCCGGGATCGCCCGGGGCGAGGGCCACGACGTGCGGTGGCAGGAGGCCCGGGGTGGCTCCGGGGCTCCGCTGCGGGCGCTCGCCGCGCTCGCCGCGAGCGTGCGCCGGGCCCGGCGGATCGTCGTCGGGGACCCGTTCTCCCGCTTCGTGCAGCTGCTGCTGGTCCCGGCCCGCGCCGCCGAGCTGGTCGTCGTGGACGACGGCACCGCCACCCTGGAGTTCGTCGCGCAGCTCGGGCGCGGCGAGCGGCTGCGCCGCTGGCACCGCAGCGGCGGCGGGGCCGCGGCCCGGGTGCGCGAGCTGGCGTACGCCCCGGTGTCCGGTACGGCCCGGCGCCGGCTGACCCCGCGCGGCGGGCGCGGGGTGGAGCTGTTCACCTCGATGCCGGTGACCCCGCTGCCCGGGATGGAGGTGCGGCTCAACGACTTCGCCTGGACGCGCGCCCGGTTCGGCCCGCCCCGGCTGACCAAGGGCACCGACCTGGTCGGCACCTCCCTGGTGGAGACGGGCGTGGTCGATCCGGCCCGCTACCTGGAGGCGGTCCGCGCCCTGACCCTGGAGCTCGGCGTGACCCGCTACTTCGCACATCGCCGCGAGGCCCCGGAGAAGCTGCGGCAGCTGAGCGAGGCGACCGGGTTGGAGATCGTACGACCGGACCTGCCGCTGGAGCTCGTCGCCCGCCGTGGACCCATCGGCCGTACGATCGTCAGCTTTCCGTCCACGGTCGTCCACACGCTGCCCTACGCACTGACCGGTACCGGTGTGACGGTCGCGGTGTGCGACATCGACCCCGACTGGCTCACGGCCGGCGCCTCGCCCCGCGCCCGCGGGTTCCTGGCCGGCGTCACCGACACGGCCCGCGATGTGCGCAGACTCCCGGCGAAGGCGGCCTCGGCCGCCGGGTGAGCGCGCGAGTTTACCCCCGCGCACATCCGGTCATGCGTCCAGAGGTCGTGTTTTTATCCCCTAACGGCATGAACTTTTGGTGATCTACAGCCAGTTGAGCCATCCGTGCGCCTACCCTTCAACGGGTGAACCAGTTGATGTCCCGCGAGTCCCCGTCCGCCCTGCCCGGCAAGCCCGTCCGGCCCGAGCTGCCCGGCAAGCTTCCGGATCACCTGCGTGCCGAACTGATCGCCTTCCGCCGGGACTTGCACATGCATCCCGAGCTAGGACACCAGGAATTCCGCACCACGGCGGCGATCAAGGCCCGGCTGGAAAAAGCCGGCCTGCGCCCACGGGTGCTGAAGTCCGGGACCGGCCTGATCTGTGACGTGGGCACCTGGGACCGCGGTCGGCCGATGCTGGCCCTGCGCGCGGACATCGACGCCCTGCCCATCCCGGATGCGAAGACCCACGTCTCCTACCGTTCCACCTATCCGGACCGCGCCCACGCCTGCGGCCACGACGTGCACACCGCCGTCGTCCTCGGCGCCGGCCTGGTCCTCGCGGACCTCGACCGGCAGGGGCTGCTGCCCCGACCGGTACGGCTGCTGTTCCAGCCGGCCGAGGAGGTGCTGCCGGGCGGGGCGACGGAGGCCATCGACTCCGGGGTCCTCGACGGGGTCGGGCAGATCATCGCCGTCCACTGCGACCCGCGCGTCGACGCCGGACGCCTCGGCCTGCGGCCCGGCCCGATCACCTCGGCCTGCGACCGGCTGGAGGTCACCCTGTCCGGCGCCGGCGGTCACACGGCCCGCCCGCACCTCACCACGGACCTGGTGACGGCCGCCGCCCGGGTCGCCGTCGACGTACCGGCCCTGCTGGCCCGCCGGATGGACGCCCGCTCGGGCATGTCGGTCACCTGGGGCCGGCTGGAGGCGGGGCACGCCTGCAACGTCATCCCGATGCACGCGGAGCTGTCCGGGACGGTGCGGTGCCTGGACCTCAACGCCTGGTACGAGGCGCCCGACATGATCCACGCGGCGATCGACGAGGTCTCGACCATGCACGGGGCGAAGTTCGAGATCAACCACGTGCGCGGCGTCCCGCCCGTGGTCAACGACCCGGTCGTGACGGAGCTGCTGCGCGAGGCGATGGCCGCCCGGCGCGGCGCCGAGTCGGTCGAGGACACCGAGCAGAGCCTGGGCGGGGAGGACTTCTCCTGGTACCTGGAACACGTCCCCGGCGCCATGGCCCGCCTCGGCGTCCGCAGGCCCGGTGACACGGCCAAGCGCGACCTGCACCGGGGCGACTTCGACGTGGACGAGTCCGCGATCGGGGTCGGCGTCGAGTTCTTCACGGCCGCCGCGCTGCTCGACGGACGGCGCGTGCGACCGGTGGGCGTGGCGGACCGATGACCTAGACCGGTGACCTAAAGGACAGGTGGCGGAAAAGATCCGGTAAAGCTCACTACATCATCGGCGGGTCGACCGGCGGAGGTGTCCAGCCCTTGGTACACAAGGGCTGGAGACCCACGCGGTTACCGATCGGTCACTGTCCGGTTCGCGACGATCCGATAACGACTCATGAACGGGCCTTTAACTGACATCTACGCGCGTTACGATCGCCGCGAAACCAGCGCCGGTCGTGGCGCTTCGGTCAGGTTTTGAAGGAGCCTCCCCTTGCGCCGGATCACCAGGATCGCCACCGTGGGCATCGCGTCCGCGGCGCTGGCCCTCTCGGCCACCGCCTGTGGCGGTAAGAAGTCCACGGACACCCCGTCCGCCGACGGCACCGCGAAGGCCGCCGCCAGCGCCGCCATCGCGTACGACATCGGTGGCCGTGGCGACCAGTCGTTCAACGACGCCGCCTACGCGGGCCTTGAGCAGGCGAAGAACGAGCTCAAGATGGGCGGCACCGAAGCCGAGCCCACCGACGGCGAGGGCGAGGCCGACAAGGTCCAGCGCCTCACCGAGCTGGCGCGCAAGGGCAACAACCCGGTCATCGGCGTCGGCTTCGCCTACGCCCCGGCCATCAAGAAGGTCGCGCCGAAGTTCCCGAACACCACGTTCGGCATCATCGACGACACCTCGGTGACCGGCCCGAACATCGCCAACCTCGTCTTCAACGAGGAGCAGGGCTCCTACCTGGCCGGCGTCGCCGCCGCCAAGGCGTCCAAGTCCGGCACGGTCGGCTTCATCGGCGGTGTCGAGGTTCCGCTGATCAAGAAGTTCGAGGCGGGCTTCGTCCAGGGCGTCAAGGACACCAACCCGAACGCCAAGGTCCTCAGCCACTACCTGAGCCAGCCGCCGAACTTCGAGGGCTTCGCCAAGCCCGACCTCGGCAAGGCCACCGCCAACGGCCAGATCGACGCCGGCGCCGACGTGGTCTACGCCGCCGCCGGTCTCGCGGGCTCCGGTGCCATCGAGGCCGCCGCCGCCAAGGGCAAGTGGGCCATCGGTGTCGACTCCGACCAGTACAACCAGGCCGGCCTGGCGAAGTACAAGGAGCACATCCTGACCTCGGTCACCAAGGACGTCTCCGACTCCGTCTTCAACCTGATCAAGTCGGTCAAGGACGGCAAGCCCACCGTCGGCGAGATCCGCTACGGCCTCGACAAGGACGGCGTCGGCCTGGCCGACTCCAACCCCGAGTACAAGAAGATGACCGACCTCATCGCCGCGGTGGAGAAGGCCAAGGCCGACATCATCGCGAAGAAGATCACCGTCAAGACCGCGCCGTAAGGTTCCGTCTGACAGGTAGTCGTGGTCTCCGGGGTCCGGAAGCGGTCTCGACCGCTTTCGGACCCCGCACCACGTCTCCCCATCGAGTCCGTGACCGCTTGTGGCCACCTGGCCGCAAGTTTTCACTTTCGACAGTGCTACGCGCGTAGAGGCATCGTGGACGCGATACCTTCTCTCCCCGCCCTGTCCCTCCCCTGCCTTCAGCTCCTTCCGCGCCAAGGAGAGTGCGTCATCAACGCGTCCAGCCCGCCCCCCGCCGTAGAACTGCACGGCATCACCAAGCGCTTCCCCGGCGTCGTCGCCAACAAGGACATCGCGATCACCGTCCGCAAGGGCACGGTCCATGCCTTGATCGGCGAGAACGGCGCCGGCAAGTCGACCCTGATGAAGATCCTCTACGGCATGCAGAAGCCGGACGAGGGCACCATCGCCATCGACGGGGAGCAGGTCTCCTTCGCCAGCCCCGGCGACGCCATCGCCCGCGGAATCGGCATGGTGCACCAGCACTTCATGCTCGCCGACAACCTCACCGTCCTGGAGAACGTGGTTCTCGGCGGCGAGAAGCTCTACGGCATCGGCGCCAAGGCCCGCAAGAAGATCAAGGAGATCTCGGACGCGTACGGCCTCGGCGTGCGCCCCGACGCCCTGGTCGAGGACCTCGGTGTCGCCGACCGTCAGCGCGTGGAGATCCTCAAGGTCCTCTACCGCGGTGCCCGCACCCTCATCCTCGACGAGCCGACCGCCGTGCTCGTACCGCAGGAAGTGGACGCGCTCTTCGACAACCTGCGCGAGCTCAAGGCCGAGGGCCTGACCGTCATCTTCATCTCGCACAAGCTGGGCGAGGTCCTGAAGGTCGCCGACGACATCACCGTCATCCGGCGCGGCACCACGGTCGGCACCGCCGACCCGAAGACCGCCACCACCAAGCAGCTCGCCGAGCTGATGGTCGGCACGGAGCTGCCCTCGCCGGAGACCCGCGAGTCCACGGTCACCGACGTCCCGATGCTGGAGGTCAAGGGCCTGACCCTCGCCGACAGCGGGGCCGTCGTCGCCCCCGAGACCTCGCGTGCCGACAGCATGCCGGCGACCGACATCGGGCTGCACGAGCCCGTCGTGGCCGGCCGCCTGCTGCTCGACGACGTCACCTTCACGATCCACAAGGGCGAGGTCCTCGGGATCGCCGGCGTCGAGGGCAACGGCCAGACCGAGCTGATCGAGGCCCTGATGGGCATGACCTCCGTCGACTCGGGCGTCATCACCCTGGACGGCGCCGACATCACCAAGGCCGCCGTCCGCGCCCGCCGCGAGGGCGGCATCGGCTACATCCCCGAGGACCGCCACCGCCACGGCCTGCTGCTGGAATCCCCCCTGTGGGAGAACCGCATCCTCGGCCACGTCACCGAGACGCCCAACTCCAAGCGCGGCATCCTCGACCCGAAGGCCGCCCGCAAGGACACCGAGCGGATCGTGCGCGAGTACGACGTCCGCACCCCGGGCATCGACGTCACCGCGGCCTCGCTCTCCGGCGGCAACCAGCAGAAGCTGATCGTCGGCCGCGAGATGAGCCACAACCCGAAGTTCCTCATCGCCGCCCACCCCACCCGCGGTGTGGACGTCGGCGCTCAGGCGCAGATCTGGGACGCCATCCGCGAGGCCCGCCGCGAAGGCCTGGCCGTCCTGCTGATCTCCGCGGACCTGGACGAGCTGATCGGCCTGTCCGACACCCTGCGCGTGATCTACCGCGGCCGCCTCGTGGCGGACGCCGACCCCGCGACCGTGACCCCCGAGGAGCTCGGCACCGCCATGACGGGCGCCGCCTCCGGTCACCTGGAAGCCACCGACAACCACTCCGCCGCCGGTACCGACGCTGGTACCGACTCCCCGGAGGACGAGGCCCGATGAAGAAATTCGACAAGGACCGGCTGCTCCTCGGCTTCGCCGGGCCCGCGCTCGCGCTGGTCACCGCCTTCCTGCTGACCATGGTCGTGCTGGCCGCGACGGGCATCGACCCGATCGAGCCGCTGCGCCTGATGGTCGAGAACGCCGCCTACGAGGACGTCCAGGTCCTCATCCTGAACCAGGCCGGTACGTACTACCTGGCGGCCCTGGCCGTGGCCATCGGCTTCCGGATGAACCTCTTCAACATCGGCGTCGACGGCCAGTACCGTCTCGCGGCGATGGTCTCGGCCGTGGTCGGCACCGCCATCACCCTGCCCGGCCCGCTGCACATCCTGCTGATCGTGCTCGTCGCCATGCTGACCGGTGCCTTCTGGTCCGGTATCGCGGGTGTCCTCAAGGCCCGGCGCGGCGTCAGCGAGGTCGTCTCGACGATCATGCTGAACGCCATCGCGACCAGCCTGATCGCCTGGCTGATCCTGCCGAAGAACCTCGGTGTGCAGCCCGAGGGCTCCAACGACCTGACGACCGGCGACATCGCCGAGTCCGGTTGGTTCCCGGCCCTGACGATCGGTGACGGCCTGGAGATCTACGGCTTCACCTTCGTGGCCTTCGCCCTGGGCGTCGTCTACTGGTTCGTCCTCAACCGCACCCGCTTCGGCTTCGACCTGCGCGCCACCGGCGCCAGCGAGTCCGCCGCCCAGGCCTCCGGCGTGGACGCCAAGAAGATGATCATCACCTCGATGCTGATCTCGGGCGCCGTCGCCGGTCTGTCCGGCATGCCGCAGCTCCTCGGCGAGACGCACACGTACAACCTCTCCTTCCCGGTCGGCGTCGGCTTCACCGGCATCACCATCGCGCTGCTCGGCCGCAACAGCCCCGTCGGCATCTTCTTCGCCGCCATGCTGATGGCCTTCATCGACAAGGCCTCGGCCTCGCTCGACTCCGCCGGCTACGCCAAGGAGATCGGCACGATCATGAAGGGTCTGATCGTGATCGCGGTGGTCGTCTCCTACGAGCTCGTCCGTCGCTACGGCATCCGCCGACAGCAGCAGAAGGTCGGCGAGGAACTGGCCGCGGGCCACGCCATCAAGACGGATAAGGAGGTCGCGGCGTGAGCACCAGCACCGTTTCCGCGCCCGGCGCCGCCCCGAAGACCGGCGGTCGCAAGAAGCTCACCCTGCCCGTGATCATGCTGATCATCGCCGGCGGGCTCGCGCTCGTCTCGTTGGTCCGCATCATCAGCGGCGCCAACGACCTGACCTCCGTCGGCCAGGTCTCCGGCGCCCTCTCCCTCGCGGTCCCGATCGGCCTCGCCGGCCTCGGCGGCCTGTGGGCCGAGCGCGCGGGCGTCGTCAACATCGGCCTCGAAGGCATGATGATCCTCGGCACCTGGTTCGGTGCCTGGGCCGGCTACCAATGGGGTCCCTGGACCGGTGTCCTCGTCGGCATCGCCGGCGGTGCCATCGGCGGCCTGCTGCACGCGATCATCACCGTCACGTTCAACGTCAACCACATCGTCTCCGGTGTGGCCGTGAACATCCTGGCCCTGGGCTTCACCCAGTACCTGTCGAACTTCACCTTCGCCGACGCCCCCGGCGGCTCCTCCAAGCAGTCGCCGCGCGTCGAGGAGATCTACAAGATCACCGTGCCGGGGCTGTCCGACTGGATGACCTCCCTCCAGGGCAAGCACTGGTTCTTCGTCTCCGACCTCGCCGGCGTCATCGGCGGCCTGGTCACCGGACTGTCCCTGCTGACCGTCGTCGCGCTGCTGCTCATCCCCGGCACCTGGTGGGTGCTGTGGCGCACCACCTTCGGTCTGCGCCTGCGCTCCTGCGGTGAGAACCCGATCGCCGCCGAGTCCCTCGGCGTCAACGTGTACAAGTACAAGTACATCGCGGTCGTCGTCTCCGGCGCCCTCGCGGGCCTCGGCGGCGTGTTCCTCTCCGAGGTCGCCAGCCCGATCTACCAGGAGGGCCAGACCGGCGGCCGCGGTTACATCGGTCTCGCCGCGATGATCTTCGGTAACTGGATGCCCGGCGGCATGGCCCTGGGCGCGGGCCTCTTCGGCTTCACCGACAGCCTCAAGCTGCGCGGCGGCGCGGAGAACGTCCACGCGATGCTGCTGCTCGTCGCGATCCTCCTGGTGATCGGCGTCGCCTGGCAGGTGTACAAGAAGAAGTACGTCCAGGCCGGCGTCTCGGCGGTCTTCGCCGTGCTGCTGTTCGTCTGGTACGCGATGACGGACGCGGTCCCGAGCCAGTTCGTGGACGCCGCCCCGTACCTGACGACGCTGCTCGTGCTCGCCCTGTCGGCGCAGCGCCTGCGGATGCCGAAGGCGGACGGCATGCCGTACCGCAAGGGCCAGGGCAAGTGACCCCGGACCCCGCGGCGCATGCGGACGCCGCCGTGGACTGGGAAGCGCTGCGGGTGGCGGCGCGGGAGGCGATGACCCACGCCTACGCGCCCTACTCCGGCTTCCCGGTCGGGGTCGCGGCGCTCGTGGACGACGGCCGGGTCGTCACCGGCTGCAACGTGGAGAACGCCAGCTACGGACTCGGCCTGTGCGCCGAGTGCGGCCTGGTCTCCTCGCTCCAGGCCACCGGCGGCGGCCGGCTGACCCACTTCACGTGCGTGGACGGCAAGGGCCAGAGCCTCGTCCCGTGCGGACGCTGCCGCCAGCTGCTCTACGAGTTCGGCGGAGAGGACCTGCTGGTGGACACACCGGACGGGATCCTGCCGCTGAGCGCGATGCTGCCGCAGGCCTTCGGGCCCGACCACCTGAGATAGCCGTACCGACGGCCCTTCGCCCCTGCCGGGCGGAGGGCCGTCGCCCTTCCCCTCACCTCTCCTCAACTCCTCTCTCTATGCGCGTAGAAGGAAGCACCACATGGACGTCATCTCCGTCATCCGCACCAAGCGCGACCGCGGCGAGCTCAGCCCCGAGCAGATCGACTGGGTCATCGACGCGTACACCCGCGGGGTCGTCGCCGACGAGCAGATGTCGGCGCTCGCCATGGCCATCCTCCTCAACGGCATGAACCGCGCGGAGATCGCCCGCTGGACCGCCGCGATGATCGCCTCCGGCGAGCGGATGAACTTCGACTCCCTCTCCCGCCCCACCGCCGACAAGCACTCCACCGGCGGCGTCGGCGACAAGATCACCCTCCCGCTGGCCCCGCTCGTCGCCGCCTGCGGCGCGGCCGTGCCGCAGCTCTCCGGCCGGGGCCTCGGCCACACCGGAGGCACCCTCGACAAGCTGGAGTCCATCCCCGGCTGGCGCGCCCTGCTCTCCAACGAGGAGATGCTGAACGTCCTCGACACCACCGGCGCGGTCATCTGCGCCGCCGGCGACGGCCTGGCCCCCGCCGACAAGAAGCTCTACGCGCTGCGCGACGTCACCGGCACCGTCGAGGCCATCCCGCTGATCGCCTCCTCGATCATGTCCAAGAAGATCGCCGAGGGGACGGGCTCGCTCGTCCTGGACGTCAAGGTCGGCAGCGGCGCCTTCATGAAGAACATCGAGGACGCGCGTGAGCTGGCGCGGACCATGGTGGGCCTGGGCACCGACTCGGGCGTCAAGACCGTCGCGCTCCTGACGGACATGTCCACGCCGCTGGGCCTGACCGCGGGCAACGCCCTGGAGGTCCGCGAGTCGGTCGAGGTCCTGGCCGGCGGCGGCCCCGCCGACGTGGTCGAGCTGACCATCGCCCTCGCCAAGGAGATGCTGGAGGCCGCGGGCATCAAGGACGCCGACCCGGCGAAGGCCCTGGCCGACGGCTCCGCGATGGACCACTGGCGCCGGATGATCGCGGCCCAGGGCGGCGACCCGGACGCGGCCCTCCCCGTCGCCCGCGAGCAGCACGTCGTCACCGCCTCCGCCTCGGGCGTCCTGACCCGCCTCGACGCGTACGCGGTCGGCGTCGGCGCCTGGCGCCTGGGCGCGGGCCGCGCCCGCAAGGAGGACCCGGTGCAGGCCGGCGCGGGCATCGAACTGCACGCCAAGCCGGGCGACACGGTCACCGCGGGCCAGCCCCTGATGACCCTGCACACCGACACCCCGGAGAAGTTCGACTACGCCCTGGCCGCCCTGGAGGGCTCCCACGACATCGCCCCGGCGGGCACCCCCTTCACCGCCACGCCGATCGTCCTGGACCGCATCGCCTGACCTGCGACTTCCCCTTCGGGTGAACGGGACCGGTGGCCCCCCACCGGTCCCGTTCGGCATGCCGGGACCGGTGACGACGGGCCCGGCTGCCGGTACGGCGTGTTCGGGGAGACCTTCCACCTGCCCGCGCCCTTCGACCTCAAGCTCGACACGTCCGCCTTCCCCACTGCGTGAGGTGTCCCCCGCACCGATGAGTTCCGGGGGCGTCGGCAGTCAGTGACTCGTGACGATCACACGTATCGAACTGCCCGGACCCGGTCCCGCCGTGGGGGACGTGTCGCTGCTCTGCGCGCGGTTGGCGCGGCTCTACGAGGACGGGGCCGGGGCGGTCGTGTGCGACGCCTCGGCCGTCACCGCGCCGGGGCTCCGCACCGTCGAGGCGCTGGCCCGGCTGCGGCTGACCTCGCTCGGGCGGGGCGCCTTCACCGTCGTCGGCGTGGCGCCGCCCTTACGCGCCCTGCTGCACCTCGTAGGACTCGTCGAGCTGCTCGGGGAGGTCGAAGAGCGGGAACCAGCGGTCGGTGTCGAGGAAGGCGTTCAGCCCGACGATCTTCCCCTCTGAGATCTCCAGCACCTGGAGCGCCCACGGCACGTGCCCCGGCTTCCCGTCCTCGCGCGGCCGGTACTGGCCGAAGGCCGGCAGCCCGTTCGCCGTGGTCGCCACCAGGCGCGAGCCCTTGCAGCCGATGCCCTGGTTCAGGTGCCAGGCGGCGATGTCCTCGTGCCCGCGCAGCCACAGGTCGAACGGCGGCATCGACAGCACCGCGTCCTCGTGCAGGAGCGTCGTCAGGCGGGAGATGTCGTACGCCTCGAAGGCGGACAGGTACCGCTCCAGCAGCTTCGCCTGCTCCCCGTCCAGCGGGTCCGCCGGTTCGCTCGCGCGCACCTCCCGGCCGGCGAGCGTGGCACGGGCCCGCTGCAGGGCGCTGTTCACGGACGCCACGGTGGTGTCCAGCAGCCGCGCCACCTCCTCGGCCTTCCAGGCCAGCACCTCCCGCAGGATCAGCACCGCCCGCTGCTTCGCCGGCAGGTGCTGGAGCGCCGCGACGAAGGCCAGCCGGACGGACTCCTTGGCCAGGGCCAGCTCCGCCGGGTCGGCGGTCTGCGGCAGCACCCGCCCGTCCGGCACCGGCTCCAGCCAGGTCACCTCGGAGCGCTCGTTCAGCACGGCGGACGCCTGGTGCTGCGGGGCGGTGAGGTCCATCGGGCGGGCCCGCTTCTTCCCCGCGCTCAGCAAGTCCAGGCAGACGTTGGTGGCGATCCGGTACAGCCACGAGCGCAGCGACGAGCGGCCCTCGAACTTCTCGAACGCCCGCCAGGCGCGGACGTACGTCTCCTGCACCGCGTCCTCGGCGTCGAAGGCGGAGCCGAGCATCCGGTAGCAGTAGCCGGTCAGCTCGACGCGGTGGCGCCGCATCGCGGCATCCAGGCCCGCTTCCGTCTCCGCCGCCGTGTCCGCTTCCGGTGTGGTGAGGTCGTTCATGGCTGCCGTCCCCCAGGTGGTTTCCGTCACGTCGGAAACTACCCGAGGGCACTGACAACGGCACCCGGACAACGGCACCCCGGCAGATCAGGTGCCGGGCTTGCGCCCGTACACGTAGACGTCCTCGCCGTTGCCCAGCATGCTCCAGTACGCCTTGGCGTCGGTCGTGGTCATGTTCACGCAGCCACCCGAACCCGGCGGGTTCCACATGCTCTTGGTGACCGAGTGGAAGGCGATGCCCCCGTCGAAGAACTGCGAGTACGGCATCGAGACGTTGTAGATCGTCGACCAGTGGTTGATGCTGCGGTAGTAGATCTTCTTCAGACCGGTCCGCGTCGGCGTCCCCGCCTTGCCCGTACGCACCGGAACCGGCCCGTACTTCAGCGTGTTGCCGTCCTGGATCCAGCTGAGCTGCCGCGTCAGGTCGACGCAGGCGATCCGTCCCCGGTTGGTGGGGCACTGCCCGGCCGCGTTCGGGTTCTTGCCCGCCGCCCGCTGCGCGAGCATCGTGTTCATCGTCTGCCAGGTCAACGGGCCCGCGTACCCCATCGTCGGGGTGATGCCGTGCGTCGCCTGGAAGGCCTTGATGGCATTGCAGTCGGCCGCCGACTGCACGCCGTCCACGGGCCGCCCCAGGAACTGTTCCACCTGCCGCTGGTACGGCCCCGTCGTCACGTTGCAGGAAGCGGCCGCGGCCGACCCGCCCCCTACGACCACCATCGGCGCGGCCAGCGCCAGCGCCCCGCCGAACACCACCGCCGCCCGCCGCCGCGCGCGCGTGCGTATACCCGCCATGCGGTCCCTCCCCTGTCGACTCGCACCTTGACGGATCGATGCCCGCCCGACAAGGGGGAGGAGCGCGCGGGGCGGACGTATTTTTCCTCAGCCCGGTCCGCAGACCGGCCTCGACCGCAGAATCGGCCTCAGCGCGCCGTCGCGGTCCCCGCCAGGAGACGACGCCGCTCCACGCGCGCCGCGTGCGAACCCCACAGGGTGATCGAGGCGACGCCCACCACCGCCAGCAGCGCGATCCCGACCGTGGCCGCCCACCCCGAGGCGTGGTAGGCCAGCGCGCCCAGGGTGCCGCCGACGCTGGAGCCGAGGTAGTACGCGGACTGGTAGAGCGCGGACGCCTGCGCCCGGCCCGTCGTCGCGGTCCGGCTGACCGCCGACGAGGCCACCGCGTGCCCGGCGAAGAAGCCCGCCGTGATCAGCACCAGCCCCGCCAGGATCGCCGGCAGCGAATCCGCGAGGGACAGCAACAGGCCCAGCGCGGTCGTCGTCACGGCCAGGTACAGCGCCCCGCGCCGCCCGGCCCGCGCCACCAGCTTGCCCGCGGCGGCCGAGGAGACCGTCCCCACCAGGTACACCAGGAAGATCGACCCGACGACGCCCTGCCCGAGCGAGAACGGCTCGTCCACCAGCCGGTAGCCGATGACCGTGTACACGGCCCCGAAGACGGTCATGAACAGCGCGCCGATCCCGTACAGCCGCAGCAGCAGCGGATCCCGCAGGTGTCCGACGACGGTACGCCCCACCGCGCGCGGCCTCAGCGACGCCGGCCGGAAGAACCGCGCCCGGGGCAGCAGCACCAGGAAGGCCACCGCGCACGCCAGCGCCATCACGCCGGCGGCCAGCAGCCCGGCCCGCCAGCCCCACGCCTGCGCGGCCCAGCCGGTGACGACGCGGCCGCTCATGCCGCCGATGGAGTTGCCCGCCACGAACAGGCCGATCGCCCCGACCAGCGCCTTCGGCCGGACCTCCTCCGCCAGGTACGCCATCGCGGAGGCGGGGACGCCGGCGATCGCCGCGCCCTGCACCGCGCGCAGCGCCACCAGCCACTCCAGGCTCGGCGCGAACGGCACCAACAGGCCGACGCCGACGGCCACGACCAGCGACCAGGTCATCATCCGGGTCCGACCGAACCGCTCCGAGAGCGCGCTCAGCGGCAGGACGAACAGGGCGAGCGCGCCGGTGGCCGCGGACACCGACCAGCTGGCCTGACCCGCCGTCACGCCGAACCCGGCGGAGACCGCGGGCAGCAGGGCCTGGGTGGAGTAGAGGAGGGCGAAGGTCGCGAGGCCGGCGGCGAAGAGCGCGAGGCTCATCCGGCGGTAGCCGGGGCGGCCGGGGGCGTGCGGCTCGGGCCGCGGGCCCGGGGAGGAGTCCCGGTGGGGGTGAGGGGACGACGGGGTGGAGGCGCCCGGGATGACGGGCGCCCCGGTATGAGCGGGAGGCATACGTCGACGGTAGGCCCGCCTTTTTCATGCGTCCAATGCACGAATTCGTAATAATCGATCCACTCACGCATCAGCACAGCTCAGAGGGGCGCATGTCAACGAACCGTTACGAAGAAGACATGGCCGTGACAACTTTGCTGGCCCCCCGGCTGGCCTGGTTCGCCGCCGTCGCCCGCCACGAGCACGTCACTCGCGCCGCGCAGGAGCTGGGCGTGCCGCAGTCCACCCTGTCGCGGGCCGTCGTCCGCCTCGAACAGGACCTGGGCGTCACGCTGTTCGCCCGCAAGGGCCGCACCGTGGCCCTGACCACCGCCGGTCGCGCGTTCCTCGCCTCCACCGAGCAGGCCCTCGACAAGATCGCCCGCGCCGCCGGCTCCGTCCAGCAGGACGCCGACCCCGCCTTCGGGAAGGTCGCGTTCGGCTTCCTGCACACCCTGGGACCCGAGACCGTACCCGGCCTGATCCGGGCCTTCCGCGCCGACCATCCGGGGGTGCGCTTCGCCCTCGTCCAGAACTACGGCGAGGCCATGTTGGAGAAGCTGCGCGCCGGCGAACTCGACCTGTGCCTCACCTCCCCGCTGCCGGACGCGCCCGACCTCGTCGCCCGCCGCCTCGACGAACAGCGGCTGCGCCTGGTCGTCCCCGACGACCACCGCCTCGCCGTGCGCAAGCGGATCCGCCTCGCGGAGGCCGCCGAGGAAACCTTCGTCACCCTGGAGGCCGGCTACGGCCTGCGCCGCATCACCGACGACCTGTGCGCGGAAGCCGGGTTCACCCCGAGGGTGGCCTTCGAGGGGGAGGAGGCCGAGACCCTGCGGGGCCTCGTCGCGGCCGGTCTCGGCGTGGCCCTGCTGCCCCCGCCCGCCGTACCCCGACCGGGGGTGGTCGAACTGACGGTGACCGCGCCGCGCGCCGTGCGCGAGATCGGCGTCGCCTGGCTGGACGGCCACCCGGACACCCCGCCGGTCGCGGAGTTCAAACGCTTCCTCCTCTCGCGGCGCGGCCGCCTGATCCCGGAACTGGAGCCGCCGGCCTAGGCCGTGTCCGCCCGGCCCGGCGCGGAGTCCTCGGGCTCCGGCGCCGCCGGCGCGGCGGCGGACAGCAAGTACCCCGCCTGGAAGCGGGACTTGGCGCCGACGGCGCGCATGATCTCCGCGATGTGCCGCTGGCAGGTCCGCTCCGACATCCCGAGTCGGCGCGCGATCACCTTGTCCTCCAGCCCCTCCGACAGCAGTCGCACGATCGTCTTGCGCAGCTCGTCCGACAGCGAGCGGGCCGCCTCCGGGCTCACCGTCGTCGGGAAGGGCCGCGCGGCCGGCCAGGACCGTTCGAACGCCGCCGTCATGAAGTGCACGACGCTCGGCTCGCGCACCACCAGCGCCGCCCCCGTCCGGTCCGGGACCGCCATCAGCCCCGTGTGCCCGTCGAAGATCAGCATCCGCATCAGCCCGTCGCCCAGGGTGCGGACCTGCGCGCCGAGCGCCGTCACGCGTTCGACGTACGCCGCCGTGGGCCGCGAGTAGCGCGCCGTGTGCTGGTAGATCGTCCGCATCCGGACCCCGCGCGCGAGCAGCGACTCGTCCCGTCCGACCGCCTCCTCCAGGGTCTCCAGCGGCCGTCCGCCGCCCGGCTGCGAGGTCAGCAGCTCCCGCTCGCAGCCCGCCACCAGCTCGGAGATCAGCCCGCGCACCGCGCCCAGGTCCGTCACCAGCTCCAGCCGCTCGCCGCCGCCCGGCTCCCGGCGGGCGGAGCCCGCCTCGTACGCCGGCACCAGCTCCTCCAGCCGCCCGCGCAGCCGGTCCATCTCGTCGTGGGTCTCCCGCACCTTCAGCGCCAGCGGCGCCAGCGCGCGGGCGGCCGCCGCCCGGGGCGCCACCGCGCTCCACCGCTCGGGACCGCCGCCCGGGGCCCGCTGCAACAGGTGTGCCGCGGCCAGCTCCGTCACCGCCGCGCCGGCGCGCACGCCGAGGGCGGTGGCCGCCTCCGCCGGGGTGAAGGCGTGCCGTTCGACGGCGTACGCGTACAGGCGCAGGGCGGTGGGACTCAGCTCGCCCGCGAGCGGGACCCGGGAGCCGTCGGCCTCCGCGGCCCCCTCGGCCCCGCCGGCTCCCTCGGCATCGGTTGGCATATGCGTATTCGTCCCTGCCTGTGTCCGTTTGTAAACCCCTCGTGTTCCCGCAAGGCGACAAGTCGACGCCTGAACGACCGCTTCCGGGATATGCCGAACCGGCACAGTGGAGGCACGGCGTGACGGGTGGTCGGGCCGGGTCCATCGGTGCCATCCGACCGTGAGGGGGCGGAGCGGCGGGTACGGACGGACCGGCCGACCACCCCCGCCTCCTCGCGGGCTGCGCGGGTTACGCGGGCTTCGCGTAGTTCCCGAACCCCGTCCAGTCCACCGCCACGCACGGCTCGTCGCCGATCACCCAGGCGTCGTGGCCCGGCGCCACCTGCATGAGGTCCCCGGGGCCGTACTCGTCGCTCTCGCCGTCGTCCATCACGACCTTCATCCGACCGCTCACGATGTACCCCGTGTGCGCGGCCTGGCAGCTGTCCGTGCCGGCCAGCGGCTTGATGTGCGACGACCAGCGCCAGCCCGGTTCGAACACCGCACGGCCGATCTCCCCGCCGTCCGTCCGGATCAGGTCCAGCCTGCCCATGCCGGCCTCGAAGGGCCGCGTCTCGTCGGCGCTGTCGAAATTCTTGCGCACCAGTCCGGCCATGCCTCATCGCCTCCGGGAACGAAGTAACCCCGAGTCCACTTTTCACTGTACGCCGGAGCGCTCGGCGGGCCCGTCGAGCGCTCCCTCAGCCCCTCAGCCCCTCAGCCCCTCAGCCCCGCAGTGAACGCCCGAACCCAGAGGCCAACGGCATCCGCAGCCCCAGCGGCGGGGGCGCGGCGAGCGCGTCCGTCACCGGCCGCGAGTACCGGCCCGAGAACATCGCCCCGAGGACGAAGTCCACGCCCAGCGCCACCACTTCCGCCTGGTGCTCCCGTAGCCCGTGGCCGTCCGAATGCACCTCGAAACGGCACGTGGAACGATTCGCCTTCTTCGCCCGCTCCGCCAACCGGAAGGAGCATTCCGGGTCGCTGCGTGCGTCGTTGGTGCCGTGGACGATCAACACCTGCCGACCGGCGAGCTGTTTCACCGGTTCAGGGGAGCCGTCCTGCGCCTCCTCCACCAGGCAAGGAGCCATCGCCAGCACGGAGTTGACCGCCGAGTGGCCCGCCGCCAGCAGCGCCGCCCGGCCGCCGGCCCCGTAGCCGGCCAGGCACACCGGCACGTCCCCGTACCGGCGCACCACCTCCTGCGCGCCCCAGTGCGCCGCCTCCTCCCGGGGGCCGGGGCCGTGCAGGACGCTGTGCGCGACCAGCCCCTGAGCCCCGCCCGCCCGCACCAGTGCCCGCGCGAGCGGACGCACCGGACCGGGGGAGAACCGGGACGCTCCGGGGAGCAGGAGCACCACACCACTGACCGTCGAGACCGAGCCGTTCGCGCCGGCCGCCCGCCCCAGGCGGGCCCCGCGCGCCGGCGGCGCATGCTGTGCCATGGCCGAACAGTCTCAGACGCGGAGGTGTACACCACCCGTCCTTACGGTCTCTGTTACATATCGACCGCCGCCGGCGGCGCGTGCTCTACGCGCGTAGGAGCTAGAGTGCGCAGATGACGAGCGAGACCCCCAACCTGCCCAGCCCGGATCAGATCCGCCGCTCCCCGAAGGTGCTGCTGCACGATCACCTCGACGGTGGACTGCGCCCCGGGACCATCATCGAGCTGGCCCGCGAGGTCGGCTACGACAAGCTGCCCGAGACCGACGCCGACAAGCTGGGCGTCTGGTTCCGCGACGCCGCCGACTCCGGCTCCCTCCCGCGCTACCTGGAGACGTTCGCGCACACCTGCGCCGTCATGCAGACCAAGGAGGCGCTCTTCCGGGTCGCCGCCGAGTGCGCCGAGGACCTCGCCGAGGACGGCGTCGTCTACGCCGAGATCCGCTACGCCCCCGAGCAGCACCTCGAAGCCGGCCTGACCCTCGAAGAGGTCGTCGAGGCCGTCAACGACGGCTTCCGCGAGGGCGAGCGCCGCGCGCGGGCCAACGGTCACCGCATCCGCATCGGCGCCCTGCTGACCGCGATGCGCCACGCCGCCCGCGCGCTGGAGATCGCCGAGCTGGCCAACCGGTACCGCGACAACGGCGTGGTCGGCTTCGACATCGCCGGCGCCGAGGCCGGGTTCCCTCCCACCCGCCACCTCGACGCGTTCGAGTACCTCAAGCGCGAGAACAACCACTTCACGATCCACGCGGGCGAGGCCTTCGGCCTGCCGTCGATCTGGCAGGCCCTGCAGTGGTGCGGCGCCGACCGGCTCGGCCACGGCGTGAAGATCATCGACGACATCGAGGTCGCCGCCGACGGTTCGGTGAAGCTGGGCCGCCTGGCCTCCTACGTCCGGGACAAGCGCATCCCCCTGGAGATGTGCCCCACCTCGAACCTCCAGACCGCCGCCGCCGCCTCGTACGCCGAGCACCCGATCGGCCTGCTGCGCAAGCTGCACTTCCGGCTGACGGTCAACACCGACAACCGTCTGATGAGCGGCACCAGCATGAGCCGCGAGTTCGAGCACCTGGTGGAGACCTTCGGCTACACGCTCGACGACATGCAGTGGTTCACCGTCAATGCGATGAAGTCCGCGTTCATTCCTTTCGATGAACGACTGGCCATGATCAACGACGTGATCAAGCCCGGCTACGCGGAGCTGAAGTCCGAGTGGCTGTTCCGTCAGACCGCTTCGACCAGCGGTTCCGTCTCGGCCTAGGCCACGACATGACGAACGGAAAGCGCCCGGGAGGAGCAATGCCCCGGGTGCTTTCTCGTATTTGATGATGTTTGCGGGCGAGGGTTTGAAGTGACTAGTTTGCGGAGCCGCTCAATTCCCCGTCGCAAGGACGAAACCTTCATGAAGAAGACAGCTGCCAAGATCGTCGGCGCCGCCGCCCTCGGTGCCGCCTTTGCCGCGGTCGCCGCCGGCACCGCCTCCGCCGCAGTCCCGGCCGTCGGTCTCACCGACACGCTCGGCACCGCCACGGGCGCGCTCCAGGGCATCACCAGCGAACAGCAGGTGGGCGAAGACGGTGCCCAGCAGTCGAGCGACCCCACCTCCCAGGTCACCGGTGTGCTGACCCCGCTCACCAACGGCCTGAACGGCCTCGGCGGCTGATCCTGCCGCGATCCGCACGCGCGTACGGCGAGCGCGCGCACCTTCGACGGGGTGTGTGCGCCGCCGTGCGGTGTGTCACGATCACCCCCAACCGGCCGCCGACACACGGGGTATGAGGTTTCGGTCATGCGCATGAAGGCACGAGCGGCGAGGGTCGCGTTGGTCCCCGTCCTGCTGTTCGCGGCCGTGGGTTGCGGCGGTACGGACGACCCCGCCGCCGACAAGGCGCCCGCCTCCCCGACGCCCGCCCGCACCGGCGCGCCCGGCGCCCAGGCAGGATCCCCCACCCCCCGCCCCGCGCCCACCGGCCTGGAGCGCGCCGCGCTGGAACAGGGCGACCTCGCCGGCTACCAGATCTCCGCGCAGGGCAAGAACCCGAACGCCCCCGACGGCCAGCCGCAGGCCGACAAGAAGAGCTGCCAGCCGCTCGCCGACATCATGGGCGACAAGCCCGACCCGGCCGCGCACAAGACCGTCAACCGGGGCATCGGCTCCCAGAAGCAGGTCGGGCTCGCCGTCTCCGCCTCCGTCAGCTCCTACGACGAGAGCGACGCCAAGCGGGTCCTGTCCCGGCTGCGCGAAGCCGTCTCGGCCTGCGCCTCGGGCTTCTCCGCCACCGTCGAGAAGCAGAGCGGCAGCTACAAGGACGTGAAGGCGGCCCCGTACAAGACCGCCGGTGACGAGAGCGTCAGCTGGACCACGACCGTGGCCGCGCAGGGCGTCTCCGCGCACGTGCACCTCGTCGTCGTGCGCGAGGGCGACACCGTCGTGCGGCTGATGGCCCTCAACGTGGCCGCCGCCGACCAGCAGGCGCACGTCCCGCAGGAAGTGGCCGACAAGCAGCTGGAGAAGGTCCAAAAGGTCGAGAAGGCCGAGAAGACCGACTGAGGTCCGCTCGATCCTCCGGTGGTTCCTACCGGGCGCTCGTCACCAGGCGGTCCGCGCCGAGCCGGCGGAACCCTTCTCGTTGGGCAGCAGCAGCCACAGCGCCAGGTAGATCAGGAACTGCGGACCGGGCAGCAGGCACGAGGCCACGAAGATGATCCGCATCGTCCGCGTCTTGATGCCGAAACGACGCGCGAGACCGGCGCATACGCCACCGATCATCCGTCCGTCACGGGGGCGGGTGATCGCGCTCATGAGGCCCTCCTTCACAGGGGATCCGCGCCGGGCGACATGCCCCGCGCGATGCCTCAATACTCGCGCGGTACCGCCGACAGGACCTCGGTCCAGGGGCCGAGGCCGACCCTGGAAATTCTCGGGGTGGGCCCCTGAGAGCGCCGCAGCCTGGCCCTGAGGGCCGGTACGACGGCCAGGTGCGCGAGCAGCGCCCCGGCGGTGTTCAGCAGCAGCGAGTCGACGTCGACCACCCGCCCCGGGACCGCCGTCTGGAGCATCTCGATGCCCAGCGAGATCAGGACGGTCGCGGAGAGGGTCCGGGCCAGCGAGGCCCACGTGCCGGTCGGCGTCGAGGCGAGCCGCCCGCCCGCCAGCGGCAGCAGCACCCCCAGCGGGGCCAGCAACGCCACCCCCTCGCCGATCCGCCGGGCCGCCTCCAGCGGCCCGTAGGCCAGGTCGGCGCGGATCCCCTCCAGGAACGTCAGGTTCGAGGCCGCCGCCCAGGGGACGTCCAGCGGTCTCAGGGTGAGCCATGCGACGAGGACCAGATGCGCGGCCAGCAGAGCCCCGCCCAGGATCCGCAGGCGGAGGGGGAGCTGTGTGGCGGTGGCGGCGCTGCCGCTGCCCTCATGACGGTGCACACCAGGCAGGACGCACCCCCCGGTGGCGGCGGTTCCGCTCGACCCGACCTCAGGGGTGTCCGTCCGAAGCCACTTAGACCGTGGCCCACAACACGATGAGGGCCACCGCGCCGATGACGGCCGGCGCGATGATCTCGTAGGCCCACCGCACCGTGACGGAGCCCTGCGCGCCCGGTCGCCCGGCCCCGCGCTCGGCGAGTTCGCGCAGCTCGTCGACGACCTTGTCGGCCCCCGCCCGCAGCGGTTCGTCGGGTACCTGAGCGGGGTTGGGGGCGGCGCCCCCCTGCCCGCCGGGCCGCGCGTCGCGCCGGCCGGCGGCGCGCGTCGCCTTCTTGCGCTCGCGCAGCGACACCGGAACCGACCACAGCTGGTACTTCGACCCCTCCGCCAGCACCTCCGCCGAGTACCCGGCGCGCACCACGTCCACGGCCGCCCACGGCAGTTCGATCACCCGGAAGGGATTGCGCACCCGCATCCGGTCGTCGTTGGCGAAGACGGCCGGTCGCAGGGTGAACGCCACCGTCAGGGGCACGGCGCAGAAGGCGATGGCCAGTGCGGTCCACCGCGTGGTCCCCTCGCCGCGCACGACGGCGTCCCCGCACAGCCAGGCGATGAGCGCGAGCAGCAGCACCCCGGTGACGACGGCCATGGGGGAGCGGTAGACGCGGTCGTCGTAGACCGGCTCGTCGGAGGAGGGCGTAGTCATGGCGCCGATTCTGCCGTACGCCCCCGCGGCCGGCCCCGGCCGCACCGATGATGGATGTCACGCCCATATGTGCGCCGAGGGGGGTGACAGGTCGCTACGCGCGTAGATATGCTCATGTGGTGACCATGCCCACCACCCTCACCGCATTCGCTGACGTGACGACGTCCGACAGTGCGCTGCGCCGCTTCCTGCACGGGCTGCCCGGCGTCGACGCAGTCGGACTGGAGGCCCGCGCGGCCTCCCTCGGCACCCGTTCGATCAAGACGACGGCCAAGGCGTACGCCATCGACCTGGCCATCTCGATGATCGACCTGACGACGCTGGAAGGCGCGGACACCCCGGGCAAGGTCCGGGCACTCGCCGCCAAGGCCGTCCACCCCGACCCCATCGACCGTACGACGCCCATGACCGCCGCGGTCTGCGTCTACCCCGACATGGTGGCCACCGCCAAGGCCGCGCTGAACGGCGCCGACGTCAAGGTCGCCTCCGTCGCCACCGCCTTCCCGGCCGGCCGCGCGGCCCTGCCCGTCAAGCTCGCCGACACCCGTGACGCCGTCGCCGCCGGCGCCGACGAGATCGACATGGTCATCGACCGTGGCGCCTTCCTCGCGGGCCGCTACCTGGAGACGTACGAGCTGATCAAGGCCGTCAAGGAAGCCTGCGTCCGCCCCGACGGCAGCGCTGCCCGCCTCAAGGTCATCTTCGAGACCGGCGAGCTGTCGACCTACGACAACATCCGCCGCGCCTCCTGGATCGGCATGCTCGCGGGCGCCGACTTCATCAAGACCTCCACCGGCAAGGTCGGCGTCAACGCCACCCCCGCCAACACGCTGCTGATGCTCGAAGCCGTCCGCGACTTCAAGGCGCAGACTGGAATCCAGATCGGCGTGAAGCCGGCCGGCGGGATCCGCACCACCAAGGACGCCATCAAGTTCCTGGTCCTGGTCAACGAGACCGCGGGCGAGGACTGGCTGACCAACGAGTGGTTCCGCTTCGGCGCCTCCAGCCTGCTGAACGACCTGCTCATGCAGCGCCAGAAGCTGAGCACCGGCCGGTACTCCGGTCCCGACTACGTGACGGTGGACTGAGACCCCATGAACATGGACATGCAGACATCTGTATTCGAGTACGCACCGGCCCCCGAGTCGCGGTCCGTCGTCGACATCGCCCCCTCCTACGGGCTGTTCATCGACGGCGAGTTCGTCGACGCCGCCGACGGCAAGGTCTTCAAGACCGTCTCCCCGTCGTCCGAGGAGGTCCTCTCCGAGGTCGCCCAGGCCGGCGCCGCCGACGTCGACCGCGCCGTCAAGGCCGCCCGCAAGGCCTTCGAGAAGTGGTCCGCGCTGCCCGGCTCCGAGCGCGCCAAGTACCTCTTCCGCATCGCCCGGATCATCCAGGAGCGCAGCCGCGAGCTGGCCGTCCTGGAGACCCTGGACAACGGCAAGCCGATCAAGGAGACGCGCGACGCGGACCTCCCGCTGGTCGCCGCGCACTTCTTCTACTACGCGGGCTGGGCCGACAAGCTCGACCACGCCGGCTACGGGCCGAACCCGCGCCCCCTCGGCGTGGCCGGCCAGGTCATCCCGTGGAACTTCCCGCTGCTGATGCTGGCGTGGAAGATCGCCCCGGCGCTCGCCGCCGGCAACACCGTCGTCCTCAAGCCCGCCGAGACCACGCCGCTGTCCGCGCTGTTCTTCGCGGACATCTGCCGCCAGGCCGGCCTGCCCCGGGGCGTCGTCAACATCCTCACCGGCTACGGCGACGCGGGCGCGGCCCTCGTCGAGCACCCGGACGTCAACAAGGTCGCCTTCACCGGCTCCACCGCGGTCGGCAAGGCCATCGCCCGCCAGATCGCCGGCACCGACAAGAAGGTCACCCTGGAGCTGGGCGGCAAGGGCGCCAACATCGTCTTCGACGACGCCCCCATCGACCAGGCCGTCGAGGGCATCGTCACCGGCATCTTCTTCAACCAGGGCCAGGTCTGCTGCGCGGGCTCGCGCCTGCTGGTCCAGGAGTCGATCCACGACGAGCTGCTCGACTCCCTCAAGCGCCGCCTGTCCACGCTGCGCCTGGGCGACCCGCTCGACAAGAACACCGACATCGGCGCGATCAACTCCGCCGAGCAGCTCGCCCGGATCACGGCGCTCGCCGAGACGGGCGAGGCCGAGGGCGCCGAGCGCTGGTCCCCGGCGTGCGAGCTGCCGTCCTCCGGCTACTGGTTCGCCCCGACGCTCTTCACGAACGTCACCCAGGCGCACACCGTCGCCCGCGACGAGATCTTCGGCCCGGTCCTGTCCGTGCTGACGTTCCGCACCCCGGACGAGGCCGTCGCCAAGGCCAACAACAGCCAGTACGGCCTGTCCGCCGGCATCTGGACGGAGAAGGGCTCGCGCATCCTCGCGGTCGCGGGCAAGCTCCGCGCGGGTGTGGTGTGGGCCAACACGTTCAACAAGTTCGACCCGACCTCGCCCTTCGGCGGCTACAAGGAGTCGGGCTTCGGCCGCGAGGGCGGCCGTCACGGTCTGGAGGCCTACCTCGATGTCTGAGCGCACTGATCGTCTGGGCGTCTTCAAGACCTACAAGCTGTACGTGGGCGGGAAGTTCCCGCGATCCGAGAGCGGCCGGGTGTACGAGGTGACGGACTCCAAGGGCAACTGGCTGGCCAACGCCCCGCTGTCCTCCCGCAAGGACGCGCGTGACGCGGTCGTCGCGGCCCGCAAGGCCTTCGGCGGCTGGTCGGGCGCGACGGCGTACAACCGCGGCCAGATCCTCTACCGCATCGCCGAGATGCTGGAGGGCCGCCGCGAGCAGTTCGTCCGCGAGGTCGGCGAGGCCGAGGGGCTGTCCAAGGCCAAGGCCGCGGCGGTCGTGGACGCGGCGATCGACCGCTGGGTCTGGTACGCGGGCTGGACCGACAAGATCGCCCAGATCGTCGGCGGCGCCAACCCGGTCGCCGGCCCGTTCTTCAACCTCTCCACCCCGGAGCCGACCGGTGTGGTCACGGTGGTGGCCCCGCAGGACTCGTCGTTCCTGGGCCTGATCTCGGTGATCGCCCCGGTGATCGCCACGGGCAACACGGTCGTGGTCATCGCCTCGGAGAAGTCCCCGCTGCCCGCCCTGTCCCTGGGTGAGGTGCTGGCCACCTCCGACCTGCCCGGCGGCGTGGTCAACATCCTCTCCGGCAAGGCCTCGGAGATGGGCCCGCACCTGGCGTCCCACCAGGACGTCAACGCGATCGACCTGGCGGGCGCGGATGTGGCTCTCGCCAAGGAACTGGAGATCGCGGCGGCGGACAACCTGAAGCGCGTCCTGCGTCCACAGCCTGTGGACGACTGGAGCGCCGACCCGGGCACGTCCCGCATGACCGCCTTCCTGGAGACGAAGACGGTCTGGCACCCGACGGGCTCCATCGGCGCGGGCGGCTCGTCCTACTAAAGGGCTCGGTTCGCCTCCGGGGCGCCCATGTCGGCTCCAGGAGGGCGTACGTCCTCGAAATCCGCTCGTTCCTCGCGGATTCCTCCGGGCGCTCGCCCTCCTTCGCCGACGCGCCCCTTCGGCTCACTCGCCCGCCGGCCCCGGCAGCGACCCCCGCGCTGCCGGGGTCTTCGTGTGCCTACTGCTTCGGGAGTACGGGGCCCAGCAGGGAAGACGCCGCCGCCGTCGGGAGTTCGCCGACTGACGGGCCCTGGGTCAGGACGCCCGTGACCATGCCGGTGCCCACCGACGGGAAGTCGGCGACCTTCGTCGCCACCCCGTTGTCGAGCGGGTCCACGCCCGTGTGGGCCAGCGGGTTCACCTTGAGGTTCGCGATCGGGTCGGTGACGCCCGCCAGCGCCGCCGGTACCGAGAGTTCACCGGCCTGCGCCCCGCCGGCGGCCATCGCCAGGGCCGCGCCGGCCATGGAGAGGGTCAGGCCCGCGGCGCGGAGCCGCTTCGGGGCGCCGGAGGAGTTGGGGTCTGCGTGACGTGCCATGGGTTGGGTTCCCGCCTGTGGTCGTAGTCGCGTGGCCACACAGGGTAGTGGAGCGGGCTCTCCCGATTCCAACCGGCGCCCACGGGGCGGGTGTGAGGGTTCTCGCAGCGTTCGTCTCCAGTGTGTGGATACGCCCGCTCATGCCGCACACTGGTGTCCCGTGAGCTGTTCCTCTCCTTTGCCGACGCGTGTCGTCCTGTTGACCGGCCCCTCGGGGTCCGGGAAGTCCTCGCTCGCGGCTCGCTCGGGGCTGCCCGTACTGCGCCTCGACGACTTCTACAAGGAGGGGACGGACCCGACCCTCCCGCTGGTCGAGGGCAGCTCCGACATCGACTGGGACTCCCCGCTGTCCTGGGACGCCGACGTGGCCGTCGCCGCCGTCGCCGAACTGTGCGCCTCCGGTCGCACCGAGGTCCCGGTCTACGACATCGCCACCAGCTCCCGCACCGGCACCGAGACCCTCGACATCTCGCGCACCCCGCTGTTCATCGCGGAGGGCATCTTCGCCGCCGACATCGCGGCCCGCTGCCAGGAACTCGGCCTGCTCGCCGACGCGATCTGCCTGCGCGGCCGGCCGTCGACCACCTTCCGCCGTCGCCTGCTGCGCGACCTGCGGGAAGGACGCAAGTCCCTGCTGTTCCTGCTGCGTCGCGGCCTGCGCCTGATGCGCGCCGAGCGGGGGATCGTGGCCCGGCACGTGGGCCTGGGCGCGCATCCCTGCGGTCGTGACGAGGCACTGGGCCGACTCGCCGCCGCGGCGGCCGGCCGCCACCGCTCGGCGACCGGCGTGGCCGCCTCGTAGCGACGTACGCGCCGCAGCCGTGTAGCCCGTAGCCCCGTACACAAGAGTGCGCGGGGCCGACCGGACCCCCTTTGGCCGGTCGACCCCGCGCTTTCCCCCATGGCCTCCGCCCCACCCCCGTAGGGCGGACCCCCTTGGCCGTGTGGTCTGTTCCGGCTACGCGACGAGCTCCCCGAAGGACTCCGCCTCGTCACGGCCGAAGCTCAGCACCTCGTCGTCGCGCAGCCGGCGCAGCGAGCGCCAGATGCTCGACTTCACGGTGCCGACGCTGATGCCCAGGATCTCGGCGATCTCCGGGTCGGTGCGGCCCTCGTAGTAGCGCAGCACCAGCATCGTGCGCTGCGGCTCCGGGATCCGGGCCAGTGCCTGCCACAGCACGGCGCGCAGCTCGGTGCCGCGCATCGCGTCCGTGTCGGAGGCCGTCTCCGGCAGTTCCTCGGTCGGGTACTCGTTGAGCTTGCGCCGACGCCACGCGCTGATGTGCAGGTTCGTCATGGTGCGGCGCAGGTAGCCGCCGACCGCGGCCTTGTCGCTGATGCGGTCCCAGGCTCGGTAGGTGGAGAACAGCGCGCTCTGGAGCAGGTCCTCGGCCTCGTGGCGGTCGCCGGTGAGGTGGAAGGCCGTCGCGTAGAGCGCGGCCCGGCGTTCCTGTACGTACGCGGTGAACTCGGCCTCCGAGGTGGAGGACGTGGTGCGCGGTGCGGGAACCGCCTGGTACTGGTTCGCGTCAATGGCTGTGACGTGCGCCGGTCGCGGACGGGCGACCGGCACCGTACGGACACCCGCCCGGCGGTTCACATCGTGCAGCCGCGTGACAACCGCGCTGGTCGTGGTGCTGTGCAGCGTGTTCATCTCGCGCCCCCCGTCGTGGAGTCTGCTTCGGTCCGTTGGTTCGATGACAGAAGCCTGCCCGCCGGACATAACCGGGGTGTCCTTCGACTGTCACAGGCCTGTCACAGCCACCCGTGGCCGGATCCGCGCCGCCCGACGGTCGAAGTCCGAAGGGTCGATGGGACAGAATGAGCGCGTGCCTTTCCTGTTGCTGATCGAGGACGACGACGCCATCCGCACGGCCCTCGAACTTTCCCTGTCACGCCAGGGCCACCGTGTGGCCACCGCGGCGACGGGCGAGGACGGCCTGAAACTGCTGCGCGAGCAGCGGCCGGACCTGATCGTGCTGGATGTGATGCTGCCCGGGATCGACGGTTTCGAGGTCTGTCGGCGGATCCGCCGCACCGACCAGTTGCCGATCATCCTGCTGACCGCGCGCAGCGACGACATCGATGTCGTCGTGGGCCTGGAGTCGGGCGCCGACGACTACGTCGTCAAGCCCGTCCAGGGCCGGGTGCTCGACGCCCGCATCCGGGCCGTGCTGCGGCGCGGCGAGCGGGAGGCGAGCGACTCCGCCGTCTTCGGCTCGCTGGTCATCGACCGTGCCGCGATGACGGTGACGAAGAACGGCGAGGACCTCCAGCTCACCCCGACCGAGCTGCGGCTGCTGCTGGAACTGAGCCGGCGGCCCGGCCAGGCGCTGTCGCGCCAGCAGTTGCTGCGCCTGGTGTGGGAGCACGACTACCTCGGCGACTCGCGGCTCGTCGACGCCTGTGTGCAGCGGCTGCGCGCCAAGGTCGAGGAAGTGCCCTCGTCGCCGACGCTGATCCGTACCGTCCGGGGTGTCGGCTACCGCTTGGACTCCCCGCAGTGATCAAGGCCCTGTTCGCGGGCCGGCGCTGGACCAGCCTGCGGCTGCGGTTGCTCATCGTGTTCGCCCTGGTCGCGCTGACGGCCGCGGTCTCCGCGTCCGGGATCGCGTACTGGCTCAACCGCGAGGCGGTGCTGACCCGTACGCAGGAGGCGGCGCTCGGGGACTTCCGTCAGGAGATGCAGAACCGGGCCGCGGCGCTGCCCGCCGAGCCGACGCCGGAGGAGCTCCAGCGCACCGCCGAGCTGATGGCGGGCAGCAGTCCGGGCTACAGCGTGCTGCTGGTGCACCGGCGCAAGGACGGCCACGAGGTGTTCGGCGCGGCCGGCGCGGACTCCTTCGGGCTGGACGACGTACCGAAGTCCCTCCAGAACGCGGTCAACGACCGGCAGAAGACGACCGCCGCCAACGACGCCGAGTACCACATGTACTGGCAGCGGACGAAGCCGAAGGGCAACCCGTACCTGGTGGGCGGCACGCGGATCGTCGGCGGCGGGCCGACCGGCTACATGTACAAGTCGCTGGCCACCGAGCGGGACGACCTCAACGCGCTGGGCTGGTCGCTGACCATCGCCACCGGCCTGGCGCTTCTGTGCTCCGCGCTGCTCGCGCAGGCGGCGGCGCGGACCGTGCTGCGCCCCGTGCAGCGGCTCGGCGAGGCGGCGCGCCGGCTGGGCGAGGGCGAGCTGGACCACCGGCTGGACGTGTCGGGCACGGACGAACTCGCCGACCTGTCGCACACCTTCAACAAGACGGCGGAGGCGCTGGAGAAGAAGGTCGCCGACATGAGCGCGCGCGAGGAGGCGAGCCGGCGCTTCGTCGCCGACATGTCGCACGAACTGCGCACCCCGCTCACGGCGTTGACGGCGGTCGCCGAGGTGCTGGAGGAGGAGGTCGACGACCTCGATCCGATGATCGCACCGGCCGTGGGCCTGGTGGTGAGCGAGACGCGACGGCTGAACGACCTGGTGGAGAACCTGATGGAGGTCACCCGCTTCGACGCGGGGACGGCACGCCTGGTCCTGGACGACGTGAACGTCGCCGACCAGGTCACCGCCTGCATCGACGCGCGTGCCTGGCTCGACGCGGTGGAACTCGACGCCGGGCGCGGGATCGTGGCCCGGCTCGACCCGCGCCGGCTGGACGTGATCCTGGCCAACCTGATCGGCAACGCGCTCAAGCACGGCGGCTCGCCGGTGCGGGTGTCGGTGGTCGTGGAGGACGAGTGGCTGGTGATCGCGGTCAAGGACAACGGGCCGGGCATCCCCGAAGAGGTGCTGCCGCACGTCTTCGACCGCTTCTACAAGGCGAGCGCGTCCCGGCCGAAGTCGGACGGCAGCGGGCTCGGCCTGTCGATCGCCGTGGAGAACGCGCACATCCACGGCGGTGACATCACGGCCGCGAACGGGCCCGAGGGCGGGGCCGTGTTCACCCTGCGGCTGCCGGTCGACGTGGGGAAGGTGATCGCCGGTGACGTGGAGGCGTAGGGCCATGGCGGGCGTGGTGGGCCTGTGCGCCCTCGGCGCGCTGACGACGGGGTGCGGGATCAGGGCGACGACCGTCCCGGTGGACGTGGGCGCGGCGCCGTCCCGGGTGTCCTGCGAGAACCCGGACGAGCCGGCGCCCGGACAGGGCGGGGTGCAGGGCCTCCGGACCACGGTGGAACTGGTGTGCGGATCGCAGCTGGTGGGCGTGGAGCGGTTGGTGCCCGTACCGGAGAAGCGGCCGGCGCGGGACGCCGTGGTGTCGGCGACGCAGGCGCTGCTGGAGGCGCTCCAGAAGGAGCCCTCGGCGGGGGAGCGGGACGCCGGTTTCACCACCGGGGTCCCGGCCGGACTGACGGCGTCCGCGCCGCGCCCGGGGGACCCGGCCGGGACGGTACGGCTCAGCCGCAAGCCGGAGGACCTGCCGCCGGTGGCGCTGTCGCAGATCGTGTGCACGCTGGCGGACAGCGACGCGGTGTCGGAGGGCCCTGGGCCGGTGGTCCTGGGCGGCCCGGACGCGGACCCGCCGCGGGCGTGGGAGTGCAGCGACGAGGTCCGCTCCCGCCCGGAGGCGGTCCCCACCCTGGGCGACGTGGTCCGCCCGGGAACGGGTGCCGATGCCGCGGCCGGCACCCCCGCGCCGACGCCGGGGCCCTCGAAGAGCTGAGCCCTTACCGGGCGGGCCCCGTGAGGCGGGTCGTCAGTTCCTCGACGAAGGCGGCCAGGCGGGGTGAGCGGGGGCCGGGGCGGGTGGCGCAGTACCAGGTGCGGGTCGCCGGCTTGGCGCCGATGCGGACCAGCGCGACGCCGTGGGAGGACGCGTACGGCGCGGCCGCCCAGTTCGGCAGGATCGCCACGCCCTGCCCGCCCGCCGCCATCTCGATGACCAGGTCGGTCACCAGCGGCATGGTGGTGATCCGGGCCGGCCGGGCGCCCGGCGGGAGCGGCAGCGGCGCCGAGGGGATGCGGCTCTGGTCGTAGACGTCGTAGAGCACCAGGTCCACGCCCGTGAAGTCGCGCGCCGTCACGTGCGTACGGGACGCCCAGCGGTGTCCGGCGGGCACCACGGCCACCATCTCGTCCTCGAACAGCGGGGTCAGTTCCACCCGGTCCATCTGCGCGTCCGGCTTGGTGACGAGCGCGACGTCGACGAGGTCGGCGAGGAGCGCCGGGATCGGCGCGTCGTCGGCGACGGTGACGATCCGCACCTCGGTGTCCGGCTCCCGCTCGCGGAAGGCGCGCAGGACGGGCGGCAGCCACGGGAAGGTGGTGCTGCACCGCGCGGTGAAACGCACCCGCCGGTCCCGGCCGTCACGGATCTCCCGCAGGTCGCGGGTGGCTGACTCCAGCTCGCCGAGGACGTGCCGCGCGGCGACGAGCATCAGGAGTCGCCGAAGGCGATCGCGTAGCGACGCGACCGAAGGGAGCACTCTTGACGGGCCGGCACGAACCGGAAGGACGATCGGACTGACGGGAAACCCCCGAACCCGCTGTGAGACCGGCCTGCCGAAACACCGCCGTCGACGGGCCCGGGACTCTGCCCCGCTCCGCGCGGCTTGGCGCCGGCCGTGTGTACCGTCCCGCCTGGGGGGGGCGGGTGGGCAGCCACCGACCCGCCCCCGGGGGTCGAGGGGGTGATAGCGGGCCCGCGCCGGGTGGGCGACGGGCCGATAGCGGCCCCGCCGCGGGCCACGCACGGCAACGGCCCCCTCGGTGGCTTGCACCGAGGGGGCCGTCCGGGGCCGGCGTGGAGACGGGCCGGGTCAGATGCCCATCGCGGAGGCGAGGTCCTTCTTGAGGGAGTCCAGGACGCCCTGGGCCGTCGCGCGGGCCGAGGTGAGGTCGGAGGCTTCGGCCACCGGGACCACGACCTCCAGGTAGCACTTCAGCTTCGGCTCCGTGCCCGACGGGCGGACGATCACGCGGGCCTTGTAGTCGCCCTCCAGGTAGTAGCGGAGGCCGTCCGTGGGCGGGAGCGACTCCGTGCCCTTGGCCAGGTCCTCCGCCGTGACGACGCGCAGGCCCGCCAGGGACACCGGCGGGCGCGCCCGCAGCGCCGCCATCGCCGAGGCGATGATCGACAGGTCCGAGACGCGGACCGACAGCTGGTCGGTGGCGTGCAGGCCGTGGGCCATCGCCAGGTCGTCCAGCAGGTCGCTCAGGGTGCGGCCCTGCTCCTTCAGCACCGAGGCCAGTTCCGCCACCAGCAGGGCGGCCGTGATGCCGTCCTTGTCGCGGACGCCCTCGGGGTCGACGCAGTAGCCGAGCGCCTCCTCGTAGCCGTAGCGCAGGCCCTCGACGCGGGAGATCCACTTGAAACCCGTCAGGGTCTCCTCGTGGCCCACGCCCGCCGCCTGCGCGATCCGCCCCAGGAGGGAGGAGGAGACGATCGACTCGGCGAAGACGCCCCGGGCGCCCTTGTGGACCAGGTGCGCCGCCAGCAGCGCGCCCACCTCGTCGCCGCGCAGCATGCGCCAGCCGCCGTTGTCCGGTACCGCCACCGCGCAGCGGTCGGCGTCCGGGTCGTTCGCGATGACGATGTCCGGACCCACCTCGGCGGCCTTCGCGAAGGCCAGGTCCATCGCACCCGGCTCCTCCGGGTTGGGGAACGCCACCGTCGGGAAGGCCGGGTCCGGCTCCGCCTGCTCGGCGACCAACACCGGCGTCGGGAAGCCGTGCCGGGCGAAGGCCGCCATGACCACGTCCTTGCCGACGCCGTGCATGGCCGTGTAGACGGTCCGCACGCCGCGCGGGGAGCCCGGCGTCAGGACGGCGTCCGTACGGGCCAGGTAGGCCTCCAGGACCTCGTCGCCGAGCTGCTCCCAGCCGGACTCCGGCCGCGGGACGGAGGCGAGGGCGGTGACCTTGGCGATCTCCGCCGCGATCTCGGCGTCCGCCGGGGAGACGATCTGCGAGCCGTCGCCGAGGTACACCTTGTAGCCGTTGTCCCGGGGCGGGTTGTGGCTCGCGGTCACCTCGACGCCGGCGACGGCGCCCAGGTGCCTTATGGCGTACGCGAGGACGGGCGTCGGGAGGGGGCGGGGGAGTACGGCCGCGCGCAGCCCGGCGCCGATCATCACGGCCGCCGTGTCACGGGCGAAGTCCGCCGACTTGTAGCGCGCGTCGTATCCGACGACGACCAGGCCGCCGTCGTGCCCCCGCGCCTTCAGGTAGGCCGCCAGGCCCGCCGCCGCCCGGATGACCACGCCGCGGTTCATCCGCATCGGACCCGCGCCGATCTCGCCGCGCAGTCCGGCGGTGCCGAACTGGAGCGTGCCCGAGAAGCGGTCCGCGAGCTCCGCGGTGTCGCCCGCGTCCAAGAGGGCCGCGAGCTCCGCCGCGGTCTCCGGGTCGGGGTCCTCGGACAGCCAGGCCTGCGCCCGGGTGATCAGGTCGTCCTGTGCCTGTTCCTGCACGGCTTCCGCCTTACCTCTCGTACGTCGTCGATCAGAGTCGATCAAGTCGATCAGATCAGATGCGGGCCAGGACCTGCGTCAGCAGCGTGCCCATGCGGGCGGCCGAGTCGCGGCCGGCCTGGAGGACCTCTTCGTGGTTGAGCGGCTCGCCGGACAGGCCCGCCGCCAGGTTGGTGACCAGGGAGATGCCCAGCACCTCGGCGCCGGCCTCACGGGCGGCGATGGCCTCCAGGACGGTGGACATGCCGACCAGGTCCGCGCCCATGACGCGGATCATGTTGATCTCGGCCGGGGTCTCGTAGTGCGGGCCGGGGAACTGCACGTAGACGCCCTCTTCGAGGGTCTCGTCGATCTCCTTGCACATCGCGCGCAGGCGCGGCGAGTACAGGTCGGTGAGGTCCACGAAGTTCGCGCCGACGATCGGCGAGGTCGCGGTGAGGTTCAGGTGGTCGCTGATCAGGACCGGCTGGCCGGGCTTCATGCCCTCGCGCAGGCCACCACAGCCGTTGGTCAGGACGATGGTCTTGCAGCCGGCGGCGACGGCGGTGCGGACACCGTGGGCGACGGCGGCGACGCCGCGGCCCTCGTAGAAGTGGGTCCGGCCGAGGAAGACCAGCGCGCGCTTGTCGCCGATCTTGTACGAGCGGATCTTGCCGCCGTGGCCCTCGACGGCGGCGGGCGGGAATCCGGGCAGCTCGGTGACGAGGAACTCGGACTCGGGGGCGCCGAGCGCCTCGGCGGCGGGGGCCCAGCCGGAGCCCATGACGAGGGCGACGTCGTGGGTCTCCACGCCCGTCAGCTCACGGAGGCGGGCGGCTGCGGCGTCGGCGGCGGCGAAGGGGTCGGTAACAGATGCGTTCACGCCGACGAGGGTAGCCGCTCTTCGCCTACGCGCGTAGATGGCACAGCTCACGGTGTTCGGATCGTTGCCTTGTCGTTTCCACCGAATGGTTCCGTGGAGGACGGATACGACCCACCGCTATGACCCACCGCTACGACCCACCGGGCCGCCGGCCGTCAGCAGGGCCGCTTGCGCAGTTCCATCACGTAGTCGTGCGGGGCGCCCGCCGACTCGGCGGCGTCGGCGATCTCGCCCAGGTAGCGCGCGGAGGGCAGACCGCCCTCGTAGCCGTTCAGTACGTACACCCACGCGGCCTCCTCGCCGTCCAGGGTGTGGACGCGGATCCGCATCCGGCGGTAGATGTCCAGCCCGACGCCCTCCCAGCGGTCCATGGAGTCCTCGTCCAGCGGGGCGATGTCGTAGAGCGCGACGAAAACCTGCTGGCGGGGAGCCTCCACGATCGTGGCGAGCGCGCCCTCCCAGCCCATCTGCTCGCCGCCGAAGGTCAGCCGCCAGTCGTTGATCCAGCCCGTGCCGCGCAGCGGCGAATGCGGAGCGCGGCGCGTCATCAGCCGCGGGTCGAGGTTGCCGGCGTACGCGGCGTAGAGCGACATGAGGTCGAGGGTACGGGAGGGGCGCCCCGGCCCGCGTTCCCGGTCGACCCGCGGACACCGGCCCACGGACATCGGCCCACGGACATCGGCCCGCGGATGTCGATCCACGGATGGCGGGACCGGGCACGAAGCACCTTGAAGCGTGCGGGACAATGGAGGACGGAATGCATCCCCCGGGGAGACCCCCCGGATTACCGGCCGGGGCGGCAGCCGGCCGGGTAGACGTGAGGCGGACTTTTCGTGACCCGGATCGTGATCATCGGTGGCGGACCCGGCGGGTATGAGGCAGCCCTGGTGGGGGCCCAGCTCGGCGCGGAGGTGACCGTCGTCGACTGCGACGGTCTGGGTGGAGCGTCGGTCCTCACCGACTGCGTCCCCTCGAAGACCCTCATCGCGACGGCCGAGGTCATGACGACCTTCGACTCGTCGTACGAGGAACTCGGCATCGTCGTCGCCGACGACACCCCCCACATCGAGCAGGCCGCGCGCGTCGTCGGCGTGGACCTCGGCAAGGTCAACCGACGCGTCAAGCGCCTCGCGCTCGCCCAGTCCCACGACATCACCGCCTCGGTGACCCGCGCCGGCGCCCGCGTCATGCGCGGCCGCGGCAAGCTCGGCGGGCCGCAGGGCATCGACGGCACCCGGGACGTCATCGTCACCGCCGCCGACGGCACCGAGACCATCCTCACCGCCGACGCCGTGCTGATCGCCACCGGCGGCACCCCCCGCGAGATCCCCGACGCCATGCCCGACGGGGAGCGCATCCTGAACTGGACCCAGGTCTACGACCTGGAGGAGCTCCCCGAGGAGCTCATCGTCGTCGGCTCCGGCGTCACCGGCGCCGAGTTCGCCGGCGCGTACCAGGCCCTGGGCTCGCGCGTCACCCTGGTCTCCTCCCGCGACCGCGTGCTGCCCGGCGAGGACCCGGACGCCGCCGCCGTCCTGGAGGACGTCTTCCGCCGCCGCGGCATGAACGTCATCGGGCGCTCGCGCGCCGAGTCCGCCAAGCGCGTCGGCGACCGCGTCGAGGTCACCCTCTCCGACGGGCGCGTCATCACCGGCACGCACTGCCTGATGGCCGTCGGCGCCATCCCGAACACCCGCGACATGAACCTGGAGGAGTCCGGGGTCCGGCTCAAGGAGTCCGGGCACATCTGGACCGACAAGGTCTCCCGCACCTCCTCGCCCGGCGTGTACGCGGCCGGCGACGTGACCGGCATCTTCGCGCTGGCCTCCGTGGCCGCCATGCAGGGCCGCATCGCGATGTACCACTTCCTCGGCGACGCGGTGGCCCCGCTGAACCTCAAGACGGTCTCCTCGAACGTCTTCACCGACCCCGAGATCGCCACCGTCGGCTACACCCAGGCCGACGTGGACGCGGGCCGGATCGACGCCCGTGTCGTCAAGCTCCCGCTGCTGCGCAACCCGCGCGCGAAGATGCAGGGCATCCGGGACGGCTTCGTGAAGCTGTTCTGCCGGCCGGGCACCGGCATCGTCGTCGGCGGCGTGGTCGTCTCGCCGCGCGCGAGCGAGCTGATCCACCCGATCTCGATCGCCGTCGACAACAACCTGACCGTCGAGCAGATCGCAAACGCGTTCACCGTGTACCCCTCGCTGTCCGGTTCGATCGCCGAGGTGGCCCGCCAGCTCCACACGCGCAAGACCACCGGCGAGGCGTAATCCGCCTTCAACCGCCCCTCCCCCCAAGGGGGTTGGGGCGGATGGCGATTCGAGGGACGGGTGGGGGTCGAGCCCCCCGGGCGGCAACTCCAGCGCGTATACCACCTGTTGCCCTCCCGTATGGACAACTTCGGTATTCCGGCGCAAAGAGCTGAAAGCAGACGGTCGCCCGGGTTACTGTCAGTTTCGTGTTCGCTGCAGAACGTCGCCAATTGATCCTCGAAATGGTGCGCGCAAACGGTGCGGTATCGCTCCGTGAGCTCGCCCGCGTCGTCCAGACCTCCGAAGTGACCGTACGGCGGGACGTGCGGGCACTGGAGGCAGAAGGACTCCTCGACCGCCGACACGGCGGTGCGGTCTTGCCGGGTGGTTTCACGCGGGAGTCCGGCTTTCCGCAAAAGTCCCATCTCGCCACGGCGGAGAAGACCGCCATCGCCGATGTCGCGGCGAGCCTCGTCGAAGAAGGCGAGGCCGTCGTCGTCGGCGCGGGCACCACGACGCAGGAGCTGGCCCGCCGGCTCGCGCGGGTGCCCGGCCTCACCGTCGTCACCAACTCGCTGCTCGTCGCCCAGGCGCTCGCGCACGCCAACCGGGTGGAGGTGGTGATGACCGGCGGGACCCTGCGCGGTTCGAACTACGCCCTCGTCGGCAGCGGCGCCGAGCAGTCCCTCCAGGGGCTGCGGGTCTCCCGGGCCTTCCTGTCGGGGAGCGGCCTGACCGCCGAACGGGGTCTGTCCACCTCCAACATGCTCTCCGCGAGCGTCGACCGGGCGCTGGTACAGGCCGCCGCCGAGGTGGTGGTCCTCGCCGACCACACGAAGCTCGGCACGGACACCATGTTCCAGACCGTGCCGACCGACGTCATGACGCGGCTGGTGACGGACGAGCCTCCGGCGCACGACGACCGGGCCGCCACGGAACTCCAGGCCCTGGCCGACCAGGGCGTACAGATCACCGTGGCCGGTTCCGCACCGGCCTCCGGCGGCGCTCACGCCGGCGGCGCGGCCGGGGACGGTCTACAGGGACGCCGGCCCCGGCGGGAGTCCCCCCTGCCGGTCCAGCGACGCGGCGGCCCCACGGACCGGCTGCGCACCGCGCCCGCGTCGATGCTGGAGCAGCAGGCGGCGGGCGAACGCGCCCGCGTCGCCGACATGCGACGACGCTAGGCCCCGACCGGAGAGGGCTCCGGTACGGCGAAGGCCCCGTCCGGGTGTCCGGGCGGGGCCTTCGCCGTATGGCTGACGCGGGGTCAGTCCTTGATCTCGCAGATGGTGGCGCCGGAGGTGAGGGAGGCGCCGACCTCGGCGTTCAGGCCGACGATGGTGCCGGAGCGGTGCGCGTTGAGCGGCTGCTCCATCTTCATGGCCTCCAGGACGACGACGAGGTCGCCCTCGTTGACCTGCTGGCCCTCCTCGACGGCGACCTTGACGATGGTTCCCTGCATCGGGGACGCCAGGGTGTCGCCGGACGCGGCCGGTCCGGACTTCTTGGCGGCGCGACGCTTGGGCTTGGCACCGCCGGCGGCGGCCGTACGGGCCAGGGTCATGCCCAGCGAGGACGGCAGGGAGACCTCCAGGCGCTTGCCGCCCACCTCGACCACGACGGTCTCGCGACCCGGCTCGTCCTCGGTGTCCTCGGCCGCCGGAGCGACGAACGCGGGGATGTCGTTGACGAATTCGGTCTCGATCCAGCGGGTGTGGACGGTGAACGGGGTGCCGTCGGTGGGGGCGAAGGCGGGGTCGGTGACCACGGCGCGGTGGAAGGGGATGGCGGTGGCCATGCCTTCGACGCGGAACTCCTCCAGGGCGCGGGAGGCGCGCTGGAGGGCCTGCTCGCGCGTGGCGCCGGTGACGATGAGCTTGGCGAGGAGGGAGTCCCAGGCGGGGCCGATCACGCTGCCGGATTCGACGCCGGCGTCGAGGCGCACGCCGGGGCCGCTCGGGGGTTGGAAGGTGGTGACGGTGCCGGGGGCGGGCAGGAAGCCGCGGCCGGGGTCTTCGCCGTTGATGCGGAACTCGATGGAGTGGCCGCGCAGGGCGGGATCGTCGTAGCCGAGAGCCTCGCCGTCGGCGATGCGGAACATCTCGCGGACGAGGTCGATGCCGGAGACCTCTTCGGTGACGGGGTGTTCGACCTGGAGGCGGGTGTTGACCTCCAGGAAGGAGATCAGACCGTCCGCGGAGACCAGGAACTCGACCGTGCCGGCGCCGACGTAGCCGGCCTCCTTCAGGATCGCCTTGGAGGCGGCGTACAGCTCGGCGTTCTGGGCTTCCGTCAGGAACGGCGCCGGGGCTTCCTCGACGAGCTTTTGGTGGCGGCGTTGGAGGGAGCAGTCGCGGGTGGAGACGACGACGACGTTGCCGTGGGAGTCGGCGAGGCACTGGGTTTCGACGTGGCGGGGCTTGTCGAGGTACTGCTCGACGAAGCATTCGCCCCGGCCGAAGGCGGCGACGGCCTCGCGGACGGCGGAGTCGTAGAGCTCGGGGACCTCTTCGAGGGTGCGGGCGACCTTCAGGCCG
Organism: Streptomyces sp. RerS4; assembly: GCF_023515955.1. Classification (GTDB taxonomy): domain Bacteria; phylum Actinomycetota; class Actinomycetes; order Streptomycetales; family Streptomycetaceae; genus Streptomyces. The sequence continues at coordinate 4,490,270 of NZ_CP097322.1, forward strand.
CGGCCGCCGCCGCCGAAGGCGGCCTTGATGGCGATGGGCAGGCCGTGCTCGCGGGCGAAGGCGACGACCTCGTCGGCTCCGGAGACGGGGTCGGGAGTGCCGGCGACGAGGGGGGCGCCGGCGCGCAGGGCGATGTGGCGGGCGGCGACCTTGTCGCCGAGGTCGCGGATGGCCTGGGGCGGGGGGCCGATCCAGGTCAGTCCGGCGTCGATGACGGCCTGGGCGAAGTCGGCGTTCTCCGAGAGGAAGCCGTATCCGGGGTGGATGGCGTCCGCGCCGGAGTCGGCGGCGGCCTGCAGGACCTTGGAGATGTCGAGGTAGCTGGCCGCCGGGGTGTCACCGCCCAACGCGAAAGCTTCGTCTGCCGCGCGGACGTGCAGGGCGTCCCGGTCCGGATCGGCGTAGACGGCTACGCTCGCGATCCCGGCATCCCGGCAGGCCCGAGCAACGCGGACAGCGATTTCGCCACGGTTGGCGATGAGCACCTTGCGCACGATGGCTCCCTCCTTGAAACAAGCTGAGTTTAGGGATAGGCAACACGGCCTTTCGACCCTTCCCCGGAGGTGAGCTTGCCCACACAGAGCGTGACGCGGGTCTAGCCCCCGTCGGAAAAGCCCTTGTGTCGCCCCAGGTCAGGGAGATACCCAACTGCACAGTAACCCCGTCGCGTATCCAAGGTCTCTGTTCACCGGGTCACCGGCCCCCGCTGATTCTTTGTCGAGTCCCTACGAACGGCCTACGCATTCTTTGAGTGAGAGCCGTCACGGAAGGCGCCCGTAACGAAGCCGACCCGAACCCTTGTCCCGAGGTTTACTCGTTAGTAGCCTCCAGGCGTCGAACACGCCCGGGGCGTGTGGGGATGGGGGCGTCGTGCTGCGCAGACTCGTGGCCGGGCTGGGCGCGGCGGTGCTCGTCGTGGAGGCGGCGGTGCTGGTCGTCGTCCACGTGGTCCTCGGCCGGACCACCCACAACCAGTCGATGTCCATCGCCGGCATGGACCCCGACCTCATGTCGGCGGCGACCTACGGGCTCGGCGCCGGAACCGGCCTCTTCCTGCTGCTCTGCGCCGTCCTCCTGGCGCTCGCCGGCCTGCGCGACCGCCCGCCCGGCCGCTTCGCGCGCGCCCTGCTCATCGCCGCCGCCGTCCTGCACGTGCTGCTCGGCGCCCTCTCCGTCGGTCTCGTCGGGTGGGGCGCCTTCACGGCGACGATGCTGATCTTCTGCCTGCTGGTGCTGTCCCTGACGCTCTACGGGCGCGACCTGGGCCCGGACCCGCGGGACAAGCGGCTCACGCCCACAAGTCCGTGATGGACACGCCCAGTTCGCCCAGCAGGGAGCGCAGCAGCGGCAGGGAGAGCCCGATCACGTTGCCGTGATCGCCGTCGATCCCGTCGATGAACGGCGCCGACAGGCCGTCGAGGGTGAAGGCCCCGGCCACGTGCAGAGGCTCCCCGCTCGCGACGTACGCCGCCACCTCCGCGTCCGTCGGCTCGCCGAAGCGGACCGTCGTGGACGCCGTGGCCGAAACCCGCCGCCCGTTCGTCGTGTCGATGACGCAGTGCCCGGTGCGCAGGACGCCCGCCCGCCCGCGCATCGCCTTCCAGCGCGCGGTGGCCTCCGCCGCGTCGGCGGGCTTGCCGAGCGCCTCGCCGTCCAGCTCCAGCACGGAGTCGCAGCCGATCACCAGGGCGCCCGCGGCCTCCTCCAGGCCCGCCACGACGTCCGCCTTGGCCTCGGCGAGGGCCAGCGCCAGGTCGGCCGGGTTGTCGTGGTTCAGGGTGTCCTCGTCGAAGCCGCTGACGATCACGTGCGGGGCGAGCCCGGCCTGCCGCAGCAGGTTGAGCCGGGCGGGGGAGGCGGAGGCGAGGACAACGGTGCGTACGGTCATGCGGGCCATCGTAGGACGGCCCGCGCGGCGGGCTCCCCGGAAGTCTTCCCAGGGGGCTCCCGGAAGCCAGGGGCTCCTAGAAGGGGGCCACGCCCAGCACGTACACGGCCACCACCATCGCCAGGGCGAGCACCAGCAGCAGCCGGCGGAGCATCGCCTGCGCGTCGCGCATGTCCTTCGGCGGCTCGTTCTTCGGGTCTGACCAGAGCATGCCCCGATCCTGGCCCGGGTACGACGGTGGCGCCTGAGTACGGGTACTCAGGCGCCACCGTGCGTTCGCGCCATCTTCACGCGGTCTCAGCCCAGGGCCCGCCCGGGGCCCCGCGCGGTCTCAGCCCTGGCCGGGCCAGTACGTACGCGTCCACGCGCGCGGCCCCGGCTGCGGCACGCGCCGGCGTGCCACGCGGGCGGGCGAGGCCCACTCGTCCCGGATCCGGGGCGCGGCGCCCGAGGCGCCGGAGGCCAGCGCCGCCGCGCGCGCTTGGACCACCGCCAGTGCGGCGGCCAGCTCCTCGGGGGTCGGGTTGCCCTTGACGACCTTGATCACCACTGCGTCCTCCCGGACGGCGTTAGAGGGGGATGTTGCCGTGCTTCTTCGGCGGCAGCGACTCCCGCTTGGTGCGCAGCTGCCGCAGCCCCTTCACCACGTGCGCCCGGGTCTCGGACGGCATGGTCACCGCGTCGATGTAGCCGCGCTCGGCCGCCGTGTACGGGTTGAGCAGGGTGTCCTCGTACTCGGTGATGAGCCGTGCCCGGGTGTCCTCCACCTCCTCGGGGGCCGTCTCGGCGAGGGTGCGGCGGTGCAGGATGTTGACCGCGCCCTGGGCTCCCATGACCGCGATCTGCGCGGTCGGCCAGGCCAGGTTGAGGTCCGCGCCGAGGTGCTTGGAGCCCATGACGTCGTAGGCGCCGCCGAAGGCCTTGCGGGTGATCACGGTGATGAGGGGGACGGTGGCCTCGGCGTACGCGTAGATCAGCTTCGCACCGCGCCTGATGATTCCGTTGTACTCCTGGTCGGTGCCCGGGAGGAAGCCCGGCACGTCCACGAACGTCAGCACCGGGATGTTGAACGCGTCGCACGTGCGGACGAAGCGCGCGGCCTTCTCGGAGGCGTTGATGTCCAGGCAGCCGGCGAACTGCATCGGCTGGTTGGCGACGATGCCGACCGGGTGGCCCTCGACGCGGCCGAAGCCGGTGACGATGTTCGGGGCGAAGAGGGACTGCGTCTCCAGGAACTCGCCCTCGTCGAGCACGTGCTCGATCACGGTGTGCATGTCGTACGGCTGGTTCGCGCTGTCCGGGATCAGCGTGTCGAGTTCGAGGTCGGTGTCGCTGACCTCGGTGTCCGCCTCCTCCGGGAAGGCGGGCGGCTCGGAGAGGTTGTTCGACGGCAGGTACGCGAGCAGCGACTTCACGTACTCGATGGCGTCCTTCTCGTCCCCCGCCATGTGGTGGGCGACACCGGACGTGCTGTTGTGCGTACGGGCCCCGCCCAGCTCCTCGAAGCCGACGTCCTCGCCGGTGACGGTCTTGATGACGTCCGGGCCGGTGATGAACATGTGCGAGGTCTGGTCGACCATGACGGTGAAGTCGGTGATGGCCGGGGAGTACACGGCGCCGCCGGCGCAGGGGCCGACGATCAGACTGATCTGCGGGATCACGCCGGACGCGTGCACGTTGCGGCGGAAGATCTCGCCGTACATGCCGAGCGCGCTGACGCCCTCCTGGATGCGGGCGCCGCCGGAGTCGTTGATGCCGACGAGGGGGCAGCCGGTCTTCAGCGCGAAGTCCATGACCTTCATGATCTTCTGGCCGTAGACCTCGCCGAGGGCCCCGCCGAAGACGGTGAAGTCCTGCGAGAAGACCGCCACCGGGCGGCCGTCGACCGTGCCGTAGCCGGTGACGACGCCGTCGCCGTAGGGGCGGGTCTTCTCCAGCCCGAACGCGGTCGAGCGGTGCCGGGCGAACTCGTCCAGCTCTACGAAGGACCCCTCGTCCAGCAGCAAGGCGACCCGCTCACGCGCCGTCAGCTTGCCTTTGGCGTGTTGCTTCTCGACGGCGCGAGCGGAACCTGCGTGAGTGGCCTCCTCGACGCGGCGCCGCAGGTCCGCGAGCTTGCCCGCGGTCGTGTGGATGTCGATCGGCTCTGAGGGTTGTGACATCGGGGTCGCGGCTCCCTGTGTGGTGTCAACTGCCTGGTCAATTGCATGACCGCTGCTGGCTACTGGTGCGTAGCGTATCGGCGGGCATGGCGCTCGGCAGTGCGGCGTTTGACACACCTAATGTGGGTTGCATGACGCCAACAGATGCAGCAGCAGGGGCCTCCGCCGGACGCTGGTCGAGCCTGGACCGGCCTCCTCTCAACGCCGCGGGTCTGCGGCGGGCCCTCGTCGCCGAGGGTGGGCTGTGGACCTCCCTGGAGGTGGTCCCCGCCACCGGGTCCACCAACACCGACCTCGCGGAGCGGGCCCCGGAGCTGCCCGAGGGGGCCGTGCTGGTCGCCGAGGAGCAGACCGCCGGGCGCGGGCGCCTCGATCGGACTTGGAGCGCGCCGCCCCGGTCCGGGCTCTTCTTCTCCGTCCTGTTCAAGCCGGGCCCGGCCGTGCCGCCGGAGCGGTGGGGGTGGCTGACCCTGCTGGCCGGAGTGGCCGCCACGAGCGGGCTGTCCCGGGCGGCGGGCGTGGACACCCTGCTCAAGTGGCCCAACGACCTGCTGGTGGTGGTGGACGGCGAGGAGCGCAAGACGGGCGGCATCCTCGCGGAACGGGTCGCGGACGGGGTGGTCGTCGGGATCGGGCTGAACGTCAGCCTCACGGAGGACGAGCTGCCCGTCCCGGGCGCGGGCTCGCTGCTGCTCGCGAAGGCGACGGTGACCGACCGGGAGCCGCTGCTGAAGGCCGTACTGCGGTCCTTGGAGGAGTGGTACGGGCGCTGGCGCGACGCCGACGGCGACCCGGCGGCCTGCGGCCTCCAGGAGACGTACGCCGCCGGCTGCTCGACGCTGGGCAAGCACGTACGGGCGGACCTGCCGGGCGGGCGCACCCTCACCGGGACGGCCGAAGCGGTCGACGCGGACGGGCGGCTGGTGATCCGTACGGGCGAGGACGAGCGGGAGGCGGTGGGGGCGGGGGACGTGGTGCACCTCCGCCCCGTGCGCTGACGCCGGCCGTTGTGTGTGTGGTGGGGGGCGGGGTCCGGGTGCGGCGCCGTCCCCGGGGGCTCCGCCCCCGAACCCCGCGCCCCAAACGCCGGCGGGGCTGGATTTCGGCCGCCCCGGCAAGAGACGCCCCGGGGTGGAGGGGCGCTGCCGCAGCCTGCGCGGGCGAGTGAGCCGAAGGGGCGCTGCCCGGGGAACGGGTCCGCACGCGCGGAGGAATCCCGAGGTACGAGGGATTTCGAGCACGTGGGGACCCGTGAGTCGGGCCTATGGCGCCCCGGAGGCGAACCGAGCCCCAAAGATGGGGAGTGAGCTACGGCACACCTGCCGTATGGTTTAGGCGATCCCGGTCCCGCGGTGATCACCCGGTTCGGCAGTGCGCACGGAATGGACAGGAGGCGGCCCTTGACCGTCGACGACCCTGCGGCCGGTCCGTCCGGGTCCGGCTCCGGCGGCGGACCCGGTACCCCGATCGGGCGGGACCAGCACACGCCGCTCCACGAGGTCGACCACACGGCGCAGCCGACGGCCGACCCGCTCGCGATCCGCCTGGAGCAGCTGATCCTGGGCGCCGAACGCCGCTACACCCCCTTCCAGGCCGCCCGGAGCGCCGGCGTGTCGATGGAGCTGGCCTCCCGCTTCTGGCGGGCCATGGGCTTCGCGGACATCGGCCAGGCCAAGGCCCTGACGGAGGCCGACGTGCTGGCGCTGCGCCGGCTCGCCGGTCTGGTCGAGGCGGGGCTGCTGAGCGAGCCGATGGCGGTGCAGGTGGCGCGTTCCACCGGGCAGACCACCGCCCGGCTGGCCGAATGGCAGATCGATTCCTTCCTGGAGGGGCTGACGGAGCCCCCGGAGCCGGGGATGACCCGTACGGAGGTCACGTACCCGCTGGTCGAGCTGCTGCTGCCGGAGCTGGAGGAGTTCCTCGTCTACGTGTGGCGCCGCCAGCTGGCGGCGGCGACCGGGCGGGTGGTGCAGGTCGCGGACGACGAGGAGATGGTCGACCGGCGCCTGGCGGTCGGCTTCGCGGACCTCGTCGGCTTCACGCGGCTCACGCGGCGGCTGGAGGAGGAGGAGCTCGGCGAGCTGGTCGAGTCCTTCGAGACGACCTCGGCCGACCTGGTGGCCGCGCACGGCGGCCGGCTGATCAAGACCCTCGGCGACGAGGTCCTGTACGCCGCCGACGACGCGGCGACGGCGGCGGAGATCGCGCTTCGGCTGATCGAGACGATGGAGGCCGATCCGCAGATGCCGGAGCTGCGGGTCGGGATCGCCTTCGGCACGGTGACGACCCGGATGGGCGACGTCTTCGGGACGACGGTGAACCTCGCGAGCCGGTTGACCTCGATAGCTCCGAAGGACGCCGTGCTGGTGGACGGGGCGATGGCCCAGGAGCTGGGCCGCACGGGCGCCGCGCCGGTCTCGGAGAAGGAGGCCGAGACCGAGGAGGGCGGGGGTGCGTACCGGTTCGCGCTCCAGCCGATGTGGCAGCGGCCGGTGCGCGGTCTGGGTGTGGTGGAGCCCTGGTCGCTGACGCGTCGGAAGCCTAAGATCCCCGGGTAACGTTCGTTAACCTGTGTTCGGGGAGAGTGCCGTGGCTGTGGACGAGGTCCGTTTCGGGGAGTTCGTGGCGGTGCGGCGGCACGGCGACGGCGGGGTCGTCGCGGAGCTGGTGCTGGACCGCCCCAAGGCGATGAACGCCGTCTCCACGGAGATGGCCCGCTCGATCTCCGCCGCCTGCGCGGCGCTCGCCGCCGACGCCGGGGTGCGGGTCGTCGTCCTGTCCTCCACGCACGAGCGGGCGTTCTGCGTGGGCGCGGACCTCAAGGAGCGCAATTCCCTGTCCGACGCCGAGCTGGTGCGCCAGCGGCCGACCACCCGGGGGGCGTACGGCGGCGTGCTGGAGCTGCCGATGCCGACGGTCGCGGCGGTCCACGGCTTCGCGCTGGGCGGCGGCTTCGAGCTGGCGCTGGCCTGCGACGTCATCGTGGCCGACGAGACGGCCGTGGTCGGGCTCCCCGAGGTCTCGGTCGGCGTGATCCCCGGCGGGGGCGGTACGCAGCTGCTGCCGCGCCGGGTCGGGGCGGCGCGGGCCGCCGAGCTGATCTTCACCGCGCGGCGGGTGGAGGCGGCCGAGGCGCTGTCCCTGGGGCTCGTGGACGCGCTGGCTCCGGCGGGTGAGGACCGTACGCGGGCCCTGGAACTGGCGGCGGCGATGGCGGCGAACTCCCCGGTCGGGCTGCGCGCGGCCAAGCGGGCGCTGCGGCTGGGGCACGGCATGGACCTGGCGGCGGGGCTGGAGATCGAGGACGCGGCCTGGCGGACGGTGGCCTTCTCCGGGGACCGGGCGGAGGGCGTGGCGGCGTTCAACGAGAAGCGCCGGCCGAACTGGCCGGGGGAGTAGGCGCCTGCCGGAGGGCGGGCGGGTGGCCGCGCCGGCCGGCCGGGGCGCGGCAATGGTCACCGCGCGGCGTTGATCGTCCGCAGCGCTGATCGTACGGAATCGGACAAAACTCCCTAACCTGGGGTGATGGGAGTTGACGGGCGGCTTCGGGCCGTCGTGGGCCTCGCGCAGGCCATGGCGGCGGCCGGCGCGCCGCGGGACAGTGTCCGGGCGGCCGCGCGCGGTGCGCGGGTGGCGCTGGACGGCTCGTTCGCCGCGATCTCCGCCTGGGAGCGCGAGCACGGGCGGCTGCGGGTCCTCGTCAACGAGGGCGAGCGGCGGGCCGGCGAGGAGGAGTTCCCCGAGGACGAGTCCTACCCCGTGCACGACTTCCCGGAGATCACCGAGTTCCTCCACGAGCGGTGGGTCGGCGGCGGCGGACCGCACGCCTGGGTGGAGAGCGCGACCGACGACCGCCCCGGGCGCCGGGGCGACGTCCTGCGCCGGCGCGGACGCGGGACCTGCGTCGTCGCGCCGATCGTGCTCAGCGGGCGGGCCTGGGGTGAGCTGTACGTCGCCCGGGACGAGGGCCTGCCCGACTTCGACGGGGACGACGCCGAGTTCGCGACGGTGCTGGCGGCCGTGGTCGCGGCCGGGCTCGCGCAGAACGAGCGGCTGGAGGAGGCCCGGCGGCTCGCCTTCACCGACCCGCTGACCGGGCTCGCCAACCGGCGGGCCGTGGACATGCGGCTCGACGAGGCGCTGGAGGAGCACCGGCGGACCGGGGCGGTGGTGAGCCTGGTCGTGTGCGACCTGAACGGCCTCAAGAAGGTCAACGACACCCTGGGGCACGCCACGGGCGACCGGCTGCTGGAGCGGTTCGGGTCGGTGCTGAGCCTGTGCGGCGCGATGCTGCCGGGGGCCCTGGTGGCGCGGCTGGGCGGGGACGAGTTCTGTCTGGTGAGCGTGGGGCCGGTGGCCGATCAGGTGGTACGGGTCACCGAGGAGGTGTGCGTACGGGCCGCCGAGCTGGAATTGGGCGAGGGGGTGGCCTGCGGGGTCGCCTCCACGGGCGACCCGATCGGGCCGGTGAAGTCCTCGCGGCGGCTCTTCCGCCTCGCCGACGCCGCGCAGTACAAGGCCAAGGCCGCGCGGGCCGCGCGGCCGGTGGTGGCGGGCCGGGACACGGCGGTGGTGCGACTGGCCGACGCGGCGGCGCGGGAGCCGGCGGGCGAGCGCAGGCGCTTCCGCGGGCGGCACTAGGGGTGTCTTTCGGATCAGGCCGGATCAGGGCGCGGCACCGACCACCGCGAGCCCGGCCTGATCCAAAAGACACCCCCTGGGGGGTGTCCGACCAGAGCCCGGCCGGCGGGCGTAAGGGGTGGGGAGGCGACTCGATCGTGACAATGCCGGCTAGTGACATGAAGGGATTCAATCCGTAGGGTGCTGAATATGGATATGCACACTGTCGTGGTGGGAACGTCCGGGACCACCGCCGAGGACGTCATCGCCGTCGCCCGCGGCAACGCGCGGGTCGAGCTGTCCGCCGAGGCGCTCGAAGCGCTCGGCCGCGCTCGTGAGATCGTCGACGCGCTCGCCGCCAAGCCCGAGCCCGTCTACGGGGTTTCCACCGGATTCGGCGCCCTCGCCTCCCGGCACATCAGCCCCGAGCTGCGCGCGCAGCTGCAGCGCAACATCGTCCGCTCGCACGCCGCCGGCATGGGCCCGCGCGTCGAGCGGGAGGTCGTACGCGCCCTGATGTTCCTGCGCCTGAAGACGGTGGCCTCCGGACACACCGGCGTACGCCCCTCCGTCGCCCAGACCATGGCCGACCTCCTGAACGCCGGGATCACCCCCGTGGTCCACGAGTACGGCTCCCTCGGCTGCTCCGGCGACCTCGCGCCGCTCTCCCACTGCGCCCTCGCGCTCATGGGCGAGGGCGACGCCGAGGGCCCCGACGGCGTCGTGCGCCCCGCCGGCGAACTCCTCGCCGCGCACCGCATCGAGCCCGTGGAGCTGCGCGAGAAGGAGGGCCTCGCCCTCCTCAACGGCACCGACGGCATGCTCGGCATGCTGGTCATGGCCCTCGCCGACCTCGACACCCTCTACAAGTCCGCCGACATCACCGCCGCCCTCACCCTGGAGGCGCTGCTCGGCACCGAGAAGGTGCTCGCACCCGAGCTGCACGCCATCCGCCCGCACCCCGGCCAGGCGGCCGCCGCCGCCAACATGGCCGCCGTGCTGAAGGGTTCCGGGCTCACCGGGCACTTCCAGGAGGAGTCCGCGCCCCGCGTGCAGGACGCCTACTCCGTCCGCTGCGCCCCGCAGGTGGCCGGTGCCGGCCGCGACACCATGGCGCACGCCGCCCTCGTCGCCTTCCGCGAGCTGGCCGCCGCCGTCGACAACCCGGTGGTGCTGCCCGACGGTCGCGTGGAGTCCAACGGCAACTTCCACGGCGCGCCCGTCGCGTACGTGCTGGACTTCCTGGCCATCGCCGCCGCCGACCTCGGCTCCATCGCCGAGCGCCGCACCGACCGGCTCCTCGACAAGAACCGCAGCCACGGCCTGCCGCCGTTCCTCGCCGAGGACGCCGGCGTCGACTCCGGCCTGATGATCGCCCAGTACACGCAGGCCGCCCTGGTCAGCGAGATGAAGCGGCTCGCGGTCCCCGCCTCCGCCGACTCGATCCCCTCCTCCGCCATGCAGGAGGACCACGTCTCCATGGGCTGGTCGGCCGCGCGCAAACTGCGTACGGCCGTCGACAACCTGACGCGGATCATCGCGATCGAGCTGTACGCGGCCACCCGCGCCATCGAACTGCGCCACGGGCTCACCCCCGCGCCGGCCAGCCAGGCCGCCATCGCCGCGGTGCGCGCGGCGGGCGTCCAGGGCCCCGGGCCGGACCGTTTCCTCGCCCCCGACCTGGCCGCCGCCGACGCGTTCGTGCGCGCGGGCGCGCTGGTGGCGGCGGTGGAACCGGTGACGGGTCCGCTCGCCTGACGGAGCGCCTGACGGAGCGACAGAGAGACGGCACAGGGCCGCGTCCCCGAAGGGGGGCGCGGCCCTGGGTCGTTTCGGTGGGCTCGCCGGGCGTTAGCCGGTCCGGGAGCGGTGTACGGAGAAGGTCACGAAGCCGGCCCCGAGGCCGAGGAAGAGCGTCCCGCCCAGCACATAGGGGGTGGTGTCGACGCTGCCGGTGTCGGCGAGCGTGAGGGTGACGGTGGCCGGGGAGGAAGCCGGGGAGGAAACGGAATCCGAACCGGAATCCGAACCGCCGTCCGAGGCGTAGGCGGCGCCGGTGACGGTGCCGGTGTTGGCGGAAGCGGGCGCGTCGGACGCGCCGGAGGCGCGCGCCGGACGGTCGGGTGCCGTGGCATTGGCGGAGGGGACGAACCACAGGGCGGCGAGGAGGGTGGTCGCCCCGAGAGCGGTGAGCAGCGGTCGACGTGCGGACACGGTGCGATCCCCCTTGTGGCAGCAGCGAATTGGCCGTGTGGGGCGATGCTAGTGAAAGGGGCGGGTCGTGGGAAAGTCGGGGCCGCCTCGGGCTTAGTCTCCGTCGTATGAACCCTTCTGACACATCACGATACGTACGGCTTCGGGTTGATTTGGTGCTGGAGGTGACGGAGCCCGACGCGCTCACCGGCGCCGCCCTCGCCCACATCAAGGACGACGAGTTCATGCCGGACGAGGAACGCGGGCATGCCGAATCGGCCGTACGGGAAGACGAATCGGAGGCGCTGGCCTACCTCGTCGACCCGACGGACCTGGTCGTCGACCTGCCCGGAGTGGAACTCGCGCAGGCGTCCTGGAGCAGCGAACCGGTCGAATACGACCCCGAGTCCCTGGAGTGGGACCTCGACGAGGAAGATGGTGACTACGAGGAAGAGGCCGACAACGCCTGACCGTGGGGTTGCACACATTCGAACGCCGTGTGGAACCGTTTCGCACCGTTAACGCGTTGTCAGGACGAGCGGGGGGTTCATCCCCCTGCCCGGCCCGATCCCGGGAATGCAGCCTCGGGATTTCCGGCAACGATGGAGTGACGTGTGAGGACGTACAGCAAGCGGCGGCGAAGGTCCCTCGTGGCCGTGTCCGCCGTGCTCGGTGGCGTACTGATGCTTTCGGCCTGCAACGACGGGGGCGCCGACAAGCCGCAGGGGAACGCGGAGACGGGCAAGTCCCAGGCGGAGGTCGACGCCGCCGCGGCGAAGGACGCGTCCAAGGCGAAGATAGTCATATCGCCGAAGGACGGGTCCGCCAACGTGGCCCTGAACGACGGCGCGAACGTCACCGTGAGCGACGGAACGCTCACGAAGGTCGAGTTGAAGTCGTCCGAGGGCGCGGCGGTCGCGGGCAAGATATCCGCCGACGGCAAGAGCTGGAAGCCGGACACCGCGCTCAAGCGCTCCACGAAGTACGCCCTCGCGGCCACCGCGAAGGACGAGGCCGGCCGCGAGGCCCACGAGAACGCCTCCTTCACCACCCTCTCCCCGGAGAACAGCTTCATCGGCTCGTTCGTCCCGGACGAGGGCCAGACCGTCGGCGTGGGCATGCCGGTCTCGATCACCTTCAACAAGCCGATCAAGGATCAGAAGGCGGTCCAGGCGGCCATCTCCGTCAGCTCCAGCAGCGGCCAGGAGGTCGTGGGCCACTGGTTCGGCAACCAGCGCCTGGACTTCCGTCCGGAGCAGTACTGGCAGGCCAATTCCACCATCACCCTGAAGCTGGCGCTCCAGGGCGTGCAGAGCGCGCCCGGCATCGTCGGCGCGCAGAACAAGACCGTCACCTTCAAGGTCGGCCGCAGCCAGGTCTCCACGGTCGACGTGAAGGCCAAGACGATGACGGTCACCCGTGACGGCCAGGTCCTCAGGACCATCCCGATCTCGGCGGGCTCCCCGGAGAACCCCACGTACAACGGCCAGATGGTGATCTCCGAGAAGTTCAAGGAGACCCGGATGGACGGCTCCACCGTGGGCTTCACGAACAAGGAGGGCAAGGGCGAGTACGACATCAAGGACGTCCCGCACGCCATGCGGCTGTCCACGTCCGGGACCTTCATCCACGGCAACTACTGGGGCGCCGACTCGATCTTCGGCAAGGTCAACACCAGCCACGGCTGTGTCGGTCTGAACGACGCCAAGGGCGCGGGCGACCCGAACCAGCCCGGCGCCTGGTTCTTCGACAACTCGCTGATCGGCGACGTGGTCACCGTGGTGAACTCCCCGGACAAGACCATCAAGCCGGACAACGGCCTCAACGGCTGGAACATGAGCTGGGCGGAGTGGAAGGCCGGCCCGTCGGCCTGACGCACGCCATGTGACGCACCGGCGGACGGCGGGGAGCCTCGAAAGGCTCCCCGCCGTCCGCCGTTTTTCGTGTGGTCAGAGGCCGAGGGCCTCGGAGGCCAGGGCGGTGCCGCGCAGCCGGGCCTCGATCTTGGCGAAGGCCACGTCACGGGAGGTGGAGGCGTCGTCCGCGAACGGGGCGAAGCCGCAGTCGTCGCAGGTCCCGAGCTGCTCGACCGGGATGTGACGGGCGGCGGCCAGCACCCGGTCGCGTACCTCCTCCGCCGTCTCCACGCGCGGGTCGACGGGGTCTGTCACCCCGACGAACACCCGTGCGTCGGACGGCAGGTGCTCGGCGACGATGCGCAGCACCCGCTCGGGGTCGGGCTCGCCGGCCAGTTGCACGTAGAAGTTGCCGACCTTCAACCGGAACAGCTGCGGCAGCAGCTCCGCGTAGTCGACGTCCGCGCTGTGCGTGGAGTCCTGGTCGCCACCCGGACAGGTGTGCACGCCCAGGCGGGTGCGCTCGGCCGCGCTGAACCGGCCGAGGACCTCGTTGTTGAGCGCGACGAAGTCGTTGAGCAGGCCCCCGCTGGGGTCGAGCTTCAGGGACAGCCGCCCCTCGGTGAAGTCCAGCTGCACGACGTGCGCGCCCGCTTCCAGGCAGCGGCGGATGTCGGCCTCGGCCCCGTCGGTGAGGTCGCGCAGGAACGCGTCGCGCGGATAGCCGTCGATGCCGTCGGCCGGGTAGAGCAGGCTCAGGGCGGAGGGGGCGATGACCGCCTGCTTGACCGGCAGTGCGGTGTGGCGGCGGGCGTCGCGCAGGTAGGTGTCCGCGTGGACCCCGTAGCGGAACGGGCCCGCCGTCAGCCGGGGCAGTTGGCGGGTGTGGCCGTCGGCGAAGGGGATGACGGCGCCGTCGGGGGCGAGGCCGGTCAGGCCCGCCAGGGGGTAGGTGACGAAGCTCGGCTTGGCCTGCTCGCCGTCGACCAGGACGGGGGAGCCCAACTCCGCCAGCCGATCCAGGGTCTCGGCCGTCGCCCGTTCCTGTAACTTCGTCAGCTCGTCGGTGGACAGCCGGCCTTCGGCGTGGTCGGCGAGGGCGGCCTGCAGCGCGGGCGATCGGGGGATGCTGCCGATCGCCTCGGTGGGGATGCTCATGGCCCGGACCCTAGGGTCCCCACCCACCCCCGGCAACCTCTGGCCAGAGCATCCGTGCCGTGCGCCCCCGCGGCACCCGCCGCCCCGCGCGTCGGAGCGGGGCGGCGGGCCGGGTCGTCACTCGCCCGGGGCCGTCGCTATGCCGATGGGGCAGGAGACACCCGTACCGCCGATGCCGCAGTAGCCGCCCGGGTTCTTGTCGAGGTACTGCTGGTGGTACGCCTCCGCCGGCCAGAAGGGGCGGTCGGCGGCCGGGAGGACGGCGGTGGTGATGTCGCCGTAGCCCGAGGCGGTGAGGACCTTCTGATAGGAGTCGCGGGAGGCCTCGGCGGCCGCCTGGTGGGCGGCGGAGTGGGTGTAGACCGCCGAGCGGTACTGGGTGCCGACGTCGTTGCCCTGACGGAAGCCCTGGGTGGGGTCGTGGGACTCCCAGAAGAGCTTCAGGAGGCTCTCGTAGGAGACCAGCGACGGGTCGAAGACCACGCGGACGACCTCCGTGTGGCCGGTCTGGCCCGAGCACACCTCGTCGTACGTCGGATTCTCCGTGTAGCCGCCCTGGTAGCCGGCCAGGGTGGTCCACACCCCCGGGGTCTGCCAGAACTTGCGCTCCGCGCCCCAGAAGCAGCCCAGACCGAAGTCGGCCACCTCCAGGTGCGCGGGATAGGGGCCGGCGAGCGGGTTGCCGAGGACCGTGTGGCGCTCCGGCAGCGAGAACTGCGCCTGCGCGCGGCCCGGCAGGGCCTCCTCGCGGGTGGGGAGCTCGGGCGTGCGGCGGTACGAGAACATGGGGATTCCCTCCTTGTGGGAGTCTCAACGGGCGGGGGCGGCCCAGGATTCCCCGCCCGCCCGGGTTTTCCCCGCCCGCCCGGGTTTTCCCCGTACGGCCTCAGGCGCCCGGTACGGCCACGTCCACGGCCCAGTCACGGGCGTAGGTGTAGCGCTTGCGCGGTTCGCCGTGGTACGTCCACGGCATCGAGCCGATGTACCCGTCGATGTGCCGGAACTGTTCGACGGCCTGCGCGTCCCGGTCCTGCCAGAACAGGAAGTACGCGAGCATGTGCCGGATCCACACCACGCCCGGGTGGTCCGGGTCGGCGTCGGCCAGGTCCTGCAGGGCGGCGTCGGTGGCGGCGACGACCTCCGGACGCCGGTACCAGGTCTCGATGACGATGTCGTCCTCGTGCGACTCCTGCTCGAAGTACGCGATGAGCGGCAGCAGCGTCATCAGCTCGCCGGGCGCCCCGGCGGCGGCCGACGCGCGGGCGAACGCGAGGGCCTCCTCGTGGGAGCCGCGCCACTTCTGGCACCAGTACTGGAGGGCGTTGGTGTGCGCGAACAGCAGCTTCGGGGCGCGCGCGGTGATCTCCTGCCACAGGGCGCCGTAGCGCTCGTGCGAGTAGCCCATTCCCATCCCGATCGCCTGTTCGGCGACGTACGGGAGCGGGTCGGCCGGGTCGGCGAGGCCCTGGGCCACGTGGGTGGCCCGCTGGGCGTCGGCGATCAGCTGGTGGAACTGCCGGAACTGTTCCTGCGTGGTGTACCGGGCCCGCTTGGCGCCGCGCGCGTTCCAGGCCGTCTGGACCGCGAAGTGGGCGTTCACGACGGCGGCGGTGGGGTCGGTGGGCCGGGCCGCGCGCCAGGCGTGCAGCCAGGCGTCGTTCCCGTCCTCGTCGGCGGCGAAGTCGGCCAGGGCGACGACGCGCTGCCAGCGCTCCTCCCAGTCCTTGCCGGCCGCCTCGATGTACGCCGCGCCGGTCTCCCAGTCCCCGGTGTGCACGGCGTCGAGGACTTCGCGCCGCTCGGTCGACAGCGGCCCGGGGCGGGTGGCGTCGAGCTCGTGCTCGGGTACGAAGCCCAGGGCGACGGCCGCCGCGGCCTTGGTGGCCTTCGCCTCCTCCTGCCGCGCGGCCGTGCGCGCCTCCAGCTCGGCGGTTTCCGCGTTCAGCTGGGCGGCCTCCGCGTTCAGGTGCGCGGCCTCGGCCTCGTAGGCGGCGGTGCGGGCGGTCAGGCGCTGTGCCTTGGCGATGAGGTAGAAGCCGCGGGCGACGTACAGGGCGGCCGCGAGCAGCAGCGCGCCGAGCACGAGAAGGAAGATCATCACGAGGTGGGGTACCGGTTTCGTCAGGACGTGGCGTTTTTGCGGGCGCCGTGGGCCGCGAGGCCGCGGGCGTGGTCGAAGGCGGCCTCCGGGCCGGCCGGGTCGGAGGTCCAGGGCTCGGCGCCGCAGTACGGGCCGATCTGCCGGAACCGGTCGAGGGCGGCCTCGTACAGCCCGGCCTCGCCGAGGCGGTGCGCGAGCAGGTGGCGCAGGCGCGCCAGGCCCTCGCGGTCGGGCGCCACGGCGTCCAGCCGGGCGGCGACGTCCGCGAGGACGGCGCGGTGGCGCGCCGAGCGGAGGGCGCCCTTGGTGCGCAGCTCGTCCAGCGCGTGGAGGTAGACCCCGGGCAGGAGGCTCCCGGGCGGGGCCGAGGCCACGGCCCGTTCGGCGAACTCGATCATCAGCTGGTCGGAGCCGTGCCACTTCGCGCACCAGAACTGCAGGGCCTGCCAGTGCGCGCCCGTGTGGTGCGGGGCCCGCCGGACGAGGTTGCGCCACAGGTCGGCGAACTCGCTGTGCGAGTACGACAGGGCCCGCGCGACCGTGATCATGACGGCCCAGGGTCCCGGGTCCTCGGGCGCCAGCTCGGCCGCGCGCTGGGCGGCGGCCATGGAGGCGGGCAGCCCGGCCCGGAAGCGCCGCATGTTCTCCTCGGGCACGTCCCGGGCGTAGGCGGATCCGCGCACCGCCCACGCCTGGTGCAGCAGCAGGGAGGCGTGGACGGTCGCGGCGTCGCCGTCGGCGGGCTCGGCCGTGCGCCAGTCGGCGAGCCAGCGGTCGTCGTTGCCGGCGATGGCGACCAGCAGTTCGAGGCGGCTCCAGCGCGCGTCCCAGTCGCTGCCGGCGGCGCGGACGTAGGCGGCGGGCTCGCGCCACTCGCCGTCGAAGGCGGCGTCGGCCACCCGTTGGTGCTCCGCCTTGCGGCTCGGGTCGGTCTCGGGTCCGGCGGCGCGCGGGTCGAGCGCCGCACGGGGGACGAGGCCGAAGGCGGCCGGGTCGAAGCGGGTGCGGACCCAGCGGGAGGCGAGCGCGCGAGAGGCGCGGTTGACGATCACCGCCGGATCATGCGCCCTCGAAGTCACTTACGGCAACTTTATTGGCCAAAGCTGCGGGGGGCGGGGGACACGGACGCCGGCCCGGCCCCGGCGAGGCCCCGCCTCAGCGCGGCAGCGTCGCCGGCGAGCCGCCGTTCGCCTCGTACCCGGCCACCGCCAGCGCCCGGTACACCGCGTACGCGGCGGCCGGCTCGGCGCCCGCCGACCACGGCAGCGCGCCCACGTAGCCGTCCACGAACCGGACCTGCTCCATCGCCTCGGCCCACCGCTCCATGTTCACCAGGAACGCCAGCAGCATGTGCCGTACGTGCGCCAGCATCGGGTCGTCCGGCCGGGCCTGGTGCACCGCGTAGAGAGCGCCCTCGACCGCCCGCGTGACGACCTCGCTCTGCCAGAAGCTGCTGACGAAGTTCACCTCGGGCAGGTGCTCGTGCACCGCGAACAGCGGCAGCGCCGCCAGCAGCGAACCGCGCGGAGCCCGCGCCGCCGCCGCGTGCGCGAAGGCGTCGGCCTGCTCCCGCGAGCCGTGCCACTTCTCGCACCAGTACTGCAGGGCCGCCAGGTGCGCGCCCATGTGGTCCGGGGCCAGGTCCATGACCTTCGCCCACAGCACGTCGAACTCCGCCTCCGGGTAGTGCAGCGCCCGCGCGATGGCCAGCTCGGTGATGAACGGGACCGGGTCGCCCGGCGCCAGCAGCGCCGCCTTGCGGCAGGCCTCCAGCGCCTCCTCGACGATGATCCGGTGGTCGGTCGTACCGACGCCGCCCGAGGCCCGCCACGCCTGCTGCACCAGCAGCTCCGCGTGCACCTGGGCGCCGCCCGGGTCCTTCTCCGCCTCCAGTCGCCACGCCTTCAGCCACTGCGCCCCGGCCCCGGGCTGCCGTACGAGCTCCAGCGCCGCCGCGCCGCCGAAGCACTGCACGCGCTGCCAGCGCAGCTCGCCCTCCTTCGGGGTGCCCGCCAGCAGGGCGGACGCCGCCTGCCACCGGCCGCTGCGCTGGACGTTGCCCAGCGCGTCCAGGAAGTCCTGGTCCGGGCCGGGCAGCCGGATGTCCAGCTCCTCTTCCCGTATGAACCCGTAGTTCGCCGGGTCGGCGGCGTCGGGGCTGCCGGGCATCACCTGGCGGATGCCGCCGCCGCCACGTCTGGCCCGTACGAAGAAGGCGACCAGGACCGCGATCATGCCGAGCCCCGTCAGGACCGAGAGAATCTCCATGGCTCAAGCGAACCAGACGCGGCGGGGGAAATGCCAATGGCAAGGCTGGCAAGGGCCCTCCGCCCAGGAGAGGAACCCGGCGCCGGCGGGGCATAGCATCTGCCCATGAGCGACGACAGCCACGAGCACCAGAGCTTCGAGACCCGCGCGATCCACGCGGGCAACACGGCGGACCCGCTGACCGGCGCGGTCGTCCCCCCGATCTACCAGGTGTCCACGTACAAGCAGGACGGCGTGGGCGGTCTGCGCGGCGGCTACGAGTACAGCCGCAGCGCCAACCCGACCCGCACCGCGCTGGAGGAGAACCTCGCGGCGCTGGAGGGCGGCCGGCGCGGCCTCGCCTTCGCGTCCGGGCTCGCCGCCGAGGACTGCCTGCTGCGTACGCTGCTCGTACCGGGCGACCACGTGGTCATCCCGAACGACGCCTACGGCGGCACCTTCCGCCTCTTCGCGAAGGTCGTCTCCCGCTGGGGCGTCGAGTGGTCGGTGGCCGACACCTCCGACGCCGACTCCGTACGGGCCGCCCTCACCCCGAAGACCAAGCTGATCTGGGTCGAGACCCCCTCGAACCCGCTGCTCGGCATCACCGACATCGCCATGGTCGCCGACATCGCCCGCACCGCCGGGGCGAAGCTGGTCGTCGACAACACCTTCGCCTCCCCCTACCTCCAGCAGCCCCTGGCGCTCGGCGCCGACGTGGTCGTGCACTCGCTGACCAAGTACATGGGCGGCCACTCCGACGTCGTCGGCGGCGCCCTGGTCACCGCCGACGAGGCGCTCGGCGAGGAGTTGGCCTACCACCAGAACGCGATGGGCGCCGTCGCCGGCCCCTTCGACTCCTGGATCGTGCTGCGGGGCATCAAGACGCTCGCGGTGCGCATGGACCGGCACGCGGAGAACGCGGCGAAGATCGTGGAGGTGCTCAAGCGGCACCCCAAGGTCACCAAGGTCCTCTACCCGGGCCTGCCCGAGCACCCCGGCCACGAGGTCGCCGCCAAGCAGATGCGCAACTTCGGCGGCATGGTGTCCTTCCAGGTCGAGGGCGGCGAGGAGGCGGCGGTCGAGGTCTGCAACCGCGCGAAGCTCTTCACCCTGGGCGAGTCCCTGGGCGGCGTCGAGTCCCTCATCGAGCACCCGGGCCGCATGACGCACGCCTCGGTCGCCGGCTCGGCCCTGGAGGTCCCGGCGGACCTGATCCGCCTCTCCGTCGGCATCGAGAACGCCGACGACCTGATCGCGGACCTCACCCAGGCCCTCGGCTAGGTCGTCTCTTTCGGATCTTGCCGGTCAAGCCCGCGTTGTCCGGTGCCGTGCATCGCAAGGCGGAGCGGCTCCCGATGACCGGACGTCCTCGGGCGCCGCGACAACGCGGCGAGGTGCGGTACCGGGCGACGCGGGCGAGGCAAGATCCGGAAGAGACGGCCCAGGGGAAACATCCCCGTCCCCGGAGCGGCTACCAGCCCTCCAGGGGCGGGGAGACGTCGCTCGGCGGCGTCACCCACGGCCGGGTCAGGGCGGCCCACACGGTGAAGGCCACCGCCGCCGCCCACAACACGCTCCACCCGAACCGGCGCAGGGCCCGGCGGCGGCGCAGCAGCCGCCGCCCGTGCGTGGCGGCAGCCGCCGCCAGACCGGCCGGGACCGCCGGCTGCGGGCCCGCCATCAGCTCCCTGACCTGCGCTTCCTTTCGGTCGTAGGGGCTCATGCGGCGCCTCGACGGGTGTCCGGGGCCGGGGCCGCGCCGGCCGCGCGCAGGCCCCGCAGTATCGCCACCGCCCGGTTGCGGATGGCCTCGACCCGCTCGGGCGGCAGTCCCAACTGCGCCGCCGTGACCTCCTCCGCGACCCCCTCGTGGATCCGGAGCACCACCACCAGCCGCTCCAGCGGGCTCAGCGGCGCCAACACCCCCGTACCGCCCGGCAGCCGCCACGCGCCCCGGGCGTACGCGGTGCACAGCTCCTGGCGCGTGCGGTCGTACGGGTCGTCCCCGCGCAGCCGCGCCCAGTGCGCGTACGTACGGGCCAGCGCGCCCGCGAGGAGCCGGCGCGCGACGGGCGCCTCGTCGGCGGGCTCGGCGGTCAGCAGGATCGCGACGTACAGCAGCCGCCCCGCCGCACCCGCGACGAAGGCCTCGAACTCCGGGTCTCGCCCCGAACGCCGGTCCACGGCACCCATGGTGGGGCCGGTGCCGCCACCCCCTCAAGGGGTCGGACACGGCGGGATCAGCGGGTTCGGAGTCGGGTTCGGGGTCGGGTTCGGGGTCGGGCCGGGTCGTGTGGACCAGGCCGGTTCAGGAGGCCGGGCCGCCCTCGGAGGCGGCGGACATCAGCTCCGACAGCGAGAGGTTGAAGCGGGTCAGCAGCGAGGTGAACGCCTCGCGCTCCGCCTCGTCCCAGCCCGCCGTCACCCGCGCCATCAGCTCCCGCCGCGAGGAGCGGACCTCCTCCAGCCGGGCCAGCCCGCGCGGGGACAGCGCGAGGACGACGGCCCGGCCGTCCTCGGGGTGCGAGGTGCGCTTGACGAGCCCGGCGTCCACCAGCGGCGCGACCTGCCGGGTCACGGTCGAGGAGTCGATGCCCATCCCGCCGGCCAGCGCCTTCACGCCCATCGGGCCTTCCAGGTCGAGCCGGTTCAGCAGCAGGTACGCGGCGCGGTCCATCGAGTTGCGGGCCTGGCCGACACCGCCCAGGCGGGTCTGCTCGGCGCGCCGGGCGAAGACCGCCACCTGGTGCTGGAGCGCGTCGAGGAGACCGGATCCGGCGGGCGCTTCGGCCGCCGCGGGCAGGTCGGAACTGGCCGGGATGGAGGGCATGGCCGTGGGCTCTCTTCGCATGGGGTCGACAGGTTGGGGGACAGAGTACGCGGACGCACGGCGGCTCGTACGCCGCGTTTGAGAACTGATACGGGCCACCCCGCGGGCCGCACCGACGCCGCGCGGGCGCCGCGCCCGAGCCGTCCGAGATGGCGGGATTTCGCCCCTGAGCCGTGATCGGCGGAGGCTGCGAGACTGGCCGCATGAACTACCGCGTGCCCCAGCCCGTCCCCCAGGTGATCCTCGACGACGTCAGGGGAGCGCAGAAGATGTTGTCGGGCGTCTCCCGGGTGACCCCCATGGAAGGCAGCCGGCACCTCTCGGCCCTCACCGGCTCTCCGGTCCACTTCAAGTGCGAGAACCTCCAGCGGACCGGCTCCTTCAAGCTGCGCGGCGCCTACGTGCGCATCGCCGGCCTGCGCCCCGAGCAGCGCGCCGCCGGCGTGGTCGCGGCGAGCGCGGGCAACCACGCGCAGGGCGTGGCCCTCGCCTCCTCGCTGCTCGGCGTCCGCTCGACGGTGTTCATGCCCGTCGGGGCGCCGCTGCCGAAGGTGGCCGCCACCGAGGAGTACGGCGCCGAGGTGCGCCTGCACGGGGAGGTCGTCGACGAGACCCTGGCCGCCGCCCAGGAGTACGCCGAGCGGACCGGCGCGGTGTTCATCCACCCCTTCGACCACCGCGACGTCATCGCCGGTCAGGGCACGGTCGGCCTGGAGATCCTGGAGCAGTGCCCCGAGGTGCGCACCATCGTCGTCGGTATCGGCGGCGGCGGGCTCGCCGCCGGGATCGCCGTCGCCGTGAAGGCGCTGCGCCCGGACGTGAAGGTGATCGGCGTGCAGGCGGCGGGCGCGGCCGCGTACCCGCCCTCGCTGCGGGTCGGGCACCCGGTGTCCATCGACAATCCGAGCACGATGGCCGACGGCATCAAGGTCGGCCGCCCCGGCGACGTCCCGTTCGCGATCATCGGGGAACTGCTGGACGACGTTCGCACGGTGTCCGAGGGCGCGCTGTCGTCCGCGCTGCTGCTCTGCCTGGAGCGGGCCAAGCTCGTCGTGGAGCCGGCCGGGTGCAGCCCCGTCGCCGCCCTGCTGAGCGAGCCCGAGCTGTACGGGGGCGGGCCGGTGGTCGCCGTCCTGTCCGGCGGCAACGTCGACCCGCTGCTGCTCCAGCGCGTCCTGCGGCACGGCATGGCGGCGGCGGGCCGTTACCTGTCGTTGCGGGTGCGCGTGGCGGACCGGCCGGGGGCGCTGGCGGGGCTCTTGGGGCTGCTGTCGGTGGCGGACGCGAACGTGCTGGACGTCAGTCACGTACGGACCGACCCGAGCCTCGGGCTCACCGAGGTCGAGGTGGAACTGCACCTGGAGACGAAGGGCCCCGAGCACTGCGCGCAGGTGACGCGGCGGCTGCACGGGGCGGGGTACCGGATGATGGGCTCGTAGGCGCGGTCCGTAATCGCCGGGCGAAAACCCGCCCGGCAACCCTAGGCTTTGCGCGGGAACGTACCCCTTTCAAGTCGATTCGCTTCGTTTCAGTTCGTTTCGCTTCGTACACGGGAGTATCCAAATGCCAGGCGCCATCTACGCCGAAGGCCTCGTGAAGACCTTCGGCGACGTACGGGCTCTGGACGGCGTGGACCTCGATGTCCCCGAAGGCACCGTGCTGGGGCTCCTCGGCCCCAACGGCGCCGGCAAGACCACGACCGTACGCGTCCTGACCACCCTCCTCCAGCCCGACAGCGGCAGAGCCGTCGTCGCCGGAATCGACGTCCTCAAACACCCCAACGACGTCCGTCGCTCCATAGGCCTCTCCGGCCAGTTCGCCGCCGTCGACGAGTACCTGACCGGCCGCGAGAACCTCCAGATGGTCGGCCGGCTCTACCAGATGTCCGGCAAGGCGGCCAAGGCCCGCGCGGTCGAACTCCTGGAGCGCTTCAACCTCGCCGACGCCGCCGACCGCACCGCCAAGACCTACTCCGGCGGCATGCGCCGGCGCCTCGACCTCGCCGCCGCCCTCGTCGTCCGCCCTCCCGTGATGTTCATGGACGAGCCCACCACCGGCCTCGACCCCCGCAACCGACAGGCTCTGTGGGACGTGATCGAGGAACTCGTCGCGGGCGGCACCACCCTGCTGCTCACCACCCAGTACCTGGAGGAGGCCGACCGCCTCGCCCACGACATCTGCGTGGTCGACCACGGCAAGGTCATCGCCCGGGGCACCTCCGACCAGCTCAAGGCCCGTACCGGCGGCGAACGCGTCGAGGTCGTCGTCCACGAACGCGGCCACATCGCCACCGCGCGCGAGGTCCTCGCCGGCTTCGGCAAGGGCGAGACCACCGTCGAGGAACACACCCGCAAGCTCACCGTCCCCGTGACCGGCGGGGCCAAGCTGCTCGCCGAGGTCATCCGGGAACTCGACGGCCGGGGCATCGAGATCGACGACATCGCCCTGCGCCGCCCCACCCTCGACGACGTGTTCATCTCCCTCACGGGCCACGCGGCGGAGCGGCCGGCGGACGAGAACGGCGACGCCGGCAACGGCGACGCGCAGCGCAAGGGGGAAGCGAAGAAATGACCACCGACACCCACGTGGCCCCGCGGCCGGCCGCCCCTCGACCGCGCGGCGGCATCGCCCAGGGCGTCAAGGACTCCCTGGTCATCGCCCAGCGGAACCTGATCCGCATGTCCCGAATACCCGAAATGATCATTTTCGGGGTCATTCAGCCGGTCATGTTCGTCGTCCTCTTCAGCTACGTCTTCGGCGGCTCCATCAGCGTCGGCGGCAGCACCTCACCGGCCGCCTACCGCGAGTTCCTGATGGCCGGCATCTTCGCCCAGACCGTCACCTTCGCCACCGCCGGCGCGGGCGCCGGCATCGCCGACGACATGCACAAGGGCCTCATCGACCGCTTCCGCTCCCTGCCCATGGCCCGCGGCGCCGTCCTGACCGGCCGCACCCTCGCGGACCTCGTCCAGACCACCCTGACCGTGATCGTCCTGGCCGTCGTCGCCCTGATCGTCGGCTGGCGCACCCACACCGGCTTCGGCGAGGTCCTCGCCGGCTTCGCCCTGCTGCTCCTGCTGGGCTACGCCTTCTCCTGGATCGGCGCCCTGATCGGCCTGTCGGTACGCACCCCGGAGGCGGCCACCTCGGGCGGCCTGATCTGGCTCTTCCCGCTGACGTTCATCTCGAACGCCTTCGTCCCCTCCGACAACATGCCGACCTTCCTGCGGCACGTCGCGGAGTGGAACCCCTTCAGCGCCACCGTCCAGGCGGCCCGCGAACTCTTCGGCAACCTCCCCCCGGGCTACCCCGTCCCGGAGGCCTGGCCCATGCAGCACCCGATCTGGGCGTCCGTGCTCTGGTCCCTGCTGATCATCGCCGTCTTCCGCACCCTCGCGGTCCGCAAGTACCGCTCGGCGACGGCCTGACCCCGCCCCCGCCCACGCGAAGGCCCCCGTCGGAACCGGTTCCGACGGGGGCCTTCGGGGAGGGTGATCAGCCGGCGAAGGGCTTGACGTCCAGGATCCTGACCGTGGCCTTCTTGCCGTTCGGCAGCTCGTACTGGGCGTCCTCGCCGACCTTCTTGCCGTTCACGCCGCTGCCCAGGGGGGACTGCGGGGAGTAGGTCTCGAAGTCCGAGGAGGCGTACTCGCGGGAGGCCAGCAGGAACTCCAGCGTGTCGTCCTCGTCGCCGTCGAAGGCGATCTTGACGAGGGTGCCGGGGGCGACCACGCCCTCCGACGCGGGCGCGGTGCCGACCTTCGCGTTCTCCAGGAGCTGCGTGAGCTGGCGCACCCGAAGCTCCTGCTTGCCCTGCTCCTCCTTGGCCGCGTGGTAACCGCCGTTCTCGCGCAGGTCACCCTCCTCACGGGCGGCCGCGATCTTCATGGCGATCTCCGTGCGGGCGGGACCAGAGAGGTAGTCCAGCTCGGCCTTCAGCTGGTCGTACGCCGCCTGGGTCAGCCAGGTGACGTTCTCGCTCGTCTGGGTCACGGGTGCTCCTCGTCGGTACAGGGGACTACAAGGCCGCCAGCGGCGGGCGAAACCACGAGCCTAACAATTCGGGAAGAAAAGGGGGAGGACACCCTGTGTATGAAGTGTGTCATCGTCCCCGCCCGGGGCTCGTGGCACCCGTGTGGCCAGAGGGATCCGGCTGACGGAGTCAGCGCTCGAAATTGGTGAGAACACACCCCTCGACCAGCGACTGCTCCAACCGGTACCCGGCCGGCGCGCTGAAACCGCGCTCGCAGTTCAGGTAGAGGAACTGCTGCTGGTAGAGACCGTGGCGGACGGACTTGCTGTTGGTCTCCACGGCGACGTTGGTGCCGACCAGCAGCTTGCTCCCGGTGGCCAGGAGGCGTCCGTCGTCCTTCAGGTCGGCCAGCTGCGCCGCCTTGGCCCTGGTCTGCAGCGTCCGCATGTCGGAGACCACGTCCAGCCAGTTCAGGTCGTGCGCGCGCTGCGCCCCGGCGAGGTTGCCGCAGACCGCGCGCTCCTTGACGCCCCAGGCGCGCGGGTCGCCCTGGACCACCGGCTTGTAGTCGATCGACTCGACGGCGGCGTCCTCGGTGGACATCTTCGTGCAGTCGACGGAGTGGCCGACGAGCTTCCTCAGCTCGGCGAGGCTTCCGGCGGAGGCCAGCCCGAGGCTGCCGGTGGCGGGCTGACCGGGCTTTTCCGGACCCTCCGTGGCGGGGTCGCGCGGGACCTCGTAGTTGGGGCTGCCGTCACCGTCCTCGCTGTTGACGAAGTCGCCGAGCCCGCAGCCCTCGACCAGCGCCTTCTCCCGGTGGTAGCCGTCGGGCGGGAAGAAGGACACATTGCAGCTCAGGACGCGCAGGTCCGAGGCGACGAGGGCCACGGCGGTCTTGGTCTTCGTCGGCGTGACCGCGAAGTCCTTCCCGACGATCACGCGGCTGCTCAGGCCGTACCCTTCGTTGCCCGCCGCGAGCTGCGCCGCCGTGTGGTCCTTGTAGCCCTGCTGGAAGGCCTTCATGTCCGGGGTGATGTAGAAGACGATCTCGCCGTTCCCGGTCCTGTCGGTGCACACGCCGCGCTCGGTGACCCCCCACTTCCCGACGGTCGTGAATTCCGTCCGGGGCAGCCGGGGGTCCTTCGGATCCGTGCTCATGTTCTCGCACGACGCGAACTTCTGTACGTACTTCTGCGCCCGGGTCAGCGGGGACTCCGAGGCGCCGGGCGAGTCGGAGGAGGCCGGGGTCTGGCGGAGGCGGTCGAGGCGGTGGCGAGGGTGGTGATCTGGCGGATGCACACGCACGTGCATGCATGACGATGCTCTCTTGATCGCCCGGCTTGATCTCGCGGCTCGATCGCCGGGCTTGATCTCGCGGCCCGTCGAGCAGGCGGGTGGCCGCACGGGCTCAGCGGGCGGTGGTGGTCGGCCGGCAGGCGATCAGTTCGACCATGGTCGCGCGACCGGTGGTCTTCAGGGTGACGAGCTCGTCCACGCGGCTCTGGCGCTGGTCGAAGGTGAAATCGGCGCGACCCACCTCGCCGTGGCCCTCGTCCTGCGAGCTGAGCGTGCACACCCCGGTCACCGAGGCGTCCTTGCGGACCTCCAGGTGCACCTTGACCTCGCTGTCGGAGACGACCTGGAACTTGATCACCTCGGCGCTGACGGACTGCCCGCCCACGTAGTCCCAGCCGATCCACCCGACCAGGGCCAGCAGGCCGACGCCCAGCACCGAACCGACGATCTTCAGCCCGCGATCCGCACGCTCCTCCGCGGAGCGGCCGTAGCGGCCCTCGGGGAGCCCTTCGCGTACCGCGCTCATGATCGTTCCTCTCCGCGGGGCCGGAGGCTTCCCCCGCCGCTCCGGTCGCCTGGTACAGGGAGCATGTCACGGCGCCCCGGCGGGGGAGGAATCGGGCTTCCCTCCCGAAGGGCCTCCCGACGGGCTGGAGAGTCGCACGACGCCGGCTCGAGGGTCGGGGCCCCGCGGGGGAAATCCCCTTCGTCGTTTGTCGGAGGGAGGCGTCACTATAGAAGCCGACCCGTCGCGCCCGATTCGCAGAGGATCCTGTCTTGACCGAGCAGCTTCGACTGATGGCCGTCCATGCCCACCCCGACGACGAGTCGAGCAAGGGCGCGGCCACCATGGCCAAGTACGTGTCCGAGGGGGTGCCCGTGCTCGTCGTCACCTGCACCGGCGGTGAGCGCGGCTCCATCCTGAACCCCAAGCTCCAGGGCGACAAGTACATCGAGGAGAACATCCACGAGGTCCGCGCCAAGGAGATGGACGAGGCGCGCCAGATCCTCGGCATCGAGCAGGAATGGCTCGGCTACGTCGACTCCGGCCTGCCCGAGGGCGACCCGCTGCCGCCGCTGCCCGAGGGCTGCTTCGCCCTCGCGGATGTGGACGAGGCCGCCGGCGAGCTGGTGAAGAAGATCCGCGCCTTCAGGCCGCAGGTCATCACCACGTACGACGAGAACGGCGGCTACCCGCACCCCGACCACATCATGACCCACAAGATCTCGATGGTCGCCTTCGACGGCGCGGCCGACACCGAGAAGTTCCCGGAGGCCGAGTTCGGCCCGGCGTACCAGCCGCAGAAGCTCTACTACAACCAGGGCTTCAACAAGCCGCGCACCATCGCCCTGCACGAGGCGCTCCTCGCGCGCGGCATGGAGTCCCCCTACGGGGAGTGGCTGGAGCGGTGGAAGGAGTTCGAGCGCAAGGAGCGGACCCTGACCACCCACGTGCCGTGCGCGGACTTCTTCGAGATCCGCGACAAGGCGCTCATCGCGCACGCCACGCAGATCGACCCCGACGGCGGCTGGTTCCGCGTCCCGATGGAGATCCAGAAGGAGGTCTGGCCCACGGAGGAGTACGAGCTCGCGAAGTCGCTCGTCGACACCTCCCTCCCCGAGTCCGACCTCTTCGCGGGCATCCGGGAGAATGCTTAGCCATGAGCGCTACGCAGGCAGCAATCACCCAGTTCCTTCCGCTGGCCGCCGACACCTTCGACAAGAACAAGGTGACCCCCGGACTCCTGGGGTTCGTCGTGTTCGCGGTCCTCGCCGTCGGCGTCTGGGGCCTGATGAAGTCGATGAACCGGCACATGGGGCGGGTGGACTTCGAGGAGGCCCCCGAACCGGCCGCCGCGGCCCCGGCGGCCAAGGGCACCCCGGCCCCGTAGCCGGCTCCCGCGTACGTCGCCCCCTGCCGCCCCTCCGGCCGACCGCCGGGGTGTGCGGCGGCGGCGGCCTCGGTGTGCCCGCCGCCGCCCCGCCGGGTGCGGCTCAGGGGGCCGGCGGCGGCACCGGCACGCCCATGATCTCCTGCGAGTGCAGGTTCGGGACCAGGCCCAGCCGCCACGCCTGCCAGCCCTCCGCCGGGTCCACCCCCCGCGCCAGGACCACCCCGTAGGTCTCCAGGCAGTCCTCCAGCCGGGCGTCGCGCAGCGGATGACCGGCCGCCGCCAGCCGCTCCAGCTCCGCGCGCGCCTCATCGGGGGTCGCGCCCGCCGGGCCCGCTCCGCCCGCCGCGCCCGCGGCGCTTTCGGCGTACGGCAGCATCGTGCAGCGCAGGAAACGCGCCCAGTCCTCACCGCGCCGGTCCCGGTAGGAGGCGAACAGCCGGGTCGCCTCCTCGCACAGCCCGACCGCCGGCGCCACCCGCCCGTTGCCCGCGTCCACCACCGCCAGCTCCAGGCAGGTCCACGCCTCCCCGTGCGCCAAGCCGACCCGCCGGAAGTCCGCCCGCGCGTCCGTCAGCAGCTGCCGGGCGAAGCCGGAGTTGCGCAGGTTCCCCGTACGCGCCGCCCCGAGGTCGCGCGTGACGCGGCCCGAGTGGTGGCGGGCGTGCGCCAGCCCGTACACGTCCCGCATCCGGGAGAACATCGTCCGGGCCCGCTCCAGTTCCCGTACCGCCCGGTCCGGCTCGCCGCCCTCCTCCAGCGCTTGGCCCACGTAGTACAGCGTCCACGCCTCACCGCGCGCGTCCTCCGCCAGCCGGTGGCGCCCCAGCGCCTCGCGCAGCCGCTCCAACGCCGTCGCCGGATCCCCGTCGACCACCCGGGCACGGCCCAACTGGGTCAGCGCCCAGGCCTCGCCCCGGTCGTCGCGGGTGCGCCCGTACAGCTCCAAGGCCCGCAGCAGCTCCGCCTCCGCCCGCGCCGGCTCGCCCGTGCGCAGGTACACCTGGCCCAGCTGGAAGTGCGCCCACGCCTCGCCGTGCACGCTCTCGCTCTCCCGGTGCAGGGCCAACGACTGCTCCAGCAGCGCCAGCGCCTCCGCCAGGTGCGCCCGATCGCGCTCCACCGCCGCCAGCGCGTGCAGCCCCCACGCCCGGTCGCCCGCCAGCTCCTGCGGCTCCTGCAACACCAGCGCTTCCCGGATGCGGGCCGCCGCCTCCCGCAGGTTCCCCTGGTGGTGCAGCGTGATGCCCAGCGAGATCAGCGCCATCCCCGCACCCGCGTCCTGCTCGGCCTCCCGGTACTGGTCGACCACCGACGCCAGGGTGGTGCGCGCCTTGTCCAGATCGCCCAGCTGGCGCGCCGCGATGCCCGTACGCCACTGCACCGAACGGTTCAGCCGGTCCTGGCCCCCCGCGCCCACGGCCCCCACCGCCCGCACCAGCTCGTTGATCTCGCCCAGCCGGTACAGGTCCCCGCGCAGCAGGCAGAAGTCGCACAGCGCGCCCAGCAGGTCCAGGACCGCCTGCTGGTCCACGCCCTCCGAGTGGCGCAGCGCCGCCGTGATGAAGCTCGACTCGTCGTCCAGCCAGCGCAGCGCCGCGTCGAGGGAGGCGAAGCCGTGGCCCCCGAAGTGGTTCGCGCGCGTCGACATCTTCCCGTCGACCATCCGGATCACCGAGTCCGCGAGCTTCGCGTAGTCGCGGATCAGCCGCTCGTGGGCCGCCGCCGCCTCCGCCCGGTCCTCGTCCGCCGCCAGCCGCGCCGCCGCGTACGCGCGCACCGCGTCGTGCATCCGGTACCGCTCGCCGCGTACGAGGTCCAGCAGGCCCGCCTGCGCCAGCTCGCGCAGCAGCCGCCCGGCCTCCACCCGGTCGGCGCCGGTCAGCGCGGCCGCCGCCGACGCGCCCAGCGAGACCCGCCCGGCCAGGGTCAGCCGGCGCAGCAGCCGGCGCCGCTCCTCGGGGAGGCGGGCGTAGGCCAGGTCCAGGGCGTGCTCCAGGAGCCGTCCCCGCCCCGTCCGAGGCACGCGCCGCCCCAGCGGGGCGAGCACCCGCAGCGCCAGCGGAGGCGGCGCCCAGCGCGAGCAGCTCGTCGCGCGCCCCGGAGCCCGAGCCGGCGCCCGCTTGCGCGCCGGATCCCGCGACCGCGCCCACGCCGGCGCCCGCCCCGCGCCGGAGCCCGCCGCCGCGCCCGCGCCGCCCGCCGCCCGCGCCCCGCGCGCAGCACCCCGGCCGCGGCCTCCTGCGACAGCCGCACCACCGGCAGCTGGTGCACCCAGGCCCCCATCCCGTCCGGCAGTTCCAGCGGTTCCCGGGCCGTGACCAGCACCAGGCTCTCGGAGCGCTCCGGCACGAGCGCGCGCACCTGCTCTGGATCCACCGCGTCGTCCAGCACCACCGTCACCGGCAGCCCCGACAGGTGCTGGTGGTACAGCTCGCCGAGCCGCCGCACCTGCTGCTCCACAGAGGCACCCTCCCGGAACAACAGCTGCTCCCGGGGCGCCCCCAACCGGTTCAGCAGGTGCAGCAACGCCTCCCGCGTGGACAGCGGCGCCTCCCCGGGAGCCGTTCCGCCCCGCAGGTCCACCAGGCACGCGCCCCGGAACTGGTCCCGCAGCGCGTGCGCCGCCCGCAACGCCAGCGCGGTACGGCCCACCCCGGGCTCCCCGTGCAACACCACGACCACGGGCCGCGTCTCGGTACTGGCACGGGCGCTGTGCACCCACTGGGCGACCCGGGTGAGCTCCGTCTCCCGGCCCGTGAACAGGGGTCCCGCGTCCGGGAGTTGCCCGAACGACTGCTCCAGCATGGCGCGCCGCCGGGCCTCCGCGCTGCGGTCGCTCCCGCGCAGCGGCGGGGCCGCCCCGGAGGGCTGCTTGCCGAGGACCGACCCCGGGCCGGAGCCGGGGCCGGAGCCGCCGGACGCTCCGGCGCCCGCCCCGCCCGCCACCCCGCCGTTGATCCCGGAGCGGGCGCGCGCGGTGCCCCGTACCGCCGTCGCCACCAGTCGCCGCTGCTCCAGGAAGGGCCGGATCCCGCGCACCTCCAGTGCCGTCAGCCACTGCAGGCGCAGCTGCTCGGGCCCGCCCGGCCGGCCCGCGACCCCCGCGCGCCGGTTCGCGGCCGGGACGTGCAGGGCCGTCACCTTCGCCACCGTGGTGGCCGCCCCCGCGACGCCCACGACGATGCCCGCGCTGATCGACGTACCCGCGTCGACGCCGAAGGCGAGGTCCGCGCCCACCGCGGCCGCCGCCGCGACCGCCGTCACCAGCAGGGCCGCCCCGCCGTTGCCCCGCCGGAAGGATTCCCCGAGCGACTGCTCCCCGGCCGCCGCCTCGTCCAGGGCGCTCACGTACGCCGCGTACTCCTCGGCCGCCGCCGCGGCCATCCCGTCCAGGGCAGCGCGCCCGCGCGCCAACAGAGCCTCCCCGTCGACGGGCGCGCCGCCGGAAGCCGCCGACCGGCGGACCTCCTCCTCGACCGCCCGAACGAGCACCCGCTCGGCCTCCACACGATGACTGTCCCGCATCGGCGTCCTCCTCGGAGAGTTCCGTACACCGCGCACCGCGCACCGTGCGGCAAGTGTCCTGCGCGACAGACCGGAGCGCGAGTGAATCTGAGCTAGTTCAGAGGGAGTTGACGCGGGAACGGTCACTTATGGTGGTGGCATGGGCAACGGCCGGTGGACACGCGGACTGTGCGCGCTCGGCCTGTCGCTGATGGCCACCACCGGCTGCCAACAGGCCGCGCCCGCACGGGGGTTCGTACTCCGTTACGAGGACCCCGCCCCCGCCGACCGCGCCGACGCCCGCTTCCTGGAGGACCGCCGCGTCGCCGAGCCCGTCCTCGCCGCCCTCAACGCCTACGTGGCCCTCCCGCACCGCGTCACCGTCTCCGCCCGCTCCTGCGCGGGCGAGGGCACCGGCTACGACCCCGCGGCCCGGCGCATCGAGCTCTGCTACGACGACCTCCCCGAGGAACGCGAACCGTTCCTCCGTGCCGGCGAGGCCCCCGCCGACGAACAGCTCACCGCCGTCGTCCGCGAAACCCTCCACCACGAGGCCGGCCATGCCCTCCTCGATGCCCTGGGCGCCACCCCCGACTCGGCCCGCGCCGAAGAGGACGCCGCAGACGACTTCGCCCGCCTGATGCTCCTGCGCGAAGGCCCGCCCGGCGAGGACACCCTCCTGACCGCCGCCCGCGCCTACGACCTGGCGCCCCCCGCCCCCGACCCCGACGACGAGCACGCCCCACCCCCCGCCCGCGCCGAAGCCCACCGCTGCGCCGTCCACACCACCTCCCCCCACCGCATCCCCACCCCGCCCTCCTGCCCCACCCCCTGGCCCCACGCCCAATCCACCTGGACCAAAGCCCTGACCCCCCTTCTCAGGTGACCCCCGCCGCGAGCCGCCACACGGCGGGGGCGACGGTCAGGCCAGGTGTTCGGCGGAGAAGCACGCCGTGTCCGCGCGGAGTTCGACGGGTCGGCGCCGCCGCGGTAGATCAGCACCCACGACCGGGGTCATGCCGCAGGAACATCACGTCACGTGAGACAACCTCCAAGCCTTGACCGGTGCGGCCGACCTGGCGGCCTGCTCGATCTTCGCGCAGTAGGCCGCACGGGCTTCCTCGTCGATCTGCTTCTCGTGTTCGGCGCGCAACCCGGTCCGGCCGTCGAGGCCCTCGCGCAGGATGTCGGCGTGCCCGGCATGCCGGATGGTCTCGCCGAGGACATGGATCACGATGGCGAACAGGTTCGTGTTGGGATGAGGCTCCGGCCACCACGGCACGTGGCCGGGGGCGTCGAGGGGAAGCTCGTTGATCGTCGCGTCCGAGTGTTCCCACGTGCGCCGGTAGAACCCGATGATCTGATCGCGGGTCTCGTCCTCGGCGGCCCACTGATCGCTCCCGTCGGAGTCCTGCCACCGGGGCAGCGGTTCCGGGGAAGGGCGGTCGAAGACCTCGCCGAAGTACCTGGCCTCGACGGTGGCCACGTGCTTGACCAGGCCGAGGAGGTTGGTTCCGGTCACTGTCAAAGGTCGCCGGGCGTCGTATTCGGACAAGCCGTCGAGTTTCCAGAGCAGCGCCTTGCGGTCCCGCCGCAGTCTCCCGTGCAGGTTGTCCTTCGCGAATTCATCGATCATGCGGCATGAGCCTGCCATGGGCTGCGTCGAGTTCGCTCGGAACGACATCGTCAAACCCTTCGAGGACGAGCTTGGCGAACCCATGATCTTCCGGCGCTGTCAGATGGCGCCCAGGTCGACAGTGACGGAGAAGGACGCGGCAGCCTTGATCACGCCGGTGAACATCTCGCCGTCCCTATATGCCTTGGTGGCGGGGTCGAGGACGTAGGTGTAGACGATCGGGACCCCGGTGGCGGCCTGTTCGACCCGCCGTGAGATCGATGGTCTCCGCCCGGTAGACGACGACGTCCGGACGGCGGTTGGTGAGCGGAACGTCCTGCAGACGGACGTCGAAGTGCGTGTCCGCGTTCCAGTCCGGGCCCGCCGCGGCGTCCAGGGCATTGGCCAGGACCCGAGCCGGCCGGTTGTGTCGTTTGGAGGCGCTCGGGCTCGCGACGACCATCCCGTCCACGATCTCGATGCCGGCGCACTGCTCCTCGGACCAGGAGTCGTACTGCTCCGCGCTGATCTGCGTATGCATCCACGCGGGTGTCACCATCTCGGCGGTCATGATGCACCTCCTTCGAGGAGCCTCGGCAGGTCCGGCGCTGCCGGGCTCAAAGGAAGACGCGAGCCCCGGGTGGGCTTCTTCGACCGGGCTCGGCGTTGTGAGAGGCTGGGTCGTATGAACCGGTTGGCTGGTGTGACCTCGCCTTATCTGCTTCAGCACGCGGACAATCCGGTCGACTGGTGGCCCTGGACGCCGGAGGCGTTCGAGGAGGCACGGCGCCGCGATGTACCCGTGCTGCTGTCGGTCGGCTACTCGGCCTGCCACTGGTGTCACGTCATGGCGCACGAGTCCTTCGAGGACGAGCTGACCGCCGCGTACATGAACGAGCACTTCGTCAACATCAAGGTCGACCGCGAGGAGCGGCCCGACGTCGACGCCGTCTACATGGAGGCCGTGCAGGCCGCCACCGGGCAGGGCGGCTGGCCCATGTCGGTCTTCATGACCGCCGACGCCGAGCCCTTCTACTTCGGCACCTACTTCCCGCCCGAGCCCCGCCACGGCATGCCGTCCTTCATGCAGGTGCTCGAAGGGGTGTACAGCGCGTGGACCGGCCGGCGCGAGGAGGTCGGCGAGGTCGCGCAGCGGATCGTACGGGACCTGGCCGGGCGGCAGCTCGACTACGGCAAGGCCGGCACCCCCGGACCCGAGGACCTGGCCCAGGCGCTGCTGGCGCTCACCCGCGAGTACGACGCCACGCACGGCGGCTTCGGCGGGGCGCCCAAGTTCCCGCCGTCCATGGCGCTGGAGTTCCTGCTGCGCCACCACGCCCGCACCGGCTCCGAGGGCGCCCTGCAGATGGCGGTCGACACCTGCGAGGCCATGGCCCGGGGCGGGATCTACGACCAGCTCGGCGGCGGCTTCGCCCGGTACGCCGTGGACCGCGAGTGGGTGACGCCGCACTTCGAGAAGATGCTCTACGACAACGCCCTCCTCTGCCGCGTCTACGCGCACCTCTGGCGGGCCACCGGATCGGAGCTCGCGCGGCGGGTGGCGTTGGAGACGGCCGACTTCATGGTGCGGGAACTGCGCACCGAGCAGGGCGGGTTCGCCTCCGCGCTCGACGCGGACAGTGAGGAGCCGCTGAGCGGGCGGCACGTGGAGGGGGCCTACTACGTCTGGACGCCCGGCCAGTTGGTCGACGTACTCGGCGAGGACGACGCGGCCCTGGCGCGGGCCTGCTTCGAGGTCACCGACGAAGGCACCTTCGAGCACGGCAAGTCCGTCCTCCAACTCCCGCAGGACGGCCCCACCGTGGACGCCGCTCGGCTCGCCGACATCAAGGCGCGCCTCCTCGCCGCGCGCGGGGAGCGCCCCGCGCCGGGCCGGGACGACAAGGTCGTCGCCGCCTGGAACGGGCTCGCCATCGCCGCCCTCGCCGAATGCGGGGCCTTCTTCGAGCGGCCGGACCTCGTCGAGCGGGCCATCGAGGCCGCCGACCTGCTGGTACGCGTCCACATGGACGGACGCGCCCGGCTCGCGCGCACCAGCAGGGACGGCCAGGTCGGGGCCAACGCGGGGGTGCTGGAGGACTACGGCGACGTCGCCGAGGGGTTCCTGACGCTGGCCGGCGTCACCGGTGAGGGGGTCTGGCTGGAGTTCGCCGGGTTCCTCGTCGACCTCATCATGGCCCGCTTCACGGCGGAGGACGGCTCCCTCTACGACACCGCGCACGACGCCGAGCAGCTCATCCGGCGCCCCCAGGACCCCACCGACACCGCCGCCCCCTCCGGCTGGACGGCCGCCGCCGGCGCGCTCCTGTCGTACGCCGCGCACACCGGCTCCGAGCCCCACCGCAGCGCCGCCGAGCGGGCCCTCGCGGTGGTGCACGCCCTCGGGCCGCGCGCCCCGCGCTTCATCGGACACGGTCTCGCGGTGGCCGAGGCGCTCGTGGACGGGCCGCGCGAGGTGGCCGTCGTCGGCCATCCGGACGACCCGGCGCTGGCCGCGCTGCACCGGACGGCGTTGCTGGGGACGGCTCCCGGCGCGGTGGTGGCGGTCGGAGCGCCGCGCGCGGCGGACGGCAGCGGCGGGGAGTTCCCCCTTCTGGCCGAGCGCACACTCGTACACGACCTTCCTACGGCGTATGTGTGTCGACATTTCGTCTGCGCGCGCCCTACGACCGAACCGGTCGAGTTGGCCGAGCAGTTGGGGGCGGTTCGTCCCTGAAAAGGCCGGAGTGCCGTCAATTCCGGTTGTCGTGCAGCAGCTCGGATACGTGGTTTTTATCCATGCGGCGCCTGAGCGTCATGTTCCCTGCCTAGTCTCAGGTCGTTCGGGTTCACCGAGACCGCGCACTGGGGGTGCGCGCGAGGGGGAAGCGGAGGCGGCGGGCCGGGGGGCCCGCTCCACCTCCGGGGGGTTTGCCGATCGCCGCCTGGCGTTGCGGCATGTCTGTGGGGGACAATTTGTTCACGTCCGTGTTCATATCTGCCATTTCGTTCGCGCTCTTCTGGATGGCCGCCTTCACCCTGTGGTGGCAGATGCACGCGTGGCGCACGCCGGAGACGCTCGCTTCGACCCGCTTCGACCGCCCCGACGGCGGCGGCCGGCTGGCGTTCTCGCTCCTGCTGCCGGCCCGCCACGAGCAGGCCGTCCTGCGCCACACCATCGACCGGCTGCTCGAATCGACGCACCGCGACTACGAGATCATCGTCATCGTCGGCCACGACGACCCCGAGACGGCGGCCGTCGCCGAGAGCGCCGCCGCCGGGGCGCCGGACCGGGTCCGGGTGGTCGTCGACCACCACGAGACCAAGAACAAGCCCAAGGCCCTCAACACCGCCCTGCCGCACTGCCGGGGCGACATCGTCGGCGTGTTCGACGCCGAGGACCAGGTCCACCCCGAGCTGCTCGCCCACGTCGACCACGCCTTCCGCGCCACCGACGCGGACGTGGTCCAGGGCGGCGTCCAGCTCATCAACTTCCACTCCAGCTGGTACAGCCTGCGCAACTGCCTGGAGTACTTCTTCTGGTTCCGCTCCCGCCTGCACCTGCACGCCGAGAAGGGGTTCATCCCGCTCGGCGGCAACACCGTCTTCGTACGCACCGAGGTGCTGCGCGAGGCCGGCGGCTGGGACCAGAACTGCCTGGCCGAGGACTGTGACCTGGGCGTACGGCTCTCCTCCGGCGGCAAGAAGGTCGTCGTCGCCTACGACTCCGACATGGTCACGCGGGAGGAGACGCCGGGCTCGCTGATGAGCCTGCTCAAACAGCGCACCCGCTGGAACCAGGGCTTCCTCCAGGTGTACCGCAAGAAGGACTGGCAGCGGCTGCCCGGACGCGGCCAGCGCTGGCTGGCCCGCTACACGCTGATGACGCCCTTCATGCAGGCCGCGTCCGGGGTGATCATTCCGATCAACTTCGGCGTCGCCCTGTTCCTCGACGTCCCCGTCGGCATCGCGATCATCACCTTCCTGCCCATGATCACGGCGCTGGTGACGTTCGTCTTCGAGATCGTGGGCCTCCACGACTTCGGCCGCCAGTACGGCCTGCGCGTGCGCTTCACGCACTACGTCAAGCTCGTCGTCGGCGGCCCGTTCTACCAGGTGATGCTGGCCGGCGCCGCGATCCGCGCGGTCTGGCGCGAGCAGCGCGGCCGCAACGAATGGGAGCTCACCAGCCACACCGGAGCCCACCTCGCAGGGGCGCCGGCCACCACCGGAATCCGAGAGGACAGCCACCAGTGACCGCAATCCTGCCCACGGCCACTGATCCCCAGCCGGGCGGCACCGCGACCGCCGCGACCGCTTCCGCCGACACCGCCCAGCTGCTGCCCGTCCGCCGGCCGCCCGGCGGCGGCACCAAGGACACCACCGGAACCACCGACACCACCGGAACCACCGACACCACCGGAACCACCGACACCACCGGCACCGCCGGCACCGCCGGCACCACCCGCCCCGACGCCCCCGGCGGGCTCGGCGTACGCCCGCCCGCGCCGGCCCGTCCGCTCGTCCGTTTCCGCTCCTCGCGCCCCGACCTGCTGCTCTGCGGGGTCCTGCTGCTGGTGATCCTCCTCGTGCAGGGCTGGAACATCACCAACTTCCCCACCCTCAGCGACGACGAGGGCACCTACCTCGCCCAGGCCTGGGCCGTCCAACAGGGCCACGGGCTCGCCCACTACACCTACTGGTACGACCATCCGCCGCTCGGCTGGATCCAGGTCGCCGCCCTCACCTACCTGCCATCGCTGTTCGTGCCCGAGGCGATGACCGTCGCGCCCATGCGGTTCTCGATGCTCGCCGTCTCCGCCGCCGGCGCCGTACTGATCTACGTCCTCGCCCGCCGGCTGTGGCTGCCGCGCTGGGCGGCCGGCCTCGCGATGGGTCTGTTCGGGCTGTCCCCGCTGTCCGTCGTCCTCCAGCGGGAGATCTTCCTCGACAACCTCGCCGTCGTGTGGATGCTGCTGGCCTTCTGCCTGGCCGCGTCCCCCAGCCGTCACCTGTGGCACCACTTCGGCTCGGGCCTGGCGGCCGCCACCGCCGTCCTGACCAAGGAGACGATGCTGGTGGTGCTGCCGGCGCTGCTGGTGACGATGTGGCGCCACAGCCACCGCGACACCCGCAAGTTCGCCGTCACCGGAGCCGTCACCGCCTGCGCCCTGATCGGCCTCTCCTACCCGCTGTTCGCCCTGCTCAACGGCGAGCTGCTGCCCGGCACCGGGCACGTCTCCCTCATCGACGGCATCACCTACCAGATGGGCCGCCCCGGCTCCGGCTTCATCCTCGACCCCGGCTCCGGCTCCCACGGGGTCTTCCGGTCCTGGCTGTACTACGACGCCGTCCTGCCGCTCGGCGGCCTCGCCGGCGCCGTCCTGCTGCTGGTCACCCACCGGTGGTCGGTCACCGCGAGAGCACTCGCCGGCCCGGCCCTGGCCGCCGTGATCCTCGCCGTCGTGGCCATGCGCCCCTCCGGCTACCTCCCCGCCATGTACGTGATCCAGGCCCTGCCCTTCCTCGCCCTGGTCCTCGCGGCGGCCGCCGCGAGCGTCACGCACGCCGTCCTGCGCCGCCGCCGTACGCCGGGGGAGCGCCGGGGGCTCGTGTACGGGCGCCGCGCGCTGGTCGGCGTACTCGCCGTCTGCGCCGCCGCCTACGTCCTGCCGCGCTGGTACGACGGCAACCGCACCGCGCTCACCGTCGAC
The DNA here is from genome assembly GCF_023515955.1 of Streptomyces sp. RerS4. Lineage (GTDB taxonomy): Bacteria > Actinomycetota > Actinomycetes > Streptomycetales > Streptomycetaceae > Streptomyces. The sequence goes on from NZ_CP097322.1 coordinate 4,529,325, forward strand.
GCCAACGGCCCCTACCGGCAGGCCGCCGCGTGGCTCGGCTCGGCGGTGGACGACCCGGCGAACACCCGCGTCCTCGTCGACGACGCGCTCTGGCTCGACGCTGTTCACCGCGGCTTTGCACCCGGCACGGGGGCCATCTGGTTCTACAAGGCGGACCTCGACCCGGCCGTCACGAAGACCCTGCCGGGCGGCTGGCGGGACATCGACTACGTCGTCTCCTCGCCCACCGTGCGTCGCGATGCGTCGGACCTGCCCAACGTGAAGGCTGCACTGGAGCATTCGACGGTGGTGGCCGTCTTCGGCGCGGGTGAGGACCGCATCGAGATCCGCCGCACCGACCGCGAGAGTGGGAGCTGAACCACCATGAGCGAGGACCCGTGGCCACCACGCGCCCTGGACGACCGTGCCCTGGACGGCCGCGCCCCGCATGACCCGCATGACCCGGAGGCTCCGCAGGCCCGGAAGGTCCCGGAGCTCGACGCTCCGCCGACCTCCGCCCCCGGCGGGGTCACCCTGATCATCCCCACGTTCAACGAGGCCGACAACGTCGGCGAGTTGCTGCGCCGGCTCACCGCGAGCCTGCCCGCCGACCCGCCCTGCGAGGTGCTGTTCGTCGACGACTCCACCGACGACACGCCCACCGTGATCGAGAAGGCCGCCGCCGACTGCCCCTTTCCGGTGGCGGTCCTGCACCGCGAGCGCGCCGTCGGCGGCCTCGGCGGGGCCGTCGTCGAGGGCATCACCCGTGCCGACTCCGACTGGATCGTCGTCATGGACGCCGACCTCCAGCACCCGCCCCATCTGGTCCCCGAACTCGTCGGCGAGGGCACGCGCACCGGCGCCGACCTCGTCGTCGCCTCGCGCTACCTGCCCGGCGGCAGCCGGGCCGGCCTCGCCGGCGGCTACCGCGTCGCCGTCTCCCGCGCCGCGACCTGGCTGACCAAGGGCCTCTTCCCGCGCGCCCTGCGCGGCATCAGCGACCCCATGAGCGGCTTCTTCGCGATGCGCCGCGGCGCCGTCACCGCCGAAGCGCTCCGGCCGCTCGGCTACAAGATCCTGCTGGAGTTGGCCGTCCGCTGCCGGCCGAAGCGCATCGCCGAGGTCCCCTTCGTCTTCCAGGACCGCCACGCCGGCGCGTCCAAGTCCACGCCCCGCGAAGGGTTGCGCTTCCTCACCCACCTGGCCGCGCTGCGCACCGCGACCCCGCTCGCCCGCATGATCGGCTTCGGACTGATCGGGCTCACCGGCTTCGTCCCGAACCTGGCCGCGCTCTGGCTGCTCACCCACGCCGGCGTCCAGTACCTCGCCGCCGAGGTCCTCGCCAACCAGGCCGGGGTCCTGTGGAACTTCCTGCTCATCGAGACCCTCCTGTTCCGCGACCGGCGCCGCCACCGGCACTGGGCGGACCGCCTCGGCCGTTTCGCGCTCCTCGCCAACGCCGACCTGCTCCTGCGGATCCCGCTCATCGCGCTGTTCGTGGGCCGCCTCGGCATGGACGTCCTGCCGGCCACCGCGCTGGCGCTCGTCACCACGTTCGTCCTGCGCTTCGTCGCCACCGAAGCCCTCGTCTACCTGCCGCGCGGGCCACGTGCGGCAACCACCCCCAGGAGTTGAGCCGCACCGAAAGGACACCCCGTATGCGAAGGAAGATCCGACGGAGGGCAGGGCGCCGGGCCGCCCTGACCGCCGTCGGGGCGATGACCGCCGCCCTGCTGCTCAGCGCACCGCAGCCGGCCGTGGCCGGACCGCCCAACCTGCTGACCAACCCCGGTTTCGAGACCGCCGGCGCCCCCGGCGCGGACATGCCCGACTGCTGGTCCAAATCCGGCTGGGGGAACAACGACTTCACCTTCGCCACCGTTCCCGACGCCCACACCGGCACCAAGGCCATGCGCGTCTCCCTGACCCGCCGCGTCGACGGCGACCGCAAGGCCCTGGTCACCGAGAGCGCCACCTGTGCCCCGACCGTCATACCGGGCAAGCAGTACGACCTGTCCGCCTGGTACAAGTCGAACACCCCCGACGTGTCCGTCACCGTCTTCCGCCACGACACCACCGCCGGCTGGCAGTACTGGACCGACCTGCGCAATCCCCCGGTCAGCGCCGCGTGGGCGCGTACGGAGGTCCGTACGCCCGCCGTCCCGCCGAACACCGACAAGATCGCCTGGGGGCTGTCCGTCTACGGCGTCGGCACCGTCACCACCGACGACTACGCGCTGGAGGAGGTGGGCGCGGCCCCGCCGCAGCCCACCTGCACCGGCACGGCCGAACAGTGCGCCAAGGGCAAGTGGGACGTGATCCCCGCGCAGAACCCGGTGCGCTCGATGCACGCCGTGGTCCTCAAGAACGGCAAGGTGCTGCTGATCGCGGGATCCGGCAACGACATCGCCCAGTTCAACGCCGGCACCTTCACCTCCGCCGTCTACGACCCGGCGAACGGCACGTTCAAGTCGATCCCCACGCCCGTCGACATGTTCTGCTCCGGGCACGTGCAGTTGGCCGACGGCCGGGTGCTGGTGATGAGCGGCAACAAGGGCTACCCGTCGGCCGACGGCAAGATCGGCTACCAGGGGCTGAAGGACAGCTACGTCTTCGACCCGGCCACCGAGACGTACACGAAGACCAACGACATGAACGGCGGCCACTGGTACCCGTCCGCCACGATCCTCGGCAACGGCGACGTGATCTCCTTCGGCGGGCTGAAGGAGGACTCCACCGGCAACGTCACGGCGGAGAAGTTCTCGGCGGCGCAGAACAAGTGGCTGCCGATGAACGAGGTCAACCAGACCTGGTCCTACTGGGGCCTGTACCCGTCGATGATCCTCATGCAGGACGGCCGGCTCTTCTACTCCGGCAGCCACACCTTCGGCAACGGCACCCCCGGCTCCGGCGCCTCGGTCTACGACTACGACGCCAACACCATCACCGACGTGCCCGGACTGCGCAGGAAGGACGAGCGCGACGAGTCGGCGAGCGTGCTCCTGCCCCCGGCGCAGGACCAGCGGGTCCTGACCATCGGCGGCGGCAACAACGAGACCAACCCGGCGGCCAACCGCCTCACCGACATCATCGACCTGAAGCAGCCGAGCCCCGCCTACACCGCCGGCCCCGACCTCCCGCAGGGCCTCGTCGACACCGGAACGGGCAAGCGCCCGCAGACCGCGGCCGAGGGCAAGATGTACGTCTCCGCCGTACTGCTGCCCGACGGCAAGGTGCTGGAGACCGGCGGCGGGCTCCACGACCGGGCCGACCCGGTCTTCGAGGCCTCCTTCTTCGACCCGACGAACAACACCTACCAGCCGGGCCTCGCCACCGACCCGATCCCGCGCACCTACCACTCGGCCGCGTTCCTGCTGCCCGACGGCCGCGTCATGGCCGTCGGCGACAACCCGGGCAACGGCACGTACAACCACGCCGTGTCGATCTACACCCCGCCCTACCTGTTCAAGGGGCCGCGCCCGCAACTCACGTCGGTGATCGACACCGACTGGATCTACGGGGACACCCAACGGATCACCGTGAACCGGCCGATCGCCAAGGCCGAGCTGATCCGCCCGGCGGCCGTCACCCACTCCTCGGACCCCAACCAGCGGTTCGTGGACCTCCCGATGACGGTGGTCAACGACACCACCGTCGACCTGAACGTCACCAGCAACCCCAACCTCGCCCCGCCGGGCTGGTACATGCTCTTCGGGGTCGACGCGGCGGGCATCCCGTCCGTCGCCACCTGGGTCCACCTCGGCGGCGCCCCCGCCCTCAGGGCCGCCGGGGAACAGCATCCCTCCGCCCACGAGCACACCTTCGCGAACGACCTGGCCGCGCCCAAACCGAACCCGGCCCGCCGGGACTCGGCGCCCGTCGCGCCCACCGTCGCCGGCTGCGACCGGCACTACGGGACGGCGAGCCTGTGCGTGCCGACGAACTTCCCGGCGGAGGTGAAGAAGACCACGCGGGCCCGCTGCGACTGGCTGGCCGCGCACCAGTTCCCGAAGCGGATGAAGGTCAACGGCAGCGACCCGCTGCGCCTGGACGCCGACGGGGACGGCTACACCTGCTGATCACCGCGTGAGAGAACGACCGGCGGCCCGGGTGCGCGCTGCGCGCCCTGGGCCGCCGGCCCACGTGATCCTCAGTGCTGGTAGGCGGCCAGGGAGATGCCGACGTAGTGGGCCACGAAGGCGGCCAGCGTCAGCGAGTGGAAGACCTCGTGGAAGCCGAAGAACCGCGGCGAGGGGTTGGGGCGCTTCATGCCGTAGATGACGCCGCCGACGCTGTAGAGCAGTCCGCCGACGACCACCAGCACCAGCACGGCGATCCCGCCGGCGCGCAGGAAGTCGGGCAGGAAGAACACCGCCGCCCAGCCCATGGCTATGTAGCAAGGGGTGTAGAGCCAGCGCGGGGCGCCGACCCAGAAGACGCGGAAGGCGATGCCGGCGGCGGCCGCGAGCCACACCGCCCACAGCAGCGTCCGCCCGGTGGAGTCGGGGAGCAGCAGCACGGTCAGCGGGGTGTAGGTGCCCGCGATGATCAGGAAGATGTTCGCGTGGTCGAGGCGGCGCAGGATGGCCTCGCCGCGCGGGCCCCATGTACCGCGGTGGTAGACGGCGCTGACGCCGAAGAGCAGGCAGGCCGTGAGGACGTACACGCCACAGGCCACGCGGGCCCTCGTCGAGTCGGTGAAGGCCATCAACACCAGGCCCGCGATCACGACCGCCGGGAACATCCCGGTGTGCAACCAGCCGCGCATCAGCGGCTTGACCTCGGGTTCCGCCTGCGGAGCTGCCGGCATGGCCGCTACGGCGGCGGCGTCTGAACTCATGGCGCTCATGCTACCTACGGGCGCGTAGGTTTCGGTTAGTCCTCTTTACGGAAGATTGACGGACGTGGCGATGCTCACGTGAGAAGCCCCCTGGACATATGCGCATACGCACCGGATGATCAGATGAGTGCGGTCGGCACCGGATGAGCGGAGCGCGAAGCGTCCGGGTCGCAGCCCCCACGGGGCATACACCAAACAAACCCCTCAACAAGGAGCAATCGTGGCGCGCGACAACGCGGCTCCCACTTCCGTCCCGACGACCCACCTGGAGTTGATCTCCTGGGTGGATGAGATCGCAGCCCTGACCCAGCCGGACCGCGTCGTCTGGTGCGACGGCTCGGAGGCCGAGTACGAGCGCCTGTGCGCGGAGCTCGTCGCCAAGGGCACGTTCAAGAAGCTGGACGAGGCAAAGCGCCCGAACTCGTACTACGCCGCCTCCGACCCGTCCGACGTCGCGCGCGTCGAGGACCGGACCTTCATCTGCTCCGAGAAGGAAGAGGACGCGGGCCCGACCAACCACTGGAAGGCTCCTTCGGAAATGAAGGAGATCTTCGTCGGCAGGGACGGGCAGGAAGGCATCTTCCGCGGCTCCATGAAGGGCCGCACGATGTACGTCGTGCCCTTCTGCATGGGCCCCCTCGGCTCCGAGCTCTCCGCGATCGGCGTCGAGATCACCGACTCCGCCTACGTCGCGGTCGCCATGCGCACCATGACCCGCATGGGCAAGGCCGTCCTCGACGAGCTCGGCAGCGACGGCTTCTTCGTCAAGGCCGTCCACACCCTCGGCGCCCCGCTCGCCGAAGGCCAGGCCGACGTCCCGTGGCCCTGCAACACCACCAAGTACATCTCGCACTTCCCCGAGACCCGCGAGATCTGGTCCTACGGATCCGGCTACGGCGGCAACGCCCTGCTGGGCAAGAAGTGCTACGCCCTGCGCATCGCGTCCGTCATGGCGCGCGACGAGGGCTGGCTCGCCGAGCACATGCTGATCCTCAAGCTCACGCCGCCGCAGGGCGAGGCGAAGTACGTCGCGGCCGCGTTCCCGAGCGCCTGTGGCAAGACCAACCTGGCCATGCTGGAGCCCACGATCCCCGGCTGGACCGTCGAGACCATCGGTGACGACATCGCCTGGATGCGCTTCGGCGAGGACGGTCGCCTCTACGCGATCAACCCCGAGGCCGGCTTCTTCGGCGTCGCCCCCGGCACCGGCGAGCACACCAACGCCAACGCCATGAAGACGATGTACGCCAACACCGTCTTCACCAACGTCGCGCTCACCCCGGACGGCTCCGACGTCTGGTGGGAGGGCATGACCGAGGAGCCCCCGGCCGAGCTCATCGACTGGAAGGGCAACCGCTGGACCCCGGAGTCCGCCCAGACCGAAAATGGATACAGCCCGGCCGCCCACCCCAACGCCCGTTTCGCCGTCCCGGCCTCCCAGTGCCCGACGATCGCCCCCGAGTGGGAGGACCCCAAGGGCGTCCCGATCTCCGCGATCCTCTTCGGCGGCCGCCGCGCCTCCGCCGTCCCGCTGGTCACCGAGTCCTTCGACTGGAACCACGGCGTCTTCATCGGCTCGAACATCGCCTCCGAGAAGACCGCCGCCGCCGAGGGCAAGGTCGGCGAACTGCGCCGCGACCCCTTCGCGATGCTGCCGTTCTGCGGCTACAACATGGGCGACTACATGGCCCACTGGGTCAAGGTCGCTGCCGACAAGGACCAGACGAAGCTTCCGAAGATCTACTACGTGAACTGGTTCCGCAAGAACGACGCGGGCAAGTTCGTGTGGCCCGGCTTCGGCGAGAACAGCCGCGTCCTGAAGTGGATCGTCGGCCGCCTCGACGGCACCGCCGAAGGCGTCGAGACCCCCATCGGCGTCCTGCCGACCCGGGACTCCCTCGACCTCGACGGCCTCGACCTGCCCGCCGAGGACCTCGACTTCCTCCTCACCGTCGACAAGGAGGTCTGGCGCGAGGAGGCCGCCCTGGTCCCCGAGCACCTGAACACCTACGGCGACCACACTCCCAAGGAGCTGTGGGACCAGTACCACGCACTGGTCGAGCGTCTGGGCTAAAGCCCCGACCACCCCCAAGAACCGCGGCCGGCTGTCCCCGACCGCAGGGCTGACGCGGGAGTCCCCGACCTAGGACTCTCTGCGACCTTCCAAATAGGTCGTGTGCGTCTGCTGACGGCGGGCCTCCGTTTCACGGAGGTCCGCCGTCACGCGTTCCGCCTCCTCGGACAGCACCGACAACTGCCGCTCCAGGTGCCGTTCCGGGGACTCGCCGCCCGGGTTCAGCCGCGTCCACCAGCGGGCCCGGTTGTACGCGTCCACGCACTCCGGCACGTCCAGCCGGATCGCCCGCGACAGCGCGTGCACCGCCTCCGGATCACCGGCCAGCACCTCCGCAGGCCACCCCGGCTCCAGCAGCGCCGCGTACACGTCCAGCAGTTCGCTCAGCTTGCCCTCGGCGGCCGGCGGCAGCTCCACCTCGCCGACGTACTCCCGCAGCCGGCCCAGGTCCTCCCGTACGACGCCCAACCGCTCGGCCGGATCCGGGAAGACCGGGGTGTCGATCCGCTCCGGCGGGGCGATCAAAGCCCCCGCCCCGTACAGCCCCGCGACCACCACCGGCCAGTACGTCCCCGCCACACCGGCCAGGGTCAGGCCCAGCCCGGCGAGCCCGCACGCGCTGCCCGCCAGGTTCTTCCTCGACTCCAGGTACGCCAGTGCGCGCCCGGCCGCGGTTCTGCCGCCGGTCGTCCCACCGGTCGTCCTACTGGTAGCCACGGATCTCCTCGAAGGCCCCGTCCAGCGAGCCGTTCCCGTCGGTCGCGTCGAACAGCCGCCCGCCGGTCAGCTCCGTGATGTGCGTCAGCTCCTTGCGGTCGGAGTCCCCGAACAGGACCGCGAAGACCGGCGTGCGCCTGCGCTCCTCCGGCAGCCCCGCGTAGAAGGAGTCGAAGTCCTTCACCTTGTCCCCGCTCTGCCCGTCGGTCATCAGCACGATCGAGGTGAACGCGTCACCGTTGCCCTTCCCCAGGTGCTCGTACGCCGCCTTCAGGCTGCCGTACACGGCCGTACCGCCCTCCGGACGCAACCCCTTCACGTCCCCCCGGATCGCGTCCAGGGCCGGCCCCGGGTTGCCCGGCTCGACGACGTGCGTCAGCACCTTCTTCACCTTGTCGCCGAAGGGCAGCAACGTCACCTCCTCCCGGTCCCGGAACCGCTCGCCGGGACCCGAAGTGCCCGTCCCCGTCAGGTCGGTGAGCGCGGTGCGCAGCCGACCGATGCGGTCCTCGTCCGCCATCGAGCCCGAGGTGTCCAGGACGTACACCGTCCGCGAGGGCCGGCGCAGCTCGTTCTCGTACGAGGCCAGCAGCCCGTCCGCCACCGACCGCGAGCCCGGGAACGGCAGCTCGCGCCGCTTCTCCCCGTCCAGCCCCGCCGCCGGAGCCACCCCGGCGGCCACCGGCCGGCGCATGGTCTTCTCGGTGATCGCCTTCTGGGCGGCGTCACCCCGCAGGTAGTCCGTCAGGAGCCGGCCCGACTCGCGCGCGCCGGCCGGCGCCGACGCCAGCAGCGTCAGCGGGTAGTGCGCGGTGACCACGCCGTCCTTCGGTCGGATCACCGTCAGCGGCGCCTTCGCCCGGTCGTTCATCGACAGCAACACCGACTCGTAGTTCACGAGCGCGTCCACGTCGTTGCGCTTGGCGTACGCCGTCGCCAGCCAGCCCGAGGAACCCGACGTCAGCTTCTGCCCGTTGAAGAAGCCCTTCAGCCGGGGCCGCGCCTTCTCCACGTCCGCGTCCGTCAGGGCCGCCTGCGCTCCCGACAGGCCCGAGGCGACCGAGACCAGCGCGGAGAAACCGGAGTTGGAGCGGACCGGGTCCGTCATCCCGTACGTCAGCTTCCCGGCGGCCACGGCCTCCTCGACCGCCGACCAGGTCACCTCCTGCGGCTTCCACCCCAGCCGCGCCAGCGCCTCCGGCTTCACGCCGACCGCCACCGGCGAGGCCATCACCGGCGTCTCGGCGCCGAGCTTCGCCGCCGCCTCGGGACGCAGCCGCAGGTAGTCGTTGGAGGACAGCCAGATCGCGTCGTAGCGGCCGTCGGCCTTGCCGGAGGTCACCTGCTCCGCCGCGTCCAGCGTCCCGGACCAGGTGAAGTCGACGGAGACCCCGGTCGCCTCCTTCGCGGCCTTGAGGACGGGCTCCATGTCCGCGAGCTCGCTGGAGGCCAGCACCCGCAGCCGGCCCTCCTTGTACTCCTGCGGCTTCGACGAGCCGCCGCCCGACCCCGCCGAACCGCCCGACGAGGCGGCCGGATCCTGCGAGGTGCAGGCCGCCGCCCCCATCAGGGTCGCCGCCAGCGCCACCACCGTCGCCAGCGGTCCGCGCACCCGCGCGGTACGCGCGGTGCGTCTCGTGCCCGGCGTGCGGGTCGTGCCCGCCGTGACCGCCATGCCCGCCGTACGTGCCGTCGTCAGCCCGTTCATCGTTCCCCGCCTTCCAGCGCACCCGGGGTCCGCGTCCGCGTCCGCGCCAGGTGGGCGGAGGCGGCCCGGAGCTCACCCGTCAGGGACTCCACCGTCGCCGCCATGTTCTCCGTGGCCTGCACCTTGAACGTGTCGATCGCGTCCAGGGTCGTGTAGATCCGGGCGAACGCCGTCCGCAGCGTCTCCGCCCCCACCGCCGGGTCCGCGGCGATCCGCTGGATCTCCCCGCTCTGCGAGGACAGCATCTCCGCGTTGCCCCGGATCAGCTCCTCCGTCGTCCCCTTCAACGCGTTCACCTGCTCGACCACCTTGCGCTGGTTGTCCAGGGCGGACGCCAGCATCACCGCGATCCGCAGCGCCGACACCGTCGTCGTCGCCGCCCGGTCGACACCCTTGATCAGCTCGTCGTTGTTGCGTCGCACCACGTCCATCGCCAGGTAGCCCTGCGCGCACACCGCCAGCTGCGTCAGCAGGTCCTGGTGCTTCTGCCGCACCGGGAACAACACGTCGGCGCGCAGCGCGTCCGCCTGCCCCGGATCGGTCCGCCCGGCCTCGGCGATCCGCGCCTCGACGGCCGCGTCCAGGGCCTCGGTGAGCACCGCGAACTCCTGGAGCCGGCCCATCGTCTCCCACAGCGCCGCCCGCTCCGTGTGCAGCGCCGCGTTGTCGCGGCGCAGCTCGTCCTGGCCGCCGCGCAGGGCGCCCACGATCCGGTTCAGCGTCGTCTGCGAGGAGGCGTACTTCGCCACGTGGTCCCGGAACCGGTTGCCGCCCGGCAGCTTCGCCAGCAGCCTGCGCGCCCCCTTCGCGGGCGCGTCCCGCGGGTCCAGGTCCTCGACGGTACGCCGCAGCTCGACCAGCGAACCGGCCACCCGGGTCTGCGCGTCCGCGCCCCCACCCCCGTCCGAGCCGAGGGAGCGTACGGCCCGCTCCAGCATCCGGTTCGACTGCCGGTCGGCGCTGCGCATCTCGGCGGCGCCGAGGGCCGTTATCTCCCCGATCCGGGTGGCGAACTCGGGCGAGCGGGCGTCGATTCCGGCGAGTCCGCTCACGTACTCCCCGGCCCGGCGGGCCATCTCGTCGTGCACCCCGTCCCGGAGCGGGACCAGACCGGAGGCCTGCTCCCGCCGGACGGGAGCCACGGGCTCGGGCGCGGTGAGGACGAGCGGGCTCTCCTCGGGAGGTGTCGGTGTCATGGTGTGTCCCCCTGCCCCTTGGCGCGGGCCGCCAGCGCCGACAGGACCTTGACGGTCGGTGCGCCCACCTGCCGGATCCCGGTCAGCCCCGGGTTGAGGTAGCCGGCGAACGGGGCGGTGGCGGCGGTGAACTCGGCGACCCCCTCCTGCGGGCGGAACCCGTACCGCAGCGCCAACTCGCGCAGCTTCGGGTCCTCGGCGAGCAGGGTGCCCAGCTCCCGCGCGTTCTCGGTGATCGGCACGAAGGTGTGCGGGGAGTTGACCGTGGTGTCCGGGTAGAGCACCACCATGTCCCCGAGCTGCGCGGGCGTCTGCTTCTTCAGCAGGAGCGAGGCCACCTGGGACTCGTAGGCCAGGATCAGCGGCTCGCCGCTGCCGCTGATGAACGCACGGAACGGATCGTCCGTGCTCTGTGCCAGGGCCCCCTGGACGGAGATCAGCTTGCGCAGCAGGGGCGCCGTGCGGGCGATCCCGGCGTCGTCGGAGACGACGGTGTTGTTGTTGGCGACGTTCGAGGTCGTGGCGACGAACAGCGCGCCCGAGTTGGACGTCGCCGGGTCGGTGGTCTTCACGAACACCGTCCCGGTCAACTCGCCGTAGGGCGCGGAGCCCGGCAGTTGCTGCCAGGTCCGGTCCTCGCCGGCCGCCTTCAGATAGGGGCCCATCAGGAGCGTGCCGGAGTTCGTGCCGGTCATCTTGACCAGCCCGTTGTCGGCGAGCACCTTGGCCGCGTTGGCGCGGGCGATCACCACGAGCGGGGAGAAGAAGGGCTTGGTGGTCTGCGCGCCCTTCACCCCGGCCGCGGCCTCGATCTCCTGCGCGGGCTCGCTGCTGCTCGGGAAGGCGAAGTCGTACTCCTTCAGGGGGAGTTGGTCCATCGCCCAGGAGCCGGAACTCTCCGGCTTCACGGTGTAGCCCTTGTCCTTCAGGGCCTTGACGACATCGGGGTCGCGGAAGAAGTCCGCCTTCTCCGAACCGATGACGCCGCGCACGGTCTTCGTTGCCGTGCCCTCCGACGTGTCGCCCCCCAGGACGATGGCGCCGATCACGCCGCCGATGAGGAGGACCGCCAGAGCGATTCCAAGGATGCGTCTCACAGGGTGCAGCGTGCTCGCGGAAACCCACATTCCGCGCGGGGTTGAATGAACACGAAGTGTCCAGGCGGTCCCACTTCGAAATGCTGTATGAACCCGCGGGTGCTGGTGGGCGGGGCGGGGTGCCGGGAGGATCGGCACATGGGCGTGAGCGCGCGGAAGTGGCAGGGCTGGCTGGTCGGCCTGATGGTGCTGGCCGGACTCATGGTGTTCGCCCCGCTGGGACTCTACGTATGGGCCGGCGGCGGTGGCGAGGCGGCGGCCCCGCAGCCACCCCCGCCCGAGGTGCGGGTCACGGCGTGCCGGATCGACCCGGTCAGCCGGCGGGTCCTGGCGACGGTCGAGGCGCGCGGGCAGGGGTCCTACGTGGTCACCGTGGAGTTCCGCGACGAGGAACGCCCCGGCCCGGGAGCCCGCGCCGCCCAGGCCCTGGTCCGCGTCCCCGGCCTCACGCCGGGCATCGCGGAGCGTGCCGAGGCCGTCGGCCCGGTCTGGCCGCCGAACACGACGCCGTGGTGCGGGGTCGCGGACGTCGGCGCTCAGGCGACGCCGAGCCCCACGGGGCCGTCGTCGTCGGGCTGAACGGGGATATGGCACCCGGTCCGGAGCCTCCGCGGCCCCGGACCGGGGCCGTCAGAGGGCGCCGGCCAGGTCGACGGAGTCGAGGGCGGCGGCGTGGGCGTCCATCCGCTCGGCGGCGAGGATCGCCGCGGCGGTGTCGGCGCGGGACGCGGCGACGAGCAGCGCGCGGGCGGCGAGGTCGTGGGCGCGCCGGTGCAGCGCGGGCCCGTCACCCCCGCCGGCCGGGGCTGCGCGACCCGGGCGGGCCGGGCGCCGCGCAGCCGCTCGACCTGGCCGGCGATGCGCGCGGCGTCCTCGGCGAGCCCGAGCTCGTCGGTGACGGCGAGGAGCGCCGCGAGGTGCCCGGCGAGCTGGATGTCGAGGGCTTCGGTGCGGCTGCGGTGCGGGTAGTCGGCCTTGCCGTCCACGCCGTGGACGACCGACTTGGAGCGGATCGGCTCGTACATGAGGAGGCCTCCTGCGTGGTCAGGAGACCATCCTACATTGGATCGGTTCTAAAGTTGAGCTGAATCCGGAGGTCGCTCTTCTGTTCTACGGCTGCCCGTAGCCGTCGAGGAAGGTGCCGATCCGGGTGACCGCGTCCGCGAGGTCCTTCGTGTTCGGGAGCGTCACGATCCGGAAGTGGTCCGGCTCGGGCCAGTTGAAGCCCGTCCCGTGGACCACCATGATCTTTTCGGCCCGCAGCAGGTCGAGCACCATCTGTCGGTCGTCCTTGATCTTGTAGACGGCCGGATCCAGGCGCGGGAAGAGGTACAGCGCGCCCTTCGGCTTCACGCAGCTGATGCCCGGGATCTGCGTCAGCAGGTCGTAGGCGGTGTCGCGCTGCTCCAGCAGTCGCCCGCCGGGCAGGACCAGGTCGTTGATCGACTGCCGGCCGCCGAGGGCGGTGGCGACGGCGTGCTGCGAGGGCATGTTCGCGCACAGACGCATGTTCGCGAGGATGGTGAGGCCCTCGATGTACGAGGAGGCGTGCTTCTTGGGGCCGCAGACCGCCATCCAGCCGGCCCGGTAGCCGGCGACGCGGTAGTTCTTGGACAGCCCGTTGAAGGTGAGCGTCAGCAGGTCCGGCGCGATGGCGGCCGTGTTGGTGTGCGTGGCGCCGTCGAAGAGGATCCGGTCGTAGATCTCGTCCGAGCAGACCACCAGGTTGTGACGGCGCGCGATGTCCGTGAGGCCGCGCAGCATCTCGTCGTCGTAGACGGCGCCGGTCGGGTTGTTCGGGTTGATGATCACGATCGCGCGGGTGCGGTCGGTGATCTTGCGCTCGACGTCGGCGAGGTCCGGCATCCAGTCGGACTGCTCGTCGCAGCGGTAGTGCACGGCCGTGCCGCCGGCGAGCGAGACGGAGGCGGTCCACAGCGGGTAGTCCGGGGCGGGGACGAGGACCTCGTCGCCGTCGTCGAGCAGCGCCTGCATCGACATCTGGATCAGCTCGGAGACGCCGTTGCCGAGGTAGATGTCCTCGACGTCCAGGTCGATGCCCTTGGTCTGGTAGTGCTGCATGACCGCGCGGCGCGCGGAGAGCAGCCCCTTCGCGTCCCCGTAGCCGTGGGCGGTGCCCAGGTTGCGGAGCATGTCCTCAAGGATCTCCGGCGGGCACTCGAAGCCGAAGGCCGCGGGGTTGCCGGTGTTGAGCTTGAGGATGCGATGACCTGCCGCTTCGAGCCGCATCGCCTCTTCGAGGACGGGTCCGCGGATCTCGTAGCAGACATTGGCGAGTTTCGTTGACTGGATCACCTGCATGACGGGAGCTTACGGGCACCCGCCCGCCGCGCGCTCCGCCTTTCCGACGGGAGTCGAGGGTGCGAAATGTCCTGTTTCGGGGGATGGGAGGGTGCGGCTTTTGTTTCCCCTTGGAAACGGAGCCGAGGCCTCGGTCCCGACCTGCGGATCGGGTGGGGGCGGGGGCGGGGCGGGGGTGGGGGTGTTGTGCTTGTCACGGTGGGGGGTGGGGGGCGGTACCGCCGTGGTGCCGGTCAACACCCCCGCCCCCTGTCACCCCCCCCGCGTACCCTCCCCCCATGACGACGCCGCTCAAGATCATCGCCGGGGATGCCACCAGCCCACAGGCCAAGGGGCCGAAGGTCGTCGCGCACGTGTGCAACGACCTCGGGGGGTGGGGCAAGGGCTTCGTGCTCGCCCTTTCGCGGCGGTGGCCCGAGCCCGAGGCGGCGTACCGGGCCTGGCACCGGGGGCGCAGCGGTAACGACTTCGGGCTCGGCGCCGTGCAAGTGGTGCGGGTGAAGCCCGACGTGTGGGTGGCCAACATGGTCGGCCAGCGCGGCATGCGCACCGGCAGTGGCGGCCCGCCCATCCGCTACGAGGCCGTCGAGCGGTGTCTGAACCTCCTGGCCGACCACGCGCTTCGGCTGGACGCGAGCGTGCACATGCCCCGCATCGGATGCGGCCTCGCCGGCGGTACGTGGACCCGGATCGAGCCCCTGATCACCACCGCCCTCTGCGCGCGGGACATCGACGTCACGGTCTACGACCGCTCCTGACGCGCGGCCGACGACCACCCCCGACACCTCAGTCGTTCGAAGCCCTCCAACAGCAGGTCCAGGGCGAATTCGAACTCGAACTGGTCGTCACAGCCGCCGCCCACCACCGATGCGACGTCGTGGGCCGCGCCCGCCATTTCCGCCAGGTGCGGGTAGCGGGCGGCGAGTCGGGGGTCCGGTGGGGCGGTGTCCGAGCCGGAGGTGTCGAAGAGTTCCTGGCTGTAGCCGAGCAGGCGGCTGCCCAGCGCGTGCATCGCGTGATGGGTCAGGTCGGCGGAGAAGCCGCCGGCCCGGAACGTGGCGATCGTCGCGTCCAGGTATTCCAGCAGGGCCGGGGTCGGACCGGTGCGTGATTCGATCACCCGGGCCGCCCAGCGGTGGCGCAGGAGCGCCCGGCGGGCCGAGAGGATCCGGTGGCGTACGGCCGCCTGCCAGTCGCCCCCGTCGCCGCCCTCGCCGTCCTGCCCGCCCACCGGCAGGTCGATCCCGCCGACGACCACGTCGACCATGCCGTCGAGCAGTTGCTCCTTGTTCGCGACGTGCTTGTAGAGCGCCATCGGGACCACGCCCAGCTCCTGGGCGAGCCTGCGCATGCTGAGCGACTCGATGCCCTCCGCGTCGGCGAGCACCACGGCCGCCCGCAGCACCCTGTCCCGGTTCAGGGGGGCCCGGCGCGCCGTTTCTTCCGTCCCGGTCATCCACACTCCTCGACTCGTCGGTTGACGAGTGTACGCCGTACACCTAGATTGCGTGCCAGGTGTACGGCGTACACCCGCTCCCCGCCAAACTGTCGAGAGGACCGACGACGACATGACCCCAGACCGAAGGACCGCGCTGGTCGCGGGCGTGCTGTTCCTGCTGACCGAGGTCGCCGCCATCGCGGGGCTCGCCCTCTACCGCCCGCTCCTCGACGGCGCCCCCGGCGCCGGTACCCGGGCGCTGGTCGGGGTGGTGTGCGAGCTGGTGCTCGTCTGCGCCGTCGTCGGCACCGGGGCGGCGCTGTTCCCCGTCGTCAGGCGGTGGGGCGAGGGCCCGGCCATCGGCTACCTCTGCGCCCGCGCCCTGGAGGCGGCCGTCATCCTCGTCGGCGTCATAGCCGTGCTGTCCCTGGTGACGGTCCGGCGGGACGCTCCCGCCGCCGGAGGCGAAGCGGTCGACGTCGCCCTGGTCGCGGTGCACGACTGGACCTTCCTGCTCGGCCCCAACGTCGCCCTCGGCCTGAACACGGCCCTGCTGGCCTACCTGATGTACCGCTCGCGCCTCGTGCCCCGCGTCATCGCCGTGCTCGGGCTGGTCGGGGGGCCGCTGATCTGCGCCTCGGCGGTCGCCGTGATGTTCGGCCTCTACGATCAGCTCTCCCCGGCGGGCACGCTCGCCGCCCTCCCGGTGTTCGCCTGGGAGCTGGCGTTGGCGATCCGGCTCCTCGTCAAAGGGTGGGATGCACCGGGGCACCCTCAGGGTCGATGATCACCAGCGGGAGTTCCCGGGGCCACGCCAGGTCCTGGTAGTCCTCGTACAGCGGCCACAGTGCGGTCATCGCCTCCCAGTACGTCTCCCGCTCCGCCCGGTCCGCCGTGCGCGCCCGGCCTCGCAGGACGCTCGACCCCACCTGGAGCCGCACCTCCGGGTGGGCGGTGAGGTTGCGGTACCAGGCGGGCGGGCGGGGGCCGCCCGAGCCGGCCGCGACGACCAGGTGGCGGCCCGCGTCCCGCGCGTAGATCAGCGGCGTGCGGACGGTGCGGCCGGTGGCGCGGTCTACGGTGGTCAACAGCAGCGTCGGAACGCCGTGCCACAGGTGGCCGTCGGCGCCGCCGCTGGCGACGTACGTGCGCACGTGGTCGAGCCGGGGGCCGGGGTGCGGGTCGGTGGGGTGCTCCCAGTCGACGGTGACGGCGACGCTGTTCATGTGACCTCCGTTGCGCGGCCCCCTTCCGGCTAACGAGCCTTCATCGATTCTGGATGCGCCCGACCCGTAGCGCACCCCCACAGGTCTGGACCAAGCTCGGAGCATGGATCTGGAGTTGAGGCACCTCAGGATCGTCAGGGCCGTCGCCGACGCCGGCAGCCTGACCCGCGCCGCCACCGCGCTCGGGCTCGCGCAGCCCGCGCTGAGCACGCAGCTCAAACGCATCGAGCGGGCCCTGGGCGGCACCCTCTTCGAGCGCGGCCGGGACGGCGTACGGGCCACCGCGCTCGGGGAACTCGTTTTGGAGCGGGCCCGCGTGGTGCTGCCGGCGCTCTGCGAGCTCCAGGACGAGGCCCTGCGCTTCGCCCGTCAGGGCGCCGACGCCTACCGGCTCGGTGCCACGCACGGCCCGCTGCTCGGCGGGCTCGTGGACCGGCTCGCCCGGCAGGAGCCCGGGGTGCCGGTGACGACGTACACCTCCTGGTCGGAGCGCGAGATCGCGGGCGGGGTGGCCGCCGGTCGGCTGGACTTCGCGCTGGTCGGGGTGTGCGGGGAGAGCGCCCCGCCGGAGCCGGGACGGCTGGCCTGGATGGAGGTGGCCCGGGACCCGGTGCACGTGATGCTGGCCGAGGACCACCCCTTGGCCCCCCGCGCCCGGATCGAGCTGGCGGAGCTGGCCGCCGAGGCCTGGACCGACGTACCGGGCGACGGGTGCTTCGGCGACTGCTTCGCCGCCGCGTGCGTGCGCTCCGGCTTCACCCCGGCCTGCGTGTACGAGACCGACACCGCCTCCTGCGTCCACCTCGTCCAGGTGGGCCGGGCCGTCGGACTGTGCCGCGCCACCTTCCCCGTCACCCCCGGGCTCGTGACCCGGCCGCTCGTCGGGAGCCCGCTCGTGTGGCGGCACCTGCTGGGCTGGCACCCGGCCGCGCGCGCGGCGGGGCGGGCGGCCGGGGTCCTGGAACACGCCCGGTCCGCGCACGCGCAGGCGCTGGCCGGATCGGCCGCCGCGATGGCGCCCGCCCCGTACTGACCGTACTGACCGGCCTGACCGTCCTGACCGGCAGGCCACGGCCCGGGGTGCGACCCCGGGCCGTGGAACCTCAGCAGCGTCATCGGTCGACCGCTACGGCAGGAAGCGCTCGATGACCTGCGGACCCTCCTTCTCGATCAGCCGGCGTGCCTTCTCGACCCGCTCCGGAGTCGGGTCGTGCCCGGTCGCCATCACCAGGTCCTCGGGGTCGTACAGTCGCTCCGGCTCCCCGCCCGTGAAGAGCCGGTCCGACCGGGTGGGCTGCTGGTCCGATTCACTGTCCATCGCGTACCTCCTCCGGTGCCCCCCAGGCCCCCATCCTGCGACTCCGTCCCCAAGAACGCACGTCGGGGACGGGCCCCCTCCCCGGGCGAGCCGGCCATAACACCGGGGGAGGGGTCAACCGGCAGCTCCCGCACGGGTGTTCGCGTTCCTACGGTTCCGGTATCCCCACGCACCACCGAAGAACCGAAAAGGAGCCCCCCATGCTCAAGCGACACGCCCGCGGGGCGTGTACCGCCCTGGCCGCCGCCGGACTGCTGCTGGCCGCCGCCGGCGCCCACGCCGCGACCGCCGACCCGAGCGGCCCGACCGGCCCGCGAAAGTCGGCCGCCGCCACCCTGCGCACCACCGACGCCCCGCCCGAGCTGCTCGCGGCGATGGGCCGCGACCTCGGCCTGACCCCGCCCAGGCCGAGACCCGCCTCGCCCACGAGGCCGAGGCCGGGGCCACCGCCGCCCGCCTGCGGCTGCGGCTCGGCGCCGCCTTCGCCGGGGCCTGGGTCGACGGGGCCGACGCGGGCACCCTCACCGTCGCCACCACCAGCCCCTCCGACACCGCCGCGATACGCGCCGCCGGCGCCCGGCCGAAGCTCGTCGCCCGTTCCCTGGCCGACCTCGACACCGCCAAGGCCGCCCTGGACCGGGCCGCCTCCACCGAGACGCCGGTGCGCTACGTCGACCCGCGCACCAACACCCTCGTCGTCGAGGAGACCCGCCCCGGCGCCGCCGCGGCCCTGCTCGCCGCCACCGGTACCGACGCGGCCGTGGCCACGGTGGTCCGTACGGCCGAGGCCCCGCGCCCGCTGTACGACCTGCGCGGCGGCGACGCGTACTACATGAACGGCAGCGGCCGCTGCTCCGTCGGCTTCCCCGTCACCAAGGGCACCACCCAGGGCTTCGCCACCGCCGGCCACTGCGGCCGCGCCGGGACCACCACCACCGGCTTTAACCAGGTCGCCCAGGGCTCCTTCCAGGCGTCGGTCTTCCCCGGCAACGACATGGCCTGGGTCGCCGCCAACAGCAGCTGGACCTCCACCCCCTACGTCAAGGGCAGCGGCGGGGCGAACGTCCAGGTCACCGGGTCGGTACTGCAGCCCGTCGGCTCGTCCGTCTGCCGCTCCGGCTCGACCACCGGATGGCACTGCGGCACCGTTCAGCAGCACAACACCAGCGTCACCTACCCCGAGGGCACCATCTCGGGCGTGACCCGTACGACGGTGTGCGCCGAGCCCGGCGACTCCGGCGGCTCGTACATCTCCGGCAGCCAGGCCCAGGGCGTGACCTCGGGCGGCTCCGGGAACTGCGCCGGCGGCGGCACGACCTTCTTCCAGCCGCTGAACCCGATCCTGTCCGCCTACGGGCTGACCCTCAAGGTCACCGGCTCCGACCCCGGCCCCGGCCCCGAGGACCCGCAGCCCGGCGGCACCTGGAAGGCCGGCGCCGTCTACGCGGCCGGCGCCACCGTCACCCACGGCGGCGCGACCTACCGCTGCCTCCAGGGCCACCAGGCGCAGACCGGCTGGGAGCCGCCCGTGGTCCCGGCCCTGTGGCAGAAGGTCTGACCGGGCCCGCCGACAGGCGAGACGAAGGTGCCGTGACTGCCAAGGGGGGAGTCACGGCACCTTCACCTTCACACGCGTCAAAGCCCGGCGAGCGTGCCCGCCGTGCCGAGGACGACCAGGGCGCCGCAGATGCCCAGGTTCACCGCACGGTGCTCCCAGAACACCGCGACGAACTCGCGCAGGAAGGCGCTCGGCAGGAAGTACCGCGCGGTGGGCGAGCCCACGACCTGGCCGTTGACTCCGGTCTTGCGGGCCATCATCGCGGCGCGGAACGCGTGGAAGTTGTTCGTGACGATCACGCACCGGTAGTCGGGCCGGGCCGCCGTCATGATCTCCTTCGAGAAGAGCATGTTCTCCTCGGTGGTGCGGGAGCGGTCCTCCAGGGTGATGTGCTCCGCCGGCACGCCCTGTTCGATCAGCCAGTCCGCCATCGCCCGCGCCTCGGACACCCGCTCGTCCGACCCCTTGCCGCCCGAGGTCAGCAGCACCGGCGGCCGGGAGCCGCGGGCCAGCTGGGCGACGTAGATCGCCTGGCCCTTGCGCAGGCGCGAGGCCAGCAGCGGCGGTACGCGGTCCCCGCCGATCAGGCCGGAGCCCAGCATGACGACGTGGTCGACGTCGCCGCGCACCTTGATGCGGCCGTAGAGCCAGGCGTAGCCGAGGAAGCAGACGAAGAGGAAGGAGACGTAGGCGACGACGGCGGTGAGGGTGGCGACCAGGCCGCCCAGCAGGGTCGAGTCGAACCAGGGGACGACGATCAGCAGGGCCGTCATCGCGAAGATGCCGAGGCCCGCGAGCATCGACAGCAGGTTGGCCGGGCGCCGGCCCTCCTTGCGGATCATGGTGAGGCCGTTGGAGACCAGGAATCCGCCGACCACGAGCACGCCGAGCGTCGGCAGGGTGAAGACGAGGACGAGGACGGCGACCGCCGCCCAGTGCGGCAGGGCCGTCAGTTGGAAGAGGAGCGCGCACGACAGCGCGAGGAAGGTCAGGCCGAGCAGCACCGCGTTGCGGAACCGGCGGCGGTCCTTGTAGGCGCTGATGCAGAAGACCACGAACAGCACGGCGGCGGGGGCGAAGGCGACCATACGGTCATCGTATGGGTCGGCTCCGACGTGCGGGTCACGCCCCAACGGGCGTGCGTCGTACGGTCCGACCGGCCAGGACCTGCGTCCGGTGCCCGTCGCGGACGACGAAGCGGCCGTCGACGATGACGTGCGGGATGCCGGTCGGCAGGGTGCGCGGAGCGGCGTACGTGGACCCGGCCGCGACCGTGCGCGGATCGAAGAGGACGAGGTCGGCGCGGTAGCCGACGCGCACCAGCCCCCGGTCGGGCAGCCGCAGGCGGGCGGCGGGGCGGCCCGAGAGGTGGGCCACGCACTCCTCCAGGGTGAGCACGCCCAGTTCGCGGACGTAGTGGCCGAGGTAGTGCGGGAACGTGCCGTAGGCGCGGGGGTGCGGTTTGGCGCCGTGCAGGATGCCGTCCGAGCCGCCGGTGTGGACGCGGTGGCGCATGATCGCCCGGACGTTCTCCTCGTGGCCCACGTGCTGGAGGATCGTCGGCCCCAACCGGTCCGCGATCAGCAGGCGCCGGGCGCTCTCCCAGCCGTCGAGGCGGGCGCCGACGTGGTGGGCGTGGGCGGGGTCGGCGGTGCCGGAGATCTCGACGGTCGACCAGTCCACGGGGACGCCGTGGCAGCCGTCGGAGCCCTCCACCTCCAGGGCGTGGCGGATCCGCTCGGCGGTGGCGTCGTCGCGCAGCCGGGCGAGGACCGCGTCCGGGCCGCCCGCGCCGGCCCAGCCGGGCAGCAGCGCGGCCAGGGTGGTGCAGCCCGCGGTGTACGGGTAGCTGTCGAGGGTGAGGTCGGCGCCGCCGGCGAGGGCGCGGTCGAGGAGGGCGAGCAGTTCGGGGGCGCGGCCGCGGTTCTCGCCGAAGTTCATGGTGGCGTGCGCGAGGTGCAGGGCGCAGCCGGCCTCGCGGGTCAGGGCGATCATCTCGGCGTAGGCGTCGAGGGCGCGGTGGCCGTAGCTGCGGTGGTGGGGGCAGTAGTAGCCGCCGTAACGGGCCACGATGGCGCACAGTTCGGCGAGTTCGGCGCCGGAGGCGTACATGCCGGGGGTGTAGGTGAGGCCGGAGGACATGCCGACGGCGCCCTGTTCCAGGCCTTCGGCGACGAGCCGGCGCATCCGGTCGAGTTCGGCGGGCGTGGCGGGCCGGTCGTCCCAGCCGAGGGCGTACGCGCGGACCGTGCCCTGGGGGACGAGGTAGGCGGCGTTGACCGCGATGCCCTGCCCGCCGTGGGCGCGGTCGAGGCGGTCGAGGTATCCGCCGACGGTGCGCCAGTCGAAGTCGACGTCGTCACCGGGGCCGTTCCAGCCGGCGATGGCCGCGCGGACGCCGGTGAGGGTGGCCTCGTCGGCCGGGGCGTAGGACAGGCCGTCCTGGCCGAGGACTTCGAGGGTGACGCCCTGGGCGGCCTTCGCGCTGTGGTCGGGGTCCCGGAGCAGGGCGAGGTCGCTGTGGGCGTGCATGTCGACGAAGCCGGGGGCCAGGACCAGGCCGTCGGCGTCGAGGGTGGTGCGGCCCCCGGGCAGCCCGCCGGCCGGGGAGATCTCGACGATCCGGCCCTCGTGCACGGCGACGTCGGCGCTGTACGAGGGCCCGCCCGCGCCGTCGGCGACGCGGGCGCCCCGGATGACCAGGTCCACGGGGGTCCTCCCGGCGTTTAGAAGAACGTGCGGACGTAGTCGGTGACGGTGCCGTCGGCGGCCACGACCGGGATCAGCTGCCACTTCTCGAAGATGGTGCAGGGGTGCGACATGCCGAGCGCCACCCAGTCGCCGACGCGTACGTCGTCCTCCGCCTCGGTCTCCAGCCAGGCGTGCTGGTCGGAGAGCTTGACGACGCGGACGCCGGCGGCCGGGCGCTCCTCGCCGGTCAGGGGGTCGCGGACCAGCTCGGCCTCGGGGAGGCCGAGGTCGTAGGCGATGTCGCGCTTGCCCGCGTTGACGAAGGCCTGGGTGGGGGAGGGGCGGGAGACGACCTGCGTCCACAGCCGGAAGGCGGGGCGCAGGCCGCCCTCGGCGGGGATCCGGTTGAAGGGGGTCAGGCGGGTGTACCAGCCGTGGTCGTGGGAGACGTACGCGCCCGAGCGCAGGAGCCGCAGGACCGGACGGGAGAGTTCCGGGATCTCGGCGAAGACGTCGGCGACCGCGTCGAACCATTCGGAGCCGCCGGCGCTGACGACGATCTCGGCGAGGTCGGGGGCGAAGCGTCCGGCCTTGTCGAACTCGACGGCCAGGGCGGTCATCCGGCGCAGGTACGCGTGGACGTTGGCCGGGTCGGCGTCCGGGACCTGGGCCTCGTAGCCGGCGATGCCGACGAGGCGCAGGGTGTCGGTCTCGGCGACGGCGTCGGCGACGGCGCGGCAGTCGTCGTCGCTCCGGGCGCCCGTACGGGTCTCCTCGCCGGCGGCGAGTTCGACCACCACGTCCACGACGGCGCCCCGCCCGGCCAGAGCGGCGTCCATGAGCCGGACCCCGCGCACGGAGTCGACGTAGCAGACGAACCGGAAGGCGGGGTCGGCGACGAGTTCGGCGGCGATCCAGCGCAGGGCGACGGGGTCCACGACCTCGTTGGCGAGGAAGATCCGCTCGATCCCGAAGGCGCGGTAGACGCGGGCCTGGTGGGGGACGGCGGCGGTGATGCCCCAGGCGCCGTGCTCCAGCTGACGGTGGAAGAGCTGCGGGGCCATGCTCGTCTTGCCGTGCGGGGCGAAGGCGAGGGAGTGGCGGCTCGCGTAGGTGCCGAGGACGGTGAGGTTGTGCTCCAGCGCGTCCGCGTCGAGCGTCAGGACCGGGGTCGTGAACCCGCCGGTGTACAGGTCACGGGCCTGGGAGGCGAGTTCGCCGACGGTGAGGCCGGCGGCTTCGGCGTCCGGGGGCAGCCCCTTGAACCGGTGGTCGACCGGCTCGTCGGCGAGGGCCGCGAGGGCCTGGACGGAGTCGCTGGGCATGGACGTGCCTCCCGGGTCGAGGGCGTTGCGTGCACTGCAACGGTCGTTGCGTCGTGCGCCGCATGCTGTCTAACATCCCGGATGACGGTGGGTCAACGTCCCGCCTCGGGCGCCCCGTGGGGAAGGTGCCCACCACGGGGAGGGGATGCGGCGTGAGTCAGTCCGTGGAGCGGGCGCTGCTGATCCTGCCCGCCCTGGCGCGCGGACCGGTGGGCCTCGGGGAGGTCGCGGCCGGCCTCGACGTGCACAAGAGCACCGCGCTGCGGCTCCTGCGCACCCTCCACGCGCACGGCTTCGTCTACCGCCAGCCCGACGGCCGCTACCGGCTCGGGGCGCGGCTGTTCGCGCTGGCGGCCGAGGCGGTGGAAGGCCTGGACGTACGGGAGATCGCGCATCCGCACCTCGTCGACCTCAACGCGGCCACCGGGCACACCGTCCACCTCGCCGTCCACCAGGACGACGAGGTCATCTACATCGACAAGGTGGAGAGCCGCTACCCGGTGCGCATGTACTCGCGCATCGGCAAGCCGGTGCCGCTGACCGTGGCAGCCGTCGCGAAACTGCTGCTCGCGGACCTGCCGGAGGCCGAGCGGCAGGCGCTGGCCGGCCGGATCGACTACCCGCGCCACACCTCCCGCTCGACGCCGGACGCCGAGGCGTTCCTGCGCGAGCTGGCCCTCGTCCGCGAACAGGGGTGGGCCAGTGACCTCGGCGGCCACGAGGAGTTCATCAACTGCGTGGCCGCCCCGGTGCGCGGGCCGAACGGACGCGTGGTCGCCGCGCTGTCCGTCTCGGCGCCGAACGTGGTGGTCACCGCCGCCGAACTGCTCGAACTGCTGCCGTTGGTGCGGCGTACCGCGGACGCCGTCAGCCAGGACTACTCAGGTATCCCCCGCCCCACAGGAACTCAGGAGCACGCGTGAGCGAGAAGACCGCCGTCACCCCCGACACCCACACCGTCCCGCCCGCGCGGTTCTCGCACGGCGTGCGCAAGGGGAACATCCTCCAGGTCGCCGGCCAGGTCGGATTCCTGCCGCACGTGGACGGGCAGCCGCCGACCACCGCCGGGCCGACGCTGCGGGAGCAGACCCTCCAGACGCTGGAGAACGTCCGCGCGGTCCTGGAGGCGGGCGGCGCGGGCTGGGACGACGTGATGATGCTGCGCGTCTACCTGACGGACACGGGCCACTTCGCCGAGATGAACGAGATCTACAACGCCTACTTCGACGAGCAGGGCCTCAAGGAGGCCCCGGCGGCCCGCACCACCGTCTACGTGGGGCTCCCGGCCGGTCTGCTGATCGAGATCGACGCGCTGGCCGTACTGGGCTGACCGGCGCGCCGCGCGCGCGGGAAGGGCGCCCCCCTGGCGGTGGGGCGCCCTCGTCCCGGGTCGGGACACGCAGGAGGCTAGGAGCAGTACTGCGCTTCCTTGCCGATCGAGCGGTACATGCAGTCCGCGTTCTCCAGGAGCTGGAGCACGGCCTCCTTGTTGCGGCTCGTCTCGCGGTCGATCACCTCGTCGGGCGGGTAGAAGCCGCCGCCGCCCGAGCCGGCCGGGTACATCTCGAAGGTGTACCCGAAGATCTTCTGGTCGCCCCACAGCCAGTCGTCGATCGTGCCGTCGGTGATGTACAGGTCGCTCGACTGCTCGGGCGTGTAGCCGTTGCTCGCCGCCATGCTCGTGCCGACCTTCTTGAAGGCGGCGAGGTCGTCGGCGGTCAGGCCCGGGGCGGTGTCGTTGTAGGTCCAGCCGAAGGGCCAGAGGACCAGCTCGCTGTACGTGTGGAAGTCGATGGCGGCCTTGATCTGCTGCTTGCCGCCCACCACCCGGCCGCGCACGAAGTCGGAGACCGCCTTCACCTCGGGGGCGGACTCGGCGGCCGGCCCGCGGTAGGTCTCGGAGCCCTTGCTGCCGCTGGAGCCGCCGCAGCAGCCCCACTTGTAGTTCCAGTTCCGGTTCTCGTCGGTGCCGACGTAGGAGGAGCCGGCGTTGGGCTGGCGGTTCTTGCGCCACGAGCGGTAGGAGCCGGTGGCGATGTCGTACTCGCCGCCGTCGGGGTTGAGGTCCGGGATGATCCAGATCTCGCGGGCGTTGACCATGTTCGTGACGCGGGACTCGGCGCCGTACTTGGAACCGAGCTCCTTGAGCAGGTACAGGGCCATCTCGACGGTGAGGTGCTCACGGGCGTGCTGGTGGGCCGTGAAGAGCACCTCGGGCTCGGCCTCGTCCGTGGCCACGTTGTCGCTGATCTTGATCGCGACCAGGTCGCGGCCCTGGTAGGACTTCCCGATGACCCGCTTGCTCATGATCCCGGGGTACTGGGCGATGCGCTGGTCGATCTCCGCGTTCGCCTCGGCGTAGTTGTGGTAGCGCGAGTCCGCCGACGGGAAGTCGTTCGGGCTCGCCGCGATCCCGCGCTCGGAGCGGTCCGGCGGGCCGGGCAGGGCGTTCAACCGGTAGCCCAGCGCCCGCAGGGCCTTGGCCTGCGCGGGGTCGGCGGTGACCACGACCGAGTGCGCGTCCACCTCGTCGATGGAGACGCCCGTACGGGTCAGGGCCGAGCGCTCCGCCGGCGTGGCCGGGCCGTGGATCTCGTACTGGCCGAGGGCCTCGTCCTGGGTGGCGGTGGACGGGGTCGGCGGTGGCGCTGCCGTCGCGCTCATGCCGTAGGCGGGTGCGCCGAGCGCGAGCGCCAGCAGGGCCGCCGTGACGGCGGCCCTCCGGCGGGTATGGAGCCGCATGCGTTTCTCCTGGGTCGGGAGTGTGGGGGGTAGCCGTGCGGACGCGCACAGCGTGCTCTCATGGCATGTCCGGGTCAAGAACGCGTGGTGCGTTCCGAGCCGATTCAGGCCACCCCCACAGCTACCGCCTACGGGAGCCCGTGGACCTTCGGACCCACCGTGTTCGACCAGGTGCTACCCGCCTTGGCGTCCCAGTTGGTCGACCAGGTCATCGCACCGCGCAGCCCGGGGTAG
This sequence comes from Streptomyces sp. RerS4, assembly GCF_023515955.1. GTDB lineage: Bacteria > Actinomycetota > Actinomycetes > Streptomycetales > Streptomycetaceae > Streptomyces. The sequence goes on from NZ_CP097322.1 coordinate 4,555,790, forward strand.
GTCTTCGACGGCTTGAAGGACCCGCAGTTCGTGCCGCGGGCCAGGCAGTCGAGGGCGTTGTTGACGATGGTCGGGGAGACGTAGCCGCTGCCGGCGCCGCTCGGCGAGGCCGGGACCCCGATGCCCACCTGGGACGGGTCGAGGCCGCCCTCCAGCTGGATGCAGGCCAGGGCCGTCAGGAAGTCCACCGAGCCCTGGGAGTAGACCTTGCCGTCGCAGCCGTTCATCGAGCCGCTGTTGTAGTACTGCATGTTGACGACGGTGAGGATGTCCTTGATGTTCAGCGCCGTCTTGAAGTAGCCGCCCTGCGTGGACTGCATGTCGATGGTCTGCGGGGCCATGGTGATGACGAGCGAGGGGCCCGCCTTCGCCGACAGGGCGCGCAGGGCCTGCGTCATGTAGGTCGGGTTGAGGCCGTTCTCCAGGTCGATGTCGATCCCGGTGAAGCCGTACTCCTGCATCAGCGCCCAGGCGGAGTTCGCCAGGTTGTTCGCCGAGGCGGAGTCGTTGACGGTGATGGTGCCCTTCTCGCCGCCGATGGAGAGGATGACGGACTTGCCGGCCGCCTTCTTCGCGGCGATGTCGGCCTTGAACTGCGCCACCGTGTAGCCGCCGAGGCCCGCCGAGTCGAGGTTGAAGGCGATGGCGCCCGGCGTGGTCGTGGCGTCGGCGAAGGAGACGGCGATGATGTCGTACTGCGCCGAGACGTCGGAGAGCTTCTGGACGGTCGCGCCGTTGTTGAAGTTCTGCCAGTAGCCGGTCAGGGCGTGCTTGGGCACCGAGGGGTTCGGGTTCGGGTCGCCGCCGCCGGTCGTGGTGCCGGTCACCGGCGCCGACCGGGGGCCCTCGCCCGCCGCGTTGTACGCGCTCACCTGGAAGGAGTAGGAGGTGGACGGGGACAGGCCGGTGATCGGGGTGCTCGTGCCGGACACCGTCTGTACGCGGGTCCCGTCCCGGTAGACGTGGTAGCCGGCCGCCCCGCTGACCGCGTTCCACGAAAGGGTGAGGCCGTTCGCGCTCTGGCCGGAAACGGCGGCTCCCGCCGGGGCGCCGGGGACGCTCGGGCCGGGGTCGGTGCCGCCGCCGCCGTCCGGACCGAAGACGCTGAACTCGTCCACCACGTAGGCGGGCTGGCCGTACCAGCCGTGCGTGTGGACGGTGACCTGGGTGGTGTTCGCCCCGGTGGTGAACGTGGTCGACAGCTTCTGCCAGCCGGAGCCGGAGCCGGGGGTCCAGGTGGAGACGTCCTGGGTGCCGGTGCCGGTCGCGCCGAGGTAGACGTAGCTGCCCTGGACCTGGGCGCTCAGGGTGTACGTGGAATTCGGCTTGACCGTGACGGTCTGGCTGCAGCGCGCGTTGTCCGAACCCGCCGGGGTGGCCTTGAGGGCGCCCGCGCCGGCGAACACCGGGGAGGCGACGACGGCGCCCGACCCGCCGGAGCAGGACCAGTTGGCGAGGCCGGACTCGAAGCCTGCGTTACGGGCGACGTTGACGTCGGCGGCCTGGGCGGTGCCCGTCGCCAGGGCGGAGAGGCCGCCGGCGGCGAGGGCCGCGGCACCCAACAGGGCGAGGGATCGTATGCGGTTCACATGGGCTCCGTGGGGGGAGGAAGGGAAGGAGTGAACGAGGGGCGGTACGCGAGACAAGAGGGGGGAGTGGGGATCCCCCGGGTCGGACGTCGCACGCGAGTTCCGGTGCGGCCAAGGTGGTCCAGACCAATCCCCGTGTCAAGAGTGTTTGCGAAGTGGCTTGAAATGAACGGACACCCGATCCCTGTTGTCCGGGTTTCCGAGCACCTGTGACATGTGCTTCCGGCACAGGAATCACCAAGGCCCTGCCCTGTCAGGGGCGTCGCGGATAAGGTGCTCGGGCAAGGGGGAAGCGCGTCGATCGTTTGCGGTCGCGCAGTACGTGCGCGTACGTGACGACCACGCCAACGGGCGTGGCGTAACGGGTGAACGGGGGGATTCACGTGCCGACCGCCATCGCTGTCACCAGCGCCGACCTGGTGCTGCCGGCCCCTGACCGGCACACCCCGGGAGCCGCCGTCCTGCGCCCGTCCGGCGAGGCCGACCTGGAGGCCTCGCTCGCCGAGACCACCGCCCTGCTGGAGCGCCACGGCCACCTGCTGGTCGTCGTACCGCCGTGGCTGCCGGCGGCCGTCACACGCCGGCTGTACACCGTCCGGGCCATCCTGGAGAGCGATCGGATCGCGCTCCTCGACATCGATCTGCCGCCGCTCGGCGTCGCCGTGCTGGTGCGTCAGCTGCGCCAGCTCACCGTCTGCGACTTCAGCCCCGGCGTGATCGCCTCCGCCGCCCGCCTGCTGTCCCACTACGTCTACGCGGGCGCCCTGCTGGGCACCGTCGCGAAGCTGGACCGGGTGCCCGTCGGGCTGAAGGCGCACGCGCGGTCCTGGTCGCCGTCCGCCCAGTTCGCCGTACTCGCCCATCCACAGCCGCACCTCGCCCGGCTCGGGGCCGCGCCCGCGCCCGGGGCCTCCGTCCTGCCGCCCGGACCCACCTTCGCCACGCACCTGACGTTCGCGCGCGGGCAGCTGACCTCCGACTGGGTGACCGCCGAACTGGCACCCGCCTGGCAGGTGCAGGGCGTCATGGAGAACCCGCTGCCGGCCGACTCCGCCGGCTGGTGGGCGACCCCGAAGCTCGTCGAGTTCGCCGCCGCCATCCCGGACGTGTCCGTGCTCTACCAACTCGTCGCCTCGGTCCGCCGCGAGCGCTGCCGCTGGTGCGGCCTCGAACTCATCGGCGACCGCTGCGGCTTCTGCGCCGCCCCGCTGGCCCCGCCGCCCGCCGCACCACCACACGCCACGGCCCCGCACGCCACGGCACCGTCCGCGAGCCCCGTGTCGTCAGGCGCGCGGGCGCACGCGCGCACCCGCTCCAGATCCCGATCCTGACCGGCCCGAACGAACGAAGAACGGCGAGGTAGTACGGCCCATGAACTCACGCCAGCGCCGCGGCGTCATCCTGCTCCTGCTGTCGGTCCTGTGCGCCCTCGCGGCCTTCGGCGGGGTCCTCGTGGTCATCGGCGACGTCAACTCCAAGGTCGGGTCCGAGGTGGTCGCGTACCGGGTCAAGGGCGACATCGCGCCGTACAGCCCGCTCACGGCGGGCCAGTTCGAGCAGGTCACCGTCCCCAAGCGATGGCTCTCCGAGACCGCCGTCACCGACCTCGGCGCGCTCCAGGGCAAGATCGCGCTCACCACCCTGAAGAAGGGCTCGCTCCTGCAGAGCGACATGGTCGTCGACAAACCGCAGCTCCAGGCCGGCGAGCAGGAGATCGCCATCATGGTCGACGCGGAGACGGGCGTGGCCGGCAAGATCACCTCCGGCGCCAAGGTCAACATCATCGCCACCTTCAAGGGCGCCAAGGAGACCGACCCCGCCCGGTCCGTGATCATCGTCCCGAACGCCCGCGTCCTCGGCGTCGGCAAACTGACCTCCCTGGAGAAGGACGGCAACAAACAGGGTCCCGCCGAGGTCGTCCCGATCACCTTCGCCCTGAACACCAAGGACACCCAGCGCGTCGCCTACGCCGAGTCCTTCGCCGTGCACGTCCGCCTGGCCCTGGTGGCCCCCGGCACCGAATCCGCGCCCGGCCCGAGCGAGCGCACGTACACCCTCGACGGGGACAAGTGAGGCCCGGATGACCACCCGAATCCTCCCCGCGGCCGCCGACCCGGACGCCGCCCGCGCCATCGTGGCCCTCATCGGCCAACTCCCGGACGCCGAACCGGCCGCCCCCGTCCCCGACTCGACCAGCCTGCTCGACACCCTCGCCCGCCTCGCCGCCGCATCCGTGGACGAGCTGCCCGAGGTGGTCCTCGTCCACGAGCGGATCGGGCCGGTGCCCGCCCTGGAACTGATCCGCGAGGTCGCCCTGCGCTTCCCCGCGGTCGGCGTGGTCCTGCTGTCCTCGGAGGCCGGCCCCGGCCTGTTCTCCGCTGCCATGGACTCCGGCGCCCGGGGCCTGATCGGCCTGCCGCTCGGCTACGAGGAGCTCGCCGCCCGCGTCCAGGCCGCCGCCCAGTGGGCCGTCGGCGTACGCCGCCACCTGGGCGGAGGCGTGCGCGTGCCGACCGGGCCGGGCGGGCGGGTCGTCACCGTCACCGGGGCCAAGGGCGGCGTCGGCACCACCTTCACCGCCGTGCAGTTCGCGCTGGCGGCGGCCGCCGCCGGACGGCGTACCGCCCTGGTCGACCTCGACCTCCAGGCCGGCGACGTCGGCTCCTACCTCGACGTGCAGTTCCGCCGCTCCATCGCCGACCTCGCCGGCATCCAGGACATCTCCCCCCGGGTCCTCCAGGACGCCGTCTACGACGACCGCACCGGCCTCGCCCTGCTGCTGGCCCCGGCCGACGGCGAGCGGGGCGAGGAGGTCGACGAACGGGCCGCCCGCCAGGTCATCGGCGCGCTGCGGGCCCGCTACGAACTCGTCGTCATCGACTGCGGCACCGTCGTCACCGGCGCCAACGCCACCGCCGTGGAACTCGCCGACGTCGCCGTCATGGTCACCACCCCCGACGTGGTCGCCGTACGGGCCGCCAAGCGGATGGTCCGGATGTGGGAACGGCTCCAGGTCCGCAAGGCCGAGGAGACCACGATGGTGGTCAACCGCTGGAGCAAGCACACCGAGATCCAGCCCGCCCTCATCCAGAAGATCACCCGGACCCGCCCCACCCGCACCCCGGTCCCCGCCGCCTTCAAGGAACTCCAGGCGGTCGTCGACGCCGGCCGGGTCCAGGACCTCGACAACCGCTCGACGGTCAAGCAGGCCCTGTGGACCCTGGCCGGCGAACTGGGCCTGCTCACCGCCCCCGGCGAGGCCGCCGCGATCCCGGACCAGGGCGCCCTGGCGCCGGCTCCGACTCCGGTCGGCCGCTCCGGCGGCGCGGCCCTGGCGGTCCGCGCGGCCGGCCCGGTGGCCCGCCTGCGGCGCGGCCGGGAGGGCTGAGACATGCCCGTACGCCGGGACCGGAGGAGTGACCGCGGCCAGGTGGCCGTCGAGTTCGTCGGGATGGTCCCGCTCATCCTGCTGCTCGTCGCGGCGGTGTGGGAGTGCGTACTGATCGGCTACGCCTTCTCCCTCGTCGGCAACGCGGCCGACGAGGCGGCGCGCGCGGGGGCGGTGAAGGACGACGGGGCGTGTGTCGCCGCCGCGGGGGAGCACATCGGTTCGGCCTGGGGGATGGCCGTCGACTGCGGTCAGGCCGGCGACGTCTACAAGGCGACCGTGACGGTGCGGATCCCGGTCCTCTTCCCCGGACTGAACTTCGGCGAGCTGGACGGCACCGCCGGCGCGGCCATGGAGAGGGAGGAGTGAGGACGTGAGGACACCGCGCACACGCTCCGACCGGGGTCAGGTCGCCCTGGAGTACATCGGCTTCGTCCCCATCCTGCTGTTCGTCGCGCTCTGCGGGATCCAGCTCGGCTGGGTGGCGTACGTCCACGAACAGGCGGACACCGCCGCCCGTACGGCGGCCCGGGTGGAGGCCCGTAAGGGCACCGGCGGGGAGGCGGCGGGCAAGGCGGCCGTGCGGGGAGGACTCACCGCGAAGGTCGTCGTGACGAAGGACGACGACGCCGTCACCGCGAACGTCTCCATCACGATCAACTCGATCATTCCCGGTCTGAACCCCGAACCGGCGAAGGCCACCGCCGTCATGCCCAACGACGACCCGAAGGGACCCTGACCATGAGCCTGCGTTCCCGGGTCACCACCCCCGACGACAGCCGCGGTCCCCGCGAGGACGGCCGGCTGGTCTCCTCGTACCGGGCCAAACTGCTGGAGGAGATCGACCTCGCCGAGATGTCCGCGCTCGCGCCCGCCGAGCGCCGGGCGCGCCTGGAGCGGGTCCTCGGGCACATCATCAGCCGCGAGGGCCCCGTCCTGTCCACCGTCGAACGGGCCCAGCTGATCCGCCGGGTCGTCGACGAGGCCCTCGGCCTCGGCGTGCTGGAGCCGCTCCTCGAAGACGCCTCCATCTCCGAGATCATGGTCAACGGACCCGACCAGATCTTCGTCGAACGCGCCGGCCGGGTCGAACAGCTCCCGCTGCGCTTCGCCTCGCACGAGCAGCTGATGCAGACCATCGAGCGCATCGTCTCCACCGTCAACCGCCGTGTGGACGAGGCCAATCCGATGGTCGACGCGCGCCTGCCCAGCGGGGAGCGCGTCAACGTCATCATCCCGCCGCTCTCCCTGACCGGCGCCACCCTCACCATCCGCCGCTTCCCGCGCGCCTTCACCCTGCCCGAGATGATCGCGCTGGGCTCGCTGGACGAGCAGATGCTGCTCCTGCTGTCCGGGCTGGTCCAGTCGAAGATGAACGTGATCGTCTCCGGGGCCACCGGCACCGGCAAGACCACCCTCCTCAACGCCCTCTCCGGGCTGATCCCGGAGGGCGAACGCATCATCACCATCGAGGACTCCGCCGAACTCCAGCTCCAGCAGGCGCACGTGATCCGCCTCGAATCCCGCCCGGCGAACGTCGAGGGCAAGGGGCAGATCACCATCCGCGACCTCGTACGCAACTCCCTGCGCATGCGTCCCGACCGCATCATCGTCGGCGAGGTCCGCGGCGGCGAGACCCTCGACATGCTCCAGGCCATGTCCACCGGCCACGACGGCTCCCTCGCCACCGTCCACGCCAACAGCTCCGTCGAAGCCCTCACCCGCCTCCAGACCCTCGCCTCCATGTCGGAGATCGAGATCCCCTTCGAGGCGCTCCAGGACCAGATCAACAGCGCGGTCAACGTCATCGTCCAGCTCACCCGCTTCGGTGACGGCTCACGCCGCATCACCGAGATCTCCGTCCTCGAATCCCACGGCCGCGAGCCGTTCCGGATCACCACCGTCTGCCGGTTCCTGGCGCAGCCGATGGGCCGCGACGGGCGCGTCCAGGGCCACTTCGTCTACCACCCGCTGCCGCGCGGCGTCGCCGAACGCCTCTACCTGCACAACCAGCCCGTCCCGCAGGCCTTCGGCGTGGCCCCGCCCGACGCCTTCCACGACCCGCTCACCTCCCGGACCGTCCTGTGACCAACCTCGTCCTCCTGACCCTCGGCGCCACCCTGCTGGCGGGCCTGTTCGTGTCCCTCGGGGTGCACGCGTACGCCGCCGGCCTCGCGCAGCGCGCCGCCCTGGTCGAACGCCTCTCCGCGGAGGGCGTCCCCGAGCCGACGGGCCGGCGGCGCCGCTTCCAGGGCGTCGACCGGCGCCTGCGCGGGACCCGGTTCGGGCGTCGCATCGAGCTGAAGCTCGCGACGACCGGCCTCGACCTGACCCCGGGCGAGTTCTTCGTGTACATGCTGGCGGCCATCGCGGGCGTCTGGCTGGTCTGCGCCTCCCTGCTGGCGCCCTTCTTCGGGCCGGTGGCCGGCCTGATCGGCGTCTGGGCCGCCAACGCGTTCCTCAACTGGCAGCGGGCCCGGCGTACGGAGCGGTTCATCAACCAGCTCCCCGAGCTGGCCCGCATCCTCGCCAACGCCACCCAGGCCGGGCTGGCCCTGCGGACCGCCATCGGGATGGCGGCCGAGGAACTGGAGGCGCCGGCGGGGGAGGAACTGGCCCGGGTAGCGGACCGGCTCGCGGTCGGCCACTCCATCGAGGAGGCCCTCGGGGAGATCGTCGAGCGGCTCCCGTCGCGCGAGCTGGTCGTCCTGGTGTCCACCCTCGTCCTTTCGGCGCGGGCGGGCGGCGCGATCGTGGGGAGCCTGCGGAACCTGACCGTGACCCTCGAACAGCGCAAGGAAACGCGCAGGGAGATCCGTACGCAGCTCTCGCAGGTGACGGTGACGGCGTACCTGGTGCCGGCCATCGGACTCGGCTCGCTGCTGCTCGTCAACGCGATGATGCCGGGCGCCCTGGACCGGATGACCGGCGCGTTCGTCGGGCAGGTCGCGGTGATCGTCTCGCTCGGACTGTTCGCGCTGGGCTTCTTCCTGATCCGCCGGCTGTCGAAGATCGACGTGTGAGGGGGCGACCGACACCGTGAACGCGTACCTCCCCTTCCTCCTCGCCCTGGTCGCCGCCCTGTCCGTCTTCGGCATCCTGCACGGCGTCCGGCTCTACCGGGCCGACGTGAAACTCCCGAGCGACCTCGCCCTCGCCCTGGAGGTCGGCGCCACCCGCACCACCGCCGTCGGCTCCGTCGTCGACCGGCTCGGCATCCGCTGGGCGCCACTGGTGCTGCGGCTGATGGGGCCCAAGCAGGTGGCGCGCAAGCGCCGTCAGATCGACATGGCGGGCAACCCGGCCGGCCTCACCATCGACCGGTACGCGGCGCGGCGCGCGGTGTACGGGTTCCTGGGCGGATTCGGCGCGCTCGCCATGCTGTTGAACGGCCGGCTCGTGCCCGCCCTCCTCATGGTGGCCTTCGGGCTGTTCTGGATCGAGTTCGGCCTGTGGTCGGCGATCCGGGTCCGGCGCGACCACATCGAACGGATCCTGCCCGACTTCCTGGACGTGCTCGCGGTCGTCGTCAGCGCCGGGCTGGGCTTTCGGCAGGCGCTGGAGCGGGTCGCCGACAAGTACGACGGGCCGTGGTCGGACGAGATCCGGATCACCCTCCAGCAGATGGACATGGGCGTCAGCCGCCGCCAGGCCTTCGACGACCTGCGCCGGCGCAACGACTCCGAACAGGTCGCCCAGTTCGTCACCGCGCTCCAGCAGGGCGAGGAGCTGGGCTCGCCGATCGTGGACACCCTGATCGCCATCGCCGAGGACATGCGGCGCACCGATGCCCAGAACGCCCGCCGGCGCGCGGCGCGGGCCGTCCCGAAAGCCACGTTCGCGGTCACGATGTTCATGCTGCCGGGGACGCTGATCCTGCTGGTCTGCGGCTTCGTCTACGGGGCGAACGTGGACTTCGGCGCGCTGCTCGGGGGGTCGTGATGAGCATCCGCGTCCGCGTCCTGATCGCCGACGACGACCCGGTCGTCCGGGCGGGCCTGAGCGCCCTGCTGTCCGCTACGGAGGACCTCCGGGTGGTGGCGGAAGCAAGAGACGGCCGCGAGGCCTTGCGTCTGACCCGCCTCCACACTCCGGACGTGATCCTGCTGGACGTCCGCATGCCGGGCGTCGACGGCATCTCCGCCCTCCCGCACCTGGTCACCCTGGCCCCGGTCCTGATGCTGACCCACAGCCGCGACGCGGGCACCGTACGGGAGGCGCTGCTGCTGGGGGCGGGCGGCTATCTGGTCCACGGCGAGTTCACCGCCGACGACCTGATCCGCGCGGTCCGCGACGTCCGCGAGGGCCGCGCCCACTTCACGACGACGGCCGCGACGGCCCTCCTCGCGAACCTCCGCGCCTCTTCGCAACCGCAACGGACTGTGGCATCCTCGACGGAGCGGATGCACAACTCGATGACGTACGGCCTGAGTTCGCGGGAGGCGGAGATCATGGACCTGATCGCGTCCGGGATGAGCAACCAGCAGATCGCCGGAGCGTGCTTCATCAGCGAGAAGACGGTCAAGAACCACATCAACCGCATCTTCGCGAAGCTCCAGAGCGCCACCCGCAGCGAAGCGATAGCCCGCTGGCTCGGAACCGCCCGTCCGGAAGTGACCGGCCATGGCTGACCACCCCCCACAGTGGGTCCGCCTTTGGGCCCCGGGACCCTTGGTGACGACCCGTAACCCAACGTACCGTCCGCAAACCGACACCGCCCCCGGCCCGGGAGGAACCCCCCATGTCACACGACACGCTGCTGAAGGCATCGGTGGAGGCGAAGCTCCGCCTGACCGCGTGGACGGACACGGCGGTATCGCACCTCCGCAAGCGCCACGCCGCCCACGACAGAGGCCAGACCGCGTTCGAGTACCTGGGCATCATCCTGGTCGTGATCGTCATCATCGGAGCGATCGTCGGCTCGGGCATCGGGACCGAGATCACCACGAGGATCAAGAAGGCAGTGACGGACATCAAAGCCGGCTGATGGGGGCGCGGTTCACGTCTGACTCCAGCCGCGGGCAGGCCTTCCCCATCTACGTCGTGGTGGTGGCGGGTCTGCTCTTTGCTGCGCTGGCCCTGTTCGTCGTCGGCCAGGCCTCGGTGACGCGCAGCGACGCACAGGGCGCCGCCGACGCCGCGGCCTTGGCGGCGGCCAAGGACGTACGTGATCACCTGGCTCCCGGGGTCAATCTGGTGGACCTGGAGCCCGAGGGGTGGGGCGAGATCCTCAAGGGGAATCTGTTCGCTCCCGGCCGTGGATGCGCGCAGGCCGATGTCTTCGCGGGGAAGAACGGTGCGAAGGCGTCGTGCACGGTGGCAGGGCTCAGCGTCACCGTGGCCGTCGAGACGGAGCGGACGGTCGGCGATTCGGTCCTCCCCGGCACCGATGGCATGCACGGAACGGCCTCCGCCACGGCGGTGATCGAACCACGCTGTCACCTCGGGGCCCTCCCGCCGGGCGGGGGAACTCCGACGCCGACGCCGGTGGGCACGGCTCCGCCGACGGATGGTCCGACACCCAAGCCCGCCACGGTGACCATCGAGTGCAAGGGGGGCAAGGGGATCACGTTCGATCCTTCCAAGCCCGAACCGTGGCGCACAGTGGCGAGGGCGTTGTTCGATGTGCGCCTGGACAAATGACCATGAACGATCCGACAAGGAAGCAGCGCAGATGAGCATTCGGCAGACGGCGAAGGTCCGTGGGGGAGCGGCTGCTGCTGTGGTGGCGGCCCTGGCTGTCGCATTGGCCGGGTGCGGCGTTGGGGACGACGCCAAGTCCCCGAATGATCCGAAGGATTCGCAGGCTGCGTCTCAGACCAAGGGGACGCCGCAGCCTCTCGCGCCGAGTGCCGGCGACAAGAACTCGGATCCCACGGTCGTGCTCGCCACGGTGAATGGAGCGAGCGGCATGACGATGGTCATCAACTCCGTTCAGCGCGACGCCGGCGGGTTCCTCACGGTGAACGGACAGATCAAGAACGCCGGCAGCGAGGTCTTCGCGGGCACGTCGGCATGGCGCGGCATCGAGTTGAAGGGCAGCGGGGAATCCGTGGCGGGTGCGACGCTGGTCGACAAGGCGGGCAAGAAGCGCTACTACGTCCTGAGGGACACGGAATCAAGGTGCCTGTGCACTACCGGAATCTCCAGCGTCGCCGCCGGACAGACCGTGCCGTTCTTCGCTCAGTTTCCGGCCCCGCCCGCTTCCACTACCGAGGTTGAGTTCAGCCTCCCCACCTTCGCCTCGGCAACCGTCAAAATTTCCGGGTGACCTCATGACGACACTGCATCGCGCGGCCGCAACGACAGCCATCTCCGCCCTGGTCATCGCCGGGGCCCATTTGATCGGTGCGACGGCGGCGTACGCCGATGACCCCCAGCCGTCCGTGCCACCCGGGACGGAGCCGTCAGCTGCCGCGCCCGTGGCGATCGATTCGAATTCCCCCGGGCTCAAGATTCCGCAAGGGGGGACCCTCGCGCCGATCAAGGTGCTGGACATCGCCGAGGTCGTCGAGGATCTCGGCGGGGAGCAGCGGCGGCAGGAGACGAACCAGACCGTCATGATGGCGCTGCAGTCCGAGGTGCTGTTCCCCGAGAACAGCGCGGTGTTCAACGCCCAGGCCGCCGCCCGGATACAGGCCATCGCCAACGAGATCAACACCCAGAAGGCCACCCGCGTCCGCGTCTTCGGGTTCACCGACGACCAGGGCAGCTACGAGCACGGCAAGGAACTCTCCAAGCAGCGCGCCGACGCCGTGCAGGCGGAGCTGGCCAAATCCGTGACCAACCCCGGCGTCACCTACGACGTTCGCGGTTACAGCGAGGACTACCCGATCGCCGACAACGGCACCGAAGAAGGCCGCAAGAAGAACCGCCGCGTGGAGATCACCTTCCCGCGCGGCGCGACCGGCTAAGGCGGGGTCAGGAGCCGCTTCGCCGCCTCCCCGGCGCGGCGGGCCGGTTCCGGGCCCGGGTCGAGGGCGGCGACCACCGTGGCGCCCTCGACCAGGATCAGCAACTGGTCCGCCAGGACCGGGTCGGGGGTCAGCGTGCCGAGCAGCGACCGCAGCTCCGCCTTGTGGCGGCGTACGACGTCCAGCACCCCGGCCGGCCCCGCGCCGAGTTCCCCGTACGCGTTCAGGAACGCGCAGCCCCGGAAGTCCGGCTCCTGGAACCACCCCTCCAGCCACACGAAGACCGCCGCCACCGGGTCGGGCGCCCCGACCACCGCCTCCCGCAGGCTCGCCGTCCAGCGCCGGTCGCGCCGCTCCAGGTACGCCGTGACCAGCGCCTCCTTCGACGGGTAGAGCCGGTAGAGCCGCTTCAGCGCGACCCCGGACTCCGACCGGACGCGGTCCATCCCGACCGCCTGCACGCCCTCGGCGTAGAACAGCGCCTCCGCCGCGTCCAGCAGCCGGGTCCGGATCTGTTCGTCGTCTGTGCGGGGGTCCATGAAGGAAGGGTAGTTCAGATCCGCTTGCCGCGAGAACGGTCGTTCTCTATCGTGAGGGAGAACGATCGTTCTCCGCCTGTCCAGAGAGGCCCCGCATGACCACCCCCGCCGTACGCCCGCCCCTTCCCCCCTTCACCGAGGAGTCCGCCCGAGCCAAGGTGCAGGCCGCCGAGGACGCGTGGAACAGTCGCGACCCCGAACGCGTCGCGCTCGCCTACACCGAGGACTCGGTCTGGCGTAACCGCGACCGCTTCCTCACCGGCCGCGACGAGATCCGCGCCTTCCTCGCCGACAAGTGGGAACGCGAACTCGACTACCGCCTCCGCAAGGAGCTGTGGGCCTACACCGGCAACCGCATCTCCGTCCGCTTCGAGTACGAGTGGCACGACGCGGCCGGCCAGTGGTTCCGCAGTCACGGCAACGAGCAGTGGGAGTTCGACCCCGACGGCCTCATGCGCCGCCGCGAGGCCAGCATCAACGACGTCCCCATCACCCCCGAGGCCCGCCGCCTCCTCGCCTAGCCAATCGACTCCACCCCGCTGCCCTGCGCGGCCTCCCGCGAGACCGTTAAACGCTCCGACCTGGCCGGACACGACCCCGGCCGGGGTCTTCGCCCGCACCGGACGACGACTCCTCGCCCTGGCCGCCGGCATCTGGCACAACTGGACCACGGGCGCCAAGATCAAACGGTCTCTGATCGCCTACGACCACCGAGAACATCGGACTCATTCATCTGGCGCGTGCCGCGCAGCCCGTCGAGGAGACGGGCGACGTGGGCGGGGGCGTCGGCGGGGTCGAGGGGGGCGTGGCCGACCAGGAGGCGGTACCAGAACGGGCCGAAGACCTGGTCGACCGCCAGATCCAGGTCGAGGCCGGGGGCAGAGGGGGTGCCGGTGCCGGTCTCGGTGTCGGGGTGGGTGGCCGGTGGCGGGAGCTCGCCGCGATCGGCGGCCCGCAGCAGGAGCTCCTTGAGGGCGCCGCGCCGGCTCTCCACCCACTGGCGGAAGGGCTCGGCGAAGTCCGGGTCGAGCTGAGCCTCGGCCATCAGGCCGCGCAGTGCCTTGACCCGTAGGGGATGTGCGGCGACGCGGTACAGGGCGGCGACGAACTCGGTGAGATCGCCGGCGAGGCTGCCGGTGTCCGGGGTGGGCATGCGGGCTTCCACGGTCGCGCGGTACGCGTCCATGACGAGCACCGGCTTGGACTTCCACCACCGGTAGACGGTGCTCTTGGCGACGTCGGCGCGTCTGGCGACGCCTTCCATGGTGACGCCCTGGTAACCGACTTCCTCCAGGAGTTCGGCGGCGGCGGCGAGGACGGCATCGTGTGCCTCCTGGCTGCGGACGCGGCCTCCGGTGCGCGGCGGGCGGGTTCGCCTGGTGGGCGATGACTCTGCTGGCACGACGCCAACCGTAGCAGCGTGGTACCGTTTTATCGAAACGCGACGAAGCGTTTCGATAAATGGCCGGCGACCCGGCCGTCCCGCTCGGTCCGGCCGGCACTTCTGGGGGAGAACCATGGGCACGATCGTCGTTTCACACGGATACGGCATGCAGAGCGGCGACCACTGGTACCCGTATCTGCGAGACGAACTGGCCGCCCAAGGCCACGAGGTGCGCGTCCCGCAGCTGCCGGACCCGCTCGCGCCGAGCGCGGACGCCTGGCTGAAGACGCTGGCTGACGAGGTCTCCGCGTCCGGGGTGCCGGCCGCCGGGACCGTCCTCGTCGGGCACAGCCTCGGCGGCGTCAACGTGCTCCGACTGCTCGCCGGGCACGACACCGAGACCGAAGGGCCGTACGCCGGCGTCGTCCTCGTCGCCTCGATGGCCGGCGAGGTCGGCTACGACGCCCTCGCGTCCTTCTTCGACCCCGGCTTCGATTGGGCCCGCATCCGCCGCGCGGCCACGTCCTTCCGCGTCCTGCACGCGGCGGACGACCCGGTGACCGGCGCCGCCACGAGCGAGCACATCATGCGCTTCGTGACCGAGCTGGGAGCGACGGCGACGGTCACCGCCACCGGCGGCCACTTCCCCAGCACCGGCGACAGCCGCCCCCGCCTCCCCGAGGCCGCGAGGCTCGTCCGCGAACTGCTGGGCGCCTGACGGGGCCGACGGCCGGCCCGGAGCCCCGGCTCGCCGGGGTCCCGGGCCGCCGCGGGGCTCATGTCACGCCACTGAACGCCGGTGCGCACTCGGTGCGGAATCCCGTCGATCACCTGCCGGTGATCCCGCCACCTGCCACAACGCCTGTCGCTGACCGGCGGGAACGGCCGCAGCCGTTCCCGTGATCGACCAGACAAGTCCCAGCTGGATGAGTCTGCTGCTTGCAAGCCCCGGGCGGTGGCCGGATGTTACGCAACGCTGTCCCTGTCGACACTGTCGGGTCAAGATCCCCGTTCCGAGAATGGGCACTCGGTTTCGTCCGGGCGGCACCCGGACGATGAACACGTGAACCTGTAAGGGGAGTCATGGCACTGGAGATGCGCGACCGCTGCGAGCGATGTGACACGGCGCTGTCGGAGGCTTCGTCAGCCCGCATATGCACGTACGAGTGCACGTTCTGTGTGTCCTGCGGCGATGCCATGAGGGATACGTGTCCCAACTGCGGCGGTGAACTCGTCGCCCGCCCTCGCCGTGCGCCGGCCCCCGCTGCCGAGCGGACGATCAGTCGCGTTGGTCAGTGATCGTAGGCGGTGGGTGACCGCGCGCGGACGATCACGCCGCCGGGGGCGCGGCAGGGCCTGTCCCGTACGGTCGGCTCGGCCTTGGCGGCGGTCAGCGCGAACGTGATGGGGCGCAGCAGCCGTACTCGGGCCGGCTACCTGCCCGGGTGGGGCGTCAGTCTCTCGACGCCCCCAGGGTGCGCAAGGTTTCCGTGACGCGGTCGGCCTGGTGGGTGGTGCCGCGCACGTTGGGGTGCAGGACCGTGCAGGCCTCGCCCCGCGCGGGGATCGAGCGGCAGAGCTCGGACGGGGGATCGCTCTGGGTGCCCTCGCCGGTCAGGGTGTCCTTGATCCCGTACATCCAGCGCAGCTCCCCGCTCGCGCACACCCCGTGCCCGGCGCTGGAGGCGTACGTGTCCACGTACGCGGCGCCCGCCCGCCCGGCTTCCTCCCGCAGGACGGTGTTGAGTCTGCGCTCCACGGAGTCGAGCCAGGCCGTGTCCCCCTTGGCGACGGTGCCGAGTTGGTTCCAGGAGCCCCAACCGCAGCCCGCCCCGTCGTCCACGACGGCCGGGTAGCCGACCACCGCCACCCCGGCGCGCGGGGCCCGCCTGCGGATCTCGCCCAAGAGGGCGGTGAGGTCGGCTCGCAGAGTCGTGAAGCTCCGGTCGAGCTCACCCGCCGCCGCGCCCCGGGAGTAGTGCGTCGTGCAGGGGTTGCCCATCCCGAAGGCGGCGAGCCCCTTCTCCACGCAGGTGCGGACGATGTCGACGAAGCCGATCGAGTTGCCGCCGGCGCCCACCGTGACCAGGTCGGTGTCGGCGGAAACGGCGTGCACCTGGGGTGGTCGCGCGGCCCAGCCGCCCGGCGGCGGTACGGACGGCGGCCCCGTCAGTTCCGTCTGGGGTTCCAGCAGGCCGGCCCTGACCTCGGCCGCCGAGCACGTCACGTCCGTCAGCCGCGCGCCCAGCCGACGGGCCGCCTGCCGCGGGTAGTTCACCGCCGACCGGCCGCAACCGTCGTCCACGGCCCACGGCCGGACGAAGGCCCCCGCGCTGTACGAGTCACCCAGCGCCACGTAGTCGAGCGTGGCGGCCGAAGAGCCGGCGCCGGGCGCCGCCGCGGCGGGGGTCAGCGCGGCCGCCGCCGCGACCAGGGCGGTTGCGGCGGCGAGTGCGACGCGGGTCCGGGTGTTCATGGCTACGCCTTCCGTCGAAGGCCGCCGGTGCCCGTCGCGACCGGCGGCTATGACGTAACGTAGCGGATTCGACTACGCAGAGTAGTCAATCGACGCGCAAACCACCCTCAGGAATGGTTCGCCGTCCCCCCAAGGGCCCCTACGCCTCGACCCCGTGCGCCCGCGTGATCAGGTCCGTCGCGACCTCCAGGGCCGCCAGCCGCGTCTCCTCCGGGTCGCCCTCCACGTGCTGGAGGAACATCATCCCCGCGTGCAGTGTGAACAGCGCGCTCACGCACCGCACCTGGTCCGTCAGCGGGCCCTCCTCCGTGCGCAGCAGTTCCACCAGCGTGAAGAGGCGCCTCTTGACGGTCTCGCCGATGCTGAGCTCGCGCATCGTCGCCTGGTTCTCCTGCATGAAGCGGTACAGCGAGGCGCCCTGCGCCATGGCCTCGCTGTAGCGGCGCAGCACCTCCCGCTTCATCTCCAGCGTCCGGGGTTGTTCCTGCGCCCACTCGATCAGCTCGTCGATCGGCCGGGTGAGGTCCTCGAAGACGCTGATGATGATGTCTTCCTTGGTCTTGAAGTGGTAGTACAGCGCCGCCTTCGTGACCTCCAGCCGCTCCGCGATCTCCCGGAGCGAGGTCTTCTCGTACCCCTGCTCGGCGAAGAGCTCCAGCGCGACGTCCTGAATGCGCTGGCGCGTGTTCCCGCGCCTGGCCTGCGGGCCCGCGCCGCTGGAGCTGCTGGACATGACTCTCCCTACCGTACTTACTTGACGCCCGGCTAGTGACGGGTCTACCTTCCCCAGTGTAGTGAACTAGCCGGGCGGCAAGTAAGTGCCCGGCCGGGACGAGGAAGCGCTGGTGTCAGGGGAGTGGAAATGACCGAGACAGTCAAGCCGACGGGGGAAGCCGAGGAGGTGAAGCCGCGCAGCGTCCGCGTCGTCCTCATGGCCCTGATGATCGCGATGCTGCTGGCCATGCTCGACAACATGATCATCGGTACGGCGATGCCGACCATCGTCGGTGAGCTGGGCGGCCTGGAGCACCTCTCCTGGGTGGTCACCGCCTACACCCTCGCCACCGCCGCCTCCACCCCCATCTGGGGCAAGATCGGCGACCTGTACGGGCGGAAGGGTTCCTTCCTCACCTCCATCGTCATCTTCCTGATCGGCTCCGCCCTCAGCGGCATGGCCCAGGACATGGGTCAGCTCATCGGCTTCCGCGCCATCCAGGGCCTCGGCGCCGGCGGCCTCATGGTCGGCGTCATGGCGATCATCGGCGACCTGATCCCGCCCCGCGAGCGCGGCAGGTACCAGGGCATGATGGCCGGCGTGATGGCCCTCGCCATGATCGGCGGCCCGCTCGTCGGCGGCACCATCACCGACCACGCCGGCTGGCGCTGGTCCTTCTACATCAACCTCCCGCTCGGCGCCGTGGCGCTCGCGATGGTCTCCGCCGTCCTCCACCTGCCCAAGAAGGCGGACGGAGTGCGCCCGAAGATCGACTACGTGGGCGCGGTGCTGCTGACCATCGCCATCACCTCCACCGTGCTCGTCACCACCTGGGGCGGCACCGAGTACGCCTGGGGCTCCGCCGAGATCATCGGCCTGATCGTCGTCGGCGTCGTCTCCCTCGCCGCCTTCCTCTACGCCGAGACCAAGGCCGCCGAGCCGGTCATGCCGCTGCACATCTTCCGCAGCCGCAACTTCACCCTCATGTCCGTGATCGGCTTCCTCGTCGGTTTCGCCATGTTCGGCGGCGTGCTCTACCTCCCGCTGTTCCAGCAGTCCGTCCAGGGCGCCTCCGCCACCAACTCCGGTCTGCTGCTCCTGCCGATGCTGCTCTCGATGATGGTCGTCTCGCTCGTCGCGGGTCGGATCACCACCAACAGCGGCAAGTACAAGATGTTCCCGATCATGGGTGGCGCGCTCGTGGTCGTCGGCATGTTCCTGCTCGCGACCATGGACACCGGCACCTCCCGCCTGATGTCCGGCGTGTACATGGCCGTCCTCGGCGCCGGCCTGGGCTTCCTGATGCAGATCACCATGCTGGTCGCGCAGAACAGCGTCGAGATGAAGGACATGGGTGTCGCCTCCTCCTCGGCCACCCTCTTCCGCACCCTCGGCGGCTCCTTCGGTGTGGCCCTGATGGGCTCGCTCTTCACCAGCCGGGTCACGGACACCATGTCCGAGCGGCTCGGCCCGGACGCCGCGAACGCCGCCGGCGCCGCCCAGCTCGACGCGGCGAGCCTGGCGAAGCTGCCCGAGCACGTGCGTGACGCCTACCAGCACGCGGTGGCCTCCGGCACGCACTCCGCGTTCCTCCTCGGCGCGGCCATCGCCGTACTGGGCTTCCTGGCGGCCTGGTTCGTCAAGGAGGTCCCGCTGCGGGGCGCGGGTCCGACCACGCAGGCCGGCGACGGCGAGCAGGCCAAGGCCGCGCCCGCTCCGCAGGACTCCCTCGCGCACTGAGCCGAGGCCGAGGCCGAGGCCGAAGTCACGCGGTACATGAGGCGGTTGCCGCCCGGGTCTCCCCGGGCGGCAACCGCCTTCTTCGCGTGTGACGCATGGGTCAACAGTGCCCATGAAGGACTAAAGTCCCTATTACCTGTAATTTATGGGGCAATTAAGGGGAACCCCTCCACAAAACAAGGCGTCATGACCCACGAGACCCTTTCAAGGGCGGATGGGGAGTGGACACATGACGCCTACGCGCAACCACAGCGGCCTCCGGGCCCGAATAGCCGTCGGAGCCTCGGCCGTCGCCGTCGCCGCGACCATATGGGGGGTCACCACCCTGGTCTCCGTGGACGATCAACCCACCGCCCCGCCCGGCAACGCACGCCCGAGGGGTACGGACGACCGCGCGGCCACCCCCTCCGTGACCCCCTCCACCGGCGTACCCGACACCATCGCCCACGCCTCGGAAGCCGGCGGCAACGCCGTCAACATCACCATCGACGACGGCCCCGACCCCCGCTGGACCCCGCAGGTGCTGGACGTCCTGGCCCGGCACGACGTCAAGGCCGTCTTCTGCATGATCGGCCCGCAGGCCAAGGCCCACCCCGACCTGGTCAAGAAGGTCGTCGCCGCGGGTCACCGGCTCTGCGACCACACCATGAGCCACGACACCGGCATGGACAAAAAGCCCGTCGCCTACCAGCAGGCGCAGATCCTCGACGCGCGCGAGCTCATCGAGGAGGCCGCCGGCCGCGGCGCGAAGGTCGAGTACTACCGTGCCCCCGGCGGAGCCTTCACCCCCGAGAGCCGCCGACTCGCCGCCGAGGCGGGGATGCGCCCGCTCGGCTGGAACGTCGACACGAAGGACTTCGCCAAGCCCGGCGCCGCCGCCATCGTGGACACCGTCAAGCGCGAGATCGGCAACGGCCCCACCGTGCTCTTCCACGACGGCGGCGGCGACCGGCGGCAGACCGTCGCCGCCCTCGACCAGGTGCTGACCTGGCTGAAGGAACAGGGCCGCCCCACCGGCTTCCCGGTCCGCACCGCAGCCGAATCCCCCTGACACGCCGCCCGCCGGCGAACGGGTGACGGTCGCCCCCCGGGCCCCGCCCGGGGTGTTCCCTGGTCGCGCACGAAGCACCGTACGCATCAGCACTCACCCGACCCGGAGATCCCGTGATCCAGGCGAACCGCCTCAGCGACCCGACCGTCCGCGCCTTCGTCACCGCCGTCAACGCGGGCGACCAGCAGGCCTTCCAGGCGCTCCTGGCCCCCGGCGCGACCATGTCCGACGACGGCTCCGACCGGGACATCGCCGATTGGAGCGAACGCGAGATCTTCTCCTCCGGGGGCCGGATGGACGTCGAGTCCGAGGCCGACGGCGGCCGTTCCCTGATCGTGGACTACCGCAACGACACCTGGGGCGCGATGCGCACCGCCTGGCGCTTCGAGGTCACCGGCGACGGCCGCGTCAGCCGCTTCGAGACCGGCCAGGCCTGAGAAGCCCGACCGCCCCGAGGCTCACAGCGCCCGCGCCACCTTCAGCACCGCCGCCGTCAACCGGTCGTTCTCCGGGGCCATCCCGCCCGGGAAGCCGAAGCGGCGGCGCGTGTACCCGTACGCGATCCCCGTGACCGGGTCGGCGAAGCCCTGTCCGCCCGACGCGCCCTGGTGCCCGAAGGCCTGCGGACCGACGGCGGGCTGCCGCTCGAAGCCCAGCCCGAAGTGGTCCGGGGTCGCCGTGACCACGTCCACGTCCGGCGTGTGCGGACGGGCCACCTCCGCCACCATGTCCGGCTTCAGCAGCGGAGCCCGGCCGCCCACCCCGCCGACGGCCGCCGCGAACAGGGCCGCCACACCGCGCGCCGTGCCGATGCCGCCCGCCGAAGCGGGGCCGAGGGCACGCGTCTTCGGGTGGTTGGCGTAGGCCACCATGTCCATCGGCGGCTCCCGGTGCGCGTTGAAGGCGACCTTCATCAGCTCCGTCATCGGCTCACCCGCCGCGAGCTCCGCCAGCTGCCCGTCCGTCGGCAGCATCTCCAGGACCGGCTTCCAGCGGCCCTCCTGCTCCACCGGCAGCCCCATGTACAGGTCCAGCCCGTACGGAGCCCGTACGCGCTCCTCGTACAGCTCCTGGACGGAGCGGCCCGTCACCCGGCGCACCACCTCGCCCGTCAGGGCGCCGATCACGAAGGCGTGGTAGCCGTACGCCGTCCCGGGCTCCCAGTACGGCTTCGCGGCGGCCAGGCGCTCCGCGATCACGGCGTCGTCGGCGACCTCCTCGTACGAGAGGCCGTCGGGGGTGTTGATCAGCCCCGAGCCGTGCGCCACGAGCTGCCGCACCGTCAGCCGCTCCTTGCCGTACCCGGTGAACTCCGGCCAGTACGAGGACACCGGACGCTCCGGGTCCAGTACGCCGTCCTGCACCAGGAGCGCCACCACCAGGTGCGCGGCGGCCTTCGTGATCGAGAAGACGCCGGTCAGGGTGTCCCCCTCGGTGTCCTCGCCGGCCCACAGGTCCACCACGATCCGGCCGTGGTGACGTACCGCCAGCTGCGCCTCGGGCGAATGCGGCTCGGCGGCGGCGAAGGCCTCGAACTCCGCGCGGACGCTCTCCCAACCCGCCGCCACCGTGCCGTTGACGGTCACGCTCATGTCATCCCCCGTTGCTTCGTATCACTCGTTCGTGTCGTGCGAGGAGAGACAACCAGAGGTCCCCGGGAGGTGTTCCCGCCACGATCCGCACTGTGTCACCTCTGCCTCCCTTCGCCCTCTCGTACGGGTGAACGCGCGCGGGCCCTCGTTCCGGCCCGCCGCGGGGGGCCGTTGGTACGGGCATGAAGCGCACCCGCACCGCAGCCCTCGCCCTGGCCGCCACCGTCGCGGCCCTCGCCCCCGCCCTCGGCCAGGCTTCCGCCGGCGCCGCCGAGGCGGCGAAGTACCTCCAGGACCCGGCCGGCGACGGCAAGATGAAATCGATGTGGACCAAGGACGAGATGCACAAGGTGGAGGGACAGTTCCGGTTCTATCCCGGCGTGCAGTACAAGACCGTCACCCGGCCGGGCCCCGACGGCGCCCCGGAATGGGAGCGGCAGGTCGGCGACCCGAAGACGCTGGCCTGGGAGCCCTCGTACGAGTTCGCGTGGGCGGTGTCCGACTCCACGCTCGTGAAGAAGGCCGTCACCACCAAGGAAGGCAAGCACCCGATCGTCGTGCACGCCGTGCTGCGCGACGCCAAGCGCGCCAAGGCGGGGGAGATCACTCGGGAGTTGAAGGACCGCCCGGCGACGGGGCGCCAGAAGGTGGCGGGGGGCCGGCGGATCGCGTGCGACACCGGCGAGTACACGGTGGAGTGGTCGGTCACGCGCTCGGGCTACGGGACGCTCTCGGGCACCCTGCGCTGGGACTCCAGCTGCGAGCAGTACCGGACGGCGTTCTCCACGCAGAACGGCGCGCTGTAGGGCGGGAGGAGAAGGCCTGTCGCCCCGTGCACCTTGTGGGTGCCCGGCGGGCGACTGGGCCGCGGCCTTGGATCAAGAGCCGTCGCAGTCATTCTGCCGTACGGGATGGGTGCGGCAGCGGGTCGAAAGTCCTGTGTCGGCGGGAACCTGCAGGGACTTTCAGGGACCTCCAGGGGCCTCCGAGGACCTTCAGGGTGTTCAGTGCTTCTTGGACTCCGCCGTCGCCTTCGCGGCGATGTCCTCCAGGACGGCCTTCGGGTTGCCGTTCGGCTCGACGGCGCGCCCGATGTTGCGCTTGAGGTTGTCGCTGACCGCCACCCACGATGGGTCGTTCACCGGGTACAGCTGCGCGCCGCGCAGGGCGGTCAGGAAGTCCGTGTCGATGGCGTCGAGGCCGCCGCCCGCCGGGGTGCGGGACGCGGTGACCGTCGAGGGCAGCAGGTGGTAGCGGCCCGCGAAGTCCGACAGGTTCCGGTCCTGGTAGACGAAGTCCAGGAACTTGCCGATCTGCTGCTTGTTGCCGTTCTGCTTGAACGCCATCATCCAGTCGGCCACGCCGACCGTCGGCGGGGTCTCGCCCGCGCCGAGGGAGTCCGCCACCGGCATGGACACGGCCTTGAGGCTGATGCCCTTGGCGCGCGCCTCGTGCGAGAGGGAGGGGTAGCCGTTGACCATGCCGACCTCGCCGCGCAGGAACGCCGCGAAGGCGTCGGCGCGGTTCAGCCGGGACGGCGGCGTCGGGCCGGTGAGGCCGGGGCCGACCAGGTGCTCCTTGAGCCAGGCGAAGGTCTGGATGTTCTGGTCCGAGGCGAGGCTGTAGTTGCCGCTGCTGTCGGCGTAGCCGCCGCCGTTGCTCAGCTCCCAGATCAGCGCCTCCGCGTGCGCCTCCTCCGGGCCGAGCGGGAGTGCGTACGGGTACTTCACCCCCTTGGCCTTGAGCGCCTTGGCGGCGGTCTCCAGGGCGGACCAGGTCTTCGGGGCCTCGGTGATGCCGGCCTGCTTGAAGAGGGTCTCGTTGTAGAAGAGGAGTCGGCTGCTCGCCACGAACGGCAGACCGTAGAGGGTGTTGCCGACCGAGCCCGCCTCGGCGAGGGGCGCCAGGAAGTTCGCCTCGGCGGTGATGGAGAGCAGTTCTTCGGCGGAATAGAGCTTGCCCTGGGCGGCGAAGTCGGAGTACGACCCCATGAGAGCCATGTCCGGGGCCTTGCCGTCCTTGACCATACGGCTGACCTCGCGGTCGATGTCGGCCCATGGCAGGAGTTGGACCTCGACCTTGATACCGGGGTTGGCGGTCGTGAAATCGGCCGTCACCTTGTCCCAGAAATCCTTCGAGCTGTTGTTCGCGCTGTCGCCGTATTCGGCGGCGACCAGGCGCAGAGTGTCGCCGCCGGATCCGACCTGGGAACTTCCGCAGGCGGACAGTGGCATCAGCAGGGCGAACACGGCCACGGTGGCCGCACTGCCGAACATTCTTCGTCGCACGGGTGAGTACCCCTGATTTTCTTTTGAAGCCCGTTATTACTTATGAGTCACTCCGGGCTGGGGTGTCCCTCCATGGCCCGTTGGCCGGAATTCTCTCCTGACCCCGGTGCGGTTGATTCCATTGGGTCGGCACTTGTGGGCAATGCTCCAACTGCGGCTTTTCCGCATGGTGTTTTCCGATATGCGATCGCCGATTCGGACGCGCGTAGAAGCCGTGGAGATCCCGGATGTGACGAAAAGCCCGTTTCCGGTAGGCGGAAACGGGCTGCGGGGTTCCGGGGTGCTCCGGAGTGGCGGGATCGGGCGCCGCGCGATCAGTCGCCGAACTCGCCGGCGTACGGGTCCGGCTCGCCCGTCTCCGGATTGCGGCCCTCCTGCCAGCGGCGCTGGGCCTTGCGCCAGTGCACGAAGCTGAGTCGGCCACCGTCCCAGAAGGTGATGCCGACCGGGCTCACGTCGAACTCGTCCGAACACAGCCGCAGCAGGAATTCGGCCATGCCGTACGGGTACACGGCGAAGGCGTCGGCGGTGTGCCGCCCGACGACCAGGACCGGCCACCGGTCCGGGTCCGGATCGCTCGTCAGCCAGCACAGGATGTCGGAGCCGCCGGTGACGCCCCAGGCGATGATCGACTCAGGGTCCACGTCGAAGGCGGCCCGGCCGCCCTCATCCGCCCAGATCTGGCGGGCGTTGGCGGTCTCCTCGGCCATCTCGGCCGGATCCCACTGGAGTCCGGGCTTCGGCAGCGGCAACAGGATGCCGGCCTCGCCGTTGATGGAGCCGGCGCCGAAACGGCCCATGAAGGCCACGTAGTCGGCCGGGAAGCGGGTGCCCCAAGCGTCTTCGACGGCCTGCCAGTCGATGTCCTCGTCGGCCCCGTGCGTCGCGGGCATGATCTGCTCCAGCGCACCGATCCGCGCGTTCTCCGTCATGCCGCTCCCCTGAGACCCCAGCTCAACCGCCCCAACCTACCGCCCGTCGGCGTCGGCACCCAGCCCGGCTTCGGGCCGGCCCGTCTCGATCTCCACGCGCGCCCCGGGGCGCACTCCCCAGCCGGCCATCGCCCCCGCCGCCGCCTCCAGCACGTGCCGGGAACGCGGCCGGGGCAGGCCGAGGCGGCCGGGGCGCATGGTGACCACCGCCAGCACCCGCAGCCTGCGGTCCAGGTAGGCCACGTCGAGGGGGAAGCGCATCCCGAAGGTGTGCACGCTCGCGGCCGGGGTCAGCAGCAGGGCCCCGACGATCCCGTCCCGCCCGAGCAGTCCGCGCGTCCGGGCCCGGTACGAGGCGGCCACCTCCAGCGGCACCTCGACCCCGTCGACCCTGAGCGTGCCCTCCCCGTCCCGCCGGCGCCTCCCCATGGCGGTCACCCTAGGCCGTGCCCAGGCCTGTCGGCGGGTTCACGGCAGGGCTACCTTCGGCGGGTGCGGGTATTCGTGATCGTCATCGCCGTCGCGTACGGCCTCGCCGCCGGCCTGCTGCTGCCGCGCGCCGCCTACCGGTTGTCCGCCCCGGCGGGGGAGCCCTGGCGGGAGCGGTGCCCCGAGGGGCATCCCGTGCTCGGCTGGCTCGGGCCCGCCCGCTGCCGCGAGGGCGGCCACGGCTACGGGCCGTCCGGGACGCGCGCGGGGCCTGGCGGCGGCGCCGTCGTGTGCGCGGCCCTCGCCGCGGCGCTGGGCCCGCGTCCCGAGACGGCGGTGTTCGTCGTCCTCGCACCCGTGCTGGTGCTGCTGGCCCTGGTCGACCTCGCCGTGCACCGGCTGCCCGACGTGCTCACCCTGCCGCTCGCCGCCGCCACCGCCGCGCTGCTGGGTCTGGCCGCGCTGCTGCCCGGCGCGGCCGGGTCGTGGCGGCTCGCGCTGCTGGGCGGGGGCGCGCTCGGGGCGGCGTACCTGCTGCTGTTCCTGATCAACCCCGCCGGGATGGGCCTCGGCGACGTCAAGCTGGCGCTCCCGCTGGGGGTCGCTCTTGGGTGGTACGGGTGGGGGGTATGGATCGCCGGAGCCTTCCTCGGCCTCCTCTACGGAGCCCTGTACGGCCTCGGCCTGCTGCTTCGCGGTCGGGCGACCCGTCGGACGGGGTTCGCGTTCGGCCCCTTCATGGCCGCCGGAGCCCTCACCGGAGTGCTGCTGGGCGGATTCGGAGCGTAATCATTTGGCGCCGATGCACGCATCAGGCTTTACGAAGGGTTATGGTGGAACCCCCCCCTCGGGCCGGTCCGTATCCCCCCCACGGACCGGCCCGTTTTTTCTTGTCCGGCACTTTCCTCAGGTTTTCCTCAAGCCCGGGACAACGCCGCAGGTCAGCCCCGTTGGGCCCAGATGTTCGTGCCGGGGGTGGAGACGGCGAAGGAGTCGATCTCCTTCAATTCCGCCTCTGAGAGGGGCTCGCCGGCCAGCGCGGCGATGTTTTCCTCCAGCTGCCGCACGCTCGACGCGCCGATCAGCGCCGAGGTCATCCGGTCGTCGCGCAGCACCCACGTCAGCGCCAGCTGCGCCAGCGACTGACCGCGCCGCGCGGCGATCTCGTTCAGCCCCTCCAGGCGTCGCAGCACGTCCGGCGACAGCAGCGAGGGGTTCAGGGACTTGCCCTGGCTCGCCCGCGAGCCCTCCGGGATGCCCTGGAGGTACTTGCCGGTCAGCAGCCCCTGCGCGAGCGGCGCGAAGGAGATGCAGCCCATGCCGGCGTCCTCCAGCGTGTCCAGCAGCGCGTCCTCCTCCGTCCAGCGGTTGATCATGGAGTACGAGGGCTGGTGGATCAGGGGGCGCACCCCCATGTCGGTGAGGATCCGGGCCGCCTCGGCCGTCTGCTCCGCCGTGTACGAGGACACGCCGACGTAGAGCGCCTTGCCCTGCCGGACCGCGGACGCGAGCGCGCCCATGGTCTCCTCCAGCGGGGTCTCCGGGTCGAAGCGGTGCGAGTAGAAGATGTCGACGTAATCGACGCCCATCCGCTTCAGGGAGGCGTCCAGCGAGCCGAGCAGGTACTTGCGGCTGCCCCATTCGCCGTAAGGGCCGGGGTGCATGAAGTAGCCGGCCTTGGTGGAGATCACCAGCTCCTCGCGGTAGCGGGCGAAGTCCTCGGCGAAGATCTTGCCGAAGTTCAGCTCGGCCGAGCCGGGCGGCGGGCCGTAGTTGTTGGCCAGGTCGAAGTGGGTCACGCCGAGGTCGAAGGCGCGGCGCAGGATGGACCGCTGGGACTCCAGCGACCGGTCGTCACCGAAGTTGTGCCAGAGGCCGAGGGAGATCGCGGGGAGCTTGAGGCCGCTGCGGCCCGTGCGCCGGTAGCTCATGGAGTCGTAGCGCGAGGGCTCTGCCCGATAGGGATTGTTATCAGTCACGATGTCCTCCCTATCACGTACTTGTGACAGACCGAGTTGGGTACCCGATACCGCCGCGCAGTAATGTGGCGGACTCGGGGGAGACCGCAATCGGCACGGGGGCATTGCACGGAGGGGCTCGAAGATCGTGAAGCTGCGCGACCTGGTGTACAGGCTCTACGCACGCCGGGTGGAAGGCCGCCTCGACCATGACGCGTCGCCCAAGCACATCGGCGTCATCCTGGACGGGAACAGGCGCTGGGCCAAGGCGTCCGGAGGCACGACGGAGCAGGGTCATCAGGCCGGCGCCGACAAGATCTCCGAGATGCTCGGCTGGTGCACCGAGACGGACGTCGAGGTCGTCACCCTGTGGATGCTCTCCACGGACAACCTGGACCGGCCGGAGGTCGAGCTCCGGCCGCTGCTCAACATCATCGAGAACACGGTCAGGGGCCTGGCCGAGGACGGCCGCTGGCGCGTCCACCACGTCGGCAACCTGGACATCCTGCCCTCGCGGACCCAGACCGTCCTGAAGGAGGCCGAGCAGGCCACGCACGACGTCAAGGGGATACTCGTCAACGTCGCCGTGGGCTACGGCGGTCGCCAGGAGATCGCCGACGCGGTCCGCTCGCTGCTCCTGGAGCACGCCGAGAAGGGCACCTCCTTCGAGGAGCTCGCCGAGGTCCTCGACATCGACCACATCGCGGAGCACCTCTACACGCGCGGCCAGCCCGACCCGGACCTCGTGATCCGCACCAGCGGCGAACAGCGGCTGTCCGGATTCATGCTGTGGCAGAGCGCCCACTCGGAGTACTACTTCTGCGAAGTGTTCTGGCCGGCGTTCCGCAAGGTCGACTTCCTGCGCGCCCTGCGCGACTACGCCGCCCGCCACCGGCGCTACGGCACCTGACACCACCGGCCGGCTCCCCCTCCGTCACACCCCCACCTCCCACGAGGCCTTCACCAGGGGTTCACCGAGCGTCCGTCATATGCCATGGCATGGCGGTGCATGTTCGAGGGCATAACCCACACAGGTCGACGCCCGATCCACGGGTGTCGAGTCTCAGCGGACGGCACAGGGCCGTCCGCCCGGGAGGCCCTTTGCACCAGGACGAGCGTGCGGTTCGCACGGACGGATTGGAGGGCCGGAAAGCGGCCCTGGCATGGGAGCCGTTGACCGGTCCGGTCTTCATGGCCCGACCTCTTCCGAGGGGGTACGTCCTTCCGTGGTGACCAGCACAAAGCGCCGCCTGCCCGACAGGCGGACCTACGTCCTCGACACCAGCGTCCTGCTGGCAGACCCCAACGCGTTCTCCCGTTTCGACGAGCACGAGGTCGTGCTCCCGATCGTGGTGATCACCGAGCTGGAGGCCAAGAGGCACCATCCCGAACTCGGCTACTTCGCGCGCCAGGCCCTGCGCCTGCTCGACGACTTCCGGGTTCGCCACGGTCGCCTCGACGCCCCCATCCCACTGGGCGATCTGGGTGGCAGCCTGCGCGTCGAGCTCAACCACTCCGACCCGGGCGTCCTGCCCGCGGGCTTCCGACTGGGGGACAACGACTCGCGGATCCTCGCGGTCGCCCGCAACCTCCAGGCCGAGGGCTACGACGTCACGGTCGTCTCGAAGGACCTCCCACTGCGCATCAAGGCCTCCTCCGTGGGGCTGCTCGCGGAGGAATACCGCGCGGAACTCGCCATCACCGATGGCGGCTGGACCGGCATGAGCGAGATCTCCCTCTCCGGGGAACAGGTCGACCTCCTCTACTCCGAGGAACGGCTCTACGTACCCGAGGCCGCGGAACTGCCCGTGCACACCGGCCTGGTCCTTCAGTCGGAGCGCGGCAAGGCGCTCGGCCGCGTCACCGCCGACGGCAACGTGAAGCTCGTACGGGGCGACCGGCAGGCCTTCGGGCTGCACGGGCGCAGCGCCGAGCAGCGCATCGCCCTCGACCTCCTGCTCGACCCGGAGATCGGGATCCTCTCGATGGGCGGCCGGGCCGGCACCGGCAAGTCGGCGCTGGCGCTGTGCGCGGGGCTGGAGGCGGTGCTGGAGCGGAGGCAGCATCAGAAGGTGATGGTCTTCCGGCCGCTGTACGCCGTCGGCGGCCAGGACCTCGGCTACCTGCCCGGTGACGCGTCCGAGAAGATGAGCCCCTGGGCGCAGGCGGTCTTCGACACCCTCTCGGCGGTGGCCGGGCGCGAGGTCATCGAGGAGGTGCTCAGCCGCGGCATGCTGGAGGTCCTGCCGCTCACGCACATCCGCGGTCGCTCGCTGCACGACGCGTTCGTGATCGTGGACGAGGCCCAGTCCCTGGAGCGCAACGTCCTGCTGACCGTGCTGTCCCGCATCGGGACCAACTCGCGGGTGGTCCTCACCCACGACGTGGCCCAGCGCGACAACCTGAGGGTCGGTCGGTACGACGGGGTCGTCGCCGTGGTCGAGAAGCTGAAGGGGCATCCGCTCTTCGCGCACGTCACGCTGACCCGCTCGGAGCGCTCCCCGATCGCCGCGCTGGTGACGGAGATGCTCGAAACGCTCTAACCCTGAGACAGTGGCGGACAGTGGCAGCACTGCTGTCGAAACGGTCAAAAACCTCATAGCGGTTGGTCGAGTTGACGCCGCCCGGCAAAGGCCCAGGAGCCTAGCCGGGCGGCGTCGCGCCGCACAGGCCTTTGACGCAATCAACCGCGACTTGCCTGGTGTGACCTTTCCCACGCAACGCGGAATTGCCCTGCGGCGTCGCGGTCCGGCAGAGTCTGATTTCCGTCAGGCCCCGCATACGGCACTCCTGTATCTCCCGTTCTCCTCAGGGGGGATACGCACAGCACCACAACTCCACAGCCGATGGCCGTATGCCGCCCGGTTTCACGCGGCAGCCCCCGCAGGGGAGTTGCCCACGGGCCCGTGTCTCCAGTGATCGCACCACCCCGGAGACCTGTGTCGAATGGGGCACTCTCGCGCCCGCGCGGTCACTGCGGACGCTGCTGGAAGGAAACCGTGTGAGCCGGATCTCGGTCCGGGGGTTCGCAGTGGCTTCGGCCACCGCGGTCACCACCGTCGGCGCAGTCGTGGGCGTCGCCACCGGCGACGCCTCCTCTTCGAACGACCTTGAGACCACCGCGTCCGGCGCGACTCTCCTCGCCGACGTCCCGGACGGCGAGCAGGCCCAGGTCCAGAGCGGGACCCTCGCGCAGCAGGCCGACGCCATCGCCCACGCCGCCGACGCCGACGCCAAGCGCTCGACGGAGGAGGCCGCCCGCCTCAAGGCCGCCGAGGACGCCAAGGCCAGGAAGGCCGAGGCGGAGAAGGCCGAGAAGGCGAAGAAGGACGAGGCCGACGCCAAGCTCAAGGCCGAGCGCGAGGAGAAGGACGAGGTCGCGAGCCGGTCCACCACGCGTGACGCCGGCGACTTCCCCGTCCAGGGCTCCTACACGGTCGCCCAGGTCAAGGCCATCGCCCAGCAGCTGGTGCCCGCCGGGCAGTTCCAGTGCTTCTCCAACATCATCAACCAGGAATCCACCTGGAACTACAAGGCCGTGAACTCGTCCTCGGGCGCCTACGGTCTGGTCCAGGCCCTGCCCGGTTCGAAGATGGCCTCGGCCGGCGCCGACTGGCGCACCAACCCGGCCACCCAGATCAAGTGGGGCCTGGGCTACATGAACGAGCGCTACGGCAGCCCGTGCGCGGCCTGGACCTTCCACCAGGGCAACGGCTGGTACTAGCCGCACCCGGTTCCGACCCCGAGGAGCCCCGCACCGTCCTACGGTGCGGGGCTCCCCGCGTGTACGGTCGTGCGGGTGTGACCGTACGAGCGCGAACGGCGCGGTGGACGGGGGGAAGGGAATGAGATGGCGAAGAGGGCAGGCTGGCTCGGTCGGCTCGGCAGCAGGCTGAGCCGCATGGAGGCGCGCCTCGACGAGCGGCGGGCCGAGGTCGAGGCCGAGAGCGCGGGGGACGTCCCGCTGCCCGCGGCCGTGGCCGCCGCGGAGGCGCCCGCGGCGCAGGGGGCGGCGTACGAGCCCGTCGTGCCGGCGGAGCGTCCCGATCCGGTCACCGTCATCCCGTGGGGGGTGCGGGTGGCCGCCGAGGCCAGCTGGCGGCTGCTGTTGCTCGCCGGGATGCTCTGGGTGCTGATGAAGGTGATCAGCGAAGTGCGCCTGGTCGTCCTCGCCTTCGCCGCCGCGATGCTGGTGACCGCGCTGCTCCAGCCGTTCGTGGTGCGCCTGCGGCGGCTCGGGTTGCCGCGCGGGCTGGCCACCGCCGTCACCGCGATCCTCGGGTTCGTCGTCATCGGCCTGGTCGGCTGGTTCGTGGTCTGGCAGGTCATGGACAACCTGGACGACCTCTCCAGCCGGGTCCGCGAGGGCATCAACGAGCTGAAGAGCTGGGCGCTCGACAGCCCGTTCCACGTGACCGAGAAGCAGATCAACGACATCGCGAAGAACCTCAGCGAGACGATCGGCACCAACACCGAACAGATCACCTCCGCCGGACTGCAAGGCGTGACGGTCCTCTTCGAGGTGCTGACCGGGATGCTGCTGGCGATGTTCTCGACGTTGTTCCTGCTCTACGACGGCAAGCGCATCTGGACCTGGGTGCTCGGCCTGCTCCCGGCCGCCGCCCGCCCCGGCGTCGCGGGCGCCGGTCCGCGCGCCTGGCGCACGCTGACCGCGTACGTGCGCGGCACGGTGCTCGTCGCGCTCATCGACGCCGTGTTCATCGGACTCGGGCTGTGGTTCCTCGACGTGACGATGGCCGTCCCGCTGGCCGTGTTCATTTTCCTGTTCGCCTTCATCCCGCTGGTGGGCGCGGTCGTCTCCGGGGCCCTCGCGGTGGTGGTGGCGCTGGTGACCGAGGGGCCTTTCATCGCGCTGATGGTGGTGCTGGTGGTGCTGGCGGTGCAGCAGATCGAGGGCCACGTGCTCCAGCCCTTCATCCTGGGGCGCGCGGTACGGGTCCACCCGCTCGCGGTGGTGCTCTCCGTCGCGGCCGGCGGCATGGTCGCGGGCATCGGCGGTGCGGTGGTGGCGGTGCCGCTGGTCGCCGTCACCAACACGGTGGTGGGCTACCTGCGGGCGTACTCGCACGAGCGGCACCGCGGGGCCACCGTGCCGGTCGCCCCGGTCGGTCCGGCGCCGCACGGGTCCACCGCCATGGGCATGACCGTGCGGGAGGTCGGGGATGATCAGCGAACCTGAGCTCGACGGGGCGTGGCCCCCGGAGCGGCCCGGCGAACGGGCGTGGGTGGACGGGGCGGACGGGGACGACGGCTCTGACAGTTCCGAGGGTCCGTTACGGGCGGCCCGTAGGCCGTGGGTGTGGGCGCTGGGCGGGGCCGTGGTGGCCTCGGCGGTGTGGGCCGGGTTCCTGGTCGCGCAGGATCGTTTCAGCGACCGCCCGCCACCGCTCGCCTACCGGCACTCCGAGGACCTCTGCGAGGGCTCGCCGCTGCCCGCCGTCAGCGCGCTCACCGGCCGCTTCGGGACCGGCCGGCCGAGGCACGCGGAGGACCCGCGCGTGGACTGGTCGTTCTGCGGGCTCGGGACGGAGATCACGGACGCCGGGTTCGGCTACGAGGCGCGAATCCAGGTCGAGCTGCACAAGAAGGTCGACCCGGAGCCCGAGTTCGGCGCCGGACCGAACGGCGACCCGGACGCGGGCGCCGGGTTCATCGAGGTCCAGCAGGTCCCGGGCCTGGGCGAGCGGGCCCTGTTCGACCGCAACGTGATGGCGCCCCGCCTGCGGGTGCTCGACGGCGGCGCGGTCTTCACCCTGACCCTGCGCGAGTACCGCGACGGCGGGGAGGCGCCCCTCGACGAGGACGCCCTGACGGCGGCGATGATCGAGGACATGCGCACGCTGATGCGACGCCTGCGCGGATAGCGGAGCAGACGCGCGAGCAGGGCCCCCGCCGCCGGCGAGCGGCTGCGGGGGCCCTGTCGTTCGTACGGGCGACTACGCGTCGGCCAGGGCGGCTTCCGCGTCCAGGGTGACGGCGACTGCCTGGATCACCGAGGCGACCTTGAAGGCCTCCTGGACGGTCTCGCGGTCGACGCCGGCCTTGCGCAGGACCTGCTCGTGCGAGTCCAGGCACTGGCCGCAGCCGTTGATCGCGGAGACCGCGAGCGACCACAGCTCGAAGTCGACCTTCTCCACGCCCGGGTTGCCGATGACGTTCATCCGCAGACCCGCGCGCAGCGTGCCGTACTCCGGGTCGGAGAGCAGGTGGCGCGTGCGGTAGAAGACGTTGTTCATCGCCATGATCGCGGCGGCGGACTTGGCGGCCGCGTACGCCTCGGGCGACAGGGCGGCCTTCGCCTCCGGCTCCAGCTCACGCAGGACGCGCGGGGAGCGGGCGGCGATGGCGCAGGACAGGACGGTGCCCCACAGCTGCTGCTGAGTCAGGGTGTCCTGGTTGCCGATGACCGAACCGAGGTTCAGCTTCAGGTCCTTGGCGAAGTCCGGTATGGCGGACTTGAGGGAGTCGAGGGACATCCGTCACTCACCGGCCAGCAGGGCGCCGGCGTCGAGGGTGCCCTCGCCCTTGTTCCAGTTGCAGGGGCACAGCTCGTCGGTCTGCAGGGCGTCGAGGACCCGCAGGACCTCCTTGGGGTTACGGCCCACGGAACCGGCGGTCACCATCGTGAACTGGATCTCGTTGTTCTGGTCCACGATGAAGACGGCGCGCTGGGCGAAGCCGTCCTCGCCCTGGACGCCGCAGGCCTGCATGAGCTCGTGCTTGGAGTCGGCCAGCATCGGGAAGGGCAGGTCACGCAGGTCGGCGTGGTCCTTGCGCCAGGCGTGGTGGACGAACTCGGAGTCGCCGGAGACGCCGAGGATCTGGGCGTCGCGGTCCTGGAACTCCTCGTTCAGCTTGCCGAAGGCCGCGATCTCGGTCGGGCAGACGAAGGTGAAGTCCTTCGGCCAGAAGAAGACGACGCGCCACTTGCCCTCGTACGTCTTCTGGTCGATCTGGGCGAACTCGTTGCCGGCTTCGAGGGAGACGCAGGCGGTCAGGTCGTAGCTGGGGAACTTGTCACCGACAGTGAGCACGAACTCTCCTTGCGGAATGGAAAGTGACCCTTTTGGGGGCTTTCCGAGGGGGTTGGACTGATCTCACATGCTGGCACAGCTGCATTGATTACAGAAATAGCTACTCTTGCGGTGAGCGATCGGAGATACCTATCAGTGGCTGTCAGTAATAGAGGAACGAAGCAACCGACGCTGGCGCAGCTGCGCGCCTTCGCGGCCGTCGCCGAGCACCTGCACTTCCGCGACGCCGCCGCGGCCATCGGAATGAGCCAGCCCGCGCTCTCCGGCTCCGTCTCGGCGCTGGAGGAGGCGCTCGGCGTGCAGCTGCTGGAGCGCACCACCCGCAAGGTGCTCCTGTCGCCCGCCGGCGAGCGCATAGCGCTGCGGGTGCGCGGCGTGCTGGAGGCGGTGGGCGGGCTGCTGGAGGAGGCCGAGGCGGTACGGGCCCCCTTCACCGGGGTCCTGCGGCTCGGCGTGATCCCCACGGTGGCCCCGTACCTGCTGCCGACCGTCCTCGGGCTCTTCCACCGCCGCTACCCCCGCGTCGACCTCCAGGTGCACGAGGAGCAGACGGCCTCGCTGCTGGAGGGGCTGGCCGGCGGCCGTCTGGACCTGCTGCTGCTCGCCGTACCGCTGGGCATGTCCGGGGTCACCGAACTGCCCGTATTCGACGAGGACTTCGTCCTGCTCGCGCCGCGCGAACACCCGCTGGCCGGGCGCAAGGACATTCCGCGCGAGGAACTGCGCGGCCTCCAACTGCTGTTGCTCGACGAGGGACACTGCCTGCGCGACCAGGCGCTCGACATCTGCCGCGAGGCGGGCCGCACCGCCGGCGCCGACGTCACCACCACCGCCGCCGGACTGTCCACCCTCGTCCAGCTCGTCGCCGGGGGCCTCGGGGTCACCCTGCTGCCGCGAACGGCGCTGCGCCTGGAGACCGCCCGCAACGAGCACC
Source organism: Streptomyces sp. RerS4 (assembly GCF_023515955.1). GTDB lineage: Bacteria > Actinomycetota > Actinomycetes > Streptomycetales > Streptomycetaceae > Streptomyces. Next base: position 4,590,774 of record NZ_CP097322.1, read on the forward strand.
TGTCCACCGGCTACTTCGCCGAGCCGGCGCCGTCGCGGCGGATCGCCCTGGCCATACGGACGGGCACGGCCCGCCAGGAGGAGTTCCGCGCCATCGCGGCCGCCCTGCGCGAAGCCGTACGCCCGCTCCCGGTGTGGCCGACGGACTGAACCGGAAGCGGGGGCGAGGGCTCACTCCGTACGCAGGCCGTCCGGGCGCATCAGGCGCAGCAGCAGCGGCAGGCTGAGCAGGGTCACCCCGGCGACCACGCCCGCGCCGGCGCCCGTCAGGGCCAGCACCGAGGACCAGTCGACGCGCACCGGCTGGGCCGCCATCCGCAGCAGGGCCGTGCCGAGGGCGAGGCCCACGCCGGTCGCGAGGCTCAGGCCCAGCGCGATCGGCAGGGCCGTCTGCCACAGGACGGACAGGCTCAGCGTGCTGCGCCGCGTACCGAAGGCGACCAGGGAGGAGAGCAGCCGGCGCCGCTCGCGCAGCTGCTCCAGCTGGGACACCAGCAGGCTCGTGCCGATGAGGATCAGCACGCCGGTCGCGCCGAAGAACAGCCCGACGCGGATCGCCGAGTACGAGGTGTCCCGGGTGGTCGAGCGCAGGGTCATGGCCGTCGAGAACGGATCCGCCTTGAAGGCGGCCGTGCGGGCCCGGTCCAGAGCGTCCGGCAGGGAGTCGTCGGCCTGGACGTAGATCCGCGCCCACCGCCAGAAGTCCACGCCGTCCTTCGGCGCGGCCGACGGGGTGACGAGCAGCCCGTCCCGCAGCCTGCCGGCGGGGTCCTCGCGGGGGGTCACCGTACGGGCGCCTGCCGGGAAGGTCCACTCGACGGCCTTCTCGTCCGGGACGCCGTCCACCTGATAGCCGGTGACGTTGCCCGCGAACAGCCGGTCGCCGGGGGCGGCGGTGAGCTTCTCGCCGGTGGGGGTCAGTGGCCCGCCGGTCAGGGCGAAGGCGTCGCCCTCCGCGCAGTCGCCGATCTCGGCGACCTCCCGCAGCGCCTCGCAGGAGCCGACCGTGACCTCGATGCTCTGGTCCGCGGCCGGGACGGTGTGCGCGGCCCGGAAGGAGCCCAGCGGCACGGTACGGGTGATGCCCGGGGCGGCCGCGATGTCCCGGGCCAGCGTGTCGAGCCTGTCCTCGGTGCCCGCGTGCAGCAGCACCGAGACGTTCGCGCGTGACGGGTCCTGGCCGGTGTCCTTCTCGTAGTCGCCCTCGACGCCGGCGAAGAGCATCTGCAGGGCGATGGCCCCGGCGACCGCGACCGCGATGCCGTTGACCAGCCGGGTGGCGCCGCCGCTGTCGAGCTGGAGCCGGCGCACCGCGAGCTGCCAGGACGCGGGGCCGCCCGAGAGCCGGCCGACGATCCGCTCCAACAGCCAGGGCAGCAGGGCGGTGACGCCGACCAGCAGCAGCGCCACGCCGCCGCCGACCTGCCACCGGTTGAACTGCCCGTCCTCGGAGCCGCGTCCCGCCAGCGGGGCGAGCAGTGCGAGGCCCGCCGGCGGCAGCAGCAGCCGCCACCAGATCCGGCGCCGGCGCGGCTTCGCCGTCCGTACGACGCCCAGGGGTTCGATGGTCACGCGGCGCAGGGTGAACACCGTGACGACCACGGCCGCGACGGGCACCGCCACCGCGACCAGCAGCGCCAGCCACAGCGCGGGGTCGAGGTCGGCGGGGAAGACACTGCGCTGCTGGAAGGAGAGCGATCCCACGAGGCTGCGCCCCGCCAGGAAGAAGCCCACGCCCAGCGCCAGCCCGACCAGGGCCCCGGCGAGGGCCTCCCCGGCCGCGATCCGGCGCACCATCAGGCTGTCGGCGCCCACCAGGCGCAGCGCGGCGAGCCGTTGGTCGCGCCGCTCGCCGCCGAAGCGGACGGCGGTGGCGATGAACACGACGACGGGCATCAGCAGCGCGACGAAGGTGACCACGACCAGGAGCATCAGCACCGGGTCGAGGGAGCGCTCCTGCGGGTCGTAGGCGAAGGCGTTGATCCGAGTGATCCGGTAGTCGCCCGGTCCGTCCTTCGTGAGGGTGTCGCTGCCCAGGTAGAAGAGGAGTTCGGCCGGGCCGGTGAGGCCCTGGTCGGCGATGGTGCCGGCGATCCGGGCGTCGAGGCGCTCGCGCAGCCCCGCCCCCTCGGGGGAGGAGAGCAGCCGCTTCAGGGCGGGGGAGACGACCATCTCGCCGCCCTTGGGGATCGCGCGCACGCCCGGGGGCAGGGGGGCGTCGGGGCCTTCCGCCCGCAGCATCTTGCCGTCGATGTCCTGGCCGCCGTAGCTCTGGTTGAGCCGGGCGATCAGCAGGGTGTCGGGGCCGGGGGCGTCGATGCGGGCCGAGCCCAGGATGGAGCGGGCGTCGTCGCGGTCGTGGCGGGCGCCGAGCGCGCCCGGTATCGCGGTGCTGATCAGCAGGAGTGCGACGCCGAGTCCGACGCCGACACCGGTGAGCAGGGTGCGGGTCCACCCCTGGCGGCCGCCGCCGAAGGCGAAGCGGGCGCCCATCGCGAGGTCACGGGTCCACACCCGCAGGCCGCTCATATGATCCGCTCCATGTCACGCGACCGGCCGTCGCGCACCACGATCTCGCGGTCGGAGTACGCGGCCACGCGGGTCTCGTGCGTGACCAGGACGACGGCGGCGTTCGCGGAGCGGGCGGCCTCGGTGAGCAGTTGCATCACCAGTTCGCCGTTGAGGGAGTCGAGGGCTCCGGTCGGCTCGTCCGCGAAGATCACCCGGGGTCGGGTGACCAACGCGCGGGCCACCGCGACCCGCTGGCCCTGGCCGCCGCTGATCTCCCCGGGCCGCTTGCCGCCGGTGTCCTCCACCTGGAGCCGCTCCATCCAGTCCAGGGCGGTGCGTTCGGCCTCCTTGCGCTTGACGCCGGTCAGGCGCAGCGGCAGGGCCACGTTCTCCACGCAGGTCAGCTCCGGGACGAGCTGCCCGAACTGGAAGACGAAGCCGAACTCCGAGCGGCGCAGGGCGCTGCGCTCGGCGTCCTTCATCGCGGACAGCTCGCGGCCGGCGTAGGTGACGGTGCCGGAGTCGGGCGACACGATGCCGGCGAGGCAGTGGAGCAGGGTGGACTTGCCGGAGCCGGAGGGGCCCATGACGGCGACGATCTCCCCGGGGTGGACGGAGAGTTCGGCGCCGTCGAGGGCCGTGGTGGCCCCGTAGGTCTTGCGCAGGTCGGTGGCGGAGAGCAGGGATCCGGCCGGGGTCATCGACGGACCTCCTGGGCGAGCCGGTCCAGGCGGGCCGAGGTCAGTTCGAGCCAGCGAAGGTCGGCCTCCAGGTGGAACAGGGCGTGGTCGCAGACCAGTTGGTCGGCGAAGTCGCCCTTGCGCTTGCGCTGGGTCAGGATGCGCATCAGCCGCAGGTGCTCGGCGCGCTGGGTGTCCAGGAGTTCGTTCGCGCTGCGGCCGGTGAGCAGCGCGAGGACGACCTTCGTGTAGAGGGTGGACTGGAGGTAGGGCTCGGGCTTCTCGGGCTGGGCGAGCCAGGTTTCGACGTCGGTGATGCCGGCGTCCGTGATGGCGTAGCGCTTGCGCTCGGGGCCGCCGTCGATCTCCGTGCCGTCGACCTCGACGAGGCCGTTCTTCAGGAGGCGGGACATGGTCGAGTAGACCTGTCCGTACGCGAGCGGGCGGTCGTGGCCGAATTTCTCGTCGAAGGCGCGCTTCAGGTCGTACCCGTGGCGCGGGCCGGCCTCCAGGAGGCCGAGGAGCGTGTGACCGATGGACATGTCGGGGACTATACACGCGGTGTATACGCACGGTGTATACGTGCGGTGTATAGACCGGCGGGGGCTGCCGCGTCGCCCGAGGGAGGGGCGGCGGCCTGCGGCCATTCGTGGGTACTCCGGGCCGTGGGGGAGCGGCTCGGGTCGGGGTTCGGGGTGTGGCCCGGTCGGGGCCGGCACGTTGGGGGCACGGTCCCGCATTCCCGAAAGGTCCGCCATGCACGGAATCCCCGCCGACGTCGCCGCCGTTCCCTCGCAGCACACCGGACCGGACGCCCGTACGTCCGCCCCCAGACCTTCCGGCGCGGGCACCCCGTGGTGGATCTGGGCGCTCGCGGGAGGCCTCTTCCTCCTCTACGCCACCCTCTCCCTGCGCATCCACCAACGGATGCTCTCGCGCAGCTTCGACCTCGGGATCTTCGAACAGGTCGTCCGCTCCTACGCCACCGGCCGGTTGCCCGTCTCCGAGATCAAGGGCCCCGACTTCCCCATCCTCGGCGACCACTTCTCCCCGGTGCTCGCGCTGCTGGCGCCCTTCTACCGGGTCTGGCCCACCACGGCCACCCTGCTCGTGGCGCAGGCGGCGCTGATCGCCGTGAGCGTGCTGCCGCTCGCCCGGTGGGCGCACCGCACGCTCGGCGCGCGCGCCGCCGTCGTGATCGGCCTGTGCTACGGGCTGTCCTGGGGCCTGGCGAGCGGCGTCGGCTACGACTTCCACGAGGTGGCCTTCGCCGTCCCGCTGCTGGCGTTCTCCCTGACCGCACTGGGCGAGGGCAGGATGCGGGCCGCCCTCTGGTGGGCCCTGCCGCTGCTGCTCGTCAAGGAGGACCTCGGGCTCACGGTGATCGTGATCGGCCTGGTGATCGCCCGGCGCGGCGGACCGCCCGCGCGGCGCATGGGTCTCGCTCTCGCCGTCGCGGGCGGGCTCGTGGCGCTGCTCGTCGCGCTGGTGGTGCTGCCGGCGTTCCACCCGCAGGGCTTCGCGGGCTACGTCGCCTCCCACGGCACGGACCCGGGGCAGGGCGGCGGGTTGGTCGAGCTCGCGCGGCGGATGACGGTCGGACTGGTCACCCCCGAGACGAAGGTGGCGACCCTGATGCTGGTGTGGGCGCCGACGCTCTTCCTCGCCGTGCGATCGCCCCTGGCGTGGGTGGCCGTGCCGACGCTCGTGTGGCGCTTCGCCTCGGACTACGTGGCGCACTGGGGGACGGGGCTGCACTACTCGCTCGTCCTGATGCCGATCGTCTTCGCGGCCTTCGTGGACGCCCTGCACCGACGCCGCACCACCCCGGCCGGCCTGCGCCGCTACCTCCTCGGCGCGGCGGGCGTCTGCCTGGCGCTGCTGCCCTCGCACGCGTTCTGGCAGCTGACCGAGCCCGCCACCTGGCGGACCGACCCCCGGGTCGCGGTGGCGGAGCGGCTGTTGGCGAAGATCCCCGACGGGGCCACCGTTCAGGCCTCGGACCTGCTGGTGACGCACCTGACGAGCCGGACCAGCGTCAGCCTGTTCGGCTGGGCCGACAGCAGGCCCGATCCGCAGTGGATCATCGTCGACACCCGGGTCCCGATGGAGCGGCGTTGGCCGCTGTCCGTGCCCGCCGAGGCCATCGCCCTGGAGCGGGCCAAGGCGGACGGCTACCGCACCGAGGCGCAGCAGGACGGATTCGTCCTGCTGCGACGCGGTCAGCCGTAGCGGACGCTCCTTGGGGCTTCAGGAGTCCGGTGTCGTGCGCGGGCGGCCGCGCGGTGGGATCGGCGCCGCTGTGCCCGGCAGCCGGCCGGACTCCGCCAGGGCCCTGCGGAGCAGGAACTCGATCTGCGCGTTCGCGCTGCGCAGCTCCTCGCCCGCCCAGCGGGCGAGGGAGTCGTACACCTGGGGGTCGAGGCGCAGCAGCACCTGCTTGCGCGCCTGACGTCCGGCCCGTTGGGGCTTGGCGGCCGGGGCGCCGTCCTCGCCGTCGGGCCGGGCGTCGCCGGTGGGGGTCACTGGTAGAGGGTGCCCGCGTTGATGACGGGCTGGGCCGCGCGGTCGCCGCAGAGCACGACCATCAGGTTCGAGACCATGCTCGCCTTCCGCTCCGGGTCCAGGTCCACGATGTCCTCCTCGGCCAGCCGGGTCAGGGCCAGTTCCACCATGCCCACCGCGCCCTCGACGATCTGCTTGCGGGCCGCCACGACCGCGCCGGCCTGCTGGCGCTGGAGCATCGCGGAGGCGATCTCCGGAGCGTACGCGAGATGGGTGAAGCGGGACTCGATGATCTGCACGCCCGCCGCGTCGACCCGGGTGGCCAGCTCGGCCGCGAGCTTCTCGGTGATCTCCTCGGCGTTGCCGCGCAGGGACAGGGCGTCCTCGTCGTGGTCGTCGTAGGGGTACTCGATGGCGATGTGGCGTACGGCCGCCTCGGTCTGCGTCTCGACGAACTCGGTGAAGTCCTCGACCTCGAAGACCGCCCGCGCGGTGTCGGCGACCCGCCACACCACGACCGCCGCCAGCTCGATGGGGTTGCCGTAGGCGTCGTTGACCTTCAGGACGGGCGTCTCGTGGTTGCGGACACGGGTGGAGACCTTGCGGCGCGAGGTGAACGGATTGACCCAGCGCAGCCCGTCGGTGCGGATCGTGCCCCGGTAGCGGCCGAAGAGCTGCACCACCCGGGCTTCGCCGGGCGCCACGGTGTTCAGCCCGCTCAGGGCGATCACCTGGGCGAGGATCAGCAGGACCCCGAGCGCGATCAGCGTCCCCGCGGCCGCCGCGGAGGCCGCCGAGGCACCGAGGGCGATCAGTCCGGCCCCGGCCGCGGTCCCCAACAGGCCCAATATCAGGGCCGGTCCACCGCCGATGCTCCGCGCGGTGAACTCCCGTACCTCGCTCGTGCGCACGTCCGTGGACGGTGTCATGGATTACCCCCGTTTGATCACTCGCGTCCGGTCGTGGCCGACCGACGCCTCTATCAAAGTGATATCACTTTATGGCCTCGCCGCAACCCTTCTGGTCTTATGGGCGTCGGTTCCAGTGACGTGGGTGCTGATTGTCACGTCCGAATTGACCGATATTGATCAGGGTTAAGCAACCTTTGTCACAGCCTGCGGTGTTAGTTTTCTGAGCTGACGTCGGGGGGGTAATCGAGCGGAGCGGGAGCGATGGGCCGAGCAGACGCGCGACGAGCGCAACAGCAGCGCGGTGCGCGGAAGGAGCCGGGAGGGCGCCAGGGCAAGTCGTCCGGCAAGCGCAGCGGCATACGTCGCTTCGTCAACTGGAAGACGATCCTGGGCACGTTCCTCGGAGGGCTCCTGCTCCTCGTGGCCGGCGCGTTCATCCTCTACTTCTCGGTGAACGAGCCCACCGACCCGAACGAGGGCGCGGTCCTCCAGAGCAACACGTACAAGTACTCCGACGGCTCGGTCATGGCCCGCACGGGCAGCATGAACCGCGAGATCGTCTCGATCGACAAGATCTCGGAGGACGTGCGGACCGCGTTCATCGCCATCGAGAACAAGACGTTCTACCAGGACAGCGGCATCGACGTGATCGGTGTCGCCCGCGGTCTCTTCAACACCGCGACCGGCAAGGGCAAGGCGGGTGGTTCCACGATCACCCAGCAGTACGTCAAGAACTACTACCTGACCCAGGACCAGTCGCCGACGCGCAAGCTCCGCGAGCTCGTCATCGCCCTGAAGGTCGACCAGCGGATGCAGAAGAACGACATCCTCGCCGGTTACCTGAACACCAACTTCTACGGCCGCAACGCCTACGGCATCCAGGCCGCGGCCCAGGCCTACTACGGCGTCGACGCCGACAAGCTGACCCTGGAGCAGGGCGCCTACCTGGCCGCCGTCATCCAGGCCCCCAGCCAGTACGACTGGGCGACCGCCGGCCCCAACGGCAAGCGACTGGTCATGATCCGCTTCAACGCCGTCCTCGACAACATGGTCGAGATGGGCAAGCTGGACGCGGCCAAGCGCAAGGAGCTGAAGTTCCAGGAGCCCATCAAGCCCAAGCCCCGACCGGGCATGGACGGGCAGAAGGGCTACCTGGTCCAGGCCGCCAACGACGAGCTGAACAAGCAGGGCATCAAGGACGCCGACATCGCCGCCGGCGGCTGGACGATCACCCTGAACGTCGACAAGAAGAAGCAGGCCGCCCTGGAGAAGGCCGTCCAGGACGAGCTGGAATCCAAGCTGGAGCGCAAGAACACCAAGGACCGCCCGCAGGACCAGAGCGTCCAGGCCGGCGCCACCTCCGTCGACGCCAAGACCGGCGCGATCGTCGCCATGTACGGCGGCGTGGGCCTGGCCGAGAAGGCCGAGAGCAACGCCCTGCGCACCGACTACCAGCCCGGCTCGACCTTCAAGCCGATCGTGCTGGCCACCGCCCTGGACACCGCGGCCACCACCCAGGACGGCCGCCTGATCACCCCGAACGCGCTCTACGACGGCACCAGCAAGCGTCCCGTGACGGGCAGCAACACCGCCTTCGCCCCGCAGAACCAGGACGACATCAACTACGGCGACCCGATGATCACGGTCCAGGAGGCCACCAACTCCTCCGTGAACTCCGTCTACGCCCAGATGATCGTCGACGCCAAGCCGCAGGCCGTGAAGAAGACGGCCCTCGCGCTCGGCATGGTCGACCGCCCCGGCTGGGGCGCCGACCAGCCCGCCATGTCGCTCGGCACCATGAGCGCCAACACCCTGGAGATGGCCGGGGTCTACGCCACCCTCGGCAGCCACGGCAAGAAGATCACCCCGACCATCGTCAAGCAGGCCGAGCACAAGGACGGCGAGTTCAAGCCGGTCAACCCGATCGGCGCGCAGGTCATCAAGCGCGAGACCGCCGACACCGTCACCAAGGTCCTCACCGGCGTCGTCGAGGAGGGCTCCGGCAAGGCGGTGCGCAGCTCCGCCTACCAGGCCGCCGGCAAGACCGGTACCACCGAGAAGAACGTCGCCGCCTGGTTCACCGGCTACACCCCGGAGCTCGTCACCGTCGTCGCGATGTTCGGCGAGGACCCCACCTCGCACAACCAGGTCACCCTGACCGGTACGGCCGGCCTCGGCCGCGCGGGTGGCTCCAGCTTCCCCGCCCAGATCTGGCAGGCGTACACCACCGCCGCGCTCAAGGGCCAGACCACCGGCCAGTTCGACCTGTCGGACGCCAAGATGGGCACCCCGGTCGCCCCGACCCGCAGCGCGGTCCCGTCGACCGGCCCGACGGGCTCGGCCAGCCCGACGCCGTCCAGCTCGGGTACCCGTCCGTCCGGTACGCCGGACCCGAGCGGCAGCTCCGGCAAGCCGGACCCGACGCCGCCGACCGGCAAGCCGACCCCGCCCACGGGCAAGCCGACCCCGCCGACCGGCAAGCCGACGCCGCCGACCAAGGACCCGACGCCGCCGGTCAACCCGGACGGGCCGCTGTTGCGGTAGTCCGGTAGCCCGGCAGCCCGGTCCGGCAGCCCACATGACGGTGCCCCGCAGCGATCACGCCGCGGGGCACCGTCATGTTCGGGGTCGCGCTCAGCGCCGCTCGTGCGCTCCCGGCAGCGCCAGCTCGAACCAGACCACCTTGCCGCTGCTCAGCCGGGTCGCGCCCCACCGCCGGGCCAGGCGGTTGACCAGGAACAGGCCCCGCCCGCCCTCGTCGGTCTCCCGCGCCCGGCGCTGACGCGGCAACTGCGGGGAGTCGTCGCCGACCTCGCAGCGCAGCACGTCCGTGCGCAGCAGCCGCAGCGTCACGGGCCGCTCCGCGTACCGCACCGCGTTCGTGACCACCTCGCTGACCAGCAACTCCAACGAGTCGCTCAGCTCCTCCAGCCCCCAGCGGACCAGCGCGCGCCGCGCGAAGCGGCGGGCCCGGCCCGGAGCGGTCTCCTCCGGGTCCAGGAACCAGTACGCCACGTCGCTGGGCGCGATCCCCTCGAAGCGGGCGGCCAACAGGGCGATGTCGTCGTCCCGGTCGCCGGGGCCCAGCATGTCCAGGACGTCGTCGCAGAGGGCCTCCAGCGGCGGCGAGTGGTCCAGCCCCGTCAGCTGCGCGGTGGTCGCCAGCCGCTCGCGCAGCTGCTCGATGCCCGTCCACACGTCCCGCAGCCGCGACTCCACCAGCCCGTCCGTGTACAGCAGCAGCGTGGCCCCGGCCGGGGCGTCCAGCTCCACGGCCTCGAAGTCCACGCCGCCGACGCCGATCGGGGCGCCCGGAGGTACGCGCAGCACCTCGGCGCGACCGCCCAGGTGCAGCAGCACCGGCGGCGGGTGGCCGGCGTTGGCGATGGTGATCCGGTGCGAGACCGGGTCGTACACCGCGTACAGACAGGTGGCCATGCGGTCGGAGCCGAGCCGCTGCGCCTGCTCGTCGAGGTGGTGCAGCACCTCGGCCGGCGGCAGGTCCAGCTGGGCGAGGGTCTGCGCGGTGGTGCGCAGCTGGCCCATGATCGCGGCCGACGTCATGGAGTGCCCCATGACGTCGCCGACGACCAGGGCGACCCGGCTGCCGGGCAGCGGTATGGCGTCGTACCAGTCACCGCCGACCCGGGCCGTCTCGGCGGCCGGCAGGTAGCGGGAGGCGAGGCGGACGCCGGTGGGTTGGGGGAGGCCGTCGGGCAGCATCGTGCGCTGGAGTTCGTCGGCGATGTAGGCCTCGCGGCCGTACAGCACCGCCTTGTCGATGCCCAGCGCCGTGTGGGTGGCCAGCTGGGCGGCCACGAGCAGGTCGTTCTGCTCGAAGGCGGGGCGCTCGGGGGTACGCAGGAACACCGCCGCGCCGATGACGCGCCGGCGGCCCCGCAGCGGCGCGAGGATGGCCCGCTGACCGCGCGGTACGGGATGCTCGGCGCCCAGCAGTTCGGGCAGCGCGCCCTTCGCCCCGGCCGCCGACCCGAACACGGGCCGTACGCCGCGCAGCACCTCGGCGAGGTCCCCGCCGGGCCGGATCTCGCACAGCTCGGAGGCCGGCAGGTCACCCTGCGGGCCGACCAGCGGCAGCTGGCTGAAGTCGAGCTCGCCCTGGGTCCCCGCGGCCCCGGCGCCCTCGCCGCCGTCGGTCAGGTCGTCGATCGGCCGGAGCCGGTCGGTGCGCCGCAGCCTTAAGACGACCGCGCCGACGGGCCGCTCGTCACCGACGGGCAGCGGGTCGCGCAGGTAGACGAGGATCGCGTCGGAGAACGTCGGCACCGTCGCCCGGCACAGCCCGAGGACGATCTCGTCGAGGTCGATGCCGCGCGCGATCCGCCGCGTCGCGGCGCCGACGAACCGTAGCCGGTCGCCCTCGCGCCGGGCCACGCCGACCTCGCCGCCGCCCGCCGCGCCGATCCCGCCGCCCGCCGCCCCGATGCCGCCGCCGGCGGGCAGGTCGCCCCGCGCCGGCCCGCGTTGCGGGCGGCCTCGCCGTCCCGGGTCAGCCCGTCGGCGGCGCCGGCGTCGGCCGGGCCGTGGGCGGAGCCCCGGGAGCCCTCCAGGGGGCCGACGGCGCCGCGCGGGCGCGGGACCTCGGCGGAGGCGCCGCCCTGCCCGGCGACCGGAACCTGAGCATGCGTGCGTACGGCCTCGGCGGCCGCGATCGGGGCCTTGCCGTGGCCTGCCTCGTCCGTGCCTCCGCCGGAGGGACCGGCGGGCTGCGGGCCCTCCTGAGAGGTGGGGTACTCCGTCACGCGTGGAATTCCGTCCGTTTGCGCTCGATGTGCGCTGCACACAACTCGGTCAGTCGCGGTATACCCGCTCAGCGGCCGGGGCACCACCACCCCGGGTTTCCGCGTCCCCCTCGTTACCTCTCGTTCCGCGTCGACCCCTGCTCAAGTACCGGTCGCCACAGGTGATTTGTGGTTACGGTGCCCAGGGGGCGCGGCACGTACGACCAGCGGAGGCCGATCCTACGGTTGCACCCCGGGGGCGCATCAAGGGTCTCATGAGGTCATATGCGCCGGGGTGCGGTCCCAGTCCTCCGGCAGAACCGGAACGTCCCAGGCCGGATCCGGTCGCCAGTGCTGCCAGCCGTCGCGGAACGGCGAGCCCCACGCCTCGATCACGCCCACCGCCGCACGCCCCGCCTCCTCGACCCGCCGGGCCCGGCGGGCGTCCATCAGTCCGCTGCGCTGCGCCTGGGCGAACTCGTCCTCGTCGAGCCACCTCCAACTGCGGTCCGGATAGACGGCGATGTCGAGGAAATGGTCCTCGGAATCCACCCCGCCGGTCCACCGGACGCGTGGTGCCTCCAGGTTGACGTACCAGTTGCGCAAGTGCCAGCCCCGGTCCCAGAACAGCCACACCGACCACGGCTCGCCGGGTCGGGCCAGCTTCAGCACGCCCGCGCCGTGCCAGTGCGACCGGGTGGTGGTGCGCGGCGCGGTGTAGCGGGTGGCCAGCGGTTCCCGGTGCACGGGGGAGCCGTCGGCGAGCACCGGTTTGACGCACTCGGTGCCGGGCGCCATCCACACGGCCAGCAGTTCGTCGGTGTCCTCGACGACGGTCACGGGGCGGCAGATGTGGATGCGGCCGTCGATGCCCGGCGCGCTGTCGCGGTACCGCCACAGGATCTGCTCCCCGGGCGTCCAGTGGCCGCCGGGCGCGGCGTCCCGTACGTCGTGCCGGGCGGCGCCGCCCCCGGACCTGTCGGTACCTGTCATGCGCAGATCTTAGGGCGGGCGCCGGCGCGGATGCTGCGGTGCAGGTCACGGAGGGGTCCGAGGAGCGTAAACGACCGGATTCGGCCCCTGTCCGGGGAACTTCCCCGCCCTTCCCCGCCCTTTCGCGCCCTCGCGCCGCCTCCTACGGTCGGGTCATGCGCAGGACGTCCAGGGCCTCGTCCAGCTGCTCCAGCGTCAGCGCGCCGCGGTCGACGTAGCCCGACTCCAGGACGACGTCCCGGATCGTCTTGCGTTCGGCGAGCGCCCGCTTGGCCACCTTGGCGGCCTCCTCGTAGCCGATGTAGCGGTTCAGCGGGGTCACCACGGAGGGCGAGGACTCGGCGTACTCCCTGGCCCGCTCCACATTGGCGGTGATCCCGGCCACCGTACGGTCGGCCAGCAGCCGGCTGCCGTTGCCGAGCAGCCGGATCGATTCGAGCAGGTTCCGGGCCATGACGGGCAGCATCACGTTGAGTTCGAAGTTGCCCGCCGCGCCCGCCACGGCGACCGTCGCGTCGTTGCCCATCACCTGCGCGGCGATCATCAACACGGCCTCCGGGACGACCGGATTGACCTTCCCGGGCATGATCGAGGACCCCGGCTGGAGATCCGGCAGATTGATTTCGGCCAATCCGGTGCGCGGCCCCGAGGCCATCCAGCGCAGATCGTTGGAGATCTTCGTGAGCGAGACGGCGACGGTACGGAGCATGCCCGACGTCTCCACCAGCGCGTCCCGCGCCCCCTGGGCCTCGAAGTGGTCGCGCGCCTCGGTCAGCGGCAGCCCCGTCGCCGCCGCCACCTCCGCGATCACGGCGGCGGAGAACCCGGGCGGGGTGTTGATCCCCGTGCCCACGGCCGTGCCGCCCAGCGGCAGTTCGGCGAGCCTCGGCAGCGCCGCGCGCAGTCGCTCGACGCCGTGGCGGACCTGGGCGGCGTACCCGCCGAACTCCTGGCCCAGGGTGACCGGGGTGGCGTCCATCAGGTGCGTGCGCCCGGCCTTGACCACGCCGGCGAACTCGCCCGCCTTGTCCTCCAGGGCGGCGGCGAGGTGCTCCAGCGCCGGGATCAGCTCGCCGGTGACGGCGGCGGTCGCGGCGATGTGGATGGAGGAGGGGAAGACGTCGTTGGAACTCTGCGAGGCGTTGACGTGGTCGTTGGGGTGGACCTCGCGCCCGAGCCGCTCGGTGGCCAGGGTGGCGATCACCTCGTTGGTGTTCATGTTGGACGAGGTCCCGGACCCGGTCTGGAAGACGTCGACCGGGAAGTGCTCGTCCCAACGGCCCTCCGCGACCTCGGCGGCGGCGGCGCGGATCGCCCCCGCGACGTCCGCGTCGATCACCCCCAGCCGCTCGTTGACCAGGGCCGCCGCCGCCTTGACGCGGGCCAGGGCCGCGATGTGCGCGCGCTCCAGGCGTTGCCCGGAGAGCGGGAAGTTCTCGACGGCGCGCTGCGTCTGGGCCCGCCACTTGGCGTGCGCGGGGACGCGTACCTCGCCCATGGAGTCGTGCTCGATCCGGTACCGCTCGGCCTGCTGATCATCGGTCATGTTCGTGGCCTCCTCAGAAACTTGAGCAATTGTCTTGTCAGCACTGTTCCCATCTCCCCTACTGGCCAGTAAATACCGGTGGTAACACCGACATCGGGGAGGCGTTCATGGCACATGCCCGTACGAAACCCAGGCTCAGATCTACCTTCGCCGTGGTCGCGGCCATCGCGGCCGCCCTCGGAGGCGTCACCGCCATCACCCCCATGGCCCAGGCGGCCTCCGCCGCCACCGGCGCGATCACGCCCCTGTCGCCCGAACTGGAGGCCATCCGCGCGGCCGAGGCCACCCGGATCTACGGCGACCCCGCGATCCGCCCGCTCGCGAACCGCAAGACCGGCCTCATCTCCCTCGGGGACAGCGAGATCTCCGGCGAGGGCGTCGGCAACTACGACCCCGCCACCAACACCCCGAACAACCAGTGCCACCGCTCCCCGGACTCCGCGATCCACCGCACCGGCATCCCGGCGGACCTGACCTTCAACGTGGCCTGCTCCGGCGGCTACACGGGCAACATCCGCATCGGCGGCAGCAAGCAGTACGCCGACGAACTCGTGCAGAGCGACAGCCTCGCCATCAAGGCCCGCAACACCCGGATCAAGATGGTGCTGCTGGTCGCCGGCGCCAACGACGACCTCCAGTTCGGCCCCGTCATGACCGACTGCGTCACCCGGTGGGTCCTCAGCCAGGGCACCTGCGAACCCAAGTACGCCCCCGGCTGGCAGGCCCGCGTCGACGGCCTCAGGCCCAAGGTCGAGGCCACCGTCGCCGACCTCAAGACCGTCATGCGCGGAGCCGGCTACGCCGACTCCGACTACAAGCTCGTGGTCATGGGCTACCCCAGCCCGATCGGCCCCGACTTCCACGACAACCCGAACTTCCCCGGCAAACTCCCCGGCGGCTGCGCCGGCTACGACTCCGACGCCACCTGGGGCCGCGACTACGCCGTCCCCACCTTCGAGAAGGGCATGCGCGAGGCCGCCCGCAACTCCGGCGCCCTCTACCTCGACAACTCCCGGCTCTTCCACGGGCACGAGGTCTGCATGGAGGACGCCTGGGCCCGCGGCCTCTACCTGGACCTCGGCGACCACTTCCCGTGGGACGAGAACACCGCCCGCCAGTCCTTCCACCCCAACCAGCGCGGCCACGGCGCCTTCGCGTCCTGCCTGACCCAGCTCTACGACTCCGGCCTGCGCGAGGCCTCCTGCGCCGACCCGGCGAGCACCGGCACCCCCGTCCTCCAGGCCGGGGCCTGGGACGACCTCTACCGGCCCCTGAAGAACGAGGCCACCGGCAACTGCCTCGACACCTTCGGCGGCTCCAGCGCCAACAACACCAAGGTCGTCGGCTGGGACTGCCACGGCGGACGCAACCAGGGCTGGTGGTACGACGCCGCGCAGAAGTCCGTCCACGTCGAACTCACCCACGACCGCTGCCTGGACGTCCCCGGAGCCGGCTACGGGGCCGGCACCGCCCTGATCCTCTGGAACTGCCACGGCGCCGCCAACCAGCGGTTCGTCCGCGACGGCGCCACCCTGCGCCCCGCCGCCGCCCCGGGCATGTGCCTGACCGTGGCCGCCGCCCACGACCCCCTGCGCCTCCAGCCCTGCAACGGCTCGGCGAACCAGCGCTTCGCGTAACCCGCACCGCCACCCGTCACCCCCACACCCGGCCGGAGCGCTCCGGCCGGGTGTCTCACAGGGCTTCGAGCTGCTCCCGCACCTGACGGGGCCGGTTGGTGATGATCGTCTCCACCCCGAGCCGTACGCACAGCTCCACGTCCTCGGGCTCGTCCACGGTCCACACCCGCACCGCCAGCCCCTTCGCCCTGAGCCGCCCCACCAGCCCGGGATCGCGCCGCACCAGATCGATGCCGGGCCCGGCGTGCGTGGCGAACGGCGGGCGCGGGGCGCGCAGCTGCCGCTCGATCAGGTAGACGGCGGGCAGGCCGGGCGCCAACCGGTGCAGCCGGGTCAGCGCGTTGCGGGAGAAGCTCATCACCTCGACGCGCCCGTCGGAGCCGTCCGCGAGCCCGTGGTCCCTCAGGACCCGCACGAGCTCGGCTTCCAGCCGGCCGCCGGCGCGGGTGGGGTGCTTGGTCTCCACGGCCAGCCCGACGGGCCGGTCGGCGGCCAGCGCCTCCTTGAGCAGGTCCTCGAAGAGCAGCACCCGCGCGCCCCGGTGCGCCTCGCCCTTCCAGCCGCCGAAGTCGAACGCGGCCAGCTCCTCGTACGTCAGGGCCGAGACCACCCCGCGCCCGTCCGAGGTCCGCTCGACCGTCCGGTCGTGCACGCACACCAGCCGCCCGTCGGCGCTCAGCCGTACGTCGCACTCCAGCGCGTCGGCCCCGTCGGCGATGGCCTGCCGATAGGCCTCGATGGTGTGTTCGGGGTACGCGTGGGAAGCCCCCCGGTGCGCGACCACCCGGGCGGCGCGGGCGGTACGGGGTGAGGACGACACAGTCATACGGGCATCCTCGCGCACCGGGGTGAACGGTCGGCTTCCGACGGGCTACAGACCCGGGCCGCGGACCGGGATGTGGGTGAACGTCGGCTCCGGGGCCGGGTTCTGGAAGAAGTCGTTGCCCTTGTCGTCCACGACGATGAACGCCGGGAAGTCCTCGACCTCGATCTTCCAGACCGCCTCCATGCCGAGCTCCTCGTACTCCAGGACCTCGACCTTCTTGATGCAGTCCTGCGCGAGGCGCGCCGCCGGGCCGCCGATCGAGCCGAGGTAGAAGCCGCCGTGCGCGGCGCACGCGTCGGTCACCTGCTGAGAGCGGTTGCCCTTGGCCAGCATGACCTTGGAGCCGCCCGCCGCCTGGAACTGCTCGACGTAGGAGTCCATCCGGCCGGCCGTGGTCGGGCCGAAGGAGCCGGAGGCGTAGCCCTCGGGGGTCTTGGCGGGGCCGGCGTAGTAGACCGGGTGGTCCTTCAGGTACTGCGGCATCTCGGCGCCCGAGTCCAGCAGCTCCTTGATCTTGGCGTGCGCGATGTCGCGCGCCACGACCAGGGGACCGGTCAGGCTCAGCCGGGTCTTGACCGGGTGCTTGGTCAGCGTCGCGAGGATCTCGTCCATCGGCTGGTTCAGGTCGATGGAGACGACGTCCGCCGACTCGTCCAGGTGCGCGTCGGTGGTCTCCGGCAGGAAGCGCGCCGGGTCCCGCTCCAGCTGCTCCAGGAAGACGCCCTCGGCGGTGATCTTCGCGGTGGCCTGGCGGTCCGCCGAGCAGGACACGGCGATGGCGACCGGCAGGGACGCGCCGTGGCGCGGCAGGCGCACGACGCGCACGTCGTGGCAGAAGTACTTGCCGCCGAACTGCGCGCCGATGCCGATCCTCTGCGTCAGCTCGAAGACCTGCTGCTCCAGGTCGAGGTCGCGGAAGCCGTGGCCCAGCGGGGAGCCTTCCGTGGGCAGCTCGTCGAGGTAGTGGGCCGAGGCGTACTTCGCCGTCTTCAGCGCGTGTTCCGCCGACGTGCCGCCGACGACGATCGCCAGGTGGTACGGCGGGCAGGCCGCCGTGCCGAGCGAGCGGATCTTCTCCTCCAGGAACTTCATCATGGAGGCCTCGTTGAGGACCGCCTTCGTCTCCTGGTAGAGGAAGGACTTGTTGGCCGAGCCGCCGCCCTTGGCCATGAAGAGGAACTTGTACGCGCCGCCGTCGGTCGCGTACAGCTCGATCTGCGCGGGCAGGTTCGAGCCGGTGTTCTTCTCCTCCCACATGGTGAGCGGGGCCATCTGCGAGTAGCGCAGGTTCAGGCGGGTGTACGCGTCGTAGATGCCGCGCGAGAGGGCCGCCTCGTCGCCGCCCTCCGTGAGGACGTTCTGGCCGCGCTTGCCCATGACGATCGCCGTGCCCGTGTCCTGGCACATCGGCAGCACGCCGGCCGCCGCGATGTTCGCGTTCTTGAGGAGGTCGAGCGCGACGAACTTGTCGTTCGAGGACGCCTCCGGGTCGTCGATGATGCGACGCAGCTGCGCGAGGTGCGCGGGGCGCAGGAAGTGCTGGATGTCGTGGATGGCCTCCTCGGCGAGCTTGCGCAGCGCCTCGGGCTCGACCTTGAGGAACGTACGGCCGTCGGCCTCGAAGGTCGAGACGCCCTCCGAGGTCACCAGCCGATAGGGGGTGGTGTCCTCGCCCAGGGGCAGCAGGTCGGTGTACGCGAACTCCGGCATGTGGTGGCCATTCCTCACTCGGCAGACGGCGCTGACGACCAATTGGCAGCGCGACTCACCAGCGTAGAACGTCCCGGCGCGACTGTGTTTGTGAGGTAAGGCTCACTCGGCAGTATCGCGATCTATCGTGTCTCGCTATGCTGGGTGACGTGGACCTGGAAAAGCACGCCGATGCCCCCGCCCCCGCCGCTCCCGCGGAGCTGCGCGCCTCCGACGCCGACCGGGACCGGATCGCGCACATCCTCGCCGACGCCCTCGCGGAGGGCCGCCTGACCTCCGACGAACACGCGGAACGGCTCGATTCGCTCTATTCCCGCAAGACGGTGGGCGAGCTCGACGTCCTCGTACGCGATCTCCCCGCCGGTACGGGCGCCCGCCCGGCCCCCGCCGCCCACCCCACCGCGGCGCCGGCCCTGGCCGGCCCCGCCGAGAACGTCGTCGCGGTGTGCAGCAGTGCCGCCCGCAAGGGCCGCTGGCGCCCCGGTCCCCGCACCCGCGCGGTCTCCGTCATGGGCGACATCACCCTCGACCTCACCGAGGCGGTCTTCGAGCAGCAGGTCACCGAGATCAACGTGACCTGCGTACTCGGCAACGTCGAGGTGCTCGTCCCGGAGAACGTCACCCTGCGCGGCTACGGCACCGGCGTCCTCGGCAACTTCGAGGTGCGCGGCGAAGCCGGCGCCGACATCGACCCCCAGGCGCCCGTCGTGATCGTCCGCGGCTTCTCCCTGCTCGGCAACATCGAGGCCCACCCCAAGCTCGGCGCCCGCCTCGTCGACCTCGCCCACCGGCTCCGGGGGCGCCGCCAGGGCTGAGGCGCGGCGTCCGCGAACGCGCCCGGCACCCGACGCACACCCGCCTCGCGCGGGCGTCGTATTTCGGTCGAACCTCCCGCCCCCGGTGGCACACAGTGCATAGGGGCACGCACAGCGGGTAGGGACAGGTGCATCGTGTCTCGCTCGCGTATACGTCGTCAGGAGTAGACCGTGCCGCATCCGCCGCATCAGTCCCTGCAGGCAGCCGCCGTCCAGAGCTTTCAGACGCGCCCGGCCGCCGTGCCGAAGCCGCGGATGGCGGACCGGGCGGAGGACGGCCCATGGCACGCGGAGGCGGTGTGCCGCAGGGACGAGGCGGGACTCTTCTTCGCACCGTCCAAGGAACCGACCGCGGCCCGACTCGCCCGCGAGGAGGCCGCCAAGCGGGTCTGCGCCCGATGCCCGGTGATGGTCGCCTGCCGCGAGCACGCCCTGCTCCAGCCCGAGCCCTACGGCGTGTGGGGCGGCCTCACCGCCGCCGAGCGCCGCGTGGTGCTGGGCCGCAGGCGGCGTAGGGCCGCCGAACTGCTCCCGGGCGCGGGCACGCCCGGCCAGGTCGCCGCGGCCGGCTGAGCGCGGCGTTCCCCACTGCCTGAAGCACCTGACTGCCTGAAGCACCTGGTACGCCTCGAACGCGACGGAGGGGCGGTCCCCCGCACCGGGACCGCCCCTCCGTCGTACCTCCACCGGCCTGAGCCGCTCCCGCCGCCCTACTTCGCGCGGTCGAAGTCGATCGCGCTGTACGCGCGCAGCTTCGACAGGCGGTGCGTGGAGTCGATCTGCCGGATCGTGCCCGACTTCGAGCGCATGACCAGCGAGGACGTCGTCGCCGTCTCCGAGCGGTAGTGAACGCCGCGCAGCAGCTCGCCGTCGGTGATGCCGGTGGCGACGAAGAAGACGTTCTCGCCGGACACCAGGTCGTTCGTGTGCAGGACCCGGTCCAGGTCGTGGCCCGCGTCGAGGGCCTTCTGCCGCTCGGCCTCGTCCTTCGGCCACAGCTTGCCCTGGATCGTGCCGCCGAGGCACTTTATGGCGCAGGCCGAGATGATGCCCTCGGGGGTGCCGCCGATGCCGAGGAGCAGGTCGACGCCGGTGCCCTCGCGCACCGCCATGACCGAGCCCGCGACGTCGCCGTCCGAGATGAACTTGATGCGGGCGCCCGTCTCGCGGATCTCCTTGACCATGCCCTCGTGGCGGGGACGGTCCAGGATGACGACGGTGACGTCCTCGACGGCCATGTTCTTGGCCTTGGCGACCCGGCGGATGTTGACCGACACCGGGGCGTTGATGTCCACGAAGTCGGCGGCCTCGGGACCGGTGACGAGCTTCTCCATGTAGAACACCGCGGACGGGTCGAACATCGAGCCGCGCTCGGCGGCGGCCAGGACGGCGATCGCGTTCGGCATGCCCTTGGCGTTCAGGGTGGTGCCGTCGATCGGGTCCACGGCGATGTCGACCTCGGCGCCCGTGCCGTCGCCGACCCGCTCGCCGTTGAAGAGCATCGGAGCTTCGTCCTTCTCGCCCTCGCCGATGACGACGACGCCGTTCATCGAGACGGTGGAGATCAGGGTGCGCATCGCGTTGACCGCGGCGCCGTCGGCGCCGAGCTTGTCGCCGCGACCGACCCACCGGCCCGCGGCGAGGGCGGCGGCCTCGGTGACCCGTACGAGTTCGAGGGCGAGGTTGCGGTCGGGGGCTTCGGGAGAGACTTCGAGCTGGGGCGGCAGGTTGTGCTCGGTCATCGGAGCGCACCTTTCTGTACGACGACGGCCGGGATGTGAGGGTGCTGAAACTCTATCGGTACGTCGACATATTGAGCAGGGCGGGTCACGTATGAGCGGAATATCGGTTGTTCCGTTGGCCTGAGCGGACATCTTGCGCCGCGCCCGGCCCGTATGGCTCCCGCGCCGCGCCCGCCACGCCGGACCCCGTCGGTGATCGCCCGCGGCGATGCGGGACGATGGGGGCGTGGCAGGTATGAAAGGCAAGCAGACGGTCTGGGACATGGTCCGCTCGTTGGCGGTGATCGGTGTCGTCGTGGCGGGGATCTACCTCTTCATCCCGCACGACGAAGACGCCGACCCGACGCGCACGGTCGACTACCGGGTCGAGACCCTGACGGCACGACGCGCGGCCCCGTACCCGGTGGCGGTCCCCATGGGGCTGCCCCAGGAGTGGCGGGCGACGTCGGTGACCTACGAACGCAAGAACGCGAACTCCTGGCACCTGGGCTTCCAGGATCCGGACAGGGAGTACGTGGCGGTGGAGCAGTCCACCGACACCTCGGAGAAGTACATCGGCCGGGTCACCCAGAAGGCGACGGCCACCGGGCAGACCGAGCGGATCGGCGACCGGGCGTGGGAGCGCTGGGACGGCGAGAAGTACGACGCGCTGGTCCGCCAGGAGCAGGGCTACGTGACCGTGGTGACGGGCACGGCCTCCTTCGAGCAGCTGACGAAGATGGCGGCGGCGCTGGAGTTCAAGCAGGGCGCGCAGACGCCGTAGGCACGCGAGAGAGGCCGCCCGCCCCGGGGTTCCGGGGCGGGCGGCCTCTCTCGCGTTCACGCGGGGAGATCAGACCGTCGTGACGACCTGGTCGAACTCCAGGCGCGGGGAGCGCGGGAACCAGGCGTTCTCGCCCGGCTTGCCGATGTTGACGACCATCAGCGGGGTGTGGTCGGCGTCCAGGAACTCCTTCTGCACGCCGGCGAAGTCCAGGCCGGTCATCGGGCCGGCGGCCAGGCCGGCGGCGCGGACGCCGACGATGAAGTACGCGGCCTGGAGGGCGGCGTTGACCAGCGCGGAGTGCTCGCGGACCGGGCGCTCGGCGAAGAACGCGTCCTTGGCCTGCGGGAAGTGCGGCAGCAGGGCGGGGAGCTCCTCGTGGAACTCGTTGTCCGCGGAGAGGATCGCGACCAGCGGTGCGGCGGCGGTCTTGGCCTGGTTGCCCTCGGCCATGTGCTTCACGAGGCGCTCGCGGGCCTCGGGGGAGCGGACGAGGGTGATGCGCAGCGGGGTCTGGTTGAAGGCGGTGGGGCCGAACTTCACCAGGTCGTAGATGGCCTGGACCTGCTCGTCGGTCACCGGCTCGTCGGAGAACGAGTTGGCGGTGCGGGCCTCGCGGAAGAGCAGGTCCTGGGCGGCGGCGTCGAGAACGAGAGACATCGAAAAGCCTTCTTCTGTACGGAGGTGAAGCGCGATGTCCTGAACTCTACGGCGAAAGTAGATGAAATTTCAACTAAAATGGGGTGGGAGGTGGCCTGAATCACTCCTCGCGGCCGGCCGAATCCCCTTCGGTGGCCGCCTCGCGGGCCGCCAGGGCCGAGTCCAGGCGCGCCCGCGCCCCCTCCAACCAGTGCCGGCACACCTGCGCCAGCTCCTCGCCGCGCTCCCAGAGGGCGAGTGACTCCTCCAGGGAGGTGCCGCCGGCCTCCAGCTTGCGGACGACCTCGATGAGTTCGTCGCGAGCCTGCTCGTATCCCAGCGCCGTATCGGTTTCAGCCATTCCCGTATCCGCTCCATCGATCGTGGGTGTGTGTTGCGTGGAACGCGTCGAACGCGTCGAACGCATCGAGATTGTTGCCGCCGCGCTTCGACATCGGCGTCACTCCGTCGTGGCGTCGGGCTCCGCGACCGCGTCCGCGACCGTGACCGCGAACTCGCCCGCCGCGACCCGGGCCCGCAGCGGGTCGCCCGCCACCACCTCGTCCGGCCCCCGCACCACGTGACCGTCCGCCCGCTGGAGCACCGCGTACCCGCGCTCCAGGGTGGCGGCCGGCGACAGGGCCACGACCCGCGCGAGGGTGTGCTCCAGCTCGGAATCGGCCCGGTCCAGGAGGTGCCCGAGGGTGCGCCGGGTGCGGCCGAGCAGGGCCTCCAGCTCCGCCTCCCGGGTCTCGACCATCCGCTGCGGGTGCACGAACACCGGCCGGGCGAGCGCGTGCGCCAAGCCCCGTTCCTCCCGGTCGAGCAGTCCGCGCAGGGCGCGCAGCCCCCGGCCCTGGAGCTGGCGTACCCGCTCCAGCTCCTCCCCGACGTCCGGCACCACCTTCTTCGCCGCGTCCGTCGGGGTGGAGGCCCGGAGGTCGGCGACCAGGTCCAGCAGCGGGGAGTCCGGCTCGTGCCCGATCGCCGAGACCACGGGCGTACGGGCCTCCGCGACGGTGCGCACGACCCGTTCGTCGGAGAAGGGCAGCAGGTCCTCCACGCTGCCGCCGCCGCGCGCCACGATGATCACGTCCACGTCGGGCCGCGCGTCCAGCTCCTGCACGGCCTCGATCACCTGCGGCACCGCGTGCACGCCCTGCACGGCCACGTTGCGCACCTCGAAGCGGACCGCCGGCCAGCGCCGCCGGGCGTTCTCCAGTACGTCGCGCTCGGCCGCCGAGGCCCGGCCGACCACCAGCCCGATCAGCTGCGGCAGGAAGGGCAGCGGCTTCTTGCGGTCCAGGGCGAAGAGGCCCTCGGACGCCAGCGACCGCTTGAGCCGCTCCAGGCGGGCCAGCAGCTCCCCGATGCCGACCGGGCGGATCTCCGTCACCCGCAGGGACAGCTGCCCGCGCGGCGCGTACCACTCCGGCTTGGCCAGGACGACGACCCGCGCGCCCTCGCCGACCACGTCCGCGACCTCCTCGAAGACCTGGCGGAAGCAGGTGACGCTGACGGAGATGTCGTGCGACGGGTCGCGCAGCGTCAGGAAGACCACCCCCGCCCCCGGCCGCCGGTTGAGCTGGGTGATCTGCCCCTCCACCCAGACCTGGCCGAGCCGGTCGATCCAGCCGCCGATCAGCCGGGACACCTGACCGACCGGGAGCGGCGCGTCCGCCGACGTATTCAGAGCCATGGAGGCAGGCTAACGGGCTGCGCTGACAGCGTCTCAGGCGGCGGGGCCGCCGCCGGCTGGGCCGCCTGCCGGGCTGCCGTCCGGGTCCCCGGCCAGGTCCCCGGCCGGGCCGCCCTGCGGTCTCGGCCGGCCGCGCTGCGCGAACAGCACCGCCAGGCCCACCGCCAGCCACACCGCCCCCACCAGTTGCGCCGTCGGGGAGGCCTCGACGATCACCGCGAGCGTCACGGCCGCGCCCAGCACCGGGACCACCAGGTGCCGCCACCACACCGGAGCGCCCCCACTCCGCTTGACCACGAACCAGCCGACCACCGAGGCGTGCAGCAGCGTGAAGGCCACCAGCGCCCCGATGTCCACCACCGAGACCAGGTGGTCGAGCCCGTCGTCGCGCCGCGCCGCCCACACCGCCGCCACCAGCGTCACCGTCGCCGCCACCAACAGCGCCGCCCGGGGCGTGCCGTGCGAGGTACGGGCCAACGCGCCCGGCAGCCGCCGCTCCCGGGCCATCGCGAACAGCAGCCGCCCGGCCGCCGCCTGCCCGGCCAGCGCCGCGAACGCCGCCCCCACCGCCTTGCTCACCGCCACCAGGTCGTGCAGCCACGTCCCGACCGACGCCTCGACGGAGTCGTAGAAGGCCGGCCCCTGCTTCGCCGGATCGGCCGCCAGCTCCGCCGAGGAGAGCGGGGTCAGCAGCGCCGCCAGGTAGGTCTGCGCGATGAACAGCACCCCCGTCAGGGCGAGGCAGAACAGCACCGCCCGCGCCACGCGCGCGCTGCCCCCGGTGACCTCCTCCGCGAAGGAGGCGATGGCGTCGAAGCCCAGGTACGACAGAACCGCCACCGACACCGCCCCCAGCACCGCCGCCACGCTGAACCCCAGCGAGCCGTCCCCGGTCAGCGGCGACAGCCACCCCCGCCGGGCCCCGTCCTGGACCAGCACCGTCACCGCCGCCACCAGGAACACCACCAGCACCACGAGCTCCATGGCCAGCACCGCGAAGCCCACCCGCGCGGCCGCCCGTACGCCCCACAGGTTCAGCGCGGTGGTGACCACCACGGCCAGCGCCGTCCACACCCACCGCGAGATCCCCGGCACCAGCGCGTGCATCGCGATCCCGGAGAACAGGTACGCCACCGCCGGGATCAGCAGGTAGTCCAGCATCGCCATCCACCCCGCGATCAGCCCCGGCCCCTCGCCGAGCCCCTTGCGGGCGTAGGTGAAGACCGAGCCGGCCTGCGGCGCCACCCGCACCATCTGCGCGTAGGAGAAGGCGGTGAAGGCCATCGCCACGGTCGCGACGAGGTAGACGAGGGCGACGGCCCCGTGCGACTTGGCGTCGAGCGTGCCGAAGACCCCGACCGGGGCCATGGGGGCGATGAAGAGCAGTCCGTAGACGACCAGGTCCCGGAAGCCGAGACTCCGCCGGAGCGCCGCGGGGGCGGGCGTACGGGAATCCGTAGCGGATGCCATCGTTCCTCCGGGGGATATCCGATACGGACGTTCGGTCGAGTTCTGCGGGTTCGTGGCCGGTTCCGGGCGGGTTCCGGGCCGGTTCCCGTCGGGTTCCTGCAAGTCTCCGCCGGACGGGGGACGTCCGGCCTGCTGGAGGCCCCCGTACGATGGAGCGTATGACTGCTCCCGCCCCCGCTTCCGCATCCCGCCGCGTCCTGCTCGCCGCCCCGCGCGGCTACTGCGCGGGCGTGGACCGAGCCGTGATCGCTGTCGAGAAGGCCCTGGAGCAGTACGGTGCTCCGGTCTACGTCCGACACGAGATCGTGCACAACAAGTACGTCGTCCAGACGCTGGAGAAGAAGGGCGCGATCTTCGTCGAGCGGACGGAGGAGGTCCCGCCCGGCAACATCGTGATGTTCTCCGCGCACGGCGTCGCGCCGGTGGTGCACGAGGAGGCGGCGCGCGGCCGGCTCGCGACGATCGACGCGACCTGCCCGCTGGTCACCAAGGTCCACAAGGAAGCCATCCGCTACGCGAACGACGACTTCGACATCCTCCTCATCGGCCACGAGGGCCACGAGGAGGTCATCGGCACCTCCGGCGAGGCCCCGGACCACATCACCATCGTCGACGGCCCGCACGACGTGGAGAAGGTCACCGTCCGCGACGAGTCCAAGGTCGTCTGGCTCTCGCAGACCACCCTGTCGGTCGACGAGACGATGGAGACGGTCGACGCGCTGAAGACCAAGTTCCCGCTGCTCGTCTCCCCGCCGAGCGACGACATCTGCTACGCCACCTCCAACCGGCAGGCGGCGGTCAAGGTCATGGGCGCCGACTCCGACCTGGTCATCGTCGTCGGCTCGAAGAACTCCTCGAACTCCATCCGCCTCGTCGAGGTCGCCCTCGACGCCGGCGCCCGCGCCGCCCACCTGGTCGACTTCGCGAGCGAGATCGACGAGGCCTGGCTGGAGGGCGTCACCACCGTCGGCCTGACCTCGGGCGCCTCCGTGCCGGAGGTCCTGGTCGAAGAGGTGCTGGAGTGGCTGGCTCAGCGCGGATACGCGGACGTGGAGATCGTCAAGACCGCCGAGGAGTCGATCACCTTCTCGCTGCCGAAGGAACTGCGCCGCGACCTGCGCGCGGAGGCGGCGGACCTGGTCGCCGAGGGCACCGAAGGCGCGTAAGGCTCCGGAAAGCCCCCGGAAAGCCCCCGGAAAGCCTCCGGGAAGCAGCGCCTACGAGTAGCTCCGGGCGTGGCTCGTTCGTACGGTGAGTCCATGCAGATCTTCGGTGTGGACATCGGTGGTTCCGGCATCAAGGGCGCTCCCGTGGACTTGGAACGCGGTGAGCTGGCGCGGGAGCGCCACAAGGTACTGACTCCGCGGCCGGCCACCCCCGACGGGGTGGCCGGCCGCGTTGCCGAGGTGGTCGGCGCCTTCGACTGGAGCGGCCCGGTCGGCGTCACCTTCCCGGGCGTGGTCACCAATGGCATCACCCGCACGGCAGCCAACGTCGACCAGGGCTGGATCGGCCTGGACGCCGCCGCCCTGCTCTCCTCCCGGCTCGACGGCCGCCCGGTGACGGTCCTCAACGACGCCGACGCGGCCGGCGTGGCCGAGGTGACCCATGGCGCGGGGCGCGGCGTCGCGGGCACGGTGCTGCTGCTGACCCTGGGCACCGGCATCGGCAGCGCCCTCTTCCGCGACGGCGTACTGGTACCGAACACCGAGCTGGGGCACCTGGAGCTGAAGGGCCACGACGCGGAGACGCGGGCGTCGGTGAAGGCCAAGGAGGACGGCGACCTCAGTTGGGAGCGCTGGGCGCACCGCCTCGGCAGGTACCTGGCGCATGTGGAGATGCTGTTCTCGCCGGACCTCTTCATCATCGGCGGCGGGGTGAGCCGCAAGCCGGAGAAGTTCCTGCCGCTGGTCGAGGACGCCGTCCGGGCCCGCATCGTCCCGGCGGAGCTCCAGAACGACGCGGGCATCGTGGGCGCCGCGATGGCGGCGGCGGCTGCCTGAGGTTCTTCAAGCCCTACGCGGTACGGCTGCGCCGGGCCGCGGCGGCGGCCCGCCTGCGGCCGCTCAGCGCGGCCCGGCGCACCAGCGCGATCAGGGCAGCGACGAGGGTGCCCGCGTAGAGCCAGCCGGCGTGCAGGGACAGCGCGGACACCACGCCCATCAGCTCCCCGCCGAAGCCGCCGGAGCCGCCGGAGACGGGCCACACCCCGGCGGCGAAGGCGATCGGCACGGAGACGGGCGCGGTGATCAGGTCGGCGGGCCTGACCCAGACGGCGTTCGCGGCGGCCACGGGCAGGAACAGCAGCCCGTACACGAAGAGCGAGGAGTCGAAGAGCAGCCGGCAGATCCCGGCGACCAGCAGCATCGCGAGGCACGCGAAGAGCCCGCCGCCGAGCCCGGTCAGCAGGGGCCGCGGCAGCCGGCGGGCCGGCCCGCCGGCCGGGGGACGGGGTCGTCGCGCCTGAGGGTGAGGTACCGAACGCATCCTGTATTGCTCCACCCCACCAAATTAGGCGGGACGGCCGTCGGATCCGGGCCTGGACACGCGTACATCCACCGCCACTCATCGGAAAGTAAACTGTCCGGTGGCCCACCTCCGGGCCGCCGCCCCCTCCAGCTACGGGAAGTCGCCAACGTGTCGCTCACGATCGGAATCGTCGGCCTGCCGAATGTCGGCAAGTCGACCCTGTTCAACGCCCTGACCAAGAACGACGTGCTGGCGGCCAACTACCCGTTCGCCACCATCGAGCCGAACGTCGGCGTCGTCGGCGTCCCGGACCCGCGTCTGGCCGTCCTCGCCGGCATCTTCGGCTCGCAGAGGATCCTCCCGGCGACGGTCGACTTCGTCGACATCGCGGGCATCGTGCGCGGCGCCTCCGAGGGCGAGGGCCTCGGCAACAAGTTCCTCGCGAACATCCGCGAGTCGGACGCGATCTGCCAGGTCATCCGTGCCTTCAAGGACGAGAACGTCGTGCACGTCGACGGCAAGGTCTCGCCGAAGGACGACATCGAGACGATCAACACCGAGCTGATCCTCGCCGACCTCCAGTCCATCGAGAAGGCCGAGCCGCGCCTGACGAAGGAATCCCGCCTCCAGAAGGAGAAGGTCGCGGTCCTCGCGGCCGTCGTCGAGGCCAAGAAGATCCTCGAAGCGGGCGACACCCTCTTCTCCAAGGGCATCACCAAGGGCACCGAGCAGGGCGACCTCCTGCACGAGCTGCACCTGCTCACCACGAAGCCGTTCCTCTACGTCTTCAACGTGGACGAGGACGAGCTGACGGACGAGGCCTTCAAGGCGGAGCAGTCCGCCCTGGTCGCCCCGGCGGAGGCCATCTTCCTGAACGCGAAGCTGGAGGCGGACCTCGCGGAGCTGGACGACGAGGAAGCCCTGGAGCTCCTCCAGTCCGTCGGCCAGGACGAGCCCGGCCTCGCCACCCTCGGCCGCGTCGGCTTCGAGACCCTGGGCCTCCAGACGTACCTGACGGCCGGCCCGAAGGAAACCCGCGCCTGGACGATCAAGCAGGGCGCCACCGCCCCGGAGGCGGCCGGCGTCATCCACACCGACTTCCAGCGCGGCTTCATCAAGGCCGAGGTCATCTCCTTCGCCGACCTCGTCGCCTGCGGCTCGGTAACCGAAGCCCGCGCCAAGGGCAAGGCCCGCATGGAAGGCAAGGACTACGTCATGCAGGACGGCGACGTGGTGGAGTTCCGCTTCAACGTGTAGTCATCTCGTCACAGCATGTCTCGTCAAACGTGCAGGCCAGAAGGGGTCGGACTCTGTCGAGTCCGACCCCTTCTGCATTCCCGTGCTGACTTTTCAGCTGCTGCGGGGCGGCGTGAGCTTGTCGAGGTCCAGGCTGACCTCGAAGGGCACCGGGCGCTGGAGCGTGCCCCGGAAGATCCCGGCGGGAGCGTAGGCGCCGGTGGGTTCGTCGAGCTCGTAGACGTGGACGACGGGTGCCCCGTCCTCGTCCTCGATGCACCAGTAGTGCGGGATGCCGGCCTCCGCGTACTTGCGGAGCTTTACTGTGCGATCGCGATGTGCGGACTCGGGTGAGACCGCTTCTACGACGAGCTTCACGTCCTCCGGGGCGTACCAGGTGCGGTCGGGGTCATAGGGCAGGTTCGTCAGCAAGAGGTCCGGCTCGGGGCGGTTGCGGGCATCGAGGCGGATCGTCATCTCGCGCTCGACCTCGAAGCCAACCGGCGCCTGCGCCATGAGCGTGGTGGTCAGGGCGGTGACGAGGCGGCCATGCCAGGACCGCTGGGGCGACATCATGAAGACGAGGGCTCCGTCGATCAGCTCGGTGTGGCGGGGTGCCTCGGGGAGGCGGTCGAGGTCCTCCGCGAACCAGCCTTCCGCGCGGGGCGGGCGCATCCAGTCGGGCAGTGCGGTCATGGGACAACCCTAGCGATCGTGGCCGTCATGAGGGGTGGTTGTGTCGCTGATCCATAATCGGCGCACGGACGTCGTCGGGGTACTCGAAGCCGCCTCTTTGCTGGTGCCCGAGGATGTCGCCACGGACCGCGACATCCCCGTGTCCGACGGATGGACCGCGCCGGCAGGATTCTGGGAGGAGCTGGTGCGGGCGGCCGGGATGCTTGGGTTCGAACAGAGCCGGGAGTGTTGCGCGTGGCGGGGTGTCGAGACGCGCGTGGGGGTCATCCGCGCTGATCTCGCACTGTTCCCTGCCGGTGAGGCGCTCCGGCGTACCCCGCTCCCCGGATCCGGGGTCCTGCGGCCGATGTGGGACATCGGCAATCAGAGGGGGGACGGAGCGCCCGAACTGGACGTAGCCCGCGTATGGGTCGAGTTCGCTCCCGACCTGCCGCCAGGCGGGCGGGCTCCGGTGCGCCTCTCGCCGTTGAACCCGGCGCGGTGGAGCCACCTCGCCCCGGGCGATTGGATCACTCTGTACGAGTGTGCTGTGGCCGGCGGGATGGCGTCGATCCTCGAAGTCCGACCCCCCGGGTCACCTGGAGTCAGGTGTCGTAGATGGTGGAGTGATGCCCGACGTGCACGACCCACACCACCAACTCTCCGCTGTCGATCGCGTAGACGACGCGGTGGTCGCCGAACCGTAGCCGTCGGCGGTCTGGCTGGGACACGAGTGCGGTGGTGTTGAAGCCGAGCGGATCGCTCTCCAACTCGGTGAGCTTGGCCAGGATGCGCAGCGCCATGTCGCGAGGGACCTTCCGAAGTTCGGCCTGCGCCTCGGGGCGGAAGACGGTTCGGTACTCACTCACCGCGAGCCAGCGTCTCCCCCATGACGTCCTCGATCGGGATGCCGGGTGCGGGGTTGGCCATGCGCTCGTCGATGATCCGGTTGATCTCGCGCTCTTCCCACTCCTGGTACTTGCGCAGCACCTCGATGGAGACCACGGCGGCGACTTCCTTGCCTCGGCGCGTGATCACAGTGGGCACGTCGTCGCGGTCCGCACGCTCCACGACCTCCGCCAGGTGGGCGCGCACGTCGCGGACGGACTCTATGGGCAGCGGCTGCGTCGTGCGCTCAAGGGTACCGAGTGTCCCATGTGTACACAGTGTGTCCCGCGGCGGGCTCCGCTCGCCACCGTCGCGCGTGCTGGATGAAGCAGTAGCGTGCTGGATCGGTGCTGGGTGTTCCGCTTCAACGTCTGACCGTGCCGCAAGCGCACGCCAAGGGGCCGCCTCCTCCGGGAGCCGGCCCTATTTGGTAGGCCGTTCGAGCATCGGCTCGAAGGTGGATTCCTCCTCATCGGGAACGTGCGGGAGGAAGCCGTCGGGGACGGTGCGGGCCGCGGTGGTGAGCAGGCGGTCCAGGACTTCCCGGTCGGTGGCCGGGGGCAGTCGAAGGGCGGCGAGGAGGCGGTCGC
Organism: Streptomyces sp. RerS4; assembly: GCF_023515955.1. Lineage (GTDB taxonomy): Bacteria > Actinomycetota > Actinomycetes > Streptomycetales > Streptomycetaceae > Streptomyces. The sequence continues at coordinate 4,621,820 of NZ_CP097322.1, forward strand.
GGACGGTGGGGTGGTCCGGGTGGGCGTCGAGGTAGTCGGAGTTGAGGGCCGGGGGACGGAAGCCGGCCAGGGCGTCGTGCCACGACGGCAGAACGATGGCGAGCGTCAGGGCCTCGGCGAGGGACTCTGCGATGAGGGATGCCCGGCCCTCGGAGTCGGTGTAGAGGACGGGGCGGGGGCCGTCGGGGGCGGCTGGGCCGCAGAGGTAGTGGGTGCCGCCCGCGTTGCAGCCGGCGACGGGCTCCACCGGGAGGCCGTTGGGTAGGGCGATCGGCTCGATCGGGTCGGTGCGGGCAAGGTCGAACTCGCCGTCGCAGGACAGGTAGGAGGCGACCTCGGGGTGCGCGGCGATTCTCTGGAGCAGTGCGCCGTCCGAGAGGGCGGCCGGGTTGAGGGCCACGGCGATCGCGGGGGTGAGGGGGTGTCCGGCGAGGACGTGGCGGACGGCGTCGAGGGGGACGGGGCGCTCGTAGTAGTCCTCGAAGTGAGCCCGGACGGCCTCGGGGGAGCGGTCGGTGAGGAGAGGGAAGAGGAAGCCGGAGCCGTCCGGGTCCTCGCTGCCCTCGGGGAAGGTGATGGTCGAGCCGGTGTGCCAGACGGTGTCGCCGGTCTCCCGCCACAGGCAGGCGGTGACCCGGGGGAGGTCGATGCCCGCGTCGTGGAAGGCGGGCTCGTACAGGAGCGGGCGCAGCGCCTCGGGCACGTCGTCGATGACACCGGGCCAGACCCGCTCGTCGTCCGTCGCGTACGGACTCATCTGCGACTCGTGGTCGAAGCCGCGTATGAGCACGCCGGCCGGGGTGAAGAGGACGGAGAAGTCGTCCCCGGAGCCGTTCTCCATCAGGGCCGCCTCCACCGAAGGGCCCCAGGCGGCGGCGAACGCGTACTGACAGAACCGCGGATCGTCGCTGATCGCCGCGTCCAGGACGGCCAGTGCGCGCAGATGGGCGCGGAGTCGGGCGGGTTCGGGGAGGAGGGCGGCGGTCTCGCGCACGGTGCTCATGGCGCCATGGAAGCAGCCGCCGGTGACAACCCGGTGCGGGATCAGGTGTCGTGGTGACATATCGGGGTGGTTCGGGGCCGGGGTTGCGGGCTTGGGGGTGATCATGAGCCGTCGAAGAAGGGGGAACACCATGTCGTACCCGGAGTATCCGGAGCGGGTTTACCACCGGGAGGAAGGCGAGGTCAGTGCCGTCTTCCGGACGGTGGACACGCCGCCCGAGTTCGGGGTGGCGGGTGGGGACGCGATCCACTACCTGGCCACCAAGGCCTCTACGCAGGGGGAGTTCGGGCTCTACCGGGTGGAGATGAGCGCGAAGGCCGGCGGGCCCAAGACGCACTTCCACAAGACGATCTCGGAGTCGTTCTTCGTGCTCGACGGCACGGTCCGGCTGTTCAACGGAGAGGGCTGGGTGGACGCGAAGAAGGGCGACTTCCTGTACGTGCCCCAGGGCGGGCTGCACGCCTTCCGCAACGACTCGGACGCGCCCGCCGAGATGCTGATGATCTTCGCACCGGGAGCGCCGCGCGAGGAGTACTTCGAGGGGCTGGCGGCCATGGCGGACGCGACGGACGAGGAGCGCGCGGAGTTCTTCGTGCGTCACGACTCCTACTTCGTGGAGTAGGCGGAGTAGGTGGAGTAGCGGGAGTCCAGGGGGGCTCCGGGGTGGGGGGTGAGGGTGGGAGGATGGATTATCAGGGGTTGGTCGAGGCGTTCATCGGGGTCGTCAACGAGGTGGACGACGAGCGGCGGCGGGTCGGGATCGAGGCCCTGTGCACCGAGGGGGTCGAGTACTGCGACCCCGACGTGCGGGTGCTCGGGCGGGAGGCGCTCGTCGGGCATCTGGCGCGGCTGCGGGCGAGCTTCCCGCCAGGGGTTTCGTTCTCCCTGACGGGGAAGGTCGACGGGCATCACGAGCAGGCGCGCTTCGCGTGGGCCTTCGGGGAGGAGGGGGCTCCGGTGCTCGAAGGGGTTGATGTCGCGTTGTTCGAGTGGGTCGAGGGGGGACGTGGGGGGTGGCGGATTCGGGGGGTCTACGCCTTCTCCGGGTGAGGGTCAGAGGCCGCGGACCGCTGCCACCGTGAACGTCGTCGGGGTGCCCGTCGACGGGGTCAGGGGGCCGCCCTCCTTGTCGAACTGGGAGCGCACCACCAGGGTGCGGCCCGGGGTGTGGGCCAGGGTGGTCGGGATCTGGAGCGCGGGATCCGTGACGGTGCGGATCAGGCGGGCGCGGGTGCCGTCCGGGGTGAGCTGCCAGCGGGTGAGGGTGTTCGGGACGTTGTGGGCCACCCGCAGGACGCCGCCCGGGGCGAGGTCGAGGCCGTCGGCGGCCTTCAGGTCGCCGCCGGTCAGGTCCACGCGGCCGATCTCCCCGGTGCGCAGGTCGACGCGGTGCAGCTCGCCCGCCGTCATGTCGACCGTCAGCAGGTAGCGGCCCGCCGGGTCGGAGACGATGCCGTTCAGCGCGTAGCTGCCGGGGGGCGACGGGGTGAGGTGCCCGTTCAGGTCGTGGGCGACCGTCAGGGCGCCGGAGCCGGCCCGCACCTCGGCCGGGGTGACGCGGTAGATCACGCCGCGGACGCTGTCCGTCAGGTACGCGGTGCCGTCCGGGGTGAGCGTCAGGTCGTTGACGAAGCGGGGGCCGTCGCCCGCCACCTCGAAGTGGGCCAGGCGCGCGCCCGTCCGGGTGTCGTACACGGAGACCCCGGCGGTGGAGTCGGTGACCCACAGCCGCCCCCGCGCGGCGTCGACGCGCAGGCCGTTCGCCGTGTGGCGGCCGTCGCGGCCGGCCGGGAGGAAGACCTCGGCCGTACGGGCCCCCGGGCGGGCGCGGTAGACGGTGCCGTCCGCGTACGAGCCGACGTACACCGCGCCCGTGCGGGAGTCGGTGGCTATGCCCTCGGGGAAGACCTTCGGGCCGGGGAGAGTGAAGGCGGTGGAGACCCCCGGACGGGCGGTGGCCGTCGCCGGACCGGCGGCCGACATGAGTGCGGTGAGGGCGGTGACTGTGAGTGCGGTGAGGGGCTTCGACAGTTTCGACAGCTTTGACTGCGACATGTGTGTCCGTTTCGTTGGGTGTGTTCGAAGAGTAGTTAGAGCCCTAATGATTGGCAAGGGTCGTAGGATTCCCCAATGACCTCCATGCCCCCCGAGGAGCGGATCGGCTCGCACGTCAAGCGCGCCGAGCAGGCGCTCCTCGCGGCGAAGTCCGCCGCGCTCAAGCCGGCCGCAGTAACGGTTCCCCAGTACGCCGCGCTGCTCTGGCTCGCCGAGAAGCCGGGGATTTCCGCCGCCGCCCTCTCCCGGCTCTGCGGGGTCACGCCGCCGACGATGAACACCGTGCTGAAGAACCTCCACGAGCGCGGGCTCATCGAACGCACCCCCCACGAATGGCACCGCAACGTGCTGGAGACGCGGCTCACCCCGCAGGGCCGCGCCGTGATGGAGCAGGCGGACGACTCCGCCGTACGGGTGGAACGGGCGCTCGCCGCCGCCTTCTCGGAGGAGGAACGGGAGCGGCTCATCGAGCTCCTGGGCCGGTGCTCGGACGTGCTCGACACGTTGAAGTGACCCGGACGACAGCCGAAGTTCCCCACACGTTTTTGCCGGGATGTGGAACTCCGCCGGGCGTTCGCACATCAGAACCTAGGGTTGTCCAGCCGCTCTGCCCCGCCCGGGGCAGCCATGACCGTTCGGAGCGAAGTTCGTGCACGAGTACCCGCAGCAGCAGCCGTCCGGCCACGAGCCCGGTCGCGGGAACGGGAAGTCCCGGCGCGCGATAGTCATCAGCGCGGGCCTCGCCTGCGCGCTGCTCCTGGCCGGCGGCGGCTTCGCCGCCTGGAAGTACGAGTGGTTCTCCGGCAACGCCGAGGCCACCACCGCAGGGGGCGAGAACCCGCAGGGGGTCACGGCCACCGAAGGCGCCGGCTCCGGCAAGAAGGGCGCCGCACCCTCGGCCTCCCCCAAGCCCACCGGCGACCCGGACGTGCTCCTGCCCTCCGGCCCGAAGTCCGACTTCAAGCAGACCGCCACGCTCGACGACGGCACCACCATCCGCAAGACCCGCCTGGCGGGCGCCAAGTCCGGCTTCGAGGGTGACGTCTGGGTCTGGACCCCCAAGGAGTACGACGACCCGAAGTACGCCAAGAGCGCCTTCCCGGTCCTCATCGCCCTGCCCGGCGGCAACGGCTTCCCGACCAACTACTGGGCCGACCGCAGCCTCGGCCTCCAGAAGGCCATCGCCGAGGGCGTCCAGGCGGGCACCAGCCTGCCCTTCGTCCTCGTCATGCCGGTGCTCAACCCGGACAACAAGTACTACTACGACGGCGCCGACATACCCGGCCAGGCCAAGATGGGCACCTGGATGGCCGAGGACGTGCCGAACTTCGCCCGCGCGAACTTCCGCACCTACAAGTCCCGCGAGGGCTGGGCCTTCATGGGCAACTCCTCCGGCGCCTTCGTCGGCCTCAAGCAGGTCATGGAGCACCCGGACCGCTTCAGGGCCGTGATCGCCAACGGCGGCGAGCTCGTCCCGGACTCCCCGCTGTGGAAGGGCCACCAGGCGGAGATGGACGCGAACAACCCCGAGAAGCTCGCGCAGAAGCTGATCGACACCAAGGGCCCCGAGGTCCACGTCGCCTTCCAGTACGGGACGAAGGAGGGCGGGCGCGCGCTGCTGGACAAGTTCCAGCAGCGGTTCGGCAAGGCCCCCGTCACGATCACGATCCACGAGATCAAGGGCGGCCAGCACAGCGGCTGGGACTACGTCCGGGGCATGAAGGAGAGCGGGCTCGCCGAGGTCAGCAAGGTCCTGAAGGGCCCCAAGCCCGAGGCCGGCTGAGCCCCGCGCTGACCCCCGCGGCGACGCGCACGCGCACGGGCGTCCCGTAGGTCACGTGGTACGCGCCACGTCGGCCCGGTCCCAGGCAACCCTTCCGGTCGTTCACTCCTCTGTCAGGGGTGTAAGGGGGGACCTATCGGTCCGACCCGCGTCCAACCAGGGCGCCGGAGAAGGAACGGGAACGAATCCGTGCAGTATGACCAGCAAGGCGACGGCGGCCCCATGACCAAGGCCCGCCGTCGCCCCAAGCGCCTGCGCCAGGTGCTGATCGTCGGCGGCCTCGCGGCCGTCATCGCCGCCGGGGGCGGCGGCGCGTACAAGGCCGGCCTGTTCTCCGACATAGGGGATCCGGTGTCCTTCGGGAAGATCCAGGAGTCGGCGGCGGCCGAGGAGATCCGGCCGGGGGTGCTGATGCCCACCGGACCCAAGGCCGAGTTCGAACGCACCGCCCGCCTGCCCGACGGCACGCAGATCGCCAAGACCACGCTGGTGGGGGCGAAGTCCGGCTTCACGGGTGACGTGTGGGTGTGGGTGCCGAAGGAGTACGACGAGCCGCGCTACGCCAAGAGCGCGTTCCCGGTGCTGATCTCCCTGCCCGGCGGCCGCGGCTACCCGACCAACTACTGGGGGACCGGTCCCGGCCTCGGCCTCCAGCAGGCCGTCGCGGACGGGGTGAAGGACGGCACGAGCCTGCCGTTCATCCTCGTCATGCCGGTGACCAACGCCGACACCAAGCACCACTTCGACGGCTCGGACATCCCCGGCGAGCCGAAGATGGGCACCTGGATGGCCGATGACGTCCCGGATTTCGCGAGGGCCAATTTCCGCACCTTCACCTCCCGCGACGGCTGGGCCTTCATGGGCTCCTCGGCGGGCGGTTTCAACGGCTTCAAGCAGGTCCTGAAGTACCCCGAGCGCTTCAAGGCGGTCATCGCCAGCGGCGTCGACATCGTCCCGGATTCCCCGCTGTGGAGGGGAAACCAGCAGGCCATGGACGAGAACAACCCGGAGAAGCTCGCCGAGAAACTGATCGCGGCCGGTGGTCCGGACGTGTACGTGAACTTCCAGATCGGCACCAAGGAGGGCGGCCGCGACCTCGCCGAGAAGTTCATGAAGGAGTACGGAAAGGGCCCGGTGCACACCTGGCTCCAGGTGATCCAGGATGGTGAGCACAACGGAAAGTCGTACGTACGCGGCATGAGGGAGGGCTCCCTGGCGTGGATCAGCAAGGTGATGCAGGGACCGACACCCGATCCCGCCGTGCGGTGAGCCCGGTGGTGAAGGGGGCCTCGGCCGCGGCCGCGGCGGGGATCGCGGCCGTGTGCGGGCTCGTGTTCCTCGAGGCGTCCGGCGAGCGGCCGGTGCACCCCTTCCCGACCGTGGGCGTGCTGATGGCGGGCGGCGAGCACTGGTGCACGGCGAGCGTGGTCGACAGCCCCCGGGGCAACGTCGTCGCGACCGCCGCGCACTGCGTGGCCCCGGCGGGCGAGGACGGGCAGCCCGGCGACGTCGCGCACGACGGCCTCGCCATCGGCGAGCTGTCCTTCGCCCCCGCCTTCTCCGGCGAGGGCTCCGGCAGCCGGCCGCTGGGCGTGTGGAAGGTCCGCTCGATCCATGTGGACGAGCGGTGGACGAAGTGGGGCGACGAGACCGCCGACTACGCCTTCCTCACCGTCGAGCCCGACGAGGACGGCCACAGCGTGCAGGAGCGCGTCGGTCGGGGCGAGGCACCCACCCCCGACTGGACCTCCGGCTACGAACGCGACGTCACCGTGGTGGGCTACCCCGAGTCCGAGCACAACCCGCAGAACAAGCCGGTGTCCTGCACCACCCAGACCCACCACGACGACGAGGACCCCGCCATGCTGTACATCAGCTGCGCGGGATTCTGGACGGGCACCAGCGGCAGCCCCTGGATCGCCGACCGGGGCGGCACGGGCAGGCCGGGCCACTTGATCGGCGTCCTGAGCGGCGGGGACACGGACGTGGACTCCACCGCCGCGCTCTACGACGAGCGGGCCAAGGCCCTCTACGAGCGCGCCGCGCGCGATTGAGCCCCCGGCTCTCCGGCCCCGATCCCGCCCGCCCCCGCCCCCCTACTTCCGCCGTTCGGTGCTGACGATCACCCCCACCGCCGCCACCACGATCCCGCCGCCGACCAGGATCGGCCAGGTCAGGGCCTCGTCGAGGATCAGCCACCCCAGGGCGACGGCGACCACCGGGTTGACGTAGGCGTACGTGGCCACCAGCGACAGCGGCGCCGACTGGAGCAGCCACGCGTACGCGGTGAAGCCCACCACGGAACCGACCAGCACCAGGTAGGCCAGCGCCACCCAGGAGGCGGTGGAGAAGGCTCCGACGTCCAGGCCCCGGTGCTCCCCGCGCAGCAGCCCGACGACGATCCCGGCGAGCCCACCCGCCAGCATCTGGTAGACGCTGCCGGTGAACGGATTGGCCGGCAGCGAGAGCTTCGAGCCCGAGAAGGAGCCCAGCGACCACAGCACGGAGGCCACCAGCACCAGCAGCACCCCCGACAGCCGCACCTCCCCGCTCAGCCCCGGACTCGTCAGCACCGCCAGCCCCACGAACCCCACGAGCACCCCGAACAGGGTCCAGGCGCGAGGACGGTCCCCGGTGCCCGCGCGCAGCAACACCACCCACATCGGCACCGCGGCCACCAGCAGCGCGGCCAGCCCGGACGGCACCGAGGTCTCGGCCAGGGCGACCAGGCCGTTGCCGCCGGGGATCAACAGCAGCCCGACCAGTACCGTCGAGCCGAGCTGCCGGCCGCTGACCCGCAGTGCGCCGGGCCCGTACCGCACGGCGACGACCGCGGCCAGGACGAGTCCGGCGGTGATGAACCGGGCGCCGGCCGACAGGAACGGCGGCATGGTCTCGACGACGATCCGGATGCCGAGGTACGTCGACCCCCAGACGACGTACACGAGGCCGAGGGCGGTCCACACCGCGCCGCCGGTGCGGCGCGGTGTGGACGTGGGCGCCGGCGCGGCCGTGGTTCTGTGCACCGCTCAGCCCTTGAGCAGGGAGTTCAGCTCGCCGTACGGGAGCGCGTCGGCGAGCGCCCCGTACGTGCCGCCGGCCAGCAGTTCCTCGGTGGCGCGGCGGACGAGTGCGTACGCGGCCTCCGCGATCCGGCCGCCGAGGCTGACCCGGGCCACGCCGAGGGCGGCGAACTCGGCGACGCTCGGGGCGCCGGGGGCGACGAGCACGTTCAGCGGGGCGTCGACGCCCTTGACCAGCTCGGCGACGACGGTCGGGTCGACGACGCCGGGCACGAAGATGCCGCTCGCCCCCGCCCGGAGGTAGGCGGCGGCGCGCGCGAGGGTCTCGTCGAGCCGCGCTTCCTCGGCGCCGAGGCCGAACAGGAACGTGTCGATGCGCGCGTTGATGTACAGCGGTACGCCGGCACGCTCGGCGGCGGCCCGCGCGGCCGCGAGGCGTTCGGCGAACTCGGCGGGGGCGCGGGTGGCGTCCTCGATGTTGATGCCGACCGCGCCGGCGGCCAGGACCCCGGTGACGGTCTCGCCGACCGCGTCGGCGTCGGCGCCGAAGCCGCCCTCGATGTCGGCGGTGACGGGGACGGACACGGCGTCGGCCACCCGGGTGATCAGGTCCAGGGCCCGGTCGCGGGCCAGGACGTCCCCGTCGGCCGCGCCCAGCGACCAGGCGACGCCGGCGCTGGTGGTGGCGACGGCGGGGGAACCGGCCGCCTCGACGATACGGGCGCTCGCGACGTCCCAGGCGTTCGCCAGGGCCAGGGGGGCTCCGGCGACGTGCAGGGCGGTGAAGGTCTCGGCGAGGGCGTTGAGGTCGCGTGTGGTGGTCATGGGGTCAGTTGAACAGATCGGGCCCGCCGGGTCCGGCGGATTTTCGACACCACACTCACCGGACCCACCCGTTCCACGGGTCCTACGGGGCCGCGGCCAGGCCCGACTTGGCGCCCGCCCCGCACAGGGGCAGGACGGCCGTACGCCCCTGGAGGGGGTCGTCGGGAGCGCCCGGGCCGACCGCCGCCCAGCAGGCGGCGGCCGTCGGCTCCACGAAGAGGCCGCGCCGGGCCAGGTCCCGCTGGGCGGCGCGCAGCCGATCGTCCGGGACGGTCAGGAAGGTGCCCCCGGACTTCCGCACCGCCGCCAGGACCTGGCGGGCGCGCGGCGGCGCCGGGATCGCGATGCCCTCCGCCAGGGTGGGCAGCTGCGCCACCGGCTCGGCGTCCTCGGCGCCCGCGGCGAAGGCCGCCGCCAGCGGGGCCACCGCCTCGGCCTGTACGGCGATCAGCGCGGGTGGCCGCACCCCGCGCCGGGCCAGCTCCTCCACCGCCAACGCGGCGCCCAGCAGCAGGGTGCCGTTGCCGACGGGCACCACCAGCGCCTCGGGCAGCCGGCCGCCGAGGGCCTCCCAGATCTCGTACGCGTACGTCTTCGTCCCGTGCAGGAAGTACGGGTTGTAGACGTGGCTGGCGTAGAAGACACCCGGGGCGTCCGCCGCCGCGCGGGCGGCGAGCGCGGTGGCCTCGCGCCCGCCCGGCACGATCCGTACGTCCGCCCCGTGGGCGCGGATCTGCTCGGTCTTCTTCTCCGAGGTGCCCTCGGGCACGAAAACTTCACAATTCAGCCCGGCCCGCGCGCAGTACGCCGCGACGGAGGTTCCCGCGTTGCCGCTGCTGTCCGCGATCACCCGCGCCGGGGCCAGCCGTCGGGCCACCTCCGCGAGCATCACGGCGCCCCGGTCCTTGAAGGAGAGGGTCGGCATCAGGAAGTCGAGCTTGGCGTGAATCCGATCCGTGAGCGGCACCAGCGGCGTGTACCCCTCCGCGAGCGAGACGGCGAAAGCCCCCGGCAGCGGCAGCGCGGCGGCGTAGCGCCACAGCGACGGGGGTCCGGACGTCGGATCCAGGGCGCCGGCCGGATCCGGTGTGAAGTCGAGGTCCCAGGGGCCGGCGCAGAGCGGGCAGCACCAGGGGGCCGTCCGCGCGTCCGCGCGCGTGCCGTCCTCGGGGCAGAGGTAACCGGGAAGTGCGTGCGTCATGTGCGGAGCGCCTCCGCTCTTTCATGGCCGTTGTATGGCACGGATGTTACGCGTCTGCAGTCCTCTTGTGGGACCGCGCGGGGGTGGGTCAACCTTTCGGAGGCGACGGCCCGTCGGGCTTGGTGGATTGTCATGGGCATGCCCATAAATCAATCCCGTGCGGGTCGTCGACCCCCCGCAGCGCACCACTATGAGGAGGAACCCTCGCATGTCCGTGATGCGTCACACCCGACGGATCGCCGGCGCCGGCGCGATAGCCGTCGTCGCCCTCGCGCTCGGCGCCGCCGGAGCGCTACCCGCCTCCGCGGCCGCCGCCGACAACAGCCCCTTGGGCGTCATCGAGAACGCGGGCGCCGCCGGCTCCGTTCCCGGGAGCTACATCGTCACGCTGGACGACTCCGCCGCCCGCTCCACCGCCGAGAGCGGCAAGGCCGTCGCCAAGCGGTACGGGGCGAAGATCGACCGGACCTACAGCGCCGCCCTCAACGGCTACTCCGTCGAGGTCTCCGAAGCGCAGGCCAGAAAACTCGCGGCCGACCCGGCCGTGAAATCGGTCGTGCAGAACCGTGTCTTCACCGTCGACGCCACCCAGCCCAATCCCCCGTCGTGGGGCCTGGACCGCATCGACCAGCGGGCGCTGCCGCTCAACCAGAGCTACACCTACCCGGACAAGGCCGGTGAGGGCGTCACCGCCTACGTCATCGACACCGGCGTACGGATCACCCACCAGGACTTCGGCGGCCGCGCCTCCTACGGCTACGACGCCATCGACAACGACAACACCGCCCAGGACGGCCACGGCCACGGCACGCACGTCGCGGGCACCGTCGGCGGCACCGCGCACGGCGTCGCGAAGAAGGCGAAGATCGTCGGCGTCCGGGTGCTCAACAACCAGGGCTCCGGGACCACCGCGCAGGTCGTCGCCGGCATCGACTGGGTGACCCGCAACGCGGTCAAGCCCGCCGTGGCCAACATGTCGCTCGGCGGCGGCGCCGACTCCGCGCTCGACACGGCCGTGCGCAACTCCGTCGCGTCCGGCATCACCTACGCCGTCGCGGCCGGCAACGAGTCCACCGACGCCTCCACCAAGTCCCCGGCCCGCGTGGCCGAGGCCATCACCGTCGGCTCGACCACCAACACCGACGCCAAGTCGAGCTTCTCCAACTACGGCTCGATCCTGGACATCTTCGCGCCGGGCTCCTCCATCACCTCCACGTGGGGCACCGGGGACACGGCCACCAACACCATCTCCGGTACGTCGATGGCCTCCCCGCACGTCGCGGGCGCGGCCGCCGTCTACCTCTCGCAGAACCCGGCGAGCACCCCGGCCCAGGTCTCCGCGGGCCTGGTCGCCGCCGCCACCCCGAACGTGGTCACCAGCCCCGGTACCGGCTCCCCGAACCGCCTGCTGAACGTGGGCGGCTCCACCACCCCGCCCGACCCGGGGACCCGGTTCGAGAACCTGAACGACTACGCGATCAACGACAACTCCACCGTCGAGTCGCCGATCACGGTCAGCGGGATCTCCGGCAACGCCCCCGCCACGCTGAGCGTGCCGGTCGACATCAAGCACACCTACGTCGGTGACCTGCGGGTCGACCTGGTCGCCCCCGACGGCTCGGTGTACAACCTGCGCAACCGCACCGGCGGCAGCGCGGACAACATCATCCAGACCTTCACCGTGAACGCCTCCTCCGAGGTCGCCAACGGCGTCTGGAAGCTGCGCGTCGCCGACCTCGCGGGCGCCGACGTGGGCAAGATCGACTCCTGGGCCCTGCAGTTCTGACGGTGCCGAGGCTTTGACGTCCGCCCAGGGCGACCGGGCGGCGGCGCGACCACAGGGCTGGACCGCGCGGTGAACGCGGGGGCGACCGAGTACTCGGTCGCCCCCGCTCTCGTATGCGTCGCATATGGGTGCGAGCCCTTGGTGGTAACGCACGGTAAGGGGTTTGAGTGACCTGCCTTCATCACTTCGGGTGAAACTCTGGCCCGTGCTTGCGCAGCTCAACCATCGGTTGCCAGGGTGTAGCTGTCTGTCAACCTGATGGGAGTGGCGAGTGACTTTCGGTGAGCAGCCGGCCTATCTTCGCGTCGCCGGGGATCTGCGACGGAAGATCGTCGATGGGTCCCTGCCCCCGCACGCCCGGCTCCCGTCCCAGGCCCGGATCCGCGAGGAGTACGGCGTCTCCGACACGGTAGCGCTGGAGGCGCGCAAGGTCCTCATGGCGGAGGGCCTCGTCGAGGGCCGTTCGGGGTCCGGTACGTATGTTCGGGAGCAGCCGGTGCCGCGCCGCGTGGCCCGCTCCGGCTACCGCACGGCCGGCGCGTCGACCCCGTTCCGCCAGGAGCAGGCGGACTCCGCCGCGCGGGGCACGTGGGAGTCGAAAAGCGAGCAGGCGGCGGCCCCGGCCGACATCGCGGAGCGGCTCGGCATCGAGCCGGGCGACCGCGTCATGCGCACCCGGTACGTCTTCCGGGACGCCGGCGAGGCCATGATGCTCTCCACCTCCTGGGAGCCCCTGGCCGTCACCGGCCGGACCCCGGTGATGCTGCCGGAGGAGGGCCCGTTGGGCGGCTCGGGGGTCGTGGACCGCATGGCCGCGATCGACGTCGTCGTGGACAACGTGGTGGAGGAGGTCGGCGCCCGACCGGGCCTGGCCGAGGAGATCATGTCGCTCGGCGGGGTCCCCGGACACGTCGTCCTCGTCGTCAGCCGTACCTACTTCGCCTCCGGTCGCGCGGTCGAGACGGCGGACGTGGTGGTCCCCGCCGACCGCTACCGCCTCTCCTACCACCTGCCCGTGCGCTGAGTCCCGACGGGCCACCCGGCCGCCTGTGACGACCCGTCACGGCGGCCCGCACACCTCCCCGCGGCGGCGTCATCGACGCCGCCGTTTCGCGTTCCCCGCGCCGCGCGTGAACCGGCGTACACGGCCCGCCCGTACGCCTGGCCGGATGCGTACGCCCCCGGGGTACCTCTTCGTAAAAAACCGTATCCGCTCAGTAAAGGTCGGGCGTAAGCTCCGGCATATGCGCAATGCGGTTTCCTGGGCAGGTACATCGGCGGAGGGTGAAGCGCGATGAGCGACAGCGGTGCCCTGCTCGCATGGCTGGTCATACGTCAGGACGACAACGGCAACCGCTACCGGGTGGGCCGGTACGCCACCCGGGCCGAGGCCCAGAAGGTCGTCGACAGCCTCGACGACCGCGGACACAAGCAGCTCTACTGGGTCGAGCGGATCGGACAGGGCAGCCAGACCGCCACGACGAACTGAGCGTGGGGCCGCCCGAACGCACACCGAAAGAGCGCTGACATAGGCTCCGTCCATGACTGTACGCGTGGTCGTGGGCGGAGCCCTTTGTCATGACGGGCGCCTGCTGGCCGCCCGGCGCAGCGCGCCGCCCGAGCTCGCCGGCCGGTGGGAACTCCCCGGCGGGAAGGCCGAGCCGGGCGAGACCGTACCCGAGGCGCTGGTCCGCGAACTGCGCGAGGAACTCGGCGTCGAGACCGAGGCGCTGGAGCGGATCCCGGGGGAGTGGCCGTTGCGGCCCGGCCTGGTCCTGCACGTGTGGACCGCCCGACTGGTGGCCGGGGAGCCGACGCCGCTGGAGGACCACGACGAGCTGCGCTGGCTCGCGCCGCACGAGCTGGACACGGTCGACTGGCTCGACCAGGACCGCCCGGCGGTCGCCGAGGCGGGCCGCCGACTGATCGCGGGCCCGGCGGCCCCCTGACGGACCGGCGACGGACCGGCGACGGACCGGCGACAGACGGGCGACGGCCCGCCGCCCGCCCCGCTGTTCGACATCGCGTCCGACCTCTGTCCGAACGCCGACCGCCCCGCCCCGTCGGGCGCCGTCCGGGCCATCGGCGTACCGTGGTTCCCGTCGTCGGCCGCGAGGACGGGCGCCTTGCCGCGCACCGCGCCGCACGGTGGGGCGCATCGGGGCGCGTGACGCGCACGCGGTGGGCCGTCCGCGCCACAGTGCGCCGGTGCGTGCCGGATCGAGTGGTACGACGCCTCGAATATCGGGTATGTCGCTATTAGTCCCATTCTCGTCCCCCTTTCGTCCCCGACGAACCGGATTGGGGTCGCTGGTGGCCCGGGAAGTGATCGGCTTGATCGACACAGACGGTGAATGCGCCGAGTGGGCCTTCCCCGCCGAGCCCGGTGCCGTCCGCACCGCCCGCCACGCCGTGCGCGGCACGCTCCGTTCCTGGGGCCTCGACGCCGTGGGTGACGTGACCGTCCTGCTGGTCAGTGAGCTGGTCACCAATTCCCTGCGCTACGCCTCCGGCCCCATCGGGGTCCGTCTCGAACGACGCAATCCGGCCGCCCCCGATCATGTCGGCGGCCCGGCCCTGTTGGTGGAGGTATCCGATCCGCTTCCGGATCCGCCCCGCGAACGGGTCGCCAAGCCCGACGACGAGGGTGGGCGGGGGCTGCATCTCGTGGCCGTCTCGGCCCAGCGCTGGGGGACCAGACACGGGAAATCGGGCAAGACGGTGTGGTTCGAGTTGGCTCTTCCTGGTGAGTAACAAGGAGAAGGGTGGCAGGGGGTCTCCCGGACGGCGCCGGGGGAGACCACCGGGCGTGGCCGGAAAACAACGGGACCCTTTTGTGATCGTGAACGCCGTGCCGTACGGGGCCGTGGTGCTGAATACTTCGGTCATGGCCGGTCCGGTTGCGGTGAGCTGGAGGGGACGGTCGCGTGAGCGAGATACCTGCGCAGGCACATCAGGCCCGAGTGTCCGGGGAGACGTGGCACGACTCCTTGTGGCACAGCAGCCCGCCTGGCTCGATATATGACTACATAAAGGTGGCGTCGTTCTCGATCGGCCCGGACGGGCTGATCGACCAGTGGAGCCTGCGCGCCGAGGAGCTGTTCGGGCTCACCGCGGCCCAGGCGGTCGGCCGCGACCCCGTCGACGCCTTCATGCCGCCGGACCTACGGGCCGGTGGACACCGCAAGGTCGCCGAGATCCTCGACGGCAAGGAATGGACCGGCCTGATCCCCTTCCGCATCCCCGGGGGCGGCGGCGCGCACGGCGTGGCGGAGATCTACGTGATGCCCACCCAGACCGAGACGGGCGCGCGGGCCGCCCTGTGCGTCGTGGTCGACGTACGCGCCCTGCGGCGCATCGAGTCCGACCTTGCCGCTTCGCAGGCCATATTCGGCCAATCTCCTTTCGGATTCCTTCTCTTTGGTACGGACCTCACCGTGCAGCGCGCAAACCGCCGCTTCGCGACCGTCTTCGGTGGCGCCGCCGAGGAGCACCGGGGCCGGACCGTGCACGACTACCTGCCCCCGCACGAGGCCGACCGGATGGCCGAGGCCCTGCGCCGGGTCCTGGACACCGGCGAGTCCGTCACCGACCTGCGGATCACCGGTGCGGCCCCCGGCAGCCGCGAGAACCGGCACTGGTCCATCAACCTCTACCGCGTCCACGGCGGCTCCGGCCGCCCCATCGGCGTCGCCGGCCTCGGCCTCGACGTCACCCGCCGCCACCTCGCCGCCCGCGAGGCCGCCGGCGTACGACGCAACCTCGCCCTGCTGAACGAGGCCGGGCACCGCATCGGCAACTCCCTCGACCTGGAGACCACCGCCCGCGAACTCCTCGACGTCACCGTGCCCGGCTTCTGCGACCTGGCCGCCGTCGACCTCTACCAGGGGCTGCTGCTCGGCGACGACGACCGGCCCGCCCGCCCGCAGGGCCCCGGCGTGCCGTCCCTGCCCGGCCAGGGCGCCCGGCGCGCGCCCTCGGCGCCGCTGCGGCGGGTGGCGTTCGCCTCCGCCGTCTCCGACGCCCCGCTGTCGGGCTCCGGCGCGCCGGTCTCCGTAGGGGAGACCCACCGCTACCCGGCCGCCTCGCCCGGGGCGATGGCCCTGCGCACGGCCCGGCCCCGGCTGGTCGAGGCAGCCGCGGCCGACGACCTCGTACAGTCCACGCTGATCGTGCCGCTCGTCGCCCACGACACGGTGGTCGGCCTCGCCCAGTTCTCCCGTACGAAGGGCAGCGAGCCCTTCGGCGAACGCGACCGGGCCGTCGCCGTGGAACTCGCCGCGCGGGCCGCCGTCTGCATCGACAACGCGCGCCTGTACCGCCGCGAACACGAGCGGGCCCTGATCCTCCAGCGCAGCCTGCTGCCCCCCGGCGACCCCGAGGCGGCCGGCCTCGACATCGCCTGCCGCTACCTGCCGGGCAACGCCGCCACCGAGGTCGGCGGCGACTGGTTCGACGTCATCGAACTGCCCGGCCACCGCACCGCCCTCGTCGTCGGCGACGTCATGGGCAGGGGCCTGCGCGCCGCCGTCGCCATGGGCGAGCTGCGCACCGCCGTACGGACCCTGGCGCTGCTGGACCTCGAACCGGCGGAGGTGCTCACCGCCCTCGACGAGGTCGCGCGCGGCCTCGGCACCCACGGCAACCCCCAGGGCTGCGAGGCCTCCGGCGGCACCCAGGCCTCCCGCGCGGCCCTCCACACCCGCGATACGGACAGGTCGGACAGGTCCGAGGTGTACCTCGCCACCTGCGTGTACGCCGTCTACGACCCGGTGACCCGGCGCTGCACCATCGCCAACGCCGGTCACATGCCGCCCGTACTGGTCGAACCCGCCGAGGACGGCGCCCCACCGCGCCCCGGACTGCTGTTGGAGGTGCCGCCCGGCATGCCGCTGGGCGTCGGGGGCGAACCCTTCGAGGAGGTCGAGGTGGAACTCCCCGAGGGGGCGCTCCTCGCCCTGTACACGGACGGGTTGGTGGAATCCCGCGACCACCCCCTGGAGGACGGGCTGCGCGGGCTGCGCGAGGCCCTCGCCGATCCGGTCCGCCCGCTGGAGGACGTCTGCGACCACGTCCTGAACACCCTCCACACCCGGCACGGCGAGGACGACATCGCCCTGCTGATGGCGCGCGTCCAGGGCCTGCCCGTCGACGCCGTCGGCGACTGGCAGCTGCCGCGCGAGGCGCGTTCCGTGGGCCGGGCCCGGGAACTCGCGCGGGCGAAGCTGCCCGCCTGGGGCCTGGAGGGGCTGCTCGACACGACGGAACTGCTGGTCAGCGAGCTGGTCACCAACGCCCTGCGGTACGGGGAGGGCGAGATCCGGCTCCGGCTGCTGCTCGACCGGACGCTGGTCTGCGAGGTGTGGGACGCCAACCTGGCCCAGCCCCGCCGCCGTCGGGCCCGGGACACCGACGAGGGCGGCCGGGGCCTCCAGCTCGTCGGCCTGCTGTCCGCCGGCTGGGGCACCCGCCGCACGCACCGGGGCAAGACGGTCTGGTTCGAACTCCCGCTCCCCATGCCCGGCGGCGCCGGGGGAGAGGCCGTCACCGAACTCTCGGCGGAGCAGCTGCTGAGCATGTACGGGTAGGGGGCGGGGGCTTGCGCCGACTTACGCCGAGCTGCCGGCTTTCGCGGCCTACCCGGTCTTCCCGGCCTTGAGGGCGGCGAGGCGGGCCTCGACCTCCGAGGCCGCGGCGAGGTCGTCGAGCGCCTCGAACTGGGCGTCCAACGAGGACGCCGCCAGTTCGCCCTTGCCCAGCGCCATGGCCTCCTCGCGGCGGACCTTCTCCTCGAAGCGGTGCAGCTCGCTCGTCGGGTCCAGGACGTCGATGTTCTTCACCGCGTCCAGCATCGTGTTCTGGGCCTCGGCGCTCTTCGCCCGCGCCACCAGCTCGTCCCGCTTGGCCTGGAGTTCGGTGAGTTTGTTCCGCATCGACTCCAGGCCCGCCTTGAGCCGGTCCACGACCTCCGTCTGCGCGGCGATCGTCGGCTCCGCCGTGGACGCCTCCTGCTCCGACCGGAGCTGGCGGCCCAGCGCCACCTTCGCGAGGTTGTCGAACCGGTCGGCGTCCGCCGCGCCGCCGGCCGCGCGCAGCTCGTCCGCCTTGCGGCTGGCCGCGAGGGCCTTGGCGCCCCACTCGGCGGCGGCGTCCACGTCCTCCTTGTG
This sequence comes from Streptomyces sp. RerS4, assembly GCF_023515955.1. Taxonomy (GTDB): domain Bacteria; phylum Actinomycetota; class Actinomycetes; order Streptomycetales; family Streptomycetaceae; genus Streptomyces. The sequence continues at coordinate 4,639,663 of NZ_CP097322.1, forward strand.
GTCCGCCTCCAGCATCCGCAGGTTCCCGATGGTCGTGGCCACCGCCTGTTCGGCCTCGGAGATGTTGTTCGTGTAGTCGCGGATCAGCTGGTCGAGCATCTTCTGCGGGTCCTCCGCCTGGTCCAGCAGGGCGTTGATGTTCGCCTTCGCGAGCCGGGTGACACGGCCGAGGATGGTCTGCTTGCTCATGGCGCCTCTCTCCTGGGGGTCCTGGGGGTCGTGGGTGGGCCTGCGGGCGTGGGCCGTCGCGCCGGGGGCCTGCGCTGTCGCGCGGTCGGTCAGAAGCGGCCGCCACCGCCCATCCGTCCCCGGGTGCCGCCCCCGCCGAAGCTGCCGGGACCGCGTCCGCGTCCGCCGCCCCCGCCTCCGCCGAAACCCCCGCCGAAGCCTCCGCCGCCGTGTCCGCCGCTCCCGAAGCCGCCGCGCAGGATCTCGCCCAGGATGATCCCGCCGAGCACCGCGCCGCCCCGGCCGCCGCCCGCGCCCCGCCCCTCGTACGGGTCCCGGTACGCCGCCACGTCCCGCTCCGCCAACCCCTGCGCCTCCCGCGCCAACGCGTCCGCCCGCTGGGCCTCCGCCAGCGCGCCCGCCGGGTCGCTCCCGGCCAGCGACAGCGACCGCTCCAGGTGCCGCTGCGCCTCCGCCAGCCGGGTCCGGGCCTGGCTGGCGACGGCGCCCCGGCTGGTGGTCACGTAGTCCGTCGCCGCGCCGATCGCGCTCCGGGCCGACAGCAGGGCCTGGTCCAGCAGGTCCGCCGCCCGCCGCCGGCCCGACTCCCGCTCGCGCGCGCCCGCCAGGGCCTCGTCCAGTGCCGCGTCGGCCTCCTCGACCCGGCGCAGGGCGTCGATCGGGTCGTACCGGCCGGCCGTCCGCTCCCCGCGTACGTCGGCCAATACGGCCCGTGCCCGCGCGATCCGGCCGCGCAGGTCCCCGGTGGAGGTGCCCTCGGTGGTGCCGGTGAGCAGGCCTTCCGCGTCGGCGAGGTCGGTGTCCGTCTCGCCGAGGGCGCCCGGCAGCTTCCCGGCCGCCTCCGCCAGTTCCCGCGCCCGCCGTTCCACCGCGTCCACCAGCGTCGCCGCCTGGTCGACGGCCCCCTCGGCGGCCCGGACGTGCACGGCCGCCCGTCCGTTGTCCCCGTTGTCCAGGGCGGCCCGCGCCTCACCGAGATGGGTGGTCGCGAACAGCAGCCGGTCCTTGGCCTGTTCGGCGTTGGAAGCGACCGGCGCGGCCGCGGAGTCCGCGTAGAGGCCGTTCAGCGCCGTCAGGGTCGCCTCGGCGGTGGTCGTCCGCCCGGTCAGCGTCCGGAAGCGGTCCTCCACGGTGGCCAGCGCCCCCGGGGCGTTCTTCTCCAGGTCGCGCAGCCGGTCGAAGGCCGCCGCCTCGGAGTCCAGCCGCCGGTTGGCCTCCGTACACCGGGCCACGATCTCGTCCAGCATCCGGCGGCGGGTCGCCTCGTCCTCCGGGTAGGCGTCGTCCAGTTGCTGGCGCAGCCGGAAGGCCTGCGTCAGCTCGCTCTTCGCGTACTCCACGGCCTCGGTGAAGGTGCCGACGGCCTCGTCGCCGAACTGGGCCGAGGCGAAACCCAGCTCCTCGGTGCTGGTGCGCACCGCGTCGTCGGTCTCCACCAGCAGGGCCTTGGCCCGTGCGTCCAGTTCCGGCAGCGGGCTCGGCGGCGCTCCCGGGCCGGTCCACCCCGGGTGGGTGGTGCTCGCCGTGCGCCCGGTGCCTCCGCCGCGCCTGCGGCGCCGGTACGCGTACGCGGCGAGCGCCCCCGCCGCGCCGACGGCGACCACCGGCAGCACGAAGTCACCGGCCCCGCTCGGCCCGTTCGCCGCGTCGCCGCCCGGGTCGCTCTCGCCGGGGATGATCGTCGGGACGGGTACGGGCCGGCCGCCGAGCACGGCCGCGTAACCGTCCGCCGCGCCGATCGCGGCGCCCGCCCAGTCGTTCTGCCGCAGGGCGGGCTCGATGGCGGTCCGGGCGACCTGCGCGAGCTGTTCCTGCGTGAAGCCCGAGTCCACGTCCGCCGAATAGGCGTACCGGCGGGCGCCCGTGGCCACCGCCAGCAGCACGTCGTCCTGCCCGAGACCGTTCTTCTGCGCCGTGGCGTCCGCCCAGCTCTGCGCCGAACGGCCGGAGAAGTCACGGACGTACGCCACGAAGAGCTGGATCCGCCGGTCGGCGTACAGCCGGTCCAGCGCGGCCCGTACGGCGGGGGCGCGCTCGCCCAGGGCCCCCACGCGGTCGGTGACCTGGCCCTGCTGCGACAGGGTGACGGGGTCCTCCGCACGGGCCGGCGGGGCCTCGACCAGCCCCCAGCCGCCGAGCGCGAGCAGCGCGGCGGCGAGGGTCAGGCAGCCGCGCGCGGCCGCGCCGGGGAGGGCCTTGCTGCGCGTGCTGCTTCTCCGCGGATCCACATTCCGGAGGGTATGGGGGCATACGGGCCCCCGCACCCGGAGCGCGGGGACCGGCGGGCTACAGGAGCGGCAGGCCGATCCCCGTCAGCGACGGCAGCGCCATGACCAGGGTGTCGCGCGCGAGGACCACATCGCACGAGGCGACCTCCGCGCGCTCCCACAGCCGGGACGTCCTACCCGAAGCCAGGTCCATCCCGACCAGGAACGGCAGCCCCGTACGCCCCTCCCCGGCCATCCGCCCCAGCAGCCCCTTGCGGCTGCCCTCCCGCGAACGTAGGTACAGCACGCCGCCGCGCACCCCGAGCGGTTCCAGGGCCCGGCCCGGACTCACGCGCCGCGCGACGGGCCGCTCCCAGAGCTTCGCCCCGCTCCGCGCGTCCAGGGCGTACACCAGGTCGCCCGCGGCCGGCGACCGGTACGTGGTCACGTACACCACCCCGTCGTGCAGCAGCGGCCACGAGGCGGGCGCCCCCGGGGCGAAGCGCCACACCTGGTAGCCGTTGACGCGGTCGAGGGCCCGTACGACGCCCCCGTCCAGGACGTGCACCAGCCCGGCGGCGACGTCCGGCGCCCCGCGCACCCCGGACCGGTACCGGCGCGGCCAGGACCACAGGGGCTCCCCGCCCGACAGGTGCAGGGCGAGCAGTTGATCGCCCGCCTCGACGAGCAGGCAGTCGCCGGCGGCGCCCCGCACCCGCGCCCGGGGCGGCGCCGGCTGCCGCCACACGGCCTCACCGTCCTCCTTGGCCAGGGCGACCAGCTCCTCGCCCGCCAGGTACAGCACCAGGTCACCCACCGGCTCCGGCACGCCCTTGACCGGCAGGTCCCGCCACCAGCGCACCCGCCCGTCCGCCGGCTCCCGCGCCACCAGCCGCTTCGGCGACCCGTCGGCCGAGGGCACCACCACGCAGACGGTGTCCTCGTCCGCCCGACACCGCACCCACCCCGGATCCGGCAGCCGCTGCGGCAACGGGCGCGCCCGCACCCCTTCGTCGGCGTGCGCCCTCCAGAGCACGGCCCCCGTGGCGGCCTCCACGCAGCCCACCGCCAAGCCCGCCGCCCACACCACGCGTTCCCCGGCGGCGCGCACCGTGACGCGTCCGGTCAGGCCGCCCCGGCCCTCGGCGTCCCGCGCATCGGCGGGCGTGATCTCGACGCTCCACCGCGTCCGGGCGCCCGGCTCGACCGGCCGCGCCGGGCGCCGGATCCCGCGCGGGTGGTCACCGTGACGCCCGGGGCGGCGGCGGTCCCGGATCCCGGGCGGCCTGCGCCAGCCAGGGCGCGCCCGCCGTGCAGTCCCGGGCGATCCACGCCAGCTCCCGGCCCCGCTCGGCGGGGTCGGTCAGGCGCGGGCCGCCCGTACCCGGTCCCGCGCGGTGGCCAGGTCCAACACCGACGTGTGCTCCCCGGCGCTCAGGTCCCGGGCCGCCGCCAGCGCGGCGAGGGCCTCGACCACCTCCTCGTCCGCCGTGCCGGCCGCCTCCGGAGTGCGCAGGGCCCGCGCCCGTTCGCGCAGCCGCTCCGCCGCGCGGAGTCGCCCTCGCCGGCGCGCCGGGCCGCCTGCTTCAGCAGCCGGTCGGCCCGCTCCGCCACCAGCTCGGCCAGGGCCTCCTCCGCCCGCGCGAGGGCCTCGGCCGCCCCCGTCCGGTCCCCGACGGAGGCCCGCTCGACCGCCACCCGACACAGGGCCCGCACCCGCCCGGCGCCCTGCGGGATCCGGGCGGCCAGCAGCAGCGCGGCGGCGAGGTCCTGCCGGGCCACCACCGTGACGGCCTTGGACTCCGTCGCCGTACGCACCGCCGGGCTCCGGATCCCCGACAGGTACTCCTGCGCCCGCGCGAGGTCGGTGGGCGCGGACGCCAACGCCGCCCGCGCCAACACCGCCTCCTCCGCGGCGCTTCCGGCGAAGTGCCGCCGGGCCAGGGCGAGGCCCCGCTCGGGCGCGACGGCGGCCAACTCCTCGACCACCTTGCGCAGCCGCCTCTCCCGGCGTTCGCCGTCCACGGTGAACAGCGCCTGCTGTGCCTCGGTGAGCACCCGCTCGGTGCGGGCCGGCGCGTCGGGAGAGATGCGCCGGGCCAGCTTCGTCAGCAGCCCCGCGACCCGCTCCCCGTCCCCGGCGCCGTCCGTCCACGCCCACCGCTCGGCGTCCGCCAGCAGCCGCCCGGCGAGGTTCGCGTCGAAGCGCGCCGCCGCCTCCGCCGCGAGCGCGAGCCCCTCCGTACGCACCTCACCGGCGCCGGGGGGCAGGGAGGTCAGCGCGAGCTCCGCCTCCAGCAGCACGCCCCGCACGAAGTCCCGCACGGCCGCCGGAATCCCCCCGACCGCCCCCGCCCCCAACCCGTCGCCGGCGTCCGCCGCCCGCCCCTCCCCGGCGGGGTCCCGCGATCCCGCGCCCCGCACGCCGGGGCCGGCGAGCCGGGGTTCGGCCCGCCCGCGTTCCGCGAGCCCAGGTCCTGCGAGCCTGCCTCGCGCGCGGCCGCGTGCCCCGCGCCCGGGTCCTGCGAGCCGGGGTACTGCGCGTCCGGGTCCTGCCCGCCTGCGTCCCGTGAGCCGGCGTCCCGCGCGCCGGGTTCGTGGGAGCCCGCCTTCCGGGAGCCGGCGTCCCCCGTGCCCGGGTCCTGCGCGTCCGCGTCCCGTGAGCCTGCGTCCCGCGCGCCGGGTTCGTGGGAGCCCACCTTCCGCAAGCCCGCGTCCCCCGTGCCCGCGTCCCCCGTGCCCGCGTCCCCCGCGCCCGCGTTCCGCGGGCCCGCATCGTGCTCAGCCGGGATCCCGGTGGCCTCCGGATCCACCCACGTCTCGCCGGTCACCCCCGCGCCGCCGATGACCAGCCCGCCGCCGGCTACCCCCGCGCCGTCGGTCGCCCCCCGGTCCGCCTCCGCCTCCGACGTCGCCAGGCCGCGCAGTGCCTTCGCCACCCAGGCCGCCGACTCCGGGCGGTCGGCCGGGGCCTTCGCCAGCAGGGCCAGCACCAGCCGGTCCAGCTCCGGGGAGACCACCGCACCCGCCTCGCGCAGCGACAGCGGGACGTCCTCCACGTGCCGCCGCATCAACACGTACATCGGCTCGGCCGACCCGAACGGCGGCTCCCCGCTGAGCAGCGCGTACAGCACGCACCCCAGCGCGTACAGGTCACAGCGGGCGTCGACGTGCTCACCGCGCCACTGTTCGGGCGCCATGTACGGCGGCGTGCCGAACATCCGCCCGGTGACGGTCCAGCCCGCCGTCGCGTCCGCCGAATGCGCGATGCCGAAGTCGCAGATCTTCAGCCGCCCGCCCACCGGCCCGCCGACCGGGGCCCCGTCCGGCCCCTCAACCGAAAAAACGCTTCCGCTCCGCAGCAGGAACAGATTGCCCGGCTTCAAGTCCCGGTGCACCACCGCCCGCTCGTGCGCGGCGGCCAGCGCCTCCGCCGTCTGCGCGGCCAGGTCCACCGCGACGGCCGGCGGCAGCCCACCCCGCTCCCGGGCCAGCACCGCACCCAGGTCCTCCCCGGACAGCAGTTCCATGACGATGAACAGCCGCCCCTCGTGCTGCCCCACGTCGTGCACGACGGTGATGCCCGGATGCTGGAGCCGCGCCCCGATGGTGGCCTCCCGCCGGAACCGGGCGATCAGCTCCTCGTTGGTCGCCGCGTCCAGCAGCACCTTCACCGCCACGGCCCGGTCCAGGGCCTGGTCGTGCCCGGCCCACACCTCACCCATGCCGCCCGCGCCCAGCCGCCGGTCCAGCCGGTACCGGTCCGCCAGCAGATCCCCCACCCGCACCGCGAAGCCCCCTGACACCACGTCAATCGTCGATCCCAGGGGGCATTGTCCACGCCGGACGTGTCGAACAGGGGTCGCCTAGGGGGTGTCTTTCGGATCAGGCCGGGCTCGCGGTGGCCGGCACCGCGCCTCGCCGCGTTGTCGTCGGTCGCCGACGCTCCGCGTCGACTCCCTCCTCCGCCTTGCGATGCACGGCACCCACCACCGCTCCCTGAGCCGGCCTGACCCGAAAGACACCCCCTAGCGCGTATCGGTCCGGCGGCGGATCCGGCTGCCGAGCCACACCAGGGGGTCGTACTTGCGGTCCACGGCCCGCTCCTTCAGCGGGATCAGGGCGTTGTCGGTGATCTTGATGCCCTCCGGGCAGACCTCCGTACAGCACTTGGTGATGTTGCAGTAGCCCAGGCCGTGGTCCTCCTGCGCCGCCCGCTTGCGGTCCAGGCCCGCTTCCGCCGCCGCGTCCAGCGGGTGCATGTCCAGCTCGGCGACCCGCATCAGGAAGCGCGGCCCGGCGAAAGCCGTCTTGTTCTCCTCGTGGTCGCGCACCACATGACAGGTGTCCTGGCACAGGAAGCACTCGATGCACTTGCGGAACTCCTGCGAGCGTTCCACGTCCACCTGGGCCATCCGGTACTCGCCCGCCGCCACGCCCTCCGGCGGCACGAAGGACGGCACCTCGCGCGCCTTGGCGTAGTTGAACGACACGTCCGTCACCAGGTCCCGCACCACCGGAAAGGCCCGCAACGGGGTGATCGTGACCGTCTCCTCCGGCGCGAAGACCGACATACGCGTCATGCACATCAGCCGGGGCCGCCCGTTGACCTCCGCACTGCACGAGCCGCACTTGCCGGCCTTGCAGTTCCACCGCACCGCCAGGTCCGGGGCCTGCGTGGCCTGGATGCGGTGCACGATGTCGAGGACCACCTCCCCGTCGTTCACCTCGACCGTGAAGTCCCGCAGTTCCCCGCTCTGCGCGTCGCCGCGCCAGACCCGGAAGGCGGCATCGTAAGCAGTCACCCGTACAGCTCCTCTTCGGCGAGGTACTTGGCCAGCTCTTCCTTCTCGAACAGCGCGAGCAGGTCGGGGCGGATGGGGTCGGTCCGGGTGCGTACGAGGACGATCCGGTCGGCCGCCGGATCGGCCGGCTCCGGCTCCACCGGCCGGCACAGCAGGTTCACCGGCCGCCACTCCCGCTCCATCGCCGGGCAGTCCTCCCGCGTGTGCCCGCCCCGGCTCTCCGTGCGCTCCAGCGCCGCGCGGGCCACGCACTCGCTGACCAGCAGCATGTTCCGCAGGTCCAGGGCCAGGTGCCAGCCGGGGTTGAACTGCCGGTGCCCCTCGACGCCGGCGCGGGCCGCCCGTACCCGCAGGGACGCCAGCCGCTCCAGGGCCTCGGCCATCTCCGCCTCCCGACGGATGATGCCGACCAGGTCGTTCATGGTCGTCTGGAGCTCCTGGTGCAGCGTGTACGGGTTCTCCGCGCCCTCGGCCGCCTGGAAGGGGGCCAGCGCCTCGGCCGCCGCCGCGTCCACCTCCTCCGGGGACACCTCGGCCCGTCCGGCGGACGCGGCGTGCTCCGCCGCGTGCAGTCCCGCCCGGCGGCCGAAGACCAGCAGGTCGGAGAGGGAGTTGCCGCCCAGCCGGTTCGAGCCGTGCATCCCGCCCGCGACCTCGCCGGCCGCGAACAGCCCCGGCACCCCGACGGCGGCGGCGCTCTCCGAGTCCACCGCGATCCCGCCCATCACGTAGTGGCAGGTCGGGCCGACCTCCATCGGCTCGGCGGTGATGTCCACGTCCGCCAGCTCCTTGAACTGGTGATACATGGAAGGGAGGCGCCGGCGGATCCTGTCCGCCGGCATCCGGGTCGCGATGTCCAGGAACACCCCGCCGTGCGGGGAGCCGCGACCCGCCTTCACCTCGGCGTTGATGGCCCGTGCCACCTCGTCGCGGGGCAGCAGTTCGGGCGGGCGCCGGTTGTGGTCGGGGTCCTCGTACCAGCGGTCGCCCTCCTCCTCGGACTGGGCGTACTTCTCCTTGAACACGTCCGGGACGTAGTCGAACATGAACCGCTTGCCCTCGGAGTTGCGCAGCACCCCGCCGTCGCCGCGCACCGACTCGGTGACGAGGATGCCCTTCACCGACGGCGGCCAGACCATGCCCGTCGGGTGGAACTGCACGAACTCCATGTTCAGCAGCGGCGCCCCGGCGAGCAGGGCCAGCGCGTGGCCGTCGCCGGTGTACTCCCAGGAGTTGGAGGTGGTCTTGAAGGACTTGCCGATGCCGCCGGTGGCCAGCACCACGGCGGGCGCCTCCAGGACGAAGAACCGGCCCGACTCGCGCTCGTAGCAGAAGGCCCCCGAGACCCTCGGCCCGTCCTGCGCGCCGCGATCCTTCAACACCCTGGTGACCGTGCACTCCTGGAAGACCTTGAGCCGGGCCTCGTGGTCCCCGAACTCCTTGAAGTCCTCCTGCTGGAGCTGGACGATCTTCTGCTGGAGGGTCCGGATCAGCTCCAGGCCCGTACGGTCGCCGACGTGCGCGAGCCGCGGGTACTCGTGGCCGCCGAAGTTGCGCTGCGAGATCCGCCCGTCGGGGGTGCGGTCGAAGAGCGCGCCCCAGGTCTCCAGTTCCCAGACCCGGTCCGGGGCCTCCTTCGCGTGCAGCTCCGCCATCCGCCACTGGTTGAGGAACTTGCCGCCGCGCATGGTGTCGCGGAAGTGGACCTGCCAGTTGTCGTGGTCGTTGACGTTGCCCATGGAGGCGGCGATCCCGCCCTCCGCCATCACCGTGTGGGCCTTGCCGAAGAGGGACTTGCAGATCACGGCCGTACGGGCGCCCCGTTCGCGGGCCTCGATCGCGGCCCGCAGCCCGGCGCCACCCGCCCCGACCACGACCACGTCCCACGCCTGCCGTTCCACCTGTGTCATATCAGAAGATCCTCGGGTCGGTGAAGGCGCCGGTGGCCAGCAGGTACACGTAGAGGTCGCACAGGGCGACGCTGATCAGCGAGGCCCACGCGAGCTCCATGTGACGGGCGTTGAGCCGGCTGGTCCAGCCCCACAGGCGGTAGCGCACCGGGTGCTTCGAGAAGTGCTTGAGGCGGCCGCCCATGATGTGCCGGCAGGAGTGGCAGGACAGCGTGTAGGCCCAGATCAGCACGATGTTGACGAGGAACACCAGCGTCCCCACGCCCATGTGGCCCCACGCGTAGTGCTCGTCCCGGAAGGCCAGCACGGTGTCGTAGGTGAGGATGCCCGCGACCGGCACCGCCGCGTAGAAGAAGTAGCGGTGCAGGTTCTGGAGGATCAACGGGAAGCGGGTCTCACCCGTGTACGAGGCGTGCGGCTCGGCGACGGCGCAGGCGGGCGGCGAGGCCCAGAACCCGCGGTAGTAGGCCTTCCGGTAGTAGTAGCAGGTCAGCCGGAAGCCGAGCGGGAAGACCAGGATCAGCAGGGCGGGGGACAGGCCCCACCAGCTGCCGAACAGGTCCCAGTTGGGACCGCCGCGCATCGTCTCGCAGTTCTCCGCCAGGCAGGGCGAGTAGAACGGCGAGACGTACGGGGCCGCGTAGTAGTGGTCGTTGGCGAAGGCCCGCCAGGTCGAGTAGACGATGAAGGCGAGCAGCCCGGCGGCGGTGCCGGCGGGCGACAACCACCACCGGTCGGTGCGCAGGTGCCGGGCCGCGATCGCGGCCCGCGAGGGGGCGTGTACGCCTGCGGGCCGCTGTCGGGGTGGTTCCGTGCCTGTGGCCAAAGGAAACTCCGCGGGGAGTGACGGGGGTGGCCCAGGAGGACCGGCCGCGCGGTGCGGCCGGTCCCGATGGGGTGGACGGGGACGTGGGCCGGGGCGCACGTCCGGGAGCTACGCGACGCGACGCTACGGCGCCACGGGGGGCGCGTACGTCATGGCGCGCGGCGGTCGCGCGCGCCGAGCCCCTCGTCGTCGCTGTCGGTCCACAGGGTGCTGTCGTACGGGGTGTCCGGGACGGGGACCATCGCCTCCCGGCCGGCCGGCCGGGTTGCGGGGGTCGGCGACTGCCGGGCGATGTCCTGCTCCAGCCGCTCCACCGAGCGGACCAGTTCGTTCAGGTTGCGTCGTACGGCGGTCAGATCGTCTTGCAGGGACATGGTGACCTCACTTCCGCGGGTGCGATGGCATCGCTCACGGGCGCCTGCGAGTGTCGCGCCTCCCGTCCCCCGTTGTGAAGGGACGTGCAGCGATCGCCGGTGCGCAGACGGGTGCCGTGCGCCCCTCCCCGCCCCCATTGTCGTCCCTCGTACGGGGGACCGCCCGCCCGTGCCGCAACCCGGATTGGTCCGCACGGGTGGGGTTCGCGGCGTGGCGGGGGTGCGGTCCGCGGGAGCGGGTGGGCCGTCGATTTCAGTGGGTTCCGGCACCAGTGTGATCAGCTCCATATACCGCCGAACGTGATCACAGCGCGCACCTTCACGCCCCCCGTTGTTCACGGCCCCCACGCCCCGCCCCGGAGGTACCACCCATGACCCAGAGAAGGCGCCGGTCCTTGGCGCTCCTCACCTCGGGAGTCCTCGCACTGCCGCTCCTCGCGGGCTGCGGCGCGGGTGAGGACGAGGGCGGACCCGTCGCGGCCGGACAGGACATCGCGACGACGGCCCGCGACAAGGTGGCCGACGGCGGCGTGCTGCGCTGGGCCGTGGACACCCTCCCGCAGACCCTGAACTCCTTCCAGGCCGACGCCGACGCCACCACCAACCGCATCGCCGGCGCCGTGCTGCCGCAGCTGTTCACCCTCGACGCCAAGGGGCGGCCGGTGGCCAATCCGGACTACCTGGAGAAGGCCGAGGTCGTCGAGCGCGAACCCAAGCAGGTCGTGCTGTACAAGCTCAACCAGCAGGCGGTGTGGAGCGACGGCCGGGAGATCGGCGCGCCCGACTTCGTCGCCCAGTGGAGGGCGCTGAACGGCAAGGACTCGGCGTACTGGACCGCGCGCAACGCGGGCTACGAACGGATCGAGAAGATCGAACGCGGCAAGACCGACCTGGAGGTCAAGGTCACCTTCGTCAAGCCGTACGCGGACTGGCGCGCGCTGTTCAGCCCGCTCTACCCCAAGCAGGTCATGGGCACCCCGGACGCCTTCAACGAGGGCGCCCGCGGCACCCTCAAGGTCACCGCCGGACCCTTCAACCTCGGGGCCGTCGACAAGAAGAACGCCACCACGGCCCTGACCCGCAACCCGCGCTGGTGGGGGGCGCCCGCCAAGCTGGACACCCTCGTCCTGACGGCCGTGCCCCGGGCCGGCAGGCCGTCGGCGCTGGCCTCCGGGAAGGTCGACATCGCCGAGATCGACCGCGCCGGCGTCGACCGGATCGCGCTCGCCCACCGCGACGCGGGCCGCGTCGACGGCCGCCACGGGCCCGGCGCCACGCTCACGCCCGCCCAGGCCACCCTGTCCTGGGCGCTGGCCCACGGCCCCGACGAGACCAAGGCCGTCGAGGAGCAGGAGAGCCGCCGCAAGAGCGCCGAGGCGGTCCGCAGGTACGCCGACGAGCAGAAGGCCCTGCGCGGCTTCACGGTCCGCAAGTCCCTGGAGCCGGTCTACACCCAGCTGGCCATGAACGGCACCTCCGGACCCCTGACCGACGAGCGGGTCCGTCGGGCCATCGCACGGGCCCTGGACCGCAAGGCGCTCGCCGAGGCGGTCCTCAAGCCCCTCGGCCTGCCCGCGAAGCCCGTCGGCAGCCACCTGGCGCTGGCCGGGCAGCAGGCGTACGCGGACAACAGCGACGCCCTCGGCGGCCAGGACACCCAGGCGGCCCAGGCCCTCCTCGCGGACGCGGGCTGGCGCAAGGGCGGCAAGCTCACCGAGCCCGTCGGCGCCAAGGCGGGCGCGCAGAGCGCCGAGAACTCCGCGCAGGACGACTCCAAGACCCCGGCGGGCCCCGGCACCGGCAACGACGGCCTCTACATCGTCGGCCAGGACGACGGGCGCAATGACGACGGGCGCAACGACGAACTGCGCTCCGCGACCGCGAACCTCCCCGCCGGAAAGGCAGGCGAGCGCCCCGACGGCGCCCTGCCCGAAGGCGTCCCGCCGATCCTGGCCCCCGGCTCGCTGGCCGCCGAGCAGGAGGAGCTCCTGCTGCGCCAGGCCGAGGCCCTCGACGACGGCAAGCGGGCCGCGGCCGAGGGGGCGGGGGAGGAGGGTGAGGGCGACGACGACAAGGAACCCGCGAAGTCCACCCCCGCGCCCGCACCCGCCCAGCAGAGCGTGCGCACCTCCGGAGCCATGCTCGCCAAGGACGGCAAGCCGCTCAGCCTGCGCTTCGTCCTCCCGTCAGGACCCGGCTCGGAGGCGCTGCGCACCGTCGGTGACCGGATCTCCCGGATGCTGAAGCAGGTCGGCATCGCCACGGAGGTGAAGAAGGTCGCGGACGAGAGCTTCTTCAAGGACCACATCGCCTCGGGCCAGTACGACCTGGCCCTCTACTCCTGGCCCGCGACGGCCTACCCGGCCACCGACGCCCGTCCGATCTTCGCGAAGCCGGAGCCGGCCGCCGACGGCTCGCTCCTCGTCGAACAGAACTACACCCGGGTCGGCACCGACCACATCGACCAGCTCTTCGACCAGGCGGTCGGCGAGCTGGACGAGGCGCAGGCCCGCGAGCTGATGCGCAAGGCGGACGCCCGTATCTGGGCAGCCGCCGGCTCCATCCCGCTCTACCAGCGCCCCGAGCTGGTCGCCACGAAGCCGAGCCTGGCCAACGCCGGCGCCTTCGGCCTCGGATCCCCCCGCTACCAGGACATCGGCTGGAAGAAGCCGCCCACCGCCAAGAACAAGAAGAAGTAGTGACAAACGGGTGCCGAACAGGTTGACCCTCGGGTCACAACCTCAGAAGTGACTCAAGTTCCTTGCCCGCCGGCAGACCCGGCGGGCAAGGTCGTGGGTACCCGTTGACCCGTGTGTATCCCGCGTAGAACCCCGTACGAACGCCGTACGAACCCCGCTCCGCCCACAGCCGCCACCCCCCGTCCGGACCCCACCCGGAAGCGGTCTGTGCTCAGTCGTCCGGCCTCTTGACAGACCCCCCGGCAGCCGGTTCCCGCCGGCCGACGTACGATGGGGTAAGGCCGTGGCAGGTTTTCCGCCCGGTCGAGGCGCGCGTGCCAGGCCGTACGCGACGCCATCCACGATCCCGGGAGAAGCGCCGAAGTGCCCACGCGCCACGACATCCGTAACGTCGCCATCGTCGCCCACGTCGACCATGGCAAGACGACCATCGTCGATGCCATGCTCAAGCAGGCCGGTGCCTTCGCCGCCCACCAGCAGCTCGACGACCGCATGATGGACTCGAACGACCTGGAGCGTGAGAAGGGCATCACGATCCTCGCCAAGAACACGGCGGTGAAGTATCACCCCAAGGACGGCGGGGCCCCGATCACGATCAACATCATCGACACCCCCGGCCACGCCGACTTCGGTGGTGAGGTCGAGCGCGGTCTGTCGATGGTGGACGCGGTCGTTCTGCTGGTGGACGCCTCCGAGGGTCCGCTGCCCCAGACCCGCTTCGTGCTGCGCAAGGCGCTGCAGGCGAAGATGCCGGTCATCCTCTGCATCAACAAGACCGACCGCCCGGACTCCCGGATCGACGAGGTCGTCAACGAGACGTACGACCTCTTCCTGGACCTGGACGCGGACGAAGACCAGATCGAGTTCCCGATCGTCTACGCCTGCGGCCGTGACGGCGTCGCCTCGCTGACCAAGCCCGAGGACGGCACCGTCCCCGCGGACAGCGACAGCCTCGAGCCGTTCTTCTCCACGATCCTGGAGCACGTCCCGGCCCCGGTGTACGACGAGGAGGCCCCCCTCCAGGCCCACGTCACCAACCTGGACGCCGACAACTTCCTCGGCCGCATCGCGCTGCTGCGCGTCGAGCAGGGCGAGCTGCGCAAGGGCCAGACCGTCGCGTGGATCAAGCGCGACGGCACCATGTCGAACGTCCGCATCACCGAGCTGATGATGACCGAGGCGCTCACCCGCAAGCCGGCCGAGGTGGCGGGCCCGGGTGACATCTGCGCGGTCGCCGGTATCCCCGACATCATGATCGGCGAGACCCTGGCCGACCCGGAGAACCCGATCGCCCTGCCGCTGATCTCGGTGGACGAGCCGGCGATCTCCATGACCATCGGTACGAACACCTCCCCGATGGTCGGCCGCGGCGGCACGGGCAAGGGCGCGGACGCCAAGTCCGCCGTCAAGGACCGCAAGGTCACCGCCCGCCAGGTCAAGGACCGCCTCGACCGCGAGCTGATCGGTAACGTCTCGCTGCGCGTCCTCGACACCGAGCGTCCTGACGCCTGGGAGGTCCAGGGCCGTGGTGAGCTCGCGCTCGCCATCCTGGTCGAGCAGATGCGCCGCGAGGGCTTCGAGCTGACCATCGGCAAGCCGCAGGTCGTCACGCAGGAGATCGACGGCAAGGTGCACGAGCCGGTCGAGCGCATGACGATCGACGTCCCCGAGGAGCACATGGGCGCGGTCACGCAGCTCATGGGCGTCCGCAAGGGCCGCATGGACAACATGTCGAACCACGGCTCCGGCTGGGTCCGCATGGAGTTCGTCGTCCCGTCCCGCGGCCTCATCGGCTTCCGTACGGAGTTCCTGACGAACACCCGCGGTACCGGTATCGCCCACTCCATCCACGAGGGCCACGAGCCGTGGTTCGGCCCGCTGGTCACCCGTAACAACGGTTCGCTGGTCGCGGACCGCGCGGGTGCGGTCACGCCGTTCGCGATGATCAACCTGCAGGAGCGCGGCGTCCTGTTCACCGAGCCCGGCACCGAGGTGTACGAGGGCATGATCGTCGGCGAGAACTCGCGCTCCGACGACATGGACGTGAACATCACCAAGGAGAAGAAGCTCACCAACATGCGTGCGGCTTCCGCGGACAACACGGAGAACGTGATCCCGCCGCGCAAGCTCTCCCTGGAGCAGTCCCTGGAGTTCTGCCGCGACGACGAGTGCGTCGAGGTGACCCCGGAGGCCGTGCGTATCCGCAAGGTCGTCCTGGACCAGAAGGAGCGCTCGCGCACCGCGTCGCGCGCCAAGTCCGCCAAGTAGTCACACGGTTCACGGCCGACGGCCGAAAGACAGCCCCTTCCCACACCGGCTCCGGTGCGGGAAGGGGCTGTTCGCTTTTGTCAAGCGGATTTAACGGTTCGAGTGTCCGCATACCGACCGTGACGCTCCGGATGGTGAGCTAACCGTCCGTTTCGCACGTGTCTGTCTCCTATCCGTTTGTCCGGATTTCGGGTTTTCGCCGTGCGGTGATGTTGTGAAAACGAGACCACTTAAGTGTGGTTTACGGTCGGGGTGTCCCTGAGGATGGCTCCATTGAGCTCGGGTCAATGGGTCACACGCTGTGGGGAGCGTCGACTCACGAGCACACACGATGGGACCGGATTTCGCTGTCAGGGGTGTCAGCGGGAACCGGGTCCTTCACGAATCGACAGTGACTCCTGAGGAGGCAAAAACCCATGCGCGGAGCAACGAGCGCCAAGTGGGTCGCCGGTGCCGTCATCGTGGCGATGGCTGCCACGGCCTGCAGCACCAGCAAGGACGACGCCGGCGCCGCCGGCGGCAAGATCACCGTTGTGCTCGGCGAGCCGCAGCACGGTCTGATCGGCCAGAACACCGCCGAGTCCGAGGGCGCCGAGGTTCTCAACGCCCTCTTCACCGGCCTGGTCGAGTACGACAACAAGACCAACGAGCCGAAGCTGGCCGCCGCCGAGTCCATCGAGACCACGGACTCGAAGACCTGGACCATCAAGGTCAAGGACGGCTTCACCTTCCACAACGGCGAGAAGCTGGACGCCCAGTCCTTCGTCCGCGCCTGGAACTGGGGCGCCAACCAGGAGAACGCCGCCGAGGGCATGCCGTTCTTCGCCAAGATCGAGGGCTCCGAGGAGCTCGCGCCGGGCAAGGACAAGAAGCCCACGGCCAAGGAGCTCAAGGGCCTCAAGGTCGTTGACGAGAAGACCTTCACCGTCACGCTGAAGGAGCCCTTCTCCCAGTTCAAGACCATGCTGGGCTACAACGCCTTCTACCCGCTGCCGAAGGCGTTCGAGGCCGACTCGAAGAAGTTCGGTGAGGCTCCCATCGGTAACGGCCCCTTCCAGATGGACGGCGCCTGGGACCACAACAAGCAGATCAAGGTCAAGCGGTACGACAAGTACCCGGCCGAGGGTCGCGCCAAGCTCGCGGGCGTCACCTTCAAGATCTACGACAACCTGGACACGGCGTACAACGACCTGCGCGCCGACAACATCCAGATCGTCGACAAGCTCCCGATCTCCGCGATGGCCAACGTCTCGCAGGAGTTCGGCGACCGCTACCTGTACAAGCCGGAGTCGGGCGTCGGTTACCTCGGCCTCCCGCTGGAGCAGAACCCGGAGACCTTCGGCAAGCTGGAGGTCCGTCAGGCCATCTCCATGGCCATCGACCGGGACGCCATCACGAAGACCATCTTCAACGGCACCCGCAAGCCGGCCGACGACTTCATCAGCCCGATCATCCCGGGCTACCGCAAGGGCGCCCTCGGCGAGGTCGGTACGTACAACCCGACCAAGGCCAAGGAGCTCCTCCAGCAGGCCGGTGGCATCCCCGGCAACAAGATGGAGCTCGGCTACAACGCCGACGGTGGCCACAAGGAGTGGATCGAGGCCGTCGCCAACCAGCTGAAGACGAACCTCGGTATCGAGGTCACCGCCAAGCCGTACGCCAAGTTCGGCGAGCTGCTGGACGACCTGGGCGCCTCGAAGTACAAGGGCGCGTTCCGCATGGCGTGGTCCATGGACTACCCGGCGGCGGAGAACTACCTCCGTCCGATCTTCTCGAAGGTCGCGATCGAGAACGGCTCCAACTACGGCCACTACAAGAACGAAGAGTTCGAGAAGGTCATGTCGGAGGCCGACAAGGCCACCGACCCGGCCGAGGGTCTGAAGCTGTACCAGAAGGCCGATGACATCATCATCAAGGACCTTCCGTACATCCCGATCTTCACGTACATGTCTTCTTCGGCCTACTCCAAGTCCGTGAAGAACGTCGAGGTCGACGCCCAGGGCCGCATGGACCTGGCGAACGTCGAGCTCAACTAACACCCCTCTTCACTTAGGGGAACTCGGGGGCGGGCAGGCGGAGGCAGGTCTCCGCCCGCCCGCCCTTTCCCCCTGTTCTTGCTGGAGGTCTGATGGGCCGCTACCTCATCCGCCGACTCATACAGGCGATCCCTGTCCTGATCGGT
Organism: Streptomyces sp. RerS4; assembly: GCF_023515955.1. Lineage (GTDB taxonomy): Bacteria > Actinomycetota > Actinomycetes > Streptomycetales > Streptomycetaceae > Streptomyces. Next base: position 4,657,123 of record NZ_CP097322.1, read on the forward strand.
GCCACGTTCCTCATCTATTGGCTGGCCTTCAAGCTCCCCGGTGACCCGATCCAGGCACTGGCCGGAGAGAAGAAAGCCGACCCGATCGTCGCGGCGATGCTGCGCGAGAAGTACCACCTCGACGATTCGTTCCTGTCGCAGTACTGGAACTACATAACCAACCTCGCCCAGGGCAACTTCGGCGAGACCCTCACCGGACGCTCCGTCTGGGACAAGATCACCGAAGCCTTCCCGTACACGATGAACCTGGCGATCGTCGCGTTCATCATCGAGGCGGCCGTCGGTGTGCTCGCCGGCATCATGGCCGCGCTGCGCCGGGGCAAGTTCCTCGACCAGCTCGTCCTGCTCTCCACCCTGTTCGTCATCTCGGTCCCCGTCTTCGTCAGCGGCTTCGTCCTCCAGCTGACGCTGGGCGTGCAGCTCAAGAACAACTGGGGCATCGACTTCTTCTCGGTCTCCTTCAACGAGAACGACGGAATCCGCGCCTACCTCCTCCCGGCGCTGGTGCTCGCCTCGACCTCACTCGCGTACGTGGCCCGACTGACCCGTACGTCGATGATGGAGACCATGCGCGCCGACTACGTGCGCACCGCGACCGCGAAGGGCCTGCCCCGCCGCCGCGTCGTCGCGAACCACGCGCTGCGCAACGCGCTGATCCCGATCGTCACCTTCCTCGGTGCCGACCTCGGAGCCCTGATGGGCGGCGCGGTCATCACCGAGAAGATCTTCAACATCCACGGGATCGGCGGCCTGTTGGCCGAGTCGGTGTACCGCAAGGAGGGCACCGTGATCGTGGGCGTCGTCTCGCTCCTGATCATCGTGTACCTCGTCGCCAACCTGATCGTGGACCTGCTCTACGCAGTGCTCGACCCGAGGATCCGCTATGCGTGACACAACTACGGTGGGGGATGAGTTGACCGACACCCAGACCGCCGAAGCTCCCTCCGCGAGCGGACCGGCCGCCGAGAAGCCGAAGAAGGAACGCGAGGCCAGCCTCTGGTCCGACGCCCTCTCGGACCTCCGGCGCAACCCGATCTTCCTGATCGGCGGGGCGCTCGTCCTCGTCCTGCTGGTGATCTCCGCGGTCCCGCAGTGGTTCACGCCGGGCAGCCCCTTCGACGCGGGCGCGTGCAAGCTGGAGGACTCGCTCAAGACACCGAGCGGCGACCACTGGTTCGGCTTCGACGTGCAGGGCTGTGACGTCTACACGCGTACCGTGTGGGCCGCCCGCAACTCGATCATCGTCGGCGTCGTCACCACCACCCTGGTGCTCCTCGTCGGCGGCACGCTCGGTCTGCTCGCCGGCTGGGTCGGCGGCTTCCTCGACAGCGTCCTGTCCCGCTTCACCGAGATCTTCTTCGCCATCCCGCTGCTCCTCGGCGGCATGCTGATCATGTCGGGTCTCGGCGAGGGCAACGCCTGGACGGTCTCCGTCGTGTTGGCCACCCTCGGCTGGCCGCAGATCTTCCGCATCATGCGGTCCTCGGTGCTGCAGAACAAGAACAACGACTACGTCGTCGCCGCCCGCGCCCTCGGCGCCGGCACGCTGCGCATCACGCTGCGGCACATCCTGCCGAACGCGATCGCGCCCGTCATCGTGGTCGGTGCGATCAGCCTCGGTGTGTACATCGGCGCGGAGTCGGCCCTGTCCTACCTCGGCATCGGCGTCCAGCCGCCCGGTATCTCCTGGGGCCTGATGGTCAGCGACGCCTCCGTCCGCTGGCTCCAGGCACCCCACGTGCTCCTCTTCCCGGCCGTCGCGCTGAGCATCACCGTGCTCGCGTTCATCATGGTCGGCGACGCGGTGCGCGACGCCCTCGACCCGAAGCTGCGCTGAGGAAGGGCGTACGTTGACCACCATCGACAAGACCTCGAACGTCCCCGCGCCCCGCTCGGCGCCGGAGGGGACCACCCCCCTGCTCGAAGTGCGCGACCTGCACGTCGAGTTCCACACCCGCGACGGTGTCGCCAAGGCCGTCAACGGCGTCTCGTACTCGGTGAACTCCGGCGAGACCCTGGCCGTGCTCGGCGAGTCCGGCTCGGGCAAGTCCGTGACGGCGCAGGCCATCATGGGCATCCTCGACATGCCGCCCGGCAGGATCCCGTCCGGCGAGATCCTCTTCCAGGGCCAGGACCTGCTCAAGCTCCCGTCCGAGGAGTACCGCAAGATCCGCGGCTCGAAGATCGCCATGATCTTCCAGGACGCCCTGTCGTCGCTGAACCCGGTGCACACCGTCGGCGCGCAGCTCGGCGAGATGTTCCGCGTCCACCGCGGGATGTCCAAGAAGGACTCCCTCGCCAAGGCCGTCGAGCTGATGGACCGGGTGAAGATCCCCGCCGCCAAGGCGCGCGTGGGCGACTACCCGCACCAGTTCTCCGGCGGCATGCGCCAGCGCATCATGATCGCCATGGCGATGGCCCTGGAGCCCGACCTGATCATCGCCGACGAGCCGACCACGGCCCTCGACGTGACGGTCCAGGCCCAGGTCATGGACCTGCTCGCGGAGCTCCAGCGCGAGATGAACATGGGCCTCATCCTGATCACCCACGACCTCGGCGTCGTCGCCGACGTCGCGGACAAGATCGCCGTCATGTACGGCGGCCGGATCGTCGAGAACGCCCCGGTCCACGAGATCTACAGCCGCCCGGCGCACCCGTACACCCGCGGCCTGCTCGACTCGATCCCGCGCCTGGACCAGAAGGGCCAGGAGCTCTACGCGATCAAGGGCCTGCCGCCCAACCTGCTCAACATCCCGTCGGGCTGCGCCTTCAACCCGCGCTGCCCGAAGGCGCAGGACATCTGCCGCACGGACGTTCCGGTCCTGGCCCAGGTGACCGAGCAGGACGGCACCGAGCTGCCCGGCCGCGGCAGCGCGTGCCACTTCTGGAAGGAGCAGATCCATGGCTGACCTGACCAAGCCCAAGGGCGAGCCGATCCTCCAGGTGCGCAACCTGGTCAAGCACTTCCCGCTGACCCAGGGCATCCTGTTCAAGAAGCAGGTCGGCGCGGTCAAGGCCGTCGACGGCGTCTCCTTCGACCTCTACCAGGGCGAGACCCTGGGCATCGTCGGCGAGTCCGGCTGTGGCAAGTCCACCGTCGCGAAGCTGCTGATGAGCCTGGAGAAGGCCACGGCCGGCGAGGTCTTCTACAAGGGCCAGGACATCACCAAGCTGTCCGGCGCGGCCCTCAAGGCCGTCCGCCGCAACATCCAGATGGTGTTCCAGGACCCGTACACCTCGCTCAACCCGCGCATGACGGTCGGCGACATCATCGGCGAGCCCTTCGAGATCCACCCCGAGGTGGCTCCCAAGGGCGACCGGCGCCGCAAGGTCCAGGAACTCCTGGACGTCGTGGGCCTGAACCCGGAGTACATCAACCGCTACCCGCACCAGTTCTCCGGCGGCCAGCGCCAGCGCATCGGCATCGCCCGCGGCCTCGCGCTCAACCCGGAGATCATCATCTGCGACGAGCCGGTCTCCGCGCTCGACGTGTCGGTGCAGGCGCAGGTCATCAACCTGATGGGCAAGCTCCAGGACGAGTTCAACCTGTCGTACGTGTTCATCGCGCACGACCTGTCGATCGTCCGGCACATCTCGGACCGCGTGGGCGTCATGTACCTGGGCAAGATGGCGGAGATCGGCACCGACGCCGAGATCTACGACCACCCCACGCACCCGTACACGCAGGCGCTGCTGTCCGCCGTGCCCGTCCCGGACCCCGAGGCCCGCGCCCACCGCGAGCGGATCATCCTCACCGGTGACGTCCCGTCCCCGGCCAACCCGCCGTCGGGCTGCCGCTTCCGCACCCGCTGCTGGAAGGCCGAGGACAAGTGCGCCACGGAGGAGCCGCTGCTGGCGATCCCGACGCGCTTCCAGGGGTTGAACACCCCGGCCGCGCACGAGTCGGCGTGCCACTTCGCGGAGGAGAAGGCCGTCCTGGCCGTCTGACCCTCCCGCGTACGCAGCCGAAGGGGCCGACAAAGGCGCCCCGGAGGCGAGCCGAGCACACGCATTCCAGGGGCGCCCTGGGCCGGATCCGTCCGGCCCAGGGCGCCCCTGCGCGTAGGCCGCGGCGCGTCGCGGGCCGGGCGTGCCGGGGCGCGGGTTCCCGTGAAGCCGGTTGCGGACGCGCCGCCGCGGCGCGGAGAGTGAGCGGATGAGTGACACGCTGACCGTCCGTCCGGCCGGGCCCGGGGACGCCGCCGACATCTGCGCCCTCCTCAACGCCGTCGACCTGGTCGAGATCGGCAGGCCCGAGACCGACCTCGGCACCGTCGAGGCGGACCTCAACCACCCCGACGTCGACCTCGCCACCGACTCCTGGCTCGCCTTCGAGGGCGGCCGACTCGTCGCCTACGCCCTGGTGTGGGCCGACTCCGGACCGGGCCGCGTCGACGGCGACCACTACGTCCTGCCCGGCCGACGGCGGGCCGCCCTGCGGCTGCTGGAACTCATGGAGGCCCGCGCCCGCGTCCTCGCCGCGGGCGTCCGCCCGGCCCGGCTGCGCCTCCAGCTCAACGTGGCACCCACCCTCGACCTGTCCCTCCTGACCCGCCGCGGCTACCGCACCGTGCGCCGCTACCAGGTGATGACCCGTCGCCTCGGCCCCGCCGACCGTACGCCGCCCCCCGCGCCCGCCGGCCTCGTCCTGCGCGACTGCGCCGCCGACGAGGCCGACCGGCGCCGCGCCCACGCCCTGGTCGAGGAGACCTTCGCGGACCACTTCGGCCACGCGGCCCGCGCGTACGAGCCCTGGCTCGACCACCTCGACGCCCGCCGCCTCGACTGGTCGCTGGTGTGGATCGCGAGCCTGCCCGCCGAAGGCGACGTGGCCGTCCTGCTCACCCGCGACGACCGCACCAGCATGGGCTGGCTCAGCCACCTCGGCGTACGGGCGGACCACCGAGGCCGGGGCATCGGCGGCCACCTCCTGCGCCACGGCTTCGCCGCCTACGCCGCCCGCGGCCGCGACACGGTGGGCCTCGGCGTGGACACCCACAACGCGACCGGCGCACTCGCGCTGTACGAGGCGCACGGCATGGGCCTGCACTACGCGGTCGACACCTGGGAGCTGACTTTGCACCCCCAGGAGTGACAGGCGCGGGACGCGAGGGTGCAATCGGTCCAACCGTGAGTGTTCCGGCCCGCACATAAGGTGACATTGGCCCCTAGGAGGTGTCCGGCGGATCAGGGTCGGATAGGCCGTGCCAGACGCCGCGGGCCCGGCCCTGACCCGCCGGACACCTCCTAGGTCGTCTCGGAGAGTCTTGGGATCCACAGGAGGCAGTCCATGCGCGGAGCCACCCACGCCCGGTGGGCCGCATGTGCGGTGGTCGTCGCCCTCGCGGCGACGGCCTGCGGCGGCGGAAGCGACAGCGGCGACGGCGGTGGCGCCGGGATCGTCAGTTCCTCCTGGGGCGACCCGCAGAACCCGCTGGAGCCCGCCAACACCAACGAGGTGCAGGGCGGCAAGGTCCTCGACATGCTCTTCCGCGGTCTGAAGCGCTACGACCCGAAGACCGGCGAGGCCAAGAACATGCTCGCCGAGAAGATCGAGACCACGGACAGTCAGAACTTCACGATCACCCTGAAGGACGGCTGGAAGTTCAGCAACGACGAGCCGGTCACCGCGAAGTCCTTCGTCGACGCCTGGAACTACGCGGCGGACGTCCGCAACAAGCAGAACAACGCGCCGTTCTTCTCCGACATCGTCGGCTACGCGGACCTCCACCCGACCTCGGGGGAGCCCAAGACCAAGACCATGTCCGGGCTCGTCGTCAAGGACGCCAGGACCTTCACGGTCGCCCTCAAGGAGAAGTTCTCCACCTGGCCGGAGACCCTCGGCTACCAGGCCTTCAGCCCGCTGCCCCAGAGCTTCTTCACCGACCACACCGGCTGGCTCGCCAAGCCGGTCGGCAACGGCCCGTACACGGTGGACTCGTACACCAAGGGCACCGCCATGAAGCTGCGCAAGTGGGAGGGCTACCCGGGCGAGGACAAGGCCCAGAACAACGGCGTCGACCTCAAGGTCTACACCGACAACAACACCGCCTACACCGACCTGATCTCCGGCAACCTCGACCTCGTCGACGACATCCCCGCGCAGCAGCTGAAGAACGTCAAGAACGACCTCGGTGACCGGTACATCAACCAGCCGGCCCTCATCATCCAGACCCTCACCTTCCCGCTGTACGACCCGCAGTGGAACAAGGAGGGCATGGAGAAGGTCCGCCGGGGCATCTCGATGGCCATCAACCGCGACGAGATCACCCAGCAGATCTTCCGCGAGACCCGCACCCCCGCCAAGGACTGGACCTCTCCGGCCCTCGGCGAGCAGGGCGGCTTCAACGCCACCCTGTGCGGCGAGGCCTGCACGTACGACCCCGCCGCCGCGAAGCGGCTCATCCAGGAGGCCGGCGGCCTGCCCGGCGGCAAGATCACCCTGACCTCGAACGTCGACACCGGCTCGCACCGCGACTGGATGGACGCCGTCTGCAACAGCGTCAACAACGCGCTCGGCGAGGGCCCGGTCTGCACGGTCAACCCCATCGGCACCTTCGCCGACTTCCGCAATCAGCAGACCGCCTTCAAGCTCACCGGCCCCTTCCGCTCCGGCTGGCAGGCCGACTACCCGCTGATCCAGAACTTCCTCCAGCCGCTCTACTACACCGGCGCCTCCTCCAACTACGGGAAGTTCAGCGACCCGGAGTTCGACAAGCTCGTCGAAGAGGCCAACCAGGAGAGCGACGCGGCCAAGGCCGTCGCGAAGTTCCAGGACGCCGAGAAGATCCTCGCCGCGCAGATGCCGTCCATCCCCCTGTGGTACCAGAACGGCAGCGCCGGCCACTCCGAGCGCATCTCGGACGTGGCCCTGAACCAGTTCAGCGTCCCCGTCTACGACCAGATCAAGGTCGGCTGACCCCCGTACGGATCGATCCTGGAGCAGTCCATGGGACGTTATGTGATCCGGCGGCTGCTCCAGATGATCCCGGTGTTCATCGGCAGCACGTTCCTGATCTTCTTCATGGTGTACGCCCTCGGGGACCCGGTCGCCGCCCTGTTCGGCGACAAGGCCCCCGACCCCGCCACCGCCGCCCGCATCCGCAAGGACCTCTACCTCGACCAGCCCCTGTGGAAGCAGTACCTGCACTACATGGGTCAGATCTTCCAGGGCGACTTCGGCACCGCCTTCAACGGCCAGAAGGTCACCGAGCTGATGGCGAGCGCCTTCCCCGTCACCCTGCGCCTGACCGTCGTGGCGATCGTCATCGAGATCATCGTCGGCATCACCCTCGGCGTCATCAGCGGTCTGCGCCGGGGCCGGGCCATCGACACCACCCTGCTGGTGCTGACCCTCGTCGTCATCTCGGTGCCCACCTTCGTCACCGGCTACCTGCTCCAGTTCGTCTTCGGCGTGAAATGGGGCTGGGTGCGGCCCACCGTCGCCCCGGACGCCCCCTTCGGCCAGCTGATCCTGCCGGGCGTCGTCCTGGCCCTGGTCTCCCTCGCCTACGTCACCCGCCTGTCGCGGACCTCCATCGCCGAGAACGTCAAGGCCGACTACGTCCGCACCGCCACCGCCAAGGGCCTGCCGCGCCGGCGGGTCGTCACCCGACACCTGCTGCGCAACTCCCTCATCCCCGTCGTCACCTTCATCGGGACCGACATCGGCGCCCTGATGGGCGGCGCCATCGTCACCGAGCGGATCTTCAACATCCACGGCGTCGGCTACCAGCTCTACCAGGGCATCCTGCGCAACAACTCGCCCACGGTCGTCGGCTTCGTGACCATCCTCGTCATCGTCTTCCTGCTGGCGAACCTGCTCGTCGACCTGCTCTACGCGGTCCTGGACCCGAGGATCCGTTATGCCTGAGCCCGAGCGCCCCGAAGGCCCCGGCGGCTACGACCCGGTCGGACCCCGCCCCCGCGAGTCCGTCGCACCCACCGGTCAGGGAGGAGCCATGGACCTCGCACTGGAGGAAGCCGAGAGCATCGAGGGGGCGACGAAGACCACCGGCCCCGGACCACAGGAGAAGGCCCGCGGCCTCTGGTCCGACGCCTGGCACCAGCTGCGCCGCAACCCCGTCTTCGTCGTCTCCGCGCTGCTCATCCTCTTCCTCGTCCTCATCGCGATCTGGCCGCAGCTGATCGCGAGCGGCGACCCCCTCCAGTGCGACCTGTCCAAGTCACAGCAGGGCTCTCAGCCCGGCCACCCCTTCGGCTACGACACCCAGGGCTGCGACGTCTACACCCGCACCGTGTACGGCGCCCGCGCGTCCATCACCGTCGGCGTCTGCGCCACCCTCGGCGCGGCCCTGCTCGGCTCCGCGCTCGGCGGCCTCGCCGGCTTCTTCGGCGGCTGGGGCGACGCCCTGCTCTCCCGCGTCGCCGACATCTTCTTCGGCATCCCCGTGGTCCTCGGCGGCCTGGTGTTCCTGTCCGTCGTCACCAGCACCACCGTGTGGCCCGTCGTCGGCTTCATCGTGCTCCTCGGCTGGCCGCAGATCGCCCGCATCGCCCGCGGCTCGGTGATCACCGCCAAGCAGAACGACTACGTCCAGGCCGCCCGCGCCCTCGGCGCCGGCAACGCCCGCATGCTGCTGCGGCACGTCGCCCCCAACGCCGTCGCGCCCGTCATCGTCGTCGCCACCATCGCGCTGGGCACCTACATCGCCCTGGAGGCCACCCTGTCCTTCCTGGGTGTGGGCCTGCGCCCCCCGACGGTCTCCTGGGGCATCGACATCTCCAACGCCGCCTCCCAGATCCGCAACGCCCCCCACATGCTGCTGTGGCCGGCGGGCGCCCTGAGCCTGACCGTGCTCGCCTTCATCATGCTCGGCGACGCGGTGCGCGACGCCCTCGACCCCAAGCTGCGCTGAGGAGTGAGTCGGCAGATGCTGCTCGAAGTCCGCGACCTGCACGTGGAGTTCAAGACCCGCGACGGCGTCGCGAAGGCCGTCAACGGCGTGAACTACTCGGTCGACGAGGGCGAGACGCTCGCCGTGCTGGGCGAGTCCGGCTCCGGCAAGTCCGTCACCGCCCAGGCCGTCATGGGCATCCTCGACACCCCGCCCGGTCGGATCACCGCCGGCGAGATCCTCTTCAAGGGCCGCGACCTGCTCACACTGAACGAGGACGCACGCCGCGAGGTCCGGGGCGCCGAGATGGCCATGATCTTCCAGGACGCCCTGTCCGCCCTCAACCCCGTCCTCACCGTCGGCGCCCAGCTCGGCGAGATGTACGAGGTCCACCGCGGCATGTCCCGCAAGGACTCCCGCGCCAAGGCCGTCGAGCTGATGGACCGGGTGAAGATCCCGGCCGCGCGGGAACGCGTCGGCGACTACCCGCACCAGTTCTCCGGCGGCATGCGCCAACGCATCATGATCGCCATGGCGTTGGCCCTGGAACCCTCCCTGATCATCGCCGACGAACCGACCACCGCCCTCGACGTCACCGTCCAGGCCCAGGTCATGGACCTGCTCGCCGAACTCCAACGCGAGCTCAACATGGGCCTCATCCTGATCACCCACGACCTCGGCGTCGTCGCCGACGTCGCCGACAAGATCGCCGTCATGTACGCGGGCCGGATCGTCGAGGCCGCTCCCGTCCACGCGATCTACAAGGCGCCCGCGCACCCGTACACGCGCGGCCTGCTCGACTCCATCCCGCGCCTGGACCAGAAGGGCCAGGAGCTGTACGCCATCAAGGGCCTGCCGCCCAACCTGCTGGCCATCCCGCCCGGCTGCGCCTTCAACCCGCGCTGCCCCATGGCCCGGCCCGTCTGCCGGGCCGAGGTCCCGCCGCTCCTGGACGTCGGCCCGGACCGCTCCAGCGCCTGCTTCTTCTGGAAGGAGTGCCTCGATGCCTGAGGCCATCCTGGAGGTCCGCGACCTGGTCAAGCACTACCCGCTGACGCAGGGCGTCCTCTTCAGGAAGCAGGTCGGCGCGGTCAAGGCCGTCGACGGGGTCTCCTTCGACCTCGCCGCCGGCGAGACCCTCGGCATCGTCGGCGAGTCCGGCTGCGGCAAGTCCACCGTCGCCCGGATGCTCGTCCACCTCGAACGCCCGACGGCCGGCGCGATCACGTACAAGGGCGAGGACATCACGAAGCTGTCCGGCCGCGCCCTCAAGGCCGTCCGCCGCAACATCCAGATGGTCTTCCAGGACCCGTACACCTCGCTCAACCCCCGGATGACGGTCGGCGACATCATCGGCGAGCCCTACGAGATCCACCCCGAGGCCGCCCCCAAGGGCGACCGGCGCCGCAGGGTGCGCGAACTCCTCGACGTCGTCGGCCTCAACCCCGAATACATCAACCGCTACCCGCACCAGTTCTCCGGCGGCCAGCGCCAGCGCATCGGCATCGCCCGCGGCCTCGCCCTGCGACCGGAGGTCATCGTCGCAGACGAGCCGGTCTCCGCCCTCGACGTCTCCGTCCAGGCCCAGGTCATCAACCTCCTGGACCGCCTCCAGAACGAGTTCGACCTCTCGTACGTGTTCATCGCGCACGACCTCTCGATCGTCCGGCACATCTCCGACCGGGTCGGCGTCATGTACCTGGGCCGGATCGTCGAGATCGGCACCGACACCGAGATCTACGAGCACCCCACGCACCCGTACACGCAGGCGCTGCTGTCCGCCGTGCCCGTCCCGGACCCCGAGGCCCGCGCCCACCGCGAGCGGATCATCCTCACCGGTGACGTCCCCTCGCCGGCCAACCCGCCGTCGGGCTGCCGCTTCCGCACCCGCTGCTGGAAGGCCCAGGAGATCTGCACGACGGAGGTCCCGCTCCTGGCGGTCCCGAAGGTCTTCCCGACCGGCCCGCCCGCCCACCCCTCGGCCTGCCACTTCGCCGCCGAGAAACAGGTGGTCCCGCCGCCGCCCGAGGACTAGCCAGGGGGGTTCGCGGGCGCGGCGAGGAGCAGGCCCAGCTGGCCCAAATGCGCGAGCGTGTCCGCGAGCTGCGAGGCGAGTCGGGCCTCGACGGTGTCGGCCGTGCCCAGGGTCGGGCTCGGGGCGATCCGGTCGAGGTCGCCCGCCGGGGCGGTGGTCAGGTACCGCTCCACCCGCTTCTCGAACACCGCGTCCAGGTAGCCCAGGAGCGGGGCCGGGCCGGGGGCGCCGGCGCCGGTGAAGGCGGCCGCCTGCGCGGGCGTGTGCCCGTAGCCGGTGTCGCGGGGGTCCGCCGGGCGGCCGAAACGCTCCGCCCAGCCGCCGGCCACGTAGAGCTGGGGCACGCCCGCGATCTCGGACAGGTTGCGGTCCTCGCCGCGCGCGATGTGCCACAGCAGCCAGGCCGGGCTGTTGGCGTCGGGGAGCGGGCAGCGGCCGAGGTCCCCGGGGGCGGCGGAGCGGACCGCGGCCGTCAGTTCCTCGTGTGCCCCGTGGAACATCCGTCTCGCGAGCCCCAGCCCGGCGATCATTTCAAGCCACCCCCGTGCGCGCGGTCCCGTGTGGGTTCCGTTCACTCTAACGCCCGTAACACCGGGGTAACTTGACCGTTTCTGCCCCGACTTACGGGCTCGGCACCCTGGGTGCGGTGCGGCCGTGCGGGTGCCCACAGCCGGCCGGGAAGGCGCGCAGCCTTCCCGGCCGGCCCTCGTATGCCCCCGAGCGTGCGCGGCATGCGCCCCTCGTGCTGCCGGAATTCGATCGATGCGCCGGCACGGATAGTTATGATCCGTAGCGCACGGTGGGTATGACTCCGACCGAGCATGAGTACGCGTACCGATGTCCGCTCGACGTGGAGGTGAAACGCCGTGGCACTATCGATCTCGGCCGTGGTGCTGCTGGCGATCGTCGTCTTCCTTTTGGTCCGGAGGTCGGGACTGAAGGCGGGCCACGCGTTCGTCTGCGTGCTGCTCGGGTTCTATCTGGCGAGTTCGACGGTCGCACCCACCCTCAGCCAGCTCACGTCCAACGTGGCGAGCATGATCAGTGGCCTCAAGCTGTAGGTCCTGCTCGTAGGCTGACCCCATGAACGGTCTTCCCGCCCGTCGTCTGCTCCTCGTGCACGCGCACCCGGACGACGAGTCGATCAACAACGGCGTCACCATGGCCAAGTACGCGGCCGAGGGCGCCCACGTCGCGTTGGTGACCTGCACGCTCGGCGAGGAGGGCGAGGTCATCCCCGCCGAGCTGGCCCACCTCGCGCCCGACCGCGACGACACCCTCGGCGCGTACCGGGTCGGCGAGCTGGCCGCCGCGATGAAGGAGCTGGGGGTCACCGACCACCGCTTCCTCGGCGGCCCGGGGCGCTTTCGCGACTCGGGGATGATGGGCGCCCCGCAGAACGAGCGCCCCGGAGCCTTCTGGTCGGCCGACGTGGACGAGGCCGCCGGATACCTCGTCGAGGTGATCCGGGAACTTCGGCCGCAGGTCCTCGTCACCTACGACCCCGACGGCGGCTACGGCCACCCCGACCACATCCAGGCCCACCGGGTGGCCATGCGCGCCGCCGAGCTGGCCGCCGACGCCGCCTGGCGCCCGGAGCTCGGCGCCCCGCACGCGATCGGGAAGATCTACTGGAACCGGGTCCCGCGCTCGGTGGTCGAGGCGGGCTTCGAGCGGCTGCGGACGGCCGGCGCCACGCTCGCCTTCCCCGGCCACGCGAGCCCGCAGGACGTACCGGGGGTGGTCGCCGACGAGCGGATCACCGCCGAGATCGGTGACGAGGGCGAAGACGGGGGCGACGACGCGCGGCCGGGCGGCGTTCACGCGGCGGCCAAGGCGGCCGCCATGCGGGCGCACGCGACGCAGATCGCCGTCGACGGCCCCTTCTTCGCCCTCTCGAACGACCTGGCGCAGCCGCTCTTCGCCCGCGAGTACTACGAGTTGGCGCACGGCACCTCCGGCGCCCCCGCCGGCACCCGTGAGCGGGACCTCTTCGCGGGGGTGGAGGCATGACCACGGCGATGACCCCCGGGCGGATCGCCGCCCTCCTGGGCCTGCTCGCGCTGGGCGTGTTGACGGGCGGGGCCGGCTGGCTCGTCGTCGACCTGTGGCTCCCGGCCGGGCTGCTGCTGGCCCTGCTCGCCCTCTTCGGACTGTTCCTCGGGGCCCGCCTCCTCCTCGGCGGTGGGCTCGGCGTGGGGGTGGGGGCGGCCGGCTGGTTCCTGTCGTACGTCCTGCTCGGGGTGCCCCGTCCCGAAGGGGATTTCCTGCTCGGTTCCTCCGGAATCGGTATGTACGCGTACCTTTTGGGGGGGAGCGTCATCGCTGTGATCTGCGCCACGATGCGCGGCCCCGTCGAGCGACCCGTTTCGGCCCCGAAGCCCCGCTGACGGCGCCCCGTCGCGCCTGGCCGTCCTCCGATCAGGGACGGCTTGAGGGGGTTTGACGGGCCCTCGGGTCAGACCCCGTGGAACGTCAAGAGGAACCCGGGATTCCCCGTGGTCAGTTGTGCCCGGGTCGCGGCCAGTATGGTGGACGGGCCGCCGAGCTGCCCGCGCACGGTATGACGGGCGGCGGAGCCAACCGGGAGAACCTGCCTTGAGTCGTGAAACTGACAGTTCGTCCCCCGGGCCCCATGGCCACGGTGGAGCCGCCTACCCCTCGGGTACGCCGCCGTACGGAACCGGCCAGTATCCGTCCACGGCCGTGTCACCTCGGCCTGACGCGGCGACCGCCCCGGAGGAGAATCCTGTGACCTCGAACCCGTCCACGCCCGACAACGACGGGCCGAAGACCGAGACCACCCTGACGACCCGGATCCGGATCAACATTCCGGGTTCGCGGCCCATCCCGCCCGTCGTCGTGCGCAAGCCCGTCAAGGGCGGCGCCTCGGCCGGCGGCCCGGCCGCCGCCCCGGCGAGCGCCGATCGGCCGGCCCCGCGCAGGACGCTCCGGCCCCGGCCGCCGCGCCCGTACGGGCCGCCCTGCCCGCGCGCCCCACCGCCCGTCCCCGGCGCCGGCCGCCCGGCGCCTCCGGCGAACGCCGGCCCCGACCGGCAGGGCCAGTCGGAGCCGCCGGCCGGCGGCTGGTTCGCCCCGCGCAAGGCCACCCCGCCGCCGGCCTCCGCGCCCCGGCGCCGCCGAGCGCGGGCTGCGGCTCCGCCGTGCCGCCGCAGCCCGGCGGCGCCGGCGGCACGGGCGGCACCGGCGGGGCTTCGCGCCCCGGCCGCCCCGGGCCACCCGCAGCCCCCGGCCGCGCACGGCACCGGAGCCGGTTTCGCCCCGGCCCCGTCGGTCGGCGGCCCCGGCGTGGGCGGGCCGCAGGGCGACCCCGCCCCGGCGTACGACTCGTACGACGGCTATGACGCCGGTCCTCGACGGAGGCCTTCCCGGCCTTCTCCGACCCCGCCGGGCCGACCGGCGGGCCCGCGCTGGGCACCGTTCCGGTGGGCGCCGAGGAGCCGCCGCGCTGGCCGGGTCCCGAGGCCCCGTCCGAGCGGTACGGCGCTCCCGGCCCCGTCCCGCCGGCGGCCGCGATGCCGACGCCCCCCCCCCGGCCCGCAGCCGCCGCGGCAGGACCGCCCCGTCCCCGCCCCGCCGGCCCCCGCCGGGAAGGGCGCGAAGGGTTCCAAGGGCGGCAAGAAGACCGCCAAGGCGACGAACGCGAGCGCGCCCGCGGGCTCCGCCAAGTCGGCCAAGCCCGCGAAGAAGGGCCGCTCCAAGTTGGCCCTCCTCGGCGGCGGCCTCGTGGCCCTCGTCGGCGTGGCGTACGGCGCGGGCCTGCTCATGAACCACTCCGACGTCCCCAAGGGCACCACCGTCCTCGGCGTCGACATCGGCGGCACCCGCGAGGAGGCCGTCACCAAGCTCCAGAAGGCCTTCGGCGACCGCGCCTCGGCCCCGCTGCCGCTGACCGTCGGCGGCAAGCAGGTCGAGCTGAAGCCCGACAAGGCCGGCCTCACGCTCGACAGCCAGACCACCGTGCGCAACGCGGCGGGCAGCGACTACAACCCCGTCACCGTCATCGGCTCGCTGTTCGGCGTCGAGCGCACCGCCGAGGCCGTCATGCCGGCCGACGAGGAGAAGCTGCGGGTCGCGCTCCAGGAGGCGGCCGGCGGCGCCGGTTCCTCCTCCGAGGGCACCATCAAGTTCGACACCGGCAAGGCCGTCGCCGTCCCCGGCAAGGCCGGCACCGGACTCGACGTCGACGCCTCCGTCGACCAGGTCATCAAGGCGTTCCGGGAGTTCGTCGCGAGCGGCAAGGCCCCGGCCGTCGAACTGCCCACCACCACCAAGGAACCGACCGTCACCCAGGCCGAACTGGACCGGGCGATGAAGGAGTTCGCCGAACCGGCGATGTCCGCCCCCGCCATCGTCAAGGCGGGCGGCAAGTCCCTGCCCTTCGGCGCCAAGTCCCTGCCGAAGATCCTCAGCATGACGGTCGTGGACGGCCGCCTCGTCGAGAAGTACGACCTGGAAGCCCTCAAGGCCACCTACGGGAACACCTTCGACGGCGTCCTGATCACGCGCGGCACCGGTGCCAAGACCCCCGTCACCCCGCAGGACGTGGCGGGCGCCCTCGGCAAGGCCCTCGTCGGCAAGACCACGGCCGAACGGACCGTCACCATCGACACCAACGCGAGCTGACACCCACCCCGGCACCACGGCGCGGCCCCTCCCCGACCCCGGGAAGGGGCCGCGCCGCGTCCGGCCCAAGACACGACCTAGCGCTCGGCGTCGCCGAGGAAGTCCCGGAGGACGCGCCGCAGCAGGTCGGGGCGTTCGAGGTGGAGGTCGTGGCCCGCGCCGGGGATGCTCAGGGCGGCCGTGTCCGGTCGCAGGCGGAGCATCTCGTCGATCTCCTCGGGTGCGATGATGCCGCACTGGCCGAGGACGACCAGGGTGGGACAGGTGATCCGCGCCCACTCGTCCCAGAAGGAGCGGGTGGCGTTCTCGGCGAGGGAGTCGACCATGACGTCGCGGTCGAAGCGGGGCCACCAGCCGTCCTCGCGCTCCTCCAGGCCGGCCGCCCAGCCTTCGCCGACCGCCCCGCCGCCGAAGAAGCGGACGGCTTCCTCCCGCGATGGGAAGGGGGTCGGCCACGCGTCGAGCCATCCGCCGATCTCGTCCTGCACCCCGGGGTTCGGCCCGCCGGGTCCCGCCTCGACCAGGACGAGCGCGTGGATGCGATCGGCGTGCGCGGCAGCCGTGAGCAGGGCGGCATGGCCGCCCAGGGACTGCCCGACGAGTACGGGCGCCCGCAGGTCGAGCGCGTCGAGTACGGCGAGGACGTCGGCGACGTAGGCGGCGCGCGACACGTCGCCGGGCCGGCGTTCGGCGGCGCCGTGGCCGCGTTGGTCGACCGCCACGACGCGGTGGCGGGCGCTGAGGTCCCGGGCCACGGCGTCCCATTCCCCCGCGTGGCCGGCCAGGCCGTGCAGCAGGACGACGGGGCGTCCGGGCCCCGACCGGTCACGGCAGGCGATGCGGACGCCGTCGCGGGTGACGATGCGTTCGGTCCAGGTCATACGGTGCTTCTCTCCCCCGGGGGTCGGGCGTAGGCGGCGAGGAAGGCCCGGACGCCGCCGGTGGCACAGCGGTCGACTTCGGCCTCGGCGGCCGAAGACGGCCGCCAGGGTGGCGAGCGGGCTCACCCACCCGGCGGGTACGGGCCGGGGCGGCGAGCCGTCAGTTCAGCAGGGCGCGGGCCGAGCTGGCCTCGGAGCGGATGCGTTGCGCGGCCGCCGGGTCCACCGCGTCGACCACCGACGCGTAGGCGTCCAGTTCCACCGCGCCCTCCTGGAACGCACCCCGCTCCACCAGCAGCCGCGCCCGCTCGTAGCGCAGCGCCGCCGGGTGCGACGGCAGCAGCAGCGCCAGGTCCAGCGCCCACAGCGCGACCGCCGACTGCTCCGGCCGCGCCGCCGCCCAGGCGCGGATGTTGTTCAGGATCCGCAGCACGATGTCCAGCGTCCGCGCCGGCGTCCGCGGCCCCTGCGCCAACTCCGCCGGACCCGCGCCGAGCGAGGCCCCGCCCGCGAACGGGTCCACGACGACGCCCTCCTCCGGATCCCCGAACCCGACCACGAAGTGCCCCGGCAGCCCCAGCCCGTATACCGGAGCCCCGGCCCGCCGGGCCACCTCCAGCCACACCACCGACAGCAGGATCGGCAAGCCCCGCCGACGCCGCAGCACCTCGTGCAGCAGCGAGGACGAGAGCCGGTCGTAGTCCGCCGGGGTGCCGTGGAAACCCATCCGGCCCCCGAGCAGCTCCGTCACCGCCGACGCCCACGCCCGCGCGTCCCGCAGCCCGTACGGCAGCATCCCCGCGAGCCGGTCCAGCTCGATCTGCGCCCAGTCCCGGACCCGCTCGTCGTCGAGCTCCGGATCCGCCTCCGCCCCCAGCAGCAGGCACAGCAGCGCCAGGTCCGGCCGCTCGGAGCGGGCCTCCGCCGCGAACATCTCCCGCGACGCCGCGCTCACCGGCCCGCCCGGAAGTGGTGGTAGGTGTGGTGGGTCGCGAAACCCATCCCCTCGTACAGCGCCCGCGCCCCCGGATTGTCCGCCTCCACCTGGAGCCAGGCCGCCGAGGCACCCTCCTCCAGCGCCCGCCGGGCCAACGCCGCCATGACCGCCGTCGCCAGGCCCCGCCGGCGGTACTCCGGGTCCACCGTCACCGCCGCGAACCCCGCCCAGCGGCCGTCCACCACGCACCGCCCGATCGCCCGGCCGGCGCCCAGCGAGGCGAACCACACCGACGGCCCCGCCACCAGCACCCGACGGGCGAGCTCCGGATCCCGGACCCGCCCGTAGCGCCCGAGCCAGTCCGCGTCCGGCTCCCGGGTCAGCCGTACCTGCGCCACGTCCGTGTCGATGTCCCCGACCGGCGCGAGCGCCCCGATACGCACCTCCGCCGAGACCTCCCTGTCCCAGCCGCGCCCCTCCAGCTCCGCGCAGAGCAGCTCCTGCGTGCCGAGGGCACCCGTCGCGGCCTGTACGTACGCCGGAAGCCCACGCTCCGCGTACCAGGCGGTCACTCGCGCGAGTGCTTCCTCCACGGGTATACCGGGGTCGCCCGACGGCAGTACGGAGTTCGCCCGCCGGGTGAAACCGCCGGCGGCCCGCAAGACCCACTCGCCCAGCGGCTCGCTCTCCAGCGGCTGCCAGGCCCGCGCGCCGACCCGCGTCAGCTCCTCGAAGGACGCCGCCGGACCCCTGCGCCGGGCGGGTGCGGGGGGCACCGTCTTGCCCGCGACCAGCGAGGATTCCGGGATGTGGACGCTGACGCCGTCCTTGCGTGTGATCGTCAGCACACCCCCGGTCCAGGATGTGAGAACCCCGACCGTGTCGAGGAAGGCCGGGGCGTCGCTCCGGCCGCCCTCCACCCGTCGTACAGAGACTCGTTTACCCACGTCAGCCGGGGTGATACGGATCTCCAGCAGTCCACCGGCAGTGATTTCCACAGCTCTGTCCGCCCCTCCTGTTCGGATCGTGCCCGGGAACGGAGATACTAGGTGCGGGCATCGACGACGCCGCGCTCCCGCGCGAATGGACAGCCCTACCGAGGAGGAACGAGAGCGTGACCTACGTCATCGCGGAGCCTTGTGTCGACGTCAAGGACAAGGCATGCATCGAAGAGTGCCCCGTCGACTGCATCTACGAGGGCCAGCGGTCCTTGTACATCCACCCGGACGAGTGCGTCGACTGCGGGGCCTGTGAGCCGGTCTGCCCGGTCGAGGCCATCTTCTACGAAGATGACACCCCGGAGGAGTGGAAGGAGTACTACAAGGCGAACGTCGAGTTCTTCGACGAGCTCGGTTCGCCCGGTGGTGCCTCCAAGCTCGGCCTGATCGAGCGCGACCACCCCTTCGTCGCCGGTCAGCCCGCCGACATCAACGCCGGGCACTGACCGTCCCCGGCTGAACGCGCCCCTCGGTCCCGTACGGCACTTCCGCCGCGCGGGACCGAGCCGTTTCACCTGGGCGAAACCGCACCAGCGCACAGAGAGCAGAGAAACCGTGGCCGCAGTATCCGACCGTCTCCCCACCTTCCCCTGGGACAAGCTGGAGCCGTACAAGGCCACGGCGGCGGCCCACGCGGACGGCATCGTCGACCTGTCGGTCGGCACCCCCGTGGACCCCGTGCCCGCTCTCATCCAGCGCGCCCTGACCGACGCCGCCGACTCCCCGGGCTACCCGACGGTGTGGGGCACGCCCGCGCTGCGCGACGCGATCACCGGCTGGCTGCGCGGGCGCCTCGGCGCGAGCGCCGCCGGCCACCGCAACGTCCTGCCGGTCGTCGGCTCCAAGGAACTGGTGGCCTGGCTGCCGACCCAGCTGGGCCTCGGCGCCGGCGACCAGGTCGCCTACCCCCGGCTCGCCTACCCCACGTACGAGGTCGGCGCGCGGCTGTGCGGCGCCGAGCCCGTGGTCTACGACGACCCGACCACCGACCTCGACCCGGCCCGCGTGAAGCTGCTCTGGCTCAACTCGCCGTCCAACCCCACCGGAAAGGTCCTCGCCAAGGAGGAACTGATCCGCGTCGTGGCCTGGGCGCGCGAGCACGGCATCCTGCTCTTCAGCGACGAGTGCTACCTCGAACTGGGCTGGGAGGCCGAACCGGTCTCCGTCCTCCACGACGACGTCTGCGGCGGCTCCTACGCGGGCATCGTCGCCGTCCACTCGCTCTCCAAGCGCTCCAACCTGGCCGGATACCGTGCCGCCTTCATCGCGGGCGACGCCGACGTCCTCGGTGAGCTGCTGGAGATCCGCAAGCACGGCGGCATGATGACCGCCGCCCCCGTTCAGGCCGCGGTCGTCGCCGCCCTCGGCGACGACACCCACGTCGAGGAGCAGCGCGCCCGCTACGCCGCCCGCCGCGAGGCGCTGCGCACCGCCCTGGAGGCGCACGGCTTCCGCGTCGAGCACAGCGAGGCCAGCCTCTACCTGTGGGTGACGCGGGACGAGCCCTGCTGGGACACCGTCGCCCACCTGGCGTCCCTCGGCATCCTGGTGGCACCGGGCGACTTCTACGGGGAGGCGGGCGCCTCCTTCGTCCGGGTGGCCTTCACCGCCACCGACGAGCGGGTCGCGGCCGCCGTCAAGCGCCTGGGCTGAGCCGGTCCGAAACAGCCCGAAGGGGCCGGGAGTTCCCACTCCCGGCCCCTTCGGCGTCCGCAGGCGGCGGATCAGCCACCCAGCGGGAGGCCGCCCAGCGGCAGCTGCGGCGCCGGCAGCTGGGAGACGGGCAGCTGCTGCGCCACCGGCAGGCCGCCCAGCATCTGGCCCGCACCGCCCGCCACCTCGGCGGCGGGAGCGGCGGCCGGCACGGCCTCGGTGGCGGTGCCCGCCACATCGGTGGCCGCCTCGACCGGCGCGGCGGTGTCGGCGGGGATGTCAGAGGCGACCGGGGCGGTGAGCGCGCCCAACTGCGGCAGGTCCGCGGCGCTCGCCGCGCCGGCCGCACCGACCACGGGCGCGGTCCCGGCTGCGACGAGCAGCGCGGCACGGGCGATCCGACGGGTCAGGGGGAGGGACATGATGCTCCTAAGCGGTAGCGGCTGAGTACGCCGGTACAACCGCTCCCGGGGTGGGTGGAGTTGCGGACCCGTCGGGTAAAGGATCGGTAACGCATCGTTTAATCGGCTTCCGCGACAAACGCATGGAATGCGCGCCCACCAGCGGTTCCGTGCCCGACGGCGGCATCGCGGCGGCTCCGTGGGAACCTCCGCGCGGGTGATCCCTCGTACGCGCGACCGGTATCGGAAACGCGGATCGGCCGGGCGTGCTCAGCGGCCCGTGGAGATCCGTACCTCTTCGCGCCCCGCACCCGGGGCGTCCGCCTTCGTGCCCCGGGGCATCCACCGACCCCGGTCCGCGCCGGCCGTCCAGTCCGAGCGCGCGTACGCGACGCCCGTGATCCCGAGGTCCTTCGAGCGGGCCACCGCCCAGTGCGCCACCGCCCGCGCCCGCCGCTCCCGGTCCGGCCCGCCGGCCGCCTTCGGCCGCACCACCATCTCGCCGAGCGCCGCGGGACGGGCGCCCGTCTCCCCGGCGCCGGAGGCGGCGCCCGCAGGACCGGCGGCGACCGGCATCTCCTTGCCGAAGTCCCGGGCCAGCTCCGCCCGGATCCGCTCCGGATCGCCCGGCTTCGGGGCCGGGCCCGAGCAGAACAGGGTGGCGCCCGCGGCGCCCTCGCCGAACGCCGCCGTCAACACCGTCGCGTTCGGCTCGTGCTTCGCGTAGGCCTCCGGGAAACCGCTCAACTGCACGCGCTGCGCCGCCACCGTCAGCGGAAGCCGCCCGTACCCCTTCACCTCGACGAGCCGGTCGTAGAAGATCCCCGCCGAGTACACCGGGTCCATGATCTGCTGCGGGGTGCCCCAGCCCTGCGAGGGCCGCTGTTGGAACAGGCCCAGCGAATCCCGGTCGCCGTGGTCGAGGTTGCGCAGCCCCGACTCCTGCATCGCCGTCGCCAGCGCGATCGTCACCGCCCGGTCGGGCAGCCCCTTGGAGAGCCCGACCGCCGCTATGGTCGCCGCGTTCGCCGCCTGCTCCGGGGTCATCTCGTACGTCCGCTCCGCGTCGCCGCCGGGCGAGCCGGAGCCCAACCCGGACGCCGTGACCGAACAGTACGGGGCGCCACCCCCGTTCGAGGCGCGCTGCACCACGCAATAACCGATCACGGCGGACAGGACGAGCAGACCCGCCGCGGCCCTGCGCAGGGGCCGCCGACGGCGAGGACGGGAGCGATGGGTCTCGGACACGCGGCCCACCGTACTTGAGTCATATGACGCGTCCATGGGCCGGACGCACCCGGTACCCGCCCATCCCGGGGCGTTAGGGTCAGAGCCATGTCCGAATCCGAGCTGGACCTCACCCTGGACGCTGCCGAGCTGACCGCCCGGCTCGTCGACATCCCCTCCGTGAGCGGCGACGAGAAGGTCCTCGCCGACCTCGTGGAAGACGCGCTGCGCGCCCTCCCGCACCTCACCGTCGACCGTCACGGCAACAACGTCGTGGCCCGGACGCGGCTGGGCCGCGCCGAGCGCGTCGTCCTCGCCGGGCACCTCGACACCGTCCCCATCGCCGACAACGTCCCCTCGCGCCTCGACGAGAACGGCGTCCTGTGGGGCTGCGGCACCACGGACATGAAGTCCGGGGTCGCCGTACAGTTGAGGATCGCCGCGACCGTCCCCGAGCCGAACCGCGACCTCACCTTCGTCTTCTACGACCAGGAAGAGGTCGCCGCCGACCTCAACGGCCTCGGCAAGGTCGCCGAGGCCCACCCCGACTGGCTGACCGGCGACTTCGCCGTCCTGCTGGAGCCCTCCAACGCCGAGGTCGAGGGCGGCTGCCAGGGCACCCTGCGCGTCCTGCTGCGCACCCGCGGCGAGCGCGCGCACTCCGCCCGCAGCTGGATGGGCTCCAACGCCATCCACGCCGCGAGCCCGATCCTGGCGAAGCTGGCCGCCTACGAGCCGCGCAAGCCCGTCATCGACGGCCTGGAGTACCACGAGGGCCTCAACGCCGTCCGGATCGAGGGCGGCGTCGCCAACAACGTGATCCCCGACGTGTGCACGGTGACGGTCAACTTCCGCTACGCCCCCGACCGCGGCGTGGACGACGCCATCGCCCACGTCCGCGAGGTCTTCGCGGACTGCGGCGTCGACGAGTTCGTGATCGACGACCTCTCGGGCGGCGCCCTGCCCGGCCTCTCCCACCCGGCGGCGGCCGCGTTCATGGAGGCGGTCGGCGGCCGGGCGATGCCCAAGTTCGGCTGGACGGACGTGTCCCGCTTCAGCGCGCTCGGCGTACCGGCGGTCAACTACGGACCGGGCGACGCCCTGCTGGCGCACAAGGTCGACGAGCGGGTCGAGACGAAGGCGATCCTCCACTGCGAGGAACGACTCCGCGCCTGGCTGACCTCCTGAATTCCGCTCGTCGTCACCTTCGTGCGCCTACCCTGATCCAACGATCAGCAGGAGGGAGCACATCATGGGCAACCCCGAAGGCAACGCTCGTCGTCGGCCCGAGGAGCAGCAGCTCGGGCCGGTGCTGCGCAGGCGTGGCCAGGTGCAGGCGGGCAGCACGACGGACCAGCGGCTGCTGGACACGGCCGGGCCCTCCGAGTGGGTGCACACCGATCCCTGGCGGGTCCTGCGCATCCAGTCGGAGTTCATCGAGGGCTTCGGGACGCTGGCGGAGCTGCCGCCCGCGATCAGCGTGTTCGGCTCTGCCCGCACGCCGGCCGGTTCGCCGGAGTACGAGGCGGGCGTGAAGATCGGGCACGCGCTCGTCGACGCCGGCTTCGCCGTCATCACCGGCGGTGGTCCGGGCGCGATGGAAGCCGCCAACAAGGGCGCGCGCGAGGCGAACGGGATCTCCGTCGGCCTGGGCATCGAACTGCCCTTCGAGCAGGGCCTCAACCAGCACGTCGACCTCGGCCTGAACTTCCGCTACTTCTTCGTCCGCAAGACGATGTTCGTGAAGTACAGCCAGGGCTTCGTCGTCCTGCCGGGCGGGCTCGGCACGCTGGACGAGATGTTCGAGGCGCTGACGCTGGTGCAGACGCAGAAGATCACCCGGTTCCCCATCGTGCTGTTCGGCACGGAGTACTGGCGCGGCCTGATCGACTGGCTGCGCGACACGGTGATCGCCCAGGGCAAGGCCTCGGAGAAGGACCTCTACCTCTTCCACGTCACGGACGACGTGGAGGAGGCGATCGCCCTGGTCACGAAGGAAGCCGGCAAGTAGCCCAGCGGCCGGGCCGTTGGGCTCAGGCCAGCCCCCGGCGGGCCACCGCCGGGGGTCGGTGGCCCTGGATCGAGCGGACCATGTCCAAAACCTGGCGGGTCTCCGCGACCTCGTGGACGCGGTAGACCTGGGCGCCCAGCCAGGCCGAGACGGCCGTGGTGGCCAGGGTGCCCAGCAGGCGTTCCTTGACCGGCTTGTCCAGGGTCTCGCCGACGAAGTCCTTGTTGGACAGCGACACCAGCACCGGCCAGCCGGTCGCGGTCATCTCGCCCAGGCGGCGGGTGGCCTCCAGGGAGTGGCGGGTGTTCTTCCCGAAGTCGTGCCCCGGGTCGATCATGATCGACTCCCGGGGTACGCCGAGGGCCGCCGCCCGCTCCGCGAGGCCGACCGTGACGCGCAGGATGTCCGCCACGACGTCCTCGTACGTCGTACGGTGCGGCCGTGTCCGCGGCTCGACCCCGCCCGCGTGGGTGCACACCAGCCCGACGCCGTAGCGGGCCGCGACCTCCGCGAGCTTCGGGTCCACGCCGCCCCACGCGTCGTTCAGGACGTCGGCCCCGGATTCGCACACGGCCTCGCCGACCTCGTGCCGCCAGGTGTCGACGCTGATCACCACGTCGGGGTGCCGGCGGCGTACCTCCGCCACGAAACCGACCGTACGCCGGGCCTCCTCGGCCGCGTCCACGTGCTCGCCGGGCCCCGCCTTGACCCCGCCGATGTCGATGATGGCCGCGCCCTCGGCGACCGCCCGCTCGACCCGGTCGAGGGCGGGCTCGTCGAGGAAGGTCGCGCCCTGGTCGTAGAAGGAGTCAGGGGTCCGGTTCACGATGGCCATGATCACCGGCTCGTGGGTGTCGAACTCGCGCCTGCCCAGTCGCAGCATCCCGCTCTTTCCTCCTTCGGCGACCCTCGCGCCTCGTCTGCGACCTTAACCTGGTGGCCGGAGTCTCTCAGGGGAGTTGATCGTGTTCTGGTTCTTGCTGATCGCGCTGGTCGTGGTCGTGGCCGCGGTCACCCTCGCGGTGATCGGCGGCGGTTCGGAGGCCGTGCTGCCCGAGGCGGAGCCCGACCGGGTCGCCGACGCGCTCCCGGAGACCCGTCCCGTCGTACGGGCCGACATCGACGCCCTGCGCCTGCCCGTCGCGCCGCGCGGCTACCGGATGGCGGAGGTGGACGACGTACTCGACCGGCTGGCGGCGGAGCTCGCCGAGCGCGACGCGCGGATCGCGGAGCTGACCGCCGCCGCGGCCACCGCCCCGCCCGCCGACCGGCACCGGGGGCAGGGGCCGCGCGTCGACCTCGGGAAGGACGAGCGATGAGCGACCTCGGCCTGGTCCCCGGACCGGACGGCGGGCCGCGCTGCGCGTGGGCCGTGGCCACCGAGGACTACATCGCCTACCACGACACCGAGTGGGGCCGGCCCGTCCACGGGGACGACGCGCTGTACGAGCGGCTGTGCCTGGAGGCGTTCCAGTCCGGGCTGTCCTGGCTGACGATCCTGCGCCGCCGCGAGGGCTTCCGCAAAGCCTTCGCGGACTTCAGGATCGCGGCGGTCGCGGAATTCGGGCCGGCGGACGTCGAGCGGCTCCTCGGGGACGAGGGGATCATCCGCAACCGGGCCAAGATCGAGGCCACCCTCGCCAACGCCGAGGTGCTGGCCGGCTGGCAGCCGGGGGAGCTGGACGCGCTGATCTGGTCCCACGCCCCGGCCGAGGCGGGCCGGGCCCCGAAGCGCCTGGCCGACGTACCGGCCGTCACCGCGGAGTCCACGGCCCTGGCCAAGGCCCTGAAGAAGGCCGGCATCCGTTTCGTGGGACCGACCACCGCCTACGCGCTGATGCAGGCCTGCGGCCTGGTCAACGACCACCTCGCGGGCTGCGTCTCGCGTGCCTCCCGCGCCTCCCGCGAGGGGTAGCGGCGGCGCGGCGTCAGCGGCCCAGGTAGCGCGGCGGCTGCTTCGCCAGGAAGGCCTGGACGGCGATGGCGTGGTCCTCGGAGGCGCCGGCGCGGGCCTGGAGGACGTCCTCGCGCTCCAGGGCCTCGGAGAGGGAGTGCGCGGTCCCGTAGGCCAGGGACTCCTTGAGTGCGGCGTAGGCCACCGTCGGACCGGCGGCGAGGGTACGGGCGACCTTCTCGGCCTCCGCGCGCAGGGAGTCCGAGGGCACCAGGCGGTTCACGATGCCCAGCTCGTACGCCTCCCGCGCATTCACCGAGCGCGGGAAGAACAGCAGGTCGGCGGCCCGGGAGGCGCCGATCAGGCGGGGGAGGGTCCAGGAGACCCCCGAGTCGGCGGTGAGCGCGACCCCGGCGAACGAGGTGTTGAAGGACGCGGTGTCGGCGACGACCCGGAAGTCCGCCGCCAGCGCGAAGCCGAAGCCGGCCCCGGCCGCGACCCCGTTCACGCCCGCCACCACGGGCTTGGGCATCTCGGTGAGGGCCCGGACGATCGGGTTGTAGTGGTCGGCGACGGTGCTCATGGTGAGGGAGGAGCCGTTCTCGCGGTCGGCCGCGAGGTTGCCGATGTGCTCCTTGAGGTCCTGGCCCACGCAGAACGCGCGGTCGCCGGCGGCGGTGAGCAGGACCGCCCGTACCGCCGTGTCACCGGCCGCCGCCTCGACCGCGTCGCGGAGCGCGACCTTGGCCTCGGTGTTCATGGCGTTCATCGCGTCGGGCCGGTTGATCGTGATGGTGGCGAGTCCGTCGGTGACTTCGTAGAGCACGCTGTCGGCCATGGCGGGGGTCCCCCTTCGTCGCGGGCTTGGCTACCGGCCGGTACCGACCGGTCCAAGGGTCAGCATGGCGGACGGGGCGACGGCCGGGCATGTGATGTGCGTCAAACGGAACGGGCGGCGTCGGCCGGGAGTGGCGGCGAAGTATCGCAGGCCCGTCCCCGAAATGAGTGGTTTTGGCCGAGCGCGTTGCGCAAGCGTTCCCATGCGATGTTGGTCATCGGGTCCTGACATGCGGGATAATGGCCGGGAAGCAATGTGTTCGATGCCGGGTACTAGGCGCCTGAACGGGGCCGTCGGCTGACGATGAGCTGGTTTCAGGAAGGGGAACGAGCATGGCGGCCATGAAGCCGCGGACGGGCGACGGCCCGCTCGAGGTCACCAAGGAGGGGCGGGGCATCGTCATGCGCGTACCGCTCGAGGGCGGCGGTCGGCTTGTCGTCGAGCTGACTCCGGACGAGGCGGACGCCCTGGGTGACGCCCTCAAGAAGGTCGTCGGCTGAAGCCCGACACCTTGAACGACTCTGCACCGCCCCGGCCGCCCCTGGCGCCCGGGGCGGTGTTGCGTCCGGACCCTCGCGGACGCCGCCGAGCCGCCTACCGGCGGACCGCGCAGAGCAGGCCGTCGCCCACCGGGAGCAGGGCCGCCTCCAGCGCCGGGCTCTCGCGGACGCTGCGCAGCAGCTCGCGGACCCGGATCACCTCCACCGGCTGGGCCGCCGAGTCGACGGTGCGACCGTCGGCGAAGACGCCCTCGAAGCACACCAGCCCGCCCGGACGCAACAGCCGCAACGATTCGGCGAGGTAGTCGAGGGACTCGGACGGGTCCCCGTCGCAGAAGACGAGGTCGTAGCCACCGTCGGCGAGCCGGGGCAGGACGTCCAGCGCGCGGCCGGGGATGAAGCGGGCCCGGTTGCCGGCGAAGCCGGCGGCGCGGAACGCCTGGCGGGCGAAGGCCTGCCGGTCGGCCTCGGGATCCACCGTGGTCAGCACGCCGTCCGGGCGCATGCCGTGCAGCAGGTGGATGCCGGAGACCCCGGTGCCGGTGCCGATCTCGGCGACCGCCTTGGCGTCGGCCGTGGCGGCGAGCAGTCGCAGCGCGGCCCCGGTGCCGGGGGACACGGAGCGCAGCCCCGCTTCCCTGGACCGGTCGCGGGCCCATCGCAGAGCGTCGTCCTCGGCGACAAACGCGTCGGCGAACGCCCAGCTCGTCTGCCGGTTGCCGCTAATGACCCTCTCCTGTCCCCATAGTTGGCGCAACGGTGACTGTATCCGCTGACGTCGGGAACCCGCAGATGGGACCGGGCGTTGGGAGGGGTGGAGGCGGGATAGAGGGGACGTCGCCGGGCAGATCGACGGTCGGGCGCCCGGTATCCGGGCAAAGTTAATGCAAAAAGGCTTATCCAGAGCTGACGGGAGGGGTGGTTATGGTAGGGGCTCCACTGGACACCACCAGAGCCGATAGGGGAGGTGCGGCTGCGCCTGTGGATCGTGGAGGCGTTCTGAGGCGTCTCTTCTGGTCGGCGGGTGAGCCGAAATCCGTGACCGACATCGCTGACCGTTTCCACACCGCGACCACCGCAACCACCGCGACCTTTGCCGCCGATGCGGGCTCCCAGGCGTGGACTCCTCCCACGTGGGAGGAGATCGTCAGCACGCACAGCGCGCGCGTCTACCGTCTCGCCTACCGCCTGACGGGCAATCAGCACGACGCCGAGGACCTGACGCAGGAGGTCTTCGTCCGCGTCTTCCGGTCGCTGTCCACCTACACCCCGGGCACCTTCGAGGGCTGGCTCCACCGCATCACGACCAACCTCTTCCTGGACATGGTGCGCCGCAAGCAGCGCATCCGCTTCGACGCCCTCGCCGACGACGCCGCCGAGCGGCTGCCGAGCCGCGAGCCGTCCCCCCAGCAGGTCCTGCACGACACCCACTTCGACGCCGACGTGCAGCAGGCGCTGGACACCCTCGCGCCCGAGTTCCGGGCCGCCGTGGTGCTCTGCGACATCGAGGGGCTGTCCTACGAGGAGATCGCCGCCACCCTCGGCGTGAAGCTCGGCACCGTCCGCAGCCGCATCCACCGTGGCCGGTCGCACCTGCGCAAGGCGCTCAAGCACCGGTCTCCCGCCGCCCGCGCCGAGCAGCGCGCCCTCGCGGGCGTGGCGGTGGGCGCCCCGGGCGCCGGGGGAGAGGGCGGAGCCGAGTGAGCGGCACCGGTCCGTCACCCGCCGAACAGCACCTGGGCGACCGCCTCGCCGCCCTGGTGGACGGGGAGCTCAAGCACGACGCCCGCGAGCGGGTGTTGGCCCACCTGGCGACCTGCGCCAAGTGCAAGGCCGAGGCGGACGCGCAGCGTCGGCTCAAGAGCATGTTCGTGGAGAGCGCGCCGCCGCCGCTGTCCGCCGGGCTGCTCGCCCGGTTGCAGGGCCTGCCGGGCGGCGGGCCCGACGGGCCGTCCGGGCCGCCGGGCGCCGACCCGTCGGCCACGTTCGGGTACGTCGCCCCGGCCGTGGCGCCCGGCGTGCGCGAGGGGTTCCGTATCCACGAGGTGGGCCGCCCCCGGCGCCGCTTCGCGTTCGTCGCGGCCGGAGCGGTGTCGCTGGCCGCGATCGCGCTGGGGGGTTCCCTTCCTCTGGAGGCCATCGAGCCGAACGCGCGGGGTGACGCCCCCGCCGCCCGCCCCGGCCCCTCGCTGCCGCTGACCGACGCGGTCGTACGCGACCGGCTGCCCAGCCCCGGCGGGATGCCGAGCCTCGGACCGGTGGGCCGGCTCCCCACCGCCGCGTCCCCCTCCGCCCCGGCGACCGCGCAGCCCGTCTCGCTCTCCCGCTGACCGAGGAACCGGGCCCCCTGGGCCCCTTGGCCCCCAGGGGGCCCCGGTACCTGGTTGAATCGACGGGAGGTGCGCCCCGTGCGGCGCGACAGGCCCGCGGGGAGCGTTCCATGTCCGACAGTCAGCAGACCGAACCGTCTCCGTCGTGGTGGAGCCGGCCCCAGCCCCCGACGCCCCCGCCCCCGTCGCCCGAGCCCGCGGCGCACGTCCCGACCGACCGCCCGCCGGCCGGCGAGGGCCCGACCGGCGAGGGCCGGGTCGGGGCGGCGGGCCCTGGCGCTCCCGACACCTTCGCGGTGCTCGATGTCGCGCCGGGTCCCGGTCCGCGTTACGACCCCTGGGCCGATACCCCGCTCCAGCCGGCCGACCCCGGCAAGGCCCGCCGGGCCCCCGGCCTCGGGCGGGCGCTGGCCTTCGCGACCGTCGTCGCCCTCCTCGCGGGCGGAGTCGGCGGTTACCTGGGCATCCTCGCCGAGCGCGCCGGCAACACCCGCCTGGAGCTCCCCCAGGCCGCCGCCGAGCACAAGAACCGGGCCCCCGACAGCGTGGCCGGCATCGCCGCCACCGCCCTGCCCGGCGTGGTCACCCTGCACGTGCGCGGCGGCGGGGGCGGCGGCACCGGGACCGGGTTCGTCCTCGACGACCAGGGCCACATCCTGACCAACAACCACGTCGTCGCCGGCGCCAAGGACATAACGGTCACCTTCAGCACCGGTGAGAGCGTCGTCGCCGAGCTGGTCGGCCGCGACAGCGGCTACGACCTGGCCGTCGTGAAGGTCTCCGGCGTGCGCGGCCTGCGCCCCCTGGCGCTCGGGAACTCGGAGAACGTCCAGGTCGGCGACCCGGTGGTGGCCATCGGCGCCCCCTTCGACCTGTCCAACACCGTCACCGCCGGCATCATCAGCGCCACCGGACGCCCCATCACCGCGGGCGGCGACAAGGGCGACGGCAGCGACATCAGCTACGTCGACGCCCTCCAGACGGACGCCCCCATCAACCCGGGCAACTCCGGCGGCCCCCTCCTGGACTCCCGCGCCCACGTCATCGGCATCAACAGCGCGATCCGCGGCGCCGACAAGGGCGAGGACGGCGACGGCGGGCGCCAGAGCGGCAGCATCGGCCTCGGCTTCGCCATCCCGGTCAACCAGGGCAAGCGCGTCGCCGAGGAGCTGATCCGCACCGGTCACGCCACCCACCCGGTCATCGGAGTCACCCTCGACATGCAGTACACGGGCGACGGAGCCCGGGTCGGCGCCAAGGGCGAGGACGGCAAGCCTTCCGTGGTCGCGGGCGGCCCCGGAGCCCGCGCCGGAATCCGGCCCGACGACGTGATCACGAAGGTGGACGGGGTCCGCGTCCACGGCGGGGACGAGCTGATCATCAAGATCAGGGCCCATCGCCCCGGTGATCGCCTCACCCTGACCGTGCTCCGCGAGGGCAGGGAGCGCACGCTGGACGTGGTACTCGGTTCGGCGGACGGATCATGACACGAATGGCGCGTGACGCCGGGGTGAATCCCGAAGTGGGATAGCACCGGCGTAGGGGAGCGCGGGCATCGCCGGGTACCGTTGACCAGGCCCGCATGGAGAGAGTCGAGGAGCGGCAAGGTGTTCAACGACATAGGCGCACTCGAACTGGTCACGATCGTGGTGCTCGCCATCCTCATCTTCGGTCCGGACAAGCTGCCGAAGGTGATCCAGGACATCAGCGGCGTGATCCGCAAGATCCGCTCGTTCTCCGACAGCGCCAAGCAGGACATCCGCTCCGAACTGGGCCCGGAGTTCAAGGACTTCGAGTTCGAGGACCTCAACCCGAAGAACTTCATCCGCAAGCAGCTCACGGAGAACGAGGACCTCAAGGAGATCCGCACGAGCTTCGACCTCCGCAAGGAGCTGAACGACGTCACGGACGCCGTCAACAGCAAGGAGGCCGCGCCGGCCCCGGCCGCCGCCACGCCCGCCGTCGCGGGCGGTCCCGACCTGCTGAAGAAGCCCGCCGCCCCGGCCCCCGAGGCCCGTACCCCCTTCGACGCCGACGCCACCTGAGTCGCGGCCTGCCCGGCGATCCGGGGGGCGGATGGCTATCCTCCATCTGTTGTCCGGACCGAGGACGCCCGACGGAGGGGGTCCCCCCAGCGACGCGAGGGGGAGGGCCGTTCCGGACCCCACGGAACGAGAGGCCGCCCTGATGGAGACGACGAGCAGTAGCCGGGTGGGTACGCAGCCCGCCGAAGCCCCCGCCGCCGAACCCCCCGAGTCCGAGCAGACCCCGCCGCCGGCCCCGCCCCCGGCGCCGCCCCAGGAGCCCGCCGCGCCCGTCCCGGCGGCCCGCCGGGCGGCGGAACGGTTCCTGGCCGCCGACTTCCCCTGGTACGGGCTGGACGGCGCCTTCACCGGCCCCCGCTGGCTCATGCAGGTCGGCACCGGAGCCGACGGCACCGTCGAGCACGGCTCCACCGGCCACGGCGACGAGCCGTCCGCCCGGGGCGAGATCGCCACCGGCGAGAAGGAGCGGTTCGCGGTGGTGGTCACCGTCGCCGGCAACCCCAACCGTCGCAGCGGCGACGGCACCGGCGTCCTGGAGGCCACCTCCGTCGCCTCCGCCGCCTGGCTGGCCGGCTCCGGGCTGCTCGCCTACAGCTGGCCGCAGCAGATGGACCACAGCCTGCGCGACCACTGGCTCGACCAGCAGACCGAGGCGGCGTGGGAACTCGCCGACGACCTCACGGGTCCCGACTGGTCGACGCTGTCACTGCCCGTGGACGGGGAGCCGACGCCCTTCCACTACCGCGAGTCCGAGTTCGGCTGGGTGCTGGCCGGCTCCACCGGACGCGGCGTCCACCTGGGCGCGTACGGGCGCGGCATGAGCGCGTACGGGCTCGGCTTCTGCGCGATCGCGGACCTCGGCACGTACGAGTAGCCCGGCCGGTCGTCCCGTACGCCGCGCCCATGCGAAAGGCACCGTTGGACATCCAACGGTGCCGTCGCGGGTGGAGCTCAGAACTTGTTGCGCGGGGTGATGCCCAGGGACATGCCCGACAGGCCGCGGGCGCGGCCGCCCAGCTTGCCCGCGATCGCGCGCAGCGCGGCGCCCGCAGGGGAGTCGGGGTCGGACAGCACGACCGGCTTGCCGTCGTCGCCGCCCTCGCGCAGCCGCACGTCGATCGGGATGGTGCCGAGGACCGGCACGCTCGCGCCGACCGTCTTCGTCAGCCCGTCGGCGACCTTCTGGCCACCGCCGGAGCCGAAGACGTCGACCATCTCGTCGCAGTGCGGGCACGGCAGGCCCGACATGTTCTCGACGACGCCGACGATCTTCTGGTGGGTCTGCACGGCGATCGAGCCGGCCCGCTCCGCGACCTCGGCCGCCGCCTGCTGCGGGGTGGTCACGACGAGGATCTCCGCGTTCGGCACGAGCTGGGCGACCGAGATCGCGATGTCACCGGTGCCCGGCGGCAGGTCCAGCAGCAGCACGTCCAGGTCACCCCAGAACACGTCCGCGAGGAACTGCTGGAGCGCCCGGTGCAGCATCGGGCCGCGCCAGACCACGGGGGCGTTGCCCGGGGTGAACATGCCGATCGAGATGACCTTCACACCGTTGGCGGACGGCGGCATGATCATGTTCTCGACCTGGGTCGGGCGGCCGTCGACGCCGAGCATGCGCGGCACGCTGTGGCCGTAGATGTCCGCGTCCACGACGCCGACCTTCAGCCCGTCGGCGGCCATGGCGGCGGCCAGGTTGACCGTGACCGAGGACTTGCCGACGCCGCCCTTGCCGGACGCGACCGCGTAGACGCGCGTCAGGGAGCCCGGCTTGGCGAACGGCACCTCGCGCTCGGCGGTGCCGCCGCGCAGGGTGGCCGCCAGCTCCTTGCGCTGCTCGTCGCTCATCACGTCGAGGGTGACGGTGACGGTGGTGACGCCCGGGACCTTCTCGACGGCCTCGGTGACGTTCTTGGTGATGGTCTCGCGCATGGGGCAGCCCGACACGGTGAGGTAGACCGTGACGGCGACGGCGCCGCCCTCGCCGATCTCCACCGATTTGACCATGCCGAGTTCGGTGATCGGCCGGTGGATCTCGGGGTCGTTCACCGTCGCCAGCGCGTCCAGGATCGCGTCCTGCTCGGGCACGGCGGCGGAGCTTGTGTCGGTAGCCATGTCCCGATGGTACGGCTCGGTAGCCTGCCCGAGGAAAGCCCGCTAGCGGTCGCCTTCGTCACTCTCCGACGGGAATAGCCGCCGCTCGTCCATCTCCTTGATCAGGTCCTGGAACTCCGACCGGATCCAGTCGCGCGTCGCGACCTCGCCGAGACCCATCCGCAGGGCGGCGATCTCCCGCGTCAGGTATTCGGTGTCCGCGATGGACCGCTCGTTCTGCTTGCGGTCCTGCTCGTGCGTGACGCGGTCGCGGTCGTCCTGCCGGTTCTGCGCGAGCAGGATCAGCGGGGCGGCGTAGGACGCCTGCAGGGACAGCATCAGCGTCAGGAAGATGAAGGGGTACCGGTCCCAGCGCAGGTGGTCGGGGGCGAAGATGTTCCACAACACCCACACCACGATGACCAGGGTCATCCAGACGATGAACCGGCCCGTGCCGAGGAAGCGGGCGACCCGCTCCGACAGCCGGCCGAAGGCCTCCGGGTCGTACTCCGGCAGCAGTCTGCGGCGCGACGGGCGCGGTACGTCCAGCCGTACGCGCGTGCGCGACAGCGCGCTCGCCCCCGCGAGGGAGCCGGCCCGCGCCCGCTCGGCGGAACGTTCCGGCCGATCGGTGCGCAGCCGCTCCGCCGCCTCCTCCAGCCGCTCCGACAAACCCTCGCGGGCGTGCTCGCGCCGCTCCCGACGCCGCTCGCGACCCGCCTCCGCGCGGTTGCGGTCAGTGCCCACGTACGGCCTCCTCGGAGTGGAAGTCCGTCTCGCGCCAGTCGTCCGGCAGGAGGTGGTCCAGTACGTCGTCGACGGTGACGGCGCCCAGCAGCGAGCCGCTCTCGTCGACGACGGGCACCGCGACCATGTTGTACGCGGCCAGGTAGCTGGTCACCACGGGCAGCGAGGCGTCCGGGCGCAGCGGCGGCAGGTCCGTGTCCACGATCGAGCTGACGAGGGTGAACGGCGGGTCCCGCAGCAGCCGCTGGAAGTGGACCGTGCCCAGGTACTTGCCGGTCGGCGTCTCGTCCGGCGGCCGGCACACGTAGACCTGCGCGGCCAGCGCCGGCGACAGGTCCGACTGGCGTACGCGGGCCAGCGCGTCGGCGACCGTCGCGTCGGGCCGCAGCACGATCGGCTCGGTGGTCATCAGGCCGCCCGCCGTGCGCTCCTCGTAGGACAGCAGGCGCCGAACGTCGGCCGCGTCGTCGGGCCGCATCAGGGTCAGCAGCCGCTCCTGGTCGTCCTCCGGCAGCTCGGAGAGCAGGTCGGCGGCGTCGTCCGGGTCCATGGCCTCCAGGACGTCGGCCGCGCGCTCCTCCTTCAGCTTGCCGAGGATCTCCACCTGGTCGTCCTCGGGCAGCTCCTCCAGGACGTCCGCGAGCCGGTCGTCGTCGAGGGCGTTGGCCACCTCGGCGCGCCGCTTCGGCGTCAGGTGGTGCAGGACGTTCGCGAGGTCGGCCGGGCGCATCTGCTCGAAGGTGGCGACCAGGCTCTCGGCGCCCTGCCCGTGCTCCTCCAGCGAGAAACCGGTGACCGCCGACCACTCGACGGTCAGCGTCTCGCCCCGACGGCGCAGGGCGCCGCCCTTGCCCTTGCGGACGAAGATCCGGTCGATCTCCCAGTCGCGGCGGGCCGGCAGCTGCTGGATGGCGACGTCGAGGACGGTGACCTCCTCGCCGGTGGCGACGAGGGTGACGCGGCGGTCGAGGAGTTCACCGAGGATCAGTCGCTCGGTGGGGCGCTGTTCGAAGCGCCGCATGTTGACCACACCGGTGGTGATGACCTGCCCGGACTCCACCCCGGTCACCCGGGTCATGGGCAGGAAGATCCGGCGCCGGCTCACGACCTCGACGACCAGCCCGAGCAGCCGGGGCGGGCGCCCGCCGACGCGCAGCATCGCGACGAGGTCGCGGACGCGGCCGACCTGGTCGCCGTTGGGGTCGAAGACGGGCACACCCGACAGATGCGAGACGAAGATCCGCGGGGCGCCTGCAGCCATACGAGCGCCTCCTGGTGCGTCCATCGACGGTCCTGTCGTGCCCCAGGCTAGCCCGTGCCGCCGGCAAGCGTCCTGGTGGGGCCGTCCGCCCGGGGGGCGCGGGGCCCGCGGTGAGGGCGTGGCGGGGGTCCGGTGGAGGCGGCCCCCGCGCCGGGTACGCTGCCTGCTGCCCGCAGACCCGCCGACGAGAGGCCCCCGCCCGTGACCGCCTACACCCCTGCCGCACGGCTGCGTCGGGCCGCCTTCATCGGCGCCCTCTGCGCGGGCCTCGCCGTCACCGGCACCGGTTGCGGCGGTGTCGTGGAGGATCCCGACAAGGGCACGAACGGCGTGGGCAAGCTCAGCGCCGACAAGATCGAGGACCAGGCGAAG
Organism: Streptomyces sp. RerS4; assembly: GCF_023515955.1. Taxonomy (GTDB): domain Bacteria; phylum Actinomycetota; class Actinomycetes; order Streptomycetales; family Streptomycetaceae; genus Streptomyces. The sequence goes on from NZ_CP097322.1 coordinate 4,692,849, forward strand.
GCCGCGGCCACGGGCGCGTCATCCGTCCACCTGTCGGGGACCCTGGTCAGCGGCGGGAAATCGTTCACGCTCGACATGCGGCTGAAGGCCGACGGCGGCTCCGGCGAGGTGAAGTCGCAGGACGACACCACCTTCCAGCTGCTGCGGGTCGGCGAGCAGCTGTACCTGAAGGCGGGCGCGGCCTTCTGGGGGACGTCGGACTCGGCCGGCAAGCTCGGCGACAAGTACGTGAAGGTCCCCGAGGGTGATCCCTCGTACAAGCAGTTCCGCGGCTTCACCGACATGCACGTCCTGCTCGACGGGCTCCTCGGCCTCCAGGGCAAGCTCACCAAGGGCGCCTACACGAAGGTCGGGCAGACCCGGGTGGTGCCGGTGTCGGCGGACGCGGGCAGGGGCGGCAAGCTGTCGGTGTCCCTGGACGGCACCCCGTACCCGCTGCTCATGGAGCGGGCGGGCGGCGCGGGCCGGGTGGAGCTGTCGGAGTGGGGCAAGCCCTTCCCGCTGGACCCGCCCTCGCAGGACCAGACCGTGGACTACGGCTCCCAACTGCCCACCACCAAGGACGGCAAGGGCGGCGCCGGCGCGGGCGGCGGCGCCGGTACGGGCACCCCGGCGCCCTCCAGGAGCGCCGGCTCCGGATCCGGCCAGGGCGCGAACCCCAGCGGCGGCTGAGCGCCCCTCAAGCGGTCAGCGCTTGTTCCTCTTGCGCTTCAGCAGCAGCTTCGGCAGGCCCGCCGGAATGGCCCGGCGGGTGATCGCCGAGGACGGCAGCGGGGCCGCGGCGAGCGAGACGACCGGCAGCTTCTCGGCGACGGCGACCGGCTCCAGACGCAGCAGCCGGCACTCCCGCGCCCACCGCTCCGTCATCCGTTCGGAGTCGGGCGCGTTCAGCCGCTTGCCCTTGAGCTCGGCGACGGCGTTCTGCCACGACTCGCTGCCGGGCGCGAGTTCCCGTACGGCCGCCGTCCAGGCGACGAGCCGGCCGCCCTTGTCCTTGCTGCGCACGGTCACCTCGGCAGCCGACCCGTCGGCGAGTCCCGGGAACGGCTGTTCACCCGGACCGTCGCCGAGCACGTGCGCGGCGCCGTCCACCCAGGCGTGCCACAGGGCCCGGTCGGCGCCCGCGCCGCGGACCCAGATCAGGCCGGACTTCTTGGAGGCCTCCTCGACGAGGGCCAGGTCGAGCGAGCTGAGAGTCATGCGCACAGGGTAGCCACCCGGCCGCGCGCGGCCTACAGCCAGCCGTGGCGTCGCAGGGCGCGGTGGATGGTGAAACAGATCCCGACGATGGAGGCCATCACCATCGGGTAGCCGTACTTCCAGTGGAGCTCCGGCATGTGCTCGAAGTTCATCCCGTACACCCCGCAGATCATCGTGGGCACGGCGATGATGGCCGCCCAGGAGGTGATCTTGCGCATGTCCTCGTTCTGGGCGACGGTCGCCTGCGCGAGGTTGGCCTGGAGGATCGAGTTCAGCAGTTCGTCGAAGCCGATGACCTGCTCGTGCACCCGGGCGAGGTGGTCGGCCACGTCGCGGAAGTACTTCTGGATGTCCGGGTCGACCAGCCGCATGGGCCGCTCGCTCAGCAGCTCCATCGGCCGCAGCAGCGGGGACACCGCCCGCTTGAACTCCATGACCTCGCGCTTGAGCTGGTAGATGCGGCCCGCGTCTCCGCCCCGGACGGCGCCCTTGGCGGGGGCGGCGAAGACGTCGCTCTCCACCTCGTCGATGTCGTCCTGCACGGCCGCGGCGACCGCGATGTAGCCGTCCACGACGTGGTCGGCGAGGGAGTGCAGTACGGCCGAGGGGCCGCGCGAGAGCAGCTCGGGGTCGCCCTGGAGGCGGTGGCGCAGGCCCTTGAGGGAACCCTGCCCGCCGTGCCGGACGGTGATGACGAAGTCGGGGCCGGTGAAGCACATCACCTCGCCGGTCTCCACGACCTCGCTGGTCGCGGTGAGTTCGGCGTGCTCGACGTAGTGGATGGTCTTGAAGACCGTGAAGAGGGTGTCGTCGTAACGTTCCAGCTTGGGCCGCTGGTGCGCGTGCACCGCGTCCTCGACGGCGAGCGGGTGCAGCCCGAACTCGGCGGCGATCCCCGCGAACTCGGCCTCGGTCGGCTCGTGCAGCCCGATCCAGGCGAAGCCGCCCGCCTCGCGCACGCGCCGCATCGCCTCGCGCGGCGACAGGCAGGCGGTCCCCTCCACGCGTCGGCCGTCGCGGTAGACGGCGCAGTCGACGACCGCGCTGCTGGCGGAGGGGTCGCGGGTGGTGTCGTAGCCGGGCAGGACGGGGGTGGACCGGCGCAGGGCGGGACGGACGGCGGCACGGAGGTAGGGCAGCATCGACATGGCAGGCTCCTTCGCGCGCACGGCTGCGAGCCGTACGGGTGGGAGGCCCTCCGTGAGCGCGGGCGGGCGGACCCGGGCGGACGGAAGGAAACAGGACGGGAGGACAAACGTTCTGCCGTCGCTCTTCTACTGATGATCAGACGATCACAGGGGGCGGAAAGTGCCCGCCGGCGAAGCGGAAGAGCGATCGGTACTGCACGATCGACTTCGATCCATCGCAGCCCCACCTCCTCCGGCCGGTCCTCCGTGGAGGACGTCCTGTCGCCGGAGCGCCGAGACGTGCTTCTGCACGCGGCCCCGAACAGCTGTCAACACTATCAGCCGACGGATGGTCAGGGGCCGCCCTTTACCCGCCTGATACGAGTTCTATGCTCGGTCCATGGCAGAAATTCTGGCCCTCGTCGAGGCTCGACTGCGTGAAGCGTTCGGTGAACCCGACGCCCGCGCCGCCGTCACCTTCCTGGGCACCGACCGCATCGAGGTCCTCCGCTTCGCCTCCGACGACCTCGTCCGGTACGCGACGCTCGGCATGTCCGCGCACCCGATGACCGACCCCACCGACCCGGTCGCCGACCCCGTACGCGGACCCCGCGCCGAGCTGGTCCTGACCGTACGGGCCGGCCTCGCGCCCACCGACAAACTGCTGCGCCCCCTCGCGGTGCTGGCGGCCTCCCCGGTGGTCGAGGGGCTGATCGTGGCGCCCGGTGCCTCGCTGGACGTGGGCGAACCGCTCTGGGACGGGGCGCCGTTCAGCTCGGTCCTCGTCGCCGAGCCGGGCGGCCTCGTCGAGGACCTGCTCCTGGACGAGCCGATGGACCCCGTCCGCTTCCTGCCGCTGTTGCCGATGACGGCGAACGAGGCCGCCTGGAAGCGCGTCCACGGCGCCGCGGCCCTCCAGGAGCGCTGGCTCGCGCGCGGCACCGATCTGCGGGACCCTCTGCGTACGGCCGTCGCACTGGACTGACGTCGGACCGGACTGGCGCCGCACGGGACTGGCGCCGCACGGGACTGAGCCGCGCGCCCGCGGGTACGGATGACATCCGGACGGGTGATCGCGCCTTGACGGCGCGCCGGGCTGGGAGGAGCGTGCTTCTTATGAGGGGCGAACCGAGTTGCCCGAAGTGCGGTGGCCGGGTCCGAGCGCCCGGCCTGTTCGCCGACTCCTGGCAGTGCGCGGTGCACGGACCGGTCCATCCGCTACAGCCTGTCATCCCGCCCAGCGTCGAGGCCCTGGGCGTGGTGGTGAACCGTGCGCAGGTGCCGGTGTGGATGCCGTGGCCGCTGCCCGTGGGCTGGCTGTTCACCGGGATCGCGGCCGCCGGTGACGACCGCAGCGGAGGTCGGGCCACGGCCGTCGCCTGCTCGGGGCCGGGGCCGCTCGGCGGCATCGGCGAGCTGCTGCTGATCGCGGAGGAACTGGGCGTCGGGCTGGGCTCCCGCTTCGCCGGCATCGACGCGCCCGACCCGGGCCCGTACATCGACGTCTCGGCGCCGCCCCACGCGAAGGTCGTCGCGGCGGGCCGGCCGACGCCGCTGTGGCACGTCTCCGGGGCGCCGGACGACCGGGCCGTGTTCGCCGGCGAGGCGCGGGGGCTGTGGCTGTGGGCCGTGGTGTGGCCCGAGCAGTCGGGGCTCCTCATGTACGACGAACTGGTCCTGACCGACCTGCGCGACGCGGGCTCCGAGGTGGAGCTCCTGCCCTGCGGCGCCCTGAGCCCGCGCATCCTGAGCCCGGACGGCAAGGTGTGAGCCCACACCCCGCCCGACCAGGGCGGGGGCGGGACCGGGTCCGCGGCAGCGGTACCCTGGAGTGTCCCCCTGTCCGTCCGAACCCTGGAGCCCGGCTGTGCGCATCGACCTGCACACCCACTCCACCGCTTCCGACGGCACCGACACCCCCGCCGAGCTGGTGCGCAACGCGGCAGCCGCCGGGCTCGACGTGATCGCGCTGACCGATCACGACACCGTCGGGGGATACGCCGAGGCCATCGCCGCGCTGCCGGCCGGCTTGACCCTCGTGACGGGCGCGGAGCTCTCCTGCCGCCTCGACGGCGTCGGCATGCACATGCTGGCGTACCTCTTCGACCCCGAAGAGCCCGAGCTGTCCCGCGAGCGCGAACTCGTCCGCGACGACCGCACCCCCCGCGCCCAGACGATGATCGGCAAGCTCCGGTCGCTGGGCGTGGACATCACCTGGGAGCAGGTCTCGCGGATCGCGGGCGACGGCTCCGTCGGCCGGCCGCACATCGCCACCGCCCTGGTCGACCTGGGCGTCGTGCCCACCGTCTCCGACGCGTTCACGCCGGAGTGGCTCGCCGACGGCGGGCGCGCGTTCGCGCACAAGCACGAGCTGGACCCGTTCGACGCCATCCGCCTGGTCAAGGCGGCCGGTGGGGTCACCGTCTTCGCGCACCCGGCCGCCGTCAAGCGCGGCACCTGTGTGCCCGAGAGCGCGATAGCCGAGCTGGCCGCCGCCGGGCTCGACGGCATCGAGGTCGACCACATGGACCACGACGCGACCACGCGCGAGCGCCTGCGCGGCCTCGCGAAGGACCTGGGCCTGCTGACGACCGGCTCCAGCGACTACCACGGCAGCCGCAAGACCTGCCGGCTCGGCGAGTACACGACCGACCCCGAGATCTACGGCGAGATCACGCGCCGCGCCGCCGGGGCCTTCCCGGTTCCCGGCGCCGGTGGAGACGCCCGCGCCTGAGCGCCGCGCCCACCCCTTTCCCCACGCTCTTCTTTCGTCACACCCCTCTCCCGCAAGGCATCACTGTGTTTGATTTCGCCGTCTTCGGATCCCTTTTTCTCACGCTTTTTGTGATTATGGACCCCCCGGGGATCACGCCGATCTTCCTCGCCCTGACCTCCGGGCGGCCCGCCAAGGTCCAGCGCCGCATGGCGTGGCAGGCCGTCTGCGTGGCCTTCGGCGTCATCGCCATCTTCGGCATCTGCGGCCAGCAGATCCTGGACTACCTGCACGTCTCCGTGCCGGCGCTGATGATCGCGGGCGGTCTGCTGCTGCTCCTGATCGCCCTCGACCTGCTCACCGGCAAGACCGACGAGCCCAAGCAGACGAAGGACGTGAACGTCGCCCTCGTCCCGCTCGGCATGCCGCTGCTGGCCGGTCCCGGTGCGATCGTCTCCGTCATCCTGGCCGTGCAGAAGGCCGACGGGGTCACCGGTCAGGTGTCGGTGTGGTGCGCGATCCTCGCCATGCACCTCGTGCTGTGGCTCACCATGCGCTACTCGCTGGTGATCATCCGCGTCATCAAGGACGGCGGCGTCGTCCTGGTGACGCGGCTGGCGGGCATGATGCTGTCGGCCATCGCCGTCCAGCAGATCATCAACGGCGTGCTCCAGGTCGTACGCGGCGCCTGAACCCCGCCCCGCGCCCCGCGCACCGTACGCGCGCATGCGAACGCCCCCGCACCGTAGCTCGGTGCGGGGGCGTTTCGGGAAGCGTCAGGAGGACGCCGTCTCGGCCGGTCGGATCAGAATGCGCTGGCCGATCGAGGCGGCCTGCTGCACGATCCGGTTGACGGAGGCCGCGTCCACGACGGTGCTGTCCACGGCGGTTCCGTCGACATCGTCCAGGCGCAGAATCTCGAAGCGCACGGCTTCTCCCTTCGTCAGTGTTCTCCTTGCATAGGGATAACGAAGTGTAAACAGCAAACATTCCCTACGCTAAGGAAATTTTTTCCTTAGCTAACTACTGTCCGGTGGAGCGGTCCCAGAACGCCACTAGAGCATCGGCGGTGACCTGCGGATTCTCCGCATTGGGCGAGTGCTCCGCACCCTCGACGATCACCCGAGCCGCGCTCAAGCGCACCGCCATGTCGTCCATCAGCGGCACCGGCCACGCGTAGTCGACCTCCCCGGACAGCACCAGCTTCGGCAACGGCACGGCCGCCAGCTCCGCCACCCGGTCCGGCTCCGAGATCAGCACGCGCCCGGTGGCGATCAGCTGCTCCGGGACGGTGGCCATCCAGCGCTCCCGCAGGAAGGTCGCCAACTCCGGCGCGTCCGGATCCGTGTCCGGAGCGTCCTGGGAGCGCATCGCCGCCCAGACGGCCGCCATGTCGTCCCGCAGCTCCTCCAACGCCGCGACGAGCAGTCCCGTACGGGCCCGCTGGGCCTCCGTGATCGCGGCCGGGCCGCTGCTCATCAGGGTCAGGGAGGCGAAGCGCGCCGGGTCGCGCAGCACGGCGGCGCGCGCCACCAGACCGCCCAGCGAGTGCCCGACCAGGTGCATGGGGCCGGCGCCGTCGACCGCCGCCGCCTGCGCCAGGACGTCGGCCGCCAACTCCTCCAGCCCGTACGCGTCCTCCCTGCGCGGGCCCGGACTCTCGTGCTGGCCGCGCCCGTCGATGGCGAGCACCCGGTAGCCGGCCTTGGCGAGCGGCTCCAGCAGGGCGATGAAGTCCTCCTTGCTGCCGGTGAACCCGGGCACCAGCAGGGCGGTGCCGCGCACGGCCCCGCCCGCCTCGTGCACGGCGAACTCCCCGCGCGCGGTGTCCATACGGTAGGCGCGGGCCACGGACGGCAGGGTCAGAAGCGGCGGCTTGCTCATGCCCCGAGGCTACCGGTCCGTAGCCGCCCCCCACGAGAACGGCCCCGACCCCCTCGCAAGGGGATCGGGGCCGTACGTGACAACGGGGTCCTACGCCTCCGGCGCGGCCTCCGCGACCTTGCGGGTCCGGGTCCGGCGCGGCTTGACCGGGGCCTCCTCGGCGACCGGGGCCGCGGCGGCGGCGTCCGCCACCGGGGCGGCGGCGGCCTTGCGGGTCCGGGTGCGCTTCGGCTTGGCCGGAGCCTCCTCGGCGACCGGGGCCGCGGCGACCGGGGTGACCGGCGCGGCCTCGACCGTCTTGCGAGGCCGGGTCCGGCGCGCCCGGACCGGCTCCACCAGCGGCGGCATCTGGAAGTCGGGCTCGTCCACGACGGGCGCGACGACCCTACGGGCGCGCTTCGGCTTGACCGGAGCCTCCTCCACCACGGCGGCGACCGGTGCCACGGGGGCCACGACCTCGGCGGCGGGAGCGGCGGCGGCGACCTTGCGGGTCCGGGTCCGGCGCGGCGCGGCGACCGGAGCCTCCTCCACCGCGACGGCGACGGCGACGGGCGCCTCGGCCACGGCCGGAGCCTCGACCGCTGCGGCCTCGGCGATCACGGCGGCGGCGGCCTGCGCGCCCACCCGGGTCCGACGACGGCGCGGCCTGCGCGGCTCGTCGGCGGCGGGAGCGTCCACGGCCGGAGCCGCCACGCCCACGGCCTCGACGACCGGGGCCTCGACCACGGCCTCCGCGGCCGGTTCACCGGCGCGGGTCCGACGACGCTGACGCGGCGTACGGGTCCGGGCGGGACGCTCCTCGGTCACCACCGCGGCGGCGGCCGGACCGCGGCCGCCACGGCCACCGCGGCCGCCGGTCTCGCCCAGGTCCTCCAGCTCCTCGGCCTTCAGGCCGGCCCGCGTGCGCTCGGCGCGCGGCAGGACGCCCTTGGTGCCGGCGGGGATGTTCAGCAGCTCGTACAGGTGCGGGGACGTGGAGTACGTCTCCTCGGGCTCGTGGAAGTCGAGCTCCAGCGCCTTGTTGATGAGCTGCCAGCGCGGGATGTCGTCCCAGTCGACCAGGGTGACGGCCGTGCCCTTGTTGCCCGCGCGGCCCGTGCGGCCCACGCGGTGCAGGAAGGTCTTCTCGTCTTCCGGCGTCTGGTAGTTGATGACGTGGGTCACACCCTCGACGTCGATGCCGCGCGCGGCGACGTCGGTGCACACCAGCACGTCGACCTTGCCGTTGCGGAACGCGCGCAGCGCCTGCTCGCGCGCGCCCTGGCCGAGGTCGCCGTGGACGGCGCCGGAGGCGAAGCCGCGCTTCTCCAGCTGCTCGGCGATGTCGGCGGCGGTGCGCTTGGTGCGGCAGAAGATCATGGCGAGGCCACGGCCGTCGGCCTGCAGGATGCGGGAGACCAGCTCCGGCTTGTCCATGTTGTGCGCACGGAAGACGTGCTGCTTGATGTTGGCGACGGTCGCGCCCTCGCCGTCCTCGGAGACGGCGCGGATGTGCGTCGGCTGCGTCATGTACCGGCGGGCCAGACCGATGACGGCGCCCGGCATGGTGGCCGAGAACAGCATCGTCTGACGCTTGGCGGGCAGGTAGTTCATGATCTTCTCGACGTCGGGCAGGAAGCCCAGGTCGAGCATCTCGTCGGCCTCGTCCAGGACGAGCGCCTTGACGCGGGAGAGGTCGAGCTTCTTCTGTCCGGCCAGGTCGAGCAGTCGGCCGGGGGTGCCGACGATCACGTCGACGCCCTTCTTGAGGGCCTCGACCTGCGGTTCGTAGGCGCGGCCGCCGTATATGGCGAGGACGCGGACGTTACGGACCTTGCCGGCGGTCAGCAGGTCGTTGGTGACCTGGGTGCACAGCTCGCGGGTCGGAACGACGACGAGGGCCTGCGGGGCGTCGGTCAGCTGCTCGGGACGGGACCGGCCGGCCTCGACGTCCGCGGGGACGACGACCCGCTCCAGCAGCGGAAGGCCGAAACCGAGCGTCTTGCCGGTTCCGGTCTTCGCCTGGCCGATGACGTCCGTGCCGGAAAGGGCGACGGGGAGGGTCATCTCCTGGATCGGGAAGGGGGACACGATGCCGACGGCCTCAAGGGCCTCGGCCGTCTCGGGAAAGATCCCAAGGTCTCGGAACGTAGTCAGGGTGCTGCCTCTTCTGTGAGACGCGGCGCGAGGCGGCGAGGGGGGTCGTACCGTGCCGGGCTTGCAGTACTGCGCCCACCCGGGATCGGGGGAGCCGTGCGAAGCTGCGCGGGACCACTGGCCTTCGCTCAAGCGCTTGTGCCGCTGAGGGGGCCCCTCGTGCGGAGGCGGTACGCATGGACGTACGCACCGCACCGAGGGCGGTCGGGTTGGAGCCGATCGGGCCACCGACCGGGCATCCTCATTCGGATGGCCCGCCGAGTATCCGGCAGGCGCATTACCACTGTACCCCGGAATCGCGCAGCTGTGTTGGGTGAATTCACCAGGTAGGCGTGTTTAGGCAGGCCAAGAGCGCAAAGGTCTGGTGGTCGGTGAGGCCTATCGGACGGCTATTGTGCGGAGCATGTCGACCGTTGAAAACGCATCTCCCGCCGACGACAGCACCCCCGCCCAAGGGGCGGGCATCGCCGCCCAGGACTGGGCGGCCGCCTCGGCCTCGCCGCAGTACCGGGCCGCCGTCGTGGACCTGCTCGGCGCGCTGGCGTACGGAGAGCTCGCGGCCTTCGAGCGCCTCGCCGAGGACGCGAAGCTCGCGCCCACCCTCGCGGACAAGGCGGAGCTGGCGAAGATGGCCTCCGCCGAGTTCCACCACTTCGAGCGGCTGCGCGACCGGCTCGCGGCGATCGACGCCGAGCCGACCGCCGCGATGGAGCCCTTCGCCAAGGGCGTCGACGACTTCCACCGCCAGACCGCCCCGTCGGACTGGCTGGAAGGCCTGGTCAAGGCCTATGTCGGCGACTCCATCGCCAGTGACTTCTACCGCGAGGTGGCCAGCCACCTCGACACCGACACCCGCGCGCTGGTCGTCGGCGTCCTCGACGACACCGGCCACGGCGGCTTCGCCGTCGAGAAGGTGCGCGCCGCGATCGAGGCCGACCCGCGCGTCGGCGGCCGGCTCGCGCTGTGGGCGCGACGGCTGATGGGCGAGGCGCTCTCGCAGGCGCAGCGGGTGGTCGCCGAACGCGACGCCCTGTCGACCATGCTGGTCGGCGGCGTCGACGGAATGGCGGCGGGCTTCGACCTGGCGGCCGTCGGCGAGATGTTCACCCGGATCACCAAGGCCCACACCAAGCGGATGGCCGCACTGGGCCTGGCGGCCTGATCCGGCGGCCCTCCCTGGACAGCCGGACAGCTAGACAGCGCGCTTGGAGCCGGGTCCCGACGGGGGCTCGGCTCCGGCGCCGCGCGAGCGGCGCTCAGCCGCGCGACGCCACGGAAAGCGGAGCGCGGTGAGGGGACCTCCCGGAACGGGAGGCCGGCCGCAGCAACAGGGACAGGACCACCACCGACACGCCGACGCCGCCCAGCAGGGTCGCGAGGAGCGTGTTGTGCCCCGGGCCCAGCGACATGTGCGTGAGATACGCCCCGAAGAGCGCGCCCGCCACCCCGCTGACCAGGACCGTTCTGGTGGAGGGAAGTCGCGTCGCGAGTAGGCGGACGGCGACCCCCGCCAGCGCGAGGCCCAGCAGACCGGAGCCGAGCGCCTCCATCAGCAGCATCTGGCCACTCCCATACGTCAGGGCAAACCGGGTCACTGCCGTCCTACCCGAAGCGGAAGAACGGGAAACGGCCCGGCGGAACCAACCGCCGGGCCGTTTCTCTCGGTTCTCGGTGCCTCAGAGCGCTCCGAAGCCCACCTTGCGCACGCTCGGCTCGCCCAGGTCGACGTACGACAGGCGGTCCGACGGCACGAGGACCTTGCGGCCCTTGTTGTCGGTGAGGCTCAGCAGCGGCGACTGGCCGGACAGCGCGGCGGCGACGATGCTCTCCAGCTCCTCGGCGCTCAGGTCGCTCTCCAGCACGATCTCCCGGGGTGCGTGCTGCACGCCGATCTTGACCTCCACGGCTTTGTCCCTCCGACGGTCCGGTTCGCGCGATCAGCCGCGCCGTACCCGGTCCACATTAGCCCGGAGAGGCGACACGATCGGCTCCCGGCGGACACGCTCGCAGCGAACAGCGGCCGGTCAGGCACCCGTGAGCCGCTCAGGCCTCCGTGCCGTGCAGCGGGAAACCGGCGATACCGCGCCAGGCCAGCGACGTCAGCAGACCGACCGCCGTGTCCCGGGCCACCGGGCTCTCGCTGGAGAGCCAGTACCGCGCCACGACCTGCGAGACCCCGCCCAGGCCCACGGCCAGCAGCATCGACTCGTCCTTCGACAGGCCGGTGTCCTCGGCGATCACGTCCGAGATGGCCTCCGCGCACTGGAGCGAGACCCGGTCGACGCGCTCACGCACGGCCGGCTCGTTCGTGAGGTCCGACTCGAAGACCAACCGGAACGCGCCGCCCTCGTCCTCGACGTACGCGAAGTAGGCGTCCATCGTCGCGGCCACGCGCAGCTTGTTGTCGCTGGTCGATTCGAGCGCCGTGCGCACGGCCAGCAACAGGGCCTCGCAGTGCTGGTCCAGCAGGGCCAGGTACAGGTCGAGCTTGCCGGGGAAGTGCTGGTAGAGCACCGGCTTGCTGACGCCGGCCCGCTCCGCGATGTCGTCCATCGCCGCTGCGTGGTAGCCCTGCGCGACGAACACCTCCTGGGCCGCGCCCAGGAGCTGGTTGCGCCGGGCACGGCGCGGCAGTCGCGTGCCCCGCGGACGCGCTGCCTCGGTCTGCTCGATGGCTGTCACGCCGCCTCCCACTTTCTCTAAGAACACAGTGCGCTCTGCGCCGCGCGGCCATCGTACTTTTCGGTAACCGAATCTGGTGGGTTCAAGCCGAGTTTTCTCGCGGTGCGGACCGCCCGGACACAGCCCGGACACGCTGGTCAGCGGTGCTCAGCGGTAGTCCTCCTCGTCCAGCGGAACCACCCGGGCCTGTTCCGCCGCGTCGGCGTCGGCGGCCTCGCCGGGCAGGGGGGTCACCTCGTCGTCGTCCTGCGGTTGGAGGTCGGTGTGCTGTTCGGCGGCGTCCGCCTCCGGGGCCTCGTCGTCGAGGCCGTCAGGGATCTGCTCGCGGAAGGTGTCCGGTTCCGCAGGGTCGACAGTCATCGGGCTCCCCTCGCCTTCCCTCGTCTCCCTACGAGCCTAGGAGGATCGGGGGTGCGCCGCCAGACGGCCCGTGACCGCCCTGTGACTGTCAACACAAGCGAAGACAAGGGCCTCGGCGTGATCACCTCGTAACATTGCCCCATGTCTTCGACCGAGCTGCCGGGCGTACGGTCCACCGCCGCGCCGACCTCCCAGACGGAGGCGTTCCGGGTGGACGGGGGAGAGCGGCTGCGCACCGTCGCCCTGCCCGGCCTGGAGATGAACGTACGTTTCCGGCCACCGGTACGCGAGGGCCTGGCGCCCGCGCTCTTCGTGCACGGACTCGGCGGCTCCTCGCAGAACTGGTCGGCGCTCATGGAGCAGCTGGCCGACAGCCTCGCCGGCGAGGCCGTCGACCTCCCCGGCTTCGGCTGGTCCCCGCCGCCGGCCGACCGGGACTACTCCGTGACCGCGCACGCCCGCGCCGTCATCCGGTGCCTCGACGCCGCCGGGCGCGGTCCGGTCCACCTCTTCGGCAACTCCCTCGGCGGGGCCGTCGCCACGCGCGTCGCGGCCGTCCGGCCCGACCTCGTACGCACCCTGACGCTGGTCTCGCCCGCCCTGCCCGAACTGCGCGTGCAGCGCTCGGCCGTCCCCACCGCCCTGCTGGCGGTGCCCGGGATGGCCGCGCTGTTCGGGCGCCTCGCGGCGGGGTTGACCGCCGAGCAGCGCACCCGAGGGGTGACGGACCTCTGTTACGGAGACCCCTCACGGGTGACGCCGGAGGGCTTCGCGCACGCCGTCGAGGAGATGGAACGGCGGATGGCCCTGCCGTACTTCTGGGAGGCGATGACGCGTTCCTCGCGCGGGATCGTCGACGCGTACACCCTCGGCGGGCAACACGGACTGTGGCGCCAGGCCGGGAGGGTGCTCGCGCCGACCCTGTTGGTCTACGGTGGCCGGGACCAACTGGTCTCGTACCGTATGGCGCGCAAGGCCGCCTCGGCCTTCCGGGGTTCGCGGTTGCTGTGCCTGCCCGAAGCCGGGCACGTGGCGATGATGGAGTACCCCGAGGTGGTCGCGGCCGCGTTCCGGGAGCTGGCGCGCGACACCGACCGGGACACCACCGACCGAGACACCGCAGACGGCAAGGGCTGACGACCGTGGGACGACATAGTCGCAAGGACCCGGCCCCCGTCCGCCCGGTCCCCGAAGCCGCGCCGTACGAGCCCGCGCACCGGAGCGCCGCCGCGTACGAGGGCGGACCGTACGACGGCGCGCTGTACGAGCCCGCGCCGTACGAGGACGGGTACCACGAGCCGTACGCGGCCGCGGCCTACCAGGGCGGGTACGACGAGCGGCCGGCGCCGTATCAGGACGGGTCCTACGAGCCCCAGTCCTACGAGCCCCAGTCCTACGAGCCCCAGCCCCATGAACCCCAGCCCCACGAGCCCCGGCCCTACGAGGCGGCGTACGGGCAGCGGCCGAGGCCCCGGGCCACCGAGCCCCCCGTCGTCCACCGGGGGCACGTGGTCCCGAGCAGCCCCGCCCGGCCCGGCGGCCACCCCGAGCAGTGGGAAGGCGGCGGCGCCTGGGGCGCGAACGCCCTCCACCGGCCCGCCGCACCGCTCCCCCGGATCACCGTGGAACCGGCCCCCCCGGCACCCGCCCCCGCGTCCGACCCGCTGACCGGCACCGGCTCCCACCGCCGCGTCCCCGGCCCGCGCACCCCCGAGGTCATCCCCGACGAGCCGCCGGTCACCGGGCGCGGCACGAAGATCCGTACGTACACCGGGATGGCGGCCGCCGCCGTCACCACCGTGCTCGCCGTCGTCGTCGCGGGGCAGGTGGCCACCGAGCAGGAGACCACCGCCGGCGCCGCCCCGGCCGTCGGGAAGGACGAGACGGGCCGCGCCCTGGGCGGGCAGTCCGCCGCCTCCCGTTCCGACGGTCGCCCCACCCCCGCCTCCCCGCCGCCCGCCGTCGCCCAGGAGCCGCCGACGTACGAGCAGCAGATGGCGCGTCAGCTGCCCATCGACGCGAAGCTCGCCGGCCCCGGCACCTTCGACACCGTCCCCGGCATCGCCAAGGCCCCCGGCAAGGGCAGGCTGATCCGCTACCGGGTCGACGTCGAACAGGGCCTCGGACTGGACGCGCAGCTGTTCGCCGAGGCGGTGCAGCGCACCCTCAACGACCCGCGCAGCTGGGCCCACGGCGGCGCGATGACCTTCGAGCGGGTGCCGAGCGGCGAGGCCGACTTCGTGATCACCCTGGCCAGCCCCGGCACCACCGGCACCTGGTGCGCCCGCTCCGGCCTCGACACCACCGTCGACAACGTCTCCTGCGACTCGGCCGCCACCGAGCGGGTGATGATCAACGCCTTCCGCTGGGCGCAGGGTTCGACGACCTACGGTCCGGACCGGATGCTCGCCTACCGGCAGATGATCATCAACCACGAGGTCGGACACCGACTCGGGCACGGTCACGTGAGCTGCCGCACCCCCGGCGCGCTCGCGCCGATCATGCAGCAGCAGACGAAGTCCCTCGACATCGACAACATTTCCTGCAAGCCCAACCCGTGGGTTTATCCCGGGAATTGACGCGCCCCTTTTCCTAGCGTGCTCGAACGCGACCCGTACGGGAAAGTTACGACTCTTCACCCCTTCCGGTGGCGCGACGGACATCCGTCCATCGCGCCGCCGGCCCATCCGCTTGAGTTCTCCCGCGGCGGGTCACCGGACCGACGGCGGCCGCCTGGACGGGAGATCGGGGGTGCCACTCGTGCGGATCGGACTGCTCACCGAAGGCGGCTATCCGTATGTGGCCGGAGAGGCGAGGCTGTGGTGCGAGCGGCTCGTGCGCGGGCTCCCGCAGCACGAGTTCGAGCTCTACGCGCTGAGCCGCAGCGCCGAAGAGGAAGGGCGCGGCCGGGTCCCGCTGCCCGATCACGTGACCCGGGTGACGACGGCCCCGCTGTGGGCGCCGGCCGACGACGGACGCACCCACGCCCGCCGCGAGCGGCGCCGCTTCACCGCCTGCTTCACCGACCTGGTGCGGGGCGTCTGCGCGGCCGACCCCGACGCCTTCGCGGCCGGCCTCTACGAACTCGCCCTGCTGGCCCGCGAACACGGCGGGATGTACGCCGCCCTGCGCTCGGAGACGGCCGTACGGACCGTGGAGTCCGCCTGCCGGGCCCCCGGCGCGGCCCGCGCCCTCCAGGCCGCGCGGGTGGCGGACCTGCTGGCGTTCGTGGACGAACTGGAGCGCGTACTACGGCCGTTGTCGCTCGACTGGTACGAGGACCCCGGCCTCGGCGCCACCGACGTCTGCCACGCCACCGCGGGCGGGGTCGCGGCGCTCCCCGGCCTGTTGGCCAAACGCTTCTTCGGGGTCCCGCTGCTGGTCACCGAGTACGGGGTGCGGCTGCGTGCCCACTACCTCGTACGGGCCCCCGAGGAGCGGCCGGCCGTCCGCGCGCTGCTGGGCGCCTTCCACTTCCGCCTAGCCGCGGAGATCTACGCCCGCGCCGACCTGCTGACCCCGGGCAACGCGCACGCCCGCCGCTGGCAGGAGCGCTGCGGGGCCCCCCGGCAGCGCGTGCGGACCGTGTACCCGGGCATGGAGGCGGACCGATTCGCCGCCGTCGGGGAGGACCCGGAATCCGGGGACCCCGACACCCTCGTGTGGGTGGGGCGGATCGAGCCCGCCAAGGACCTGATCGCCCTGCTGCACGCCTTCGCGGAGATCCGCCGGAGCGCGCCGCACACCCGACTGCGGATCTTCGCCACCGCGTTCGTGCCGGACTACCTGGCCGACTGCCGCTCGCTGGCCGCGCAGCTGTTCCCCGACGAGGCCGCCGACGCGCGCACCGTGGGGGAGAACCCGGTCACCTTCGAGGAGGTCGGCGGGCCCGGGGCCCCCTCGGCGGCCGAGGCGTACGGAGCCGGGCGCATCGTGGTGCTGTCCTCGGTGATCGAGGGCTTCCCCATCACCCTGGCCGAGGCGATGTTCTGCGGCCGGGCCACGGTGTCCACGGACTCGGGGGCCGTCTGCGAGGTCATCGGCGGCACCGGACTGGTCGTACCGCCCCGCAACCCCCGGGCCCTGGCCGACGCGTGCCTCGCGCTGCTCGGGGAACCGGAGCGGGCGCTGCGGCTGGGGGCGGCGGCGCGGGCGCGGGCCCTGGAGTTGTTCACCGTCGAGCAGAACGTGGCCGCCTTCCGGGACGGCTACCTGGAGCTGCTGGCGCGCGGATCCGACCGGCCCGACGGGGACGTGCCGTTCGCGCGGCCCGCCGAGGCGCGGGTGCCTGGGCACTGGACGACGCCGACCTGGGCCGTCGCGGGCCCGGCCGCCGGAGCGGAGGCGGCCCTGTGACCACCGTGGACCCGGGCCGACGCGCCCTCCCCCCCGACGCGCTCGACCCCCTGCGCGCCGGCCCGGGGAACGAACCGGCTCCGGCGGAGGTGCTCCCGGCCGGGGTGGTTCCGGCGGACGTGCTCGCGGGCGAGGTGGTCCCGGCCGATGTGCTCGCGGCCGAGGCGTTTGGGGCCGGGCGGCGGGCGGGCGAGGTGCTCCCGGCGGACGTGCTTGCGGGCGAGGTGGTGCCAGCCGACGTGCTCGCGGCCGAGGCGCTCCCGGCCGAGGTGCTTCCGGCGGGGGCGATCCCGGCCGATGTGCTCGCGGCCGAGGCGTTTGGGGCCGGGCGGCGGGCGGGCGAGGTGCTTCCGGCGGAGGGGCTTGTGGCTGAGGTGCTTCCGGCGGACATGCTCGCGGCGGAGGGGCTCGCGGCTGAGGTGCTCGCGGCCGAGGTGCTTCCGGCGGGGGCGATCCCGGCCGACGTGCTCGCGGGGGAGGCATTTGCGGGCGGGCGGCGGGTGGGCGGGCCGGCTCCTGCGGCGAAGGGGGGCCCGGCGGGGCGGCGGAGGGGAGGTGGGGATCCCGTCAAGGTGCTGCTGTACCGGCACCGGGAGCTGTGCGAGCGGGCCGTCGACCCGCTGGAGATCGCCGCCGGGCTGGAGGCGCACGGCCTCACCGACCGGGCCGCCGCGCGCTTCCGGCACCGGGACGTCTTCTCCCTCGCCGAGGAGCTGTACGCACGCACCCCTCGGGGCGGGGCCCCCACCGCGCCGCCCGTCTCGGACCCGGACCGGCCGCGCGCCCTGCGCCGCCTCGGGTGCGCCCTGCTGCCCGGCGCGCTCGCGCTCGGCGCGGTGGCCGCCGGGGTCCCCGGGGCCGGACCCCTCGCGGCGCTCCTCACCGCCGGGGCACTGGTGTGGCCCGGCCGGTCGGCCGGCGGGCGGTTCCCTACGCCGCCCACCTGCTCGCGGCGGCCGTCGTCGGCTGGGCCGTCCACCGGCACGGGCCCGCCCTCGGCGCCGCCCTCGCGTCGGCCGTGGGCCCGGGGTACCTCGCCGGGGCCTTCTTCGCCGCCCGCGCGCGGCTCCGGCTCGCCGGAGCCGGGCCCTGGAGGACTTCGCCGCCGGGGCCCGACCCCTGCTCCTCGGCGTGCTGGTGCTGTTCGCCGCCGCCGCGACGGGGCCGCCGTGCTCACCGGCGCCGCCCCGGCCGCGGCCGTCCCGCTCGCGGTGCTGCTGTTCCTGGCCCGGCTGCTGCTGGTCCACGGCGCGCACCGGGCCCCGGTGGCGCTGGCGTTCGGGCTCGCGCTGGTGCCCGTACCGGCCGCCGCGTTCGCCGCCGCGGCCGGGCTCCTCGTCCACGCCGTCCTCGCGCTGTCCCGTGCCTCCGCACACGCGCGCCCCTGAGCCCTTCGGAAGCCGACACCGAAGCGCCGTACCGCCAAACCGACCCCACCACCAAGGAGAAACAGGATGACCGGCCAGCCAACGAACCAAGGGGCGGCGCGATGAGGGTGCTGCTGATCGGAGCCAACGGATACCTGGGCCGATACGTCGCCGACCGGCTGCTCGCCGACCCCGCCGTCCAGCTCACGGCGCTCGGCCGCGGCGACGACGCCGACGTCCGCTTCGACCTCGCCACCGGCAGCCCCGGCGCCCTGACCCGCTTCCTCGACGCCGTCCACCCCGGCGTCGTCATCAACTGCGCGGGCGCCACCCGCGGCGGCGCCCGGGAACTGACCCGGCACAACACCGTCGCCGTGGCCACCATCTGCGAGTCGCTGCGCCGCAGCGGCTGCGGGGCCCGGCTCGTCCAGCTCGGCTGCGCCGCCGAATACGGGCCCAGCCAGCCCGGATCCTCCACCGCCGAGGACGCCGTGCCGAGACCCGGCGGGCCGTACGGCGTCAGCAAGCTCGCCGCGACCGAGCTGGTGCTCGGCTCGGGGCTGGACGCCGTCGTCCTGCGGATCTTCTCGCCCGTGGGCCCCGGCACCCCGGCCGGCTCCCCCCTCGGCCGGCTCGCCGAGGCCATGCGCCGGGCCATGCAGTCCGGCGACGGCGAACTGAAGCTCAGCGGGCTCGGCGTCCAGCGCGACTTCGTCGACGTACGGGACGTGGCGCGGGCCGTGCACGCCGCCTCGCTGTCCGCCGCCCAGGGCGTCGTCAACATCGGCACCGGCCGCGCGGTGCGGCTGCGCGACGCGGCGGCCGTCCTCGCCCGGGTCGCCGGCTACGGCGGAGCCCTGCACGAGCTGGACGTCCCGCACGGCGGGGACCGCCACCCGGGGCACCCCGGCCACCCCGGCCACCCCGGTCGCCCCCCGGGCCTGGCCGCGATCGGCGCGCCCCGCTCCGAGACCACCCCGGAGCAGCTGGCGGCCGCCGCCCCGCAACCGTTCCCGTACCCGGACGGCTGCGGCGCCTGGCAGCAGGCCGACGTCCGCACCGCCCGCGACCGGCTCGGCTGGCGGCCCCGGATCAACCTGGAGGAATCCCTGGCCGACATCTGGATGGAGGCGGCGTGCCGCATCTGACCACCCCGCCCGGGGCCACGGCGGCCGTGCCCGAGGCCGGCCGCCTGGGCCTCGGCATCCCCGGCTACGCGCACCCGCTGCTGGCCCCGGTGGAGTGGGCCGAGCTGACCCGCCCCGGGACCCCCCTGCACTGGGCGGTGCTCAACGTCACCGAAGGCCCCGGGGGACGCCCCGATCCGCACTGCGCGGAGGCCGCCGCGAAGCTGCGGGAGGCCGGCGGGGTCCTGCTCGGGCATCTTGCGATGCGGGACGGATCCCGTTCGTTCGGCGAGCTGCTCTCCGACGCCCACCGCTTCCGCGACTGGTACGGCGTGGCCGGCTTCTACCTGGCCGACGCCCCGGCCGACCGGACGGAACTCGCCCGGGTGCGGCGCGTCGGCGACGCCCTGCGCGGACTCGGCGAGGGACTGCGGATCGTCCTCGGCCACGGAACGCACCCGCACGAGGGCTACACGGAGATCGCCGACCAACTGGTCACCTTCTCCGGCGGGTGGGCCGACTACCGCTGGTCACAGGTCGCCGAGTGGACGGCCGACCATCCGGCGGAGCGTTTCTGCCACCTCGTCCACGGAGTGCCCCGCGGCCATCTGGAGGAGGCGCTGCGCATCGCCCGCTGGCAGGGCGCCGGGACGGTCTGGTTCACGGACCGGCGCGGGGCGGCCGATCGGGACCCCTGGGCGTCAATGCCCGCGTACTGGGACGAAATCGTCTCGCGGATTGGGACGGGTGTCTCGGAATGAAAGCGGGCGTGGCAGTGTTGCGGGATAGAACAACCCATAAATGCTCCCCGCGTCCGCGGGGATGACCCTGGAGTCCCCGTGTCGCTGCCACCCCTGGTTGAGCCGGCTGCCGAGCTCACCGTCGACGAGGTCCGCCGGTACTCGCGTCACCTGATCATCCCCGATGTCGGGATGGACGGCCAGAAGCGCCTGAAGAACGCCAAGGTGCTGGCCGTGGGCGCCGGCGGCCTCGGCTCGCCCGCCCTCATGTACCTGGCCGCGGCCGGCGTCGGCACGCTGGGCATCGTGGAGTTCGACGAGGTCGACGAGTCGAACCTGCAGCGCCAGATCATCCACAGCCAGGCGGACATCGGCCGCTCCAAGGCCGAGTCGGCGCGCGACAGCGTGCTCGGCATCAACCCGTACGTCAACGTGGTCCTTCACGAAGAGCGGCTCGAAGCCGAGAACGTGATGGAGATCTTCAGCCAGTACGACCTCATCGTCGACGGCACGGACAACTTCGCCACGCGCTACCTCGTCAACGACGCCTGCGTGCTGCTGAACAAGCCGTACGTGTGGGGTTCGATCTACCGCTTCGACGGCCAGGCCTCGGTCTTCTGGTCCGAGCACGGCCCCTGCTACCGCTGCCTCTACCCGGAGCCCCCGCCGCCGGGCATGGTCCCGAGCTGCGCCGAGGGCGGCGTCCTCGGCGTGCTCTGCGCGTCCATCGGCTCCATCCAGGTCACCGAGGCCATCAAGGTCCTCACCGGCGTCGGCGAGCCGCTCGTCGGCCGCCTGATGATCTACGACGCCCTGGAGATGCAGTACCGCCAGGTCAAGGTCCGCAAGGACCCCGACTGCGCGGTCTGCGGCCCGAACGCGACCGTCAAGGAACTCATCGACTACGAGGCCTTCTGCGGCGTCGTGTCCGAGGAGGCCCAGGAGGCCGCGGCCGGGTCCACGATCACTCCCAAGCAGCTCAAGGAGTGGATCGACGCCGACGAGCCCATCGAGATCATCGACGTCCGCGAGAAGAACGAGTACGAGATCGTCTCGATTCCCGGCGCGAAGCTGATCCCCAAGGGTGAGTTCCTGATGGGCACCGCCCTCCAGGACATGCCGCAGAACAAGCGCATCGTCTTGCACTGCAAGACCGGTGTCCGCAGTGCGGAAGTCCTCGCGGTCCTGAAGTCCGCGGGCTTCGCGGACGCGGTGCACGTCGGTGGCGGCGTCATCGGCTGGGTCCACCAGATCGAGCCCGAGAAGCCGGTCTACTAGAAGGCCTTGTCCCGACCCCACAGGGGCCGTACCCGTTCGACGGGCACGGCCCCTGCGGGCGTGGGGGGAGCGACGCTCACGTGGTCTCGGTCGCGGAGGGCGTCGAGGGCGTCGGGGTAGCCGTCGGAGGGGTGGCGGTGCACACCGTGTCCGCGGCGGGGGCCTTCCCGTCCAGCAGGTAGCGGTTCACCGCGCCCTGCACGCAGGCGTCGCCGCTGTTGTACGCGCCGTGCCCCTCGCCCTTGTACGTCAGCTCGACGCCGACGCCCTTGCCGAGCCGCTCCGCCATCTTGCGCGCCCCCTCGTACGGGGTCGCGGGGTCACCGGTGTTGCCGATCACCACGATCGGGGCCGCGCCGGGGGCGGAGACGTCCGGGGTCTCCCAGGCGCCGTCGACCGGCCAGTCGGTGCAGCTCATCATGGCCCAGCCGAGGAAGTCCCCGAAGACGGGCGAGGCCTTGCGGAACTCCGGCAGCTTCGCCTTGGTCTCCTCCAGGGTGTAGCGGTCCTTGGAGTCCGCGCAGTTGATGGCCGTGTTGGCCGCGCCGATGTTGCTGTAGCGGCCCTGCTGGTCGCGCCCGTTGAGCGCGTCGGAGAGCGCCATCAGCAACTGGCCCTGGCCGCCCTCCGCCTCGTCGAGGCCCTGTTCCAGCAGGGGCCACAGCTCCTGGGAGTACAGCGCCTGGGCGATGCCGTTCGTCGCGGCGCTGTCGGTGAGCCTGCGGCCGCCGAGGCCCTGGATGGGTCGGGCCGCCAGCTCCTTCTGGAGCTTGACGATGTTGTCCTCGATCTCCTTGGCGGTGCTGCCCTGGAGCCGGCAGGCGTCGCCCCGGTCCACGCAGTCCTGGGCGAAGTTGCCGAGGGCCAACTGGAAGCCCTTCGCCTGGCCGAGCGCGCCCTCCTCGGAGGTCTTGGTCGGATCGACCACCGCGTCGAAGACGGCCCGGCCGACCCGCTTGGGGAACAGGTGGGCGTACACCCCGCCGAGCTCCGTCCCGTAGGAGATCCCGAAGTAGTTCAGCTTCTCGTCGCCGAGGGCCTGGCGGATGCGGTCCAGGTCGCGGGCGGCGTTCTCGGTGCCGACGTGGGGGAGGACGGCGCCCGAGTTCTTCTCGCAGGCCTCGCGGTACCCGCGCAGGGCGTCGAGGAAGGTCTTCTCCTGCTCGGGGGTCGAGGGGGAGGAGTCCTGCGCGTAGTACGCGTCCAGTTGTCGGTCGTTCTGGCAGCGCACCGGGGCGCTGCGGCCCACCCCGCGCGGGTCGAAGCTCACCAGGTCGTACCGGGCGCGCAGGGCCTCGTACTCCTTGGCCGCGCCGGGCAGGGTGGTGATGCCGGAGCCGCCGGGGCCGCCGAAGTTGAAGACCAGGGAGCCCAGGCGGTTCTTGGGGTCGCGGGCCTTGGCGCGGATCAGGGCGAGGGGGATGGTCTCACCCTCGGGGTCGGCGTAGTCGAGGGGGACGTCGAGGGTGGCGCACTGCCAGTCCTTGCCGGGCACCTGGCCGCCGCCCTGGAGAGCGGTGGGGGCCTGGCACTCGCCCCACTTCAGGGGTTTGACGTCCCGGGCGGCGGAATCCGCCTTCCGTCCGCTCCCGCCGTCGCCGTCGGAACAGGCGGCGGTGGTGAACAGTGCGGCGGTGAGGGCGGTGGCGGCGACGGACCTCAGGGCGATTCGGGGCATGTCACCCATTCTGGGCGTTTCGCACTCCGGCCGCCCCCGCGCTGACCCGTTCGGGGACGGGCGGGGGGGCCCCGGGGCCGGCGCCGGCGCCTCGTCCCGCCGGGCACCCCCTGGATGGCTTCCTCAGATGGCTTCCTTGCGGGTCAGGAAGTTGAACGACAGCCAGCCCGGCAGGACCGGCAGCCAGAAGGTCATCAGGCGGAACAGGAGCACCGCCGAGATGGCGACCTCCTTGTCGAGGCCCGCCGCGATCAGACCCAGCGTCAGCGTGGTCTCCACCGCGCCGATGCCGCCCGGCGTCGGCGCCGCCGAGCCCAGCGCGTTGCCGGCCAGGAAGACCACCGCGATGCTCGCGTAGCTGATCGCCTCCCCGCCCCCGAAGGCGCGGATCGACGCGTCGAGGCACATCACGAAGCAGCCGGTCAGCAGCAGCATGCCGCCGATGCCCGTCATCAGCTTCTGCGGTCGCTGGAGGACGTCCAGCATGCGCGGCACCACGCCCGCGAACAGCGCCCGTACCCGCGTCACCACGAACTTCCGAAGGAACGGCACCGCCGTCACCACCAGCACCAGCACTGCCACCGTCAGCAGACCCGCGATGACCGTCCGGGACGGCGTCATCTCGGGGGTCTTCTCGGTGCCCGTCAGGTAGCCGAAGGACAGCAGCAGCAGGATGTGACTGGCCAGACCGAACAACTGCGAGGCACCCACGCTCGCCACCGCCAGCCCCGGCCGGACGCCGGCCCGCTGGAGGAAACGGGTGTTCAGCGCGACGCCGCCCACCGCCGCCGGGGCCACCAGCTTCACGAACGAACCGGCCACCTGCGCGACCACCGTCCGCAGGAACGGCACCCGCTCGGGCACGAAGCCCAGGAGGCTCATCGCCGCCGCGAAGTACGTCAGCGCCGAGAACGCCAGCGCCGCCCCGACCCAGCCCCACTGCGCCTGCCCGACGATCGTCGCGAAGTCCACGTGCGCCAACTGCGTCAGCAGGAAGTACGCGCCGAACGCGCCCGCGATGAACGACACCAGCGTGCGCGGCCGGATCCGCTCCAGCCGCGCCGGCTCCACCGGCGCCTGCGGGCGGATCAGCAGCACCTGCCGGCGGATCTGGCTCAGCAGGTCCTCCTCCCGCGCGTCTTCGAGCGCGTCGTCCAAGGCCCGCTTCTCCGCCTTGCGGTCGGCGACCGGACTGGCCGAGGCGCCCGCCTCGCGCGCCGCCTTCGCCGCCCGCGAGGACTCCAGGACGGCCTCCCGCTGCCGGTCGGCCCGCTCCCGGGCCAGCCGGCGCAGGGTCGCCCGGGTCGAACGGCTCAGCGCGATCGGCTGGAGCAGCGGCAGACAGTCCGCCACCGTGTCCGGCCCGAGCACCGACACCGCCGAGGCCACCGACCGCTCCGCGCCGACCCGCAGGCCGAGGGTGGTCAGCAGCTGCGCGATGTCCATCCGCAGCACCAGATCACCGGCGGCGATCTCACCGCCGCGCAGGTCGGTCAGGATGACGTTGCCGGAACGATCCACCAGCAGCGCGTCCCCCGTCAGCCGGCGGTGCGCGATCCGGCGCGACTGGAGCGCCCGTACCTGCTCCCACGCGTTGCGGCTCAGCTCGTCGGTGATCTCCTCGTCGGGGAGCGCGTCGAGGGTCCGGCCGCCCAGGTGCTCGTAGACGAGCATCACGGCGTCCGGCCCCAGTTCGGAGGTGGCGATCAGCCTCGGCGCGTTCGCACCGGCCGCGATGGCGGCGTAGGCGAGCAGCGCCTCCTGCTCCAGTGCCTGGCGCAGCGACTGGATGCTGCGGCGGGTGGTGATCCCGCGCAGGGTCAGCCGGCGCCAGACCCGGTAGAAGAAGCCCTGCGCCTGCTGTTCGCGGTCCACGACCGTGACGTCCAGCGGTGGGCCGTCCTCCAACGTGACGTGGTAGCGCCGGCCCCGGTCGCCGACCTCGGCGTTGTCCGCTCCCGGCGCCTCGGCGCGCATCGCGCTGACCGGCTGGAAGCCGACGCGGCGCAGGCCCGCGAGGAGGTTCTGCCCGGTGGGCCGCACGTTCGGGGAGCCGACCGCGTACAGGGTGCCGTACGCGACGCTCCAGCCGATCAGGATCGTCAGGGCGATCGAGAACGGCGTGGTGTAGCCGCTGACCAGCATCGCGAAGGCGTCGAGCAGCAGCACGACCCACAGCGCGACCCGCCAGCGCGGCCGTCGGGCCATTCCGACGGCGGTCATGTACGCGATCACGGGCGCGAGGTAGCCGTGCACCGGGTCGGTGAGGGCCCCGCCGGCGCCGGTGGTGCGGGTCAGCGCGTCCTGGATGGTCTCGGGGGCGGCCTGCGACACCCACAGGTCGGTGGTGAGGGTGACGCCGTGCGCGAGGACGGCGGCGAGCACACCGTCGGCGATGCGCAGTCCGTCGCGTTTGATCAGCCGTTCGATGGCGAAGGCGACGGGCACCAGCAGCACCGCGATGCTGGAGACCAGCCCGGCGACCTTGATCAGGAAGTCGGGGGCCTGGCCGGTGCCCTTGGTGATGTCCTGCTCCAGCCCGACGGTCGTGCCGTGGGCGAAGGCCGCGATGGCGAGGACGACGACGATGCCGATGATGCCGGACAGCAGACGTACGAGGTCCGAGGGCCGGTGCACGCGGGCGGCGAGCAGCGGCTCGTCGACCTCCACCTGATCGGCGGCGGTCGGGGTGTGACCGGACGGGTGGAGGTCGTCGGGATGCGGCTGCGGTGCCGTGGGGCGTGTCGGCTCCGGGCGTGCCGGCTCGGGGGGCGTCGGCTCCGGGGGCGTGGCGGGGCCCGGATCGGGGCGCGCGCCGTTGTCCGGGCGCGGGTCCTCGCCCCGCGCCGCCGCGCCGTCCGGAGGGCTCACACCCTGCTCCTTCGCCGTCACTTCCGTCTCTTCTTGATCACGTATCACCAGTCACCGCCCGGAAGATGGTGGCACGGACGGGCGGCCGCGCGGGGCAGCAGGGTGCGCGCCGGTACGGAAGCGAAGCTTCCGCGTGGATGTCCTTGGCATCCGGCACCATGGGCCGGATGAGCGAAGAGCTGCCCGCGTACGCGGAGCGGGTGCTGGAGGTGGCCGAGCGGATTCCGCCCGGCCGGGTGATGACGTACGGGGACGTCGCGGAGTGGCTCGGGGAGGGCGGACCCCGTCAAGTCGGGCGTGTCATGGCCCTGTACGGAGGGGCCGTGCCCTGGTGGCGCGTGGTGCGGGCGGACGGAGTACCCCTGCCCGGCAGCGAGCGGCGGGCGCTCGCGCACTACCGGGCCGAGGGCACTCCGCTGCGCGAGACCCCGTCGGGCGAGCCGCGGCTGGCGATGCGCGGGGCCCGTTGGGACGGCCGTTCCGAGGGGGACGGAGGCGACGAGGGTCACATCTGACAGCTTCCGCCATCCGGGGCGCCGGCGGGAGGTCGAAGGCGCGTACGGGGGACGAGCCGTGCGGCCCCGCCGGCGACGGTCCGGCCGGCCGGGACGGCCTGCGGCGGGCGGGGCGGTTGGCGTAGCGTTGCCTCTTCGGCGTCCGCCGACGGGGCCGCAGTATCCGCAGCATCCGTAGAAGACCCACCAGGACCGGCACCTCACGTGATCACCTCTCCCTCCGGCCGCGCAGAGCGGCGTACGCGGACCCCTGACGCGTACCGCCTGGTGCGTACCGGGCCGGAACAGGTGGCTCCCCCTGTTCTGGACGCGGCGCAGCGCGCGGTGGTTGATCACACCCGCGGACCGTTGCTGGTCCTCGCCGGACCGGGCACCGGCAAGACCACCACGCTGATCGAGGCCGCCGCCGCCCGCGTCGAGGCCGGGGTCGATCCCGCCCGCGTCCTGATCCTCACCTTCGGCCGCAAGGCCGCCGTGGAACTGCGCGACCGCGCCGCGCTGCGGCTGGGCGGCGCGCGCGCCCCGCAGGCCACCACGTTCCACTCCTTCTGTTACGGCCTGGTCCGCGCCCACCAGGACCACGAACTCTTCGCCGATCCGCTGCGCCTGCTGTCCGGGCCGGAGCAGGACGTGATGGTCCGCACCCTCCTGGAGGGGCAGCGCCGGATCCGCTCGATCCGCTGGCCCGACGACCTGCGGGCCGCGCTGACCACGCGCGGCTTCGCCGACGAGGTGCGCGCCGTGCTGGCCCGCGCCCGCGAACTGGGCCTCGGCCCGGAGGCGCTGTCGGCGTTCGCCGAGCGCATCGGCCGCCCCGACTGGAAGGCCGCCGCCGCCTTCCTCTCCGAGTACCTCGACGTCCTCGACATGCAGGGCACCCTGGACTACGCGGAACTCCTGCACCGCGCGGTCCTGCTGGCCGAACGCACCCCCGCGCTCTCCTCCTCGTACGACGTGATCTACGTGGACGAGTACCAGGACACCGACGCCTCCCAGTTGCGGCTGCTGCGCGCGCTGTCCGGGCCGGGCGGGACGCTGGTGGCCTTCGGCGATCCCGACCAGTCGATCTACGCCTTCCGGGGCGCGGACATCAACAACGTGCTCGACTTCGAGTCGGCCTTCCCGGGCGCGGCGGTGCGGGCGCTCACCGTCGGCCGCCGGTCGGGGTCACAGCTGCTGGCCGCGACCCGACTGCTGACCACCCGCATGCCGGTCCCGCGCCTGCCCTCCGACGCCGTCCGGGCGCACCGGGCGCTGCGGCCCGCGCGGGAGGGCGGCCGGGTCGAGGTGTACACGTACCCGACGGCCGGCGCCGAGCTGGACAACATCGCCGACATCCTGCGCCGGGCCCACCTGGAGGACGGGGTGCCCTGGCGGGACATGGCAGTCCTGGTCCGCGCCGGGGGCCGCACCCTGCCCGCGATGCGGCGCGCCCTGATCGCGGCGGGAGTCCCGGCGGAAACGGACGCCGCCGCCACCGCCCTGCGCCACGAACCGGCGGTCGCCCCCCTCCTGACGGCGCTCCGCACCACAGCCCTGGCAGCAGCCCCCCAGAGCCCGGTCCCGCCCGGCTCGGACGCGGACCCGCTCCCGACGGCGCCGGACGCCCCGACCGGGTCGGGCCCCGCCCACCGTGACGCCGCGTCGTCGGGCACGGCGGATCCGGACGCGACGCGTGCCGACGAGGCACCCGACGCCGGGCACGGGTGGGTCGGGGTCGAGGCCGCGCTCACGTTGCTCGGGTCGCCGCTCGGGGGGATGGACTCCGCCGATCTGCGGCGGCTCGGGCGGGCCTTGCGGGACGAGGAGCGGGCCGCCGGGGTCACCGTCCCCGCGCCGTCCGACGTGCTGCTGGCCCGCGCCCTCGCCGAGCCCGAGCGGCTCACCGTCCACGACCCCGCCTACGCCCGCGGCGCGCAGCGCCTCGGCCTGCTCCTGCGCAAGACCCGCGAGCTCCTCCAGGGTGGCGGCACCGCCGAAGAGGCCCTCTGGACCCTGTGGGACGGCACATCCTGGCCCGACCGGCTGGAGCGCCAGGCCCGGCGCGGCGGCGCCGCCGGCCGCAACGCCGACCGGGACCTCGACGCCGTCTGCGCCCTCTTCGACACCGCGGCCCGCGCGGAGGAACGTACCGGCGGCCGCGGCGCGCTCAACTTCCTCGAACAGCTCGAAGCCGAGGACATCGCCGCCGACACCCTCACCACCCGCGCCACCCGCTCCGACGCCGTCCGCCTCATGACCGCGCACCGCTCCAAGGGCCTGGAGTGGGGCCTCGTCGTCGTCGCCGGCGTCCAGGAAGGTCTCTGGCCCGACCTGCGCCGCCGCGGCTCCCTCCTCGAAGCCGACCGCATCGGCCGCGACGGCCTCGCCGAACCCCTCACCCCCGGCGCGCTCCTCGCCGAGGAACGCCGACTGTTCTACGTCGCCACCACCCGCGCCCGTCACCGCCTCGTCGTCACCGCCGTCAAGGCCCCCGCCGAGGACGGCGACCAGCCCTCCCGCTTCCTCACCGAACTCGGCGTCACCCCCAAGGACGTCACCGGCCGGCCCCGCCGCCCCCTCGCCGTCCCCGCGCTCGTCGCCGAGCTGCGCGCCACCACCGTCGACCCCGACGCCTCCCCGGCCCTGCGCGACGCCGCCGCCCGCCGGCTCGCCCGCCTCGCCGCCCTCACCGACGACGAGGACCGCCCCCTGGTCCCCGCCGCGCACCCGCACCGCTGGTGGGGCCTGTACGAACCGACCGCCTCCACCGTCCCGCTCCGCGACCGCGACCGCCCCGTCGCCCTGTCCGGCAGCGCCCTGGACCAGCTCGCCAACACCTGCTCCCTCCAGTGGTTCCTGGGGCGCGAGGTCAAGGCCGACGCCCCCTCCACCGCCGCCCAGGGCTTCGGCAACGTCGTCCACGTCCTCGCCGACGAGGTCGCCTCCGGCCGCACCCCCGCCGACCTGGCCGTCCTCATGGAACGCCTCGACTCCGTCTGGGACGCCCTCGCCTTCGACGCCCCCTGGAAGTCCCGCCAGGAGAAGGACAACGCCCGCGCCGCCCTCGAACGCTTCCTGCGCTGGCACACCACCGACCGCGGCGGCCGCCGGGCCGTCGCCACCGAGCACGACTTCGACGTCACGCTGGACGCCGGCGAGTACGCCGTCCGCGTCCGCGGCTCCATGGACCGCGTCGAGGCCGACCCGCAGGGCCGCGCGTACGTCGTCGACTTCAAGACCGGCAAGGGTGCCCCGACCCGGGACGAGGTCGCCCGCCACCCGCAGCTCGCCGTCTACCAGCTCGCCGTCCGCGAGGGCGCCGTCGACGAGGTCTTCGACGGCCGGCGGCCCGTCCCCGGCGGCGCCGAACTCGTCCAGCTGCGCCAGGACGCCACCAAGAAGGACGGCGGCGAGGGCGTCCCGAAGATCCAGGCGCAGCAGCCGCTCGACGGCGGCACATCCGGCGAGTGGGTCGGCGACCTGCTGGCCACCGCCGCCGGCCGGGTCCTGGACGAACGTTTCACCCCCGCCACCGGCGAACACTGCGGGCGCTGCGCCTTCCGCAGCGCGTGCAGCGCCCTGCCCGAGGGCCGCCAGACCGTGGAATGAGCCGGCTCCCGGAACGCGTCGGACCGCCTGCTGAGACGCCGGCGGGGACTGTCGGCGCGGGCGGCTAGCCTTTCGAGGTGACCGCGTACGAGTCCGGGCGCGCGCCCGTCCTCACCGATCCCGAGCAGCTCAAGGAGCTCCTCGGGATCCCGTTCACGCCCGAACAGCTGGCCTGCGTCACCGCCCCGCCGGCTCCCCAGGTGATCGTCGCGGGCGCCGGCTCCGGCAAGACCACCGTCATGGCCGCCCGCGTCGTCTGGCTCGTCGGCACCGGCACGGTCGCGCCCGAGCAGGTCCTCGGCCTGACCTTCACGAACAAGGCCGCCGGCGAACTGGCCGAGCGCGTCCGCAAGGCCCTCGCCCGCGCCGGCATCACCGACCCGGACCCCTCCCCGGCCGACGCCGAATCCGCCGCCGGCGAGCCCCGCATCTCCACGTACCACGCCTTCGCCGGCCGCCTCCTCACCGATCACGGCCTGCGCATCGGCCTGGAGCCCAGCGCCCGCCTCCTCGCCGACGCCACCCGCTTCCAGCTCGCCGCGAAGGTGCTCCGCGAGGCCCCCGGCCCGTACCCCTCGCTCACCAAATCCGTCCCCGACCTGGTCGGCGACCTCCTCGCGCTCGACGGGGAACTCTCCGAGCACCTCACCGAACCGGCCGCCCTGCGCGCGTACGACACCGCCCTCCTCGACGAGCTGGCCGGCGTCAAGCTCACCAACGACGACCTGCGCAAGGTCCCCGAGGCCGTACGCGGCCGGCTGGAGCTGCTGGAACTCGTCGAGCGCTACCGCGCCGCCAAACGCTCCCGCGACCTGTTCGACTTCGGCGACCAGATCGCCCTCTCCGCCCGCCTCGCCACCACCCGCCCCGAGGTCGGCGAACTGCTGCGCGACGAGTTCCGTGTCGTCCTGCTGGACGAGTACCAGGACACCTCCGTCGCCCAGCGGCTGCTGCTGTCCGGCCTCTTCGGCGCCGGCTCGGGAGAGGCGAGCACCGGACACGCCGTCACCGCCGTCGGCGACCCCTGCCAGGCCATCTACGGCTGGCGCGGCGCGTCCGTCGCCAACCTGGACGACTTCCCCACCCACTTCCCGCACGCCGACGGCAGCCCCGCCACCCGCTTCTCCCTCAGCGAGAACCGGCGCAGCGGCGGCCGCCTCCTCGACCTCGCCAACGACCTCGCCGCCCCGCTGCGCGTCATGCACGAGGGCGTCGAGGCCCTGCGCCCCGCGCCCGGCGCCGAGCGCGACGGCCTGGTGCGGTGCGCGCTGCTGGAGACCCACGCCGAGGAGCTGGAGTGGCTCGGCGACTCCGTCGCGCACCTCGTGCGTACGGGCACCGAACCGGGCGACATCGCCGTCCTGTGCCGCTCCGCCGCCGACTTCGCGCGCATCCAGGCGGTGTTGGTGGCCCGGGACGTGCCGGTGGAGGTCGTCGGACTGTCCGGGCTGCTGCACCTGCCCGAGGTCGCCGACCTCGTCTCGGTGTGCGAGGTGCTCCAGGACCCCGGGGCCAACGCGGCCCTGGTCCGCCTCCTCGTCGGCCCGCGCTGGCGCATCGGCGCGCGCGACCTGGCCCTGCTCGGGCGCCGCGCCCGTGCGCTCGTGGCCCGCGTCTCCCCGGATTCGGGGCCGGACGGGCGCCTCGCGGCGGCGGTCGAGGGCGTGGATCCGGCGGAGGTCGTCTCGCTGGCCGACGCGTTGGAGACCTTCCTCGACGGAGCGGGCCGGGCGCCGGACGACCTGCCGTTCTCGGCGGCGGCCCGGGTCCGCTTCGCTCACCTCGCACAGGAACTGCGCGACCTGCGGCGCTCGCTCTCCGACCCGCTGATGGACGTCCTGCACCGGGTGCTGTCGACGACGGGCCTGGACGTGGAGCTGTCCGCCTCGCCGCACGCGCTGGCCGCCCGCCGGCGCGAGACCCTGTCCAACTTCATGGACGTGGCGGCCGGTTTCGCGGCCCTCGACGGCGAGGCCACCCTGCTCGCCTTCCTGGCGTTCCTGCGCACCGCCGCCCAGTACGAGAAGGGCCTCGACCACGCGCTGCCCGGTGGGGAGAACACCGTCAAGGTGCTCACCGCCCACAAGTCCAAGGGCCTGGAGTGGGACGTCGTCGTCGTCCCCGACCTGTGCGCGGGCTCGTTCCCCAAGGAGAAGGCGCCGGAGGCCTGGACCTCGTACGCCAAGGTGCTCCCGTACTCCCTGCGCGGCGACGCCCCGACGCTGCCCGCCGACCCGCCGTGGACCTCGGCGGGGCTGAAGGCCTTCAAGGCCGGCCTCAAGGAGCACAAGCAGGTCGAGGAACTCCGCCTCGGCTACGTCACCTTCACCCGTCCGCGCTCCCTGCTGCTGGCCTCCGGCCACTGGTGGGGCCCGACGCAGAAGCGCCGCCGGGGCCCGTCCGCGTTCCTGACGGCGCTCCACGACCACTGCGCGGCCGGGTTCGGGGAGATCGAGGCCTGGGCCGAGGAGCCCGACGCCGACGCCGAGAACCCGGCGCTCGCCGCCGACGTCACCCCGGACCACACCTGGCCCCTGCCCTTGGACGAAGCCTCCCTGGCCCTGCGCCGCCGCGCCGCGGCCTTGGTCGAAGCCCACCTCGCCGCCCGGACGCCGGCCCCCCGGGCCGAGCCTGCCCCGGCCGAGTCCCACCGGGCCGAGCCTGCCCCGGCCGAGTCCCACCGGGCCGAGTTCCCCCCGGCCGAGTCCGCCCTGGCCGAGCCTGCCCCGGCCGTGTTCGACCCGGCCGAGCCCGACCTGGCGCCGGTCCCTGAGGACCCCTACCTCTGGCCCCCCGACTGTGAAGACCCCGCCCACGACGACCCCGCGCCGGACGACCCCTGGGCCGGCGAGTCCGTACGCCCGGCGGACGACCTGTGGGCCGGCGAAGCCGTACCCGCGGACCCCTGGGGCGAAGGCCCGTCCGGCGCTCCCGGCACGACCGGGAACGGGCTTCACGGGGTCCGGGGCGGAGCCCCGGTTTCGGGAAGGGGCGGGGTGGGGGAACGAACCTCCTGGCCGGAGCCGGCCGACCCGCCCCCGGCCGCCGACCTCTGGGCCGGCGAAGCCGTCGTCCCCGGCCCCCGCCACCCGGCGCGTCCGTACCCCGACTCCGCCCGCGCGCAGCGCCCGACTCAGCCGGATCCGGGCCGCCCGACCCCCGAGGAGGCCCGGACCATCGCCTCCTGGGACCGTGACCTCGACGCCCTCGAAGGCGAGCTCCGGCGCGCCCGCGCGGCCGTCCGGGACGTCGAGCTGCCCGCCTCCCTGTCCGCGAGCCAGCTGCTGCGCCTCGCCGCCGACGAGCAGGGCTTCGTACGCGATCTCGCCCGCCCCATGCCCAAGCCCCCGCAGCCCGCCGCCCGCCAGGGCACCCGCTTCCACGCCTGGGTCGAGTCCCGCTTCGACGAACTTCCCCTCCCGCTCCTCGACGGCCTCCTCGACCCGGCCACCGAACTGCCCGGCTCCGACCAGGAGGTCGCCGACGAGGCCGACCTCGACGCCCTCAAGGCCGCCTTCGAGCGCAGCGAATACGCCGAGCGCACCCCGTACCGCATGGAGGCCCCGGTCCAGCTGACCCTCGCGGGCCGGGTGATCCGCGGCCGGATCGACGCCGTGTACAAGAACCCCGACGGCTCGTACGAGGTCGTCGACTGGAAGACCGGCCGCACCACCCAGGCCGACCCGCTCCAGCTCGCCGTCTACCGCCTGGCCTGGGCGGAGGCCACCGGCACCCCCCTCGACCGGGTCGGCGCCGCCTTCCTCCACGTCCGCAGCGGCCGCGTCATCCGCCCCCGTGACCTGCCGGGACGGGACCGCCTTGAGCGGATCCTCCAAGGCAAAACGGGCACGGACGGCGGCGACCGGGTGGACGGTTAGGCTCGTGGCCATGAGCGAAACCCCGGCGGACAGCGTCGTCCGCACGTACATCGACACCCACCGCGCGGCCTTCCTGGACGACCTCGCGCAGTGGCTGCGGATCCCGTCCGTCTCGGCCCAGCCCGAGCACGAGGGCGACGTGCGCCGCAGCGCCGACTGGCTCGCGGCCAAGCTCAAGGAGACCGGTTTCCCGGTCACCGAGATCTGGGAGACCCGGGGCGCCCCCGCCGTCTTCGCGCACTGGCCCGCCGCCGACCCGGCCGCCCCCACGGTGCTCGTCTACGGCCACCACGACGTCCAGCCCGCCGCCCTCGCCGACGGCTGGCACACCGAGCCGTTCGAGCCCGTCGTCCGCGACGGTCGCATGTACGGGCGCGGCGCGGCCGACGACAAGGGCCAGGTCTTCTTCCACACCCTGGGCGTACGCGCGCACCTCGCCGCGACCGGCGCCGCCGCCCCGGCCGTGCACCTCAAGCTGATCATCGAGGGCGAGGAGGAGTCCGGCTCCCCGAACTTCCGCTCCCTCGTGGAGGCGCACGCCGAGCGGCTCGCCGCCGACGTCGTGATCGTCTCCGACACCGGCATGTGGTCCGAGACCACCCCCACCGTCTGCACCGGCATGCGTGGCGTCGCCGACTGCGAGATCGACTTCCACGGGCCCGACCAGGACATCCACTCGGGCGCCTTCGGCGGTGCCGTGCCCAACCCGGCCACCGCCGCCGCCCGCCTCGTCGCCGCCCTGCACGACGAGGACGAGCGGGTCACGATTCCCGGCTTCTACGACAACATCACCGAGCTGACCGACGCCGAGCGCCGGCTGATCGCCGAGCTGCCGTTCGACGAGGCCGAGTGGCTGCGTACCGCCAAGTCGCACGCCGCCGCCGGCGAGGCCGGCTACTCCACCCTGGAGCGGGTCTGGGCCCGTCCGACCGCCGAGGTCAACGGCATCGGCGGCGGCTACCAGGGCCCCGGCGGCAAGACGATCGTGCCCGCCTCCGCCCACCTGAAGCTGTCGTTCCGCCTGGTGTCCGGCCAGGACCCGTACGAGGTCGAGGCCGCCGTCCGCGACTGGGTCGCCGCCCGCGTCCCCGAGGGGATCCGGCACTCGATCACCTTCGGCGCCCCCACCCGGCCCTGCCTGACCCCGCTGGACCACCCCGCGTTGCAGTCCGTCGTACGGGCCATGGGCCGCGCGTTCGGTCAGCCGGTGCGCTTCACCCGCGAGGGCGGCTCGGGGCCGGCGGCCGATCTCCAGGACGTGCTGGACGCCCCCGTGCTCTTCCTCGGCATCTCCGTGCCCTCCGACGGCTGGCACTCGCCGAACGAGAAGGTCGAGCTCGACCTGCTGCTCAAGGGCGTCGAGACGACCGCGTACCTGTGGGGCGACCTGGCGGAGCACTGGAACCGCGCATGAACACGTGAGCACGCGTGTGAACGCCCCGCACGCCCCGCACACCGAGCAGCCTGCCTTGTCCCACCACCGGGGGAGTTGGAAGTACCTGTGAGCACCCGTACCGAGCGCCCGATCTCGCTCGCCGAAGCGAACGACATCGACCGTGCCGCCCACCACCGCCTCGACGAGGCCTGGCTCGCGGCCGCCTGGAGCCACCCGACGACGCGCGTGTTCGTCGTCTCCGGCGGCCAGGTGCTGATCGACGACACCCCCGACGGCGGGTCCGCCATCGTGATGACCCCGGCCTTCGAGGCCCCGGTCACCGAGACCCACCGCTACTTCCTGGGCACGGACGAGGACGGCGTACGGTACTTCGCGCTCCAGAAGGACTCCCTGCCGGGCCGCATCGACCAGTCGGCCCGCCCGGCCGGGCTGCGCGAGGCCGGTCTGCTGCTGTCCCCGCGCGACGCCGGGCTGATGGTGCACGCGGTGGCGCTGGAGAACTGGCAGCGCATGCACCGCTTCTGCTCCCGCTGCGGGGAACGCACCGTGGTCGCCGCCGCCGGGCACATCCGCCGCTGCCCCGGCTGCGGCGCCGAGCACTACCCGCGCACCGACCCGGCCGTGATCATGCTGGTCACCGACGAGCACGACCGGGCGCTGCTGGGCCGCCAGGTGCACTGGCCGGAGGGTCGTTTCTCCACCCTCGCGGGCTTCGTCGAGCCCGGCGAGTCCATCGAGCAGTCGGTGGTCCGCGAGGTGTGGGAGGAGGCGGGCGTCCGCGTCGGCGACGTGCGCTACGTCGCCAGCCAGCCGTGGCCGTTCCCGTACAGCCTGATGCTCGGGTTCACCGCCCGCGCGATCACCTCGGAGATCACGGTCGACGGCGAGGAGATCGAGGAAGCGCGCTGGTTCTCCCGCGACGAACTGCGCGCGGCCTTCGAGTCCGGCGAGATGCTGCCGCCGTCGGGGATCTCCATCGCGGCGCGGCTGGTCGAGCTCTGGTACGGCGAGCCGCTGCCGAAGGCGGCTCCGTAAGCTTCGTCACACGGCTTCGCCGAACGGCTTCGTCACACGGCTCATACGAAAGGCCCCCGCCTCGGCGGGGGCCTTTCCGTGCTCACGCACCTCGCGCCCGATCAGACGGCGAGGGCCTGCTTGACCTGCGCGAGGCTCGGGTTCGTCATGACGGACTCGTTGCCGGCGGAGGAGCGCACGAGCACGGTGGGAACGGTCTGGTTGCCGTTGTTCGCCTTCTCGACGAACGCGGCGGACGCCGGGTCCAGCTCGATGTTGATCTCGTTGTAGGCGATGCCTTCGCGGTCCAGCTGCGTCTTCAGTCGACGGCAGTAGCCGCACCAGGTCGTGCTGTACATCGTGACGGTGCCCGTGTCCTGCATGCTGCGCTCTCCTTCGTGAGGGCTCGGTGGTCCGAGTACCGGAACGTACGGGAGCGCGCCACCATTCCCGCGCGCCTCCGGTCCGACAATCGGCTCGGCCGCCCCGCCTGTGGACAAGTTTCCCGCCCGCCCCGGTGGACCTGGCAGCATGGCGGGGTGACCACAGCAACGCACTCATCCGATTTCCCGGCCGGCACGGGCACCGACGCGGCCGATGCCGACGCCGTGCTCCTTGGCCTGGACCCGGAGCAGCGCGAGGTCGCCACGACCCTGCGCGGGCCGGTGTGCGTACTGGCGGGCGCCGGCACCGGCAAGACCCGGGCCATCACCCACCGCAT
Organism: Streptomyces sp. RerS4; assembly: GCF_023515955.1. Taxonomy (GTDB): domain Bacteria; phylum Actinomycetota; class Actinomycetes; order Streptomycetales; family Streptomycetaceae; genus Streptomyces. The sequence continues at coordinate 4,729,483 of NZ_CP097322.1, forward strand.
CGCCTATGGGGTGCGTTCCGGACAGCTCATGCCGGCCAGTGTGTTGGCCGTCACGTTCACCAACCGCGCCGCCGGTGAGATGCGCGGCCGGCTGCGCGCGCTCGGCGCGGACGGGGTCCAGGCCCGGACGTTCCACTCCGCCGCCCTGCGCCAGCTCCAGTACTTCTGGCCCCGCGCGGTCGGCGGCGACGTCCCGCGACTCCTGGAGCGGAAGATCCAGTTCGTGGCCGAGGCCGGAGCGCGCTGCCGCATCCGCCTCGACCGCGGCGAGCTGCGCGACGTCACCGGTGAGATCGAGTGGGCCAAGGTCACCCAGACCGTCCCGGCCGACTACCCTGCCGCCGCGCTCAAGGCGGGCCGCGAAGCCCCGCGCGACATGGCCGAGATCGCCCAGATCTACGGGACGTACGAGCAGCTCAAGCGCGACCGAGGCATGATCGACTTCGAGGACGTGCTGCTCCTCACCGTCGGCATCCTCCAGGACCGCCACGACATCGCCGAGCAGATCCGCGCCCAGTACCAGCACTTCGTGGTGGACGAGTACCAGGACGTCAGCCCGCTCCAGCAGCGGCTCCTCGACCTGTGGCTCGGCGACCGCGACAGCCTCTGCGTCGTCGGCGACGCCAGCCAGACCATCTACTCCTTCACCGGCGCGACCCCCGACCACCTGCTGAACTTCCGCAACCGGTTCCCGCGCGCCACGGTCGTCAAGCTGATCCGTGACTACCGCTCCACCCCCCAGGTGGTACACCTCGCCAACGGCCTGCTGAATCAGGCCAAGGGCCGGGCCGCCGAACACCGCCTGGAGCTGATCTCGCAGCGCGAGCCCGGCCCCGCCCCGGCCTACGCCGAGTACGCCGACGAGCCCGCCGAGGCCGAGGGCGTCGCCCACCGCGTCCGGGACCTGATCGCGGCCGGCGTCCCCGCCGGCGAGATCGCCGTCCTCTACCGGATCAACGCCCAGTCCGAGGTCTACGAGCAGGCCCTCGCCGACGCCGGCGTCCCCTACCAGCTGCGCGGCGCCGAGCGCTTCTTCGAGCGCGCCGAGGTGCAGAAGGCCGTCCTCGCCCTGCGCGGAGCCGCCCGCTCCGCCGGCAACGACCCGCTGCTGGAGGACCTCGTCGAGCTGGGCTCCCAGGTCCGGGCCGTGCTCAGCTCCACCGGCTGGAGCGCCACGCCGCCCGCCGGCTCCGGCGCCGTCCGCGACCAGTGGGAATCGGTGGCCGCGCTGGTCCGCCTCGCCGAGGACTTCGCCCGCACCCGCCCCGGCGCCACCCTCGCCGACCTCACCGTCGAGCTGGACGAGCGCAAGGCCGCGCAGCACGCGCCGACCGTCCAGGGCGTCACCCTCGCCTCCCTGCACGCCGCGAAGGGCCTGGAGTGGGACGCCGTCTTCCTCGTCGGCCTGACCGACGGCATGCTGCCCATCACCTACGCCAAGACCGACGAGCAGGTCGAGGAGGAGCGGCGGCTGCTGTACGTCGGCGTCACCCGCGCGCGGCTCCACCTGACGCTCTCCTGGGCCCTCTCGCGGACTCCGGGCGGCCGGGCCTCCCGCCGGCCCAGCCGCTTCCTGAACGGCCTGCGACCGGGCTCCGCGGCCCCCGGTAGTCGCCCCGGCGGCCCGATCGAGCGGAGTGGCCGGGGGCGCGGCCGCCGCGGCCCCGCCCTGTGCCGCGTGTGCGGCAAGACCCTGACCGAGGCCGGCGAGATCAAGCTGATGCGCTGCGAGGACTGCCCGTCCGACATGGACGAGGGGCTCTACGAGCGGCTGCGCGCGTGGCGGGCCGTCCAGTCGAAGGCCCAGGGGCTGCCCCCGTACTGCGTCTTCACCGACAAGACCCTGATGGCCATCGCGGAGGCCTCGCCCGCCGAGGCGGGGGAGCTCTCGATGATCTCCGGAGTCGGCGGTCGCAAGCTCGACCGCTACGGGGCCGACGTCCTGGCCATCTGCGCAGGCCAGGAGCCCGGCGGCGGGGATTCTGACGACGCGTAGAAACTCGTCGGAAAAATAGTTTGCACATGCCCGTCGGATCCCCATAGGTTCTTAGCAACGGAAACGGTGGGCTTCTCCGAAGCCTCCGATCCGTGCTGTACTTATCCGAATACGCATGGGACAGGCCTTCGGGCCGAGTCCCCGAGACGCCGAGAGGAGGCGAGACCAGTGGCCAGCTTCATGACCTTCACCAAAATGACCGATCGCTCGGTCGACGCTTCCTGCCTGCTCGGTTCCGTCTCCCTCCTGGGTACCGGTCTGTCCGCGATTTCCGCCGGCAGCCCCGCCCCCGCCCTCCTCGCGACCCTTCCGGTCCGCGAGCGGAATGAGCGACCGACCAAGGCACTGGTGGCAGTAGCGGAAGCCCAGGCGCATGGCGCCTATGGCTTCGCGGCCGCGGCCGGTGCCGGAGCTCAGACCGAGCAGACGACGAAGCAGCAGCACCACCACCTGATGTGGGCCTTCCGTGGGCTCGAACCCTGGAGTGATCCAGCCTGATCGCGAGATCTGGCCGGCGCCTTCAGGGCCGCGGAACCCCACCCGGGATCCGCGGCCCTTCTGTTTGTCCCCGACCGGGGGCGACGGAGCGAAGGGGCCTCGGGACTGGCAAGACCAGGTAACAGCCGCCCCCCGGCCGACCGGCCGGAACGACTAACCGAACAAGACGAGGAAGAAACCACCGTGCAACTCGAAGCGCACGCCCCGTCCGTACCGCAGAACCGAACGATCTCCCCGCCCGCTGTCCCGGAGGCCTCCACCTTGACCCCCCTCACCGCGCTCACCGCGCTCGACGACGCCATCGAGAACCTCGGCGTACCCGTCCCCTGCCGCACCTTCGACCCCGAGGTCTTCTTCGCCGAGTCCCCGGCCGACGTCGAGTACGCCAAGTCCCTGTGCGGCACCTGCCCGCTGATCGAGGCCTGCCTCGCCGGCGCCCAGGAGCGCCGCGAGCCCTGGGGCGTCTGGGGCGGCGAGCTGTTCGTCCAGGGCGTCGTCGTTGCCCGCAAGCGGCCCCGCGGCCGTCCGCGCAAGAACCCGGTTGCAGCGGCATGACCGCCATCGGAACCATCGACCGCCCTCTGACGCACGACCCCCTGAAGCAGGCCCTCATGTCCCCCCACGCCACCACCACGAGCGAGCAGCCGCACGGCTCCGCCACCGCAGACTTCATCACCGCCGGCGCGATCACCTCGCGTCAGAACAGGACCCGCGAAATGCAACTCATCCCAGAAGCCATGGCTCGTGCGCATATGGACGACCGCATGCGTGAGGTGGACGCCGAGCGTCTCGCCGTGCGCCTGGTCGCCGCCCGGCGCATGCAGCGCAGGGCCGAGCGCGTCTCCATGCGCGCCCGGCGCGCGCTGGCCATGGCCGTCATGCACTGACGACCACCGCACCACGGCACCACCAAAGGGGGACCGGTCCGAACGGACCGGTCCCCCCGGTGCGTTGCACGGCCCGCTCACCCTCCACGGGGATATCGTCTGGAGGTGGACCAGCCGACCCCCCACCCCGCCCCGCAGGGATCCGAGGCCCAGCCCGTGGTCTGCGCGCGCTGCGGCACCCGCGCCCCGGACGGCGCCCCGCCCACCTGGACCTGCTCCGTCGAGAACGGGACCAGACAGTACTTCTGCGTCGACTGCGCGCGCGCCAACCTCCGCGCCATCGAGGGCAGGCTCGACTCCTCCTGGTGGTGACCCCGACCGGCCCGGCCGGCCGGTCCGTCAGTCCTCGGCCCGGAACCCGGGCACCCAGGTGTCGAGTTCCTCGCGCAGCCGTACCGTCGCGCCCAGCTGGCACAGCACCCCGATGGTGCTCAGCGAAACCCGGTGGATCAGCAGGTACGACGGCGGCAGGTTGATCTGCCGCCCCAACTGGTGCGCGGGCGAACGGGGATCGGCGATCCGGGCCGCCTGACCGCGCAGCCACGGCCGGGTGAAGGTGAACTCCTCCGCCTCCACCGGCTCGATGATCGGCTTGAGGTAGGCGAGCACCGCGTCGGGGTCCAGGTCTATGGACTCCCTCACGAACCCCTCGGCACGCAGATGCCCGTACATCCCCTGGGCGTCCCCGTCCAGGGTCATCCGCAGCGACCGGCCGATGGGCTTGGGCCAGCCGCCCGGGAGCCGGTCGACCGTGCCGAAGTCCAGCACGCCCAACCGCATCCGCCCCTCCGGCCCCGCCATCAGCCGGAAGTTCCCCGGATGTGGATCGGCGTGCAGCAGGCCCGTGCGCGCCGGCCCCGAGAAGAGGAAGCGGGCCAGCAACTGCCCGGCGCGGTCGCGCTCCTCCTCGGTCCCGTCGGCTATCACCTCCGACAACGGGGTGCCCTCCAGCCACTCCGTCACCAGCACCTGGTCGCCCTGGAACACGACGTCCGGCACGACCACGTCCGGGTCGCCGTCGAAGGCGTCCGCGTGGGTGCGCTGCGCCTCGGCCTCCAACTCGTAGTCCAGTTCCTCCGCGACCCGATCGCGCAGTTCCTTGATCAGCGGCTTCACGTCCATGCCCGGTACCAGCGGCCCCAGCAGCCCGGCGAACCGGCTCAACTGCTTGAGGTCCGACAACAACGCCTCACCGGCCCCCGGGTACTGGACCTTGACCGCCACCGGCCGACCGTCGTGCCACACCGCCCGGTGCACCTGCCCGATCGAGGCGGCCGCGGCCGGCTTGTCCTCGAACTCCTCGAACCGATCACGCCAGTCCGCGCCGAGACGCTCGGCGAGCACCTCGTGCACCCGCGCCGCCGGCAGCGGCGGGGCCGCCTCCTGGAGCTTCGTGAGCGCCGCCCGGTACGGCCCGGCGACCTCCTCGGGCAGCGCCGACTCGAACACCGAAAGGGCCTGCCCGAGCTTCATGGCGCCCCCCTTCAGCTCCCCGAGCGTGCGGAACAACTGCTCGGCGGTGCGCTGCTGGAGCTCTCGGGCGACGATCTCGGCCGATTTGCCGCCGATCCGCTTGCCCAGCCCCCATGTGGCCCGGCCCGCGATGCCGAGTGGTAGCGCGGCCAGCTTGACGGTGCGGGTGACCGCCTTCCGGGGAAGATCAGACATAAGCCCCTCCAGTTCCCAGACTGCTGAGCCGCGAACGGCGTTTCGGGACGACCCTCGACCCGAACGCATCCTGTCATGACCTCCCCCGCGCCCGGACCCGGGCACCGGCCCCCGATTCGACGGGCCTCGGACCCCCACCCCTTCATGACGCCACCACCGCACCGTCGGCCTCGGCGCCGACGTCCGCGCCCGCTTCGGTGGGCGCCGCCGCGCAGGGGCACCGCGGATGCGGACGCACCGCGGAACGCTCCCAGTGCAGAGCGGGCAGGGCCGCCTCCCAGCGGGTGGCCGTGGAGGCGGGGAAGCCGCCGTCCAGGAAGGCCAGGGCGTGCGCCGCGGCCAGCCCCGCCACCGCCGTGGACAACCCCAGGTCACACGCGGCCGTCCCGCGCCGGCGATGCGCCGAGCGCCACTGGACGAGCATCCTCGGCCAGGCCGGATCACGGTCGACGCGCTCGCGCTCCATGCACCCCGCGCAGGCCGTCACCCCCGGCAGCACCAGCGGCCCCACCAAACCCGTCCCCTCCAGCACCCCGGCGTACAGGTGCGGGATCCCGGTGGCCACCCAACCGGCCGCCGTCTCCGGGTCCGGCGCCCACGCCTGGAGCCCGTCCCGAGGCGCGACCACCACCAGCGCCAACGCCGGCTCCGCCCCGGGCCGCGCGCCGGCCCCCGGCCCGCATCCGGAACCCGGCCCCGACCCGGGCCCCGAACCCGGCTCCGAGCGCTCACCGACCCGCGGCGCCCGCCCCGGCGCCGACTCCCGTACGAGCGCCCCCGCCGCCTCGGCCCGCAGTCGGCCCACACCCGCCGCGCCCATCCCGCCCGGGGCCACATCGGCCGCCTCCACCCGACCGCCGTCGAGCACCTCGACCCGGCCCACCCCGGCCCCCGCCAGGACGGCGGCGATCAACGCCCCGACCCGGCCGCTCCCGCGCACCCGGACCCGTAGCTCCCGGCGGGCCGCGAGCCCCCGTAAGTCCCCACCGGGTTCCGGGCACACCAGGGACAGCGACGCCAGGTCGGGGCCGAGCCTCCCCGGCGTCTCCGGCCGGCGCCGCACCGCCTGCGCCCGCGGCCCGCCCGCCGTGGCGTCGTCGAGCAGCCCGGCCCGCGCCAGCCTTCTGACCAGCTCGTCCGCCTGCCCGGCCGGCAACCCCATCGCGAGGGCCTCCGTCCGCAACAGCTCCATGCTCCGCGTCCCGTCGATCCGGTCGAGGAACGAACCTGTCGCCGTGTCCACCGGACCGAGCACCACCGCGTGCGCGGGAGTGACCCCGAACTGGACCGTCTGCCGATCCCGCCAGGCCCGTGCCAGCGCGGGCTTCACCTTCGGATACATGGCCGTCTCCTTCTCCGTGGCTTTGTCGTGGCTTCGTCGTGGCTTCTCCGCGATCGGATCCGCTCTCCCGTCACGATGCCCGCCCCGGCCGGCGCGTGCGGAAAGTTGTCCACAGGCAAAGGGTGTTAGGCATATGAAATGGAAAGGACGGGGATGTCCGCGTCACCGACGGTGAATCGATCACGTTCGAACGGTGGACGCGCGGGACTTCCGCCACGGCCGGCGGGTACCGTCGAGGCGTGTCCGCCGACCCACCGCAGCGCGCCGTCGAAGTCCGCCGCAGCGCGCGCCGCCGCAGGACCGTATCCGCGTACCGCGAGGGCGAGCGGACGGTCGTCCTGATCCCTGCCCGGATGTCCGAGGCGGAAGAGCGGCGCTGGGTGGGCGTCATGCTCGACAAACTCGCCGCCCAGGAGGGCAAACGTGTCCTCGGGGACACGGAACTCACCGAGCGCGCCGAGCGTTTGTCCGAGCAGTACTTCGGCGGCCGCGCCCGCCCCCGTTCGGTGCGCTGGGTCACCAACCAGAACACGCGCTGGGGCTCCTGCACCCCGGCCGAAGGCAGCATCCGGCTGTCCCACCGCCTCCAGGGCATGCCGGAGTACGTCGTCGACTACGTGCTGCTGCACGAGCTGGCCCACCTCCTGGTCCCCGGGCACGGCCCCCGGTTCTGGGAACTGCTGGAGGCCTATCCGAGGACCGAGCGCGCCCGCGGCTACCTTGAGGGAGTGGTCGCGGCGGAGCGCCTGCCGAAGGTTCCCGCCGCCCGCGAGGAATGACCTCCCGTCACGGAGAGTAATCTGTACCGGCTTCGTACCAGCTTGGCCGGATGTCGGCGTGAGCCGCTAGCCTGGCGCCACACAGCGGCATCCATTCACAGTCGGGACGGGGGACGGTCGGACGTATGGCCAGGGAATTCCAACGCGGCCACAAGGCCAGGGTCAGTGATCTGACGGCGGGTACCGATCTGTACGTGGGCGTCCAGATCGCCGGCCCCGGACTCACCTTCGACATCAGCTGCTTCGGCCTCGACGCCAACGAGCAGCTGTCGGACGATCGCTACTTCGTCTTCTACAACCAGCCGAAGTCACCCGAGGAGTCCATCCAGCAGCTCGGCGCGCAGGCCGGTGACACGGAATCCTTCCGGGTGACCCTGGACCGCGTCCCGGCGACCATCCACAAGCTGTCCTTCACCGCCACCCTCGACGGCGCCGGACAGATGTCCCAGATCGGCCCCGGCTACATCCGGATCGTCGCCGGTGGCGAGGAAGTCGTCCGCTACTCCTTCACGGGCTCCGAGTTCAGCACCGAGCGCGCCCTGATGATCGGCGACTTCTACCTCAAGGACGTGTGGCGCTTCGCCGCCGTCGGCCAGGGCTTCGACGGCGGCCTCGCCGCGCTCCTGAAGCACTTCGGCGGCGAGGTCGCGGAGGAGGAGGCCCAGCCCGAACCGCAGGTCCCGGCCCAGGCCCAGCCCCCGGCCGCCGTCCCGGGCTTCGCGCCGCCGGCAGCCCCGGCCCCGGCCGCTGCCCCGCCCCGGCCTTCGGCGCCCCGCCGCGCAGCAGGCCCCGCAGCAGCAGCCCCGGCCCCCGCGCCCTACGCCCCGCCGCCGCAGCACCACCAACCGCAGCCCCACCAGCCGCAGGCGCCTCAGCCGCAGGCCCCGGCCCCCGTGCACTCGGCCCCGACCATGGTCGGCCCGATGGCCCGCCCGCCCCGGCGGCGCCCTACGGTCAGCCCCCGCACGCCCCGCAGCCCCCGCACCAGCAGCCCTCGTACGGCGGCCAGGCCCTGGGCCAGCAGCCGCCCTACGGCGGGCAGCCGTCCTACGGCGGGCAGGCGCCCTACGGTCAGCAGCCCCCGGCCCCCTACGGCCAGGCACCGCAGCCCCCACAGGCCGCCCACGCCACCGGACCCGGCCTCGCCGCCGCGCTCCAGCCGTACAAGGAAGCCCCCACGGGCGCCCGTTGGACCGCGCAGAACCAGCAGCTCATGCGCGTCGACCTGGCCATGGGCGGCCAGGCCGTCCTCGCCCGCCAGGGCAGCATGGTCCTCTACCAGGGCAAGGTCGACTTCGGCTACAAGGGCGCGGGCTTCGCCGGCCGCATCGTCGGCAACGCCACCGGCCAGGAGATGCAGCTCATGCGCTGCACCGGCCGCGGCCAGGTCTTCCTCGCCGAGAACGGCGCGCACCTGCACGCCATCGAGCTCCAGGGCGACGGCATCTGCGTCTCCGCCGAGAGCGTCCTCGCCTTCGACGAGTCCCTCCAGCACGAGGTCCGCCGCATCGAGGGCCACGGCATCCCCGGCGGGGCCCTGTTCACCATGCTCTTCCAGGGCACCGGCACGGTCGTCGTCAAGACGCACGGCGTCCCCGTCGTCCTGCCCGTCACCCCGACCACGTTCGCCGACAGCAACGCCATCGTCGCCTGGTCCGCCGCCTCCCAGGTGATCATTTCCAGCCAGGTCCGGCTGCGTCGCAACGCCTACCCGGGGCACAGCGGGGAGACCGTGAACCTCCAGTTCCGCGGCGCCCCCGGCAACTTCATCGTCGTCCAGCCGTACGAGGTCTGAGGGAGCCCCACATGAACGCCATGAACGCCATGAACCACCAGCTCGCGGGCTACGCCCCCACCCCCGTCACGGCCCGCATGGAGAACCACGGCCGCGCCATGCTCAAGGTCGCCATGCAGACCGGCCAGGACCTCTTCGCCCGCACCGGCTCGATGGTCGCCTACGAGGGCTTCATCCAGTACGAGCCCAACCCGCCCGCCGTCCGGCAGATGGCCTCCCAGTGGCTGACCGGCGAGGGCGCCCCGCTGATGAAGTGCACCGGCGACGGCCTGCTCTACCTCGCCGACTACGGCGCGGACGTCGTCGTCATCAACCTCGCCAACGACTCCCTGTCCGTCAACGGCACCAATCTGCTCGCCTTCGACGCGAGCCTCCAGTGGGGCGTCGAGCGCGTCAAGGGCATGGCGAAGTTCGCGGGCCAGGGCCTGTTCAACGTCCAGATCGCCGGCACCGGCTGGGTCGCCATCACCTCCCGCGGCACCCCCATCGTCGTCGACTGCGGGCGCGGCGAGGACGAGACGTACGTCGACCCGGACGCGCTCGTCGCCTGGTCCCCGAACCTCAAGGTGAAGGGCAAGCGCAGCTTCAAGGCCTCGTCGATGATCGGCCGAGGCAGCGGGGAGGCCTACCAGATGGCCTTCTCCGGCCAGGGCATCGTCGTCGTACAGCCCAGCGAGGACAGCACCGACCGGCTCCGGGCACGGGGCTGAGGGGGAGCGGACACATCATGCAGAGCTCACTTTTCGCGCACGCGGAACAGCAGTCCCAGGACCGCTACGCCGTCCAGAACCCGCAACTGCTGCGGGTCACCCTGACCGGCTCCGACGACGTCCTCGCCCGCAAGGGCTCGATGGTCGCCTACCAGGGCATCGTCGACTTCGACGGCGAGTACCAGAGCACCAACCAGCGCGGCGCCCGCCGGAACACCGGTGAGGGTCTGGACCTCATGCGCTGCTCCGGGCAGGGCACGGTCTACCTGGCGAACCTCGCCCAGTACGTGCACGTAGTGGACGTCGACCACGACGGCCTCACCGTGGACAGCGGCTACGTCCTCGCCCTGGACTCCACGCTGCACACCGAGGTCATCGCGGTCGACAGCCAGTACGGGATCTCCGGATCCGGCAAGTACCAGCTCAACATCAGCGGACGCGGCAAGGTCGCCCTCATGACCTCCGGACAGCCGCTGATGATGCAGGTCACCCCGGACAAGTACGTCAACGCCGACGCCGACGCGATCGTCGCCTGGTCGACCTCCCTGCGCGTGCAGATGCAGGCCCAGACCCACTCCACCGGCGTCTGGCGCCGCCGCGGCAACACCGGCGAGGGCTGGGAGCTGAGCTTCCTCGGCACCGGCTACGCGCTGGTGCAGCCCAGCGAGGTGCTGCCCCCGCAGAACGCCCAGCTCGGCCAGGGCGTGGCCGCCCAGTACGGCATGGGCCAGCACGGCGCCCACGCCCAGAACCAGAACAACGCCTGGAACTAGGGTCTGCCGGCCGGGTGGTGGACAGTGAGGTTGCCGTAGGTCGACAGTGGGCCGGTCGGGTCGCCGGGGGCCTCGCGCAGAACGGCGTCCAGGAAGGCGAGGGTCGCCCCGGCGATTGCGCGCGGGCTCCCGGTGCGGCCCAGCGTGCCGACGATCGACGGCACGGGCGGCAGGTACAGCGGCCCGTCCATGAACGTGAGGTGCGCGGCTCCGGGGACGGTGAGTCGGTAGCTCGTCGCGGTGGCGGAGCCGAGCGCCTCGGTGAGACGGGGCAGGTAGCCCGGGTCGGTCGCCGGGGTGACGGCCTGGGTGAGCGCGAGGGCCGGCTGGTCGAGGGCGGGCGAGGTGGGGCCGTGGGGGTAGCCGTCCAGGTCCACGACGGCGCGGAACCGGTGATCCTGCCGGGCCGCCTGCAGGGCGGCGGCACCGCCCATGGAGTGACCGGTCACCGCCGCCCGGCCGGTGTCGAGGCGTCCGGTCAGCGGGTCGGCGGTCTCGCCGCGGTCCAGGGCGTCGAGCCGGGTGAGGACGAAGCCGAGGTCGGCGGCCCGGATCGCGGTCCAGCCGGCCGCCAGTTCCCGGTCCTCGTCCGGGTCACCGCTGGAGGCGGTCTCGGTGGTGACCGTCCGGCCGTCGGAGAGGACGACGGCGGCGGAGTCGTACGGGTGGTCGAGGGCGGCCACCACGTAGCCGTGGCCGGCGAGTTCCTCGGCCCAGGCGGTGTTCTGGGTGCGTACGCCGCCCGACCCCGGGGAGAACAGGACGACGGGGAACCGTCCGCCCCCGCTCTCCACCGGGGCGTCGAACACCGCACGGGAGCGGGCCCGCGGCACACCGTCGATCAGGAAGCCCGGCAGGCCGACCCCGTGGGCGAGCGCGGCGGAGACGGTGCGGGCCTCCTGCTCGGTGCGTCCGAGGTACTGCGCCCGCTCAACGCCTGCGGGGCTCGGCCGCGCGGGATACCAGAGCTGGACCACGACGGTGCGCCGGTCGTCCGGATCGGCGGTGAAGGTCTCGGGGCGGTCGGGGTCGGTCCACTGCACCACGCGGGTGCCGACCGCGAACTCCCCCGTCGGTTCGGGGAACACCGGTAGCGGAAACGCCCAGGCGGCCACCGGGCCGGTGGCGATCAGGCCGACGCAGGCCAGCGACCCGGGGAGTGCCAACCACCAGCGGGCCCGCCACGGCGCCCGGCCGGTACGCCGCCGCAGCAGCGAGGCGAGCGCGAACGGCAACGCGAGGGCGGCGCCCGCCAGCACGGGCAACAGTTGCCAGCGGAACCCGGCCGTCAGGCCCAGTACGAGCACGGACAGCACGAGCACCGCTCCCGCCGCGAGCGCGGCGTGCGGGCGGGCGGAGGGGGGAAGCCAGCGCGCCACCACCAGGGAGACGGCAGCCGACAAGGCGAGGATTTCCAGGAGGGACATCGACAGTCCCCTGTGTATCTCGGTCACCCGGCCATCGTCGGCGCCGGGGACGCGCCGCCACATCACTCCCAGGTCGCCGTCGGGTGCACCCAGGGTCGCAACACGCGGAAGGCACCCGTGCCACCGGAGCAGCAATCGCCCACCGACACCGACCCCCGCCCGCCGCGGACCGCCGCCGGCCATCCGTCCGGGCACGGCGTCACCGACATGCGCGAGCGAGCCACCGCCTACGGCTCGGCGCCGGAGCCTCCGGCTTCCTGCTGAAGAACACCAGGCCGGACGAGTTGCTCGGCGCGATTCGCAGTGTCGCCGCGGGCGACGCGGTGGTCTCGCCACGGACCACCCGACTCCTGCCGGAGCCAGGTCGGACGGCAATCACCGTCGCCCGGTCCTCCCCGGCAGCACCGAACCCGGCGCACGCCTGAGGGGCGGGCCCCGACGGGCCCGCCCCTCAGGTACGTCACAGGCCGAGCCGCGTCCGGGTCGCCTCCAGCAGCCGCACGACCGACGTGTCGGCCACCGCCGCCACCTCCTCGTACGGGAACCAGCGCAGGTCCAGCGACTCCTCGCTGATCTCCGCCATCGCCCCGGCCGGCGCCAGCGCCGCGTACTGCACGTCCAGGTGCCAGTTGCACGGCGCCGGGATCGGATGCCGGTCCAGCCGCACCGGCCCGCCGGGCAGCAGGGTCAGCCCGGAGGCGATCCCCGACTCCTCGCGGGCCTCGCGCAGCGCGACCCCGGCGAGCGTCTCGTCACCGGGCTCGCAGTGCCCGCCCATCTGCAACCACATGCCGAGCTTCTTGTGCAGGGTCAGCAGGACCCGGCCCCGCTCGGGGTCGATCACCAGCGCGCTGCCCGTGATGTGCCCCGCCCGGCAGGGCTTGTAGACCCCGTCCGGATGGGCGGCCAGGTGTTCCAGGTAGACATCCCGCAGCTCGGGCTGCCCCTCGTAGTCCTTCAGTACGAGGACCGCGTCGTCGTACAGGGTCACTTCTTCTCGTCGCCGTTCTCGTCGCCGTTCTCGTCGCGCTTCCGGGCGGCCTCGCCGAGCATCTTGTCGATCTCGGAGAAGTCCAGCTGCTCGCGGTGCACGAAGCCGTCCGGGTCGTCCAGGTCGGAGGCCGTCGGCAGCATGTCCGGGTGCTCCCACAGGGCGTCGCGGCCGTCCACGCCGCGCGCGTCCGTGAGCGAGGCCCACAGCCGCGAGGCGTCGCGCAGCCGCCGGGGACGCAGCTCCAGACCGATCAGCGTCGCGAAGGTCTGCTCCGCCGGGCCACCCGAGGCACGCCGCCGGCGCATCGTCTCGCGCATGGCGTCGGCCGAGGTCAGACGCGGCTTCGCCGCCTCGTGGACCACCGCGTCCACCCAGCCCTCGACCAGCGCGAGCGCCGTCTCCAGGCGGGCCAGCGCGGCCTTCTGCTCGGGGGTGTCCTGCGGCTGGAACATGCCGCCCTGGAGCGCCTCCTGGAGCTGCTCCGGGTTCGACGGGTCGAGCTGCCCGACCACGTCCTCCAGCTTCGAGGTGTCGACCTTGATGCCCCGCGCGTAGCCCTCGACCGTGCCGAACAGGTGCGAGCGCAGCCACGGGACGTGCGCGAACAGCCGGGCGTGGGCCGCCTCGCGCAGCGCCAGGTACAGGCGCACCTCGTCGGAGGGGACGCCCAGGTCCTTGCCGAAGCTCTCGATGTTCAGCGGCAGCAGCGCCGCCCGCCCGGCCGGGCCCAGCGGCAGACCGATGTCCGTCGAGCCGACGACCTCGCCCGCGAGCGTGCCCACGGCCTGCCCGATCTGCTGGCCGAACATGGCGCCGCCCATCGAGCGCATCATGCCGAGCAGCGGGCCCGCCATGGCCTGCATCTCCTCGGGCAGCACGCTGCCCATGGCCGCGCCGACGCGCTCGGCCACCGGGTCGACGAGCTCCTTCCACACCGGCAGGGTCGCCTCGACCCACTCGGCGCGGCTCCACGCCACCGCCGCGTTCGCCCCGGACGGCAGGGAGGTCGCCCCGTCCAGCCACAGGTCGGCGAGGCGCACGGCCTCCTCGACCGCCGACTTCTCCGCGACGCCGACGCTCGCGTCCTTCACGCCGTCCGCCGTGCCCTGGGCGACGGTCTGACGGGCGATGTCCTTGGCCATGTCCCAGTTCACGGGACCGCCCTCGTAGCTCAGCATCTGGCCGAGCTGCTGGAACGCGGCGCCGAGATCATTCGGGTTCATCGAGCCGAACATGGCGGCGAACGGATTGTCCGCACCGCCCGGCAGGCCACCGGGGCCGAACCCGAACGGATTCGCGGGACCGCCCTGGCCGCCCTTCTTCTTGCCCTCGTCGCCGTCTTCCGGCTCCTCCGGCGGAAGGCCGAATCCGAATGGGGTGTCGCTCACGGGTTTCCTCGGCTCGTAGGGCCGCCGGCGGGTGCCGACGGGCAATGGTCCGACAACACCACCAGCGTAGACACCGGTCCCGCTTCCGGGCTCGGTGCTCCGCCGACTGCTGGGCTGCGGCAGGATGGACATCACCTGGTGGGTACGCGTCACGACGCGCCCTCACTGAAGACAACCGCTGGAGACGCCCGGTGAGTTCCCCAGATCCGCAGGCTCGCGCGCCGCACGACGCCGAAAACCGCCCCGACCACGGCGAGAGCGCCCCCGGCGTTCGCCCGCCGCGAAACGGGGCCGGTCCCCGACGACGCAGCCCCGTGATCGCGGTGACCGGCGCCGCGTCCGGGGTCGGCGCGGCCCTGGTGACCCGCCTCGCCGCGTCCGACGAGGTCAAGCAGGTCGTCGCCATCGACGAACGGCGCGGGGACTGCGCCGCCGCCCAGTGGCACGTCCTGGACGTACGCGACCCCGCCATCGCCGAGAAGCTGCGCGGCGCCGACGTCGTCGTCCACCTCGCGCTCGACCTCGACCTGGAGACGGACCCGGCCGCCCGTACGGCGTACAACGTACGCGGCACCCAGACCGTCCTGACCGCCGCCGCCGCGGCCGGCGTGCACCGCGTCGTCCTGTGCACCTCCGCGATGGTCTACGGCGCCCTGCCCGACAACGACATCCCGCTCTCGGAGGACTCCGAGCTGCGCGCCACCGCCGAGGCCACCGGCGTCGGCGACCTGCTGGAGATCGAACGACTCGGCCGCCGCGCCCCCCGTGCTCACCCCGGCCTGAACGTGACGGTAGTCCGGCCGGCCATCCTGGTCGGCGGCACGGACACCGCCCTGACCCGCTACTTCGAGTCCCCGCGCCTGCTCGTCGTCGCCGGCTCCCGCCCCACCTGGCAGTTCTGCCACGTGGAGGACCTGGTCAGCGCCCTGGAGTACGCCGCCCTGGAGAAGGCCGAGGGCGAGCTCGCAGTCGGCTGCGAGGGCTGGCTGGAGCAGGAGGAGGTCGAGGAGCTGAGCGGCATCCGCCGCATGGAGCTGCCCTCGGCGGTCGCCCTCGGCGCGGCGGCCCGGCTGCACCGGATCGGCCTGACGCCCTCTCCCGCCGGGGACCTCGCGTACACGATGCACCCGTGGGTCGTCAGCGTCAGCGGGCTCCACGCGGCCGGCTGGCGGCCCCGTTGGACCAACGAGGAGGTGCTCGCCGAGCTGCTCCAGGAGGTCGCGGGCCGGCACACCGTCGCGGGCCGACGCCTGGGCCGCAAGGACGCCGCCACGGCGGCCGGCGCCGCCGGCGCGACCGTGGCCCTGCTGGGCGCCGCAGCGGCCGTACGCCGTGCCCGCCGCCGCCGGGGGCTGTGACCCCCGGCCCCGGCCCCCGGGGGCACCTATCCGGCCCCCCTCTCCTGTAGGAGGCTCCCAACGACACGGGCCCGCCCAGGGCGAAAGAGCTATTCCGCCACGTCAGCCCCTGGGGCACGATGGGACCATGGCACCGCACTTCGACCACCCCGGCGAGCAGGCCGCCCCGGACCCGATCCGGCTGCTCGAAATCCGTGAGACCCCGCTCTCCCTCGACGAGGTCTTCCAGGCCGTAGGCGACGACTCGACGGGGGGCACCACCCTGTTCGTGGGGACGGTGCGCGACCACGACGGCGGCGCCGACGTCGACTCCCTCGGCTACTCCTGCCACCCGACGGCCGAGGCCGAGATGCGCCGCATCGCCGAGCGCGTCGTGGCCAAGTACCCGGTGCGCGCCCTGGCCGCCGTCCACCGTGTCGGGGACCTCTCCGTCGGGGACCTCGCCGTCGTCGTGGCCGTCTCCTGCCCGCACCGCGGGGAGGCCTTCGAGGCCTGCCGGATGCTGATCGACGACCTCAAGCACGAGGTGCCGATCTGGAAGCACCAGACCTTCTCGGACGGCACGGAGGAGTGGGTCGGCGCCTGCTGACGGCTCGGCGCCTGCCGACAGGCAGGCCGTGCGCCCGCTGACGCCCCCCGCGTGAGGGTTCCCCCCGGACGGCGGTACCCTCACATCCGTTCGGCCGCGCAACACGCCCTCGATTTGCGTAACCCCTTCCCGGGCATGAGCGTTGAAGCCACCGACGACACGTACTTTCGGGGCAGGGAGGCACGTCCATGGCGTCACTGGCGTGGTTGCTGATTCCGCTGTTCGCCGCCATCGGAGCGGCGATATGGGGGAGCTGGGCGGCGCGAGACCGCACTCAAGGTGACATATCCGAACTCTCCGGTTACGCGAGGTTCCGCGAGGTCATGGAGAAGGCCGACCGGGCCAGGACGCAGGAGAAGGCACACTCCGGTTCCGACGCCGTCTGACGCGTCCCGTGAGCGCCCTCCCGCGGCTCCCGCGCCCCGCAGAGGCCCCGGCGGCCGTCCGTCGAGCCCGTCCCGTACTGTCGATCCATGCCACGCCGCACTGCGACGATGCTCGCTTCCACCCTGATGTTGTTCGCCCTGCTCTGCGCGGGAGTGTTCATCAGGGTCCCGTACTCGGAGATGAGCCCGGGGCCGACCGTCAACACGCTCGGTGACTCGCGGGGCGAGCCGGTCCTCAACATCTCGGGGCACAAGACGTACCCGACCAGCGGCCACCTGAACATGACCACGGTCCGCGTGACCGGCGCCGACTATGACATGAACCTGGTGGAGGCCGTCTACGGCTGGCTCGCGGGCGACAACATCGTCGTACCGCACGAGAACCTCTACCCGAACGGCAAGACCGACAAGGAGTCGACGCAGGAGAACGCCGAGGAGTTCAGCCAGTCGCAGGAGAGCGCCAAGGTGGCGGCCCTCAAGCAGCTCGGCATCCCGGTCACCGCGCGCGTCGTCGTCTCCACCGTCGTCAAGGGCAGCCCCTCCGAGGGCAGGCTGCACGCCGGGGACGTGATCAAGGAGGTCGACGGGACCACGGTCACCGACCCCTCCGACGTGGCGAAGCTCGTGACGAAGCACAAGCCGGGCGAGCCCGTCGAGTTCACCGTCGTGCCCGCGGCGGAGGCCGCCGAGGCCGAGAAGGCCAATCGCGAGCCCACCGCCACGAGCAAGGTCACCATCACGGCGGGCAAGGCACCCGACGACGGTCACGCCATCGTCGGCATCCGGGCCGGCACCGACCACACCTTCCCGTTCTCGATCGACATCAAGCTCGCCGACGTCGGCGGTCCGAGCGCGGGACTCATGTTCGCCCTCGGCATCATGGACAAGCTCACCCCGGAGAACCTCACGGGCGGGAAGTTCATCGCGGGCACCGGCACCATCGACGACGCGGGCAAGGTCGGCCCGATCGGCGGGATCCAGATGAAGACCATCGGCGCCCGCCAGGCCGGCGCCGAGTACTTCCTCACCCCGGCCGAGAACTGCGCCTCCGCCGCCTCCCACGTGCCGGACGGCCTGACCCTGGTGAAGGTCTCCACCATCGACGACGCCCACAAGGCGCTCCAGAAGATCGGCAAGGGCGACACGTCCGGCCTGCCCCAGTGCACGATGAAGTGACGGCGCACGACGCAGTGACCGGCGGCCCGGGGTCCCCCGCCCCGGGCCCACCGCACCGCTAGGGGGTGTCCGGCGGATCATGGCCGGGCCCGCGGCCTATCCGACCCTGATCCGCCGGACACCCCTAGTCGAGGAAGGTCGCGGCCAGCGCGTCGGCCAGGCCCGGCACCAGGCCGGCCCCGGTCAGGACCTCGCTGGACGCGTCCTTGTCCCGCAGCCGTACGGCCGACTCCCGCGAGCCGTCGCGCAGCACGCCCACGGTCAGCCGCACCTCCTGCCGGTCGGGGTGCGCGGCGACCCACTTCGTCAGCTGCTTGTCGCTGAGCCCGGCCGGTACGGAGGCCTCGGCCGACGGGGGCAGCATGAGGCGCTCCACGGTCAGGGCGCAGCCGACGATCGAGTCGGGCCAGGCGATGGTTCCCAGGAACTTGTCCAGCGGGGTACCGCGCGGCACCTCGTCCTGCTCGATCGGCGTGAGCTGGGCCTTTCCGGTGTCGTCCTGGTCGAGGCCGAGCTGACCCGCGAGGGCGGGTTCCGACCTGCGCAGGCGGGCCGTGTCGACCAGGGCGAACAGTCGGGCGGGCTTGTCCCAGCCGAGGGTGGCGGCGTACTCGTCGATTTCGAGGACGGCACGGGTCAGCGGGCTGGCCGCCATCGGGGTGCCGGGGGAGGGGGAAACGTTGGACATGGGAAACATCCTGCCTCCTTCACCCCGGATACCGGGAACTGACTAAAGCCTCAGTAAGTTGCATGAGTGGGCTCTACGATCGGGGCCCAGCTTTGGCAGCTTTCAAGTAACCCGCTTTTAAGTACATCCAGAGACACACCAGACACAGCGACTTTCGAGGTGCGCACCTTGGCTTTCCAGATGCCGGACCGAGGCGGAGGCCCCTCCGGGCCACGGATGAGAGTCGGCCGCCCCTCCCGGCGTGCCCGGACTCTGCTGACGACACTGGGCGTC
The DNA here is from genome assembly GCF_023515955.1 of Streptomyces sp. RerS4. Lineage (GTDB taxonomy): Bacteria > Actinomycetota > Actinomycetes > Streptomycetales > Streptomycetaceae > Streptomyces. Next base: position 4,748,210 of record NZ_CP097322.1, read on the forward strand.
CTGGCCGTCCTGGCCATGGCGTTCATCATGTTCGCGGGCTTCTGGACCGACTGGCTCTGGTTCCGCTCCGTGAAGTACTCCACCGTCTTCACCACCACCCTGTGGACCAAGATCGGCCTCTTCGCCGTCTTCGGTCTGCTGATGGCCGGTGCCGTCGGACTCAACATCTGGCTCGCGCACCGGCTGCGGCCGCCGCTGAGTGCGATGTCGATGGAGCAGCAGAGCCTCGACCGTTACCGAATGAGCATCGCCCCGTACAAGAAGTGGCTGCTCATCGCCATCGCCGTCGTCGTCGGCCTGATCGCCGGCGCCTCGGCGGCCGGCCAGTGGAAGACCTGGCTGATGTACGTGAACGGGGTGCCCTTCGGGCGGAAGGACCCCCAGTTCCACCTGGACGTGTCGTTCTACACCTTCGACCTGCCCTGGTACCGCTTCCTGCTCGGCTTCGGCTTCGCGGCCGTCGTGCTCTCGGTGATCGCCGCCGTCGTCGTGCACTACCTGTACGGCGGACTGCGCGTGACCAGCCCGGGTGCCCGCGCCACCGCCGCCGCCACCGGGCACCTGTCGGTGCTGCTCGGCCTCTTCGTCACGTTCAAGGCGATCGCCTACTGGCTCGACCGGTACGGCCTCGCCGTGAAGTCCAGCGACTTCAAGGCCGCCGACAACTGGACCGGCCTGCGCTACGTCGACGCCAACGCCTACCTGCCGGCGAAGACGATCCTCGTCGCCATCGCGGCGATCTGCGCGGTGCTGTTCTTCGCCACCCTGTGGCGCCGCACCTGGCAGCTGCCGGTCATCGGCTTCGGCCTCATGGTCCTCTCGGCGATCCTGATCGGCGGGCTCTACCCGGCGATCGTGCAGAAGTTCCAGGTCCAGCCGAACGAGCAGGCCAAGGAATCCCCGTACGTCGAGAAGAACATCAAGGCCACGCGCGACGCCTACGGGATCGCCGGAGCCGAAGTCAAGGACTATCCCGGCGTCCCCGCGGCCGGCACCGACAAGGCCGCGCTGCGCAAGGCGGCCGACACCACCGCCAGCGTCCGCCTCCTCGACCCGAACATCGTCTCGCCGGCCTTCCAGCAGCTCCAGCAGGTCAAGGGCTACTACGGCTTCCCGTCCACCCTCGCGGTCGACCGGTACGACGGCCAGGACACGGTCATCGGGCTGCGCGAGCTGAACATCGGCGGCATCCCGAAGAACAACTGGATCAACGACCACTTCAAGTACACGCACGGTTACGGCGTGGTCGCGGCCAAGGGCACCACCGTGAAGGACGGCGCCCCCGACTTCACCCAGTCCGACCTGCCCTCCAAGGGCATGTTCGGCACGGACTTCGAGCAGCGCATCTACTACGGCGAGATGACGAAGCAGTACTCGATCGTCGGTGGACCGCAGAAGGAGCTCGACTACTCGGACGACAAGGGCGAGAAGGAGACGAGCTACAAGGGCGACTCCGGCGTCAACCTCGACAACCCGATCAACCGGGCCGCCTACGCGCTCGCCTTCAGCGAGCCGCAGATCCTCTACTCGGGCGCCATCGGCGACGGCTCGCGGATCCTCTACAACCGCACGCCCAAGGAGCGCGTCGAGGCCGTCGCGCCGTGGCTGACGATCGACGGGGCCCCGTACCCGGCGGTCGTCGACGGCCGGATCAAGTGGATCGTCGACGCCTACACGACGACCAACGGCTACCCGTACGCCTCGCGCACCACGCTGGGCGACAGCACCGCCGACTCGCTGACCAACAGCCAGCGCGCGGTGGTGGCCCAGGAGAACCGGGTCAACTACATCCGCAACTCGGTGAAGGCCACCGTCGACGCGTACGACGGCACGGTGAACCTGTACCAGTGGGACACCGCGGACCCGGTGCTGAAGACCTGGATGAAGGCCTTCCCGGGGACGGTCAAGGCCAAGAGCGAGATCTCCAAGCCGCTGATGGACCACCTGCGCTACCCGCAGGACCTCTTCAAGGTCCAGCGCGAGCTGCTGACCCGCTACCACGTCACCGACCCGCAGACCTTCCTCAGCGGCAGTGAGGCGTGGGCCGTCCCGGACGACCCGACGACCAAGGCCGGTACGGCCGTTCCGCCGTACTACCTGTCGATGAAGATGCCGAACCAGACGGAGAAGGACCAGGTCTTCTCGCTCACGACGACCTTCACGCCGAACGAGCGGGACAACCTGAGCGCCTACATGGCGGTCAACGCCGATCCGGGCACCCCGGACTACGGCAAGATCCGCATCCTGAAGCTGCCGACGAGCAAGCCCGTCGACGGCCCCAAGCAGGTGCAGAGCAAGTTCCAGTCCGAACCGAAGATCGCCGAGTCGATCCGCCTGCTGCGCGGTGGCGACTCCGAGGTCGAGTACGGCAACCTGCTCGCGGTCCCGCTCGACGGCGGCATGCTCTACGTCGAGCCCGTGTACGTCCGCAGCTCCGGCCTGAAGTACCCGCTGCTGCGCAAGGTGCTGGTGACCTACGGCGGCCAGACCGCCTTCGAGGACACCCTGGAGAAGGCGCTGAGCGTGGTCTTCGGAGCCGAGGCACCCACGACGCCCACGACGCCGACCCCGCCGACCACCCCGCCGGGCGAGGGCACCACCACGCCCCCGACGTCGCAGGACCCGACGGTCAAGGCGGCGCTCACCGACGCCCAGAAGGCGATCGAGGCCGCCGAGGCGGCCCGCCAGAAGGGCGACTGGGCGGCCTTCGGCAAGGCGCAGGACGACATCAAGGCGGCGCTCCAGCGGGCGATCGACGCGGAGGCCAAGCTGACGGCCCCGACGCCGAAGCCGGGGGGCTAGCCGGCCCGCCGAGATACGCGGTAAAGGTTCCGTCCCGCGTCGTGTTACTGTTGTTTCACCGACGCGGGGTGGAGCAGCTCGGTAGCTCGCTGGGCTCATAACCCAGAGGTCGCAGGTTCAAATCCTGTCCCCGCTACTGAAAACGAAGGCCCGGATCCCTTGGGATCCGGGCCTTCGTCATGTCCGGCACCTGGGCTGTGAGACACACGGGGTCACTGGGGCGGGTGAGTTGAGGCGGGACCGTGTTTGACTTGTCTCTCTGTGGGCATGTCGACAAAACGCTGTAGTGACCTCACTGGCTGCGACATACCAGGTGTACGCGGGTAGCAGGTGATGCGACGATGGGATTTATGGGGGACAGGTCAACTCTGCTGGAGACAGGGCGGTTTGTGAGGGCGGAGTCCGAGACGGGCACGGGGGTCGGTGAGGCCGTTCCCGCTGTCAACGCGCAGACCGCCCTGACCGTTGCGGATCTCGCGGAAGAAGCGTTCGGCGACGCCGAGGGGGCCACCGAGACCGAGCTGGAAGCACGGCACCGGGTCGCGGCCGACAAGGGCGACGCCGGCGCCATGAGCGTGCTCGGCGCCCTCCTGCTGCGCCGCGGCGACCTGGTCGGAGCCGAACCCTACCTGCGGGGCGCCACCGCGGCGGGCGACCGCGCCGCCGCCAACAACCTGGGCGTCCTCCTCCACCAGCGCGGCTACCCCGACGAGGCCGCCGGCTGGTGGCGGGTCGCCGCCGTCGCCGGCTCCGCCCCCGCCGCCCACGCCCTCGGCCGGCACTACCGCGAGCGCGGGGACGAGCCCGCCGCCGAGTACTGGCTGCGCCAGGCGGCCGAATCCGGCCACGCCCTGGGCGCGTACGCCCTCGCCGACCTGCTGGAGCACCGAGGCGACCGGGGCGTCGAGCGCTGGTTCCGGGCCGCCGCCGAGCAGGGCCACCGGGAGGCTGCGTACCGCCTCGCGCGCCACCTGCGCAAGGGCGACCCCGCCGAGGCCGAGCAGTGGTACCGGCAGGCCGCCGCGCGCGGGCACCGTCGCGCCGGGCTGCACCTCGGCGCCCTGCTGGAGGCCCGCGGCGAGCTGAAGGAGGCCGGCCGCTGGTACCTGAGCTCCGCCAAGCAGGGTGAGGCGCGGGCGGCCTGCGCGCTGGGCTTCCTGCTGCGCGACGCCGGCGACGAGGACAGCGCCGCCGCCTGGTGGCACCGTGCCGCGCAGGACGGCGACGGCAACGCCGCCAACGCCCTGGGGGCCCTGCACGCCGCGCGCGGCGAGACCCAGACCGCCGAGAAGTGGTACCGGGCCGCGATGGACGCCGGCGACCAGAACGGCGCCTACAACCTCGCGCTGCTGTGCGCCGCCCAGGAGCGCACCGCGCAAGCCGAGCAGTGGTACCGCCGCGCGGCCTACGCGGGCCACCGCGAGGCGGCCAACGCCCTGGCGATCCTGCTCCTCCAGGGTGGGGACGCCGCCGGAGCCGAGCCCTGGTTCTCCAAGGCGGCCGAGGCCGGCAGCGTGGACGCCGCCTTCAACCTCGGGATCCTCTTCGCGAGCCGGGACGAGGACCGCACCGCCCTCAAGTGGTACGAGCGCGCCGCCGCGGCCGGCCACACCGACGCCGCCCTCCAGGTCGGCATCGCCCTCGTACGCGACGGCGCGGACCGGGCCGCCGAGCGGCACCTGCGCTGCGCGGCGGGCGGCGGCAGCGCCGAGGCGGCGTTCCGCCTGGCCTCGCTGCTGGAGTCGCTGGCCCCGCCTCCGGAGCCGGTGGCGCTCGGCGAGTCCGTCGCCGGCGCCGCGCGCACCGAGAGCGAGGAGTGGTACGAGCGGGCCGCCGAGCAGGGCCACCGCCGGGCCCAGGTGCGGGTCGGCATGCTGGCCGCCGCCCGGGGCGACCTGACGGTGGCGGCGCGCTGGTACCGGGAGGCGGCCGAGGCCGGCTCCCGCAACGGCGCCTTCAACCTCGGGCTGCTCCTCGCGCGCGAGGGGAACGAACCGGAGGCTGCGCTGTGGTGGACCCGGGCCGCCGTCGCCGGCCACGGCCGGGCCGCGCTGCGGCTGGGCCTGCTGGCGGCCCGCCACGGGGACCTCGCCGAGGGGCAGAAGTGGTGCGTGCGCGCCATGGAGCTGGGGCCGGCGGAGGTCGCCGAGCGCGCCGCCCGGCTGCGCGACGCGCTGGCGGAGGAGCTCTCGGCCTGAGCGGCCTTCCCGCCGCCCCGCGCGGGGCGGCGGGAACGGATTTGCACATGCCGTACACGTCCCCGTACAGTTGGGTTTACCGACGCGGGGTGGAGCAGCTCGGTAGCTCGCTGGGCTCATAACCCAGAGGTCGCAGGTTCAAATCCTGTCCCCGCTACTGAAGGCCCAAGGCCCGGATCCCATGGATCCGGGCCTTGAGTCGTTTTCGGCCACGCGGTAGGTACTCCAAGACATGAAAAAGGGAGGTCGGGGCGCGCGCCCCGACCTCCCTTTCCCGTGGACTCTCGGCTACGCCGCCGCGCAGCTCGGGCAGACGCCCCGGTACGTCACCTCGACCGCCGAGACCAGGAAGCCGAAGCGCTCGCCGTCGGGCAGGTCGGCCAGCGGGTCGCCCGCCGGGTGGACGTCACGGATCGCACCGCACTGGGCGCACACCAGGTGCTGGTGGGGGCGGTGGGCGTTCGGGTCGTAGCGCTTGGCGCGCCGGTCGGTCGAAACCTCCAGCACCTCGCCGAGCGAGACGAGCTCGCCCAAGGTGTTGTACACCGTCGCGCGAGAGATCTCGGGCAGTTTGGCCACGGCGCGGGCATGGACCTCGTCGGCCGTCAGGTGAACGTGGTCACCGTCGAGCACCTCGGCCACGACACGCCGCTGGGCCGTCATGCGCCAGCCGCGTCCGCGAAGTCGTTCCAGCAGGTCACTCATACACGCCAGCCTAACAGTGGGGATTCGGTGCAGATCCCGAACCGATGTGGACTTGGATCCTTACTTGACTTAGACAAAGTCCATCGTAGGATCGGATACGGCAAACGCCAAGGACAGGACTTGCAGGAATGACGCAGGAGGCGCACGTGACGCAGGGACCGCTCACCACGGAGGCCGGGGCTCCGGTCGCCGACAACCAGAACAGCGAGACCGCTGGCGTCGGCGGGCCCGTACTCGTCCAGGACCAGCTCCTGCTGGAGAAGCTCGCGCACTTCAACCGCGAGCGCATCCCGGAGCGCGTGGTGCACGCCCGCGGCGCCGGCGCCTACGGCACCTTCACCCTGACGCGTGACGTCTCGCAGTGGACCCGGGCGAAGTTCCTCTCCGAGGTCGGCAAGCAGACCGAGACGTTCCTGCGCTTCTCCACCGTCGCGGGCAACCTCGGTGCGGCCGACGCGGTGCGCGACCCGCGCGGCTGGGCGCTGAAGTTCTACACCGAAGAGGGCAACTACGACCTCGTCGGCAACAACACCCCGGTGTTCTTCATCAAGGACGCCATCAAGTTCCCCGACTTCATCCACACCCAGAAGCGCGACCCGTACACGGGCTCGCAGGAGGCGGACAACGTCTGGGACTTCTGGGGTCTGTCGCCCGAGTCCACCCACCAGGTGACCTGGCTGTTCGGCGACCGCGGCATCCCGGCGTCCTACCGCCACATGAACGGCTACGGCTCGCACACGTTCCAGTGGAACAACGAGGCCGGCGAGGTCTTCTGGGTCAAGTACCACTTCAAGACCGACCAGGGCATCAAGAACCTCACCCAGGCCGAGGCCAACAAGCTCGCCGGTGAGGACCCCGACTCGCACCAGCGCGACCTGCGCGAGGCCATCGAGCGCGGCGACTTCCCGACCTGGACCGTGCAGGTCCAGATCATGCCGGCGGCCGAGGCGGCCGGGTACCGCTTCAACCCGTTCGACCTCACCAAGGTGTGGCCGCACGAGGACTACCCGCCGATCGAGATCGGCAAGCTGGAGCTCAACCGCAACCCGGAGAACGTCTTCGCCGAGGTCGAGCAGTCCATCTTCAGCCCGGCGCACTTCGTCCCCGGCATCGGTCCCTCCCCGGACAAGATGCTCCAGGGCCGCCTCTTCGCGTACGGCGACGCCCACCGCTACCGCGTCGGCATCAACGCCGACCACCTGCCGGTGAACCGCCCGCACGCCACCGAGGCGCGCACCAACTCCCGTGACGGCTTCCTCTACGACGGCCGGCACAAGGGCGCGAAGAACTACGAGCCGAACAGCTTCGGCGGCCCGTTCCAGACGAACCGCGCGCTGTGGCAGTCCGTGCCGGTCACCGGCGGCTCCGGCAACCACGCCGCGGCCGTCCACTCCGAGGACAACGACTTCGTCCAGGCCGGCAACCTCTACCGCCTGATGTCAGAGGACGAGAAGGCCCGTCTCATCGAGAACCTGTCCGGCTTCATAGCCAAGGTCTCCCGTGACGACATCGCCGAGCGCGCGATCAACAACTTCCGTCAGGCCGACGGAGACTTCGGCAAGCGGCTGGAAGCCGCGGTCCAGGCCCTTCGCGGCTAGTCCGGATCGCTTGTCGTAGCAGGACGGCGGGCCGGAATCCTCCTCAAAGGGTTCCGGCCCGCCGTCGTCTACGCCACCACGGCGTTGCGTCGCGCCTTGACCCAGCAGCGGATCACGTCCCGGACCGAGACGATGCCCACGGGGCCGCCGCCGTCCAGCACGATCAGGTGGCGAAAGCCGCCGTTGGCCATCGCCTCGGCCGCGTCCTGGAGCGTGGCCTCCGGCGTGCAGAAGACGACGTTGTTCGTGGTGTGCGCGCCCACGGTCTCGCGGTCGGGGTCGTGGCCGGCGCCGATCGAGTTGAGGATGTCGCGTTCGGTGAGGATCCCGATGCCGCTGTGGTCGGGGTCGAGGACGACGGCCGCGCCGACGCGCCGGCCGGACATCAGGCTTGCCGCCTGTCGCAGGGTGTGGGCGGGTCCGAGGGTGAGGATCACGGTGCTCATGGCGTCACGGACGAGCATGAAGAGAGCCACCTCCTGGGTGATTCCTCCGGCTTGGGTCGGGTGCGTCGGTGGAGCCCCGCTGGAGCGTGCTCTAGAGAAAGCTTTCACAAACGCACAAGCCGGGGGATTGTCAGAGTCCCACGGGCACGCAGCCTCAGCAAGAAGGCGTACGAGGGCGCGTGCCGGCGCGCGCCGCGCGTCAGGCGCTCGGGCGGAGCAGCGCCAACATCTCGTCGTGCAACAGGCCGTTGGAGGCCGCGGCGTTCCCGCCGTGGACCCCGTCCACCCCGTCGAGGTCGGTGAACCGGCCGCCCGCCTCCTGAACCACGACCGCGATGGCCGCCATGTCCCACAGGTTCAGCTCCGGCTCGGCGCACAGGTCCAGCGAGCCCTCCGCGACGAGCATGTACGGCCAGAAGTCGCCGTAGCCCCGGCTGCGCCAGCAGGCGCGCGTCAGGTCCAGGAAGCCGGGCAGGCGCCCCTGCTCCTCCCAACCGGTCAGCGACGAGTACGCGAACGAGGCGTCGGCCAGCGTGGAGACCTTGGAGACGCCGAGGGCGGTGGTCGCGCCCAGCGCGCCGCCCGAGAAGGCGCCGCCGCCCTGCGCGGCCCACCAGCGGCGACCCAGGGCCGGGGCCGAGACCACGCCGACGACCGGACGGAACACGCCGTCCTCGCCCTCGGTCATCAGGGAGATCAGCGTCGCCCAGACGGGGACCCCGCGCACGTAGTTCTTCGTACCGTCGATCGGGTCGACGACCCAGCGGCGCGGCCCCTCGCCCTTGAGCCCGTACTCCTCGCCCAGGATGGCGTCGGAGGGGCGCGCGGCGAGGATCCCGGCGCGGATGACCTCCTCGGCGGCCTTGTCCGCCTCGCTGACCGGCGTCATGTCCGGCTTCGTCTCGACCAGGAGGTCGAGGGCGCGGAAGCGCTCCATCGTCGTGGCGTCCGCCGCGTCGGCGAGTTCGAGGGCGAGGCGGAGGTCATCGTCATACTCGGGCATGCCCGAACAGTATCCAGACTCCGGCGGCCCGGCGAACGACGTCCACAGTGCGGCCGAAGGGCGCCCTTGACAGGATCTGGCGCCCCGTCAACTCTGGCGGGAGAGCCCAGCGGAGGGCCGGCGGAGGGCCGGCGGGGAACCGGCGGGGGAGGCGCGGCATGGCGACGGCCCGGGAATCCTTGCTGCGAGCCGCCGAAGCGGCCCTGGCCGCCCGACCCTGGCCCGAGGTACGGATGGTCGAGGTGGCGGCCGCCGCCGGGGTGTCCCGGCAGAGCCTCTACAACGAGTTCGGCGACAAGGAGGGCCTCGGGCACGCCCTCATCCGGCGGGCTGCCGACCGCTACCTCGACGGGGTGGACCGCGCGCTGACACCCGGCGAGGCCGGGGCCGACGCCGCGCCGCCGCTCGCCGCGCTCGCGGAGTGGACCGTACGGGCGGCCCGCGCGCGGCCCCTCGTACGGGCCCTGCTCACCGGCGCCTGGAGCCCCGCCCTGCCCGCGCCGCCCCCGCCCGGTGGCCGGCGGCCGCTGGGGCCGGGGGAGCTGGTCCGTGCCGTACGCGACCGGGCGGCGGCGCCGGCTCCGCAGGACGCGTGGCGCTGCGAGCTGGCCGTGCGCCTCGCGCTGTCCTACGTGGTGGCGCCGGGCGAGGAGGAGGGCACGCGGGAGTTGCTGCGGCTGCTCACGAGCGGGCCCGTCAGTGCGCCGAACCGGACAGCTGAAGGCCGATGACCCCGATGATCACCAGCGAAATCGAGACGAGTTTCAGGGTCGAGACGAGGTCCCCGAGGAAGACCATGCCGTAGATCGCGGTGCCGGCCGCCCCGATGCCCGTCCACACCGCGTACGCGGGCCCCACGTCCAGTTTCTTCAGCGCCAGCGTCAACAACCCGAAGCTGCCCAGGGCGAAGCAGGCGAAGGCGACCGTCGGCCACAGTCGGGTGAAGCCGTGGGACAGCTTCAGGCACACCGCGAAACCGGTTTCGAGCAGTCCCGCGACCACGACCAGAAGCCACGCCATGTCGAAAGCCTCCCCGCGTCACGTGACATCGCGTCACTTGGTGCGATTATGCATTCACCGGACATGGCGTGGTGCAAACCCCGCCGTCGCGATCAGTCGCCCTCGCGACGCTCCCGCGTCCGCAGCAGCCGTCGCAGCGAATACAGCCGCGCCGGGTCCGCGTGACCCTCCTCCACCCACCGGTCGAGCGCGCAGTCCGGCTCGTCGTGGCTACAGGCCCGCGGGCAGCCCTCCGTACCCTCCACCAGGTCGGGGAAGGCGAGGATCACCCGGGACGGATCCACGTGGTGCAGGCCGAAGGAGCGCACGCCCGGGGTGTCGATGACCCAGCCGTCCCCCGAGGGCAGCGGCAGGGCGAGCGCCGAGGTGGTGGTGTGCCGGCCGCGACCGGTGACGGCGTTGACGTGGCCGGTGGCCCGCTGGCGGCCCTCGGCAACCAGCGAGTTCACCAGCGTCGTCTTGCCGACGCCGGAATGTCCGACGAACGCGGTGATCCGGCCGTCGAGGCGCTCGCGCACCCGGTCGGCCGCGTCCCCCGTCGCCAACTCCTCGCGGTTGGTGACGACGTAGTTCACGCCGAGCGTCGCGTAGATCTCCAGGATCTTGTCGGCGGAGGTGAGGTCGGACTTCGTGAGCACGAGCAGGGGCTCCAGCCCCGCGTCGTACGCCGCCACCAGACACCGGTCGATCATCCGGGGCCGCGGCTCCGGGTCGGCCAGCGCCGTGACGATCGCCAACTGGTCGGCGTTCGCGACGACCACCCGCTCGTACGGATCGTCGTCGTCCGCCGTGCGCCGCAGGACGGACTTGCGCTCCTCGATCCGCACGATGCGGGCGAGGGTGTCCTTCTTGCCGGACAGGTCACCGACGATCCAGACCCGGTCGCCGACCACCGCCGCCTTGCGGCCCAGCTCCCGGGCCTTCATCGCGGTGATCGTGCGGTCCTCGACCAGACAGGTCAGCCGGCCGCGGTCGACGGTCAGGACGAAGCCCTCGGCCGCGTCCTCGTGCTTGGGCCGGATGCTGGTCCGCGGCCGGTTGCCCTTCGGGTTGGGCCGCTGGCGGATGTCGTCCTCATCGGTGTGCTTGCCGTACCTGCGCATGACGGGGCCCTACGCTCCCGCTCCCCGCGGAGCTTGACCGAGCATGTCGGCCCACATCTTCGGGAAGTCCGGCAGGGTCTTCGCGGTCGTCGCCACGTTCTCGATCTCCACGCCCTTCACCGCGAGGCCGATCACCGCGCCGGCGGTCGCCATGCGGTGGTCGTCGTAGGTGTGGAAGACGCCGGCGCGCAGCGGGCGCGGACGGATGCGCAGGCCGTCGGCGGTCTCGGTGACGTCGCCGCCGAGCCCGTTGATCTCCGCCGTCAACGCCGCCAGCCGGTCCGTCTCGTGCAGCCGCAGGTGCGCGACGCCGCGCAGGATCGACTCCGAGTCGGCCAGGGCCGCGACCGCCGCGATGCCCGGGGTCAGCTCGCCGACCTCGCTCAGGTCCACGTCGATGCCGTGGATCTTGCCGGTGCCGGTGAAGACCAGCCCGGCGTCGGTCAGCTCGCAGGAGCCGCCCATCTCCGTGAAGATCCGGCGCAGCGCGTCACCGGGCTGGGTGGTGCGGCGCGGCCAGTCGGGGATGGTGACCGTACCGCCGGTGATCAGCGCGGCGGCCAGGAACGGCTGGGCGTTGGACAGGTCCGGCTCGACCACCATGTCGCGGCCGAGCAGCGCGCCCGGGGAGACCCGCCACACGTTCTTCTCGCCGCCGGACTCCGGGGTGTCGACCTGGGCGCCCGCCGCGCGCAGCATCTCGACCGTCATCCGGATGTGCGGCATCGACGGCAGGGTCGCGCCGGTGTGGCGGACCTCCACGCCCTGGTTGAAGCGCGGCGCGGACAGCAGCAGCGCCGAGACGAACTGGGAGGAGTTGGAGGCGTCGATCTCGACCGTGCCGCCCTCCAGGGCCCCGCCGCCCTGGACGGTCAGCGGCAGCGCGCCCCGGCCGTCGTCGTCGATGCGGGCGCCGAGGGCGCGCAGGGCGGTGATGACCTGGCCGAGGGGGCGCTCGTAGGAGCGCGGGTCGCCGTCGAAGCGGATGTCGCCGTCCGCGAGGGTGGCGACGGGCGGCAGGAAGCGCATGACCGTGCCCGCGTTGCCGACGTCGACGGTGGCCGGGCCGTGCAGGGCGGCCGGGATGATCCGCCAGGCCTCGCCGGTGTCGCCCTCGGTGGAGCTGGAGGAGACGGTCTCCTCGATGCCGACGCCCAGCGCGCGCAGCGCGTCCGACATCAGCTGCGAGTCACGCGAGCGCAGCGGACGACGCACCCAGCCCGGCTCGGCGGCCAGGGAGGCCAGCACGAGGGCTCGGTTGGTGACCGACTTGGAGCCCGGAACGGTGACGGTGGCGTGGACGGCACCGTCCGCGAGGGGGGCGGGCCAGAGGGGGTGGAGCGCGGGGGTCTCGGTCATGGCCCCTACTTTAGTGGCTTCCCCTGGCCACGGATTGTGAGCGCCGGCCCCTGTCTCAGAGGGCGAGCAGCCAACGCCCGCCGCCGATCAGCGAGCACAGCGCGACCGCGTGGAAGAACAGCAGCCAGACGACGGGATGCACGTGCGTGAGCCGCCCGAGCTGGTCGGCGTCGGAGTCCGGCGCTCCACCGCGCCTCCGCAACGCCTGGAGCTCGAAGACCGGCCGCACTCCACCCAGCAGCAGGAACCAGACCACCCCGTACGCGAACGCCGCCTGCACCTCGGCGGGCGCCAGCCAGGAGACGAGGACGAAGGCCGCGCCGGTCAGCACCACCGTCAGCACCCCGTAGGCGTTCCGGATCATCACCAGCATCGCCAGCAGCAGGGCCGTCGCCGCCCACAGCAGCAGGGTGATCCGGTGCGCCGACAGCAGGGCCGCGCCGCCGAGGCCCAGCAGGGACGGCGCCGTGTACCCGGCGGCGGCGGTGAGGATCATCCCGAGCCCGGTCGGCTTGCCGACGCTGACGGTGACCCCGCTGGTGTCCGAGTGCAGCCGGATCCCGGCGAGCCGCCGCCCGGTCACTCGGGCGACGAGCCCGTGGCCGCCCTCGTGCGCGATGGTGATCGCGTTGCGGGACAGCCGCCACAGCGGCCCGGGTGCCACGGCGGCCAGCGCGACCAGGCCCGTGGCGGCCACGAGCCACCAGGGGGCTGCGGGCTGTATGCCGGTCAGCCGGTCCCAGAGACCGGCTGTCGAGAGGGTGTCCATGGAGTGGCGGACTCCTTGCGGTGGTGGGCGGGGGCCATGGCAGTGTGTCAGCCATGTGCGGAAGGTTTGCGGCGAGTCGGACGCCCGAGGAGCTGGCGGGGATATTCGGGGTCGAGCGGTGGGAGCCGCAGGAGACCCTGGCCCCGGACTGGAACGTGGCCCCGACCAAGCGGGTCCACGTCGTCCTCGACCGTCCCCTGAAGGACGCGCCGGACCCGCGTCCGGTTCGCCAGCTGCGCAGCCTGCGGTGGGGGCTGGTGCCGTCCTGGGCCAAGAGCCCCGAGGGCGCGGCCCGGATGATCAACGCGCGCTCGGAGACCCTGCACGAGAAGCCGTCGTTCCGGCGCCCCTTCGCGCAGCGCCGCTGCATCGTGCCCGCCGACGGCTATTACGAGTGGGTCACCGCCCACGACGAGCGGCAGCTGGAGGTCGAGGGCAAGAAGAAGCGGGCCCGCAAGCAGCCCTACTTCGTCCTGCCGTCCGACGGCTCCGTCTTCGCGATGGCCGGCCTCTACGAGTTCTGGCGCGACCGGACCCTGCCCGACGAGCATCCCGACGCCTGGTGGGTGACCTGCTCGGTGATCACCGCCGAGGCGGAGACCGCCCCGCTCGGCGTGGGTCCGGCCGAGGGGCCGCGTTCGCTCGCCGAGATCCATCCCCGGATGCCGCTGATGCTGACCCCGGACCGCTGGGACGCCTGGCTGGACCCCGCCCGGACCGACGAGGACGAGCTGCGGGCCCTGCTGGCCCCGCCGCCGGGCGGCATGATGCGGGCCTACGCGGTGTCCACCGCCGTGAGCAACGGACGCAACAACGGGCCCGAGCTGCTGGGCGAGCTGGCCGCGCCGGAGGAGGGCACGCTCTTCTGAGGCGGGCTTGCGGGTCGGGCTTGCGGGTCGGGCTTGCGGGTCGGGCTTGCGGGTCGGGCCTCCGGGTCCGGCCCCCGTGGCCCCGGCAGGATGGGGGCATGAGCACCCGTACCGAGCACGTCGACACCCCGGCCGGGCCGGCCCGGATCACCTGGCACGACGCCGCCTCGCCCCGCCGCGTCCTCGCCCTGGGCCACGGCGCCGGAGGCGGCGTCGAAGCGCGGGACCTGGCCGCGCTCGCCGCCGCCCTGCCCGCCCTGGGCACCACCGTGGCCCTCGTCGAGCAGCCCTGGCGGGTCGCCGGCAAGAAGGTCGCCGCCGCCCCCAAGGTGCTCGACGAGGGCTGGCGGGCGCTGTGGCGGCCCTGACGCGGCCCGGACCGCCCGTCGTGGCCGGCGGGCGCAGCGCCGGGGCCCGGGTGGCCTGCCGGACCGCCGTCGAGCTGGACGCGGCCGCGGTGCTGGCCCTGGCCTTCCCGCTGCACCCGCCGGGCCGCCCCGAGAAGTCCCGGGACGGGGAACTGCTGGCCGCCGGGCGGCCCACCCTGGTGGTCCAGGGCGGCCGGGACCCGTTCGGCGGCCCGGCGGAGTTCCCGCAACCGGCCGGGGAGCACCCGTACGAGCTGGTGGAGGTGGCCCGGGCCGACCACGGCTTCGCCGTCCCGAAGAAGGCGGACCTCACCCAGGACGAGGCCCTCGCGCTGATCACCGACGTGGTGGCCGGATGGCTCGACCGGCTCGGCGACCGATGACGCCTTCCTCCGTCGGCCGCTCGACCTGACATACGCGCGGGTGATCCGGCTCACCCCCTTTCCGACCCCGACTTGACGGATCCAGGTAGGCCTCCGGTGCCCGGGAATGCCCCGCATGGGCCGCCTGTTGTGCCGAATGTCGGTACGAACGGGAAACGTCGGAGGAGAGGCAGCGCATGACGCAGGTCATCAGTCAGAATCGTCCGCAGGCCGCTGACCTGGAGTGGACGGTACTGCCGGGGCCGAGGCGCGGTTCGCTCCGGGCGGCGGAGAGCCAGGATGGTCGACTATTCTCCGATTCGAGCGGATCCGCTTTCGGAGCCGCCACGCTGTCGGAGGAGGTGGGTCCTGTCACTGGGACCGACGAAGGCCAGGCGCAGGAGACAACGGCGGAGCGCAACGCGCGCTTCGAACGGGACGCCCTCGGCTACCTCGACCAGATGTACTCCGCCGCGCTGCGCATGACGCGCAACCCGGCCGACGCCGAGGACCTGGTGCAGGAGACGTACGCGAAGGCGTACGCGTCCTTCCACCAGTTCCGCGAGGGCACCAACCTCAAGGCGTGGCTGTACCGCATTCTGACCAACACGTTCATCAACTCCTACCGCAAGAAGCAGCGCGAGCCCCAGCGCAGTGCGGCGGAGGAGATCGAGGACTGGCAGCTGGCGCGCGCCGAGTCGCACATGTCGACCGGTTTGCGTTCGGCCGAATCGCAGGCGCTCGACCACCTGCCCGATTCCGATGTGAAGGAAGCGCTCCAGGCCATTCCGGAGGAGTTCCGCATCGCGGTCTATCTTGCCGACGTAGAGGGCTTTGCGTACAAGGAGATCGCGGACATCATGGGTACACCCATCGGTACGGTCATGTCGCGACTGCACCGTGGCCGCCGTCAACTCCGCGGAATGTTGGAGGACTATGCCCGCGAGCGCGGGCTGGTCCCCGCCGGCGCGGGAGAGTCGAACGACCTGAAAGGCTCAGGCTCATGAGCTGCGGAGAGCCGCACGAGACGGAGTGCGCCGAGGTTCTGGATCATCTCTATGAGTTCCTGGACCACGAGATGCCCGACAGTGACTGCACGAAGTTCGAGACCCACTTCGGCGAGTGCAATCCCTGCCTGGAGAAGTACGGTCTGGAAAAGGCCGTGAAGAAGCTGGTCAAGCGCTGCTGCGGTTCGGACGACGTCCCGACCGATCTGCGCTCCAAGGTCATGGGCCGGATCGAACTGATCCGTTCGGGGCAGGCCGTGCCCGACCACGACGTCACCGCCGGGCCCGCGACCGGCTGACCGGCCGCGCGGACGGCCGCGTGTGCGTGAACCGCCGCCCCCGGAAAGGCACTTCATTCACCCGAAGGTGCTAATCCGGGGGCGCCCGTACGGCGCAATGCGGAAATGTGCCCCCCTTTCCCGGGGGGCCCACCTATTCTCCCCTCTCGGTACCGGTACCCGTCCGACGCGGTACGCGGAGTGCACCGGCACAGGGGAGGAGGCGCCATGCGGGTCCTTCCGCCGGTGGCGCGCGCGTACATCCTGGGTGCCGTCCTCGCGGCCGTGGCCTGTGTCGTCCCGGCCTTCACGGACCCCTCGACCCCCTGGGCGGACGTCGCCCTGCTCGCCGCGCTCTACCTCGGCTGCGAGCTGCCGAGCGGCTGCCCGCTCCCGGGCCGCCGCGCCCCCGAAGGGATCGGCTCCTTCCTCCCCGTCGTCCTCGCCGCCGTATTCCTGCTGCCGCCGGAGGCCGCGGCGCTCGTGGCCGTGCCGGGCGGCCTCGCCCAGAGCGTGGTCCGCGGGCCGGCCGGGGTCCGCCGGGTCTGGCACGCGGCCCAACAGGGCCTCGCCGCCTGGACGGCCGGGCACACGTACGGGCTCCTCGCCGGGGACGGGTTCCCGTACGCCCTGCTCCCGGCGGCCGCCGCGGCCGTCGCCTTCTGCCTCGTGCTCACCGCCCTCGACGGGGGCGTGCTGGCCGCCGCCGAGAGCCGGCCGGCCGCCACCGCCTGGCGCGGACTGCCGGCGCGGTCGCTGCTCCCGTCCTGCGTCCACGGCCTCGTCGGACTGATGATGGCCGTCATGTGGCGCAGTCCCTACGGGCTGCCGGCCGCCCTGCTCGTCCTGCTGCCGATGTACGTCTCCTGCTGGGTCTTCGCCCAGTACCACCGCGAGCACGCCGCCCACCGGGCCACCATCCGCGCCCTCGTCCAGGCCGTCGACATCAAGGACCGCTACACGCGCGGCCATGGCGAGCGCGTCGGGCAGGCCTCCGCGATGATCGCCCGCGAGCTGGGGATGGCCGACGACCGCAGGGAGGTCGTCCGCATCGCCGGGATCCTCCACGACGTCGGCAAGCTCGGCGTACCGACCCGACTGCTGCGCAAGGACGGGCCGCTGACCCCCGACGAGCGCCGGATCATCGAACTGCATCCCGAGTACGGCCACGAGATCGTGCGGGGCATCGGTTTCCTCGGGGAGGCCCGGTCCGCGATCCTGCACCACCACGAGCGGATCGACGGCTCCGGCTACCCCTACGGGCTGAGCGGCGAGCAGATCCCGGTCCTGGCCCGGGTGGTGGCGGTGGCCGACTCCTTCGACGCGATGACCTCGACGCGCTCGTACAGCCGGGCCCGGCCGGTGCCGACCGCGCTGGCGGAGCTGGAGCGGTGCGCGGGGACGCAGTTCGACCCGGAGATGGTGCGGGCGCTCGTCGACGCGATCGGACGGCACGGGTGGCATCCCGTGGTGACCTCCGACGCGGACCTCCAGGTGATCGCCGCGGACGCCGTGGACGCCGCGCACCCCGTCCCGGAGGCCCCTGCGGTTTCGGCCGCCCCGCCCGCCCCGCCCGCCCCTGCCGTCTCTGCCGAAACGGTTCCCGAGGCGGTCTCCGGCGCGGCCCCCGCCGGGCGGGACGCGCGGTGAGGGTCGGCGTCGTCCGGGCCGTCCGCGCGGCCGCGGCCGTCCTCGTCGCCGCCGGGCTGGGCCACACCCTGTGGACCGGCGTCGTCGAGCCGGGCGTCGCCCTGGCCTTCGCCACCCTGATCGCCCTCGGCGAGCTGGCCCGCCGTGACCCGCGGCCTGACCGCTCGGACCGGCTGCCCGCCCCCCTCGGGCTCGCCGGCGCGCTCGCGTACGCCCTGCTCGGGCAGGACGCCGGGCGGCCCACCCACCACGGCGTGCTCCAGATCGTGGCCGTCGTCGCCGCGGCCGCCCTGGTCGGGATCGTCCCGCACATCGCCCGCGGCCACGGGCCCGGACCGGACCACCTGGCCCGGCGGGTCCTCACCGTCGCCTTCGCCGCCGCCTGTTTCCAGCCCCTGCACCACTCCGGCCGGCTGGTCGCCTGGGTCGGGCAGGGCCCTTACCTCGTCCTGTTCCTGCTGCTCCTGCTCGGCCTCACCGCCCTGTGCGACGCGGTGCTCGCCGCCGCCCTGGCGGGGGCGCGCAACGGATGGCCGTACGGGCCGCTGCTGCGCGACGAGCTGCGCGCGCGGCTCGGCATCGGCGCGGCGATCTGCGCCACCGGGGTGGTCATGGCGCTGGGGGTGGCCGTGGCGGGCCTGTGGGCCGTGCCGGTGTTCAGCGTGCCGCTGCTGCTGACCCAGCTGTCCTTCCACCGGATCGCCGCCATCCGCACCACCTACCGCCAGACCATCACCTCCCTGGCCCGCGCCACCGAGATCGCCGGATACACCCCGCCCGGACACGCCCGCCGGGTGGCCACGCTGAGCTGCGCCGTCGGCCGGGAGCTGGGGCTCACCGAGCGGGAGCTGACGGTGCTGGAGTACGCCGCCCTGATGCACGACATCGGCCAACTTTCCCTGATCGACCCGGTCCCGGCCGGGGCCACCGCCGAGCTGCCCGCCGCAGACGCCCGCCGGATCGCCGAGCTGGGCGGCGAGGTGGCCCGGCAGACCGGGGTGCCGACGGAGGTCGCGGTGATCGTGGAGCGGCAGGCGGACCCGTATCGGCAGCAGCCCGTCGCGGCACGTATCGTGCGCGCGGTGAACGCGTACGACGACCTGGCCGGATCCGACCGTCACCCGGCCGGCTCACTGGCGGCGCTGGAGCGGCTGCGGCTGGGGACCGGGCACGATTTCCAGCCGGAGGTCGTGGAATGTCTGGCGAGGGTTCTGGCACGGGGCGGACCTGCCGGAGTCGTTCCCGTCCAAGGGGGGTAACCCATGGGTAATGAGCGGCCGTCCGAGCGGGCATGGTTGGATGCAGTGAGAGTGTCCGTGAGGGGTGTCCGCAAGGCTGCACCGTGGGACCGGCAGGCGGGAATCGTGAGGATCTTCGGGAAGGTACGGCATCGGCCCTCCGCCTCGTGGCGGCAGGCCACCGACCGCGCGTTCACGCTGATCGGCGACGGTCGGTACGAGGACGCGGGGGCGCTGCTGACCAGAGCGGCCGATCTGGAGCCCTGGCTGTCCGAGTCCTGGTTCAACCTGGCCCTGCTGCACAAGTTCCGGCACGACTGGGAGCAGGCGCGGGCCGCCGGCCTGCGCGCCGTCGCCCTGCTGGACCGCGAGACGGGCGCCCCGGACTGGTGGAACGTGGGCATCGCCGCGACCGCCCTCCAGGACTGGCCGCTGGCCCGGCGGGCCTGGCAGGCGTACGGGCTGAAGGTGCCCGGCGATCCGCACAGCGCGGCGGGGACCGGCGAACCGGTGGGCATGGAGCTGGGCAGCGCGGCGGTGCGGCTGTCGCCCGAGGGCGAGGCCGAGGTCGTGTGGGGCCGCAGGCTCGATCCGGCCCGGATGGAGATCCTCTCGATCCCGCTGCCCTCCTCGGGGCGGCGCTGGGGCGAGGTCGTCCTGCACGACGGGGTGCCGCACGGCGAGCGGGTCACCGCGGCCGGTCCCTCGTACCCCGTCTTCGACGAGATCGAGCTGTGGGCGCCCTCGCCGGTGCCGACCTGGGTGGTGCTGCTGGAGGCGGCCACCGAGGAGGACCGCGACGCCCTGGAGCAGCTGGCCTCGGACGCGGGCTTCGCCGCCGAGGACTGGTCGTCGTCGGTGCGGCTGCTGTGCCGGACGTGCTCGGAGAGCGCGATGCCGAGCGGTGAGGGCGAGGGCGACCGGCAGGACCCGCACGACCACAGCGAACCGGGACACCCCGGACCGCTGGGGCACCGTACGGCCGGCTCCGGGTCCCTGTGGGTGCCCGAGCGCGAATGCGGCATCGCCGCCCCCGCCGGTCTGGTGCGCGGACTGCTCGACGGCTGGGTCGCCGACAGCCCCGACAGCCGTGAGTGGCGCGATCTCGAAGAAGTCTGCTGAGCCGGGGCCGTAGGCTGTACCGGCACATCGGTGACTTGAGGAAGGCGTACGGCGGACATGGCGCAGCAGGAGAACCAGGTTGTCCC
The DNA here is from genome assembly GCF_023515955.1 of Streptomyces sp. RerS4. GTDB lineage: Bacteria > Actinomycetota > Actinomycetes > Streptomycetales > Streptomycetaceae > Streptomyces. Next base: position 4,768,193 of record NZ_CP097322.1, read on the forward strand.
GGTCGATGACGAGGGCTACGTCGTGGACACCGAGGACTGTGAGGCGCGCGAGCTCGCCCACCGCGAGCGCGGCACGTCCCGCCCGATCACGGTCGTCGGCAACCCGGTGCTGCACCGGGAGTGCAAGGACGTCACCGAGTTCGACGACGAGCTGGGCCGGCTGATCGACGACATGTTCGCCAGCCAGAAGACCGCCGAGGGCGTGGGCCTGGCCGCCAACCAGATCGGCGTGGACGCTAAGGTCTTCGTCTACGACTGCCCCGACGACGACGGCGTGCGGCACACCGGTGTCGTCGTCAACCCCAAGCTCGTCGAGCTGCCGGCCGGCTCGCGCGTCCTGGACGACTCGAACGAGGGCTGCCTGTCGGTCCCGACCGCCTACGCCTCGCTCGCCCGCCCCGACTACGCCGAGGTCACCGGCCAGGACGCCCAGGGCAACCCGATCAAGGTCCGCGGCACCGGCTACTTCGCGCGCTGCCTCCAGCACGAGACGGACCACCTGTACGGCTACCTGTACATCGACCGCCTCTCGAAGCGCGACCGCAAGGACGCCCTGCGCCAGATGGCCGAGAACACCCCGCGCTACGAGATCGTCCCGAACGACTGATCCGGCGCCCCGCACGACGACGAGGGCCCCGCTCCGAAAATCCGGAGCGGGGCCCTCGTGCGTGGGGACCGGTGGGGACTAGAAGTCCTCGTCCAGGTCGACGGTGCCCTCGACGGCCACCTGGTAGGCCGACGGGCGGCGCTCGAAGAAGTTCGTCAGTTCCTGGACGCCCTGGAGCTCCATGAACGAGAACGGGTTCTGCGAGCCGTACACCGGCGGGAAGCCCAGGCGCACCAGACGCTGGTCCGCGACGCACTCCAGGTACTCACGCATCGACTCGGTGTTCATGCCCGGCAGGCCGTCACCGCACAGGTCGCGGCCAAACTGCAGCTCCGCCTCGACGGCTTCCTTCAGCATGTCGGTGACCTGCTGCTGGAGCGCGTCGTCGAAGAGCTCGGGCTCCTCCTTGCGGACCGTGTCCACGACCTCGAACGCGAAGTTCATGTGCATGGTCTCGTCACGGAACACCCAGTTGGTGCCGGTGGCCAGGCCGTGCAGCAGGCCGCGCGAGCGGAACCAGTACACGTACGCGAAGGCGCCGTAGAAGAACAGGCCCTCGATGCACGCGGCGAAGCAGATCAGGTTCAGCAGGAAGCGGCGGCGGTCGGCCTGCGTCTCCAGCCGCTCGATCTTCTCGACCGAGTCCATCCACTTGAAGCAGAACTGGGCCTTCTCGCGGATGGAGGGGATCTCCTCCACCGCGTCGAACGCGGCCGCGCGGTCGTCCGGGTCGGGCAGGTAGGTGTCGAGCAGCGTCAAGTAGAACTGGACGTGCACGGCCTCCTCGAACAGCTGGCGCGACAGGTACAGGCGCGCCTCCGGGGAGTTGATGTGCTTGTAGAGCGTCAGCACCAGGTTGTTCGAGACGATCGAGTCGCCCGTCGCGAAGAACGCGACGAGCCGGCCGATCATGTGCTGCTCGGCGGGCGTCAGCTTCGCGAGGTCGGCGACGTCCGAGTGGAGGTCGACCTCCTCGACGGTCCAGGTGTTCTTGATCGCGTCCCGGTAGCGCTCGTAGAAGTCCGGGTAGCGCATCGGGCGCAGCGTCAGTTCGAAGCCCGGGTCCAGGAGGTTCTTGTTCTTGTCGTTGGAGCTCATTACTGGCAGGCCTCGCAGGACTCGGGGTTCTCAAGGGAGCAGGCCAGCGCGTCGGCGTCGACGGCCTGCGGGAGGGGGGTCGCGGCGGCCGGGACGGCGGCACCGGACGCGGCGCGGGCGATCTTCGTCGCCGGGCGCGAGCGCAGGTAGTACGTGGTCTTCAGGCCCTGCTTCCAGGCGTACGCGTACATCGAGCTGAGCTTGCCGATGGTGGGCGTCTCCAGGAACAGGTTCAGCGACTGCGCCTGGTCCAGGAACGGCGTACGGGCCGCCGCCATGTCGATCAGGCCGCGCTGCGGGATCTCCCAGGCGGTGCGGTACAGCTCGCGGACCTCGGCCGGGATCCAGCCGAAGCCCTGGACGGAGCCGGAGGCGTCGCGCAGCGCCTCGCGGGTCTGCGCGTCCCACACGCCGAGCCGCTTCAGCTCCTCCACCAGGTAGGCGTTCACCTGGAGGAACTCGCCGGACAGGGTCTCGCGCTTGAAGAGGTTGGAGACCTGCGGCTCGATGCACTCGTACACGCCCGCGATGGAGGCGATCGTCGCCGTCGGGGCGATGGCCAGCAGCAGGGAGTTGCGCATGCCGGACTTCGCGATACGGGCGCGCAGGGCGTCCCAGCGTTCGGGCCAGTTCAGCTCGACGTCGTAGTGGTCCGGGTGCAGGACGCCGCGGGCGGTGCGGGTCTGCTCCCAGGCCGGGAGGGGGCCGCTGCGCTCGGCGAGGTCGCAGGAGGCCTCGTAGGCGGCGAGCATGATGCGCTCGGACAGCTTGGTCGACAGGGCCTTCGCCTCGGGGGAGTCGAAGGGCAGCTTCAGCTTGAAGAAGACGTCCTGGAGGCCCATCGCGCCGAGACCCACCGGGCGCCAGCGGGAGTTGGAGCGGCCGGCCTGCTCGGTCGGGTAGAAGTTGATGTCCACCACGCGGTCGAGGAAGGTCACGGCGGTGCGGACGGTCTCGTCCAGCCGCTCCCAGTCGATCCCGCCGTCGACCACGAACGCGCCGAGGTTGACCGAGCCGAGGTTGCAGACGGCGGTCTCGCCGTCGTTGGTGACCTCGATGATCTCGGTGCAGAGGTTGGAGGAGTGGACGACGGTGCCCGGCTCGGCGGTCTGGTTCGCCGTGCGGTTGGAGGCGTCCTTGAAGGTCATCCAGCCCTGGCCGGTCTGCGCGAGGGTGCGCATCATCCGGCCGTACAGGTCGCGGGCGGGCATGGTCTTGCGGGCCAGGCCCGCCGCCTCGGCCTTGCGGTAGGCGGCGTCGAAGTCGTCGCCCCACAGGTCGACCAGCTCGGGGACGTCGGCGGGGGAGAACAGCGACCAGTCGGCGTCGGCGTTCACGCGGCGCATGAACTCGTCCGGCACCCAGTGGGCGAGGTTCAGGTTGTGCGTACGGCGCTGGTCCTCGCCGGTGTTGTCGCGCAGCTCCAGGAACTCCTCGATGTCCGCGTGCCAGGTCTCCAGGTAGACGGCGGCGGCGCCCTTGCGGCGACCGCCCTGGTTCACGGCGGCGACGGAGGCGTCGAGGGTCTTCAGGAACGGCACGATGCCGTTGGAGTGGCCGTTGGTGCCGCGGATCAGCGAACCGCGGGCGCGGATGCGGGAGTACGACAGGCCGATGCCGCCGGCGTGCTTGGAGAGGCGGGCGACCTGGTGGTAGCGGTCGTAGATCGAGTCCAGCTCGTCCAGCGGGGAGTCCAGCAGGTAGCAGGAGGACATCTGCGGGTGGCGGGTGCCGGAGTTGAAGAGCGTGGGGGAGGACGGCAGGTAGTCGAGGCGGCTCATCAGCCGGTAGAGCGAGGCCACTTCCTCGACGGCCTGGACGGACTCGTCCTCGGCCAGACCGCAGGCCACGCGCAGCATGAAGTACTGCGGGGTCTCGATGACCCGGCGGGTGATCGGGTGGCGCAGCAGGTAGCGGCTGTGCAGGGTGCGCAGGCCGAAGAAGCCGAAGCGGTCGTCGGCGCCCTCGGCGAGGGCGTGCTCGACGAGCGAGTTCAGGCGGGCGGCGTGCGTGGCGACGAACTCGGCGGTGCGGTCGGCGATCAGGCCCTCGCGGTGGCCGACGGCGACGGACTCGGCGAAGGAGACGGAGCCCTGGCCCGCGGCCTCCTCGGCGACGGCCAGCGTCAACAGGCGGGCGGCGAGGCGGGAGTAGGCCGGGTCCTCGGAGATCAGGCCGGCGGCGGCCTCGGTGGCGAGCCCGCGCAGTTCGGCCTCGTCGGCGGTGGAGCTGCGGCCGCGCAGGGCGGCGGCGGCGACCCGTCCGGGGTCGGTGTCGGGGAGGTCGGCCGTCAGCTCGGTGAGGGTACGCAGCAGCGTGGCCCCCGGGCCCTCGGTGTTGTCGCCAGAAACGGACTCGGCGCGCGGTGCGGAAGGCGCGATGGTCACGGCGGGAGCTCTCCCTCGCTCGGCCCGGTCATCGACGGGGCGGGGCGCGGGCGGGCGCATGCGGGCGTGGCGGAACGCGAAACACCGCATGGCGTCCACCGGCCCAACCGCGAGACCCGGACGTGTCGGCACCCGGTTCGGTCGAGCCGGGCGCGCTGTCGGCAGGTCCTCGGACTTGCAGGTGCACCAAAGGTGCACTTCACACCGTTGCGGGACAGTTCCGGATTCCCACCGGATTCCCCTGCGGCGACAGCAGGCATGAGCATACATGTGGGGGGCCGTTGATGCGCGACCCCCCACATGTTGTGTCGGCGTCCCGCTACCGCTCGGGTACGTCCAGCTCCAGCGCGTAGGTCAACAGCGGCACCTCGGGGACGGGGGACCAGTCCCGCTCGGGTGTCCGTACGAAGCCCAGCCGCTCGTAGATCCGGTGCGCGGCGGCGCTTTGGGCCTGGGTGGAGAGCACCAGTCGGGTCACCCCTTCGATGGCTCGGGCGCGCTGGACGCAGGCCCGCACGAGGGCCTCGCCGGCGCCCCGGCCGCGTCCGGCGCGGGCCACGGTCAGCATCCGGAACTCGGCCTCGCCCGGCCCGGCGACGTCGGCCATGCGGCTGCCGGGCGGCGCGAAGGTCACCCCGCCGAGCAGGACGCCGTCCAGCGTGGCGACGAGCACCTCGGCCTCCTCGGCCCGCCCAGCGACGTCGCGCAGCGCCCGCTCGTAGGTGTCGTCCCGGTTGTCGCCCAGGAGGCCGTCGTCAAGGTAGGCCTGCGCGGTGAGCGCGCCCAGCTCCGCGTAGTCCTCGGGCACGGCTGTTCTGATCACGATGTCCATGCCGTCGAGTGTGCGTCAGAGGCGGTCGGTTGTCCGGTGTTCGGGCGGCGGTGCGGGCGGCCGGGTGCGGGCGGTCACGACGAAGGGCCCCGCCGGGGAACGGCGGGGCCCTTCGGGGGTGCTCAGCAGCAGCGGAAGCCCTCGCGGGGATCGGCCTCACGGGCGTCGGTGCGGGCGCGTTCGAAGGCGCGGCGGGTCAGCACCTCGGCCCGCGGGTCGTGCGCGCGGGCGTGGGCGACGTAGCGGTCGTACGCCGCCTCGCCCGAGAACTCCCGTACGAAGAACCGGGCCTTCGCCAGCGCCGCGCGCACCCCGCTCACGCGACCGGCTCCTTGACGCGACCGCCGCCCCCGTCGAGGCCGGCGGCCGCGAGCTCGGCCTTCTCCTCGGCGGTGGCGATCAGTCCGGCCGGAGCGACGATCTTCGACTCGGTCCACGGGACCTCGGACAGGCGTACCGACGCCGGGTCGGAGATGGCCTTGAAGCAGGTGCGGGCGGCGTCCAGCAGCACGATGACGATCAGCACGGCGAACAGCACCGACAGGACGCCGTCGACCGTGGCGTTGGTGACCACGGTGTGCATCTCGTCCATGGTCTTGGCCGGCGGCAGCACCTTCCCGTCGTCGATGCCGCCCTGGTACTTGTCGCGCTGCGCGAAGAAGCCGACCTTCACGTCGTCCGAGAAGATCTTCTGGTAGCTGGCGGTGAGGGTGACGGCGACGTCCCAGGCCAGCGGGACGCCCGTGACCCAGGCCCACTTGAGCCGTCCGGACTTGACGAGCAGGGTCGTGCAGACGGCCAGGGCCACCGCGGCGAGCAGCTGGTTCGCGATGCCGAACAGGGGGAAGAGCTGGTTGATGCCGCCCAGCGGGTCCTTCACGCCGACCCACAGGAAGTAGCCCCAGCCGCCGACGACGATCGCGCTGGCGAACCAGACGCCGGGTTTCCAGCTGACGTCCTTGAAGGACTTGTGCACGTTGCCGAGGGTGTCCTGGAGCATGAACCGGCCGACGCGGGTGCCGGCGTCCACCGTGGTCAGGATGAAGAGGGCCTCGAACATGATGGCGAAGTGATACCAGAAGGCCTTCATGCCGGCGCCGCCGATGACGGCGGAGAAGATCTCCGCCATCCCGAGTGCGAACGTCGGCGCACCGCCGGTGCGGGACAGCAGGCTCGCTTCCTCGACGTCCTTCGCGGCCTGCGCGAGGGCCTCCGGGGAGATGGCGAAGCCGAAGTTGGTCACCGCCGTCGAGGCGGTCTGGACCGTGGTGCCGATCACCCCGCCCGGGGAGTTGACGGCGAAGAAGAGGCCGGGCTCGATGATGCTCGCGGCGATCACCGCCATGATGGCGACGAAGGACTCGGTGAGCATGGCGCCGTAGCCGATGACCCGGACCTGGGTCTCCTTCTGGATCATCTTCGGGGTGGTGCCCGAGGAGACCAGCGAGTGGAAGCCCGACAGGGCGCCACAGGCGATGGTGATGAAGACGAAGGGGAACATCGACCCGGCGAAGACCGGGCCGTCGCCGCGCGCGGCGAAGTCGGTGACGGCGGGCATCTTCAGCGTCGGCATCGCGACGACCACGCCGATCGCCATGAGGGCGATGGTGCCGATCTTCATGAAGGTGGACAGGTAGTCGCGGGGCGCGAGGAGCAGCCACACCGGCAGCACCGAGGCGACGAACCCGTACACGATCATCCAGATGACCAGCGTCTCCTTCTCCAGGGTGAAGGTGTCCGCCCAGGAGGATTCGGCGACCCAGCCGCCCGCGACGATGGCCAGGAGCAGCAGCGCGACGCCGATGACCGAGACCTCGGTGACCCGGCCGGGCCGCAGGACGCGCAGGTATACGCCCATGAAGAGGGCGATCGGGATGGTCATGCCGATGGAGAAGACACCCCAGGGGGAGTGCGCCAGGGCGTTGACGATGACCAGCGCGAGCACCGCCAGCAGGATGATCATGATGGCGAACACGGCGACGAGGGCGGCGGCTCCGCCGACGGGCCCGATCTCGTCCCGGGCCATCTGGCCGAGGGAGCGTCCGTCGCGGCGGGTGGAGAAGAACAGGGTCACCATGTCCTGGACGGCGCCGGCGAAGATCACGCCCGCGACGATCCAGATGGTGCCCGGCAGGTAGCCCATCTGCGCGGCGAGGACGGGGCCGACCAGGGGGCCCGCGCCGGCGACGGCGGCGAAGTGGTGGCCGAAGAGCACGCGCCGGTCGGTCGGGTGGAAGTCGACACCGTTGTCAAGGCGTTCGGCGGGGGTGGCCCGCGTCTTGTCCACCTTCAGGACGCGGTGGGCGATGAAGCGGGCGTAGAAGCGGTAGCCGATGGCGTACGAGCCCAGCGCGGCCGCGAGCAGCCAGGCGGCCGAGATCTCCTCGCCCCGCGAGAGCGCGAGCACGCCCCAGCCGATGGCCCCGACGAGCGCGACGAGCACCCATATGGCGATCGACTGCGGGGTGAGCCGCCCCGCAGTCGATGTTGGTGCCCGATCTGTCCCTGTTGCTTCCGGTTCGGCCATGATCCTCGTCCCCTCGTTGATCATCTGCGTAAGCGCAGGGAATCTACGGGGACTTGACCGGTGGATGTAAGACCCCGTCCGTATAGCGGTACGAGCGTCCACCGGGGGTCGAAGAAGAGTCAACCGGTCGTTACGGAGCGGGTCGCTGCAGCCGGGCCACGAATTTGTAACGGTCGCCGCGGTACACCGAACGTACCCATTCGACCGGTTCGCCGTCGGCGTCGAGCGAGTGGCGCGAGAGCATCAGCATCGGCAGGCCGACGTCGGTGCCCAGGAGCCCCGCCTCGCGCGGGGTGGCCAGCGAGGTCTCGATGGTCTCCTCGGCCTCGGCGAGCCGTACGTCGTACACCTCGGCGAGGGCGGTGTAGAGGGACGTGTACTTGACCAGCGAACGGCGCAGCGCGGGGAAGCGCTTGGCGGACAGGTGCGTGGTCTCGATGGCCATCGGCTCGCCGCTTGCCAGGCGCAGCCGCTCGATGCGCAGGACCCGTCCGCCGGTGGCGATCTTCAGGAGTCCGGCGAGGGTGTCGTCGGCCGTCACGTAGCCGATGTCGAGGAGCTGGGAGGTCGGCTCCAGGCCCTGGGCGCGCATGTCCTCCGTGTACGAGGAGAGTTGGAGCGGCTGGGAGACCTTGGGCTTGGCGACGAAGGTGCCCTTGCCCTGGATGCGTTCCAGCCGGCCCTCGACGACCAGCTCCTGGAGGGCCTGGCGGACGGTGGTCCGGGAGGTGTCGAACTCGGCCGCCAGGGTGCGTTCCGGGGGAACGGGGGTGCCCGGGGGGAGCGTTTCGGTCATGTCGAGCAAGTGCCGCTTGAGTCGGTAGTACTTGGGCACACGCGCCGTTCGAGTGGCTGCCCCGCCTTCCGGCTCCGTGGTCGCCCCTTCGGTGGACATCGCCGCCCGCCTTCCCGACTCCAGTTTCGCTGCCGTCACCGGCTCCTCCGATATGTGCGGTCACATCGTGACACGGGTGGGAGGGCAGGCCTCCTCCCTCCCCCAGGTGTCGGTCCGATAACGGACCGAGCACCCGCTCATTAGACCCTTGACACCCCTAAAGGTCTAGGCCAAGCTCCGGGTACTGGTCTACACCAATATGGATCGGATCCCGGCCCCACGGGCAGTACTTGGTACGTCACCGCGGCGGGCGAGGGAAGTTGCAGGCAGCATCCCTGAGGAGGGTGGCGTGAAGCGCAAGCTCATTGCGGCGGTCGGTGTCGTGGGCATGATGGTCGGTGTCGCGGCATGCGGCAACGGCGGCGACGACAAGGCGAAGGCCGACGCGTCGGGTGGCGCGGCCAAGGAGATCACCGTCTGGGTGATGGACGGCTCCGCCCCGAAGGCGTGGATCGACGAGGTCAACAAGCAGTTCTCGGCCAAGCACCCCGGTGTGACGGTCAAGGTCGAGGAGCAGAAGTGGACCGGCATCCAGGAGAAGGTCACCACCGCCCTCTCGGAGAACAACCCGCCGGACGTCCTTGAGCTCGGCAACACCCAGACCGTCGGCTACGCGGTCACCGGTGGCCTCGCCGACCTCTCCGGCGACAAGGCCAAGCTCGGCGCCGACGCCTGGTCGAAGGGCATGACCGCCTCCGCCGAGGTCGACGGCAAGCTGTACGCCGCCCCGTGGTACGCCGCCAACCGCGTCGTCGTCTACGACAAGAAGGCCTACGAGAAGGCCGGCGTCACCCCGCCGAAGACCCGTGACGAGTGGGTGGCCGGCCTGGAGAAGCTGAAGGCCTCCGACCCCTCCGCCCAGCCGATCTACCTCCCCGGCCAGAGCTGGTACATCCTCGCCGGCTTCATCTGGGACGAGGGCGGCGACCTCGCCGTCAAGGACGGCGGCAAGTGGAAGGGCCAGCTGGCCACCCCGCAGGCCGCCTCCGCGATGGACTTCTACAAGAAGCTCCAGTCCTTCTCCACGGCCCCCAAGGACAAGGACGAGGCCACCCCGCAGCAGTCCACCGACATCATCCCCAAGGGTGGCGTCTCCTCCTGGATCGGTCTCGGCTGGGAGGCCCAGGGCGCGCTGAAGGCCCTGAAGGACGCGGGCAAGGAAGGCGACTTCGGCTACTTCCCGATCCCGGGCAAGACCGCCGACAAGCCGGGCTCCGTCTTCCTCGGCGGCTCGAACCTCGCCGTGGCCGAGCGCTCCAAGAACAAGGCGCTCGCCAAGGAGTGGCTGGCCCTCGCCGCCGGCAAGGAGCAGATGACCAAGTACGCCGCCGCCACCGAGGGCGCGCTGCTCCCGAACCAGGCCGCCGCGAACTTCGCCGCCGCCCAGGGCTCCTTCGCCGAGTCGATGGCCAAGGCCGCCCTCTCCGGCAAGATCACGCCGGTCACCGCCGGCTGGGCGAACGTCGAGACCGAGCCGAACCCCATCAAGGAGTTCATGACCAAGGTCCTGAAGGGTGAGGACGCCGCCAAGGCGGGTGCGGAAGCGGACAAGGAAATCGCGAACCGCATCAACAAGTAGTCCCACCCGGCAGTACCCGCTACACCCGCAACACCCGCAGTCCCAGCAGTGTGATCGCACCGGGGGGTGCGGCAGGCGCCCCGCAGCGTCTGCCGCGCCCCCGGTCGCGCATTTGACTCCACAGTCAACCGCGAGGAAGCCCCGACATGACCGTGCACTCCCAGGGAGCGACGACCCGCGCTCCACAGGACGCACCACCGAAGCCCGCCGGCCGGACGAAGGCGCCCGGCGCCGCGACCGGCCCCAGCAGTCCGTCTCCTCGCGGGGGCAGAAAGTCGCTGCCCTCCGGGTGGCTGCCGTACCTGCTCATCCTGCCCGCGGTCCTCAGCCTCGCGACCCTGCTGCTGTATCCGCTGATCAAGAACGTGATCCTGTCCTTCCAGGACATCAACCGGATCGAGTTCGTCCGGCGCGAGTACCCGTGGGCCGGCCTGGAGAACTACACCCAGCTGCTCGGGGACTCGAACTTCTGGACCGTGGTCCTGCGCAGCTTCGGGTTCACCCTCGCCAACGTCGCGCTGATCATGCTGATCGGCAGCCTCGTCGGCATCCTGCTCAACCGCCTCGGCAAGTGGATGCGCCTGGTCCTTTCGATGGCGCTGGTGATGGCCTGGGCGATGCCCATCGTCGCCTCCGTCCAGGTCTTCCAGTGGCTCTTCGACGAGCAGTTCGGCGTCATCAACTGGGTGATGCGCTCCGCCGGCTTCGCGGGCTACGACCAGCACAACTGGTTCGAGACGGGCCTGTCCACCCTGGTGATCGTCACGATCCTGGTGGTCTGGGGCTCGATCCCCTTCGTCGCCCTCAACATGTACGCCGGCCTCACCACCGTCGGCGCCGAGCTGTACGAGGCCGCCCGCATGGACGGCGCCAACGGCTGGCAGACCTTCTGGAAGGTCGTCTTCCCGCAGCTCAAGCCGTTCTTCCTGATCACCACCTTCCTTGAGGTGATCTGGGTCTTCAAGGCCTTCACCCAGGTCTACGCGATGAACAAGGGCGGCCCCGACCGCGCCTCCGAGATCCTCCCGGTCTTCGCCTACGTCGAGGGCCAGAGCCAGTTCCACTACGGCCTCGCCGCCGCCATCTCCGTCCTGACGATCGCCATCCTCATCGTCGTCATGTCCTTCTACTTCCGCCTGATCCTGAAGCAGGAGGAGGAGCAGTGAGCACCACCACCGCCCCGAAGCCGGCGCCTGCCCGCCCGTCCGCCCAGCCCGCGCAGCAGCTGCGCACCCGTCGCCCGCTGCGCCCCGCCACCGTCGCCAAGAACGTCGGCGCCCTGCTCCTGGCCCTCGTCTTCGTCTTCCCCGTGTACTGGATGTTCTCCTCGTCGCTCAAGCCGTCGAGCGAGATCCTCGCCAAGGACCCGGTGTTCGTCTTCACGCCGACGCTGGAGAACTTCGACAAGGCCACCGGGGTCGACAACTTCTGGACGTACGTCACCAACAGCCTCGTCGTCACCGTCGGCGCCGTCCTGCTGGCCCTGCTCGTCGCCCTCGCCGCGAGCTTCGCCATCGCCCGCATGCGCTTCAAGGGCCGCAAGGGCCTCGTCCTCGCCGTGATGATGGCGCAGATGGCCCCCTGGGAGGTCATGGTCATCGCGATGTACATGATCGTCCGCGACGCCGAGATGCTGAACAACATCGGCGTGCTGACCGCCATCTACTTCGTGATGGTCCTCCCCTTCACCATCTGGACCCTGCGCGGCTTCATCGCCGCCGTCCCGGTGACCCTGGAGGAGGCCGCCCAGATCGACGGCTGCACCCGCGGCCAGGCGTTCCGCAAGGTGATCTTCCCGCTGCTGGCGCCCGGCCTGATGTCCACCTCGCTCTTCGGCTTCATCACCGCCTGGAACGAGTTCGCGATGGTCCTGATCCTCAGCAAGGACAAGACCGCGCAGACCCTCCCGCTGTGGCTCACCGAGTTCAAGACCGCCTTCGGCAACGACTGGGGCGCCACCATGGCCGCGTCCTCCCTCTTCGCGGTCCCGGTCCTGATCATCTTCATCTTCCTCCAGCGCAAGGCCGTCGGCGGCATGACCGCCGGCGCCGTGAAGGGATAACGGCTCATGACTGTCCTTGCGCACCGCACGGATACGTTGACCCGCGACGCGCTCGCGGTCCTCCAGCCCGGCTTCGAGGGCACCACCGCCCCCGCCTGGCTGCTGCGCCGGGTCGGCGAGGGCCTCACCGCCGTCGGCCTCTTCGGCCGCAACATCGCCTCCGCCGAGCAACTCGCCGCGCTCACCGAACGGCTGCGCCGCGAGCGCGACGACGTCCTCGTCGCCATCGACGAGGAGGGCGGCGACGTCACCCGCCTGGAGGTCCAGGGCGGTTCCTCCTTCCCCGGCAACCTGGCCCTCGGCGCCGTCGACGACACGACGCTGACCCGCGAGGTCGCCCGCGAGCTGGGCCGGCGCCTGGCCGAATGCGGCGTGAACCTCAACTGGGCCCCGTCCGCGGACGTCAACTCCAACCCGGACAACCCGGTCATCGGCGTACGGTCCTTCGGCGCCGACACCGCACTCGCCGCCCGGCACACCGCCGCCTACGTGGAGGGCCTCCAGGCCGCCGGCGTCGCCGCCTGCACCAAGCACTTCCCGGGCCACGGCGACACCAACGTCGACTCGCACCACGCGCTGCCCCGCATCGACGTGGACCTCGACACCCTCCAGGCCCGCGAGCTGTTCCCGTTCAAGGCGGCCATCGAGGCCGGCACCAAGGCCGTCATGAGCGCCCACATCCTGGTGCCCGCCCTCGACCCGACCCGCCCGGCCACGCTCAGCCCGCAGATCCTGACCGGTCTGCTGCGCAAGGAGCTCGGCTACGAGGGCCTCATCGTCACCGACGGCATGGAGATGAACGCCATCGCCGGGACGTACGGCATCGAGCGCGGCTCGGTGCTCGCCATCGCGGCCGGCGCCGACGCCATCTGCGTCGGCGGCGGCCTCGCCGACGAGGCGACCGTGCTGCGTCTGCGCGACGCGCTGGTCGCCGCCGTACGCGAGGGCGCGCTCCCCGAGGAGCGGCTCGCCGACGCCGCCGCCCGGGTGCGCGCCCTCGCCGAGTGGACCCGCCGGGTCCGACCGGACGCGCCGGCGGAGGGCGGCGCGTCCGGCATCGGCCTGACGGCGGCCCGCCGCGCGCTGGTCGTCTCGGGGCGGGCGGCTCCCGTCGTCGCCCCGTACGTCGCCACGCTCGCGCCCGTCGCGAACATCGCGGTCGGCCACGAGACCCCGTGGGGCGTCGCGGCCGAGCTGGCCGCGCTGGTGCCCGGCACCGAGGCGGGCGTCTACCCCGCCGGGGCGGCGGCCGCGGACATCCTCGCGGCGGCGGGGGAGCGTACCGTCGTCGCGGTCGTGCGCGACGCGCACCGGCACCCGTGGATGACCGAGGCCCTGGACGCGCTGGTGACGGCGCGGCCGGACACGGTGGTCGTGGAGATGGGCGTACCGCGCGCCGAGCCGCGCGGGGCGCTGTACGTCGCCACGCACGGCGCCTCCCGCGTCTGCGGGCGGGCCGCCGCCGAGGTCATCGCCGGCGCGCGGGCCTCGTAGCCGTCCACCCCTTCCGGGTCCCGCGGGTCAGGCAGGATCGGGAAGACGGGAAGACGGGAAGACGGGAAGACGGGAAGACGCGAAGGGCCGGGCCCCCGAGGAGGGGGGCCCGGCCCTTCGTCGTGCCGGTGGCTACACGCTCTACAGACCCTGCCAGGCCGGCTTGTTGGCGTAGGTGTGGCGGAAGTAGTCGGCCAGCTTCAGCTTGGAGGCGGCGGCCTCGTCCACGACGACGGTCGCGTGCCGGTGCAGCTGGAGCGCGGAGGCCGGGACCAGCGCGGACAGCGGGCCCTCGACGGTCTGCGCGACGGCCTCGGCCTTGCCCTCGCCGGTGGCCAGCAGCACCAGGTGGCGGGCGTCGAGGATGGTGCCGATGCCCTGGGTGATGACGTGGTGGGGCACCTGGTCTATGTCGTTGTCGAAGAAGCGCGCGTTGTCCACGCGGGTCTGCTCCGTCAGCGTCTTGATGCGGGTGCGGGAGGCGAGGGAGGAGCAGGGCTCGTTGAAGCCGATGTGCCCGTCCGTGCCGATGCCCAGGAGCTGGAGGTCCACCCCGCCGGCGGCGGCGAGCGCCCGGTCGTAGGCCTCGCAGGCGGCCTGGACGTCCTCGGCGGAGCCGTCGGGGCCCATGAAGGAGGCCTCGGACAGGCCCAGGGGCTCGACGACCTCGCGGAGCACGACCGCGCGGTAGGACTCGGGGTGCCCGGCCGGCAGGCCGACGTACTCGTCGAGCTGGCAGATCCGGGCCTTGGAGGCGTCGACCTGCCCGGCCTTGACCTTGGCGGCGAGGGCCTCGTAGATGGGCAGCGGGGTAGAGCCGGTCGCCACGCCCAGCAGGGCGTCGGGCTTGCGGCGGACCAGGGCGGCCATGGCCTCCGCGATGAGCTCGCCGCCTGCCTTGGCGTCCGGGACGATGACAACTTCCACGCGGGGGCCTGCCGATCTGAGAGGGATCCGATGGTTGTGGTATAGACCAATCTAGCAGAGCCGGGGTGTGTGCGGGCGGCTCTGTGCCCCCTCCATGGTGTTCTTGATCGACCCTTGTCGCCACTGGCCTCCGGCGCCGCTGCGGGCGATGTTCGAGAGTCGAATTCGGCGGGGGCGCGGGCGGGAATTGCGTGCGGCGGCCGACGCGACGAAGGCACGGGGAAGCGCCGGGGAAGACACGGCGAAGCGCTGGGGAAAGCGTGGCGGGGAATGGGGCGCATCGGGCCCGGAAATTCCTCTGGGCCACGGTGCAGGACGGGACCCTCAACCCATCCGGCACCGTAGCCCGGAGTACTTACGGCCATCGGGTGTGCGGTTCCCGGTGGCCGGTGGGAGGTGCCTGCGCGGTCAGGGCAGAGCGCGCGGTTACCTCGATCCGTCCTCCTGTGCGGGGAGGGCGGAAGCTTGGCTCAATTGTGGACTAGACCAATCTGTTCTGTCCATCCAATGACAAGGCCCGTGGACCCGTCACTTCCTCCAACAGTACGCGGCCTGTGGCCTTCCTGGATACTCCTGGGTATTCGCCGTGGGAAAAGTCATCCCCGTACCCGGGGTACGCTCGCAACGTGCCCTCCATGAACGACCTCGTACGCCAGCACACCGCTCTGGGTGAGACCGACCTGGAGTGGCTCCACCTGCTGGTCTCGGAGTGGCAGCTGCTCTCCGACCTGTCCTTCGCCGACCTCGTGCTCTGGGTCCCCACCCTCGACGGCACCCGCTACGTGTCGGTCGCGCAGATGCGCCCCAACACCGGCCCCACCTCCTACCAGGACGACATGGTCGGCCACCTGGTCCCGCGCGGCCGCCGCCCCCTGCTCGACGCCGCCCTCGACGAGGGCCGCATCGTGCGCGAGGGCGACCCGGAGTGGCGCGAGGAGGTACCGGTCCGCGTCGAGTCGATCCCGGTCCGCCGCGAGGGCCGCGTCCTCGGCGTGATCGCGCGCAACACCAACCTGCTCACCGTGCGTACACCGAGCCGACTGGAGCTGACCTACCTCCAGTCCGCCTCCGACCTCGCCCAGATGATCGCCGCCGGCTCCTTCCCCTTCCCCGGGCAGCAGGTCGACATGGACGCCTCCCCGCGCGTCGGCGACGGCCTCATGCGGCTCGACGCCGAGGGCGTGGTGACGTACGCGTCCCCCAACGCGCTCTCCGCCTACCACCGCCTCGGCCTCGCCGCCGACCTGGTCGGCCAGCACCTGGGCACCACCACCGCCGAACTCGCCCCGACCCGGGGCCCGGTGGACGAGGCGATCGTCAAACTCGCCAGCGGCTGGGCCCCCCGCGAGACCGAGGTCGAGGGCAACGGCGGCGTGATCCAGCTGCGCGCCATCCCGCTCAAGCCCAAGGGCACCCGGATCGGTTCCCTCGTCCTGTGCCGCGACGTCACCGAACTGCGCCGTCGCGAACGTGAACTGATCACCAAGGACGCCACCATCCGGGAGATCCACCACCGGGTGAAGAACAACCTCCAGACGGTGGCCGCCCTCTTGCGGCTCCAGGGCCGCAGGATGGATTCGCCGCAGGCGCGCGAGGCGCTGAACGAGGCGGTGCGCCGCGTCGGTTCGATCGCGATCGTGCACGAGACGCTCTCTCAGAACCTGGACGAGCGCGTGGAGTTCGACGAGATCGCCGACCGCGTGATCGCGATGGTCTCCGAGATCTCGCCCGGCAAGGTCGAGTGCCGGCGCACCGGCCGGTTCGGGATCCTGGACGCGGAGGTCGCCACCCCGCTGTCGATGGTGCTCACCGAGATCCTCCAGAACGCGCTGGAGCACGCCTTCACCCAGGGGGAGGGCGGCCGGGTCGAGGTGTCCGCCGTCCGCTCCGGCGTCGGTCGCGAGGCCGCCCGCCTGTTGATCACCGTGTTGGACGACGGGTGCGGTCTGCCCGAGGGCTTCGACCCCCAGCGCGCCGGCAACCTCGGGCTGCAGATCGTACGGACCCTCGTGGAGGGCGAACTCGGCGGCACCTTCGACATGGTGCGGGCCGAGCCGCGCGGCACGAAGGTCGTGCTCGACGTGCCGACCGGCCCGCAGAAGTAACGATACGACCCCGTCACCCACAGTGACGGGGTCGGTCGGTCGACACGGTCGACAGCACCCCGGACAGCACTGAGCCCCGGACCGAATGTTTCCCGGTCCGGGGCTCAAGAGCACGTTGCTGAGCGCTTATACGGTTACTACGCGCTGCGGCTCGAGGCTCGAAAGTCGATGTCAGGCGGTGGCGTTACGCGCCCGATTGCGAGCGGCGCGGCGCTTCATGGCGCGGCGCTCGTCCTCGCTGAGACCGCCCCAGACGCCGGAGTCCTGACCGGACTCAAGCGCCCACTGCAGGCACTGCTCCATGACGGGGCAACGGCGGCAGACGGCCTTGGCTTCCTCGATCTGCAGCAGCGCAGGACCGGTGTTGCCGATGGGGAAGAAGAGTTCCGGGTCTTCCTCGCGGCAAACGGCGTTGTGACGCCAGTCCATGGCTGCTCCATCTCCTTGTATTGCGGGCAGGTTGCTTGTGAATGTGAACGCTTTCACGAATCCCCCCGTGAGGGAAGGGCCGACGCCCAGTTGCCTGGTGCGGTCCGAGATGCGTGGAGGGGTTCTGGCGTTCTGTTGGGTGCCGGGTTCTGCGGGCTGTCCCGATCGCCATGTAGAGATTCGCAAACCTCGGACGGGGATACAACCCCTTCCGGAAAGTTTTTTTGGATTCGTCGGTGTCTACTAGGTCACAGCCCTAGTTCCTGGGGGTGGACCGGCGTGTAAACGTTCGAGTAGAAGGACTTTTGGCCCTTCCACTCACACAATCACACGCAGTGCACGGCGTACGCCTGTGAACCGAACGCTGGTGCGCAGTCCGAGGTGGTCCCCGTCCATCTGGAAGGGGAGCGGAACCTTCGAATGCAAGGTGAAGTCGGTCAGATCGTGCAGAGACACCGCGTGCTTGCCGCGCGGACCGCGCTCAGGAGTCGAGGTCAGGAGCTGTGTGGCGTATCGGGCGACGGCCGAAGTTGACAAACGGTCCAGGGCCAATACGTCAAGCGCGGTATCGAACGACGCCTCCGGAGAGGCGTACAGCGGACGATTGCCCAGATACGTCCACGGCGAGGTGTTGCAGACTATCGACAGCACCAGCTCCGTCACCGGATCCGCGCCGGGCCGCTCCAGCGTGATCGTGCCGTGCCTGCGGTTCGGCTCTTCCCAGAACTGACGCATGAGCTGTCGCACATAGAGGGCGTGCGTCGAACGCTTGCCGCGTTCGCGCTGCTGCTCGACGCGGCCCACGACGCCGGCGTCGAAGCCGAAGCCCGCGCAGAACGTGAACCAGCGCGCCGGCGCCGCTTCGTCCTCGGTACCCGGGATGCCGGCCGCCAGCCCGAGGCCCACCGTCCGCTCGCGCCGCTCCCGCAGCGCGTCCAGCAGGGCGCCCGTCGCCTCGACCGCGTCGTTCGGCAGCCCCAGCGCGCGGGCGAACACATTCGTGGAACCGCCGGGGACCACCGCCAGTCCCGGCAGCCGCTCCGGGTCGGGTCCGTCGTGCAGCAACCCGTTCACGACCTCGTTCACGGTGCCGTCCCCGCCCAGCGCCACCACGAGGTCGACCCCCTCGTGCGCGGCCTTGCGTCCCAGGTCGCGGGCGTGACCCCGGTACTCCGTCGTCACCGCCTCCAGCTTCATCTCGCTGGCCAGGGCGTGGGTCAGGACATCGCGCGTGCGCGCACTGGTGGTCGTCGCTGCTGGGTTGGCCACGAGGAGTGCACGCATGCCCGCCAGCCTACCCACCCCCGCATATGCGTCCCATACCGCCCGGTCCCCTCCGGGTCCCGGGGGGCGCGGCTACCCTGCTGGAGTGAGCAAGAAGCGGACCAGCAAGAAGCCGACCTCCCCTCCTCCCGCCCGCGCCGCCGCGCCGGTGGCGCCCGAGGCGCCCGAGGCGCTGCCCGGCCGACTGACCGCCGCCGCCGCGCTCACCGCGCTGGAGGGCCTGGCCCTGGCCGGCCTCGGCGTCTACATGCTGTTCGTCGGCATCGCCGGGGACCCCGACTCCGCCCAGCAGGCGGAGACCGGCGGCCTGACCCTGCTCGGGCTCGCCGCGCTGCCGTTGATCGCGGCGCGCGGGCTGCGCCTGGGCCGCCGCTGGAGCCGCGGCCCGGCGCTGATCACCCAGCTGATGGCGATGCCGGTGGCCTGGACCCTGTGGACCACCGGCGGTGCGATGATCGCCGCCGCGGTGGCCCTGGCCTTGGCCGCGGTGGCCGTGGTGGTCCTGCTCGTCAACCCGACGGCGACCGAGGCCCTCGGCATCGGCCCCGCCGGCGACGGGGCCCGCTAGCGGGCCCCCTTCACTGCTGTGCCGGCCCGCGCCTACTCCTCCACGAGGAGCTTCTCGCGGAGCTGGGCCAGGGTGCGGGCCAGCAGCCGGGAGACGTGCATCTGGGAGATGCCGACCTCCTGCGCGATCTGCGACTGGGTCATGTTGCCGAAGAACCGCAGCAGCAGGATCCGCTTCTCCCGCGGCGGCAGTCCCTCCAGCAGCGGCTTGAGGGACTCGCGGTACTCGACGCCCTCCAGCGCCTCGTCCTCCGAGCCCAGCGTGTCCGCGACCGCCGGCGACTCGTCGTCCGTGTCGGGCACGTCCAGGGAGAGCGTGCTGTAGGCGTTGGCCGATTCCAGCCCCTCCAGCACCTCCTCCTCGGAAATCCCGAGGCGCTCCGCCAGCTCGTGCACCGTCGGCGAACGACCGTGCTGCTGGGACAGCTCCGCCGTCGCGGTGGTCAGGGAGAGCCGCAGCTCCTGGAGGCGCCGGGGGACCCGTACCGCCCAGCCCTTGTCACGGAAGTGCCGCTTGATCTCGCCGACCACGGTGGGCGTGGCGTACGTCGAGAACTCGACCCCGCGGTCCGGGTCGAACCGGTCCACGGACTTGATCAGGCCGATCGTGGCGACCTGGGTGAGGTCGTCCAGCGGCTCGCCCCGGTTGCGGAAGCGGCGCGCCAGGTGCTCGACCAGCGGCAGGTGCATCCGGACCAGCCGGTTGCGCAGTTCCGCCCGCTCCGGGGATCCCTCGGGCAGCTCGCGCAGCTCGAAGAACAGGGCCCGCGCACCGCTGCGGTCCCGGGGATCCGGCAGGGCCACCGGCCCCACCGGCACCACCGGAACCCCTGGAACCACAGGGGCCGGGGCCGTGGCAGCGGCCTCCGGTGGCTGTGTGTGGTCGTGCTCGTTCTCGCTCATAGGGCCCGCCCGTCGCTCCGCCGAGTCCAAAAAGCCGTCTTCCGCATCCGCGTCAGCCGGGTGCGGCCGGGCGTGCTGCTGCTCCGGGATGCCGCCGTCGACCTCGTGTCGTACCCGGGGCCGATCCCCGCCCCGCACCGGGATCTCCCCGCCGCTCACGCCGGGCCTGGCCCCGCGCCGCGCTGTTTGTAGAGGCTGATGCTCACTGTCCGGTTCTCCTCGACCGTGGCCTCGACCTTGCCGGCCAGTGCCGACAGGACCGTCCACGCGAACGTGTCGCGCTCGGGTGCCCGTCCGTCCGTGGTCGGCGCGGAGACGGTCACCTCCAACGAATCGTCCACGAGACGGAAGACGCAGCTGAGGACGGAGCCGGGCACGGCCTGCTGGAGCAGGATCGCGCAGGCCTCGTCCACCGCGATGCGGAGGTCCTCGATCTCGTCGAGGGTGAAGTCCAAACGTGCCGCGAGGCCGGCCGTGGCCGTTCGCAGCACCGACAGGTAGGCACCCGCAGCCGGCAGCCGGACTTCCACGAAGTCCTGGGTCCCGGGCTCGCCTGCGATCTGGGACACCCTCACCTCCAAGGTGGTACGAGCTCTGTTCGCCGGTGACGCTATCGCGATCCGGGTGATCGTGTCGCGGCACCCCTCAAGGCGCCCGCTTCCGGGCACCCCAGGCCGGCCGTGCCTCCGTCCAGTGACTGATGGTAAGCCCTTGGGTACGCACAGTGGCTAGGGGTCTGCGGGCCCAATTCGGGGGAACCGGCGGAGGGTTGACCTACCCCCGGTTCAGACGATCGAACCGTCGACAAAACACCACCGCCACGTCTCTCCCGGCTCGAAGCTGCGCATCACCGGATGGCCGGTCCGCTCGTGGTGCGCGGTCGCGTGCCGGAAGGGGGAGGAATCGCAGCAGGCCACGTATCCGCACCCCAGGCACATCCGCAACTGGACGGGATGGCTTCCGATCGCCTCACATTCCGGACAGGTCAGCGCATGCGGGACAGGCTCGGGGCGCGGCAGTTCTGCAACGTGGGTGCACTCGCTCATGATGGCCAGCGTACGACCGGCCGACGGATGGGGATGATCGCCGATGGAGGTATTGCCGCTGGTGGCGCTGGTCGCCGGGAGCGCCGCGGTGGCGGGCCTGGCCCGGCGGACGCCGGTGCCGGCGCCCCTGCTGCTGGTCGCGGCCGGGCTGATCGCCGCGTACCTGCCCGGCGTGCCCGAGTACGCGCTCGACCCGCACATCGTGCTGCCGCTGCTGCTCCCGCCGCTGCTGCACACGGCCGCGGTCGACAGCTCGTACCTGGACCTACGGGCCAACGTACGACCCATCGCGCTGCTGTCGGTGGGCTACGTGCTCTTCGCGACGCTGGCCGTCGGCTACGCGGCGTACCTCGTGGTGCCGGGGCTGTCGCTGCCCGTCGCCCTGGTGCTGGGGGCGGTGGTGGCGCCGCCCGACGCGGTCGCGGCGACCGCCATCGCCCGCCGGCTGGGTCTGCCGAACCGGATGACGACGATCCTGCAGGGGGAGTCGTTGGTGAACGACGCCACCGCCATCACCGCCTACAAGGTGGCGCTGGCGGCGGCGGTCGGGGTGAGCGCCGGCTGGGCGGGCGGGGTCGCGGAGTTCCTGCTCGCTTCGGTGGGCGGCGTCGGGGTGGGCCTGCTGCTCATGGTCCCGATCCACCAGCTGCGCAAGCGCCTGAAGGAGCCGCTGCTCCAGAACACGCTGTCGCTGCTGATCCCCTTCGTGGCGTACGCGGCCGCGGAACGGGTGCACGCGTCGGGGGTGCTGGCGGTGGTGGTGGTCGCGCTGTACCTGGGGCACCGCAACTGGCAGGTCGACTTCGCGACGCGGCTCCAGGAGGAGGCGGTGTGGAAGGTGATCGCGTTCGTCCTGGAATCGGTGGTCTTCGCGCTGATCGGGCTCCAGCTGCCGGTCGTGCTCAGGGGGCTCGGGGCGTACGAGGGGATGGCGGCGGCGGGGTACGCGCTCGTGGTGTTCCTCGCGGTGGTGGTGACGCGGTACCTGTGGGTGTTCCCGGCGACGTTCGTGCCGCGGTGGATCTCGCAGCGGATCCGCTCGCGGGAGCCGGACACCGACTGGAAGGCGCCGGTGATCGTGGGGTGGGCCGGGATGCGGGGGGTGGTGTCGCTGGCCATCGCCTTCTCCATCCCGATGGGGGTGGACCACCGCAACCTGATCCTGTTCCTCACCTTCACGACCGTCATCGGGACGCTGGTGGTGCAGGGGCTGACGCTGCCGCCGCTGATCAGGCTGCTGAAGCTGCCGCCCCGGGACGTGCACGCGGAGACGCTCGCGGAGGCGCAGGCGCAGAGCGAGGCCTCGCGGGCGGCGGAGGACCGGCTGGCGGAACTGCTGGAGGACCCGGAGAACAGCACGCTCCCGCCGCCGCTGGCGGACCGGCTGCGCACGGTGCTGGAGCGGCGGCGGAACGCGGTGTGGGAGCGGCTGGGGGAGGTCAACCCGGTGACGGGGGAGTCGGCGGACGACGTGTACCGACGGCTGGCGCGGGAGATGATCGGCGCCGAGCGGGAGGTCTTCGTGACCCTGCGGGACCAGCGGCGGATCGACGACGAGATGCTGCGGGCGCTGCTGCGCAGGCTGGATCTGGAGGAGGCGGCGGCGTACCGGGAGGAGGCGTCGTAGGCGCTTTCCCACGGCTGCCGCTTACGGCTGCCCGGTGATGACGGCGGTCAGGGTGGTGCCCCGGGGGAACGCGCCGGTGGCGGTGAGCGTGGTCAGGGCCCAGAGGAGCTTCGCGACGTAGATCCGCTCGATCGGGAGGCCGTGGCGGGACTCGAAGTCGGCGGCGAAGGCCTCCAGCGGTCGGGGCACGCGGGCGTAGCCGCCGTGGTCGAAGCCCTCGGCCAGGCTCCAGTCGCCGGCCGGGCCGCCGAAGGCCAGGGTCTGGAGGGAACGTATCTCCGCCCCGAGGAAGCCGCCCGCCAGCACCGGCACGCCCAGCGCACGCTGCCCGGGGCCGAGCCCGGCCGCCAGCCCGGCCAGGGTGCCCCCCGTACCGCAGGCCACCGCCACCACGTCCCCGGCGCCGCGCAGCTCGCGCCCCAGCTCCGCGCAGCCGTGCAGCGCGAGCGCGTTGCTGCCGCCCTCGGGGACCACGTACGCCCCCACCGCGCCGGCCTCCTCCAGCAGCCGCGCCAGGGTCGCGGGCTCGGCCTTGCGGCGGTACTCCGAGCGGGGTACGAAGCGCAGCCGCATGCCGTCGGCGACGCACCGGGCGAGGGAGTCGTTGAGCGGGCGCCCGGCGAGCTCGTCACCCCGGACGATGCCGACCGTCTCCAGCCCGAGCAGCCGCCCGGCCGCGGCGGTGGCCCGCAGGTGGTTGGAGTACGCGCCCCCGAACGTGACGAGCCGCCCGCACCCCGCCTCGACCGCGGCCCGCAGGTTCGGCGCGAGCTTGCGCCACTTGTTCCCGGGCAACTCGGGATGCACCAGATCGTCCCGCTTGACCAGCAGCCGCACCCCGAACCCCTCGAACCTCTCGTCCCCCACCTCGACGAGCGGCGACGGCGGGCGGGGACGCAAGAGCACGTCAAGGTTCGCGGGGCGGTTCACCCGTCCATTGTGGGGGCCGAAGCCGGCAGGGCGCGGTCAGGGGTCAGGGAAGCGGGTGGGGTCGGGGTGGGCGAGGGTTTCAGGGCTTGAGGATTTCGGCCACGCGGTCGCGGAGGGAGTCCATCGTGAAGCCCAGGGGGTCGATCTTGCCGGGTTGCCATTCGCGGTGGCCGATCACCGAGCGGGCGCTCCAGCCGTGGACGCGGCAGACGGCCGCCGCCGCGCGGGCGATGGCGTCGATCTGGACGGCCGGCCAGGGGTCCTCGCCGTCGCCGAGGTTCTCGCACTCGAAGCCGTAGAAGTGGCGGTTGCCGTCCGTGTCGGCGTGGCGGTCCGGCGGGAGTCGTTTCTCGGCGATGACGGCGGCCAGGACGTCGGAGTCGCCGGCGCCCGCGTGGTTGGTGCGGCCGTAGCCCACGAGGTGGACGCGGCCGTCCTTGGTGATGACGCCGTGGCACAGCGGTCCGGGCAGGGCCCTGTCGCCGTCGCGGCACAGGGCCACGGTGTACGCGGCACCGCGCGTGACGGTGTGGTGGACCATCACCCCGTGGACGGGGCCCCAAGGCCCCTTGTGGTTGCGGTTGTGCGTGCGCCAGGCGCCGACCTCGACGACGGTGAGGTCGGCGCCGCGCAGGGCGTCGATGAACCGGCCTGCGGACATGGGGGCGGCCATGGGCCCTCCTTGTGCGGTGCGTGACGGACACGTTGCGTGCGCGTCTCGTTACTTTCCGGTGTAGCGGAGGGTGGACTTCCGTGCCTAGGGCGGGTTCCAGCCGGCTGTCAGGCCGAGGTCGAGGCCAACCACAGGTCAGGGCCGAACACCTCGTAGTGGATGTCCGCCGCCGGCACTCCCTTCGCCAGCAGCTGCTCCCGCACCGCCCGCATGAAGGGGAGCGGTCCGCACAGGTATGCCCGGGTGCCGGGGGACACCGCGATGTCGGTCAGGTCCATGTGCCCGGCGCGGTCGCCCGGTTCGGCGTCGGCCTCGTACCAGAAGTGGGCCGCCGCGTCGGGCAGCTTGTGGGTCAGGGCCCGGTGGTCGGCGCGCAGGGCGTGCTCGCCGGGGGTCCGGTCGGCGTGCACGACGGTGACCGGGGAGGCGTACGCGGTGTCCGCGAGGTGCTCCAGCATCGAGAGCATCGGGGTGCAGCCGATGCCGGCCGAGGCGAGCAGGATCGGTGCGGTGGAGTCCCGGAGCACGAGGTCCCCGTACGGGGCCGACACGCGCAGGGTGTCACCGGGGCGGACCCGGGTGTGCAGGTGGTGCGACACCTCGCCGTCGGGGCCCCCGGCCGCCGCGCCGTGGACCCGCTTGACGGTGATCGCCCGGACCGGGGAGCCGGGGGCGGTGGAGAGGCTGTACTGGCGGATCTGCCGGGCCCCGTCGGGGAGTTCGACCTGCACGGAGACGTACTGGCCGGGCAGGGCCCGCGGGGCGGGGCCGCCGTCGGCCGGGACCAGGTGGAAGGTGACGACGTCCGGGGTCTCCTCGATCCGCGCGGCCACGGTCCACTCCCGCCACACGTCGCCGGCGAGGACCCGCTGCTCGGAGTGGAGGCGTTCCTCGATGGCGATGAGGGCGTTGGCCATCAGCCAGTAGACCTCGTCCCAGGCCTCGGCGACCTCGGGGGTGACGGCTTCTGCGAGGACCTCGGCGATGGCCGCGAAGAGGTGCGTGTGCACGATCGGGTACTGCTCGCGGGTGACGCCGAGGGAGGCGTGCTTGTGGGCGATGCGGTTCAGCATCACGTCGGGGCGGGTGTCCGGGTGCTCCACCAGGTGGGTGGCGAAGGCCGCCATGGAGCCGGCGAGGGCCTGCTTCTGGAGCCCGGCGTTCTGGTTGCCGCGGTTGAAGAGGTCGCGGAGCAGGGCGGGATGGGCCGCGAACAAGTTCGCGTAGAAGAGCTCCGTGATCTCGCCGAGGGCCGCGCCGACGGCGGGCAGGGTGGCGCGTACGGTCGCGGCCGACTTCGCGGACAGCATGGAGGGCTCCTCGTCTAATTGGTATGACGCATTCATATTCAAGGGCGCGCTGAGGGGGTGCGGCAGTGCGCGATTCTGTTCGGCCGGCCGGGGTCTACTCGGCCATCCCGTCCCCGGGTCCGGTCCGCGAGCCGCCGGCCGAAAGGGCCAGCAGGACGGGGCCCGTCGGGGTCGCCACCAGCTCGTTCACCGTCAGCGGGTCGAGGGCGGCGTAGAAGGCCTCTTGCGCCCGGCGCAGCGCCCCGCGCAGGACGCACGCCCCGCGCAGCGGGCACGGGACGTTCCCGTCGCAGTCCACGACGTCGCCCGAACCCTCCAGCTCGCGCACCACCCCGCCCACCGAGGCCGCGCGCCCCGCCGGGGTGAGGGCGAGCCCGCCGCCCCGGCCGCGCCGGGCCTCGACCAGACCGAGGTGTTGCAGTCGGGCCACGACCTTCGCGGTGTGGGTGTACGGGACCTCCATGCTCGCCGCGACCTCGCGCGTCGTCGGGAGGTCGCTCTCCTCGACGGCCAGGCGCATCAGGACGCGCAGCGCCAGGTCGGTGAATCGGGTCAGCCGCATGGCGTCAGCGTAGAAAACTTGCATCGTAGATACAAGTTAAACGGGTGGGGGAGGGTGAGGGGGGGTGAACCCTGCAAGATGCCCACACCCGTACGGAGTAGTCCCACCCTTTTGTGTAATGGCCACGCCACGTTGCGTGCTGGAAGTGTTCCGTCCGTAGACCATGGAGTGATCGAAAGGGAAAGACATGTCGGTCCAGGCTGGTTCCGAGTCCGAAGCCCAGACACCGCAACGAAGTCTCGGTACCTCGGCCGCGCGGAACTTGGCGACCACGACCAAGTCCACGCCGCAGATGCAGGAGATCACCTCGCGGTGGCTGCTGAAGATGCTCCCGTGGGTCTCCGTGCAGGGTGGCACGTACCGCGTCAACCGACGACTGACCTACTCCGTCGGCAACGGGATCGTGGAGTTCGTCAAGACCGGCACCCAGGTCCAGGTCATCCCCGCCGAACTCGGCGAACTCCCGCTCCTGCGCGGCTACGAGGACGAGGCGGTCCTGACCGAACTCGCCGCCCGCTGCCGCCAGATCGACTTCGAACCCGGCCAGGAGCTGACCTCCTTCGGCAGCCCTTCCGACCAGGTCTTCCTCCTCGCCCACGGCCGCGTCGACCAGATCGGCCCCGGCCCCTACGGCGACGACGCGGTCCTGCGCACCGTCGCCGACGGCGCCTTCTTCGGCGAGGACGCCCTCACCGAGGAAGAGGCCATCTGGGAGTACACCGCCCGCGCCACCACCGCCGGCACCGCGCTCACGCTGTCCCGGCAGGACTTCCAACTCCTCGCCGACCGCGTCGAGTCCCTGCGCGCGCATGTGGACAACGCCCGCTCCGCACCCGAGCGCGCCACCAACCCCTTCGGCGAGGCCGCGATCGACCTCTCCGCCGGCCACCGGGGCGAGGCCGTCCTCCCCGGCACCTTCGTCGACTACGAGGCCCGCCCGCGCGAGTACGAACTCTCCATTGCACAAACGGTCCTGCGCGTGCACACCCGCGTCGCCGACCTCTACAACCAGCCGATGAACCAGACCGAGCAGCAGTTGCGGCTCACGGTCGAGGCGCTGCGCGAGCGCCAGGAGCACGAGATGCTCAACAACCGCGACTTCGGCCTCCTCCACAACGCCGACTACGACCAGCGCATCCAGCCCCACGACGGCGCCCCCACCCCCGACGACTTCGACGCGCTGCTCTCCATGCGCCGCGACTCCAAGCTGTTCCTCGCCCACCCCAAGGCCATCGCCGCCTTCGGTCGGGAGTGCAACAAGCGCGGCCTCTACCCCGAGACGGTCGACGTCGCCGGGACCCGGGTGCCCGCCTGGCGCGGCGTCCCGATCTTCCCGAGCAACAAGATCCCGATCAGTGACGCCCGTACGACCTCCATCCTGTGCATGCGCACCGGCGAGGCCGACCAGGGCGTGATCGGCCTGCACCAGCCGGGCATCCCGGACGAGATCGAGCCGAGCATGTCGGTGCGCTTCATGGGCATCAGCGAGCAGGCGATCATCTCCTACCTCGTCACCGCCTACTTCTCCGCGGCCGTCCTGGTGCCCGACGCGCTGGGCGTGCTGGAGAACGTCGAGATCGGCCGCCGGCACTGATGACCGCCGACACCCTCGCCAAGGGCGACGGGCAGGAGGCGTCGGCCCTGCTGGCGCGCACCAGGGAAACGGTCAACCCCGAACTGCGCCGGACCCTCGCCGGCCTGCCCGGCGGGATGCGGCGGGTGGCGATGTACCACTTCGGCTGGGAGGGGGAGGACGGCGCCCCGACGGAGACGGGCGCCGGCAAGGCCATCCGGCCCGCGCTCGTCCTCGCCTCGGCGCAGGCCCTACGGGGCACCGGGCGCGGCGACGCGAAGTTCGAGGAGGCCGACGCGGTGCGGGCGGCGGTGGCCGTGGAGCTGGCGCACAACTTCACGCTGCTGCACGACGACGTCGTCGACAAGGACGTCCGCCGTCGCGGGCGGGCCACCGCCTGGAGCGTCTTCGGCACGGCCGACGCGATCATCACCGGCGACGCCATGATGGCGCTCGCGCTGCGGCTGCTCGCCGAGGACCCGCACCCGGCCTCGGCGGAGGCCTCGGCCCGGCTCGCGGCCTGCATCGTGGAGCTGTGCGCCGGCCAGCAGGCGGACTGCGCCTTCGAGGTGCGCCCGGACGTCTCGCTCGACGAGTGCCTGACGATGGCGACGGCCAAGACGGGGGCGCTGCTGGGCTGCGCGTGCGCGCTGGGCGCGCTGTACGCGGGGGCCGGGCCGCGGGAGGCGGACGCGATGGACGCCTTCGGCCGGGAGGCCGGTCTCGCGTTCCAGCTGATCGACGACCTGATCGGCATCTGGGGGGACCCGGCGCACACCGGCAAGCCCGCCGGGGCCGATCTGCTGGCCCGCAAGAAGTCCCTGCCCGTCGTGGCGGCCCTCACCTCGGGCACCGAGGCGGGCGAGGAGCTGGCCGCGCTCTACGCGGGCCCCATGGAGGGGGCCGATGTGACGCGGGCGGCAGGGGCGGTGGAACGGGCCGGCGGCCGGGACTGGGCCCAGGCCCACGCGGCCGAC
Organism: Streptomyces sp. RerS4; assembly: GCF_023515955.1. Taxonomy (GTDB): domain Bacteria; phylum Actinomycetota; class Actinomycetes; order Streptomycetales; family Streptomycetaceae; genus Streptomyces. Next base: position 4,796,587 of record NZ_CP097322.1, read on the forward strand.
CGGATGGGTCGGGCGGTGCAGGAGCTGTCCCGGGCCGTGCCGGACCTGGCGGCGGCGGGCGGGCTGCTGGCGCTGGCGGAGTTCGTCACGCGTCGGACCAGGTGACCGCGTAGGGCCGCGTTCACCGCGCAGTGCCGCGGTGAACGCGTGGGGACGCGTGGAGGAAGGCCTGTTCGGACACCCTTCGGGGTGCCGGAACGGGCCTTCTGCGCGTATGGACGTCAACTCTAGGATCACTCCCGGTTGTTGACGTCCGAGTGAAGGGTGTGACCCGTGGTGCTGGAGATACGTCAGGCGGATCCGTCGGAGCGTGACGAGGTCGCGCGGCTGTTGGACGTGGCCTTCCGGGAGGACCCCGTGAGCAGCTGGGTCTTCCCCGACCCGGAGCACCGGGCCGCCGTGCACGGCCGCTTCCTCGGGGTCTTCGTCGACGTGGCGTTCGCGGAGGGTCGGGTCGAGCGGACGGCGGACGGTTCGGCGGCGGCGCTGTGGCTGCGGATCCCCGCCGGCGAGCCGGAGGGGGAGGACGAGGTCCCCGCGAAGATGCGCGCGGCGGCCGATCCGGACAACGAGCGCTGCGAGCTGGTCGGCCGGCTGACCGGGGCGGTGCACCCGACGGCCGAGGAGCACGAGTACCTGCTGATGATCGCCGTCGAGCCGGGCCGGCAGGGCGAGGGCCTCGGGACGGAGCTGATGCGGCCGGTACTGGAGCGCTGCGACCGGGACGGCGTACCGGCGTATCTGGAGGCGAGCAGCGAGCGCAGCAAGCGGCTGTACGAGCGGCTCGGCTTCGAGTTCACCGGCGAGGCGGTTCGGCTGCCGGACGGGCCGCTGATGTGGCCGATGTGGCGCAAACCGAATGGCTGAAAAAACCCCTTGGTGAAGCACTTCAATTGAAGTACTTTGGCCGACGTGCCCCGGAGCGGTGGCACGGTCGAACGGAAGAGAATCGCTTGCGCAAGCTCACGTACTTCATCGCGACGACGATCGACGGGTTCATCGGGGCCCCCGACGGCGACGCGGACTTTTTCTACGCCTCCCTCGACGCGGAGTTCGTCGACCACCTGAAGGTCGAGTACCCGGAGACCATCGCCTCCGCCGGGCGCGCGCAGATGGGGATCGAGGACCTCCCGCCCCGTCGCTTCGACGCGGTGCTCATGGGTCGCGCCACCTACGAGCCCGGCCTCAAGGCGGGCATGGCCAGTCCCTACGGCCACATGCGCGAGCAGTACGTCGTCTCGCGCTCCCTCGCCGAGCCCCCGGCCCCGGACGTGCGGCTGATCAGCGGCGACGTGGTGGCCGCGGTGCGCGAGATGAAGGCGCGCGACGGGCTGGACATCTGGCTCTGCGGCGGCGCGGACCTCGCCGGACAGCTGGTCGACGAGATCGACGAGTACATCGTCAAGACCTACCCGATCGCCATCGGCACCGGCATGCCCATGTCCCGGGCGGGCTTCGGCGTACGCCCCCTGGAGCTGACCGGCTGCACCGCCCTCGGCGGCGGCCAGGTGATCACCTCCTACGCCGTGAAGCGCTGATCCGCCGGAAGCGCGAAACCGGCCTACCGTGGAGGTATGGCCGGTGAACAGCAGCAGCGCGCGGAAGAGACGGTCGCCCCGCGGGCCGGGCACGAGCGGCACACGTGCCCGACCTGCGGGAGCGCCGTGGAGACGGTCATCAGGCGGCGCAAGTCCCTCGGGGTCTTCGTACCGGAGTGGCACCCGGGTCCCTGCCGGAACCCGGAGTGCCCCCGCTACGTTCCCCCCGAAGGGGTGGGCCGGGTGACGCCCGGTGGGTGAGGGCGGCTAGCCCTTCGAGCCGAGGCCCGAGGCGGCGAAGCCGTTGGCCCACAGCTGGTTGACGCGTGTCCGCTCGGCGCTGTTCGGCGTGGCGTTCTGGCACGAGGTGCCCGGCCCGCCGCCCGACATCAGCTCGCTGCACGGGCCCGAGTAGTGGTCCGGCAGACCCAGCACGTGGCCGGTCTCGTGCGACGTCACGCGGGTGGAGTTGTACTGCTGGTTCTGCCGGTAGTCGAGGAAGATGTAGCCCCGACCGTGGCCGTCCGTGCTCGCGTACGAGCCGCGCGAGTCGTTGCCCTCGCGGTACGAGAAGTTCCCGCCGGAGGCCACCTCCTGGAGCTTCACGTTGGTGACCGAGCTGTTCCAGATGCGGGTGGAGTTGGCTATCTGGGTACGGAAGCTGGGCGCGTTGCGCGTGTTGTAGGTGACGGTGACCGCGAGGGCGCCGGGGTTCGCGGCGCGCTGCTCGGCGACCGAGCGCTGCACGGCTTCGAAGAAGGCCCGGTTGGCGGACTCGTTCTCCTGGGACCTCTCGTAGGCCGCGTAGCCGGCGGAGAGGTCGGCCGGAGCCGTCGTGGCGGTGGCCGTGGGGGCGAAGCCGACCAGGGCGGCGGCGAGGCCCAGTCCTACGGTGGCGGCCGTCATGGGCATACGGAAGGGGCGCATGTGGGGGGCTCCTACTCGTCCGGTGCGGTGGGGGGTGGTCGTTCGGTACCGGAGTCTGCGGGAGCGGGGGGCGCCCGGGGATGATGTCAGCGCCGGATAGCACGGGCCTATCGGGTGGGTTTTCGGTGAGATTCACCATGGTCAACTAGCGCGAGAATGGCGGGATTCGGGGGGCTATGGGTGGCTGGTGCGGTCCACCGGCCCGACCTACCCTCGGGTCATGGAGCTCGAGGTGAGGCACTTGCGCGCGCTGTGCGCCATCGCCGACGCCGGCAGCCTGCACAAGGCGGCCCGCCAACTCGGAGTGAGTCAGCCCTCGCTGACGACCCAGTTGCAACGGATCGAACGGGCCCTGGACGGCGAGTTGTTCCTGCGTGAACGCACCGGATGCCGCCCGACCCCCTTCGGTCGTACGGTGCTCGGCCGGGCGCGACCGCTGCTCGCCGACATGGCGGCGCTCGTCGCCGAGGCCCGTGCGGCGGCGCACGGTCCCCGGCTGCGCATCGGGTCGACGGCGAGCCGGGCCCTGCCCGGGTGGCTGCGCCGGCTGCACCGCCGGGATCCGGAGACGGAAACCTCGCTGGTGGTCGACGTGTCGGCCAACGCGCTGCTGCGGATGGTGGCCTCCGGGCAGCTGGACGTGGCGTTCGTGCACGAGGTGGAGGGCAGCCCGTTACGGGTGCCCGAGGGGCTCCAACTGCGCGTGCTGATGGAGCGCGAGCCGCAGTTCGTCTCCATGTCGCGCGACCATCCGGCCGCGCGCTCGTCGGTGGTCGCGTTAGAGGACCTGGCCGGGGACCGCTGGACGGTGGACCCGTCGGTCGACGGCGAATGGGACGGGCTGCGCCGCGTCCTCGCCGGCGCCGGCCTCGACCCGCCCGTCCTGCACGCCGACTACCACACGGCCGCCTCCCTGATCGTCTCCGGTGAGGCCGTCGCCCCCTGCCAGCCCACCTCCGGACCGCGTGAGGACATGGCGATCCGGCCGCTCCACGGCGACCCCCTCGCCGTGCGGCTGCTGCTCGCGACCCGCCCGGGGGCGCACGCCGAGGTCTACGAGGACCTGCGCGCCGCCTATCGCGAAGCGGCCCTGGGCACCCCGTCCTACCGCGCGTGGCTCCACCACCACGCGAGCCCCCTTCTGGCGGCCTGAGCCCGAACCCCGAGCCGTACCCGAGCACCGCCCGACCCGGACCACGACCCGGGCCCCGACACGGGGTCCGGGTCCTCGGCGTGCCGCTTGACTTCACCCGACCGCGATATATCGTGTTCTTCAGAAGACGCGATATGTTGCGTGCATCAGCCCACGAGGAGGAGCAGCACCATGGCAGAGCAGACGACGTGGTCCGTCGCGGCACCGCGGAAGCTCACCTTCGACGACCCGGTCACCGACCTCCGCGTCCGCATCGTCGACGGCACCGTCAACGTGGTCGCCTCCGAGGACGGGCCGGCCCGGTTGGAGGTCGCCGAGGTCGACGGGCCGCCCCTCCACGTGGTCCAGGAGGGCGGCGTCCTCACGGTGTCCTATGAGGACCTGCCCTGGAACGGCACGCACGGCTTCAAGAAGTGGTTCGAGAGCAAGCCGTGGAAGGGCTGGACGGGCTCCTCCGAGGACGGGCGCAAGGCCTGGGAGCGCAGCGTCACCGTCACCCTGACGGTTCCCGCCGCGACCCGCGTCCAGCTGGTCGGCGTCAGCGCCGCCGCCTTCGTCTCCGGGATCTCCGGCGGGACCGACGTCAACGGCGTCTCGGGCGACGCGACGCTCGTGGGCCTCGGCGGCCGGGTCAAGGCGCACACCGTCTCCGGCAGCGTCGAGGCGCAGTCCGTCGCCGGTGAGTTCGGCTTCCACTCCGTCTCCGGCGGCCTGACCGTGGTGGACGGTGCCGGCGGCAACGTACGGGCCGACTCGGTCAGCGGCGACATGCTCATCGACCTCGCCCCGGACCCGGCGTCCGGCCGGCCGGTGGACATCTTCCTCAACTCCGTCTCCGGTCAGGTCGCGATCCGCCTCCCGCACCCCGCCGACGCCAAGGTGGAGGCCAACACCGCGACCGGCGGCGTCTCCAACGCCTTCGAGGACCTGCGCGTCTCCGGGCAGCTCGGCGCGAAGCGGATCACCGGCACCCTCGGCACCGGCGCCGGCACCCTGCGCGCCACCACCGTCTCCGGCGCCATCGCGCTCCTGCGCCGCCCGCAGGCAGACCCCGACGCCGCCGCCCCGCTCCAGCTCGACAAGAAGGTGCTCTGACATGCCGCCCGTCTTCGCCCACGGCCGCCTCCGCCTCTACCTCCTCAAGCTGCTCGACGAGGCGCCGCGCCACGGCTACGAGGTGATCCGCCTGCTGGAGGAGCGCTTCCAGGGCCTCTACGCGCCCTCCGCGGGCACCGTGTACCCGCGGCTGGCCAAGCTGGAGGCCGAGGGGCTCGTCACCCATGCCACCGAGGGCGGGCGCAAGGTGTACTCCATCACCGAGGCGGGCCGCGCCGAACTCGCCGACCGCGGCGGCGAGCTGGCCGACCTGGAGCTGGAGATCCGCGACTCGGTCTCCGAGCTGGCCGCCGAGATCCGTGACGACGTCCGGGGCGCCGCCGGCGACCTGCGGCGCGAGATGCGCGCGGCCGCCTCCGCGACGGCCACCCCGGTCGAGGACGACTCCTGGAAGGCGGCCAAGGAGGAACTGCGCAAGGCCCGCCAGGAGTGGAAGGAACAGGCGCGCCGGGCGAAGGACGAGAGCCGCCGGGCCCGCGAGGAGGCGCAGGCGGCCCGCCGTCAGGCCAAGGAGGCGCAGGAGCGGGCCCGCGAGGAGGTCCAGCGGATCGCGGCCCAACTGCAGGAGCAGTTCGCGAAGTCGAGCGGGGTCCTCGGCAGCCTCGCCGGCGCCTGGCTGGGCGGCGGCAACGGCCCCGCGGCCCCCGGCGCCACCGAAGCCGAACCGGCGAGCGCCCCGGGCCGGCCGGCGCGGGCTGGGCCGAGGACCTCGTACCCTCCGCCGACCCGGCGCGGGACCTGGACCGGCTGCTCGACCGCTTCCGCGACGACGTCCGCGACGCGGCCCGCGACCACGGCGTGACCCCGGCCCAACTGGCCGAGGCCCGCGCCCACCTCGCGGCCGCCGCCGCCCGCATCGAGGCGGGCCTGCGGCCGGGCGCGTAGCGGGTGTGGACCGGGCGGCCGGTCGTCAGGCGGCCGGACCGTCAGACCGTCAGCACCACCTTGCCGAACAGGTCTCCCGATTCGAGCTTCGCGAAGCCCTCGCGGGCCCGGTCCAGCGGCAGCACCTCGTCGATCACCGGGCGCACGCCGGTGGCCGCGCAGAAGGCGAGCAGGTCCTCCAGCTCGTCCTTCGAGCCCATGGTCGAGCCGACCACCTTCAGCTCCAGGAAGAAGATCCGGGTCAGCTCGGCGTGCGCCGGCCGGTCGCCGCTGGTCGCGCCCGAGATGACCAAGGTGCCGCCGGGGCGCAGGGACTTGATCGAGTGCGACCAGGTGGCGGCGCCGACCGTCTCGATGACGGCGTCCACCCGCCGCGGCAGCCGGGCGCCCGGCTCGTACGCCTCCACCGCGCCCAGCTCCACCGCGCGCTTGCGCTTGGCCTCGTCGCGGCTGGTGGCGAAGACCCGCAGGCCCGCCGCCTTGCCGAGGACGATCGCGGCGGTGGCGACGCCGCCGCCCGCGCCCTGGACCAGGACCGAGTCGCCGGGGCGTACGCCCGCGTTGGTGAACAGCATCCGGTAGGCCGTGAGCCAGGCCGTCGGCAGGCAGGCGGCCTCCTCGAAGGAGAGTTCGGCGGGCTTGCGCAGGACGTTCCAGGCGGGGACGGTGACCTGCTCGGCGAAGGTGCCCTGGTAGCGCTCGGTGAGGATGGAGCGGGGCTCGTCCGGGCCGACGCCGTGGCCGCTCTGGCCGATGACGGAGTGCAGGACGACCTCGTTGCCGTCCTGGTCGATCCCGGCGGCGTCGCAGCCGAGGGTCATGGGCAGTTTGTCCTCGCCGAGGCCCACCCCGCGCAGGGACCAGAGGTCGTGGTGGTTGAGCGAGGCGGCTTTGACGTCGACGGTCACCCAGCCGGGGCGGGCCACGGGGGCCGGGCGCTCGCCCAGCGTGAGGCCGTTCAGCGGCTGGTCGCGGTCGATTCGGGAGGCGTAGGCAGCGAACATGCCGCCAGAGGCTACCGGCCGGTAGGCCCGCCGGCCAGGGTGGCACCGCCGGGACCCCGGGCGCCGGGACGCGCGAAGGCCCGGCCGGAGATCACTCCGACCGGGCCCTCGTGCGTACGAGCCGTGCGGCTCAGCCCGCCGTTCAGGCCAGGCGGGCCACGCCGTCGGCCTTCGCCGCCGCGGCGACGGCGGCGGTGACGGCGGTGGCGACGCGCTCGTCGAACGGCGACGGGATCACGTAGTCGGCGGCCAGCTCGTCACCGACGACACCGGCGATGGCGTCGGCGGCGGCGATCTTCATGCCCTCGGTGATCCGGGTGGCGCGCACCTTCAGGGCGCCCGCGAAGATGCCCGGGAACGCCAGCACGTTGTTGATCTGGTTCGGGAAGTCCGAACGACCGGTCGCCACGACGGCCGCGTACTTGTGCGCGATGTCGGGGTGGACCTCGGGGTTGGGGTTGGCCATGGCGAAGACGAAGGAGTTCGGCGCCATGGAGGCCACCGCCTCCTCGCCGACCGTGCCGCCGGAGACGCCGATGAAGACGTCCGCGCCCGCGAGGGCCTTCTCCAGCGAGCCGTTCAGCCCCGTCTTGTTGGTCAGGCCCGCGATCTCGGCCTTGACGTCGGTGAGGTCGGAACGGTCCGCCGAGACGACGCCCTTGCGGTCGGTGACGCACACGTCGCCGATGCCCGCGTCCACGAGGATCTTGGCGATCGCGATGCCGGCGGCGCCGGCGCCCGCGATGACGGCCCGCAGGTCACCGAGGGTGCGACCGGTGAGCTTCGCGGCGTTGCGCAGCGCGGCCAGCGTGACGATGGCCGTGCCGTGCTGGTCGTCGTGGAAGATCGGGATGTCCAGCGCCTCCTGGAGGCGCCGCTCGATCTCGAAGCAGCGGGGGGCGGAGATGTCCTCCAGGTTGACCCCGCCGAAGGACGGCGCGAGACGCACGACGGTCTCGACGATCTCGTCCGTGTCCTTGGTGGCGAGCGCGATCGGGACCGCGTCGACGCCACCGAACTGCTTGAAGAGGATTGCCTTGCCCTCCATCACGGGGAGGGAGGCCTCGGGACCGATGTCACCGAGCCCGAGCACGGCCGTACCGTCGGTGACGACGGCGACCACGTTCGACTTCCAGGTGTACTCGTTCACGAGCTCGGGCTGCTCGGCGATGGCGGTGCACACTTTCGCCACGCCGGGGGTGTACGCCAGGGACAGGTCGTCCTTGTCGTTCACCGGCACCGTGGCCTGGATGGCCATCTTGCCGCCCCGGTGCAGCGCGAACACCGCATCGGGGTTGTTGTCCGTCGCACTGTCGCTGCGAGGGTTGACGATCTCCGCTGCCACTTCGTGTGACCCCTTAGGTCCTTTGAATCATTGAGGGTGGCCACTCCTGGTTGAGAAGTGGGCGGGCACCGCGTCCGTACTCCGCATCGACGGTTGGCCCGTCTCCGCGAAGGGGAGGTTCGTACGCGCGGGCACGCCGCACGCGCGCCCTGAGCCCCGGATGAGGGGTGTAATGACCTGTTCTACCGGAAGAACGCTCACCCAGACGAGTCGATTCCTGCTCGACCTTAGGCCGCTTGTCCCGTTTTTGGCCAAAAGTCCAAAGGTCTCTGTCCAGTGGCCGAGACGCGCCGCAAAATGTGCGCCCAAAAGGCCTGGTCACAGTGGTTTGTGCGGCGGCGAAGCGCGTTGCCCGCAGGCCTGTTGGGTCTACGCGGGCACCCGTTATCTGATTTTGACCTGACGGGCAGCCTGAATGCGCCAGTCCGAATGGCAAGATGCCGTAATCACACAAGGTCGCGACACCCGATGGTGCGTGCCCGACCTGTCTCGGATGCTTTCCACCCCTGTCGGAGGAACCAGCTCATGACCGCAAGCACCACCCGTCGTACGACCGCCGCCCGGTCCCGGATCGCCGCGGTCGGCGCGATCGCGGTCGCCGGCGCCCTGATCCTCACCGGCTGTGGCGACCAGACCGACAGCGGGTCCGGCACCAAGGAGAAGACCAGCGACGCTCCGCTGTTCTCCAAGCTGCCCAAGAAGATCCAGGACGCGGGCGTCATCAAGGTCGGCACCGACGCGGCCTACGCCCCGATGGAGTTCACCGAGGGCGGCAAGATCGTCGGCGTCGACCCCGACATCGCCCAGGCGATGGAGAAGCAGCTCGGTGTGAAGTTCCAGTTCACCTCGGGCACCTTCGACGGCCTGATCACCTCGCTGGAGACCGGTCGCCAGGACATCGCGATGTCCTCGATCACCGACAACAAGAAGCGTCAGGAAGGCCTGGACGACAAGGGCGCCAAGATCGGCAAGGGCGTCGACTTCGTCGACTACTTCTCCTCCGGCATCTCCCTGCTGGTCAAGAAGGGCAACCCCGAGAACATCAAGTCCCTCGACGACGTCTGCGGCAAGACGGTCGCCGTCCAGCGCGGCACGATCTACGAGGACACCTTCAAGGCCCAGGCCGAGAAGTGCGGGGACAAGAAGCTCACCATCGAAGCCTTCGACACCGACGCCGAGGCGCAGACCCGCGTCAAGGCCGGCGGCGCCGTGGCCGACCTGAACGACTTCCCGGTCGCCGCGTACATCGCGAAGACCTCGGGCGGCGGCAACGACTTCGAGGTCGCCGGCCAGCAGTCCGACGTGGGCCTCTTCGGCATCGCGGTCTCCAAGGAGAACACGCAGCTGCGCGACGCCCTCAAGGAAGCCCTCGACGCCATCATCAAGGACGGCTCCTACGCCAAGGTCCTGGAGAAGTGGAACGTGAAGGACAGTGCGGTGCCGTCCGCCACGGTCAACGCAGGAAAGTAAGACCGAGCGCTCCACTGAAGGGCAGTCATTGTGACTGACAAGATCGACAAGGGTCCGGCCGCGACTCCGCCGGCCGGGCCCGGCGCCTCGGGCACCACCTACGAGGCGATCAAGGCCATCCCCGTACGGCACTACGGCCGCTGGATCAGCGCCGTCGTCGTGGCCGTACTGCTCACCTGGCTCGTCTACGCCTTCTCCCAGGGCAAGATCATCTGGGGCACGGTCGGCGACAAGCTGTTCGACTCCTCGGTGCTCGCCGGCCTCGGCAACACCGTGATCATCTCCATCGCCTCGATGGCGCTGGGCCTCGCGCTCGGCATCCTCTTCGCGGTGATGCGGCTCTCGAAGAACCCGGTCACCAGCTTCGTGGCCTGGCTCTACATCTGGTTCTTCCGGGGCACCCCGGTCTACGTGCAGCTGCTGGTCTGGTTCAGCCTCCCGCTGATCTTCCAGTACATCAACCTCGGTCCGATCTACAAGAACGAGACCGTCGACGTCATGACCCCGTTCATGGTCGCCCTCCTGGGCCTCGGCCTGAACGAGGGCGCCTACATGGCGGAGATCGTCCGGGCCGGCATCCAGTCCGTCGACGAGGGCCAGACCGAGGCCTCGCACGCCCTCGGCATGACCCAGATCCAGACGATGCGCCGGGTCGTGCTGCCGCAGGCGATGCGCGTGATCATCCCGCCGACCGGCAACGAGTTCATCAACATGCTGAAGACCTCCTCCCTGGTCTCGGCGGTGCAGTACACCGAACTCCTGCGGGCCAGCTCCAACATCGGCACCACGGCCGGCGCGGTCATCGAGATGTACTTCGTCGCCTCCATCTGGTACCTGGCGCTGACCAGCGTGTTCAGCGTCGGCCAGTACTACCTGGAGCGCCGCTACGCCCGCGGTTCGCTGCGCAGCCTGCCGCCCACGCCGTTGCAGCGGCTCAAGGCGAACCTGAACCTGTTCCGCCGTACGGAGGTGGCGAAGTGACCGCCCAGCCGATGGTCAAGGCCGAAGGCGTCCACAAGTCGTACGGCGCCGCCCACATCCTGCGCGGCATCGACCTTGAGGTCGCCCCCCGTGAGGTCTTCTGCCTGGTCGGCCCGTCCGGCTCCGGCAAGTCGACCTTCCTGCGGTGCATCAACCACCTGGAGCGCATCAACGCCGGCCGGCTCTCGGTCGACGGCCACCTGGTGGGCTACAAGCAGAAGGGCGACAAGCTCTACGAGCTGAAGGACAGCGAGGTCGCGGCCCAGCGCCGGGACATCGGCATGGTCTTCCAGCGCTTCAACCTCTTCCCCCACATGACGGCCATAGAGAACGTCATGGAAGCCCCGGTCATGGTCAAGGGCGAGAGCAAGGCGGTCGCCCGTGAGCGCGCCGTCAAGCTGCTCGACCGCGTCGGCCTCGGCGACAAGGGCGGGAACTACCCCTCCCAGCTCTCCGGCGGCCAGCAGCAGCGCGTGGCGATCGCCCGCGCGCTCGCCATGGAGCCGAAGCTGATGCTCTTCGACGAGCCCACCTCGGCGCTCGACCCGGAGCTGGTCGGCGACGTCCTCGACGTCATGCGGGACCTGGCCGAATCGGGCATGACGATGATCGTCGTCACGCACGAGATGGGCTTCGCCCGCGAGGTCGGCGACAACCTCGTCTTCATGGACGGCGGCGTGGTCGTCGAGTCGGGCAACCCGCGCGACGTCCTCGGCAACCCGCAGCACGACCGGACGAAGGCGTTCCTGTCCAAGGTGCTGTAAGCGCGTCGACACAAACGAGGAGGGGCGGTACGGGAACCCGTACCGCCCCTCCTCGTTTGTGTTTCGTACGTTCCTACTTGAGGCCCAGGACCAGCGCGTCCGAGGGGGAGCGCCACACCGTACGGGCCTCCCCGAAGCCGGCCTCGCGCAGGGTGCGGGCGTGCCAGGCCTCGTCGGGGGTGTCGCCGTCGGCGTGCTCGCCGTAGATCGCGAACCGCGCCTTCGTCGGCTCGGCGAGCACCGGGTCGGCGGCGGCCAGGGCCCACCACTCGCGCCAGTCCAACACGCCTTGGGCGCGCGCCCGGTCCATCCCGGCGTGCCGGTGGGCGTGCTCGGCGGCGTCGATGCGGGGGGTGGTGGGGTCGGGCATGTGGTCGGCGTTCATGAAGACGCCGCCGGGGCGCACCAGGGGCGCGATCTGCCCGTAGAGGACCGCGAGCTCCTTGCTCGGCAGCCAGTGCAGGGCCGTCGCGGTCAGCACGGCGTCGTAGGAGTCGTAGGGGAGCGCCGCGCGCCAGTCGGGGTCCTTGAGGTCGGCGGTGACAAAGGTGACGCGGTCGTCGCCCGCGAAGTGGCCCCGGGCGATCGTCAGGAGCGCGGGGTCGAGATCCAGCCCCGTACTGGTGGCCTCCGGGAACCTCTTGAAGAGCCGGTCCGTGATACTTCCCGTACCGCACGCGAGATCCAGTACCCGGGGGGTGGGACCGACCAGGGCCTCGACCATGTCCAGCATGACCCGGAACCGCTCCTCGCGGTCGGGCATGTACCACTCCTGCTGGCGGTCCCAGCTGTCCTGCCACGCCTGCCAGTCCGCGCCGATCGTGCCGTTCGAGCCGGCCACCGCATCCGTCATCCCGAAACCCTCCCACACGTAATACCCTCGAACCTATATCAGCCGTTACCCCGGCCACCGCAGACACTAACCCGCAGCCGTAAGGACTACAAGTGGAACTGGCCCATTACTCGGACTATGCCGTGCGCCTGGTCAACACCGAGGAACCGGCTCGCGGCAAGGACTTCCTCACCTCCGCCGACGACGTCCGGGCCCTCTTCGGGGCCAGCGTCCAGATGGCCCGCCGGGTCACCGACACCGACGTCACCCGCTTCCGCAACGTCCGCGGCCGGCTGCGCTCCGTCTTCGAGGCCGCCGACGGCGGCGACCACGTCCTCGCCGTCGACCTGCTGAACTCACTCCTCATGGAGTTCCCCGTCAGCCCGCAGGTGTCCGGCCACGAGACCCTCGGCCCCGACGGCGCCCCCGACTGGCACATCCACCTCGCCGACCACCCCTCCAACGCCTCGGCCGGCTACGCCGCCATCGCGTCCTTCGGACTGGCCTTCCACCTCACCGAACACGGCCCCGACCGCCTCGGCCTGTGCCAGGCCGCGCCGTGCCGCAACGCCTACCTCGACACCTCCACCAACCGCTCCCGGCGCTACTGCTCCGACCGCTGCGCCACCCGCGCCAACGTCGCCGCCTACCGCGCCCGCAAGCGCCTGGAGGCCGAGGAATCGGCGCGCAGCGGCCGCGCCGCCGACAGCAACCAGGACAGCCGGGCCCTGAGCGAACGCTGACCGGGCCCGCGCGGCCGCAGGCGCAGCACGGCCGTCGCCAGGACCAGGTCCTCGGGCACCGGCCCGTACACGGTGCTGTCGCCGGTCTCGTTGAACGGGTTGTCGCCGAGCATCCACCAACCGCCCGGCCGGCGCTCCACCGCCCGCTTGACCACGAGCAGGTCCTGCTGGAACGGATGCCGGAACACGACCACGTCACCCGGCCGGACCAGCGCCCCGTAACGGACCACGAGCCGGTCCCCGTGCAGCAGCGTGGGCACCATCGACGGCCCCGTCACCTCGGCGACACCGAAACGCACCCGGTCGCGCCCGTTCTCCGTCATGTCCGGCCTCCTCGTCCTTCCCGCATGCTGCCGTACGGCCCCGTACGTTCGCTCATCACTCCTCGGCCGCGGCTGGACTTTTGTCCCAAGCCCATGGGGGCGCCCGCGATTTCCCGTTTCCCAGCGAGTAATCTCCACCCTTGAGAAGACGATCACGAGGAGGACAAGCCCCATGCTTTCCCGCTTCTTCGCCCCCAAGGTGAAGGTCTCCGCCCACTGCGACCTGCCCTGCGGCGTGTACGACCCGGCCCAGGCCCGTATCGAAGCCGAGTCGGTCAAGGCCGTCCAGGAGAAGTACCAGGCGAACGAGGACGCGGACTTCCGCGCACGCGCCATCACCATCAAGGAGCAGCGCGCCGAGCTCGCCAAGCACCACGTCTCGGTGCTGTGGAGCGACTACTTCAAGCCTCCGCACTTCGAGAAGTACCCGCAGCTCCACACCCTGGTCAACGACACCCTGAAGGCCCTTTCGGCCGCCAAGGCGTCGAACGACCCGGCGACCGGCGCCAAGGCCCTGGAGCTCATCGCCGAGATCGACCGCATCTTCTGGGAGACCAAGGCCGCCTGATCTTGGGCGCCCTGGGGTTTTCCCCGCGCTGCTGGTCAGAGCGCGAATGACAACGGCCCGACCGCTTCGAGCGGCCGGGCCGTTGGGCGTTCACGAGATCGTTCGGGAGACGCTCGGGAGAGGGGACCGGTCCCGGGTCACTCGTCTTCGTCCTCGTCGTCGTCCAGGCGGGCCAGCCAGGTCGCCAGGCGCTCCACCGGGACCTCGAAGTCCGGGTTGAGGTCGACGAACGTACGGAGCTGCTCGGCGAGCCACTCGAAGGTGACCTCCTCCTCGCCGCGCCGCTTCTCCAGCTCCTCGATGCCGCGATCGGTGAAGTACAAGTCGGGCTCCGTGCCGTGTCGGGATGGGGGTGTTTCCCGCCAGGATAATCCGCTTTCCGACGACACCCTCCCGCCACGTCCGTCCCCGGGGCTAGCCTGGACGGCCACGATGGGACGACAGGGCCTGACGGTGGGCGGGGGGCGCGGGATGCCTGACGGGCTGGGCACGGGCGCGGCGCGCGCCTTCGAACTCCTGGAGCCCCTCGTCCGGGCCGCGACGGTACGCGTCCACCCGCCCCGCGGCGGGTATGACAACCCCCGCAACGACTGGTCCGGACCCACCTGGGGCAGCGGCTTCTTCATCGCCCCCGGCTGGGTCCTGACGTGCGCGCACGTGGTCGGCGAAGGGGGTGCCGCGATGCGGCTGGCGGGGCGCGAGCTCGGCATCACCTTCCAGTCCGGCCCCGACGGAGCCACCGGCACCGTCGCGGGGCGCGTGGAATGCGTACTGCCCGAACGGCTGGAGGAACGGCGTCCCGGACGCCGGGCCCTGTGGGACCTGCCCGACCTGGCCCTGATCCGGGTCCTGTCGCCCATCTCCCACGCCTGCGTATGGCTCACCGACCGGGCCGGCCCCCACCTCGACGAGGCCGCCTACTTCGGCTGCACCGAGGAACTCGGCGTCCCCGAGATCACCGGCCGCACCACCCGGCTGCGCGGCATCGCCGCCCAGGGCGCCGCCATCCGCCTCGGCGACGAGGACGAGATCGAGGCCGGCATGTCGGGCGGCCCGGTGGTGGACCTCGCGCGCGGCGAGGTCGTCGGCGTCGTCAAGGCCCGCCGCTCCGGCGGCGGGGGAGGCCTCGCCGTCTCCGTGGCGCAGCTGCGGACCCTGCCGATGGCCGCGACCGGGCAGACCGGGCTCTACCGGCGGGTGATGCAGGCCCACGACCTCTACCACTACGACCGCCACCTCAGCGACCTCGACAGCCGGCGCACCTGGACGGACGTCCACGACGAACTCGCCGCCGCCGAGAGCGACCGGTACGCGGGACGGTTCGGCGGTCGGGGCCGGCTCACCCCGGGCGAGTTCACCACCCTGTGCGGGCTGCTCGCGGAGCTGCCGCCGCCCGGCTCCTCCGAGGCGGTACGCGAACTCGTCGAGCAGGCCCGCGGCGAGGAGCCGGACACCGCCGTGCCGGCGCCGCTCGGCTGGCGCGACGGCCTCGGCCTGCTGCACGACCCGCCCGGCGTCGGCGGGGAGGCCGCCGCGATGCTCCGCTACGCCACCGGGGTCAGCGTCGCCGACCACCGCGAGCCGCCCGCGCCCGGCGCCGACGAGGAACTGTGGGACTGGGTACGGGCCACCGCCGAGCGGCTCTGGCGCCCGCTGCGGCGCGAGCTCGGCGAGCAGCGCGAACGGGGCCTCGCCGAGCGGGAACGCCTGCGGCGGGCCCACGCCGGGATGGGACCGCGCGGCGGGGCCCGGACGCCGGGCGGGCTGCCGTCGGGGCCCTCCGTCCTGCTGGAGGTGTGGGCGCACGGCTGGGAGGACGTCCACGACTGGCGGGTATCCGTCCTGGCGGGCCCCGCCCGGCCGGGCCGGGTCACCCCGGTGGCCTCCGGCGTACGGGCACGCCCCCGCGACCTGCCCGAGGTGCTGCGGGCCCCGCTCGCCGAGGGCTTCCGGCGCTGCGACACGCACGAGGCGGCCGCGCTCCTCGAAGTGGCGGTGGAACCGGAGCTGTTCGGGCTGCCGGTGGACGCCTGGACGGTGTCGGGCGGGGTGCCGGTGGGCGTTCAGCGGCCCGTCGTGTTCCGCTACCCCGACAACGACGCGGGCCCGGCGGCGGCCGGGCGGTGGGCGCGGGTGCGCGAGGGGCCGCTGCTGGACCAGCGGGCCGACTGCGCGCGCGGCCGACCGCGCAGCCCCTCGCCGCGCTGGCTGACGGGGCTGATGGACAACACCGTCCCGGTGCTGTGCCGGGCCGCCGCCGCCGAACCGACGCTGGGCGCGCTGCGGGCCGTACGGGAGGCGGGCTACGGGGTGTTGGTGGGCCGCCGCCCTCCGTCCGGCCTGCCGGTGTCGTGCGCGCCGTTCCACCGGGGGCTGCGCGAGGAACTGGCCGAGGCGGGCCGGGGGGAGGCGCTGCCGACGCGCTTCCAGGCCCTGCGGGCCCGAACCCACGGCGCGGACCCCGACGCGTACTGGGCGGCGGGGGTCACCCTCGTCTGGGACGATCCGTCCCGCGCCCTGCCGGAGGACGAGCCGCTCCAGGGGGACCTGTGAGGGGGCGGGGCGGGTAGCGCGCCGGGCACGCGGGGCGGCGTGGGTGCGGCGCCTGGGTCGTGTCTTGTGGATCATGCCGGACGTCGCGAGCCCGGCATGATCCACAAGACACGACCCAGGGGGGAAGGGGTGCGTGGGCCGGACGACGGCGGGCAGGCATGGTGCGGTGACGCCTGAGGCGAGCAGGGCGGGGGAATCCCCCGGCCGGAGCACGAAGCCGGGCCCGGAGCATCGGACCGGCGTGGCGGCGGGGCCGGTTGGGGAGTGTGGGGCGGTATGGGGCGTAAGGCGCGGGTGGGGATCGGGGCGGGTGTCGTGCCCCGGCCGTGGGGTGCGGTGTTCGGGTGTGCGGGCTTCGGGAGGGAGCGGGCGTGAGTGAGGAATGGCTGATCTACCGGGGGGTGGGCGAACCGCACGACGGGATCGCCGCCCTGCCCGACCCGCCGCCGTGGCGGGACTTCGACGGCGGGCCCCTCGTCGAACCGGACGGGGCCGCCGCGGCCGAGGACGGCAGCGTCGCGCGCCGGCTCGGCGCCCACCGTCGGGCCGCCGCCCTGCACCGACCCGAGCCGGAGGAACTGGAGGCCGTCAACGCGGCCCTCTACCTGCGCCGGCCCCTGCTGGTCACCGGCTACCCGGGCACCGGCAAGTCCACCCTGGCGCACGCCGTCGCCCACGAACTGAAACTCGGGCGGGTCCTGCGCTGGCCGGTGGTCTCGCGGACCGTCCTCCAGGAGGGCCTCTACCGCTACGACGCCCTCGCCCGCCTTCAGGACGTACAGATCACGGCGGGGGCGGGTCACCTCGCGGGAACGCCCGGCGGGGCCCCCGGCGCCGCCCACGGCATCGGCAAGTACATCCGCCTCGGCCCGCTCGGCACGGCGCTGCTGCCCACCGCGCGACCGCGCGTGCTGCTCATCGACGAACTCGACAAGAGCGACATCGACCTGCCGAACGACCTCCTGAACGTGCTGGAGGAAGGCGAGTTCACCCTGCCGGAGCTCGAACGCGTCGCCGACTCCGAACCCGAGGTGCGCGTCCTCACCGACGACGGCGCCAAGGTGACCGTCCGCGACGGACGCGTCCGCTGCCGGTCCTTCCCGTTCATCATCCTCACCAGCAACGGCGAACGCGACTTCCCCGCCGCCCTGTTGCGCCGCTGCATCCAGCTCAAGCTCGGCCCGCCGGGGGAGAAGCGGCTCGCCGGCATGGTCCGCGCGCACCTCGGGGAAGAGGCCGCGCAGCTCGGCGCCGACCTGATCCGGGAGTTCCTCGGCCGCTCCCGCTCCGAACTGGTCGCCGCCGACCAGCTCCTCAACGCCATCTACCTCACCCACTACGCCGCCCCGCCCACCCGGGAGGACCTCGCGGACCTGCTCATCCAGCGCCTCGACCGCCCGAGGTGAGGGCCCGTGGCCGCATCCGCCGACCCGGTGATCCGCGTCCTCGCCGCGCTGTTGCGTTCCGCCGGGCTCGACCCGTCCGCCGAGGAACTGGCCGACGCGCTGTGGCTGGCCGCCCGCGCCCGGGAGGCGGCCCGGCCCGACGCCCCCGGCGGGCCCCTCGACGCCGTGCCCGCACCGGCCCGGGAGGAGGCCGACGCGGGCGACGCGACGGCCGCCGAGCCCGTCCCCGTACCGCCCCGGGAGGAGGTCGACGCCGAGGAACCGCTGCGGCTGTACCCCGACGGCGCGGGGCGCTCCGCGGACACGGAAGCCGAGCCTTCGGACGAAGCCGCCGCCGGTGACGAAGAGTCCGTCGGCGGCGTGCCGTCGGCCGGCGGGACGCCCGTACGGGTACCCGCGGCGGCGGCCCTGCCGCGGATCCTGGAGATCCAACGCGCCCTGCGCGCCCTGCAACGCCACCGCCCGCCCGGCCCGCCCACCCGGCACGTCCTCGACGAGGAGGCCACCGCCGAGGCCGGCGCCCGCGCGCTCGGCCTGCTGATCCCGGTGTTCCGGGCCGAGACCCGGCGCGAGGCGACCGTACGGCTGGTCATGGACGCCTCCCCGTCCATGGCCGTCTGGCAGGAGATGTTCGAGGAACTGCGGGCCGTCTGCGAACGCCTCGGCGCCTTCCGCGACGTCCAGGTCCACTACCTCCACCGGCCCGCCGACGGCACCGCCGCCATCGGACGCGGCCCCGTGCCCGCCGCCGCCCTGCGCTCGGGCGACCAGCTCCGCGACCCCACCGGACGCACCCTGACGATGGTGGTCTCCGACTGCGCCGGACCGCTGTGGCGCGAGGGCGAGGCGCAGCGGCTGCTGCACCGGTGGGCGCAGTGCGCGCCGTGCGTGGTCGTCCAACCGCTCCCGCAACGGCTGTGGAGCCGCAGTTGGCTGCCGACCGAGCGCGGGGTGCTGGAGCGGTCCGAGGGCGGCGCGGGGGCCGGTGCGCAGCTGAGGTTCCGGTCGGACCGGGCGCCCCGGCCGGGCCGCCCGACCGGCGGGCTCACCGTTCCCGTGCTGCCGCCCAGCGCCACCGCGCTCGGGGCGTGGGCCCGGCTGGTCGCGGGGCTCGGGACCGGGCCCGTACCGGCCGAGGTGGGCCGGGTCCTGGCCCGACACCCCGCGTCGCCCCCACCGCTGCCGCGGGCCGCCCGGCCGCCGCGCGAGCTGGTGCGCCGCTTCCGTTCCTCCGCCGCGCCCGGCGCCGTCCAGCTCGCCGTGTACCTGTCGGCGGCGCCGTTGACCCTGCCCGTGATGCGGCTCGTGCAGCGCACGATGCTGCCCGACTCGGAACCGTCTGACCTCGCCGAGGTGCTGCTCAGCGGGCTGCTGCGGCGCAGTGGGGAGGCGCGCAGTGGGGAGGCGCCGGGCCAGTGGTACGAGTTCGTACCCGGGGTGCAGGACGTGCTGCTGGGGCCGCTGGGGCGGGACGAGGCCGCGCTGGTGCTCAAGCACTGCTCCGAGTACGTCCTCGCGCACTTCGGCCGGGGCGTACGCAACTTCCCCGCGCTGGCCGTCGCCCAGCTCACCGGGGTGTCGCCCGTCGCCGACGTCGAGGCGGAGGGCGGCGGGCCGGCGCCGGTGCGGCCGCCGCAGGCGTTCGCGCACGTGTCGGCCAAGGTCGTACGCCGCTACCTGCCCGGCCCGCCCGACGAGGACGCCGCCCCGGCCCCGCCGCCCCGACCTCCGACCCGCCGGCCCCGACCGCGCCCGGTCGCTGCGCGCGGCGCGGGACCGGCTGCTGGACGCCGACGCGCGGGCCCTGCACGAGGCCGCCGCCCTGCTGCGGCGGGCCGTCGCCGCCCGGCCGGGCCGCAGGACCCGCCGGAGGAGGCCGAGACGGCCCTCGCGGAGGTCCTGCTGTGGCTGTGGGCGGAGCAACGCGATCCCGAACTCCTCGACGAGGCCGAACGGGCCCTGACCGGGCTGCGGACCCCGGCCGCCGGGGCCGCCCTGGGGCGGGTGCTGTACGAACGGGCGCTGGCCGGGCGCCCCGACGCGGAGCTGTTGGCCGCCGCCGACCGGGAGTTCGCGCAGGCGGCGCGAGCGCCGCCGAGGCGTGGCTGCGGCGGGAGTGCGCGGTGCGGCGGGCCCAGACCCTGATCCGGCTGGCCGAGCTGCGCGGTGACGCCGGTCCGCTGCACGAGGCGCGGGCGGCGCTGGAGGCCGCCGTCCTGCCGGAGGAAGCCCCCGGCGCCCCGGGCGCCCACCCCGACCTCCAACTGGCCCTGGGCCGCGTCCTGCTGGCCCTCCTCCCCCACACCCCCGACCCCCGAACCCGCACCCCCCTGGCCGAACAGGCCGCATCCCGCCTGGGCGCGGCACTGGCCGCCCTACTGGACGGCGGACCGCCGGCGGAGGCCGGGGGGCGGGTCGGGGGGAGTGGTCCGGCGGAACCCGATGGGCCGAGCGGGGCGGTGACGCGGCCCGGTGGGCGGGCCCCGGGTGCGACGGGGTCGGATGGGGCGGGCGACGGGCCGGGCGATGGGCTGGCGCTGGGTGGGTCGGCGGAGCCCGGCGAGCAGGCCGGGGGCGCGTCGGGGCCGGATGGGCCGAGTGGGCGGCGGGGTCTGGTGGGCCGGGCGGTCAGGCAGAGCCCGGTGGGCAGGGCCGGGCCGTGACGGGGCCCGACGGGCCGGGCGGGGCCGGGAGCTCCGGCGTACCGGACGCCTCCGGGCGGGATCCCGACCGGGTTCCGGCCGACCCGGCCGAGGGCGTGGGCGGCAGCCCGGCGGTCGCCACCGATCCCGCCGCGTCCGGGCCGGATGCGGGCGGCACCGCCCGAGGTCCGCCGAACCCTCCGCGTCGGGGCGCCGCCCGGACGGCGCAGGGCCTCAACAGGGCGATCCGGGTGGCGCCGGGCTTGCTGCGGGCCCTGGCCCGACCGCTCCCGACGAATCCGGCGTCGCCGGGCGCGGTACGGGTGCCGGCGGCCGCGCCGTCGCGCCGGGCCCCGGGCGGAACTCCGACGCGGCAGAGGTCGATCCGGACGAGTCCGGTGTGACCGGGCGGGGCGCGAGCGCCGGATCCGCCGGATCCGGCGACAGGTCCGACTCGGGGCGGGGCCCCGGCCGGGTGGGGGCCGCCCCCGGTGCCGAATCCGGGCACGGTCCCGGCCGGGTGCGGGGCGACTCCGCTGACCCGGCTGATTCCGGTGCCCCCGGCCTGGCGCCGGAGCGATCCGCCGAGACGGACGAGTCCGGTGTGACCGGGCGGGGTCCTGGCGAGGTGGGGGCGGAACCGACCGAGCCGGGGCGTGGCCCCGGTGGGGTGCGGGGTGGCAATGTCGATCCGGCTGAGTCCGGGGGCGGCCCTGGTGAGGGTGGTAGGGCTGATCCGGCTGAGCCCGGCGTTGCGGGGGCCGGCTCCGGGGCCGCCTCGGTGCGGTCGGGTGACCAGGTCGGGTCCGGGGGCGGCCCGGGTGGGGTGCGGGGCGGCGCTGCCGATCCGGTTGAGTCGGGGCGCAGCTCCGGTGAGGTGCGGGGCGGTGTGGCTGATCCGGCTGAGCCCGGCGTTGCGGGGGCCGGCTCCGGGGCCGCCCCGGTGCGGTCGGGTGGTCCGGTTGAGTCCGGGCGTGGCCCCGGTGGGGTGCGGGCCGGCGGGGCCGATCCGGTCGAGTCCGGCGTTGTCGGGCGGGGTTCCGGGGCCGCCCCGGTGCGGTCGGGTGACCAGGTCGAGTCCGGGGGCGGCCCGGATGGGGTGCGGGGCGGTGCGGCTGATCCGGCTGGGTCCGGCGTTGTCGGGCGGGGTTCTGGGGCTGCCTCGGTGCGCTCGGGTGACCAGGTCGAGCCGGGGCGTGGCCCCGGTGGGGTGCGGGGCGGCGCTGCCGATCCGGTTGAGTCGGGGCGCAGCTCCGGTGAGGTGCGGGGCGGTGTGGCTGATCCGGCTGAGCCCGGCGTTGCGGGGGCCGGCTCCGGGGCCGCTCCGGTGCGGTCGGGTGCTTCGGACGGGCCCGGCGGGGTGCGGGGCGGGGCGGACGAGCCGGTCGAGGTCGGGCGGGCCGGGGGTGTTCGGGCGGCGTCGGGTGATACGGCGCGGGATGCCCGTGGGGGGCAGGGCGATTCGGGTGCGTCCCGGTCGGGCGGGCGGGGTTTCCGGGCCGGCTCGGAAGGGGCCGGGGAAGGCGGCAGGAGGGGGGCGTTCCGCGACGGCGCGCGGGGGCGGACGCCCGCCGGGGCGGGGGAGCGGGCGGTGCGGGCGCGCGTACGGGTGGAGTTGGCCGGGGCGTTGCGGTACCTGCCGGGGCGGCTGGAGGAGGCGGCCGCACAGCTCGCGCGGGCCCTGGAGGAAGCCGTCGGGGATCCCGCGCTGCGACTCGCCGCCCTGCTGTGCCTGGCCCGCGTGCACCGGGCCCGGTACGCGCGTGACGCGGACCCGGCGGCCCTGGAGGAGGCGGCCGAGGCGTACGGCCGGGCCCGGGGGCTGATCCCCCGGGACGCGGACGCCTTCGCGGAGCTGCTCCCCGAGTGGGGCGACGTACTCCTGGACCGGGCGCGGGCCCGCGACGGCCGCCGCTTCGCGTCCCTCGCCGTACGGGTGCTGCGCGAGAGCCGCGCGGCGGTGCCGCAGTCCGACCCCGGGGCGGCGTACCGGCTGCTGCGGCTGGCCGCCGGGCTGCGGCTGCGGCACACCTACGAGGGGGACCTCGTCGACCTGCGCGAGGCGGAGTACCTGTTGGAGCTGGCCGTCCGGCAGAGCCACCACCCCCTGGAGCGGGCCCGCGCCTGGCGGGAACACGGGGACGTGCAGCAGGAGATCCACGTCCACACCCACACCGCCGACCGGCTCGACCGGGCCGCCGACTCCTACCGTCGGGCCTGGCGCGCCGCCCTGGAGGCCAACGGTGGCGCGCACGAGGGCCATGACCTGCGTGAGGAGGTCACCGACCGCGCCGCGCTGCGCCTCGCCGCCCGGGTCCAGCAACTGCGCGGGGAGGTCCTGGAACGGCTGGCCCGCCCCCGCGCCGCCCTGGACGCCTACCGCGCCGCCCTGGAGCTGTGGCAGCGCCTCGACACCCCGACCGACGAGCGGACCCGCGCGGTCAGGGCCCGCATCGACACCCTGGAGGCGGGCGGCTAGCGAGCGTCGCCAAAGTGGCGTCGGCCCCCGGAGGGCCGGGGCACCTCCCAGCGGTGGCCGGGGGAGGCCGGGCTCGCGGCGCCCGGCATGGTGCCGCGCCGCGTTGACGGAGGGTCGCGCCGGTGGCTCCGCTGCGAAGGCGCTCCGGCGCCGTGCGATGCCTCCCCTCGGCCCTGCGGGCCCGGGAGACCCCATGGCGTTCGTGCGCCGCCCTGCCCGCGGCCTCGGCCCTGCCGGCGCCGTTTCCCGGGGTGGGGCGGGGTGTCGGGCGGCGGGGGTCGTTTCCGTGCGCCCGGCTGGGGGAAGGGGTGGACCAGCGGATACGACAGGGGGACGGGCAGCCCATGGTGACGGGACGTCGGGACGCGACCACGCCGGCACCTTCGGCGCCTCCTGCCACGGACACGCCGGCGGCCCCTCCGGGACCCCGACCCTGTCCCGCGCGGCTGCCGGACCTCTCCGGGCTCGACCTGGCCGCCCTGCGCGGGATCGACCACCCGGTGCTCGCCGAGGTCATCGAGGGCATGGTCGAACGGGTCACGCACCCGGCGGAGATCCTCAACGCCTTCGACTCCGGAGTCGTCTGAGCCGGCCGGAGTTGACCACTTTCCGCCGTTAGCGGGGGCTCTGCGAAGGGCAGGGATGCACCGTCCGCGGCGAGAGGTACAGGCGATGGGCCAAGCGATGACGAGCGTTCCCCGGCTGCCCGCGCACCGACCGCCGCGCGAACCCGTCCCGCACGCCCGCCACGCCCCCTGGCCCTACACCCGGCTCGACGTGCCCGCCCTGCGCGCGGCGGGCCACCGACCCCACCCGATACGGCAGTTCGTGCTCAAGACCCACAGCCGCTGCAACCTCGCCTGCACCTACTGCTACGTCTACGCCATGGCCGACCAGAGCTGGCGCACCCGCCCCGCGGTCATGGCCCCCGCCACCGCCGCGCGCGCCGCCGAGCGGATCGCCGAGCACGCCGCCGCCCACGACCTGACCCGCGTCGACCTCGTCCTGCACGGCGGTGAGCCCCTCCTCGCCGCGCCCGACCGGCTGGCCGCGCCCGTGGAGGCCGTACGGGCCGCCCTGGCCCGCCACGCGCCCCGCACCCGGCTCACCGCGAGCGTGCAGACCAACGCCACCCTCCTCACCCGCCCCGCATCGCCGCCCTCGCGGCCGCCGGCATCCGCGTCGGCGTCAGCCTCGACGGCGGGCTCCCCGCGCACAACGCGCGCCGCGTGGACCACGCGGGCCGGCCCGCGTTCGACGCCGTCGCCCGCGGCCTGCGCCTGCTCGCCCGCCACCCCGCCGGCTACGCCGGGCTGCTGTGCGTCGTGGACATCGCCCAGGACCCGGTGGAGACGTACGAGTCCCTGCTCGCGTTCGCCCCGCCCGCCCTCGGCCTGCTGCTGCCGCTGGCCAACCGGTCCGCCCCGCCGCCCGGCCACACCGAGGCCGGGACCCCGTACGGGGACTGGCTCGTCGCCGTCTTCGACCGCTGGTGGCACGACGGGGCGCGGCGCACCCGCGTCCGCGTCTTCGAGGAGGTCATCGCGCTGCTGCTGGGCCTGCCGGCCGCCACCGAGACCCTGGGGCTCGCGCCCGTCACCACCGCCGTCGTGGAGAGCGACGGCAGCATCGAACAGGCCGACTCCCTGAAGTCCGCGTACGAAGGGGCCGCCACGACCGGCATGACCGTCGACACCCACAGCTTCGACCAACTCCTCGACCACCCCGGCTTCGTCGCCCGCCAACTCGGCCGGGACGCCCTCGCGGACGACTGCCGGGCCTGCGAACTCGTGGAGGTGTGCGGCGGCGGCCACTACCCGCACCGCTACCGCGAGGGGGAGGGCTTCCGGCAGCCGTCCGTGTACTGCGCCGACCTCCAGCGGCTCATCCGACACATCGCCGACGCGCTGCACACCGCCGCCACGACGGGACGGGCCGCCTCATGACCCACCGCTCCGACACGACCCACCGCACCGACCTCGCCGTCCCGACCCCGCGCGCCCCCCAGGCCGCCACCACCACCGCCACTCCCGGCCTCACCGACCCCGGAACCCCCGGCACCCTCGACGCCTTCGCCGTCAGCTCCCGCACCCTGCGCGCCCTCGCCTCCACCGAACCCACCCCCGAGGGCACCCGCCTCGTGCGCGACGTACGCCGCTCCAAGCGGCTGCTCCTGCTGCGCGCCGTCCTCGACGCCGCCCCCGATGGCCCCGGCGGGGAGACCGGCGAACGCTGGGCGCTCCTGGAGGAGGCCGAACGCCAGGACCCCGACGCCGTGCGCGACGTCCTGCACTACCCCGCCACCGGCGTCTGGGCCGAGGAGACCCTGCGCCGGCTGCACGCCCCGTACGGACCGGCCCCCGACCTCGCCCACCTCGGGGCCCTCGCCGTGGCCGCCGCGCTGCGCGCCGGGATCGGCTTCAAGACCACCCTGCGGCCCGTCAACGGCCGCCTGGTCCTGCCCACCCTCGGCCTGCTGCGCCCCGAGCGCCCCGGCCCGCTCGCCCTGACCGAACGTTCCTGGGAGGCCGCCGACGTCGTCCCCCTGCACCCCCTGCCCGGAGGCCGCGCCTCCCTCGACGACCTCGACCCCTACCGCGTCGGACCCCCCGGCCACCCCGAAGGCGGCCGGCTCGAACCCGTCCGCGCCGCCCGCCGGCTCACCCCCAAGGGGCACAAGCGCTGGGACATCCAGTGGTCCGGCGCCCTCACCCTGCTGGAGCGCTACGACTCCACCCGCGCCGAGGAAGTGGGCGCCCTGCTGCGCTCCGTCGTCCCCCTGGCCGGCGGCTCCCGCTCCACCGGCGCCACCCTGCCCGCCGCCGCCGGCTCCCTGCTGGCCCGCGCCCAGCCCCCGCCCGCCCTGGCCGCGACCCTGGTCCACGAGGTGCAGCACGGCAAACTCGCCGCGCTGGCCGACATCCTCACCCTGCACACCGCCGACCGCACCCCCCGCCACTGGGCGCCCTGGCGGGAGGACCCGCGCCCGTTGGAGGGGCTGCTCCACGGCACGTACGCCCACCTGGCCCTCGCCGGGTACTGGCAGCGCGCCGCCCTGTACGGGGCGCGCGGCGCCTGGGCCCAGCACGCCCGCGTCCGCGCGCAGGTCGCCGCCGTCCTGCCCGCCCTGCGCGCCGACCCGCACCTGACCGTCACCGGGCGGGAGTTCGTCGACGGCATGGCCCGCGCCGAGCGCGCCATGGACGAACTGCCGCCGCCCGGCGACCAACACGCCACGGCCCGCCGCGCCCTCGATCGGGAACGCCGCGCCTGGTACGCGGCACACCCCGAACTGGCCCCGTCCCGACACGGCTGAGGAACCCCGCGGCTGCGGTACCTTTCAATCCCGCACCGCACCGCACCGTCACCGCGGCGCCCGCACCGCACCGTCACCGCGGCGCCCGCACCACAGCGCCCCGCCCCACCCCCTCCCACTCCAGTCCACCGCCGGGATTCCAGGGAGACGGCAGCCATGACCGTTACCGGTACGCGTCACGACCGCGACGGAGCCGCCCAGCCGCAGCGCTTCGTCATCAGCTTCGCGGGCTTCAACCGGCCCTGGGCCGCGTGGATCGCCCACCGCCTGGAGGAGCACGGCCACCGCGTCGTCCTCGAACGCTGGGACCCCCAGAGCAGCCCCGGTCTGACCGAGGCCCTCGACGACCTGGCACGGGCCGGCGGCCGGATCCTCCTCGTCCTCAGCGAGCGCTACTTCTCCCTCGCCGCACAGGCCGACGACGAGTGGAACACCGCCCTGCGCACCGTCACCGAGGCCCACCCCGACCGGTTCGCCGCCGTCTGCCTCACCGACGCCCCGCTGCCCAGCGCCGTCGCCGCGCTGGAGAAGACCGACCTGTGGGGCCTGGACGCCTACGAGGCCGAGTACCGCGTGCTGCGCCGGCTGGAGTTGCCCACCGACCGCATCGGCACGGAGTCCGGCCGGCGCGGGCCCCGCTTCCCCAACGACCCGCCCGAGGTCTGGGGCCGCGTCCCGCGCCGCAATCCCCGCTTCACCGGCCGCAACGACGTCATCGGCCGGCTGCGGGCCGCCCTCACCGAAGCCCCGCCCGGCGCCTCCACCGTCACGCTGCTCGGCCTGTCCGGCGTCGGCAAGACCCAGGTCGCCACCGAGTACGCCTACCGCTTCGCCTCCGAGTACGACGTCGTCTGGTGGGTGCCCGCCGAGGACCGGCCCACCCTGCGCGAACGCCTCGCCGACCTCGCGCCCGCCCTCGGCCTGCCGCTCGGCGCCGGCAGCTACGGCGAGCAGATCCGGACCGTCCTGGAGGCACTGCGGCGCGGGTCCCCGTACCACCGCTGGCTGCTCGTCTTCGACGGCTGCGACCACCCCGACGACCTCACCGACCTCCTGCCCTCCGGCGCCGGCGACGTGATCATCACTTCCCGCAACCGCGAGTGGGCCACCCGCCACACCAGCCTCGTCGAGGTCCCCCTCTACGCCCGCCCCGAGTCGATCACCTTCATCCGCCGCCGGGCCCGCCGGCTCACCGGGGAAGAGGCCGACCAACTCGCCGAGGCCCTGGAGGACTACCCCCTGGCCCTCGACCAGACCGCCGGCTGGCTCGCCGACTCCCCGATCGGCGTCGGCGAGTACCTGAACCTCCTGCAACGCCGGCTCGACTCCCACGAGGCCGTCACCCTCTCCGACGACTACCCGCTGCCCTTCCCGACCGCGCTGGCGATACTCCTCAACAACGTCCGCGAGAACTTCCCCGACGCCCTCGCCCTGCTGCGGCTGTTCGTGTTCTTCGCGCCCGGCCGGGTCCCGCTGCGCCTGCTGCGCGAGTTCCCCGCCGACGACGTACCCGAACACCTCGCCGGCATCGTCAACGACCAGATCCGCTGGAACGCCGCCCTCAACAAGCTCGTCCAGTTCTCCGTCGTCCGCCTGGAGTACTCCGACCTCTCCGTCGAGGAGGGCGGCGGCCTGGAAACCGTCCAACTGCACCGCATGGTCCACAACATCGTCCGCGAGAACCTCGCCGAGGACGAGGCCGCACAGCTCTCCCGCGCCGTCCGCCAGGTCCTCGCCGCCGCCGACCCCGGCCGCCCCACCGACTCCCGGCTGTGGCCCCGCTACGCCGAACTCGTCCCGCACCTGGAATCCGCCGGGGTCCTCACCAGCAGCAACCCCCGCATCCAGAACTTCCTCCTGCACTGCCTGCGCTACCTGATCCTCGCCGGCGAGTACCACACCTGCCTGCGCCTGGCCACCCGCACCGACGCCGTCTGGCGGGCCATGCTCGGCGACGACCACGACCAGGTCCGCGAACTCAGCTACCACTACGGCGGCGCCCTGCGCATGCTCGGACACTTCCGACAAGCCGAACAACTCGCCCGCCAGGTCGCCGACCGACTCCTCGCCGAACGCGGCGACCGCGACCTCGAAACCCTGCGCGCCACCAGCACCTACGCCGGCGTCCTGCTCGGCACCGCCAAGTTCGACCAGGCCCGCGTTCTGCTGGAGCACGCCTTCGCCACCTACCGCGAACTCCTCGGCGAGGACGACGCCACCACCCTCGGCGCCCAGAACAACGTCGCCGTCGTCCTGCGCCTCCTCGGCCGCTACCAGGAGGCCTACGACACCGACCTCGACACCCTGCGCCGCCGCGAACGGGTCCTGCACGTCCGGCACATCGCCACCCTCTCCTCCGGCATCGGCTGCGCCATGGGACTGCGCCTCATGGGCCGCTACCGCGAAGCCCTCGCCCGCCAGGAACAGGGCCTCAAACTCAACACCCAGGTCCTCGGCGTCAACCACCCCCAGACCCTGCGCGCCGAACACAACCTCGGCATGTGCCTGCGCCGCTCCGGGGACATCACCGGCGCCGGAGCCCGCCTGCGCGGCGTCCTGGAACGCTCCACCCGCGTCTTCGGCGCCGATTTCCCCTGGACCCTGATGGTCGCCTCCGACTACGCCACCTACCTGCGCGAATACGGGGACATCGAGGAAGCCCGCCGGATCTCCGAGGAGGTGGTGCGCGGCTACCAGTCCCAACTCGGCCTCGCCCACCCCTACAGCATCGGCACCGTCGGCAACCTCGCCCTGGTCCTGCGCGCCCAGGGCGAACGGGTCGAGGCCCTCAACCTCGCCGAACAGGCCCTCGTCGGCATGCGCGGCGCCCTCGGCGAACGCCACCCCTGGACCCTCGGCTGCGCCCTCAACGCCACCGGGCACCGCAACATCACCGGCCGCCTCGACGACGCCCTGACCCTGAGCCGCGAAACCCTGCGCGGAGCCGAACAGGTCCTGGGCCCCGACCACCCCATGGCCCTCAGCGCACGGACCGCGCTCGCCGCCGACCTGCGCTCCGTACGCGAGGACGCGGAGGCCGCCAAGCACGAGGACGCCGCCCTCAAAGCCCTCACCCGCACCCTGGGCCCCCAACACGTCCACACCGTCTCGGCCCGCCAACAGGCCCGCCCCTACTGGGACTTCGAACCCCAGCCGTAGGCAGCCGGAAGGCCCGGCCCCCCACCGAGCTTGGGTTCTAGTGGTCGTCGCAACACCCCAGCTCAGGGGATGCGGTGGACTTCAAGATCCGGGAGATCCGAACGGCTCAGGGGCCGAAGAAGCTTCTGCGTGAGCGGGAGACATACTTCCGGCTCATGCAGCAGGGCTTCAGCAACGAGCACGCATGCCAGATCGTTGGCATCAACGCGAAGACCGGGCGCCGGTGGCGCAACGGTCGGCGCGCGGACCGCAAGCAGAAGGCGGCACCACCGGTACGACCCGTGGTGCCGCCTTCTGGTGCGTCCAGATACCTGCGTGAGGACGAACGGATTTACATCGCCGATCGGCTTCGGGAGAAAGCGTCGATCCGTGCGATAGCCGCCGAGCTGGGCCGCAGTCCGTCCACGGTCAGCCGGGAGATCCGCCGCAACCGAACGAACGGGACCCGCGGCCTGTGGCACTACCGGCCCTACGCCGCCCAGGCCCGCGCCGATGCCCGCAGGCCACGCCCCAAGCCGGGGAAGATCAGCCAGAACCCTGAACTGCGGGGCTTCCTCCAGGCGTGCCTGGACAGGCGATGGAGCCCGCAGCAGATCTGCCAGGCTCTCCGAGCGACGTTCCCTGACCGACCGGAGATGCACGTGGTCCACGAGACCGTCTATCAAGCCCTTTACGTCCAGGGCCGAGGTGAACTGCGCCGCGAGGTCGCCCGCGCTCTGTGCTCGGGACGCACCCGCCGCAAGCCCCAGCGGCAGGCCAACTGCCGCCAGCCCCGCTTCAAGGACCCCATGGCCATGATCAGCGACCGGCCCGCCGAAGCAGAAGACCGGGCGGTGCCCGGACACTGGGAAGGCGACCTGATCATCGGCAAGGACAGTGGCTCCGCCATCGGAACCCTCGTCGAGCGTTCCACCCGCTACGTGATGCTCCTGCATCTGCCGAACGGCCGCAGCACCGAACTCGTCCGCGACGCCTTGGTCGACACGGTCAAGACCCTGCCGGCCCATCTGAAGCGATCCCTGACCTGGGACCAGGGCAGCGAGATGGGCCGACACCGCGAATTCACCCTCGCCACAGACATCCCGGTCTACTTCTGTGACCCGGCAAGCCCCTGGCAGCGAGGCTCGAACGAGAACACCAACGGCCTGCTACGGCAGTACTTCCCCAAGGGCACCGACCTCTCGGTCCACTCTCGCGAACACCTCGATGCGGTCGCGGCTGAGCTGAACGGCCGACCTCGCAGGACCCTCGACTGGGCAACCCCCGCTGCGCGTCTGCGTGAGCTGACAGCTTCCCTGAGCTGATCTCCGCTTACCTGGGATCGTCACTGTCCCAGGGATAGACAAAGGCGCCGGGCTGGACCCCCCATGCGTTGAGCACGATGGTCAGGTCAGACTCGTCCAGGACGTCAGCGGACCTGATGAGGGCTGCGCCGATGTCGTAGTCGAAGCCCTCAATGCGTTCGCCGTCGTACTCCCAATGCTCAAGGCGGAAGCCGCGGTAAGCGTCACTGCGGGCCCAGCCCTCGTCCCGAGCCTGGACATCGGGGTCCCTCTGCTCGGGTCGGATGTCCACGAATGCGCGGCGATCCGGCCGCGACGCCAGGACTTCCGTGACCAGCCTCCTGCCGAGGCGGAGCGCGGTCAGCTTGTCCGTCGGCCAGTCCGATCCCTCATCCATGAGGCCCATTGTGTTCCTGCCCGTGGAGGGCTGAGGAGCCGGGGCCGCACGGCGACCCCTGCCAGCACTCACCCCAGGGCCCATCGGAGCGAATAGTGCAAGCCTGAGGCCGACGCAGCAGTGGCTCGGCTGGAAATCCCAGCCGAGCCACTGCCTACACTGCTCGCCAGACACGCCAGTGATCACGTGTTGCGACGATCCCTAGAATCCGTCGAGGGGGACCGGGCCTTTCCGTTGGTACGGGGTGCGACGCGGCGGCTACGCCTCGAAGACCTCGTTCAGCAGCAGCTGCTGCTCGGCCTGGTGACGCTTGGCCGAGCCGACCGCCGGGGACGAGCCGTGCGGGCGCGAGATGCGCCGCAGGCGCTCGCCCGCCGGGACCTCCGCGCCGACCGCCAGGTCGAGGTGGTCGATCAGGTTCAGCGCGATGAACGGCCACGCACCCTGGTTCGCCGGCTCCTCCTGCGCCCAGATGTACTTCGCCGCGTTCGGGAACTTGGCGATCTCCGCCTGGAGCTCCGCACCCGCGAGCGGGTACAGACGCTCGATGCGGATGATCGCGGTGTCCGTGATGCCGCGCTTCTCCCGCTCGGCCTCCAGGTCGTAGTAGACCTTGCCGGCGCAGAAGACGACCTTGCGGACCGCGTTCGGGTCCACGGTCGAGTCGCCGATCACCGGGCGGAAGGAACCGCTGGTGAACTCCTCCGCCTTCGACGCCGCCGCCTTCAGACGCAGCATCGACTTCGGGGTGAAGACGATGAGCGGCTTGTGGTGCGGGTTGTGGACCTGCCAGCGCAGCAGGTGGAAGTAGTTCGACGGCAGGGTCGGCATGGCCACCGTCATGTTGTCCTGCGCGCACATCTGGAGGAAGCGCTCGGGACGCGCGGACGAGTGGTCCGGGCCCTGGCCCTCGTAGCCGTGCGGCAGGAGCAGCGTGACGCCGCTGGTCTGGCCCCACTTCTGCTCGGCCGAGGAGATGAACTCGTCGACGACGGTCTGCGCGCCGTTGACGAAGTCACCGAACTGGGCCTCCCAGAGGACCAGCGCGTCCGGACGGGCCAGCGAGTAGCCGTACTCGAAGCCCATGGCCGCGTACTCGGAGAGCAGCGAGTCGTAGACGTTGTAGCGCGCCTGGTCGTCCGCCAGGTACTGCAGCGGGGTGTAGTCCTCGCCCGTCTCCCGGTCGATGAGGACCGCGTGACGCTGACCGAAGGTGCCGCGGCGGGAGTCCTGGCCGGACAGCCGGACCGGGGTGCCCTCCATCAGCAGCGAACCGAAGGCCAGGGTCTCGCCCATGCCCCAGTCGATCGTGCCCTCGTCGATCATCGCCGCGCGGCGCTGCAGCTGCGGCAGCAGACGCGGGTGCACGGTGACGTGTTCGGGGATGTTGACCTGGGACTCGGCGATCCGCTTCACCACGTCCTGGGAGATCGCGGTGTTCACCGGGACGGGGAACTCCTGCGCGGTCTGCGCGGGAGTCACCGGAGCGCCGGCGGCGGGCTGCGTGGCGGCCTCGCGGACCTCCGCGAAGACCTTCTCCAGCTGGCCCTGGAAGTCCTGGAGCGCCTGCTCGGCCTCTTCCAGGGTGATGTCGCCACGACCGATGAGGGACTCGGTGTACAGCTTGCGCACCGAGCGCTTCTTGTCGATCAGGTCGTACATCAGCGGCTGGGTGA
The DNA here is from genome assembly GCF_023515955.1 of Streptomyces sp. RerS4. Taxonomy (GTDB): domain Bacteria; phylum Actinomycetota; class Actinomycetes; order Streptomycetales; family Streptomycetaceae; genus Streptomyces. The sequence goes on from NZ_CP097322.1 coordinate 4,829,147, forward strand.
ACGCCGGGTTGTCCGACTCGTTGTGACCGCGGCGGCGGTAGCAGATGAGGTCGATGACCACGTCCTTGTTGAACGCCTGGCGGAACTCGAAGGCGAGCCGCGCGACGCGGACCACGGCCTCCGGGTCGTCGCCGTTCACGTGGAAGATCGGCGCCTCGATCATGCGGGCCACGTCGGTCGCGTACATCGACGAACGCGAGGACTCCGGGGCGGCGGTGAAGCCGACCTGGTTGTTGATGACGACGTGGACGGTACCGCCGGTGCGGTAGCCGCGCAGCTGCGACATGTTCAGCGTCTCGGCGACGACACCCTGGCCGGCGAAGGCCGCGTCACCGTGCAGGGCGACCGGCAGGACCGTGAAGTCCGTGCCGCCCTTGTTGATGATGTCCTGCTTGGCGCGGGCGACACCCTCCAGGACCGGGTCGACGGCCTCCAGGTGCGAGGGGTTCGCGACGAGCGAGACCTTGATCTGCTCCCCGTCCAGGCCCGTGAAGGTGCCCTCGGCGCCCAGGTGGTACTTGACGTCGCCGGAGCCGTGCATGGACTTCGGGTCGAGGTTGCCCTCGAACTCGCGGAAGATCTGCGCGTACGACTTGCCGACGATGTTCGCGAGCACGTTCAGGCGGCCGCGGTGGGCCATGCCGATGACGACCTCTTCGAGGCGGGCCTCGGCGGCCGAGTCGATGACGGCGTCGAGCAGCGGGATGACGGACTCGCCGCCCTCCAGCGAGAACCGCTTCTGGCCGACGTACTTCGTCTGCAGGAAGGTCTCGAAGGCCTCCGCCGCGTTCAGCCGGCGCAGGATGCGCAGCTGCTCCTCGCGCTCCGGCTTGGAGTGCGGGCGCTCGATGCGGTCCTGGATCCAGCGGCGCTGCTTCGGGTCCTGGATGTGCATGAACTCGACGCCGGTGGTGCGGCAGTACGAGTCGCGCAGCACGCCGAGGATGTCGCGCAGCTTCATCATCGACTTGCCGGAGAAGCCGCCGACCGCGAACTCGCGCTCCAGGTCCCACAGGGTGAGGCCGTGTTCGGTGATGTCGAGGTCGGGGTGCTTGCGCTGCTTGTACTCCAGCGGGTCGGTGTCGGCCATGACGTGGCCGCGGACCCGGTAGGAGTGGATCAGCTCGAAGACGCGGGCGGCCTTCGTGACGTCGTCGTCGTGCGAGGCGTCGATGTCCCGGTTCCAGCGGACCGGCTCGTACGGGATGCGCAGCGCCTCGAAGACGTCGTCGTAGAAGCCGTTCTCGCCGAGCAGCATGTTCGCGACGACGCGCAGGAACTCGCCGGAGGCCGCGCCCTGGATGACCCGGTGGTCGTAGGTCGAGGTCAGGGTCATGACCTTGGAGATGCCCAGCTTGTTCAGGGTGTCCTGCGAGGTGCCCTGGAACTCGGCCGGGTAGTCCATGGAGCCGACGCCCATGATGACGGACTGTCCGGGCATCAGGCGGGGCACGGAGTGGACGGTGCCCAGGCCGCCGGGGTTGGTCAGCGAGACGGTGACGCCGGTGAAGTCGTCCATCGTCAGCTTGCCGACGCGGGCGCGGCGGACGATGTCCTCGTACGCCTGCCAGAACTCGAAGAAGTTGAGCGTCTCGGCCTTCTTGATGCCGGCGACGACGAGCTGGCGGTCGCCGTTGGGCTTCACCAGGTCGATCGCGAGGCCGAAGTTCACGTGCTCCGGCTTGACCAGGGTCGGCTTGCCGTCCTTCTCCGCGAAGGAGTAGTTCATCGACGGCATGGCCTTGATGGCCTGCACCATCGCGTAGCCGATCAGGTGCGTGAAGGAGATCTTCCCGCCCCGGGCGCGCTTGAGGTGGTTGTTGATGACGATGCGGTTGTCGAACAGCAGCTTCACCGGGACGGCGCGGACGGACGTGGCCGTCGGGACGTCGAGGGAGGCGTTCATGTTCTTCGCCACGGCGGCGGCGGGGCCGCGGAGCGTCACCAGCTCGGGGCCGGCAGGGGCCTCGGTGGAGGGCGCGGCCTTCGGGGCGGCGGGAGCGGCGGCGGCCGGAGCCGGAGCCTGAGGGGCAGCGGCCGGTGCGGCGGCCGGGGCCTGGGAGGTGACAGTCACAGCAGGGGCACCAGAGGGGGTGGCAGGAGCAGGGGCAGGAGCTGACACGGGCGCAGAGGTCGGCGCGACGGGAGACGTGGGCGCGGCGTCAGCCGCTCCGGTGGAGCCGGTGCTTGCACCGGCGCTCGCCGCCCCCGTGGCGGCGGCGTCGATCGCCTGCGTGACCCCGGCGGCGGAAGGAGCGGCCTGTGCGGAGGCGCCCCCCGTCGTCGCGGGCTTCTCGGGACCGTCCGACTTCACCGGAGCGCCAGCGCCCCCCGGCTTGTAGTCGGCGAAGAAGTCCCACCAGGCCCGGTCGACCGAGTTCGGGTCCTGGAGGTACTGCTGATAGATCTCGTCGACGAGCCACTCGTTCGCACCGAAGCCTGAGGCAGGGGTCTTCCCGCCTTCTGCTGATTCGGTCGTGGTGGTCGGGTTACTGGGGGACTGTGGCGACACGGCGGCAACCGCCCTCTTCCGCTTCACAAGGTATGGACAGCGGGAATAAAGGCTACGCCTCCCGGACGGTGTGATGCAGGCCGGGCGGTACTTCCGTCGTGCAGGTCACACCGAACGGCGGGTTTCGCCGCCTGGAATGGCGGGAAACCAGCCTGGTTCGGGTAGGGAACAGCCAGGTTGCGGCCCCCTGGCTTCGCACCCCTGACGATCGCGGGCACATGTGGCCGAGATCATGTCCTTACGACTCGAACCCTACGTCAAGACGAGGCCGGCGAGCTGCCCGGAAGGGTGACGAGGATGCGGCACCCCCGGGCCGATTCGGCCACGCCGATGTGGCCTCCGTGCAGGCCAACGGCCCAGCGGGCGATCGCCAGCCCCAGACCGGTGCCCCCGTCGCCGCCCCCGGAGGACCCCCGGTTGAACCGCTCGAAGACCCGGTGGCGCTCCGCCTCCGGGATCCCGGGGCCCTCGTCGACGACCTCCAGGGCCAGGCTCCCCGGCGCGTCGCCCGCCCGCGCCCGGACGGTGACCCGACCGTGCGGGGGGCTGTGCTTGACCGCGTTGTCGATCAGGTTGGCCACCACCTGGTGCAGCCGCTCCGCGTCCGCGTACGCCGTCAGCTCCGACGGGAACACGTCCAGGTGCAGGTGCACGTCGTTGCGGGTGTGCCCGCCCGAACCGGTGGACAGCCCCGGCCGGCCCGCCGCCGCGAGGCCCGACTCCTTGAGCACCCCCGACAGGTAGGGCCACACCTCGAAGCGGCGGGCCCGCAGCGGCACGACCCCGTTGTCCACGCGGGACAGGTCCAACAGGGTCTCCACGAGCCGGCCCAGGCGTTCCGTCTGCTTCAGCATCGTGCGCATGGTCTCCGGATCGGCGTTCGACACCCCGTCCACCACGTTCTCCAGCACCGCCCGCAGCGCCGCGATCGGCGTCCGCAGTTCGTGCGAGACGTTCGCGACCAGTTCCCTACGGTGCCTGTCCACGGCCTCCAGATCGTCCGCCATCAGGTTGATCGTGACGGCCAGATCGCCCAGCTCGTCGCGGCGGCCCGCCCCGCGCACCCGGCGCGTGTAATCCCCGTGGGATATCGCCCGCGCCACCGTCGTCATGTCGTCCAGCGGCGCCGTCAGTCCGTGCGCCACGAACTGCGTGATCAGCATCGAGGCGATCACCGAGAAGACCGTGATGAACCGCAGCTCGGTATCGGTGCGCAGGGCCACCAGCAGCAGCCCCGTCGTGATGAACACCGACACCACGACGAGCGTGCCCAGCTTCGTCTTGATCGAGAACGGCGAGAAGGGCCGCAGCCCCCCGGTGCGAGCACCGGCTCCACCGGAGCGGCTGACGCCGCGCCCTCGATCGCGTCCCGCGCTCACGACTGCGCCGGGGTCTCCAGGGCGTACCCGACGCCGTGGACCGTACGGATCCGCTCGGCGCCGATCTTCCGGCGCAGCGCCTTGATGTGGCTGTCGACCGTACGGGTCCCCGACGCGTCGGCCCAGTCCCACACCTCCGCGAGCAGCTGCTCGCGCGAGAGCACCGCGCGCGGCGTGCCCGCCAGGCACACCAGCAGGTCGAACTCGGTCGGCGTCAGGTGCACGTCCTCCGCCTGCACCCGGACCCGGCGCTGCGCGTGGTCGATCTCCAGATCGCCGAGGCGCAGCAGGGCCCCGCGCGGGGCGGTCGCGGCCAGCGTGGCCCGCTCCACCCGGCGCAGCAGGACGTGCACCCGCGCGGCCAGCTCCCGCATCGAGAACGGCTTCGTCATGTAGTCGTCCGCCCCGACGCCGAGCCCGACCAGCATGTCGGTCTCGTCGTCCCGGGCCGTCAGCATCAGCACCGGGACCGGCCGCTGCGCCTGCACGCGCCGGCACACCTCCAGCCCGTCGAAGCCGGGCAGCATGACGTCCAGCACCAGCAGCTCGGGCAGCCAGCTCTCGGCCGCCGCCACGGCGGCCGGCCCGTCGTACGCCGTCTGCACCTGGAAGCCCTCGGCGCGCAGCCGGGCCGCGATGGCGTCGGCGATGGTGCGGTCGTCCTCGACCACGAGCACGCGCCGCTGGGCGCCGGGGGTGGCCGCGGCGCCGTTGTGGGTGGTGTGTGTCTGTTCCATGTCCCGCCCCTGAAGATCCCGCGTGATAGGGGTGCAGCGTAGAGGAGGCACCGGCCTGCGGCCATGCGGGGTTCGGACAGGGGGATGCGGGCTGACGCCCGGGGACGCCCAACTCTCCTACGGGGCCGCGTCGAAGGCCGGGAGCCGGTCGAGTACCTTCTCCAGGGCCGGAGCGAGCGCCCCTTGGTCGCCGCGCACGGTGTGGCCGCCGTAGGTGAAGGCGTACGCGAATCCGTCGTACACGGGCGGATCGGCCTTCGCCTCCCGGGGCAGGCGGGCGAAGTCCGCCTCGCCCAGCGCCCGACGCAGGTCCGCCAGGGCGGCCCCCGTCAGCCGCCCGGTCTTCAGCACCTCGGCCTTGCCGTCGACCAGGGTCCACGAGCCGTCGGCCCGGACCAGCAGCCCCCTGGAGCGGCCGGCGAAGCCGCCGGTACGGATCACCGTGACGAGGTGCTCGGTCCGGGACTCGGGGGAGGCCGAGGGCGCGGGCGAGCCCGTGGGGCCGGGGCTGCCGGCGGGAGGTGTGGGCGTCGTGGGCGTGGGCGTCGTGGGGGTTGTGGGCGTCGCCCTCGCGGGGGCGCCGGGGCTCCCGGACGGCCGGGACGACGACCCGGCGGGCTCCGGGCGCCGCCGCCCGCAGCCGCCCAGCAGCGCCACCGCCAGCGCGGTCGCCGCCACCGCACCGGCCGCCCGTGGCGCCCGTACCGCTCCCGCCGTCCGCACCGTTCGCACACCCACCTCCGCGGGTCCCGCACCGAACCCCGAGTATGGAGTCCCCACCCCGCTACGGAAAGCACCCCGGAGACCGTCATCCGCCACCTGGCCCCCTGGCGCGCGCTGCCCCCGCTCCTCGCCCTCGTCCTCGGTGTCGTCGGCCTCGAACGCGGTCCCGGCGGCGGCAGCATGTGGCGCGACGAGTCCACCACCTGGCAGGTCGCCCACCGCCCCCTGCCCGAGCTGGGCGGACTCCTCGGACAGGTCGACGCCGTCCACGGCCTCCACTACCTCCTCATGCACGGGGTGTTCGCCCTCTGGGACGGCGGCCTGTGGGCCCTGCGCCTGCCGTCCGTCGTCGCCACGGCCCTCGCCGCCGCCGGGGTGGCCGCCGTCGCGCACCGCCTCGCCGGCGAGCGGGCCGCGCTGATCGCCGGCTGCGCCTACGCCGTGCTGCCGCCCGTACAGATGTACGCGCAGGAAGGTCGCTCGTACGCGCTGGTCTCCGCCGCCGTGGCGTGGGCGACCTACCTGATGCTGCGCGAGCGGTGGGTCGCCTACGGGGTGGTGCTGCTGCTGGGCTGCTGGCTGCACGAGTTCGCCGTCCTCGCCCTCCTCGCGCACGCGCCCACCGCCCACCGGGCGCGCGGCTGGCGGTGGAGCGCCGCCGCGGTCTGCGCCGGACTGCTGCCGTTGGCGCTGGTCAGCGCCCGGCAGGCGCAGGCGCAGCTGGGCTGGCTCGGGCGGCCGAGCTGGCAGGACTGGCTGGCCTACGGGGTCCTCGCGGCGGCCGTCCTGCTCCTCGCCCGGGGCTGCGCGCAGCGCGAGCTGGTCCGCGTCGCCGTCCCCCTCGCCCTGCTGCCGGCCGGGCTGCTGATGGCGGTCTCCCTCGTCCACCCCTGGTACGTCGACCGGTACGTCCTCTACGCGCTGGCCGGGCCCGCCCTGCTCATCGGGGCGCGGCTCGCCCGGACCCGGTCCTGGTGGCCGTGGCTGCTGGTCGCCGCGCTGCTGGTGCCCGCCGGCTGGTGGTCCGTCCGGCTGCGCACCCCCGAGGCCCGCAAGGACGACGTGCTCGCCGTCGCCGCCGCCGTCCGGGAGCGGGCCCGGCCCGGGGACGCGGTGCTGTTCATGCCGTCGCGCCGGCGCGAGTGGCTGCTGTCCTCCCCGGACCTCTACGCGGGCCTGCGCGACGTCGCCCTCGACCGCGGCCCGGCGGCCTCGCGCAGCCTCCACGGCACCGAACTGCCGCCCGAGCGGATCCGCGAGGCCCTGCTCCGCTCGCCCCGGGTGGTGGCCCTGCTGGACCCGGTGGGACAACCGCTGGACCCCTACCCCGCCGAGGCGGCCAAACGCGACACCCTGGCCGCCTCCTTCGAACGCTGCTCCGAGACCGCCGTCCGCGGAGCCCGGATCGTGGTGTACGCCCGCCCCGGCGACTGCGGCTGAACTCCGCCCCGGAGGAGCGCCGTCGAGTACGCGAGGATGAGCGGCGGGCCGCCCGTCCGCCACGCCCCAGGAGGTTTCGCCGTATGACCCCGTTGACACCGTCCGAGAACCCCGCCGTCGGGGCGGCGCCCGCGCCGGTGGCCTTGTCCGGGCCGCTGATCGGCGTCGAGCGGCTCGCGGAGCACCTCGGCGCGCCCGGCCTCGTCCTCTTCGACGCCTCCGTCGGCGCGCACCGGGGCGGCTCCCCGAGGCTGCCGGGCGCCCGGCCGTTCGACCTCGACGGGGCCCTGTCGGACCACGACGCCGCCGCCCCGCACACGATGCCCGGGGCGGACCGGTTCGCCGAGGCCCTGCGGGAGCTCGGCGTCGACGACACGGACGCGGTGGTCGTCTACGACGCCGCCGGGATCTACTCCAGCGCCCGCGCCTGGTGGATGCTGCGCGCCATGGGCTTCGACCGCGCGGCCGTCCTGGACGGGGGACTGCCGGCCTGGCGCGCCGCCGGCCTGCCCGTCGAGGACCGCCCGGCGGCCTACGAGGGCCCGCGCGGCTCCTTCACCGCCCGACCCCGTACCGGGCTGCTGGTCGACGCCGACACCGTCGCGCGGGCCCTGACCGATCCGGCGGCGGCGGTGCTCGACGCCCGCACCCCCGGCCGCTTCGAGGGCACCGCCCCGGAGCCCCGGCCGGGGCTGCGCGGCGGCCACATGCCGGGCGCGGTGAACCTGCCCTTCGGGGAACTCCTGCGCCCCGACGGCCTGATGCGGCCGGCCGCCGAGCTGCGCGAGGCCTTCGCGCGGGCCGCCGGGGACCGGGAGCGGCTCTACTTCAGCTGTGGTTCCGGGGTCACGGCCTGCGTCCTCGCGCTGGGCGCGACGCTCGCGGGCCACCGCGACACGGCGGTCTACGACGGCTCCTGGAGCGAGTGGGGCCTGCCCTCGCCGGCGCGGCCGGTGGCCACGGGCCGCGCGTAGAACTGCTGGTCCGCGGGTGTCCGGGCCGGGGGATAACCCCACCACCGGCTCGGGTACCGGCACCAGCGCGGAGCGTGACGGCCCCGGCCAGACTGACGGCATGGCATCCCACACCCCGTCAGACCGCCCCGCCCGCACGCCCCTGGCCGCCGCCGCCTTCGCCGTCACCCTGTCGGCGGCCGCCCTGCTGGTGACGGCCTGCTCCCCGGTGGAGCGGGTCGCGACCAAGAGCGTCGCCGCCGACGCCACGGTCGCCGAGGCGGTCACGGCGGTGGAGGTCCTCGACGCCCGCAGCGGCGACGTCGAGGTCACCACGGGCGGCGGGCCCGGGGTGAGCATCCGCCGCACCGTGCACTACCGGGGCGACGCCGTGCCCCGGCCCGGTCAGAGCGTGTCCGGCGGGGTGCTGACGTTCACCGAGGGCTGCGCGGGCACGTGCCGGGTCGACTACCGCCTGGAGGTGCCGGCCTCGGCGAAGGTCAAGGTCACCAACAGCAGCGGTCGGATCACCGTGACGGGCGTCGGCGCCGCCGAGCTGGAGTCGAGCTCCGGCGACGTACGGGCCGAGCGCGTCACGGGGCCACTGAAGATCCGTACCTCTTCCGGTGACATCACCGGCACGGCCCTCGACGCCGCCGAGACCGCGGTGCGCTCGGGCTCGGGCGACGCGACCCTGGACTTCACGCGGGCGCCCGCCGCGGTGTCGGTCACCGCGAGCTCCGGCGACGTCACCCTGAAGGTCCCGTCGGCCCCGTACCGCCTGGAGACCTCCACGAACTCGGGCAGCCGCGACCTCACCCTCCCCGCCACCCCCACCGCCCCCTCCGGCCTCACCGTGCGCACCACCTCGGGCGACATCCGGGTGTCCGCCGTCTGAGTGGTCCCTGCGTTGTTCGCCCCCGGCGAACGGGAGTTGGGGAACATTGTCGGGCGCAGAACCATTGAGTCGACATAGCTCAACTTCACTGCCGGAGGGAAGATCATGGCTTCGACGTCCGTAACGCTCACCCTGCCCGTGCTGCCGCTTGACGACGAGGTCGTACTGCCCGGCATGGTCGTCCCGCTCGAACTGTCCGACGCGGAGGTGCGCGCCGCCGTCGAGGCCGCGCAGGCCGCCGCGGGCAGCGGGGACAAGCCCCGGGTCCTGCTCGTACCGCGCGTCGACGGAACGTACGCCGGCACCGGAGTGCTCGGAACCGTCGAACAGGTCGGGCGGCTCTCCGACGGCGACCCCGGCGCCCTGGTCCGCGGCCGCGGCCGGGTCCGCATCGGCGCCGGCACCACCGGCCCCGGCGCGGCGCTCTGGGTCGAGGGGGAGACCGTCGTGGAAGCGCTCCCCGACCCCCTGCCCGGCTCCGTCACCGAGCTCGTCAAGGAGTACAAGGCCCTCGCCACCAGCTGGCTCAAGAAGCGCGGCGCCTGGCAGGTCGTGGACCGGGTCCAGCAGATCGAGGGGGTCTCCGCCCTCGCCGACAACTCCGGCTACTCCCCGTTCCTGACCGTCGCCCAGAAGGTCGAGCTGCTGGAGACCGCCGACCCGGTCGCCCGCCTCAAGCTCGCCGTCAAGGCGCTCAGCGACCACCTCGCCGAACAGGACGTCGCCGAGTCCATCGCCAAGGACGTCCAGGACGGCGTCGAAAAGCAGCAGCGCGAGTTCCTCCTGCGCCGCCAGCTGGAAGCCGTCCGCAAGGAACTGCGCGAGCTGGGCGGCGAGAAGGAGGGCGAGGAGTCCGACGACTACCGCGCCCGCGTCGAGGCCGCCGACCTGCCCGAGAAGGTCCGCGAGGCCGCCCTCAAGGAAGTCGACAAGCTGGAGCGCTCCAGCGACCAGTCCCCCGAGGGCTCCTGGATCCGCACCTGGCTCGACACCGTCCTCGAACTGCCCTGGAACGAGCGCACCGAGGACCGGTACGACATCCAGGGCGCCCGCGCCGTCCTCGACGCCGAACACGCGGGCCTCGCGGACGTCAAGGACCGCATCACCGAGTACCTCGCCGTCCGCAAGCGGCGCGGCGAGCGCGGCATGGGCGTCATCGGCGGCCGCCGGGGCGGCGCCGTCCTCGCCCTCGTGGGCCCGCCCGGCGTCGGCAAGACCTCCCTCGGCGAATCCGTCGCGCACGCCATGGGCCGCACGTTCGTCCGCGTCGCCCTCGGCGGTGTCCGCGACGAGGCCGAGATCCGCGGCCACCGGCGGACCTACGTCGGCGCGCTGCCCGGCCGCATCGTCCGCGCGATCAAGGAGGCCGGGTCCATGAACCCGGTCGTGCTCCTCGACGAGATCGACAAGGTCGGCTCCGACTTCCGCGGCGACCCGGCCGCCGCCCTGCTGGAGGTCCTGGACCCGGCGCAGAACCACACCTTCCGCGACCACTACCTGGAGGTGGAGCTCGACCTCAGCGACGTGGTCTTCCTCGCCACCGCCAACGTCCTGGAGGCCATCCCCGAGGCGCTCGCCGACCGCATGGAACTCGTCCGGCTCGACGGGTACACCGAGGACGAGAAGGTCGTCATCGCCCGCGACCACCTGCTGCCCCGCCAGCTGGACCGCGCCGGGCTCGGCGCCGACGAGGTCCAGCTGAAGGAGGACGCCCTGCGCAAGCTCGCCGGCGAATACACCCGCGAGGCCGGCGTGCGCACCCTGGAGCGGTCCATCGCGCGCCTGCTGCGCAAGGTGGCCTCGCAGCACGAGCTGGGCGAGCGGGAGCTGCCGTTCTCCATCGGCGCCGACGACCTGCGCGGCCTGCTCGGACGCCCGCACCACGTCCCGGAGTCCGCCCAGGACCCGGCGGAGCGGCGTACGGCCGTACCCGGCGTGGCCACCGGCCTCGCCGTGACCGGCGCGGGCGGCGACGTGCTCTTCGTCGAGGCCTCCCTCGCCGACCCCGAGACCGGCGCCGCCGGGCTCACCCTCACCGGCCAGCTGGGCGACGTCATGAAGGAATCGGCGCAGATCGCGCTCAGCTTCCTGCGCTCCCACGGCGCCGAACTGGAACTCCCGGTCACCGGCCTCAAGGAGCGGGGCGTGCACATCCACTTCCCGGCCGGAGCCGTGCCCAAGGACGGGCCGAGCGCGGGCATCACCATGACCACCGCGCTGGCCTCGCTGCTGTCGGGCCGCCAGGTGCGCACCGACGTGGCCATGACCGGCGAGGTCTCCCTCACCGGACGCGTCCTGCCCATCGGCGGGGTCAAGCAGAAGCTGCTCGCCGCGCACCGGGCCGGCCTGACCACCGTGATCATCCCCAAGCGCAACGAGGCCGACCTCGACGACGTCCCGGCCGAGGTGCTGGAGGGGCTGGAGGTCCACCCCGTGACGGACGTGCGCCAGGTCCTGGAACTGGCCCTCGCCCCGGCGGTGGTCTCCTTCAGCAAGGCCGCCTGACCCGCGCGGCACCCACCTCCCCGGGCCCGGGGCACCCGCTTCGGCGGGGCCCCGGGCCCCCGCCGTACCCGCTGCGAAATACTGACCTCCGTACCGGGAGGCCCCACGCCACCCGACCCACCAGGACTCACCCAGAGGCATCACGAAACGGAGCGGGACGTGCACGGGAGCGAAGACCAGGAGTTCCTTGCCCTGGAGCGGGAACTGTCCGTCTTCCTCCGGCGGGCCCGCGCCTCCTCCGGCGAGATGGCCCGCGCCCTCCACCCCGAGCTGGAGCCGGCCGCGTACGGGCTCCTCGTACGGCTGGAGGCCGCCGGCCGCCAGCGGGCCACCGAACTCGCCGCCTACTTCGGCGTCGGCAAGGCCACCATGAGCCGCCAGCTGCGCGCCCTGGAGGTCCTCGGCCTGGTGGCCCGCGAGCCCGACCCGGCCGACGGCCGCGCCTTCCTCATCGGACTCACCGAGGAAGGGCGCGAGCGCTTCCTGCGGGTCCGGGGCGCCCGGCGCGAGCGGTACATGCGCAAGCTCGCCGACTGGGACCGCGGCGAGGTCGCGGAACTGGCGCGACTGCTACACCAGTTGAACTCCGGCGAGGAGTGACAACCTCCTCCGCTCAGAGCTCCGCTCCGGTCAAAGCTCCGCTCCGCTCAGAGCTCCGCGTAGACCACCGAGGCGTCGTCGTGCCGCTTGCGGCGGGCCGACGGGCGCAGCGGGTCGGACTCGATGGCGCGGACCCGGCCGATCAGCCCCTCCGCGCCCTCCTTGCGCAGCACGTCCAGGCACTCGGCCCAGTCGCCCTCCGCGAACGTGTCCGTCCACCGGCTCGCCCCGTCCGTGAGCGCGGCCAGCGCCCGGACCTCCCCGCGCGGGGTGCGCCCGATCACCGCACGGGCCGCCACCTCCGGGTCGGCGGCCGCCGTGTAGAAGCCGCCGGCCGCGTTGCGCAGCGCGTCGGTGGCGGCCGTGGAGCCGAGCACCTCGCGCGGGATCCGGTCCAGCCGGTCGTCCAGCACCGCCGTCACCACGCCGCCGGGTCCGCGCAGCAGGAGCACCGAGTCGGAGAGCACCAGGTGCTCCACGTACGCCTCGTCCCAGCGCACTACGACCACCGTCGCCTGCGGGGTGCGGACGTGAGAAAGGTCACAGCTGTCGCGGTGGGCGTCGGCGGTGTCCGTGATGGCCTCGGCGAGGATCCGGTCCAGCGGCATGTCCCGCCGCGATCCGGACAGTTCGGTCAATCGGCCGCCCAAACGGGTCGAGAACCAGGCCACTCCGTGGACGCAGCCGTCGTCACCGCCGCGCGGCGGCGTCACCCCGTCGAGGACGACCAGGACGCCGCCTCCCGACGCAGGTGTCGCGGCCGACACCCAATCCTCATTGGGGCGTTCCGGGTTGCCGGGGGCCGTGGCCAGGTCGATGCGCATGCGGTCATTCTCCCCGCCGGCACCGGGCCGACGCCGAGTAGGTACGTACCAATGTGCGGGGCGGACGGGAGCGCTCCGGGACGGCGTTACCGACGGTCCGGCCGCGATGTGGGCGGGCATATTGCCAAAGCCCGGCTCGATCTTTCAACCACCCGCCCACGACGGGCCCCTGACGCGGGATGTCCGAGTTGGTCGGCCACTCCTCCGTGATGTTCACTCCTTCGAGTGGCCGCGTGGGCGATGGGCGGCTCTCCTCCCAACACACTGCGAAGGTCTGAGGCGGTACGAGGGGGCAGGGGGCGTTTACTTGTTGACCGGCCGTTACCTCGGCCACACGAGTAGACGAGCACGAGCACACGTACAGGATTGCGAGCACCGGTGCAGAAGAAGCGGTCTCGGAAGAACGGCACCGCCAGCGCCGACGGACCCACCCGGGAGGGCAGACGCGTACGCGTCCGCAGCCGGCTGGTGGTCGGAGTGGCCGTCGCCGGACTCACCGTCCTCGCGGCAGGCACCCCCGCTGTCGTCTCCGCCACGAGGGAACTGAACGACTCCCAGCGCCTGGTCACCCTCGCGCAGCAGTCACAGCAGGCCCTCACCCTGGCCCACCTCCTCGGCGACGAGCGCGACGCCGTCGTCGAGTACGTGGCCAAGGGGCGGCCCGGCGGCGCCAAGGGCCCCGTCGACGAGCGCACCGGTCGGACCGACCGACAGATCGGCGAACTCAAGGCCGAAGCCGACGAGGACCTCACCCGCGCCCTCGGCAAGGTCGCCGCCGTCCGCGCCGAGGCCGTCGACGGCAAGGGCAGCGCCCTCGCCGCCCACCAGGCCTACGCGGGCCTCATGGACGAACTCCTCGCCCCCGGCGACCGGCTCGCCGAACTCACCCCGCCGCGCGCCGAGGCCGCCCTCGCCGTCACCCGCCCCCTGACCCCGCTCGGCCGGGCCGTCGAACAGGCCGCCGCCACCCGCGGCCTGCTGCTCGCCGCACTGGCCGTCCCGCGCGGCGAACAGCCCCCGAACGCGGCGATCGTCGACGAACTCACCACCGCCTCCCAGCGGGCCCGCGTCCGCGAGCAGGCCGCCCTCGACGACTTCGCGCGCGCCGCGCGCCCCGACGTACGGCAGACCCTCGCCGCCACCGTCACCGGCCCCGAGGTCAAGACCGCTGACGACTACCTCAAGCGGCTCACCGACCGGCCCGTCCTGACCCCCGCCGACCGCAAGGTCGACGCCGGCGCCGTCGGCACCGCCCTGACCGCGCGCGTCGACCGCATGCGGTCCGTCGAGTCCACCCTCGCCGGCCAGCGCGCGAACGCCCTCGCCACCCTGCGCGACGACGACGTCACCCGACTGGAACTCCTCGTCGCCGGGCTCGGCGTCCTCTTCCTCTTCGTCGTCGGCTTCTCCACCGCCGTCGCCCGCTCCCTCACCCGCCCGCTGTCGGTCCTGCGGCGCGGCGCCGAACGGCTGACCACCGCCGAGGGCTCCACCGAACCCGTCCGCTTCACCGGACGCAACGACGAGTTCGCCGAGGTCGTCCGCCACCTGAACGCGGTACGCGACCAGACGGTCGCCCTGCACACCCGCGTCGCCGGACTCGACGCCGACCGCCGCCGCCTCATCGGCCGCAACGAAGCCCTCTCCACCGGCCGCGAGGCCCTGGAGAGCGAACTCGCCTCCGGCCGCGCGGCCATGGAGCGCGAAATCGCCGAGCTGCGCGCGGGCCTCGAAGAGCACCGCCGCATCATGTCGACCACCTCCGTCTCCCTGTCCCTGCGCACCCTCGGCCTGGTCGAACGCCAGCTCGCGGTCATCGAGGACCTGGAGTCCAAGGAGGGCGACCCCGACCGGCTCGCCACCCTCTTCAAGCTGGACCACCTCGCGACGGTCATGCGCCGCCACAACGAGAACCTGCTCGTCCTCGCCGGACAGGAACACGGCCACGGCCAGAGCCTGCCCGTCCCGCTGGTCGACGTCATGCGGGCGGCCGTCAGCGAGATCGAGCGCTACGAGCGCGTCGACCTCGCGGCCCTCCCCTCGTTCACGCAGGTCGCCGGCCACGCCGCCGACGACATCTCGCACGTCCTCGCGGAACTGCTGGAGAACGCCACCACCTTCTCCCCGCCGGACGCCAAGGTGAAGGTCTCCGGCCGCGTCCTGGACTCCGGCGACGTGACGCTGTCCGTCGTGGACACCGGCATCGGCGTCACCGAGGACCGGCTCGCCTCGCTCAACGCCCGCCTGTCCACGCCCGACGCCTACGACGAGGAACCCGAAGCCGAACACGGCCTGGGACTCGGCCTGTACGTCGCCGGCCGGCTGGCCGCCCGCCACGGCGTCACCGCCGAGCTGCGCGCCGGCCGCCACGGCGGGACCGAGGCCCTGGTCGTGATCCCGGCCGCCCTGCTGCCGGCCACCCCGCCGGTCTCCCCGGTGCACAGCCTGGACGCCTCGGGCCTGCCCGCGTACCAGCTGCCCGGCGTGGTCGCCGAGGCCAACGAGAACACCCTCCCGCCGCGCCTGCGCCCGGAGCCGGCGGCCGCGACGGACACCGTGCCGGCGCCGCAGGCCGGTACCGCGCCCGACGCCGAGCCGGACGGCGCTCTCGACCTCGACGCCGATCTCGACGCCGACGCCGACGCCGACGCCGATCTCGACCTTGACGTCGACCTCGACATGGGCCTCGGCATGGACCTGGACTCCGTCCTGGCCAGGGGCGCGCAGGAGGACGCCGCGCGGGCGGCCGCCGCCGCCGACCTCGACGCCGAGACGCTGCCGCCCGCGGACCAGGTGTTCACCGCGCTCGCGCCCGAAGCGGAAGCCGAGGCCGAGCCCGAGGCCGCCGTCGAGCCGGAGCCCGCCGCCGAACCCACCGACGCCCCGGACGCACCCGAGGTCCCCGACGCGGCCGAGGAACTCCTCGCCCGCGTCGTACCCGACCCCGACGCGCCCGAGCCGACCCCCGAGCCCGTCGAGCCCCTCCAGGTGCCCGAGGAACAGGCCCGGGTGGTCCCGCTGGCCGAGGCCTTCGAGGCGGACGCGCCGACCCAGAGCGTCCCCGTCCCCCTCCCCGTCTCCGACGCCGAGCAGTCCGCCCACCGGCGGGCCGCCGACGCCGACGACGGTTTCGTCCCGCGTCAGGGCAGCCACCCCGGCCACGACGCGGAGGCCGTCACCGACAAGGGCCTGCCCAAGCGCACCCCGCGCGCCGGCAAGGCCCCCGTCGCCCGCCCCGCCGCGACCAGCCCCGAGCCGCCGCGCCGGGTGGACGCCGAGGAACTGCGCCGCCGGCTCGGTGGCTTCTACCAGGGCGCCCAGGACGGGCGGCGCGTCGTGGCCGCCGAACTCGCGCGGGAACAGGGGCAGGGGCAGACCGACCAGGGGGACACCGCACAGGAGGCACGCACATGACCGCGCCCAGTACGTACGGACTGAGCACCCAGGCCCGCAACCTGCAATGGCTGCTGACCGACCTGGTCGAGGAGGTGCCCGGCGTCAACTCCGTGGCCGTCGTGTCCTCGGACGGGCTACTGCTGCTCTCCTCCGAACCAGGAGCCGCGCAGCCGGCCGGCGAGAGCCGCCCCCGGGGCCCCCGCGGCGCCTCCGCGGACCTCGCCACCATCGTCTCCGGGCTCGGCAGCCTCACCACCGGCGCCGCCGCCCTCATGGAGTACGGCACCGTCAAGCAGACCATGGTCGCGATGGAGAACGGCTCCGTGTTCGTCATGGCCATCAGCGACGGCTCCCTGCTGGGCGTCCACGCCACGCCCGACTGCGACATGAGCGTCGTCGCCTATCACATGGCCCTGTTCGTCGGCCGCGCCGGCCACGTCCTGACCCCCGAAGTCCGCAGTGAGCTGCGCCAGTCGATGGAGAAGACCCCGTGAGGAGTACGGCCTCCGACCGGCTGCCGATACGCGGCGCCGACCGGCGCCCCGCCCGCGTCCGCCCGTACTCCCTGACGGGCGGTCGCACCCGCTTCCCGCAGGTGCTGCTGGTGGAGACGTTCGTCGCGACCCTGGACAGCGGCCCGGCCAAGACGCCCGACCGGATGCCCGAGATGCGCGCCATCGTCGAGGTGTGCCGCCGCATGCGCACCATCGCCGAGATATCCGCCCTGCTGAAGCTGCCGCTCGGTGTGGTCCGGGTCCTGGTCAGCGACCTCGCCGACCAGGGCCGGATCCGCGTCTACGGCGGCGGGCACGGCACCGGCCGTCCCGAGCGCGCACTGCTGGAAAGGGTGCTCAGTGGTCTTCGCCGTCTCTGAACCCGTCGCGGAGCCGGCCGTGCTCCCGGACGACGACCCCGTCCAGCCCTGGCAGTACGACCGCTCGCGCGCGCCCGTCGCCGTCAAGGTGCTCGTCGCCGGCGGCTTCGGCGTCGGCAAGACCACCTTCGTCTCCTCCGTCTCGGAGATCACCCCGCTGCGCACCGAAGCGGTGATGACCCAGGCGAGCGTCCCCACGGACGACCTGAGCGGGACCCCGGACAAGAGCACCACGACCGTGGCCATGGACTTCGGCCGCATCACCCTGGACGACGACCTCGTGCTGTACGTGTACGGGACGCCGGGCCAGGAGCGGTTCTGGTTCATGTGGGACGACCTCGTACGCGGCGCCATCGGCGGGCTCGTCCTGGCCGACACCCGCCGGTTGAGGGACTGCTTCCCCGCGCTGGACTACTTCGAGAGCTGCGGGCTCCCGTACGCGATCGCCGTCAACCACTTCGAGGGCTCCCGCTCCTACGACGTCGAGGACGTGCGCGAGGCGCTCACCATCCCGCCCGCCGTACCCGTCGTGATCATGGACGCGCGGCGCCGGGACACGGTCGTGGAGTCGCTGCTCACCCTGGTGGGCCACGCGCTGGACCAGACCCCCGAATAGCCGAAGCCGTCGCCGACCTCCCCGGCGCCGCCCAGATGGAGAACGTGAAATGCGCAGGATACTTGTCGTGGGGGCGGGCCAGTCCGGCCTTCAGCTGGCCCTCGGCCTCCAGGCGAAGGGCTACGAGGTCACCCTCATGTCCAACCGGACGGCGGACGAGATCCGCACCGGGCGGGTCATGTCCACGCAGTGCATGTTCGACACCGCGCTCCAGCACGAGCGCGACCTCCAACTGAACTTCTGGGAGCGGCAGGCCCCCCGCATCCAGGGCGTCGGCCTCTCCGTCGCCGCCCCCGACGCCTCCCGCGCGATCGACTGGCTCGGCCGGCTCAAGGGCTACGCCCAGTCCGTGGACCAGCGCGTCAAGATGGCCGGCTGGCTCGACGTCTTCACCCAGCGCGGCGGCCAACTCGTCGTCCACGGCGCCTCGGTCGCCGACCTCGACTACTTCTCCCGCACGTACGACCTCGTGCTCGTCGCCGCCGGCAAGGGCGAGCTGGTGTCCCTGTTCGACCGGGACGCGGCCCGCTCCCCGCACACCACCCCACAGCGCGCGCTGGCCGTCTCCTACGTGCACGGGCTCGGGCCGCGCCCCGAGCACCCGGACACCGAGGCCGTGCGCTGCAACGTGGTCCCGGGCGTCGGCGAACTGTTCGTCATGCCGACCCTCACCACGTCGGGGCGGGCGGACATCCTCTTCTGGGAGGGCGTCCCGGGCGGCCCGCTCGACGTGTTCACGGGCGTCAAGGACCCCGCCGAGCACCTGGCGCTGACGCTGGGGCTCATGGAGAAGTTCACCCCGTGGGAGTACGCGCGCGCCACGAAGGTGGAGCTGACGGACGCCGGCGGCACGCTCGCCGGCCGCTACGCGCCCGTCGTGCGCAAGCCGATCGGCCGACTGCCGGGCGGCGGCCTCGTCCTGGGCGTCGCCGACGTGGTCGTGACCAACGACCCGATCACCGGGCAGGGCTCGAACGCGGCGGCCAAGTGCGCGGCCTCGTACCTCTCCTCGATCCTCATGCACGGCGACAAGCCGTTCGACGAGGCGTGGATGAAGGCCACCTTCGACAAGTTCTGGTTCACGACCGGCAAGCCCGTCACCGACTGGACCAACGCGATGCTGGGCGCCCCGCCCGAGCACGTGCTGAACCTGTTCGGCGCGGCCGGGCGGCTCCAGCCGGTGGCGAATCGTTTCGCCAACGGCTTCGACAACCCGGCCGACTTCGACGCGTACTTCTACGACCCCGAGGACGCGGCGGACTACCTCGCGGAGGTGTCGGTGTCGGTGGCGTCCGCGGACTCGTCGGCAGCGTCCTCCTCGGCGTCCGGCGCCGCCTCGGCGGAGTAGCCGGCGTCGTCGCCCGCCGTCGCCGCCTGCGGCAGCGGCGGCGGGGTGAACTCCTTCAGCGGAGTCCCCTCCGGATCCGGCCGCACCGCCCCCAGCAGCGGATTCGCCGCGATGGGGGAGACCTTGACCCGCGCCCCCGGACGCGGAGCCTGGATCACCTTGCCGTCCCCGACGTACAGGGCCACGTGCGTGGCCTTAGGGAAGTACACCACCAGATCCCCGGGCCGCAGCTCCTCCAACGGCACCCGGGGCAGCCGCGCCCACTGCTCCTGACTGGTCCGCGGAATGGGCCGCCCCGCCTCCTCCCACGCCCGGGAGGTCAGCCCGGAACAGTCGAACGACGCCGGCCCCTCCGCGCCCCACGCGTACGGCTTGCCGATCTGCTCCGCCGCGTACCGCAACGCCGCCCCACCGGCCGCCGTCGGCGTCCCGGTCCGCGCCGGCAGCCGGCCCGAGGCCACCAGCTCCCGCTGCGCCCCCGCCGTCACCGCCCGCTCGCGCGCCCCGAGCCCCGCCAACTGCTCCGGGGTGAGCGCCGCGAGCAGCGCCTCGACCTCCTTGAGCCGCCCGGCCACCTCCACCTGCCGCCGCTTCCGCTCGGCGGCGAGCGCCCGCTGCGCGTCGAGGGCCTGACGGGCCCCGGCCGCGAGTACGCCGGCCCGCTGCTCACCCCGCTCCAGCCGCGCCACGACCCCGGCCCGCCGAGCCCCCTCACGGGCGGCCAGCCGCCGCTGGTCGACGGCCTGCTGGGGGTCGCCGGAGAGCAACATCCGCAGGTACGGCGAGAACCCCTGGGCACTCTGATACTGCTCGCGGGCCAACCGCCCGGCGGCCGCCTTCTCGGCACCGAGGGCGGAACGGGCCCGCCCGAGCTCGGCGGTGAGCCGCTGCTCCTCGCCCTGGCGGGCCTTGAGGGCGACCTCGGCGGCGTTGTAGGCCTCAGTGGCCTCCTCGGCCCGCTGGTAGAGCCCTTGCAGCCGGACCAACAACTGCCCGACGGGCAGCGCCCCGGCCGCGCCCGGCGGCCCGGCGGCGGGGGCGGGGGCGGGGGCGGGGTCGGTCGCGGGGATGGGGTCGGCCGCCGGGGCGGGGTCGGCCCGCACGGCGCCGGGGGGCCCGGCGGCGACGAGGAGCGTGACGAGACAGGCGACTCGCAATAGTCGTTTTGTCATGTAATCCCTCCGTGGTGCCCGATGCTTCCACGGAGACCGAGGCGATCGACCGACCCCGTGCGGCGGGGTGGGACCTGCCACCCGGATGGGGGTGGGGGCGACGGGGTGCCGGCGGGCGGGATCAGGAGAAAAGGCCTCGTGCGTGCGTTTGGGGGTGGCTACGGTGCTGATCATGACGACGGTGAAGATGCATGCCGACGAGGTCGACATGGACGAGGCGCTTGTCGGGCGGCTGATTGCCGCACAGTTCCCGCAGTGGGCGGATCTGCCCGTCGTGAAGGTGCGGTCGGCCGGTACGGACAACGCGATGTTTCGACTCGGGTCGGAGCTGGCCGTGCGTTTGCCGCGCATTCCTGACTCCGTGGGGCAAGTGGCCAAGGAGAACCGGTGGTTGCCCCACCTCGCTCCCCATCTGCCGTTGCCCGTTCCGGTGCCGTTGGGGGAGGGTGTTCCCGGGGAGGGCTTCGCGTTTCCGTGGTCCGTTTACGGCTGGCTGGACGGCGAGAACCTCTTTGACGAGCCGCCGGCCGATCTGCGCGATGCCGCCGTCCGGCTCGGTGACTTCGTCAGCGCCCTGAGGCGGATCGACACCACCGGCGGTCCTCGGTCCTTCCGGGGCGGGCCCGTCGCGACACGTGATGACGGCGTCCGGGCCGCCATCCGCGATCTGGGCGCCGACGGAACACTGGACGCAGACGCGGCCACCGCGTTGTGGGAGGAGACCCTTCGGCTCCCGCAGTGGCAGGACGCACCCGTCTGGCTCCACGGTGATCTCCTGCCGGGCAACCTGCTGGCCCAAGACGGCCGGCTCGCCGCCGTCATCGACTTCGGGGGCGTGGGCATCGGCGACCCCGCCTGCGACATGATGGCCGCCTGGACCCTCCTCACGCCTGAGACCCGCCCCCTGTTCCGCGAAGCGGCCGCCGTGGACGACGCCACGTGGGCCCGAGGCCGTGGCTGGGCCCTCGCCTTCGGCCTCACCGCCGAGCACTACTACCGCCAGACCAACCCGACCCTGGCCGCCGTAGCCCACCGAACCGTCTCCCAGGCCCTTTCCGACCGAGCCCAACCCATTTAGCCCCGCCCGGATGCGCCAGGGTGCTCCCCAGTGCGATCTGATCGTCCTAACGGGCGGGCAGCGACCCAAGACGGTCGTCATTCGCCGAGAAGAGGGGAGCGCGTAGCGATCCGGTGCGCTGGGGGCTCCCGAAGGGGGCCATGAGGTGCCCGGATGCCCGGGAAGGCTGACGGCCCCGACCCCTCGCTCATCGCTGACGGGGCCGGTCCTGGTCGGGAAATCCCCATACCCTCCCTGATCCCGCCCGCCGGCACCCCGCCCCCTACCCCCGCCCCAGCAGCAGGGCCTTGGCCGTCGTGAACTCCTCCGGGGTGAGCAGCCCCTCCCGGGCCAGGTCGGCCAGCTGCGTCAGTTCCGCCACCAGCTGCCCCGACCCCGCCGCCTTTGCGCCCCCCGCCCCCACACCCTCCGCCCCCGCAGCCCCGCCCGGCTCCGCCCCCGCCTCCGGCGGAGCCTCCTCCCAGGGCTCCGGCTCCGCGCCCGGGTCCTCGTACCGGGCCGCCTCCACCAACGCCTCCACCTCCTCCTCCGCCAAGACCTCCGCAGCTCCCTCTCCCGCCGCCTCCCCCCACTCCGCAGCCCCCGCCCCCGCCCCCGCCGCGCGCCTCAGCATCCCCCGCAGCAGCGGGTGCCCCGGGGCGCGGGGCGTCGCCGTGACCTTCGTGCCCACCGGCCGAATGAACATCAGGCCACCTCCACCCGGTCCGCCGGGATCCGGACCGAGCCCACGATCCGCCCGCCGGCCGCCCGTACGGCCAGTGCCGCGTCCTGTGCCCACACGTGCTCGACCAGCAACAACAGCGCGCAGCTGCCCCGCTCCAGCAGTTCCGCCGCCTCCCGCACGTCCTCCGGGCCGATCAGCCGCGCGACGTCGCGTCCGACGAGGATGCCCCGTAGCTCCACGAACTCGTCGAACTCCGCCGCCAGGACCTCCCCGGCCGCCGTCTTCGTCGCGACGAGCCCGTCGATCAGGCGCACCACCCCCGTCTTCCGCAGCCCCATGACGGCCTCGACCGCCGGGACCCGCAGCTGCTCCTCCGGGAAGGCGAGGACGATGAACTCCACAGGTCCCATACGGCGCGGCTCCCTACTCCTGACCGTTTCTGACGACTCTTCGGCACACTATGACATAACCGGACATACCTGCCCCACCCTTGCTACGTTTCCCCCATGACCGCTCTGACGGCGAAGGTGACGGAGCCCGCTCCGCTCCCGCCCCCCGACGCCGACGCCCCCAAGCGTCGCGGCGTCGAGCTGACCCTCCTCGCCGGCGCGGTCCTGATCTCGGTCCTGGGCCACTCCTACGTAGCCCTCACAGGCGGCCCCACCCCGAGCCCCACCCCCACCCCCCTCACCTCAACCCCCCACTACGCCGCAGCCCTCTCCCTCACCGCCCTCCTGGCCCACCTCGCCGTCCGCCTCCGGGCCCCCTACGCCGACCCGCTCCTCCTCCCCATCGCCGTCCTGCTCAACGGGCTCGGGCTCGTCCTCATCCAGCGCCTCGACCTCGCCACCCCCGGCGAGGCCGGCGCCGGCACGCAGCTGCGCTGGTCCGCGCTCGGGGTGGCGCTGTTCGTGCTCGTCGTGGTCGTGCTGCGCGACCACCGCGTCCTCCAGCGGTACGCGTACCTGTCCGTCACCGCGGCCCTCGCCCTGATGCTGGTCCCCGTCTTCTTCCCGGCGGTCAACGGCGCCCACATCTGGATCCGGTTCGCGGGCCTGTCCTTCCAGCCGGGGGAGTTCGCGAAGATCCTGCTCGCGGTGTTCTTCGCCGCCTACCTCGCCGCGAACCGCACCGCCCTCGCCCTCACCGGCCGCCGCCTGTTCTGGAGGCTGCGCCTGCTGCCCGGCCGGGTCCTCGGCCCGATCCTCGCGATCTGGCTGCTCAGCGTCGGGTTGCTGGTCCTGGAGCGGGACCTCGGCACCTCGCTCCTCTTCTTCGGCCTCTTCGTGATCATGCTGTTCACGGCCACCGGTCGGATCGGCTGGATCGCCATCGGCCTGCTGCTCGCCGCCTTCGGCGCCTACGCCGTCGGCACCTTCGAGCCGCACGTGCACAGCCGGGTCGACGACTGGCTGAATCCTTTCGCCTCCATCGAGCGCGGCGAGGGCCCCGGCCAGCTCGCCCAGTCCCTCTTCGCCTTCGCCGCCGGCGGCCTGCTCGGCGCCGGCCTCGGCCACGGTCAGTCGTTCCTCATCGGCTTCGCCGCCAAATCGGACTTCGTCCTCGCCACTGCCGGCGAGGAGCTCGGCCTCGTCGGCCTCACCGCGATCCTGCTGCTCTACGGGCTGCTCGTCTCCCGGGGTTTCCGCGCCGGCCTCGCGCTGCGCGACCCCTTCGGGCGCCTCCTCGCCACCGGACTCGCCTCGATCGTCGCGCTCCAGGTGTTCGTGATCGCGGGCGGCGTGACCGGTCTGATCCCGCTCACCGGCATGGCCATGCCCTTCCTGGCCCAGGGCGGCTCGTCCGTCGTCACCAACTGGATCATCGTCGCCCTGCTGGTCCGGCTCAGCGACAGCGCCCGCAGACCCCGGCCCCCGGCGGAGGGGGCCGCGTGATCCGCTACATCCGCTGGTGCGCGTACTTCTGCGCCCTGCTGCTGCTCGCCCTGCTCGTCAACGTGGCCCGCGTGCAGGTCTGGGAGGCCGCCGCCTACGGGGCGAATCCGGCCAACAAGCGCCCCGTCATCGCGCGGTACGCCGAACCGCGCGGGGACATCCTGGTCGACGGCAAACCCGTCACGGGCTCCCGCGACAGCGGACAACTCCTGCGTTACGAACGGACGTACGCCGACGGCCCCCTCTACGCGCCCGTCACCGGCTTCTCCTCCCAGACGTACGGCACCAGCTTCGTCGAGCGCGCCGAGGACGCGATCCTGGCGGGCACCGACCCGGGGCTGTCGGCGTTCCCGCTCTGGTACGAGCTCTCGCGCGGCCGCCCCGGCGGCGGCGACGCGGCCACCACCATCCGGGCCGCCCTCCAGACGGCCGCGTACCGGGGCCTCGGTGGCAAACGCGGGGCGGTGGCCGCGCTGGAGCCGGCGACGGGCCGGATCCTGGCGCTGGTCAGCAGCCCCTCGTACGATCCGGGCCTGCTGTCGGGCACGGGCACGCGGGTCAAGGCGGCCTGGGAGCGGCTGAACGCCGACCCGACCCGGCCGATGCTGAACCGGGCGCTGCGCGAGACGTACCCGCCGGGTTCCACGTTCAAGATCGTGACGGCCGCCGCCGCCCTCGACGCGGGCGTGGTCACCGACGCCGACGCCCCCACCCAGACTCCCGACCCGTACCCGCTGCCCGGCACGGACACCCTGCTGCCGAACGCCGGCACCGGCTGCGAGGACGCCTCGATGGCTGAGGCCGTGCGGTGGTCCTGCAACACGGTGATGGCGAAGATCGGGGTGCGGGTCGGGCTGCGGCGCATGGTGGCGGC
Source organism: Streptomyces sp. RerS4 (assembly GCF_023515955.1). Taxonomy (GTDB): domain Bacteria; phylum Actinomycetota; class Actinomycetes; order Streptomycetales; family Streptomycetaceae; genus Streptomyces. The sequence goes on from NZ_CP097322.1 coordinate 4,853,635, forward strand.
GGCCGAGCGCTTCGGCTTCAACGACGGCGGGCTGCGCGTGCCGTCGTGGGTCTCGCGCTCCGACTTCGACACGGACATGAGCCTGGACCAGCTGGCCCTGTCCTCGATCGGGCAGTTCAACACGAAGGCGACGCCGCTCCAGATGGCGATGGTGGCGGCGGCCGTCGCTAACGGCGGCGAGGTGCGGACCCCCTACCTGGTGGACCGCACGACGCAGGAGGACGGCTCCCCGGTCCGGCGCGCCGATCAGCGCACGCTGAGCCGCGCGATGAGTCCGTCGACGGCGCTGCGGATGCAGGAGCTGATGGTGAGCGTGGTCGAGGACGGCACCGGGCGCAACGCGGCGATCCCCGGCGCGGTCGTCGGCGGCAAGACGGGCACCGCGCAGCACGGGGTGGGCAACGCCGGTACCCCGTACGCCTGGTTCATCTCCTGGGCGAGGGCCGAGGACGCGCCGCAGGCGGCGGTGGCGGTCGCGGTGGTGGTCGAGGACGCGGTGGCCGACCGGCGGGGCATCAGCGGCAACAGCGCGGCGGCGCCGATCGCCCGCGCGGTCATGGAGGCGGCACTGTCGGCCCGGCCTCGGCGGCGCTGAAGGGCCGCTGTCACCGATACACCCGAAGCCGCGTGACCTCGTAGGACATCTCCGTCACCCCCGGTCCGGGCGCGGGGTGGTAACGCCCGGCCGACACCGACAGGTTGACGATGAGGTACGCGCGCCAGCCGCGGCCCACGCCGCGCCGGTCGGAGAAGACGCGGGTGCCGTTGACCCACCACACGACGGAGCTACGGCCGAACTCGACCTTCAGGTCGACCCAGGCGCCGGGCGCGACCTGCGGATCGCGGTGGTAGAGGTGTGCCTCGCGGACGTGGTTGGACAGTTCCAGCAGGTCGGGGTTGTCGGGGTGGTACTCGAAGACGTCGACCTCCTGGTCGCCGTCGCGCCAGGTCCAGATCGCCGGCCAGGCCCCGACCTCCTCCGGGAGGCGGATCCGGGCCTCCAGCACGTCGCCGGTGCGCACCGTGAACCCCTCGTCGCTGCCCTCGGTGGTGAGCAGTCCGGTGTCCCAGTTCCCGTCGGGGCGCGGGGTGGCGCGGAAGGTGCCGCCGCGGCTGTAGGCGGGGTCGGCGGTGAGGTGGTCGAGCTTGTTGTCCCCCGGATTGACGGGCCCCCCGTCGGGATACGCCCAGGACCGCCCGGCCACCCACTGCGCGGCCGACCCGAAGTCGGCCTCGAACACCACCTCCCGCCGCCCCCCGACCAACGACCCCACCCACCGCACCCACCCGAAAGCGCCCGTAGCCATACCCCTTGGTGTGCCCCCCACCCCCGCACGCCACGCGCCTGTTCTCACTCAGAGTAATCACACTATTCCCGTGCCGCGGATCCCGCCGACCCGCCCGCGCCCTCCTGGATGGTGGCCTCCACCTCCGCCACGCGGGCGCGTTCCTCGGCCGCGAAGCGTTCGCGGTCGAGGGATTCGGCGATCTCCTCGTCCTGGGTCATCAGGAGGTCGAGGTTGGAGTCGCCCATGTCGAAGACGCCCATGTCCAGGTACGCCTTCTGGAGGCGGTCGCCCCACAGGCCGATGTCCTTCACGCACGGCACGATCCGGCTGAAGAGGAGCTTGCGGAACAGCCGCAGGAATTCGGACCGTTCGCTGAACTCCTCGGCCTCCTTCCTCGGGACGCCGAAGTTCTCCAGCACCTCCACCCCGCGCAGCCGGTCGCGCATCAGGTGGCAGCCCTCGATCACGAACTCCTCGCGCTCGCGCAGTTCGGCGTCCGTCAGTTGCCGGTAGTAGTCGCGCAGGGCCATGCGTCCGAAGGCCACGTGGCGGGCCTCGTCCTGCATCACGTAGGCGAGGATCTGCTTCGGCAGCGGCTTGTCCGTGGTGTCGCGGATCATGCCGAACGCCGCCAGCGCCAGCCCCTCGATGAGCACCTGCATGCCCAGGTACGGCATGTCCCAGCGGGAGTCGCGCAGGGTGTCGCCGAGGAGTTCCCGGAGGTGGTCGTTGGCCGGGTAGAGCATCCCGACCTTCTCGTGCAGGAAGCGGCCGAAGATCTCCGCGTGGCGGGCCTCGTCCATGGTCTGGGTGGCCGAGTAGAACTTCGCGTCGAGGTCGGGCACCGACTCCACGATGCGCGCCGCGCACACCATCGCGCCCTGCTCGCCGTGCAGGAACTGGCTGAAGTTCCAGGCGCTGTAGTGGCGTCGCAGGTCGCCCTTGTCCTTCTCGGTCATCTTGGCCCAGTACCGCGTCCCGTACAGGGTGAGGACCTCGTCGGGGGTGCCCAGCGGGTCGTACGGGTCGACCTCGATGTCCCAGTCGATGCGTTTGGCGCCGTCCCACTGCTTGTCCTTGCCCTTCTGGTACAGGGCGAGGAGCCGTTCGCGGCCGCCGTCGTACTCCCAGCTGAAGCGGGCCGAACCGGAGGCGGGGATCCGCCAGACGTCCTCGCCCGGGGCCTTGGTGTAGAGCTCGTGCGTCGACACTGACGCCTCCTGGTCTCACGTACTTCCGTACAGGACTGGACGGTTGGCAGCGTCACACGTTGCTAGACGTGGGGTCAACAAGTCGCGCGCGGGGGATTGACGGCCTTGCTGACGAGCAGTCTCATAAGAGGTGACCGCCGGTAACCCGGAGGTGCCCAGAGCCGAGCCATCCACACGCGAGGTGCCCGAAGCCATGACGACAGTGACGCAGCGACCCGCGCTCAGGGACGCCCTCGGTCTCCTCAAGGACCGCGAACAGGTCGCCGAGCGCCTGCTCGAATCCTCGGCCAAGCACTCCTTCGACCCGGACACGGAACTCGACTGGGACACCCCGCCGGTCGAGGGCAAGTACTACTGGCCGCCCGAGCTGATCTCCCTCTACGACACCCCGATGTGGAAGCGGATGGGCGAGGAGCAGCGCGTCGAACTCTCCCGCCACGAAGCCGCCGCCCTCGGCTCGCTCGGCATCTGGTTCGAGATCATCCTCATGCAGCTCCTCGTCCGCCACATCTACGACAAGTCCCCGACCAGCAACCACGTCCGCTACGCCCTCACCGAGATCGCCGACGAATGCCGGCACTCGATGATGTTCGCCCGCATGATCCGCCACCACGGAGCCCCCGAGTACCCCGTCTCCCGCGTCCACCACAACCTCGGCCGCGTCCTCAAGACGGTCTCCACCACCCCCGGCTCCTTCGCCTGCACCCTCCTCGGCGAGGAGGTCCTCGACTGGATGCAGCGCCTGACCTTCCCCGACGAGCGCGTCCAGCCCCTGGTGCGCGGCGTCACCCGCATCCACGTCATCGAAGAGGCCCGCCACGTCCGCTACGCCCGCGAGGAACTGCGCCGCCAGATGCTCACCGCCCCGCGCTGGGAACGGGAGCTGACCCGCGTCAGCTGCGGCGAGGCCGCCCGCGTCTTCTCCCGCGCCTTCGTCAACCCGGCCGTCTACGAGAACGTCGGCCTCGACCGGCGCGAGGCCGTCGCCCAGGTCAGGGCCAGCGGCCACCGCCGCGAGGTGATGCAGACCGGCGCCAAGCGGCTCACCGACTTCCTCGACGACATCGGCGTGCTCAGCGGAGTCGGCCGTCGACTCTGGCAGATGTCCGGCCTCCTCGCGTAGCGGTCTCGTCTACGCTGCACACATGACCGTACGGGCCTACCGCAGACTGGGCGTCGAGGAGCGGCGGGCCCAACTCCTCGACGCCGCCCTGGCGCTGTTCGCCCAGCGGGCACCCGAAGAGGTCTCCCTCGACGACGTCGCGGAGGCCGCCGGGGTGTCCAGGCCGCTGGTCTACCGGTACTTCCCCGGCGGCAAACAGCAGCTCTACGAGGCGGCCCTGCGCTCGGCGGCCGACCTGCTCGAACTGTGCTTCGCCGAACCCCAGTCCGGCCCCCTCACCCGCCGACTGTCGCGCGCCCTGGACCGCTACCTGGCCTTCGTGGACGAACACGACGCCGGCTTCGCCGCCCTCCTCCACGGCGGCAGCGTCGTCGAGACCTCCCGCACCACCGCGACGGTGGACGGCATCCGCCGCGCCGCCGCCCACCAGATCCTCGTCCACCTCGGCGTGCCCGCCCCCGGCCCGCGCCTGCGCATGATGGTCCGCACCTGGATCACGGCCGTCGAGGCGGCCTCGCTGATCTGGATCGACGAGGGCAAACAGCCCGAGGTCGACTCCCTGCGCGACTGGCTCGTCGACCAGTTCATCGCCCTCCTCACGGCCACCGCCGCCACCGACCCGCAGACGGCCGCCGCCGCGCGGGCGGCGCTCGCGCTGGAACCGGCGGACGGCCCGGTCGGCGTCCTCGCCCGGCGTGTCGTCCCCGTGGTCTCCGAGGCCGCGCACCTGCTGTGACGCGCGCCGGGTGGCACGGGTGACACTGGTGGGGTGAGAAGCGAACCGACCCCCTTCGAAGGGGGCCCGATGGACGGCAGGGTCCTCCCCGTCCTCGTCGGCCCGACCGGCCACCCGCCGAAGTGGTACGAGATCCCCGTCCCGGCCCCGGACGGCGGCCCCCCGACGGTCCTGCTCTACGAGCGCGTCCCGGCCGGCTACACGAAGCGGCTGCACCTCCAGAAGGGCTGGAAGTACGCCTTCTCCCCAACGGGTGAGAAGCCCCGCCCGCGCTGGCCCTGGACGAAGCCCCCGAAGCCCCCGAAGCCCCCGACCCCCTGAGCCGTCCGAGTCGGGAGCCGTTAGGACCCTTGAGCCGTCCGAACCCCTGAGCCCCCGGAGCCGGGGCCCCGGGACCAGGGCCGCCCGGGTCAGCCGTCCGTACGCCCCCGCCGCAGCATCGCGAAGCCCAGCCCGGCGGCGCCGACGGCCGCGATGCCGCCGCCCGCCGCGAGCAGCAGCATGCCGTCGCCCGGCCCGTCGGCGAGGGTGTTCAGCCGCAGCGCGTCGGCGGTCCCGATCGGGCCGCGCTCCTCGGCCGGCGTGACGTGTCCGCCGCCGCGCGTCCCCGTCTTGTGTCCGTCCCCGGCCACCAGGTGCGAACCGCCCTCGGGGCGGGTGCCGTCGACCCACGAGGACAGCCGGCCGTCGGGCCGCAGCGCCGCGTGCAGCTCACCGGTGTTCCCGAAGCCGGTGAACCCGTCCCGGCTGGTCAGCGTCGCCACGGTGGCACCGGCGCGCACGATGTCGGCCTGGTACGCGTCCTTCGCGACCCGGTACACCTTCGCCGTCGACCGGCCGTCGGCCAGCGCGACGCTCTTGACGAGCGTGCGCCGCGCACCCGGCGCGGAAGCGGCCGGCGCCCCCTCGGCGAACGCGGCGGCGGCGGGCAGTGCCAGCAGACCGGCGGCGCAGGCGGTCACGGCGACGGCGCGAACGGTGGTGCGGCGGCTGACGGTGTTCACGGGCTTCCTTCGACGCGGGCAGGAGGACCGGCAGTGGGGCCGGAGGGCAAGTGGGTCCAGAGGGCACCAACGTAGGCGGCGGCCGTTGCGATATGGCGCTGGCCTTGTAACAGCAATGCCGCAGCGACCCGACGGAGTCGTTACACAACAGGGGGATTGCCGCCGGCGGCGCCGCCTGCTCCCATGGAGGGCGGGGGTGAGGGCGATGCGCGCACTCAAGGTGCTTCCGAGCGGTCGGCCCGGCCGGGGCATGCTGTACGTGAACGGGCCCGACGGGCGGGCGGTCGCCTGGTACGACCGTCGGACCAACCGGATCAGCGTACTGTCCGACGATCAACGCGACGCCGTACTGGCCGCCCTACGCCCGTACTTGACCGGTGGCTGGACCGTGGGCCCGCCCCCCGTCCCCACCGCCGCCGAGCTGCGCCGCCTGGCCCTGCCACCCGACGAGGACCTGGCCCCGAACCGGCCGGGGGAGATCCTGATCGGCGAGCTCGCCTACGGAACCCCGGGCAGCCGGGCCCGCCACCGGCTCCGCCAGGACCTCCACGCCCGGCAACGGGTGGGCGCGGAGCTCGACGCCCTCGAAGCCGCCGACTGGCGGGCCCTGCACGACGTCCCGCTCCCCGGACTCGGGCTCCTGGACCACCTGCTCGTCGGCCCGTCCGGGGTGCTCGCCGTCCGCACCGTCCCGGGCCGCCGTCAGCGGGCCCGGATCGGGGACCTGCTGCTCACGGTGGGCCGCTCCGAACCCCGCCCCGACCCGCGCTGGATCCGCCGCGCGGCGGCCTGCGCCGCCCGGCTGTTGACGGCGCCGGTGACCCCGGTCCTGGCCCTGGCCGACGCCTCCCGCGTGGAGGTGGCCCCGACCGTCCGGGACATCCTGGTCCTCCAACCCCCGACGGCCGCGAGCACGCTCAGGGGGATACCCCAGTGCCTCAAACCCCCGGATGTGGAAGCCCTGTTCGGCCTGGCCCGCAGCCTCCCGACCTGGACCTGAGGCGGCCGTCGGGCCGTCGTATCAGGCCGAACTGCGCTTTCTGGGCGCCGCCTTCTTCGCCGCCGTCTTCTTCGCGGAGGCCGAAGTGGACTTCGACGCGCCGGACTTGGAGATCGTGGACTTCGACGCGGTGGACTTCGTCGTGGACTTGGCGGCCGTGGACTTCGAAGCGGAAGCGGTCGACTTGGACGCCGTCGACTTGGCCGTCGACTTCCTCGCCGAAGCCGAAGAGGCCGTCTTCTTCGCGCTCGAAGCCGTCGACTTCTTCCCGCCCACCGCCTTCGGCGACGCGGCCGCCGTCTTCTTCACCCCCCGCCGGATCGGCGTCACCTCGGCCTCGGGCCCCTCCTCGCCCGTCTTCTCGCCCGTCTCCTCGGCCTCGCCCCGCGAGGCCTTCGCCGCCCGTACGCTGCTCTCCAGCGCCGCCATCAGGTCGATGACCTTCCCGCCCGCCGGCTCCACCACGGCCTCCGTCGGCTCGAACGCGCCGCTCGCCTTCGCCTCCAGCATCGACTCCACGGCCTCGCGGTAGTCGTCGTGCAACGAGGCCATCTCCACCTCGCCCAGCGTCGCCATCAGCGCGTCCGCCAGGTCGAGTTCGGCCTCCCGCACCGACACCGACGCCTCCGGCGCCACCCCCTCCGGCTCCCGGATCTCGTCCGGCCACAGCAGTCCGTGCATCGCGATCACATCGTCGACGACCCGCAGCATCCCCAGCCGCTCCCGCCCCCGCAGCGCGAACTTGGCGATCGCCACCTTCCGGCTGCGCTTGAGCGCCTCCCGCAACAGCGTGTACGGCTTGGCCGCCGTGGCCCCGTTCGCCGCGAGGTAGTACGCGGCGTCCATCTGGAGGGGATCGATCTCGTCGGCCGGGACGAAGGACACGATCTCGATCGTCTTCGTCGTCGGAATGGGCAGCTGCGCCAGGTCCTCGTCCGTGATCGGGATGATCGACCCGTCCGCCTCCTCGTACCCCTTGCCGATCTCGGAGCCGGACACCTCCTCCCCGTCCAGCTCGCAGACCTTGCGGTACCGGACGCGGCCGCCGTCGGTCACATGGATCTGACGGAAGGAGATCGAATGACTCTCGGTGGCGTTGACGAGCTTGATCGGAATGCTGACCAAGCCGAAGGAGATCGCCCCGTTCCAAATGGATCGCACGGTTCCTCCTGATTCGTGGCAATCTCATCGTATGACGCCGATCACCATGGTGGAGGGGCGTCGGATCGCGCTCAGCAACCTGGACAAGGTCCTGTACCAGCGGACCGGCTTCACCAAGGGCGAGGTCCTGCACTACTACGCCACCATCGCGGACCACCTCCTCGCGCACGTCCGGGACCGGCCGGTCTCCTTCCTGCGCTATCCGGACGGCCCCGACGGGCAGCTGTTCTTCACCAAGAACCCGCCGCCCGGTACCCCCGAATGGGTGAGGACGGCCCCCGTGCCCCGCTCCGATGACCCCCGCGCCGAACAGGTCGTCGTCGACGACCTGCCGAGCCTGATGTGGGCCGCCAACCTCGTAGTGGAGTTCCACACCCCCCAGTGGCGCGCCGGCGCCCCCGCCATCGCCGACCGCATCGTCTTCGACCTCGACCCCGGCCCGCCCGCCGGCGTCGTCGAGTGCTGCGCCATCGCCCTGTGGCTGCGCGAGCGGCTCGCCGCCGACGGACTGGAGGCCTACGCCAAAACCTCCGGCTCCAAGGGGCTCCACCTGGCCGTGGCGGTCGAGCCGACCCCCTCCGAGCAGGTGTCGGCGTACGCCAAGGGCTTGGCCCAGGAGGCCGAACGGGCGCTGCCCGAGCTGACCACCCACCGGATGGCCAAGGACCTGCGCCCCGGCAAGGTGTTCGTCGACCACAGCCAGAACGCCGCCGCCAAGACCACCGCGGCCCCCTACACCCTGCGGGCCCGCGCCCTGCCGACCGTCTCCGCGCCCGTCTCGTGGGAGGAGGTCACCGCCTGCCGTACCCCCTCCGACCTGCTGTTCCTCGCCGACGACATCCCGCCGCGGCTCGCCGCCGACGGGGACCTGTTCGCCCCGCTGACCGACCCGGACCGGGCGGGGAGGCTGCCGTGACCACGGACCCGCCGATCCGCGTCGCCCTCGCCGTCGCCGTACGGAGCCTGCCGCAGGGGGCGGGTCTGGCGTACGAGCCCAAGTTCGACGGCCACCGCCTCGTGGTCGTGCGTACGGCCACCGGTGTCGTGCTCCAGGCCCGCTCCGGGCGCGACGTCACCGCGGCCTTCCCCGACCTGGTGGCCGCCGCCCTCCTGCTGCCCGCCGGGACGGTGCTCGACGGCGAGGTGGTGGTCTGGAGCGCCGGCCGCACGGACTTCGCGCTGGTCCAGCGGCGGGCCGCGGCGCCGACGGCGGCCCGCGCGGCGGTGCTCGCGCAGAGCCTGCCGGCCTCGTACGCGGCGTTCGACGTGCTGGAACTGGCCGGGGTCGACGTGCGCGGGCGCCCGTACGAGCGTCGCCGCGCGCTCCTCGTCGACCTGCTGCTGCCGCTCGGCCCGCCGCTCCAGCCCGTCCCGATGACCACCGACGTCGAACTGGCCGAGACCTGGTACGAGACCCTGCCCGCCAGCGGCATCGAGGGGCTGGTGGTGAAACGGCTGGACGAGGCCTACCCGGCCGGCCGGCGCGCCTGGCGCAAGCTGCGCCACACCGACGTCCGCGACGCGGCGGTGGTCGGCTACACCGGGACGCCGCGCCGCCCGTCGGCGCTCGTCCTGGTGCCGGCCGGGGCGGAGGACGAGACCCCGCTGGTGTCGAGCCCGCTGTCGGCGGGGCTGCGGGCCGAGCTGGCGGCGGCGCTGGCAGCCAGTGGGAAGGCGGGTCGCGCCCCTGTGTCGATCGCGACGGCGATCGGCGTCGGGGACGTGCCGTACCACCCGCTGGACCCGCCCCTGGCCGCCGAGATCCGACACACCTCGACCCGCCACCCGCCGCCGGAGGTACTCCGGCTCCGGACGGACCTGACAGACCTCTGACCCGCGCGGGAGGCGCGGGTCAGAGGCTGTGGCGGATCAGGCGGCTGAGGTCAGGCGTGGGCGCCGCGCCCCGCGTCCGGGGGAGCGCCGGGCTGGGGGTGCGGTCCGGGCCCCTCGGGCTGCTCGTAGCCCGATTCGCGCTCGGCGCGCGCCTCCTCGGGGTGGCTGTGGGGGCGGGACCCGAAGTTCCCGTAGCCCTGCATCTCGTGCGGACGTAGACCGCCCTCCGGGATCTCGACGTCCTCGCGCTCCTCGCGCACCTCGTGCACCGCGCCGCCGTTCGGCAGGTGCGGCTGGCTCTCGGGGGTGGGCGGCGGCGGCTCCTTCGCCCGCACGCGCTGGCCCAGCTTGAACCCCCCGAGGAGGAACCCGGCCACGATGATTCCGACCACCAGGAACCACGCGATGTCGGTCAGGATCCTGTCCAGCGCGATGTAGGTCAGGGTCGTGTTCATACACCCCATTTTCCCGCACTTAGCCCCAATATGCGCCACCCAACCCCCGCCAACCGGCCCAACCCCCCACCCCCCAGCCGCCCACCCCGCCGCCCCACTTCACCACCGGCGGCACACCTACCCCGCCGCCGGCCCGCCCGGCCCCCCACCGCACCCGGTCCACCGGCCACACCTGATCGGCTGGACGCCCAGCCGCCGCCCCGCCCGCGCCCCCGACCGCATCCGGTCGCCGGCCGCCCCGTCGCCGGTCCGCCTGGTCCGCCGGCCCATTCGGGGCACCAGCTCTGCCCGGCCCCAGGGCATACCCGGGCGCCGGCCGTGCTCGATCCGTAGGCCCGCCCGGCCCGCCCGGTCCTCCGCCCGCACCTGATCCGCCGGCCGCCCCGCCGGGTCCGCCGATCGCATCCGGTCCGCCGCCGCCCCCGCCGGTCTGCCTGATCCGCTGGCCCATGCGGGCCGCCGGGCACGCCGGGGCACGGCCCGACGCCGCCCGCTTCCGATCCGTTGGCCCGCCCCACGCGCCCGGTCCCCGAACCGCATCCGGTCCGCCGCCACCCGCTGCCGCCCCGCCGCCCACTCGGCCGCCAGCTCTGCCCGGCCCCCGGGCATGGCCCGGCGCGGCCCGCATCCGATCCGCAGGCCGCCCGGCCCGCCGGGCCTGCGGCCCCCGGTCCGGGCAGGCCCGGCGCGCCAACGCGCTCACCCGGCTATACGCGCCAGCGACCGCACCCACGTCGTCCGGCGCGGCACGGATGGCACGGGCGCGCCTGCCAGGACCCGTCCCCCTCCCCGCCCTACCGCAGGGGACCGTTCGAATCCCGCAGCAGGCCCGCGCCCTCCTTGCCGCCCAGCACGCCGAGGATCTCCGCGCAGATGGCGAGCGCGGTCTCCGGAGGGGTCTTCGCCCCCAGGTCCAGCCCGATCGGCCCGTGTACCCGGGCCAGCTCCGAGCCCGTCACCCCGGCCGCCACGAGCCCCTCGGTGCGCCGCGCGGTGGTCCGCCGCGAGCCGAGCGCACCCACGTACGGAACCCCGAGCGCGAGCGCCAACCGCAGGGTCGGCACGTCGAAGTCCTCCTGGTGGCTCAGCATCACCAGGCAGGCGGCGTCCCGGTGCGCGCCGAGCACCTTCTCGGCGTCGACGGCGTTGTCCACCGTCACCGCCTCCCACCCCAACAGCTCCGCCTGCCGCTCGATCACCTCGGCCAACTCACCGCCGCCCCCGATGACCACGTACGGCGCCGACGGGTACGCCTCCACCAGCACCAACCCCGAGCCCCCGTACAACGCGTCCCGGCCCGGCCGCCGCGTCCCCAGCAGTTCCCCGGCCCGCCGCGCGGCGTCATCGGCCGCCGGCTCCCCGGCCCGTACGACCTCGCTCTCGGCGGTGTCCGCGCCCTCCCCGAGCCGCGTCACGAGCGCCACCCCGGCCCCGGCGCCGAGCAACTCCCACCACTCGGCCGGAATCGCCGCCAGCGGCTGCAGCAGCACCTCGGCCTGCCCACCGCAGGTGAGCCGCGCGTCCTCGGCCTCGGCCCGCCCCACGGACACCTCGCACACCCGCGCCGTACGGCCGCCGCCCTCCATGGCCCCGGCCTCGGCGACGAGTTCGGCGTCGAACACCCCGCGGTACAGGGCCCCGAAACACTCCCCACCCGCGTCCACGAGCACCGCCCCGGCAGGATCCCGCGGCCCGAACCCGGACTCGGTCACGGGCCGCGCCAGGAACGCCACCCGCCCCTCGGCCACCCACCGCCGTGCCGTCTCCGCCAGCTCACGCATCGTCGTAGCCCCATCCTGTACGCGCTGTCTCCCCGCAAAGTGCCTGGTCAACGGCACAAAGCGGCCCACCCACCACCCTACGCACGCCCCCACCCCCCACCCACCCCCCAATCCCACAGACCCCACCCCACCCCCCTCGTACAGACCACCGGAACACCGATCACCCGACGTGACGAAATCCCTCCCGAATCTCACCGTCCGTACAGGCAACAGGAAACCTCCGGGATGCCGCCCGCAGCCCGGTATCGCATGCCACACTCGCCTCTGAATCGATCTCCAAGGGCGCCATATCTCTCGGGAGTTGCCTTCGATGAACACCTGGTCGGCCGTGGGGCCCGAACTGCGTCGATTACGCCATCAGGCCGGATACACGCTCACTGAATTGAGCCTGGCGGTGAACTACTCCAAGGGATATCTGAGCAAAGTGGAGCGGGGGAAGGTGAAGCCGTCGCCGGATCTCGTTCGCCGCGTCGACACCTTTCTCCGCGCCAAAGGAGCATTGCGCAGACTGGTCGAACCATCCCCTCGGAACCGAACCGCGGCCGTCCGGGCGAACGACGATGCCGGGCCAGTGGACCGCCGCTGGGAACTCGATCCGGCCGAGCTGCTCGCCGTCGGCGTCGACACCCTGATCGGCACGGTCCTCAAAAGACCCGGCCACGCGACATCCTCCGGCGGGACCGCTCTCCTCGACGCCCTCACCACGCAACTCGAACAGTCGCGCGCCCTCGGTCAGTGCTGCGATCCCGCCACCCTGCTCCCCGTACTGGAGGCCCAGACGCGCTCCGTCGTGGCGCTGCTGTCCACGGGCGCCCCGCGCGACCGCCTTCCGCTCCTGGTCCTCGCCTCGCGGTTCGCGGAGTTCGCGGGCTGGATGGCTCAGGAGGCGGGCATGGTCCGGGCGGCGCTGTCCTGGACCGCCGACGCCGTGCTGCTGGCCCAGGCCGGAGAAGATCCGCACCTGGCCTCGTACGCCCTGGTCCGCAGGGCGCTGGTCACCCTGTACGACGGCGACTCCTCCGGCACGATCGGGCTCGCCGCGCAGGCCCAGACCGACGGGCGACTGCCCCCGAGGATCCGGGGGTTGGCCGCGCAGCGCGAGGCCCAGGGCCACGCCCTCGCCGGCGACGAACTCGCCTGTATGCGCGCCCTGGAACGGGCCCGCCGGAGCCTGGCCGCAGCCGAGGGGGACGCCGGGCCCGGCCCCGTGATCGGCACCACGAACCTCGCTGATCCCGCCGCCATGGTCACCGGCTGGTGCCTGTACGACCTCGGCAGTCCGCGCGAGGCGGCCCAGGTCCTCGACCGGGAATGCCACCGCATTCCCGAGAACGCTCTCAGGACGCGTACGAGATACGGATTCCGGCGGGCGCTCGCGCATGCCGCGGCGGGGGAAGTCGAACATTCCTGCGCCATTGCCCAGGGCCTGCTCGACATGAGTGTGGCCACCCCGTCCGCGACGGTTCGCTCCGACATCCGACGTCTGTCCGACGAACTCGGTCGCTATCGCGTCAACCGCGCCGTCCGCGAATTGCAACCCGCCTTGGCCTGGGCTCTCAAACCGGCCCTCATCTGAACTTCTCCACCCTTCACACCCGCCCAAGCCGGCCCGCGCCCATAAGCGTGCCGTCTTCATGAGCGTCGTCCTTACGCGTGCTTTCCCGCCAGGAGAGGAATCCGCCATGCCCGAAATCTTCGTCAACTACCGCACCGGCGACGAGGAAGCCACCGCCACCCTCATCGAACGAGAGCTCTCCCGCCGGTTCGGGGACGACCGCGTCTTCCGTGCGAGCAAGTCGATCCGCCCCGGACAGGCCTTCCCTCGGGAACTCCTCACGGCGGTGCGCCGCAGCAGCGTCCTGCTCGCCGTGATCGGCGAGAAGTGGGTCACGGCCCCGGGTCGGTCCGGACGTCCGGCCCTCGAAGACCCGCAGGACTGGACGCGCGTCGAGATCCGGGAGGCGATCGAATGCGGCGCGCACGTCGTCCCCGTACTGGTGGGCCGCTCCACCCGTCTCGAACGCGGCATGCTGCCAGCCGAGTTGGCGGAGCTGGCCGACCACCAGTACCGCCGGTTCGACCACCGCAACGCCGAGAGCGATCTGAGGCGGCTCGGTGACGACCTGGCCGAGCTGGTCCCCCGACTCGCCGGGGCCGACCGTACGCCCCCGCAGGCCGGCACCGACACGGACGCCGATCCCACGGGCGCCACCCGCATGCGGGTCCGCGACATCCGCCACGAACAGCGCGGAGGCATCGGCTTCCTCAACGGCAACCTCGACAGCTTCATCAGCGAACCGAACGGCCCGATCCACACCGGCTCCGGAGCCCAGTACAACGGCCCCTCCTTCAACGGCGAGGGGATGGGCGTGAACTTCGTGGCCGGCGACAACTCGGGCGGCATGCGCCAGTACGTCGAAAGCGCCGACGACCACCGCACCCCGCGCAACCGGGACCACGACCGTGACCGCGACCACGACCGCGCCGAGCGCCGCCGGGACGAGGCGTGATGACGGAAGACGGTTCCGAAGACGCCACCGAGGGCAGGGCCGGCCCGACGCACACCGGCTCCGGGCCTCAGACCAACAACTACTCCTTCCACGCCGCCCCGCACCGGCAGCGGCCGGACCCGCTGTCCATCGCCCGCGAGCGGCGCAGGGATCTGCGCCGGCGCTTCGTCCGCCCGCCCCGCTTCGGTGAAGCGGCCCACCGGATCGCGGAGCCGGGAGCGGTCGTCCTGCTCCGGGGGTCGCCGGGCACCGGGCGCCACGCCGCGGCGACCGTACTCCTGCACGAGGCGCCCGACCAGGTCTCCGGTCCACAGGGGCGGTTCGAGGAACTCACGGTGGCGCGGCCTGATGACACCCTGGACGCCGGCCCTCGCGACCGCTTCCTTCTCAACCTCTCCGCTGTCTCCTCCGCCGACTACATCGAGGCACAGCAATCCCTCGCCCTGTACCGGTCGGCCGTCGAAGAGGCCGGGGCCCGGCTGGCCGTCGTCCTCCCGTCGGGCCTGGACCACCTCCTGGATCCGCAGTTCGAGCCCCTCGTCGTACTCCTGGAACGGCCCCACGGTCCCGCGGTCGTGCGACGCTCCCTGCGCCTGGCGGGCATCCCCTTCGAGGACGAGGACCTGCGTACCGAGGCACTGACCCGGTTCTTCGCCGACGATCCGATGCGTGAGCTGGCCCGCTTCTGCGCGACCGTCGATCGCGCCCGCGCCGGTGGCCGCCACGGAAACGCGTTCCGCGCATGGGCCGACGAAGCCCTCGGCGCCGTCACCCACCGAGCGGCCGAGGCAGCCCAGCAGATCAAGGAGGTGAGGTCCGCCGAGGGCCGCGCCCTCCTCCTCAGCACCGCGATGCTGCACGGCTTCCCGGCGGACACGGTCTTCCACAGCCGAAGCAGGCTGCTGCGGGCGCTGGGACACCGCCCCGAGGACGACGGAACGGACGCGGCCCTCTTCGTACGCGACGACCTGCTCGACGAGCTGACACGACTGCGCATCAGCAGGGACGCACGGGGGCTGGTCACCTTCGACCACCTGGAATACGACGCGGCGATCCGCCGCCACTTCTGGCTGCACTTCCCCGACCTGCGTCGGACCTTCGGAACCTGGGTGGAGGACGTCCTCGCGCAGGGCGACGTCACCGACACGGACCAGCAGGCACTGACCGAGCGGTTCGTCGAACGGATCCTCGATTCCGGGGGGCCCGCCGAGATCTTCGACCTCGTACGGCGCTGGACCGACAGCGACTCGCCCCGCCCCCTGCACGCGCCGGCCGCGACCGCGCTCGAAGTGGCTCTCGCCGACGAACGCCACGTCAGAAAGGTCTTGGACCAGATCCGGACCTGGTCACGGGAACCCACTCTCCCCGACGGTCTGCTGCGCGCGCTCACCGACGTCTGCCGGGACCCGATGTCCGCGACCCACCCGTACCACGCGGTCGTCCGACTCCATCACCTGGCACATCACCCCGCGGGCGGGAGTGCGCGCGAGGCGCTCTTCGCCCTCGTGGCGAGTGACCCGAGGCTCCTGCGCTACCTGCACCGGCGCATCGCGGCCTACCTCGGCCCCCGTTCGCCGGGCAACATCGCCCTCCTCCTCGACCTCTACGAGGACGCGGTGCTGCCAGCCGACCTGCCCTGGCCGGACCTGGCCAAGGTCTGGCGCGCCGCGATGGACTTCAGTGACCGGCACGACTGGGCCCCGCTCGTGCACCGCTGGCTCAGCGCCGTCCTGCGGATACCCGAAGAACGGCGCGAGGCGGCCCTCGGCGTTCTGGTCGACGCCGTCGCGGGCAGCGATCGGCACGGCAACCAGCTGTACACCTCCACATGCCACTGGGCGGCCGGCCGGCCGGAGCGCACCGCGACCGCGACGTGGCTGCGCCACGGCATCGACGTCGCCCAAGGACTCGTCCCGGACGAGGCCGTCCCCTCGCCCGAGTCGGAAGGAGTGCGATGAGCACGTACCTGCCGTGGATCTTCCTGGCGGTGACGCTGGGGGCGGCGGTGGCACTGATCCTGGTGAAGCGCGCGGAACGCGCCCGGCTGCGTGCCCGCGTCCACCATCAGCAGTCCACCGAGACGGCGTCCGAACCCCAGCAGCCCGCCGAGCCTCCTTTCCAGGAGATCCACTTGGAGCGGGTCGCCGTCCCCAGCTCCCTGCCCGACTACGACTTCCTCTTCTCGGCGTCCGTCTGGTGGCGCCCCGCCGGTACCCAGGGCACGGTGCCGCACGGCAACCGTTCCGGCCTCGCCGCGGCCCATGTGATCAGGCGCGCCCAGGAGTTCACGCGCAACGAACGTCCCGAACGCCACGGGGCCGTCCAGTACCTCCTGGAGGAAGCCCTCGGCACCCACACCCTGGACGACACGGCCACCCTGGTCGTGATGGCCACGGACGTCACCCTGGCCTTGGTCCCCGAGGACCGCGACCGACTCCGCAAACTGGCGGGCCTGCGCAAGGAAGAGGACACCTGGGAGCAGGAGCGCCAGTACGAGCGCAGTCGACGCAAGTACCTGGCCGACGAGGTACTCCAGACCCCGGGCAGCGCGGCGGTGTGGTGGCTCTCGCGGCACGAGGAAGACATCGAGCGCGCCGTGGAACTCCTCGGCCCCTTCGCACAGCTCTCGGCGGCGTCGAACAACACCGAGGTGGCCACCCTCTTCCGACACCTGGTCGAACGACCGTCGACCCCGACTGAGGAGCCCACCGTGGACGTCCTCACCTGTGTGACGGCCCTCCTGGACCTCCTCGACCTGTCCCCCGACTCCCCGGACGGAGAGGCCTTCCTCCTCCGCCTCGAAGCCTGGCTCGACTCGGTCGACCGCTCAGAAGAAGCCGCCCGCCTCCGCGCCCACTTCCTCCCACCCACCCCCGAGGAGTAGCCGCCCGCACATACGCGAAGACCCCGTCTCAGCGAACTCGCTGATGGCGGGGTCTTTGGGCACTTCATGCGAAGTGCCCCCGGCAGGATTCGAACCTGCGCACACGGCTCCGGAGGCCGTTGCTCTATCCCCTGAGCTACGGGGGCGTGTCGTTCGCTGTGCGGCGACGGGTTGAACACTACCAGCTCCCGCGGGGTGATCAGGAACGGATTCCGGTGGGACGGGGAGGTCGGTCGCCCGGAGGGGGTGGAAGTGGCGAAAACCCGGACGCGGGGGCTTAGGGCAACCTACTCTCAAGGTGTGCCAGGCGCCCCGCGCCGGGTGCTTGTTGTCGACGACAACAAGGTCATCCGGCAGCTGATCAAGGTCAATCTCGAGCTGGAGGGCTTCGAGGTCGTGACCGCGAACGATGGTGCCGAGTGTCTGGACATCGTCCACCGCGTGTGTCCCGACGCGATCACCCTTGATGTGGTCATGCCCCGGCTGGACGGGTTCGGGGCCGCCGCGCGGTTGCGGGCCGATCCGCGGACGCGGCATCTGCCCGTCGCCATCGTCAGTGCCTGTACGCAGCACGAGGTCGAGGCCGGCATCGCCGCCGGGGTGGACGCGTTCGTCGCCAAGCCGTTCGAGCCCGCCGAGCTGGTGCGGGTCGTGCGTCGGCTCGTGGAGCGCAAGGAGCGGTGGGAGAGGAAAGGGGAGCCCGCCGGGCGCGGGGGGAGGTAGGGAGCCCCCTGTTCACATGGCGAAACCCGATGCGTGACCCGGGGGCTTCTCCCCTACGCTGGGTGGCGTGACCCCCGCCGACCTCTCTCGTGCCGTCGTACGCGCCGTACGCCGTGCCGTCGAGGACGGGGAACTGGCCGGTCCCGCCCCCGCGCGGATCGTCGTCGAGCGGACGCGGCCCGGAGGGGTGGGGGAGTACGCCACCCCGGTCGCCTTCCAGCTCGCGAAGGGTACGCCGCACCGCCCCGCCGACGTGGCGCGGGAGCTCGCGTCCCGCCTGGCCGGCGAGCCCGGCATCACCCGGGTGGAGGTCACCGGCCCCGGGTTCCTCAACTTCACCCTCGCCCCCCGCCCCGCCGCCGACCTCGTACGCGAGGTGCTCGGCCGCGGCCTTCGGTACGGGTATGCCGAGGACGCGTACGAGGCCACCGCGGCGAGCACGCCCGCCCCCGGCCCGCGCGAGCGCGCCGTACGCGAGACCGTCGACCGGATCCGGGCGAGCCAGGGGCAGGGCCCCGCCGCGCCCCGCGTCGCACCTCTCGCGCACCGGGACCTCGACGCCCCCGCCCGCTACGGAGCCGACGCCGCCCGGTGGGCCATGCTCGCGACCCCCGCCCGCGAGACCCCCCAGTTCGACGCGAGCCTCCTCGTCCAGGACGAGTCCAACGAGTTCTTCCTGGTGCGGTACGCCTTCACGCGCGTCCGGGCCTTGGTCCGGGAGGCCCGCCGACTCGGATGTGAGGGGGAAGTAGGGGAAGCAGGGGGAGAACCCGCCCACGGGCAGCGCGTGCTCGCGCTGCTGGGGGAGTATCCCCTCGTCCTCGAAGCCGCCGCCTTTCACCAGGCGCCCGAGCGGATCGCGCGGCACCTCGTCGCCGTCGCCGACGCGCTCCTCGACTTCCAGTACGCGGTCCTGCCCATCGGGGACGAGAAACCCTCGGCCGCCCACCGCGCCCGGCTGGCCCTCGCCGAAGCCGCCGGGACGGTGCTGGCCGGCGGCCTGGCCCTCCTCGGCATAGCCCCACCCGACAGCTTGTGAACCGCTGAACCGCTGAACCGCGAAGAGAGATACCGATGAGCCGCTCCGCCCATCCCGCCGGGCCCCGCCACGCCGACGTCCTGCCCGAGGGCCACTACGCGCCCCCGCCGGCCGACCTGAACGCGCTGGACGAGAAGGTCTGGGCCCGGACCGTGACGAGGAACGACGACGGGATCGTCACCGTCGGCGGCATCGAAGTGACCCGCCTCGCGGAGGAGTTCGGCACCCCCGCCTACTTCCTCGACGAGGAGGACTTCCGCGCCCGCTGCCGCGCCTGGGCGCACGCCTTCGGCAAGGACGCCGACGTGTTCTACGCCGGCAAGGCCTTCCTCTCCAAGGCCGTCGTGAAGTGGCTCAAGGAAGAAGGCCTGAACCTCGACGTCTGCTCCGGCGGCGAGCTGACCACCGCCCTCGCCGCCGGCATGCCCGCCGACCGGATCGCCTTCCACGGCAACAACAAGTCGGAGGACGAGATCCGTCGGGCCGTCACGGCCGGGGTCGGCCGGATCGTGCTCGACTCCTTCCAGGAGATCGCCCGCGTCGCGCACATCGCCCGTGAGCTGGGCGTACGCCAGCCCGTGCAGATCCGCGTCACCGTCGGCGTCGAGGCGCACACCCACGAGTTCATCGCCACCGCCCACGAGGACCAGAAGTTCGGCATCGCCGTCGCCGACGGCTCCGCCGCCGAGGCCGTCCGGCGGGCGCTCGGGCACGACAGCCTGGAGCTGCTCGGCGTCCACTCCCACATCGGGTCCCAGATCTTCGACATGGCCGGCTTCGAGGTGTCCGCCAAGCGGGTGGTCCGGCTGCTGGCCGCCGTCCGCGACGAGCACGGCGTGGAGCTCCCCGAGATCGACCTCGGCGGCGGCCTCGGCATCGCGTACACCTCCGCCGACGACCCGCGCGAGCCCCACGAGATCGCCAAGGCGCTCACCGAGATCGTGGCGCGCGAATGCGAGAGCGCCGGCCTGAAGGCCCCGCGCATCTCCGTCGAGCCGGGCCGCGCCATCGTCGGCCCCACCGCCTTCACCCTCTACGAGGTCGGCACGATCAAGCCCCTCGAAGGGCTGCGCACGTACGTCTCCGTCGACGGCGGCATGTCCGACAACATCCGCACGGCCCTCTACGACGCCGAGTACGCCGTCACCCTCGTCTCCCGCGTCTCCGACGCCGAGCCCATGCTGGTCCGTGTCGTCGGCAAGCACTGCGAGAGCGGTGACATCGTGGTCAAGGACGCGTTCCTCCCCGCCGACCTGGCGCCGGGCGACCTCCTCGCCGTTCCGGCCACCGGGGCGTACTGCCGCTCCATGGCCAGCAACTACAACCACGCCCTGCGCCCGCCGGTCGTGGCCGTGCGCGACGGGCAGGCGCGGGTGATCGTCCGCAGGGAGACGGAGGAGGATCTCCTGCGTCTGGACCTGGGGTGATTCCATTGTTTTCCGGACCGGGGTTCCGACCCTCAAAATAGGTGTCTCACTCAATGGACCGAGGATGGAAAGTCCTGTCCATTGAGTGAGACTGGTTCACACCTGACGCGCAAACCGCGCGCCGGGAGCGAAGAAGATCGAAAGGCGTAGGTCAAATGATGCGTACGCGTCCGCTGAAGGTGGCGCTGCTGGGCTGTGGAGTGGTCGGCTCAGAGGTGGCGCGCATCATGACGACGCACGCCGACGATCTGACGGCGAGGATCGGCGCCCCGGTCGAGCTGGCCGGCGTGGCCGTGCGGCGCCCGTCCAAGGTCCGCGAGGGCATCGACCCGGCCCTGGTCACCACCGACGCGACCGCCCTCCTCAAACGGGGCGACATCGACGTCGTCATCGAGGTCATCGGCGGCATCGAGCCCGCCCGCACCCTGATCACCACCGCCTTCGAGAACGGCGCCTCCGTCGTCTCGGCGAACAAGGCTCTCCTCGCCCAGGACGGCGCCGCGCTGCACGCCGCCGCCGAGCAGCACGGGCTGGACCTCTACTACGAGGCCGCCGTGGCCGGCGCGATCCCGCTGGTCCGCCCGATGCGCGAGTCCCTCGCCGGCGACAAGATCAACCGGGTGATGGGCATCGTCAACGGCACGACGAACTTCATCCTCGACAAGATGGACTCGACCGGCGCCGGCTATCAGGAGGCGCTCGACGAGGCCACCGCCCTCGGCTACGCCGAGGCCGACCCCACCGCCGACGTCGAGGGCTACGACGCCGCCGCCAAGGCCGCCATCCTCGCCGGCATCGCCTTCCACACCCGGGTGCGCCTCGACGACGTCTACCGGGAGGGCATGACCGAGGTCAGCGCCGCCGACTTCGCCTCCGCCAAGCGCATGGGCTGCACCATCAAGCTCCTCGCGATCCTGGAGCGCGCGGCCGACGGCGAGTCCGTCACCGCCCGCGTCCACCCGGCGATGATCCCGCTCAGCCACCCGCTGGCCTCCGTCCGCGAGGCGTACAACGCCGTCTTCGTCGAGGCCGAGGCCGCCGGGCGGCTGATGTTCTACGGGCCCGGCGCGGGCGGCTCGCCCACCGCGTCCGCGGTCCTCGGCGACCTCGTCGCCGTGTGCCGCAACAAGCTCGCCGAGGCAACGGGGCCCGGCGAGTCGGCGTACACCCAGCTGCCGGTCAGCCCCATGGGGGACGTCGTCACCCGCTACCACATCAGCCTCGATGTGGCGGACAAGCCGGGCGTCCTCGCCCAGGTGGCGACGACCTTCGCGGAGCACGGAGTCAGCATCGACACCGTCCGCCAGCAGGGCAAGGACGGCGAGGCCTCCCTCGTCGT
The DNA here is from genome assembly GCF_023515955.1 of Streptomyces sp. RerS4. Taxonomy (GTDB): domain Bacteria; phylum Actinomycetota; class Actinomycetes; order Streptomycetales; family Streptomycetaceae; genus Streptomyces. The sequence continues at coordinate 4,875,150 of NZ_CP097322.1, forward strand.
CGTCACTCACCGCGCGCCCGACGCCGCCCTCTCGGGGACCGTCGAGGCGCTGCGGAAGCTGGACACCGTGCGCGGTGTCGCCAGCATCATGCGTGTTGAAGGGGAGTAAGGACCCATGAGCAGCAATCGCACCCACCAGTGGCGCGGGATCATCGAGGAGTACCGGGACCGGCTGCCGGTCACGGACACGACCCCGGTGGTCACGCTCCGCGAGGGCGGCACTCCCCTCGTCCCCGCGCAGGTGCTGTCCGAGCGCACCGGCTGCGAGGTCCACCTGAAGGTCGAGGGCGCCAACCCCACCGGGTCCTTCAAGGACCGCGGCATGACCATGGCCATCACCAGGGCCAAGGAGGAGGGCGCGAAGGCCGTCATCTGCGCCTCCACCGGCAACACCTCCGCCTCCGCCGCCGCGTACGCGGTGCGCGCCGGCATGGTCTGCGCCGTCCTCGTGCCGCGCGGCAAGATCGCGCTCGGCAAGATGGGTCAGGCGCTGGTGCACGGCGCCAAGATCCTTCAGGTGGACGGCAACTTCGACGACTGCCTGGACCTGGCCCGCGCGCTGTCCGACAACTACCCGGTGGCGCTGGTCAATTCCGTCAACCCGGTGCGCATCGAGGGTCAGAAGACGGCCGCGTTCGAGATCGTCGACGCGCTCGGCGACGCCCCCGACATCCACGTGCTGCCCGTCGGCAACGCCGGCAACATCACGGCGTACTGGAGGGGCTTCAAGGAGTACAAGGCCGACGGCCTTGCCTCCCGTACGCCGCGCGTGTGGGGTTTCCAGGCCTCCGGCTCGGCGCCGATCGTGCGCGGCGAGGTCGTCAAGGAGCCGCACACCATCGCCACCGCGATCCGCATCGGCAACCCGGCCTCCTGGGAGTACGCGCTCGCCGCGCGCGAGGAGTCGGGCGGCTTCATCGATGAGGTGACGGACCGTCAGATCCTGGCCGCCTACCGCCTGTTGGCCGCGCAGGAGGGCGTCTTCGTGGAGCCCGCCTCGGCCGCGTCGGTGGCCGGGCTGCTGAAGGCCGCCGAGGCCGGTCTCGTCGACCCGGGTCAGACGATCGTGTGCACCGTCACCGGCAACGGCCTGAAGGACCCCGACTGGGCGGTCGCCGGCGCTCCGCAGCCGATCACCGTTCCGGTGGACGCCGAGGCCGCGGCCGTGCGCCTCGGCCTGGTCTGACACCGGGCCCGGCCCGACCCTGAGGCCCACGCCCCGTCGCCGGGTTCCGGAACCATCCGGAACCCGGCAACTCGGCCCGTACGACACGAAAAGTCAACGGAAGCCCTCGGAAGCCGACGGAAGTCGACGACACGCATCGTGCGCCTCCTGTGCGCCCTATGTCGCGAGAGAACCTTCCTTCGATACGCTGTACTTACATCCGCCACCGCGCATATGACCGCGGTGCTGCCCCAAGGGCCTTCGGGTGTCGTGCGTTCTCCAGTACATTCGCAGCGAAGATCCCGCACCGCCGCCAGATCTCGCACAGTCACAAGGAGTGTCATCGACCGATGGCAGGTCCAGCGTTCCGCGCCGCCGCCGTACGAGTGCGCGTCCCCGCCAGCAGTGCCAACCTCGGCCCCGGATTCGATGCCTTCGGCCTGGCCCTGGGGCTCTACGACGACGTGGTCGTCCGCGTCGCCGACTCGGGCCTGAACGTCGACATCGCGGGTGAGGGCGCCGACACCCTCCCGCGCGACGAGAGCCACCTCCTCGTGCGCGCCATGCGCACCGCCTTCGACCTGCTGGGCGGGCAGCCGCGCGGCCTGGAGGTCGTCTGCGCCAACCGCATCCCGCACGGCCGGGGCCTCGGCTCCTCCTCCGCCGCGATCTGCGCCGGCATCGTCGCCGCCCGCGCCGTGACCATAGGCGGGGAGGCCAAGCTCGACGACGCGGCGCTCCTGGAGCTGGCCACCGAGATCGAGGGTCACCCCGACAACGTCGCCGCCTGTCTCCTCGGCGGCTTCAGCCTCGCCTGGATGGACGGCGGGAGCGCCAGGGCGATCCGTATGGAGCCGGCGCGTTCCATCGTTCCGGTGGTCTTCGTCCCCGCCAACCCGGTCCTGACCGAGACCGCGCGGGGCCTGCTCCCGCGCACGGTGCCGCACGTGGACGCGGCCGTGAACGCGGGCCGCGCCGGTCTGCTCGTCGAGGCCCTGACCAGGCGCCCCGAGCTGCTGCTGCCCGCCACCGAGGACCGGCTGCACCAGGAGTACCGTCTCCCCGCGATGCCCGAGAGCGTCGCGCTCGTGGCCCGACTGCGGGCGGACGGTATCCCCGCGGTCATCTCCGGCGCCGGCCCCACGGTCCTCGCGCTGGTCGACAACGACGCGGCCGACAAGGTCGCGCGGCTCGCGGGCGAGGGATGGGCGGCGAACCGGCTCGCCCTCGACACCGCGGGCGCGAGCGTCCTTCCGCTGGGCACCCAGGGCGGGCAGTCCGTGTCGTAGCGACACGGCCCCGTCCGGGCGGGCGGCCGGGCAGGCCGCCGGCCCGCGGAAGGGGCGATTGCCGGTGATTGAGAGGGGGAATGTCTGTTGGATCCGGTAGTGTTAATCTCAAGTGCGCATCCGAAGCCGCCATGGCTCGGTGCTCAGTGTCCCCATCCGGGACCACCTTTCTTCCGGGAGCCTCCCCGACTGCTTTGATCGCTGCCAGCAGTTTCGAGCACGCTCCGGAATCGGCGTGACATTCCCACGCTTCCAGCTCGGGGCTTCTCGCCGGAACCACCCACGCACGTTTCTCTCCGCCGTACATCTTCCGGCGGACCACCGCCCCGGCACGGTCCACACCTAGGACCGTTGTCGGACAGCACAACCGGTCGCCGAGCCAGACAGGCCGACGTCCGCTCCAGGGAAGGACCCTTCGTGAGCGACACCACCGATCTGATGGGCGCTGCCGACACCAACGTCGACACCAGCGCTCCCGCCGCGGGCGCCGCCCCCAAGCGACGCCGCTCCGGCACCGGCCTTGAGGGCATGGTCCTGGCCGAGCTGCAGCAGGTCGCGTCGGGCCTCGGTATCAGGGGCACCGCGCGGATGCGCAAGAGCCAGCTGATCGAGGTCATCAAGGAGGCGCAGGGCGGCAGCGCTGCCAGGCCGCGGCCCCCGCCGCGGACGCCGCCGAGACCAAGCCGAAGCGCCGCGCCACCAGCAAGGCCCGTACGGGCGAGGCCGCCGCGCCCGCCGAGAAGCCCGCCGTCCCGGCGCAGATCGAGATCCCGGGCCAGCCGGCGGGCAGCCCCGCCCGCACGGGCGAGGCCGAGCGCGCGGCGGAGGACGCCCCGGTCGGCGAGCGCCGCCGCCGTCGGGCGACCGCTCCCTCGGGCAGCCCCGAGTCCTCGGCCCCCGCCGCCGTCGTGCAGGTCGAGCAGAAGACCGAGACCGCCCCCGTCGCCACGCAGACCGAGGTCAAGGCCGAGGCCGCCACCGCGATCTCCACGCAGGGCCAGGGCCAGGCGCAGGAGGGCGAGGGCCGCACCCGTCGTGACCGCCGTGACCGCGGCGAGCGCGGTGACCGTGCCGAGCGCGGTGACCGTGCCGAGCGCGGCGACCGCCAGGGCCGTCGCGAGCGGGGCGCCAAGACCGACGAGCAGGGCGGCCAGCAGCAGGGCGGCCAGGCCGGCCAGGGCGGCGGCCGTCAGGACCGTGCCGACCGCCAGCAGCAGGGCGGCCGGGGTCAGGGCCAGCAGGGTCGTCAGGACCAGGGTCCGCAGGACGACTTCGACGGCGAGGACGGCCGTCGCGGCCGTCGCGGCCGCTACCGCGACCGTCGCGGTCGTCGTGGCCGTGACGAGTTCGCGCCGAACGAGCCGCAGGTCGCCGACGACGACGTGCTGATCCCCGTCGCGGGCATCCTCGACATCCTCGACAACTACGCGTTCATCCGGACCTCGGGCTACCTGCCCGGCCCGAACGACGTGTACGTCTCCCTCGCCCAGGTCCGCAAGGCCGGTCTGCGCAAGGGTGACCACACCACCGGTGCGGTCCGTCAGCCCAAGGACGGCGAGCGCCGCGAGAAGTTCAACGCGCTCGTGCGCCTGGACTCCGTCAACGGCATGGCGCCCGAATCCGGCCGAGGCCGGCCGGAGTTCCAGAAGCTGACCCCGCTCTACCCGCAGGACCGGCTCCGCCTGGAGACCGACCCGGGCGTGCTGACCACCCGCATCATCGACCTCGTGTCGCCGATCGGTAAGGGTCAGCGAGGCCTGATCGTGGCCCCGCCGAAGACCGGCAAGACCATGATCATGCAGGCGATCGCCAACGCGATCACCACCAACAACCCCGAGTGCCACCTGATGGTCGTCCTGGTCGACGAGCGTCCGGAAGAGGTCACCGACATGCAGCGGTCGGTCAAGGGCGAGGTCATCTCCTCGACCTTCGACCGCCCGGCCGAGGACCACACCACCGTCGCCGAGCTGGCCATCGAGCGCGCCAAGCGTCTCGTGGAGCTGGGCCACGACGTGGTCGTCCTGCTGGACTCCATCACCCGTCTGGGCCGCGCGTACAACCTCGCGGCGCCCGCCTCCGGCCGCATCCTGTCCGGTGGTGTCGACTCGACCGCGCTCTACCCGCCGAAGCGCTTCTTCGGTGCCGCGCGCAACATCGAGGACGGCGGCTCGCTGACCATCCTGGCCACCGCGCTCGTCGACACCGGCTCGCGCATGGACGAGGTGATCTTCGAGGAGTTCAAGGGCACCGGCAACATGGAGCTCAAGCTCGACCGCAAGCTCGCCGACAAGCGCATCTTCCCGGCCGTCGACGTCGACCCGTCGGGCACCCGCAAGGAGGAGATCCTCCTCAACAGCGAGGAGCTCGCCATCGTCTGGAAGCTGCGCCGGGTGCTGCACGCGCTCGACTCGCAGCAGGCGATCGAGCTGCTGCTCGACAAGATGAAGCAGACGAAGTCGAACGCCGAGTTCCTGATGCAGATCGCCAAGACGACCCCGGCCGGCAAGAACGACGACTGACCGGATCGCCGCGCACCACGACCGCCCCCGCCGCACCTCGCGGCGGGGGCGGTCGTGCGTTCGCCCCCGCCCCGCGACCTCCCCGAGACCTCCCTGTGACCTTTGACGCACTCGACCACCGCGCGAGTCGTGGAACCCTGGAACCCGCTCGTCCGTCTGAGTGAAAGAGGGCGGGTCAAGCAGGGGTGTACCGGACGGCAGGACTGAGGAGAGCATGAGCGAGGAACGCAGGGGGCGCGGCCGCCGTGCCGTCACACGGCGCCGACGGAAACCCCCGCGCCGCCGGGGCTTCGTGCTCGCCGCCTGGATAGCGGCCGGCGTGGTCCTGCTGGGCGGCGCCGGCCTGGGATACGTCTACTTCAAGCTCAACGGCAACCTGAAGAGCGTCGACATCGACCAGGCCCTCGGCAAGGACCGCCCGGCCAATGTCGACAACGGCTCGATGGACATCCTCGTCCTCGGCTCCGACTCCCGGGACGGCGCCAACAGCCAGTACGGCTCGGACGACGGCGGCTCGGCCCGCTCCGACACCGCGATGATCGTCCACCTCTACGAGGGGCACCACCAGGCGAGCGTGGTGTCCATCCCCCGCGACACGATGCTCCCGCGCCCCGCCTGCACCACCGCCAACGGCAAGACCAACGCGGGCAGCAAGCGGGCCCAGTTCAACGAGGCCTTCACGATCGGCGGGGCCGCCTGCGCGGTGAAGACCGTCGAGAAGATGTCGGGGATCCGCATGGACCACTACATCGAGGTCGACTTCACGGGCTTCAAGAAGATCATCGACAACCTCGGCGGGGTCCCGCTGACCACGACGAAGCCGATCAAGGACAGCGGCAGCCACCTCGACCTCCCGCCCGGCGCCCACACCCTCAACGGGGAGCAGTCCCTCGGCCTCGTCCGGACCCGCAAGAGCGTCGGAGACGGCAGCGACCTGGGGCGCATACAGCTCCAGCAGGCCTTCATGAAGGCGCTGATCAAGCAGGTCAAGGGCATCGGCGTCTTCGACAACCCCAAGCGGCTGCTCGACCTCGCGGACTCCGCCACCAAGGCCATCACCACCGACAAGCCGCTGGGTGACGTGAAGTCCCTCATGGGCTTCGCCCAGGGCCTCCAGGGCATCGGTGCGGAAAACATGCACATGATCACCCTGCCGGTGATGGGCGACCCGCTCGACGACGACCGCGTGGTGCCGCTCACCAAGGAGTCCCAGATGGTCTGGGACGCCCTCCTGGCCGACCGGCCGATCCCCGCGCAGGCGACGGAGAAGTCCGCCGGCGACAAGAGCGCGGCCGGGGCGATCGTCCAGTAGGTGCCGGGGGCGCAGGCGCGAGCGGGGGCGCGGGAGCCGGCCGGAACGGGTCCGGAATAGATGGCGTGTCGTCCCCGTTGAGGGGAGCGTTCTCAGAATTTTGACAGGCGGCCCGGTCCTGGCAGACTGGTCTGTCGGCCCCGGTTCACGCAGTGCGCAATTCGGCTCCTGCGACCCGGCGCCCTCCCGAATCTAGGAGACACCTTGAAGCGCGATGTTCACCCCGAGTACGTCGAGACCCAGGTCAGCTGCACCTGTGGCGCGTCGTTCACCACCCGTAGCACCCTGACCGAGGGCACCATCCGTGCCGAGGTCTGCTCCGAGTGCCACCCGTTCTACACGGGCAAGCAGAAGATCCTCGACACCGGTGGCCGTGTGGCCCGCTTCGAGGCCCGCTTCGGCAAGGGTGCGGCCAAGAAGTAGCGCGACCCAGGCGCCGGTCACCGGCCGCCCCCTGACCACGCGGGGGCGGCAGGACCGGCGCCTTTGTCGTCGTTCAGCCCAGCCCAGCCATTTTTGACTTTCACCACAGGAGCACCCGATGTTCGAGGCGGTCGAGGAACTGATCGGCGAGCACGCCGATCTTGAGAAGAAGCTCGCCGACCCGTCGGTCCACTCCGATCAGGCCAACGCCCGCAAGCTGAACAAGCGCTACGCGGAGCTGACTCCGATCGTCGCCACCTTCCGCGCGTGGAAGCAGACGGCCGAGGACATCGAGACGGCCAAGGAGCTGGCGGCCGACGACCCCGACTTCGCCGCCGAGGCCAAGGAACTGGGCGCGCAGCGCGAGGAGCTCACCGAGAAGCTCCGCCTGCTGCTCGTCCCGCGCGACCCCAGCGACGACAAGGACGTGCTCCTGGAGATCAAGGCGGGCGCCGGCGGCGACGAGTCCGCCCTGTTCGCCGGTGACCTGCTGCGCATGTACCTGCGCTACGCCGAGCGCGTGGGCTGGAAGACCGAGATCATCGACTCCACCGAGTCCGAGCTCGGCGGCTACAAGGACGTCCAGGTCTCCGTCCGCACCAAGGGCGGCAACGGCGCCACCGAGCCCGGCCAGGGCGTGTGGGCCCGGATGAAGTACGAGGGCGGCGTGCACCGCGTCCAGCGCGTGCCGGCCACCGAGTCCCAGGGCCGCATCCACACCTCCGCCGCCGGCGTGCTCGTCACCCCGGAGGCCGAGGAGGTCGAGGTCGAGATCAACGCGAACGACCTGCGCATCGACGTGTACCGCTCCTCGGGCCCCGGCGGCCAGTCCGTCAACACGACCGACTCCGCCGTCCGCATCACGCACATTCCGACCGGCGTGGTCGCCTCCTGCCAGAACGAGAAGAGCCAGCTCCAGAACAAGGAGCAGGCCATGCGCATCCTGCGCTCGCGTCTGCTGGCCGCCGCCCAGGAAGCCGCCGAGCAGGAGGCCTCCGACGTGCGTCGCAGCCAGGTGCGCAGCGTGGACCGGTCCGAGAAGATCCGTACGTACAACTTCCCGGAAAACCGGATCTCGGACCACCGGACCGGTTTCAAGGCGTACAACTTGGACCAGGTGCTCGACGGCGACCTCGACTCGGTCATCCAGGCCTGTGTCGACACGGACTCCGCGGCGAAGCTCGCGGCCGCGCACTGACCCTCGCTCCACCCCCCGTACGACAGCAGCCCGGAGGACCAGCGTGAACTTGCTGCTTGCCGAGGTGGCCCAGGCCACCCAGCGGCTGGCCGCCGCCGGCGTGCCCTCTCCGCGTTTCGACGCGGAGGAGCTCGCGGCCTTCGTGCACGGCGTCAAACGGGGGGAACTGCACCACGTCAAGGACGCGGACTTCGACGCCCGCTACTGGGAGGCCGTCGCCCGCCGCGAGGCGCGCGAGCCGCTCCAGCACATCACCGGCCGCGCCTTCTTCCGCTACCTGGAGCTCCAGGTCGGCCCCGGGGTGTTCGTGCCCCGGCCCGAGACCGAGTCGGTCGTGGACTGGGCCATACAGGCCGTCCGGGCGATGGACGTGGTCGAGCCGCTGATCGTGGACCTGTGCACCGGCTCCGGCGCCATCGCGCTCGCCATGGCCCAGGAGGTGCCGCGCTCGCGCGTGCACGCCGTCGAGCTGTCCGAGGACGCGCTGCGGTGGACCCGTAAGAACGCCGAGGGCTCACGGGTCACCGTCCACCAGGGCGACGCGCTGAGCGCGCTGCCCGAGCTCGACGGACAGGTCGACCTGGTCATCTCCAACCCGCCGTACATCCCGCTCACCGAGTGGGAGTACGTCGCCCCCGAGGCCCGCGACCACGACCCCGAGATGGCGCTGTTCTCCGGCGAGGACGGCCTCGACACCATCCGCGGGATCGAGCGCACCGCCCACCGCCTGCTGCGACCCGGCGGCATCGTCGTCATCGAGCACGCCGACACGCAGGGCGGCCAGGTGCCGTGGATCTTCGCCGACGAGCGGGGCTGGGCCGACGCCGCCGACCACCCCGACCTGAACAACCGCCCGCGCTTCGCCACCGCCCGCAAGGCCCTGCCGTGAGCGCCACGCCCCTTTCCGCCACACCCCTGCTGCACGAGGAGTCCCGCTGATGGCCCGGCGATACGACTGCAACGACGCGACGGACCGCAAGACGGGTCTGCGTGAAGCGGCATCCGCAGTGCGCCGCGGCGAGCTCGTCGTGCTGCCCACCGACACCCTGTACGGGATCGGCGCGGACGCCTTCAGCGCCGAGGCCGTCGGTGACCTGCTCGCCGCCAAGGGGCGCGGCCGCAACATGCCCACGCCCGTGCTGATCGGCTCCCCGAACACCCTCCACGGGCTCGTCACGGACTTCTCCGAGCAGGCCTGGGAGCTCGTCGACGCCTTCTGGCCGGGCGGGCTCACGCTCGTCGCCAGGCACCAGCCGTCGCTGGCGTGGGACCTGGGGGAGACCCACGGGACCGTCGCCGTACGCATGCCCCTGCACCCCGTCGCGATCGAGCTGCTGACCGAGGTCGGCCCGATGGCCGTCTCCTCCGCGAACCTGTCGGGGCACCCGGCGCCCGAGGACTGCGACGCCGCGCGCGCCATGCTGGGCGACTCCGTGTCCGTGTACCTGGACGCCGGCCCGACCCCGAGCACCCTGCCGTCGTCGATCGTCGACGTCACCGGGAAGGTTCCCGTCCTGCTGCGTGCGGGGGCGCTGACCGCCGAGCAGCTGCGGGAGGTCGTACCCGACCTCGAGGTGGCTCCGTGAGCCCTCAGGGGCGTGGCATAGCCGACGGGGGCCTGCCGGCCGCCGCCGGGGGAGAGTCCTTCCGCATACTCCACGTCAGCACCGGCAACGTCTGCCGCTCGCCCATCACCGAGCGGCTGACGCGACACGCCCTGTCGCACCGGCTGGGGGGCCTCGTGACCGGAGACCTCATCGTGGAGAGCGCGGGCACCTGGGGCCACGAGGGGGCGCCGATGGAGGCCAACGCGGCCGCCGTCCTCGCCGACTTCGGGGCCGACGCGTCCGGGTTCACCGGGCGGGAACTGCTCGACGAGCACGTCATACGCGCCGACCTGGTGCTCACCGCCACGCGGGACCACCGGGCGCAGGTCATCTCGATGGGGCACTCGGCGGGCCTGCGCACCTTCACGCTGAAGGAGTTCACGCGGCTCGTGCGGGCGATAGATCCGGCCACGTTGCCGCCGCTGGACGAGGGGATGGCGGAGCGGGCGCGGGCGCTGGTGCGGGCTGCCGCGGCGCTGCGGGGGTGGCTGCTCGCGCCGTCCGCCGACGCCGATGAGGTGTACGACCCGTACGGGGCGCCGATCACCTTCTTCCGCTCGATCGGCGACGAGATCAACCAGGCCCTGGACCCCGTCGTCACCGCCCTGACGGGCGTCACCGCTTCGCGCTGAGGCAGGCTGGGGCAGTACGCCGGGGCCGGCGGTCCGGCCGGCCGGAAATGTGGCGGGGCGGGCGGTTCGGGGGGTGGGGGCCTACAGTGGCTGGTACCTGATGGGCAGCCCTCTGGAGTCGCGCCATGAGCGTCATCACCCCGCCCACGGACCTGCTGCGGCAGCAGGATCCGCAGATGGCCGACGTACTCGCCGGAGAGGCGCAGCGGCAGGCGACCACGCTCCAGATGAGCGCCGCCGAGAACTTCACCTCGCCCGCCGTCCTCGCCGCCCTCGGCTCCGCGCTCGCCAACAAGTACGCCGAGGGCTATCCCGGCGCCCGCCACCACGGCGGCTGCGAGTACGCCGACCTGGCCGAACGCACCGCCATCGAGCGCGCCAGAGCCCTCTTCGGCGTCGAGCACGCCAACGTGCAGCCGCATTCCGGTTCCTCCGCAGTCCTCGCCGCCTACGCCGCCCTGCTGCGCCCCGGCGACACCGTGCTGGCCATGGGCCTGCCCTACGGCGGCCACCTCACCCACGGCTCGCCCGCCAACTTCTCCGGCCGCTGGTTCCACTTCGTCGCCTACGGGGTCCACCCCCGCACCGGCCTCATCGACTACGAGCAGGTTCAGCGCCTCGCCCGTACGCACCGGCCGAAAGCCATCGTGTGCGGGTCGATCTCCTACCCGCGCCACCCCGAGTACTCGGCGTTCCGCGAGATCGCCGACGAGGTCGGGGCCGCGCTCGTCGTGGACGCCGCGCACCCCATCGGGCTGGTCGCCGGCGGGGCCGCGCCCAGCCCCGTCCCGTACGCCGACCTGGTCTGCGCGACCACGCACAAGGTGCTGCGGGGCCCGCGCGGCGGGATGGTGCTGTGCGGGGCGGAGTACGCCGAGCGGGTCGACCGGGCGGTGTTCCCCTTCACCCAGGGCGGCGCGCAGATGCACACCATCGCCGCCAAGGCGGTGGCCTTCGGGGAGGCCGCGGGACCGGACTTCGCCCGCTACGCGCACCGGGTCGTCGCCAACGCCCGCGCCTTGGCCGGCGCCCTGATCGAGCGCGGCTTCGGCGTGACGACCGGCGGCACCGACACCCACCTCATCACCGCCGACCCGGCTCGGCTCGGCCTCGACGGACCCACCGCGCGCGGCCGGCTCGCCGCCGCCGGGATCGTCCTCGACACCTGCGCCCTGCCGTACGGGGACCAGCGCGGGATCCGCCTGGGCACGGCGGCGGTGACCACCCAGGGGATGGGCGAGGCGGAGATGGAGCGCATCGCGGAGCTGTTCGCCGCGGCGCTGCGCGGGGCCGCCACGGAGACCCGTACGAAGGTCGGGGACCTGGCCCGGGGATTTCCCCCGTACGGGGGCCGATAGGGCCGGCGGGGACCGGCCGCAACCGGAACGGCCCCTCCGCGCGTCCTCGAACGAGGTGACATCGCGGCTAATGTGTGGGGCTGAGATGGCCGGCGATACATCTGGGGCAGCCCGTGCGTGAATATCTGCTGACGCTTTGCGTCACGGTCGCGGTGACCTATCTGCTGACCGGGCCCGTTCGGAAGTTCGCGATCGCGGCCGGCGCCATGCCGGAGATCCGCGCCCGCGACGTGCACCGCGAGCCGACTCCGCGGCTCGGCGGCATCGCCATGTTCGGCGGCCTGTGCGCCGGTCTGCTGATCGCCGACCACCTGCGCAACCTCAACGGCGTCTTCGAGCTGTCCAACGAGCCCCGGGCGCTGCTGTCGGGCGCGGCGCTGATCTGGCTCGTCGGCGTCCTCGACGACAAGTTCGAGATCGACGCCCTGATCAAGCTCGGCGCGCAGATGATCGCCGCGGGCGTGATGGTCATCCAGGGCCTGACCATCCTGTGGATCCCGGTGCCCGGCATCGGCACGGTCTCCCTCACCCAGTGGCAGGGCAACCTGCTCACGGTGGCGCTCGTCGTGGTCACCATCAACGCCGTGAACTTCGTCGACGGCCTCGACGGGCTCGCCGCCGGCATGGTCTGCATCGCCTCCACCGCGTTCTTCCTCTACGCCTACCGGATCTGGTTCGGCTACGGCATCGAGGCGGCCGCCCCCGCGACCCTTTTCGCCGCCATCCTGGTGGGCATGTGCCTGGGCTTCCTGCCGCACAACATGCACCCCGCCCGGATCTTCATGGGCGACTCCGGCTCGATGCTGATCGGCCTGGTGCTGGCGGCGTCGGCCATCTCCATCACGGGGCAGGTGGACCCCGACACGATGGCCCTCTTCGCCGGTGGTGAGCGCAATGCCACGCACGCGATGCTGCCGGTCTTCATTCCGTTGCTGCTGCCGTTCACGATCATCGCGATTCCCTTCGCCGACCTGATCCTGGCCATCGTGCGGCGTACGTGGAACGGTCAGTCGCCTTTCGCGGCGGACCGCGGGCACCTCCACCACCGCCTGCTGGAGCTCGGCCATTCGCACAGCCGGGCCGTGCTGATCATGTATTTCTGGTCCGGGCTGATCGCCTTCGGCGCGGTCGCGTATTCGGTGCATTCGGCCTCGATGTGGATCGTGCTCGCCATCGCGGCGCTGAGCGCGCTGGGCCTCGTCCTGCTCCTCCTGCCGCGGTTCACGCCGCGTGCGCCGCGGTGGGCCGAGGGCCTGGTCCCGCCCCGCTACCGGCACTCCGAGCGGGCCGCGGAGGCGGCCGTACGCCAGGACGAGGCGGTGGAGCCGGAGCCGGCGCGGCCGATCGCGGCGGGGGTGGCGGGCGTCAACGGCGCGACCGCCGTGGGCCCCCGTTCGCGCCTCCCCGACCGACGGAAGGCCGGATCGGCGCGCTGACGCGACGCGTCGATGTCCGACATGGAAGCCCTTTAGCAGACAAGACGGGTTCCTGTCGTGCACACACGGGCGGGTTAGCTCTCATGTGTGACAGTCAGCACACCCGACAGGTAAAGCTCTCATCAAATAGTTTGTGATACCGTTCACTAAACCCGGTGACAGAGCCGAAGGACCGTAGTGCGACGGTCCCTTGGCCCGAGGCTCTCACTCGGACCGGGATTACGCTCGTCCCCGTACGAGTTCCCGTACGAGTCCGTGCCCCCACCACCACGCGGAGCAAACCGCCATGCGGTCAGATGACGTCCGATCCCTCCTGCAAACCGCTGTACCCACAGCTGCCGCCGGCGCCATCGCCGCCGTGATCAGCGCGTTGGTCGTCGGCGGCAAGGGGGCCGTCGGAGCCGTCGTGGCGACCGTGGTCGTGATTCTCTTCATGGGCATCGGATTCGTCGTTCTGCAGCGCACGGCGAAATCCCTGCCGCATCTGTTTCAGGCCATGGGCCTCATGCTCTACGCCACGCAGATCCTGCTGCTCTTCGTCTTTCTCGCCGTGTTCAAGAACACGACGCTCTTCCACCCCCGGGCGTTCGCCATCACGTTGGTCGCCACCACTCTCGTGTGGATCGGCGCACAGACGCGTGCCCATATGAAGGCCAAGATCCTCTACGTCGAGCCGGACTCGACGAAGGGCGAAAAGCCCGAAAATCCGGGATCGAAGTCGTGAGGGGTAGGGCCGGGATAAGGGCGCGTTCGAGATCCTGCTATCGTCCGGTTCCAACTGCGGCACTGCGGGCGCGGGCATCTGAGCTGACGCCTGTTCCATCGCGAGGCTCGATGCCTGAATGCCGCCCCCACATCCGTTACACCAGTCCAGTGCCGAACCGCGGCCTCGCGCCGCGCCGACACAACGAGGTTGCCGTACCTATGCGCCACGCTGAAGGAGCCCGCGGTGAGTGCTGACCCGACGCAGGTCCTCGCCTTCGAGACCGACTGTCACATCTTCGACGGATGTGGCTTTCCCGGACCGGGCCTGCACTCGTTCCTCTTCGAGCCGCTGTGGGGCGAACCCGGCACGACCAGCACGTACTTCAACAAGCCGATGCTGCTGGCCCTGCTGGGCTCGGTCATCATCGTCGGCTTCTTCTGGGCGGCCTTCGCCAAGCCGAAGGTGGTCCCCGGCAAGCTCCAGATGGTCGCCGAGGCCGGCTACGACTTCGTGCGCCGCGGCATCGTCTACGAGACGCTGGGCAAGAAGGAGGGCGAGAAGTACGTCCCCTTCATGGTCTCGCTGTTCTTCTTCGTCTGGATCCTGAACGTCTGGTCGATCGTCCCGGTGGCTCAGTTCCCGGTGACCTCGATCATCGCGTACCCGGCCATCCTGGCCCTCATGGTCTACGTCGTCTGGATGTCGGTCACCTTCAAGCGCCACGGATTCGTCGGTGGCCTGAAGAACCTCACCGGCTACGACAAGAGCCTCGGTGGCGTGCTGCCGCTGATCATGGTCATCGAGTTCTTCTCGAACGTCCTGGTCCGCCCCTTCACGCACGCGGTCCGACTCTTCGCGAACATGTTCGCCGGTCACACCCTGCTGCTGCTCTTCACGATCGCCAGCTGGTACCTGCTGAACGGCATCGGCATCGCCTACGCCGGTGTGTCGTTCGTGATGGTGATCGTGATGACCGCCTTCGAGCTCTTCATCCAGGCCGTCCAGGCGTACGTCTTCGTCCTCCTGGCCTGCAGCTTCATCCAGGGCGCGCTGGCCGAGCACCACTGAGCCAGGCCCAACCGCCGCTCAGCCCCCGTATTCGTCCGGTGGCCAACCCCCACCGGTCCGTGAAAGAGAAGGAAGAACTGGCATGTCCCAGACCCTTGCCGCCGTCACCGGCTCCCTCAGCTCCGTTGGTTACGGTCTCGCGGCCATCGGCCCCGGCGTCGGCGTCGGCATCATCTTCGGTAACGGCACCCAGGCCCTCGCCCGTCAGCCCGAGGCTGCCGGCCTGATCCGCGCCAACCAGATCCTCGGCTTCGCCTTCTGTGAGGCGCTCGCCCTGATCGGTCTGGTCATGCCGTTCGTCTACCCGAGCTCCTGATCCTCGGTCTCGACGAACAGCCCACTAGACGAAAGGCACTGATGTGAACCTCATGGTTCTCGCGGCCGAGATGGAAAACCCTCTCGTTCCGCCGATCCCCGAGCTCGTCATCGGTCTGATCGCCTTCGTCATCGTCTTCGGCTTCCTCGCGAAGAAGCTCCTCCCGAACATCAACAAGGTTCTGGACGAGCGCCGCGAGGCCATCGAGGGCGGTATCGAGAAGGCCGAAGCCGCTCAGATCGAGGCCCAGAGCGTGCTGGAGCAGTACAAGGCCCAGCTCGCCGAGGCCCGGCACGAGGCCGCGCGCCTGCGCCAGGACGCGCTGGAGCAGGGCACTGCGCTCAAGGAAGAACTGCGCGCAGAGGGCCAGCGGCAGCGTGAGGAGATCATCGCTGCCGGTCACGCCCAGATCGCGGCAGACCGCAAGGCCGCCTCTCAGGCGCTGCGTCAGGACGTGGGCAAGCTCGCCACCGACCTGGCCGGAAAGCTCGTCGGCGAGTCCCTTGAGGACCACGCTCGCCAGAGCCGCACGATCGACCGCTTCCTCAGCGAGCTTGAGGAGAAGGCCGAGGCCGCCCGATGAACGGAGCGAGCCGCGAGGCGCTGGCCTCCGCGCGCGAGCGTCTCGACGCGCTGACGGACAACACGTCCGTCGACGCGGCGAAGCTCGCCGGTGAGCTGGCAGCCGTCACCGCGCTGCTCGACCGTGAGGTCTCGCTGCGTCGGGTCATCACGGACCCGGCGCAGTCCGGCGAGGCCAAGGCCGAGCTGGTCGGCCGGCTGCTGTCGGGCCAGGTGGGCGGGGAAGCCCTCGACCTGGTCTCCGGCATGGCGCGCTCCCGCTGGTCGCAGTCCCGCGACCTGGTGGACGCGCTGGAGGAGCTGGCGGCCACCGCCGACCTCACGGCGGCCCAGCAGGGCGGCGCGCTCGACAACGTCGAGGACGAGGTCTTCCGGTTCGGCCGGATCGTCGCCTCGAACACCGAGCTGCGCAGCGCGCTGACCGACCGTGCGGCCACCGCCTCCGCCAAGAGCGAGCTGCTGCGCAGCCTGCTCGGCGGCAAGGCGAACGCCGTCACCGAGCGCCTGGTCGTCCGTCTTGTCACGCACCCGCGTGGACGTAGCCTGGAAGCGGGACTGGAGTCCCTTTCCAAGCTCGCCGCCGAGCGCCGTGACCGCATGGTCGCCACCGTGACCAGCGCGGTTCCGCTCAGCGACGTGCAGAAGCAGCGTCTCGGCGCGGTGCTGGCCAAGCTGTACGGCCGCCAGATGCACCTGAACCTCGACGTGGACCCCGCGGTCCTCGGCGGGATCACGGTGCGGGTCGGCGACGAGGTCATCGACGGCACCATCGCGGAGCGCCTGTCCGAGGCGTCCCGTCGCATGGCCGGCTGACCAGCCACCAACAGAACAAAAGCATTCCTAGCGGCCCGGTTGGGCCGTGCAGAACTTGCAGAAGATTCCTGGGGGTCGCCCCCAGACCCCTAAGAAGCTTCAGGCCCAACAAGGAGAGCAGGGAACCCAGATGGCGGAGCTCACGATCCGGCCGGAGGAGATCCGGGACGCACTGGAGAACTTTGTCCAGTCGTACCAGCCGGACGCGGCCTCGCGCGAGGAGGTCGGAACGGTCAGCGTTGCCGGCGACGGCATCGCGAAGGTGGAGGGCCTGCCCTCCGCCATGGCGAACGAGCTGCTGAAGTTCGAGGACGGCACCCTCGGTCTCGCCCTCAACCTCGAGGAGCGCGAGATCGGTGCGATCGTCCTCGGCGAGTTCAGCGGTATCGAGGAGGGCCAGCCGGTGCAGCGCACCGGTGAGGTGCTCTCCGTAGGCGTCGGCGAGGGCTACCTCGGCCGCGTCGTCGACCCGCTCGGCAACCCGATCGACGGCCTCGGCGAGATCGCGACCGAAGGCCGTCGCGCCCTCGAACTGCAGGCCCCGGGCGTCATGGTCCGTAAGTCTGTGCACGAGCCCATGCAGACCGGCTACAAGGCCGTCGACGCGATGGTGCCGATCGGCCGTGGCCAGCGTCAGCTGATCATCGGTGACCGTCAGACCGGCAAGACCGCTCTGGCCGTCGACACGATCATCAACCAGCGCGACAACTGGCGCTCGGGCGACGTGAACAAGCAGGTCCGCTGCATCTACGTCGCCATCGGCCAGAAGGGCTCGACCATCGCGTCCGTTCGCGGCGCCCTGGAAGAGGCCGGCGCGCTCGAGTACACGACGATCGTCGCCGCCCCGGCGTCCGACCCGGCCGGCTTCAAGTACCTGGCGCCCTACACCGGTTCCGCCATCGGCCAGCACTGGATGTACGCCGGCAAGCACGTCCTGATCATCTTCGACGACCTGTCGAAGCAGGCCGACGCCTACCGCGCCGTGTCGCTGCTGCTGCGCCGCCCGCCGGGCCGTGAGGCCTACCCGGGTGACGTCTTCTACCTGCACTCCCGTCTGCTGGAGCGTTGCGCGAAGCTCTCCGACGACATGGGCGCGGGCTCGATGACCGGTCTGCCGATCGTCGAGACCAAGGCCAACGACGTCTCGGCGTTCATCCCGACCAACGTCATCTCCATCACCGACGGCCAGTGCTTCCTGGAGTCCGACCTGTTCAACGCGGGCCAGCGCCCGGCGCTGAACGTCGGTATCTCGGTCTCCCGCGTCGGTGGTTCCGCGCAGCACAAGGCCATGAAGCAGGTTTCCGGCCGTCTGCGCGTCGACCTGGCCCAGTACCGTGAGCTGGAGGCGTTCGCCGCCTTCGGTTCCGACCTGGACGCCGCCTCGAAGGCCTCGCTGGAGCGCGGCAAGCGCATGGTCGAGCTGCTGAAGCAGGGCCAGTACCAGCCGATGCCCGTCGAGGAGCAGGTCGTCTCCGTCTGGGCCGGCACCACCGGCAAGATGGACGACGTTCCGGTGAACGACATCCGTCGCTTCGAGTCGGAGCTGCTGGAGCACCTGCGCCGCGAGCGCAAGGACCTCCTCACCTCCATCGCCGACGGCGGCAAGATGTCGGACGACACCCTGTCCTCCATCGCCGACGCCATCGCCGGCTTCAAGCGGCAGTTCGAGACCTCGGACGGCAAGCTCCTGGGCGAGGACGCGCCGGCCGTCAACGTCTCCAAGTGACGACGGAAGGGACCTGACTCATGGGAGCGCAGCTCCGGGTCTACAAGCGTCGCATCCGTGCCGTCACGGCGACCAAGAAGATCACCAAGGCGATGGAGATGATCGCCGCCTCGCGCATCGTCAAGGCGCAGCGCAAGGTGGCGGCGTCGATGCCGTACGCGACCGAGCTCACCCGTGCGGTGACCGCGGTGGCGACCGGTTCGAACACCAAGCACGCCCTGACCACCGAGGTCGAGGCGCCGACCCGCGCCGCGGTCCTGCTCATCACGAGCGACCGCGGTCTGGCCGGCGGCTACTCCTCGAACGCCATCAAGCAGGCGGAGCGGCTCACCGAGCGGCTGCGCTCTGAGGGCAAGGACGTCGACGCCTACATCGTCGGCCGCAAGGGTGTCGCCTACTACGGCTTCCGCGAGCGCAAGGTCGCGGACTCGTGGACCGGCTTCACCGACAGCCCGGCCTACGCCGACGCCAAGCGCGTCGCGGCGCCGCTGATCGAGGCCATCCAGAAGGAAACGGCCGAGGGTGGCGTCGACGAGCTGCACATCGTCTTCACGGAATTCGTGTCGATGATGACGCAGAACGCGGTGGACGGCCGGATGCTGCCGCTCAGCCTCGACCAGGCTGCGGAGGAGAGTGGCACGAAGGGCGAGATCCTTCCGCTGTTCGACTTCGAGCCGTCGGCGGAGGACGTCCTCGACGCCCTGCTGCCGCGCTACGTCGAGAGCCGCATCTACAACGCACTGTTGCAGTCGGCCGCTTCCGAGCACGCCGCCCGCCGCCGTGCGATGAAGTCGGCGACCGACAACGCCGGAGACCTCATCAAGAGCCTCTCCCGGCTTGCCAACGCGGCCCGCCAGGCCGAAATCACCCAGGAAATCAGCGAGATCGTCGGTGGCGCCAGCGCCATGGCCGACGCGACCGCGGGGAGTGACAAGTAATGACGACCTCTGTTGAGACGGCCGCCGCCACGGGCCGCGTCGCCCGGGTCATCGGCCCGGTCGTCGACGTGGAGTTCCCCGTCGACGCGATGCCCGAGATCTACAACGCCCTCAAGGTCCAGGTCGCCGACCCGGCCGAGGACGGCAAGCTCAAGACCCTGACCCTCGAGGTCGCGCAGCACCTGGGTGACGGCCTCGTCCGTACCATCTCGATGCAGCCGACCGACGGCCTGGTCCGCCAGGCCCCGGTGACCGACACGGGCGAGGGCATCACCGTCCCCGTCGGTGACTTCACCAAGGGCAAGGTCTTCAACACCCTGGGTGAGGTGCTCAACTACCCCGAGGCGAACGCCGAGGTCACCGAGCGCTGGCCCATCCACCGCAAGGCCCCGAGCTTCGACGAGCTCGAGTCCAAGACGGAGATGTTCGAGACCGGCGTCAAGGTCATCGACCTTCTCACCCCGTACGTCAAGGGTGGAAAGATCGGTCTGTTCGGTGGTGCCGGTGTCGGCAAGACCGTTCTGATCCAGGAAATGATCTACCGCGTCGCCAACAACCACGACGGTGTGTCGGTCTTCGCGGGCGTCGGTGAGCGTACCCGTGAGGGCAACGACCTCATCGAGGAGATGGGCGACTCGGGCGTCATCGACAAGACCGCCCTTGTCTTCGGCCAGATGGACGAGCCCCCGGGCACCCGTCTGCGCGTCGCGCTCGCCGGTCTGACCATGGCGGAGTACTTCCGCGATGTTCAGAAGCAGGACGTGCTGTTCTTCATCGACAACATCTTCCGGTACACCCAGGCGGGTTCCGAGGTGTCGACCCTGCTCGGCCGCATGCCCTCCGCGGTGGGTTACCAGCCGAACCTGGCCGACGAGATGGGTCTCCTCCAGGAGCGCATCACCTCGACCCGTGGTCACTCGATCACCTCGATGCAGGCGATCTACGTCCCCGCGGACGACCTGACCGACCCGGCGCCGGCGACCACCTTCGCCCACCTCGACGCGACGACGGTTCTCTCCCGTCCGATCTCCGAGAAGGGCATCTACCCGGCCGTGGACCCGCTGGACTCGACGTCCCGCATCCTCGACCCGCGGTACATCGCGGCGGACCACTACGCGGCCGCCATGCGTGTCAAGGGGATCCTGCAGAAGTACAAGGACCTCCAGGACATCATCGCGATCCTCGGTATCGACGAGCTGGGCGAGGAGGACAAGCTCGTTGTCCACCGTGCCCGTCGCGTCGAGCGCTTCCTGTCGCAGAACACCCACGTCGCCAAGCAGTTCACCGGTGTGGACGGTTCGGACGTTCCGCTCGACGAGTCGATCACCGCGTTCAACGCGATCTGCGACGGTGACTACGACCACTTCCCCGAGCAGGCGTTCTTCATGTGCGGTGGCATCGAGGACCTGAAGGCCAACGCCAAGGAGCTGGGCGTCTCCTGATCCGGCGCGCTCCTCGCGGAGCGCATCCGGTTCGTACGTTTCACGGAGAGGGGCGGGTGTGTCCCGTCCCTCTCCCCACGCCCATTAGAATTTGACCCAACACCCGGCTGACCCGCCGGGTGGTGACCCGAGGAGCCACCTTGGCTGCTGAGCTGCACGTCGAGCTGGTCGCGGCGGACCGTAATGTCTGGTCCGGTGAGGCCACTCTGGTCGTCGCCCGCACCACGTCCGGCGACATCGGCGTCATGCCCGGTCACCAGCCGCTTCTCGGTGTGCTGGAATCGGGCCCGGTGACCATCCGCACCAGCGAGGGCAACACTGTCGTCGCCGCGGTGCACGGCGGATTCATCTCGTTCGCGGACAACAAGCTGTCCCTGCTGGCCGAGATCGCCGAGCTCGCGGACGAGATCGATGTCCAGCGTGCGGAGCGGGCACTGGAGCGCGCGAAGTCGGAGGCCGACGCGGCCGCCGAACGTCGCGCCGATGTCCGGCTGCGCGCGGTCGCGGGGCACTGAGCCCCGTACCGAAGAGTTTGATACCTCAGCCGCGGCCCGTTCTGGAATTTTCCAGACCGGGTCGCGGCTGTGGCGATGTAGGTCCGGTACCGGACGCGTCCGGTGACGGGCACGGTCGTATGCGGTTTTCGATGAGCGAGGAGGTCGGTGAAGATGCTCCTCGCTCTGCTTGTGAGCGGCCTGGTCGTAGCCCTGGTGGTGATCGGGCTGTTCGTGTTCGGCCTGCGCCGCAGACTGATCCAGCGCTCGGGCGGGACCTTCGACTGCAGCCTGCGCTGGGGCGTGGCCGACGAGCCCGACGTCTCGGGCAAGGGCTGGGTCTACGGGGTCGCCCGCTACAGCGGTGACCGGATCGAATGGTTCCGGGTGTTCTCGTACTCCCCGCGCCCGCGCCGGCTGCTGGAGCGTTCCTCCATCGAGGTGCTCGCCCGCCGCGCGCCCGAGGGCGAGGAAGAGCTGGCCCTGCTGTCCGACGCCGTCGTGCTCGGCTGTTCCCACCAGGGGACGCGCCTGGAGCTGGCGATGAGCGAGGACGCGCTGACCGGCTTCCTGGCCTGGCTGGAGGCGGCGCCGCCCGGCCAGCGGGTGAACGTGGCTTAAAGGAATGAAGCCGGGGCGACGGGGGCGGACCCGTCTCCCCGGCTTCGGCCTTGTCCCGCACCACGCGCGGGGGCAGCACCGGAACGTGCGTGGGGTTACCGCAGGCCGGTGTGGATCGCGTTCGCCAGTTCGCCGTTGGTGGTGTCGCCGCTGAACTCCCAGAAGAAGGCGCCCCTGAGGCCCTGGCTCTTGGTCCAGCTCATCTTTCCGGCGATGGTGGCCGGGGTGTCGTAGCTCCACCAGTTGCTGCCGCACTTGGCGTAGGCGGTGCCGGCGATGGTGCCGGTGGCCGGGCAGCTGTTCTTCAGCACCTTGTAGTCCTCGATGCCCTGCTCGTACGTGCCCTGCGCCGGCCCGGTGGCGGTGCCGCCGGGCGTGGCCTGGGTGACGCCCGTCCAGCCGCGGCCGTAGAAGCCGATGCCGAGGTTGAGCTTCGAGCCGGGGATGCCCTTGCCCTTGAGCTTGGTGATGGCGGCCTCGGAGTTGAAGCCGTCCTGCGGGATGCCGGCGTAGGCCGTGAGCGGGGAGTGCGGGGCGGTCGGGCCCTGCGCCGCCCAGGCGCCGAAGAAGTCGTACGTCATGACGTTGTAGAAGTCGACGTACTGGGCCGCGCCCGCGTAGTCGGCCACGTCGAGCTTGCCGCCGTTGGAGCCGTCGGCGGAGATGGCGGCGGTGACCAGGTTGTTCGCGCCGAACTTGGCGCGCATGGCCTGCATCATGTTCTTGAGGGCGGCCGCGCCGCTGGTGTCGCAGGACAGGCCGCAGGCGTTCGGGTACTCCCAGTCCAGGTCGATGCCGTCGAAGACGTCGGCCCAGCGCGGGTCCTCCACCAGGTCATAGCAGGACTGGGCGAAGGCGGCGGGGTTCTGCGCGGCCTGGCCGAAGCCGCCGGACCAGGTCCAGCCGCCGAAGGACCACAGCACCTTGATGTGCGGGTACTTCGCCTTGAGCTTGCGCAGCTGGTTGAAGTTGCCGCGCAGCGGCTGGTCCCAGGTGTCGGCGACGCCGTCGACGCTCTGGTCGGCGGTGTAGGCCTTGTCGTAGTCGGCGTAGGCGTCACCGATGGTGCACCGGCCGCCCTGGACGTTGCCGAAGGCGTAGTTGATGTGGGTGATCTTCGCGGCCGAGCCGGAGGTGTCCAGGTTCTTCACGTGGTAGTTGCGCCCGTAGACGCCCCACTCGGTGAAGTAGCCCAGCTTGACCTTGTCGCCCGGGTTCGGCGGGTCGACCACGCCGCCCGAGGTGGTGATCGACACGGTGGCGGAGGACGCGCCGGTCTGGTCGGCGGTGTCACGGGCGACCACGCGGTAGCTGTACGTGGTGCCCTTGGTCAGGCCGCTCTGGGCGAGGGTGGTGCCGGTGACCGTGGCGATCTTGGCGCCGTCGCGGTGGACGTCGTAGTTCTTGACGCCCTTGTCGTCGGTGGCGGCGGCCCAGCTCAGGGTCAGCGAGGTCTCGGTGATGTTCGAGGCCTGGGGGGCGCCGGGGGCCGAGGGGGGAGCGTCGCCGGGCTGGGTGCCGCCGTCACAGGAGCCGCCGTTGATCTTGCAGCCGCTCGGGGCGCCGGGGCCGCTGCCGTTGAAGCCGAAGCTGACGCTGGCGCCGGGGGCGAGGGTGCCGTTCCAGCCGACGTTCTTGGCCGTCCAGTGCGTGCCCGAGCTGGTGACGGTGGCGTCCCAGGCCGAGGTGACCTGGGTGCCGCTCGGGTAGTCCCACTCCACGGTCCAGCTGTTGATGGTCGTGGTGCCGGTGTTCTTCACCGTCCACTTGCCCTCGAAGCCGGATCCCCAGTCGGAGACCTTGGTGTAGGTGGCGCTCGCGGCGGTGGCCGCCTGCGCCGGCCCGGCGAGGCCGACCATCGCGGCGGCGGGCAGGGCGAGGGCGGCCACCGTGGCGGCCAGCCTTCTGAAGAATCGGACGCGTCGTGGGGGTGCTGTGCTCAAGGGTGCTCCTCCGTAGGTCCGTAGCCGCCGTGGGGCCGACCGCTACCGGGGATGGGACCTGCGCCGCCCGTGAGCACGCTCCGACACGATCTTTTGTCATGGCACGCTCACCACAGTGTTGCGGTGAGCGTAGAAAGGTCTGTACCAACCGTCAAGAGGTCCAGACCTCATCTCGGAAAGGCCGGCTAGAACCCGGGCTGGATCCCCAACTCCTGTGCCAGGACGGCCGCTTGGACCCGACTTCGCAGCTCCAACTTGCCCAGCAGCCGGCTGACGTGCGTCTTCGCCGTGGCCTCCGCCATCTCCAGCCGCGCCGCGATCTCCGCGTTCGACAGCCCCTCGCCGAGCGCCGCCAGCACCTCCCGCTCCCGCGGCGTCAACGAGGCCACGGCCGCCTCCGTCTCCGGCCGTACCGAAGGACGCACCGCCGTGGGAGCCGCGAACTCGGCGATCAGCCGCCGGGTCACCGCCGGCGCGATCAGCCCCTCGCCGCGCGCCACCGTGCGCACCGCCGCCACCAGCTCCGCCGCGTCCGCGTCCTTCAGCAGGAAGCCCGAGGCCCCCGCCCGCAGGGCCCCGAAGACGTACTCGTCCAGATCGAACGTGGTCAGCACGAGGACGTCGGCCAGCCCTTCCGCGACCACCTCGCGGGTGGCCGAAACCCCGTCCATCCGGGGCATCTGCACGTCCATGAGGACCAGGTCCGGGCGCAGCTCGCGGGCCAGGCGCACCGCCTCCTCGCCGTCGGCGGCCTCGCCCACCACCTCGATGTCGCCCGCGCTGCGCAGGATCAACACCAGGCCCGCGCGTACCGCGCTCTGGTCCTCGGCCACCAGGACCCGGATTCCGGCCCGCTCGGTCATCCCGCCACCACCTTCTCCTCGGCGGGCAGCGAAGCCCGCACCCGCCACACCGTCCCCACGGCGCCCGCCGTGAAATCCCCGCCCAGCAGCTCCGCGCGCTCGCGCATGCCGACCAGGCCCGCCCCGGAACCCGGCGCGCGCGGGCCCGGCCCGTCCCCGTACGGCGAGTCCACCCCCACGGTCAGCAGCCCGGCCGCCCGCGCCACCCGCACCCGGACCGTGCCGGGCGCCGCGTGCTTGAGGGCATTGGTCAGCGACTCCTGCACGATCCGGTACGCCGCCAGCTCCACCGGCGTCGGCAGCGCCGCCCCGGGGGGCCTGAGGTCCTCCAGTACGAAGTCCAGCCCACTGCCGGAGCCGTTCGTCCGGGCCTGCTCGACCAGCGCGTCGAGGCCGTCCAGCGTGGGCACGGCGTCGGCCCCCTGCCCGGCCCCGGCGTCCCGCAGCAGTCCGATCAACCGACGCATCTCGGCCAGCCCCTGCACGCTGTTCTCGCGGATCACGCCGAGCGCCTCGCGGCTGGTGGCGGGGGAGTCGATGGACAGCGCGGCGGTGGAGTGGATGGCGATGGCCGACAGGTGGTTCGCCACCATGTCGTGCAGCTCCCGCGCCATCCGGGCCCGCTCGGCCATCACCGCCTGGGTACGGTCCATCTCGGCCAGCAGCGCCGTCTGCTCGGCCCGCAGCCGGGCGGCCTCGGCGGCCTCGCGGTGGTTGCGCAGGGTGGCGCCCGTCAGGGCGGGGCCGAAGGTCACGACGCCGGTGATCAGACCGAGCAGCAGGGCCTGCGGGGTGCGCAGCCAGGTCACGCTGCCGATCGTGACGGCGACGGTGAGCAGGCCGGTGCCGATCGGCAGCCGGCGGGCCATCGCGGGGGACCCGTAGACGACGGCCGCGTAGACGAGGTCCGTGAAGATCAGCAGGGTGGCCAGGTTCCCCACCGTGAACGTGTCGGCGATCATCCCGGCCGTGCCGACGATCAGGGTCGCCCGGGGCGCGGTGCGGCGCAGCAGCTCCATCGCACCGAGGACCACCAGCGGGACCAGGGCCGCCCACGCGGGCAGGACGTCGCGGGCGCCGTTGCTGTGGACGCCGAAGGACCACAGCAGCAGGCCCGCCGACACGCTGATCACGGCGAGCAGGACGTCGTCGCGGTGGGGCCGAAGGCTCGTGTGGGTCACGGTCCCATCCAACACGGTGCGGCAGGGCGCGGCCTCGCCGTCGGGGCGGAGACGGGGCGGCGGCGCGGTACATCGAAGGATGCAGTCACGATTCGTCACCCGTGACGACGCCGAGGGGCGGCGCGGACGGGAGTCTGGACGAGGAAGAGAGAACCGACCCCGACCGGACGGAGAGACCCGTGCTCGTCGCGCTGATCATCACCTGCGAGATCGCCTTCTGGGTGCTGCTGGCCGGGGGACTCGCCCTGCGCTACCTGGCGAAGAAGCCGAGGCTCGGCGCGGCCGTCCTGCTGTGCGAGCCGCTCCTGGAACTGGTGCTGCTGGTGGTCACCACCCTGGACCTTCGCAACGGCGGCGAGCCGGGCTGGTCGCACGGGGTCGCGGCCCTGTACATCGGCTACACCGTGGCGTTCGGCCACGCGACCGTGAAGTGGCTCGACGCGCAGGCCGCGTACCGCTTCGGCGGCGGCCCGAAGCCGCCCGGCCCGAAGTACGGCAAGGAGCGGGCCCTCCACGAATGGAAGCTCTGGATCCGGACGCTGCTCGGCGCGGCCGTCGCGGTCGGACTGCTCCAGATCGCGATCTGGTACGTCGGCGACGCGGCCGACACCGGCACCCTCCAGTCGACGCAGTTCGCCGCGCTGCGGGTGCTCGGCATCCACGCCGTCATCGCCGCGACGTACTCGATCTGGCCGCGCAAGGCCCCGACGGAGGCGGGGGAGAAGGCCCGCGTGGACGCTTCCTAGCGCTCGCCGCCCGGCACCCACAGGACGTCGCCGACCTCCTTGTTGGCCGTACGGGCCAGGATGAAGAGGAGGTCGGACAGGCGGTTGAGGTAGGTCGCCGTCAGCGGGTTCATCACCTCGCCGTGCACCTCCAGCGCCGCCCACGTGGAGCGCTCGGCCCGCCGGACCACCGTGCAGGCCTGGTGCAGCAGGGCCGCGCCGGGGGTGCCGCCGGGGAGGATGAAGCTGCGCAGCTTCTCCAGCTCCTCGTTGAAGGCGTCGCAGTCCGCCTCCAGCCGGTCGATGTAGAACTGCTCCACCCGCAGCGGCGGGTACTCGGGGTTCTCCACCACCGGGGTGCACAGGTCCGCGCCCACGTCGAACAGGTCGTTCTGCACGCGGACCAGGACCTTCACCACCGCCTCCGGGAGCGCGCCCAGCGCGATGGCCGTACCGATGGCGGCGTTGGCCTCGTTGGCGTCCGCGTACGCGGAGATGCGCAGGTCGGTCTTCTGCGTGCGGCTCATGTCGCCGAGGGCGGTCGTGCCCTTGTCACCGGTGCGGGTGTAGATGCGCGTGAGGTTCACCATGAGGCCAGCGTAGACGCCGCGGTGTGAACTGCACGGCTGCGGACGGGTCCTGGCCCGTCCGGTGTGATGTCCGTCAGCTGAGACGTGACGCGTGTTACTTCACGGTCACTGCGCCCCTCACGGGCGCTAGTCTCCGCCGGAGAGGCTACGAGACAGGGCCTTGTCGAGACTGGGCCTGACTAAGAACGTGGGGTGTGCAGTGGCTGGGAAGCTCGCCGTCATCGGTGCCGGACTGATGGGTTCCGGAATCGCTCAGGTCTCCGCTCAGGCGGGGTGGGACGTCGTTCTGAGGGATGTCACCGACGCCGCGCTGACCCGTGGCACGGACGGCATCAAGGCCTCGTACGACAAGTTCGTCTCCAAGGGCAAGATGACGGCCGAGGACGCGGAGGCGGCCCTCGGTCGCATCACCACGACCACCGACCTCGCGGCGGTCGCCGACGTGGACATCGTCGTCGAGGCCGTCTTCGAGAAGCTTGAGGTCAAGCACGAGATCTTCCGTGCCCTCGACGAGCTGGTGCGCGAGGACACGATCCTGGCCTCCAACACCTCCGCCATCCCGATCACCAAGATCGCGGCCGTGACGAAGCGTCCGGAGCGGGTCGTCGGCGCGCACTTCTTCTCGCCCGTCCCGATGATGCAGCTCTGCGAGCTGGTGCGCGGCTACAAGACGAGCGACGAAGCCCTCGCCACCACGCGGGCGTTCGCCGAGTCCGTCGGCAAGACGTGCATCGTCGTCAACCGCGATGTGGCCGGTTTCGTGACGACCCGTCTGATCTCCGCCCTGGTCGTCGAGGCCGCGAAGCTCTACGAATCGGGCGTGGCCTCCGCCGAGGACATCGACATCGCGTGCAAGCTGGGCTTCGGCCACGCCATGGGGCCGCTGGCCACCGCCGACCTCACCGGCGTGGACATCCTGCTGCACGCCACGAGCAACATCTACACCGAGTCCCAGGACGAGAAGTTCGCGCCGCCGGAGCTGATGCGCCGCATGGTCGACGCCGGCGACCTCGGCCGCAAGAGCGGCCAAGGCTTCTACCAGCACTGAGCACAGACGTTCGAGCCCCGGCACCCTACGGGGTGAATTAGGTATCGGTTCGCTCACGGTCGGCAACTTCACTGCCCCCGCCGCAGTCAGATGCAGTGAGAGTTGCCGACCAGGGACCAGTCGGACCACACGTACGCAGGACAGCCGGGGAGCACACATGCACATCAGGGGCGACCACGCCGAACTCGCTGTCGGGGGTCGCCTCGACGTGCGCAGCGCGGCGGACGCCCGTACGGCCCTGCACACCGCCCTCGACGACGGCCACGGCGACCTCGTGCTCGACCTCACCGGACTCGACTCCTGGGACGCGACCGGACTCGGCGTGATCATGGGCGCCCACCGGCGGGCCGGCCGCACCGGCCGCCGCCTGGTCCTGCGCGGGGTGCCCGCGCAGATGCAGCGCCTCCTGGTGGCGACCCGGCTGCACCGCATCCTCGCGATCGAGGGCGGACTGGAAGCGGAGTCCCTGCCCCGGGTGTAGGGCCCGGAGCAGGGACCATCGGAGCAGCGACTAAATGGGCTGCGGGCGCGGGAGCGCTTCCGCTTTCATGGCCGCATGGTGTCCACCGACCGACTGCTCGCCTTCGCGGCCATGTCCCTCCTGCTGATCGTGATACCCGGCCCGAGCGTGCTCTTCGTCATCGGGCGCGCGCTCGCACAGGGCCGCCGGGTCGCGCTGACCACCGTCGTCGGCAACACGCTCGGCTCCTACGTGCTCGTCGTGGCCGTGGCCCTCGGCGTCGGGGCGGTCGTCGAGCGGTCCGTCCTCGTCTTCACCGCGCTCAAGATCGCCGGCGCCGCGTACCTCGTGTACCTGGGCGTCAAGGCCGTACGGCAGCGCGGATCCCTGCACGCCGCCCTCACCGGCCGCGAGGCGCCCCCGGTGAGCGGCACCCTGCGGACCCTGGCCGAGGGCTTCGCCGTCGGCGTCGCCAACCCGAAGACCATCGTCTTCTACGCCGCCGTGCTGCCCCAGTTCGTCGACCGCGGCCAGGGGCACGTCATGCTCCAGATGCTGGTGCTCGGTCTGGTCTTCAACGCCCTCGCCCTGGTCTGCGACAGCGCGTGGGGCCTGGTCGCGGCCACCACGCGCGGCTGGTTCGCCCGATCGCCCCGCCGGCTCTCCCTCGTCGGCGGCATCGGCGGACTCACGATGATCGGGCTCGGCGTCACCGTCGCCGCGACCGGCCGCAAGGACTGAGAAGCCGCAGGCCCCCAGGGCGCCGGCCGGAATTATCCGGAGAAAACCGGACGGTAGGGGGGCGAAGGCACCCCCTGAGCTTTCCGCGCCCCCGTCCACGGTCTAGGCTCCGGGCGGAAACCGGACCAGAAGCGACAGCGACGTGCGAGCGAGCGACGGCCGGGCACAGGACGGCGACGGCGCGCGACGCGATCGGGGGACTTGGTCATGGACCGTACGCAGGGGCAGCCCCATCAGGGCGAGCGGCCCACCACGGGCCTGCCCGCCGAGGCACCCGGCGGCCCGACCGCCGGCGCGAGGCGGTCCCCGGGGGCCGGTGCGCCCGCCCGGATGGTGACGCTGACCGCAGGGGAGTTCTCCCTCACCGTCAACCCCGTCGACGGCAGCGAGATCGAACCCCTGCGCCCCGGGAGCGAACGCCGCACGGACCGCCCCACCCGCCGCGGCGCCGCCGCCCGCGCCGCCGGGACTCCGCCGCGCGACCGCCCGTCCTGCCCGGCCCGCCCCTGCCCGCCCGACCGCCCCGCTCGCGCGTCGAGGAACGCGACCGCCTCGTACGCCTCCTCGGCCGCGGCCGCTCCGTACGCCTCACCGGCCCCGCCGGATCCGGCCGCACCACGCTCCTCGACGCCGTCGCCCACGCCTGCGCCGGCCTCGCGCCCGACGGGGTCGTCCGGATCAGCGGCCACGGGCAGCACCAGCCGACCGAGATCCTGCACGCGTTGTACGCCGCCGTCTACGACACCACCGACCGCCGCCCCGACCGTACGCAGCTCCTCGCGCGGGTCCGCGACATCGGCGCGATCGTGCTCCTCGACGACCTGGAACTCGGCGGCCCCGCCCTCGACGAGCTGCTGCGCGCCACCCCCGAGTGCGCCTTCCTCCTCGTCGCCGGCCCCGACACCAAACCGCCGGCCGACGACTCCCACCTGGAGGAGGTCTTCCTCGGCGGGCTCGACGCGACCGAATGCGTCCTGCTGCTGGAGGCGGCCACCGGTCGCGCCCTGACCGACGAGGAACGGGCCTGGGCGGCGGACCTGCGCTTCGCCTCCGAGGGCCTGGCGCTGCGCTTCGTCCAGGCGGCCGCGCTGCTGCGCCAACGCGACGAGCTGAACCGGCTGCCCGAGGCGGACGACGACGAGGAACCGGGCGTCTTCGAGGAACGCCCCCGCGACCCCGCCCCCATACCGCTGCCCACCCTCGCCGAGGCCGCGGCCCCCGCCGAGCTGCTCGCCTCCCGCGTCAGCGAGTCGGCCCGCGCCGCCCTGCGGTTCGCCTGCGCGCTGGGCGGGGAACTCCCGCACCACACCCACCTGCCGGCGCTGGTCGGCGACACGCACGCCGACACCGCCGTCGCCGAACTCCTCGGCTGCGGGCTGATCACCCCCGTCGGACCGCGCTACCGGCTGTCCGAGGGCGTCGCCCGACAGCTGGAGGAGGCCGGCTACGGGGACACCGCCGCCGAGGAGGCCCGTACCGCCGCCCGGCACTACGCCTGGTGGACCGGGCACGCCTCGGTGACCCCGGAACGGGTCGCGGCGGAGGCGGACGCGGTGCTGGCCGCGCTCGCCGGGGCCGATGTGGTGGCCGCCGTCCTGCTGGCCCGCACGGCCGCGCCGGCCCTCGCGGCCTCCCTGCACTGGGAGGCGTGGGAGCGGGTGCTGCGCGCCGGGGCGGAGGCCGCGCGGAAGGCGGGAGAGGTCGCCGAGCAGGCGTACTTCCACCACGAACTCGGCGTGCTCGCGCTGTGCGAGAGCCGCCTCGGCCGGGCCCGCGCCGAGCTGGAGGCCTCGATCGGGCTGCGCGGCGCGCTCGCGGACAAGCGCGGGACGGTCTCGGGGCGGCGGGCGCTGGCGCTCGTCACCGACCGCGAGGCGCTGGGCGTGAAGGTCTCGCCGCCGCTGCGACTGGAGCCGCCGGCGGTGGCCGTGACGAAGCCGGTACCGCCCGCCGTGTCGGCCGCGCCCGTCGCGCCGGCCCTTCCCGCGGCTCCGGACGCCGCCGTCGCGCCCGTCGCTCCCGTCGCGCCGGTTGCGCCCGTCGCTCCCGTCGCTGCCCTCGGGACGGCGTCGGAGGCCGTCACCCAGGTGACCCCGGTGATCGGCCGGCCGGGGTCCGGGCCGGCGACGACGCCGACCACTCTCTCGGAGGTGTTCGAGGACGCCTTCCCGAACACCCCCATGACCGCCCCGGCCCCCGGCCACCCCCGCCGGCCCGGACCGGAGCCGGCCGGCCGCCGCCCCAGGACGGTGCTGTTGGCCGCCGCCGGAGCCCTCACGGTGGTGGCGCTCGGCACGGTCGTCGGCCTGTCGATGGCGTCCGGTGACCCGGAGGCGCCCAAGGCCCCGCCGGCGTCCTCGACCCCGCCGCCGGAGGCGTCGGGGGAACCGGGCCGCGGCGGGAACGATCCCGCACCGGAGCCGGCGACCTCCGCCGCCCCGCTCCCGGAGAGCCCGGAGCCCCGTCCGCCGCGCCCGAGCCGGGTGGGCAGCGGCAGCCGGAGCGGCCGGCCGAGCCGGGGCGTACGCCCGGACCGCAGCGCCCGCCGGCGACGAAGCCGGCTCCGCCCGGACCGGGCACCCCGAAGCCCCGGGCCCGGTCACCTCGCCGCCGAGCCCGCCGAGCTCGCCGACCCCGCCCAGCCCCGAGCCGCCGAGCACGCCCCCGACTCCGTCCACGGCGGGTCCGACGCAACCGGACACCCCGACCACCTCGGCGGCGGCCCCGCAGACCCCCGCCGCCCCGACGGGGACGGCGGCCTGAGCGGCGGGCGCCGCGGACGCCGCAGTACGCCGGAGCCGATCAGAACAGGCGGAGCTTGTCGTCCTCGATGCCGCGCAGGGCGTCGTAGTCGAGCACCACGCAGTCCATGCCCCGGTCATTGGCCAAAACCCGCGCCTGCGGCTTGATCTCCTGGGCCGCGAACACGCCACGCACCGGGGCCAGATGCGGATCGCGGTTCAGCAGTTCCAGGTACCGCGTGAGCTGCTCCACACCGTCGATCTCGCCCCGGCGCTTGATCTCCACCGCCACCGTCGCGCCCGCCGCGTCGCGACACAGGATGTCGACGGGGCCGATCGCCGTCATGTACTCGCGTCGGATCAGGGTGTAGCCCTCGCCCAGCGTGTCGATGCGGTCGGCGAGCAGCTCTTGGAGGTGTGCCTCGACGCCGTCCTTGATGAGCCCGGGGTCGGTGCCCAGCTCGTGGGAGGAGTCGTGGAGGACTTCCTCCATGGTGATGATGAGCTTCTCGCCCGCCTTGTTGACGACGGTCCAGACGTTCGCCTCGTCCCCGCTCCCCTCCTTGAGGGTGCACGGAGGCGACATCCAGTTGAGCGGTTTGTACGCCCGGTCGTCCGCGTGGATCGAGACACTGCCGTCGGCCTTCACGAGGATCAGACGGGGTGCCGAGGGCAGATGGGCGGTGAGCCGGCCCGCGTAGTCGACGGAGCAGCGGGCAATGACGAGACGCATGGTCGGCAACGCTACTCGACTGCGAGGCCTCCACGCGATTCGCCCCTGAAAGCCCCGTTCGCCGATGGCGCGTTGTATGCGCATTCTCCTGGTGCGGCACCCGGTGGGCGCCTACCGTGGTGAGCGGGAGGTTGCCGAGCGTGCACACTGCGTCGCGGCCTCCTTCCCTGCCCGTAAGACTTCGGCACACCAAACGCCGGGGTCACGAGAGGAGAACCCATGTCGCTCGACGTCTCACCGGCCCTACTCGAACAGGCCGAGCGAGGCGAGGTCGACGAAGCCGCTTTCGTCGACTGCGTCCGGACCTCCCTGCCCTACGCATGGGAGATGATCAGCTCGTTGGTGGGCCGGCTGGAGGTTGAGGGCGGACAGTTCGTCGACAACCAGACGCCGCCGCCGAACGAGCAGGCGCGCGGCCAGCTGCTGCGCGCGCTCGCGAGTGACGCGATACGTGGTGCGCTGCAGCGCCACTTCGGGGTGCGCCTGGCCTTCCAGAACTGCCACCGTGTCGCCGTGTTCCCGCTGGATTCCTCGGTGGACGACCGGCTCGCCAAGTTCACCTCGATCCGCGGCCAGCTGCTCAACCAGTCGCCGGAACTGCGCGACTGCTAGGTCTTCGCTGCCGCTCCGTGTCGCGGGAGGTGCGACTGACACCGGAGCGGCAGCCCCTGGTCCGGCAGCCCCGGGTCCCGCCGCGGTCACGTTCAGCCCAGCAGCGGCAGTACCTCCGCGCCGAGGCGTCGTACGTTCTCCTCCGTCGCCGCCAGGTCGCCGGAGCCCTCCGTCAGCAGCGCGAAGCGGGTGATCCCCGTGCGCTCCGACGTGGCCGCCAGCCGCTCCGCCGCCAGCTCGGGCCTGCCGACGGGGTGCAGGTCGCACAGCAGCTCCGTGTACGCGGCCGGGTCGCGCATCGCGCGCGTCCGGCCGTCCACCGTCACGTGGGCGCCCAGCCCGAGGCGGAACCAGCCGGGCATCGCCTTGAGCAGGGTCTCGCGGGCGTCCACCGTGCGGTCGGCCAGCTGACAGACCCCCGCCGACACGTGCCCGGCGGACCGGACGAGCTGCGGATCGTGGCCCGCCGCGAGCGCGGTACGCCGCCACAGCGCGACCTGCTCCGCCTTCTCCTCGTCGCCGCAGTGCATGCCCAGCAGCATCGGCAGCCCCCGGAGCGCGGCCATGCGTACGGTTGACGGCGAGGTGCAGGCGACGATCACTTCCGGCCCGGTTCCGTCCTCCTCCAAGGCTTCCGCCGGGCGCGGTACGACGGCCACCTCCCGGAAGCCGTGCCGCTCGCCGCTCGCCCCCACGCGCGGCTCGGTCAGCCAGCGCCGCAGCAGGTCGAGGTCCTCCGGGAAGCCGCTCTCGTACGCCTCGACCCCGGCCCCGAAGACCTCCAGGTCCACCCATGGCCCGCCCCGACCCACCCCGAGGCTGAACCGTCCCCCGGAGGTGATGTGCAGCAGGGCGGTCTGTTCCCCGAGGGCCACCGGGTGCGTGTTCGGCAGGACGCTCACCGCCGTGCCCACTCTGAGTCGCCGGGTCCGGCCCAGCAGCAGCGCCGCCAGGGTCACCGCCGAGGGGCACACCCCGTACGGGACGAAGTGGTGCTCGGCGAGCCAGACCGCGTCCAGCCCCGCCTCCTCGGCCACCTCGGCCGTCCGCACCGCGCGGTGCAGTGCCTCCCCCTGCCCCTGGCCCGGGAACTGGGCCGCCAGTACAAACGCTCCTACGCGCATCGCCCTTAGCCTCCTCGCGGCTGACGCGGCCTCCCCCAGGTGGACCGACTCGCTGATGGCATCAACGTCTGCCGGCAACAACGTCTGACACGTGCCAAAGGCACGGCCTGACACGAAAGTTATTGAGATTGTCGGGCCAGTTCCCGTACAGGGTCGGCCTTCTCCGGACACCCTGCGGGTACCCGGGTTCGCTGCGCGTAGTCTGGAAGAAATTCACTGCCCGCCGCCCCTTCGTGAGGTATACGTGTCACCGCGCCACAACCGCCCCAAGGGCGGCGAGACTCCGGACGAACGACCCGGCGCCGGCCTCGACCGGTTCGGGCTGGAGCGGACCGAGGAGTACCTCGGCGAGGAATGGAAGGTGCGGCACGTCGCGGGCGCCGCCGCGGCGGGCAAGCGCTACCGCTGTCCGGGCTGCGACCAGGAGATCCCCTCCGGCACCCCGCACCTGGTGGCCTGGCCGGAGTACGGCGGCGTCGACGACCGCCGGCACTGGCACAAGGCCTGCTGGAACGCGAAGGACCGCCGCACCTCCAAGGTGCAGCGGTCCCGCAACGCGCCCAGGTACTAGGGGGCGTATTCGGTTGTGATCAAGAGGTGGTCCTCTTTGCAGATGGTGCGGACGGTCGCCAGGCGTACACGGACGAACTCGCCGATAGCATGCCCGGCATGCGAGTGCTGGTGGTCGAGGACGACGAAGATCTGCGGTTCGCGGTCGTGGCGGCCCTGCGGGGCGGCGGGATGGCCGTCGACGAGGCATGCGATCTTCCGGCCGCAGATGAGGCGCTCTTCGTCAACGACTACAGCTGCGTCGTGTTCGACCGCATGCTGCCGTCCGGCGACTCCGCCGAGTACGTCCAGGGCATGCGACGCGACGGGCGAACCGTACCGGTGCTGTTCCTCACCGCCCGCGACACCGTCGCCGACCGGGTCGAAGGCTTCGCGACCGGCGGCGACGACTACCTGGTCAAGCCGTTCGCCGTACCGGAGCTGGTGGCCCGGGTGCGCAGCCTGTGCCGGCGGGCCGAGGCCCCCCGCTCGCCGGTCCACCGCTGCGGCGGGCTGGAGATCAACACGGCCCGGCGTACGGTGCACCGCGACGGCGTGTTGCTGGGCCTGACCGGCAAGGAGTTCGCTGTCCTGGAGGTGCTGGCCGCCCGCCTCGGGGAGGCGGTGCGCCGCGCCGAACTGATCGAGAGCTGCTGGGACGAGCTGACCGAGCCCAACTCCAACGTCGTCGAGGTACTGGTCTCCCAGCTGCGCCGCAAGCTCGGCGATCCGCCGCTGATCCACACCGTCCGGGGTGTCGGCTACCGTCTGGACGCGGAGTCGGACGGGTGAGACCGCCGACCCCGGCGGGCCGCATCCGTAGGCTGCGCCGGCGCATCGCCCTGCTCTTCACCCTGACCAGTGCCGTCGCCCTGATCGGCATGGCCGCTCTCGCCGTCCACGCGGACGACACCTCCTGGCGCGGACAGGTCGACGCCGACCTGACGGCGCGCGTGCGCGAGGCCGTCGCCGAACTGCGCACCGGCGACGACGGCGCGCTGCTGTATCCGGACCCCAAAGAGGGCGGCTACGACTGCCCGGCCGTGACCCTGTTGACCGGCCCACCGGACCGGCTCACCGTAGCTGCCCGAGCACACCGGCCCTGTGTCACCGCGGCGCCCGCCGCCGTCAACGCGGTGGCGCAGGCCGCCGCCGTCGCTCCGGACAGCGCCCGTGCCACCTCCTACGACCAGGGCGGGCACCAGGTACGGCTGTTCGCCCAGTCCTTCCTCGCGCCACCGGACGAGGACGTTCCCACCGGTGTCGTCGTCGCGGCCACCGACGTCTCCGCCCCCCAGAGCGCGCACGACCGGCTGACGCTGGAGATCACGGCCGCGTGCGCCGCCCTGATCGTCCTGTCCGCGCTCTCCGGCCGGCTGCTGGCCGGGCGGGCGGTGCGCCCGGCGCTCACCGCACTCGACCAGCAGGAGGCCTTCCTCGCCGACGCCGCCCACGACCTGCGCACCCCCGCCGCCTCACTGCGGCTGCTCGCCGAGACCGGCCTGCGCGGCGAGGCGGACCCCACCGAGGTCCTCCGGCGCACGCTGCGCCTGTCGACCCGGATGGGAGAGCTGGTCGACGGCCTGCTCACCCGCGCCCGGCTGATGGCCGCAGCGGTCGACCTCGACCTCCAGCCGCTGCGCCTCGACCAACTCGTCGACGCCGTCGTCACCGACGTCCCGGCCGACGGCCACCACGTGAGCACCCGCACCGAACCGGTCATCGTCCGCGCCGACCCGGAACTGCTGCGTCGGGCCGTAGCCAACCTGCTCGGCAACGCGCTCGCCCACGGCCACGCCCCGGGCGAAGCGGCCGACGTCGAGGTCACGGTGAGCGCGGACGGCAAGGTGGCCGTGGACGACGCCGGGCCCGGCGTACCGCCCGAGCAGGCGCACTCGCTCTTCGAACGGTTCCGCAGCGGCGCCGGCTCCAGTGGCCTGGGCCTGTCCATCGCGGCCTGGGTGGCCCATGCGCACGGCGGATCGCTCACCGTCACCGCCGGCGAGCGCGGGGGCGCCCGCTTCGTGCTGTCCGTCCCCGTACACCAGCGGCCCTGACCGCCCCCGGTCCTCACCGAAACCTCAGGTTCCCTCAGCCAAGCTCCCTCCTGCACGGAAACACGCAAGGCAGGACGGAGCACTCAGTGAGCGGTTTCGCTCGAAGGATAGGCAGCACGGACCGGGACCGCTGTGCACGGGCGGGGCGCGCCCTGGCAGCGGCATTGGCCGTGCTCGCCGCGAGCGCCCTGGCGGGCTGTACCCCGACCGGCACGGAGGCCCTGCGGGCAGCCTCTGACCGGGCCGAGCTGCGCCCGTTCTACCAGCAGAAGCTCGCCTGGAGCGACTGCGGCGAGCTGCAGTGCGCCACGCTCACCGTCCCGAGGGACTACGCCCAACCGCAGAACGGGAAGACCTTCACCCTGCCGCTGGCCAGGAAGACCGCCGCCGATCCGGCGCAGCGGGTCGGATCGCTCGTCTTCGGCCCCGGCGGGCCGGGCGTCTCCGGAGTGCAGCACCTGACGTCCGGCGGGATCGGGTCCTTCAGCAAAGAGGCGAGGGCGCGTTTCGACGTCGTCGGCTTCGACCAGCGCGGCGTCGCCGGCAGCGAGCCCGCCGTCGATTGCACTCCCGCGGACACTTCCCCGAGCGCTCCTGCGGACACCCCTCACGGCAGGACCGGCGGGGCAGCCGCGGACGCGCCGAAGCCGCTCTTCCCGCGCACCGACGCCGAACGCCGGGCCGCCCTGGCGGACGCGGACCGCTCCGCCGCCGACTGCCGGGCCCGCAGCGGTGACCTGCTGCCGCACCTCGGCACCCTGGACGCCGCCCGCGACCTGGACGTCCTGCGGGCGGCCCTCGGCGAGGACCGGCTGACCTACATCGGCTGGTCGTACAGCACCTACCTGGGGACGGTGTACGCCGAACAGTTCCCGCACCGCGTGCGCGCGATGGTCCTCGACGCCGCCGTCGACCCCGCGCACGACTGGTCCACCCAGGCCCTCAGCAGCGGACGGGCCTTCCGCAGGGCCGTCGACGACTACGCGGACAACTGCGCGAAGGTCGCCGGACCGAGCTGCCCGGCCGGCACCCCGGACAGGATCCGCACGCTCGTGGCCGACCTGTACGCGAAGGTGGCGCGGCGCCCGCTCCCGGTGAAGGGCAGCGCCGAACAGCTCGACGAGACCACCCTGCACACGGCCGTCACCATGTCGATGTACACGCCGGAAGACCAGTGGCGCGAGCTGTCCGAGGGGCTGAGCGCCGCACACCGCGGCGACGGCACCAAGCTGGCCGCCATGGCCAGGAAGAGCGCGTCCGTGCAGAGCGACGGCTCCGACACCTCGCCCGACCCCGACAGCTCGACCGACTCGACCACCCCGCCCCCGTCGGACTCCTCGGACCCGGCGCCGCGCGACAACACCGCGGATGTCCTGCCGGCCGTCAACTGCCTCGACGTACCCCACCCGACCGACCCGCAGGCGTACTGGGACGTCCTCGACCGCGCCCACCAGGAGTCAGGTGCCTTCGGCACATCGATCGTCCTGGCCGAACTCCCCTGCCGCACCTGGCCCGCGGGGCCGACCACCCCACACCGCGTCAGGGCCGACGGCCTGCCGCCCGTCCTCGTGGTCGGCACCACCGGCGACGCGGCGACCCCGTACGAAGACGCCCGCAGCCTCGCGGCCCAGCTCCCCGGCGGCATGCTGCTGACCTTCGACGGTCTGGGCCACACCGCCTACGGACGTGGCAACAGTTGCGTGACCAACGCCGTGGACCGCTACCTCGTCCACCTCGAACCCGTGCCCGCCGGAACGTCCTGTTAGGCGGCCCGGACCAGTAGGTGGCGGCGTTCCACCACCTGGGCTCAGCCCCGGCTGTCAGGGGCTCAGACGTCCCGGCGCCCGACCACGACGTACGAGGCGGCCACCGCCGCCGCCGTCACCGCCACGAGCAGCGACAGCTGGGCGAGGTCGCTCGGCATGGTGGTGCCCGGCTCCTCGCTGCTCTGGACCCCGAACAGCTCGAACAGGGCGACGGGAGCGTTGTAGCGGAGCACCGTCGTCCCCAGGGATTCGGTGGCCGGCCAGACGGTCAGTATCCCGCCGAGCACGGGCGGCAGGGTGACCACGCCCAGCATCACGGCGATTCCCCCGGCCGAGTGCCGGACGAGGGCCCCGACGGCGAGCGCGAGCACGCCGAGCAGGGTGACGTAGAAGGAACCGGCCAGCGCGCCCGCCCACTCGTCCCAGCCGTGCGACCCGGCGGTGGGCCCGTTGTGCACGAGGGCGGCGGCGAGACCGACGACGCCGACCGACGCGAGGATGACCGCGAAGGCGACGGCGCCGAAGACCAGGTACTTCGCGGTGAGCACCCGCAGCCGCTCGGGGGCGGCGGTGAAGGTGGTGCGGATCAGGCCGGTGCCGTGCTCCGAGGAGAT
The DNA here is from genome assembly GCF_023515955.1 of Streptomyces sp. RerS4. Classification (GTDB taxonomy): domain Bacteria; phylum Actinomycetota; class Actinomycetes; order Streptomycetales; family Streptomycetaceae; genus Streptomyces. The sequence goes on from NZ_CP097322.1 coordinate 4,914,542, forward strand.
CGTCAGCACCCCGAGGACCATCACCGCCAGCTGTCCGACCATCAGCCCGAAGAGGGCGGGACCGGTGAAGGGGATGGAGGTGTAGTCCTGGGAGCGGGTCTGGAGCACCGCGATCAGGCCGACGCCGACGACCAGCGCCACCAGGGAGCCGAGCGTCCACAGGGTGGAGCGTACGGAGATCAGCTTCGTCCACTCCGAGGCCAGGGCGTGGCCCAGGTGCGGCCGGGGGGTGGGCAGCGGGGAGCTGTAGGTCCCGGTGGTGGGCGTGGGGCCGGTCATCGGGGGTCCTCGGGGGCGTGCGCGGTCGCGTGCGCGGGCGTGTCGGCGGTCTCTGTGGTCTCTGCGGTCCCTCGGCTGTCGGCCTGCGCGAGCTCGCCGGGGGTGTTCGGCATCAGGAAGGGCCGGGCGCCCGCCCCGGGCGGCGGGGGAGCGAAGAAGCTCGCCGCCGTCTCGCCGGTGACCTCGGGGGCCGGCTCCTCCTCCCACTCCGGCAGGGCCATCGGCTCGGGCTCCCACAGCTCGGCGCGGGGGTCCTCGGTGGAGGTGTACTCAAGGGAGGACTGGGTCATCCGCATGTACGCCTCCTCCAGCGAGGCCCGGTGCGGCGACAGCTCCCACAGCCGGACGCCCGCCTCGTGGGCCACGTCGCTGATCCGGGGCAGCTCCAGCCCGGTCACCCGCAGCGCACCGTCGGGTTCCTGGAGGACGCGGCCGCCGGCCTTGGTCAGGGCGGTGCCGAGGGCGGCCCGGCCGCCGGGCTCCCCGTCGGCGGCGCGCACCCGCGCGAAACCGGCCGAGTTGTGCGTGATGAAGTCCTGGGTGCTCATGTCGGCGAGCAGCCGGCCGCGGCCGATCACGATCAGGTGGTCGGCGGTGAGGGCCATCTCGCTCATCAGGTGCGAGGAGACGAAGACGGTCCGGCCCTCGGAGGCGAGGTGGCGCATGAGGTTGCGCACCCAGAGGATGCCCTCGGGGTCGAGGCCGTTGACCGGTTCGTCGAACAGCAGCACCTGGGGGTCGCCCAGCAGGGCGGCGGCGATGCCGAGCCGCTGGCCCATGCCGAGCGAGAAGCCCTTCGCGCGCTGCCGGGCCACGTCCCGGAGCCCGACGACGCCCAGCACCTCGTCCACCCGCTTCTCGGGGATCCCGGAGAGCTGGGCGATCGACAGCAGGTGCGTGCGGGCCCGACGGCCGCCGTGCACGGCCTTGGCGTCGAGCAGGGCGCCGACGTGGCGCTGGGCGTTCGGCAGCTCCCGGAAGGGCAGGCCGTTGATCGTGACATGACCGGACGTCGGCCGGTCGAGGCCGAGGATCATGCGCATGGTGGTGGATTTGCCGGAGCCGTTGGGCCCCAGGAAGCCGGTCACGTGACCCGGCTTGACCTGGAACGAGAGCCCGTCGACCGCGGTCTTGGCGCCGAAGCGCTTGGTCAGGTCGACTGCCTCGATCATCGTGCTGCCCCTTGCCAGGCCCGGACGGCTCTCGTCCGCGTAAGCCTTAAGAGGATATCGAGCCGCCCGCGGTTCCCTCCCGGGTCGGATCCCCGATGTCACCCTGAGATCCGACCCGGGGATCACCCGGAGACGGGTCAGGCGTCGCGCCTCTTCAGGACGAGGTAGCCGCCGAGCACGGAGGCCACGACCCACAGGAGCATGATCCCGAGTCCGCCCCACGGGCCGTAGGGGGTCTCCGGGCCGTCCATGCCGCCGGGCACGACCTGCATGATCCGGGAGCCCGCCTGGTCGGGGAAGTACTGGGCCACCTTGCGGGTGGCGGACACCGCCCCGAGGATGTTCGAGACCAGGAAGAAGAACGGCATCAGGATGCCGAGCGCCAGCATGGGGCTGCGCAGGATCGCGGTGAAGCCCATCGAGAACAGCGCGATGAGCGCCATGTAGAAGCCGGCGCCGATCACCGCGCGCAGGACGTTGTCCTCACCGATGCCGATGCTGTGGTCGCCGAGGATGGCCTGCCCCATGAAGAAGGACAGGAAGCTGGTCGCGAGGCCGACGACCAGGGCCAGCGCGGTGGCGACGGTGAGCTTGCCGAAGAGGAAGCTCGCCCGTGCCGGTACGGCCGCCAGCGAGGTGCGGATCATCCCCGAGCTGTACTCGCTGCCGACCACCAGCACGCCGAAGACGATCATCGCCAGCTGCCCGAGGGACATCCCGGCGAAGCTGGAGAGCGTCGGGTCGAAACTGACCTGCTGCTCCTTGGGCATGCCCTCGAAGTTGGAGGCGATGAAGCCGCACAGCGCGGAGCTGATCCCGACGGTGACGACCAGGGCCGAGGCCAGGGTCCAGCTCGTGGAGGCGACGGTACGGATCTTGGTCCACTCGGACCGCAGGACGGCGGAGAAGGCCACGGTCACTCGCCTGCCTTGCGCACCGCGTCGAAGCCGGCGCCCCAGGCGGGTACGTCGGCCGGTCGGGCCGGGTTGTCCAACGCCCCACCCGGGACGGGCGCCACGAACTCGCCCGGCGCGTGGGCGTGGTACTCGACGGAATCCGCCGTCATGCGCATGAACGCTTCCTCCAGTGAAGCCCGCTGCGGGCTGAGTTCGTGCAGCACGATCTGGTGCTGGGCGGCCAGTTCACCGAGCCGCTCGGAGCCGACACCGTCGATCTCCAGGGCGCCCGTGCCCGGCACGCTGATCGCGTTGATCCCCGCCTCGTGCAGTACGTCCTTCAGCCGCTCCTGCTGCGGCGAGCGCAGCCGGACGTAACTGCGGGAGTTCTGCTGGATGAAATCGGACATCGACAGGTCGGCGAGGAGCTTTCCCTGTCCGATCACCACCAAATGGTCTGCGGTCAGCGCCATTTCACTCATGAGGTGCGAGGAGACGAAGATCGTTCTTCCCTCCGACGCCAGTCCCTTCATGAGATTGCGGATCCAGAGAATTCCCTCCGGGTCCAGACCATTGACGGGTTCGTCGAACATCAGGATCTCCGGATCACCGAGCAGCGCGGAGGCGATTCCCAGCCTCTGCCCCATCCCGAGCGAAAATCCTTTCGACTTCTTCTTCGCCACGGACGTGAGTCCGACCAGCTCCAGCACCTCGGCGACCCGCCGCTGCGGAATCCGGTTCGACTGGGCCAGGCACAGAAGGTTGTTGTAAGCGCTGCGACCGCCGTTCATGGCTTTCGCGTCCAGCAGCGCACCGATGTACTTCAGCGGCTCCGGCAGGTCCCGGTAGTGCTTGCCGTCGATCCGGACCGTACCGCTGGTCGGGTTGTCGAGGTCGAGCATCATGCGCATGGTCGTGGACTTGCCTGCCCCGTTGGGGCCGAGGAAGCCGGTCACCACCCCCGGTCTGACCTGGAAGCTGAGGTTGTCCACGGCGGTCTTCGCGCCGAATCGTTTCGTAAGGCCCTCAAGCTCGATCATGCGGCCACGCTAGAACGGCCGAGGGCCGTACGCCACCTCGAACGGGTGACATACGGCCCACACTCCGAGGATTTCCGGAGATGAACTAGCGGCTCTGCTGCGCCGGGACCCCACGGGTGACCGGCTCGTCGTCGATCGGGGAGCCGGCGGCGGCCACGGCCGCGCCCGTCAGCGTCGCCAGCATCTCGCGGACGTTCGTCAGCTGCGCGTTGATGGAGTCGCGGCGGTTGGTGAGCGCCGCCAGCTCGCGCTCGGACTCGCTGCGGATGCGGTCGGCCTTGGCGTTGGCGTCGGCGACGATGTCCTCGGCCTGACGCTGCGCGGTCTCCACCGTCTGACGGGCCCGACGCTCGGCGTCCGTACGCAGCTTCTCGGCCTCCAGGCGCAGCTGCTCGGCGCGGTGCTCGATCTCCGCGAGGCGCTTCTCGGCCTTCTGCTGACGCGAGGCCAGATCGCGCTCGGACTGCTCGCGGCGCTTGGCCAGGTTGGTCTCGAAGTCCGCGGCGGCCTGGGCGGCCTTGGCGCGGGTCTCCTCGAAGAGGGCGTCGGCCTCCTCGCGCTTGGAGGCGGCGTCCTTCTGCGCCTCGGCGCGCAGGGTGGACGCGTCACCCTTGGCCTTCTCGACGATGCGGACGCCCTCGTCCTCCGCCTTCGACTTGCGGTCCGCCGCGAACGACTCCGCGTCGTTGCGCACCTGCTGGGCGGCCGACTCGGCCAGCTCGCGGTGCTGCTCGGCCGCGCGACGGGCCTCCTCGCGCAGGTCCTTCGCCTCCTCCTCGGCCAGTCGCAGGATCTTCTCGACCCGGGCACCGAGGCCGGCGTACGACGGCTCGGCGTCGGTCACCTGTGCCTGGGCGTTCTGCGTTTCGAGGTGCAGCTCCTCGATCCGCTTTTCCAGAGAGTTGATACGTCCCAGTGCGCTGTCGCGGTCGGAGACCAGCTTGGTGATGCGGTCGTCCACCTGACCGCGGTCGTAACCACGCCGCACGAGCTCGAAGCCGAAGGGGGAGGAAGTGTCGCTCATGGGGTTCCTGTCGAATGAGACCGATGAGGTGCTACGTGAGGTGTTAAGGGGAATCCTAGGCGCCCAGGCGGCGTGTCATCGAGTCAATCCGCATTTGCCCTGGACAATGACACCCCTTTTGAGTGGCGAGGCGACGGAATGCTTGTCACTCCTTCGCTTGACCTCCATCTGGAGCACACATCCACGCCGTCTGACTACCCCTCTGACGACTTACCACCCGAACGAGTGGAACCCGCTGTCGCGCCGGCCTTCACGCCCCCCGCGCCCTGGCCGCCGATCACGGGCTTACCGCCACCCGAAGGTGCCTCGAAAGATTCCAACGCCTCAAGAACGTCCTGGACACGGGAGATCTCCGCCTGAATGTCCTCGCGCCTGCGCACCAGGACCTCCAGCTCGCGCCGCCCCTCCTCGACCAGTTGCTCCGCCTCCGCCTTCGCCTCCGCGAGCGCCCGCTCGGCCTCCCGCGCCAGCTCCGCCTTCTTCTGCTCCGCCTCCTTGAGGAGCGCCTCCGCCTTGCGCACGGCGGCGATCCGGACCTTGCTCGCCTCGCTGCTCGCGTCCGACACCAGCGCCTTGGCCTTCGCCTCGGCCTCGACGCTCTGCTCGGTCGCCGCCCGCACCAGCTTGTCCACGCGCTCGCCGGCCGACTTCATCTGCTCGGCCGACTCCCGACGGGCCCGCTCGTGCAGCTCCTCGACCTCGGACTCCACCCGGGTGCGCAGCTCTTCGGCCCGCTCCCTTATGGCGGCGGCGTCCGTACGCGCCCCGACCAGCAGCTCGTCGGCGTCCGTACGGGCCTTCTCCACCACGGAGTTGCCCTCGACGGTCGCCTCCGAGGTGATGCGCGCGGCCTCCTTGCGGGCCGCGTCGACCATCGCGTCGGCCTGCTCCTCGGCGGCCGTGGTCGCGGCCAGCGCCTTGCGGGCCGCGTCGGAGGTGAGCTTGTCGGCCTCCGCCGCCGCCTCCGTGATGAGCCGGTCGACCTGCTCGGCCGCCTCCGTACGCCGCTTGTTGGCCGCCTCGCGCGCCTCGTCGAGCTGCCGCTCGGCCTCCGTACGGGCCTGCGTACGCGTCCGCTCCGCCTCGGTGGCCGCCTCGGACTTGACCCGCTCGGCCTCCGACCGGGTACGCGTCGCGTGCTCCTGCGCGGAGGCCAGCGCCTCCGCCGCCTCGGCGCGCAGCCGCTCGGCCTCGGCGTGGGCCTCGCCGACCGTGCGCTCGTTGTCCTTGCGGGTCCGCTCGGTGAGCTTGTCCGCCTCGGACGCCGCCTCGGTGATGAGCCGGTCCGCCTGCTCGGCCGCCTCCGTACGCTGCCGGCCGGCCTCTGTACGGGCCTCGTCGAGCGTCTGCTCGGCGTCCCGCTCGGCGGCGGCCAGGGTCTCCTGGGCCGCGATCGTGACCCGCTCCGCCTCCGCGGTGGCGTCGCCGATGATCCGACCGCCCTCGGCGCGCGCCTCCTCCAGCGTCCGCGTCGCCTCCGCGACGAGCCGCTCGGCCTCGGCCGCGGCCTCGCCGACCGTACGCTCGTTGGCCGCGCGGGTCTCCTCGACGAGCCGGTCGCCCTCCGCGCGGGACTCCACCAGGATCCGCGCCGAGTCCCGCTCGGCGGCGGCCAGGGTGTCGGCCGCCTGCGCCGTGAGGGCCTCCGCCCGCGCCCGCGCCTCCTCCAGGACGCGCGCCGCCTCGGTCGTGAGGCGCTCGGCCTCCGCCGCGGCCTCCCCGACGGTGGCCGCGTTCGCCGCGCGGGTCTCCTCCGTGAGGCGCTCCGCCTCGGAGGCCGCCTCGGTGATGAGCCGGTCCGCCTGCTCGGCGGCCTCGCTGCGCAGCCGGTTGCCCTCCGCGCGCGCCTCGTCCAGGGTGCCCGCGGCCTCGGCGCGGGTGGCGTCCGCCGCCTCCATCGCCTCCGCGGTGAGCCGTTCGGCCTCCGCCGCCGCCTCGGCGACGGTGACGGCGTTCGCGGCGCGGGTCTCCTCGGTGAGGCGCTCGGCCTCCGAGGTCGCGTCGGCCACGATCCGGGCGCCCTCGGCGCGCGAGGCCTCCAGGGACTCCGCCGCCTCGCCGCGGATCCGGTTCGCGTCGTCGCGGGCGTCCGCCCGGGTACGCGCCGCGTCCCGCTCGGAGGCCGCCAGCGCGTCCGTCGCCTCCGTACGCACCCGCTGCGCGTATTCGGCCGTGTCGGCGCGCAGCTGCTCGGCCTCCGCGATCGCGTCGCCGACCGTCCGCTCGGCCAGCGCCTTCGCCGCGTCCGTCTCGACGCGGGCCTCGCTGCGCACGCGGGCCGCGTCCTCGGCGGCGCGCTCGCGCTCGGCGTGGGCGTCGGCGCGGACCCGGTCCGCCTCCTCCTCGGCCTGCGTACGCGTACGCTCCGCCGCGTGCTCGGCGGCGCTGCGCAGCCCGGCGACCTCCTCCTCGGCCTGCTCGTGCAGCCCGGCCACGGAGTCGCGCACCTGCTGGGCGGTGGCCTCGGCCGCCGCGACCAGCTCGGAGGCGCGACGCTCCGCCTCCTCGGTGAGGCGGGTCGCCTCGGCCTGCGCCTCCTCCGAGCGCTTGCGGGCCTGCGCCAGCAGCTCCTCGTTCTGCTCGCGGGCCTGCGCCCGCTCGTTGCCCGCGTCCGTACGGGCCGCCGACAGGGTCTCCTCGGCCTCCCGACGACGCCGAGCGGCCTCCTCCTGGGCGGCGGCCAGCGCCTCCGCGGCCTCCTGCGCGACCCGCTCGGCGGCGGCCTTCGCCTCCGCGCGCAGCCGGTCCGCGGTCTCCTGGGCCTCGGTGCGCACCCGCTCCGACTCCGCCTCGGCCTCCGCGCGCAGCCGTACGGCGACCTGCTCGGCCTCCGCCCGCACCCGGCCCGCGTCGTCCGCGGCCTCCGTGCGCAGTTGGTCGGCCTCCGCCTCCGACTGGCTCTGGAGGGTGCGGATGCGTTCCGCCGACTCGGCGCGCAGCCGGTCGTTCTCCTCGGTGGTCTCCCTGCGGATGCTCTCCGCCGCCGCGCGGGCCTCGCGCAGCGTCTGCTCGGCCGACGCGAGCCGGTCCTCGGCCTCCGTGTGCAGCCGGACCAGCTCGGTGTCGGCCTCCGCCCGCTTCGCGGCCAGGGCCTGTTCGGTCTCCTCGCGCCGGGCGCGCAGGGTCGCGTCCGTCTCCTCGGCCAGGGCCTCGGCCCGCTCCTCGGCCTCGGCGCGCAGCCGTTCGGCCTCCGCCCGGGTGCGCTCCAGGGTCTCCTCGGCCTGCCGGCGCAGGGTCGTGGCCCGCTCGACGGCCTCGGCGCGGACCCGCTCGCTCTCGGCGGTGGCGCCGGCGCGCAGTTCGTCGGCGTCCGACTTCGCCTTGCCGAGCAGCTCCTCGGCGGTCCGGGCCGCCTCCTCGATCTGCTGGACCGCCTCGCGGCGGGCCTCGCCGCGGATCCGCTCGCCCTCGGCGACGGCCTCCGCGCGCAGCTGTTCGGCCTCGCCGCGCAGCCGGCGGGCCTCCTCCTGGAGTTCGACCGTACGGGCCCGGTACTCCTCGGTGTCGTCCTTCGCCGCGCCCTTGAGCTCGTCGGCCGTGGCCGCCGCCTGGGCGCGCAGCCGCTCGGCCTCCGCCTCCGCCTCGCGGCGGATGCGTTCGGCCTCCTCGGACGCGGCGCGGGTGGTGGCCCGAGCGTCCTCCGAGGCCTTGTTCAGTACGTCCTCGGCGGTCCGGGCGGCCTTCGCCAGCTGCGCCGCCGTGTCCTCGGCGGCGGCGGCACGGGCCTGCTCGCCGGCCTCCGTACGCAGCCGCTCGGCCTCGGCGCGGGCGTCGGCCAGGGCCTGTTCGGCCTCGGCCTTGAGGGCCTCGGACTCCTTGGTGGCCTCGCCGACCAGCCGGGCGACCTGCTCCTTCGCGGTGCGGGTGCGCTGCTCGTTGACGGACTCGACGGAGGCGAGCTGACGTGCGGCGCTCTCCTTGGCCTCCGCGAGGAGGGACTCGGCCTCGGCGCGGGCGACGCGCAGGGCGTTGTCCGCCTCCTGCACGCGGGACTCGGCCACCCGGCCGAGGTCCATGGTCTGCTGACGGGTCTGCTCGGCCTCGGCGGTGGTGGTGCTGCGCAGCCGCTCCGCGTGCTCGGTGGCCTCCTGGGCCTGCGCGGAGGCGGCGGCCAGCAGCCGTTCGGCCTCCTTGCGGGCGCGCAGTAGCGTGGCCTCGGCCTCGCCGCGGGCGGCCTCGGCGTCGGCGGCGAGCCGGCGGCGGGCCTCCTCGGCGGTCCGGGCGGCCTCGGCGCGGGCGGCGTTCAGCGCCTGCTCGGCCTCGGCGCGGGACTCGTCCATGAGCCGGCGGGCCTGGGACTCGGTCCGGGCGCGCAGTTGCTCGGCCCAGGCGACGTTCTCGTTGACGTGCGCCTCGACGGTCTGGCGGCGCTCGTTGAGTTCCTGGTCCAGGCGCTGGCGGCGGTTGACGGCCTCGGCGTGCAGTTCGGCCTGCAGGCGCGCCTGGTGCTCGGCGTGCTCCTGGAGGATCCGCTGCGTCTGCGCACGGGCGTCGCGCAGCTCGCGCTCGGCGTCCGAACGCATCTGGTCGGCCTGGATCTGGGCGTTGCGGAGCAGCTGCTCCGCCTGGTAGCCCATGTCCGCGCCGTCGTAGGCGGGACGGGACGCCAGGGCCCGGCGCACCTCATGGAGCTTGGCGCGCAACACCTCGACCTGGTATCCGAGGTCTTCGGCGTGCTGGACGGCCTTCCCGCGCTCCTTCTTCAGCCGCTCCATCTCGGCCTCGAAGCGCGAGAGATGGTCGGCCTCGGCCTGATGGCTCTCCTGGCTTTCGTAGCCCCGCACAGCGCGGTCCCATCCGTCCCCTGGTCGCAAGCTCATTTCCAAATGAGCATCGCTCGCCCGCTGAACGACGCCCCCGGGGAATGGTGTCAGATACCGGGGCAGGGGTCACAGGCCCCGACCCCGTCTCCGCACCGAACCCCGGCCGAGCCACCCTCACTCTACCGGCCGGGGAATGGGGGCATCAGTGATCGGGGTTGGAGGTGACCAGTTCGGTCAGGACGCCGTGGCAGTCCTTGGGGTGCAGGAAGGTGATCCGGGAGCCCATCGAACCGATCCGGGGCTCGTCGTAGAGGACCCGTACGCCCTTGCCGCGGATGGCTTCCGCGTCACCGTCGACGTCGGCGGTGCCGAAGGCGATGTGGTGGACGCCCTCGCCGTTCTTCGCCAGCCATTTGCCCACGGCGGAGTCCTCGCGGGTGGGCTCCAGGAGCTGGAGGTAGGAGGCGCCCCCGTCCGACGTCTCGTTGATCTTGAGCATGGCCTCGCGGACGCCCTGTTCCTCGTTCACCTCGGTGTGGAACACCTCGAATCCGTACGTGGCACGGTAGAACTCGACGGTCTTGTCCAGGTCGAAGCAGGCGATCCCGATGTGGTCGATTCTTGTCAGCATGGGACCAGTGCACCGCTGAGGAGGGTGGTCACGCAACGTGCCAGCGATCACACCGACTGCCCGGTGACTGCGCGGGTACCGCTCAGTACATTCGGGTAAACCCTCGTTCACTCCTCAGCTTCCCCGCTGAAAGGGGATTCGCCCTCATGTCCGGAACGAACAACACCACCTCAGTGATCGTCGCCGGGGCCCGCACGCCCATGGGGCGGCTGCTCGGCTCGCTGAAGTCCTTCTCGGGCGCCGACCTCGGCGGCTTCGCCATCAAGTCCGCGCTGGACCGGGCCGGGATCTCCGGCGACCAGGTCCAGTACGTGATCATGGGCCAGGTGCTCCAGGCCGGCGCGGGCCAGATTCCCGCCCGCCAGGCCGCCGTCAAGGCCGGCATCCCGATGAACGTCCCCGCGCTCACCATCAACAAGGTGTGCCTGTCGGGCCTCGACGCCATCGCCCTGGCCGACCAGCTCATCCGCGCCGGGGAGTTCGACATCGTGGTCGCGGGCGGCCAGGAGTCGATGACCAACGCCCCGCACCTGCTGCCGAAGTCCCGCGAGGGCTTCAAGTACGGCGCCATCGGCATGCTCGACGCGATGGCCCACGACGGTCTCACCGACGCCTTCGAGAACATCGCGATGGGCGAGTCCACCGAGAAGCACAACACCCGCCTGGGCATCGAGCGCGCCCCGCAGGACGAGTTCGCCGCCGCGTCCCACCAGCGCGCCGCCGCCGCGCAGAAGAACGGCGTCTTCGAGGCCGAGATCACCCCGGTCGAGATCCCGCAGCGCAAGGGCGACCCGGTCCTCTTCTCCACCGACGAGGGCATCCGCCCCGAGACCACGGTGGAGTCGCTGGCCAAGCTGCGCCCGGCGTTCAGCAAGGACGGCACCATCACGGCCGGCACCTCCTCGCAGATCTCCGACGGCGCGGCCGCCGTGGTCGTGATGAGCAAGGCCAAGGCGCAGGAACTGGGCCTGGAGTGGATCGCCGAGATCGGCGCCCACGGCAATGTCGCGGGCCCCGACAACTCGTTGCAGTCGCAGCCGTCGAACGCGATCCTGCACGCCCTGAAGAAGGAGGGCCTGGAGGTCTCCGACCTGGACCTCATCGAGATCAACGAGGCCTTCGCGGCGGTCGCCGTGCAGTCAATGAAGGACCTCGGCGTGACCCCGGAAAAGGTGAACGTCAACGGCGGCGCGATTGCCCTGGGCCACCCCATCGGCATGTCCGGCGCCCGCGTCGTGCTGCACCTGGCGCTGGAGCTGAAGCGCCGGGGCGGCGGGGTCGGCGCGGCCGCGCTGTGTGGCGGCGGCGGTCAGGGCGACGCCCTCGTCATCCGCGTCCCGAAGGCGTAGGTGCCCGTATGACGACGGTGGACGTCCCCACGCTGGTGGCGCAGGCCCGCGAGGGCCGGCCGCGTGCCGTGGCCCGGCTGATCTCACTGGTCGAGGGGGCGTCCCCGCACCTGCGCGAGGTCATGGCCGCCCTGGCCCCCCTGACCGGCCGCGCGTACGTGGTCGGCCTGACGGGCTCGCCCGGAGTCGGCAAGTCGACCTCGACGTCGGCGCTGGTGTCGGCGTACCGGGCCGTGGGCAAGCGGGTCGGCGTACTCGCGGTGGACCCGTCCTCGCCCTTCTCGGGCGGGGCCCTGCTCGGCGACCGGGTCCGCATGTCCGACCACGCCTCCGACCCGGGGGTCTACATCCGCTCCATGGCCACCCGGGGCCACCTGGGCGGGCTCGCGTGGGCCGCGCCGCAGGCCATCCGGGTGCTCGACGCGGCCGGCTGCGACGTGATCCTGGTCGAGACGGTCGGCGTCGGACAGTCCGAGGTGGAGATCGCCTCGCAGGCCGACACGTCGGTGGTGCTGCTGGCGCCCGGCATGGGCGACGGGATCCAGGCCGCGAAGGCCGGGATCCTGGAGATCGGCGACGTGTACGTGGTGAACAAGGCCGACCGGGACGGCGCCGACGCGACCGCCCGGGAGCTGAACCACATGCTGGGGCTCGGCGAATCCCGGGGCCCCGGCGACTGGCGGCCGCCGATCGTCAAGACGGTGGCGGCGCGCGGCCAGGGCATCGACGAACTCGTCGAGGCGCTGGAGAAGCACCGGGCGTGGATGGACGAGCGCGGGGTGCTGGCGGAGCGGCGTACGGCCCGTGCGGCGCGGGAGGTCGAGACCATCGCGATCACCGCGCTGCGGGGGCGCCTGGCGGACCTGCACGGCGACGCGCACCTCGACGCGCTGGCCGCGCGGGTGGCGTCGGGCGAGCTGGACCCGTACGCGGCCGCGGACGCGCTGCTGGAGAGCCTGACGGAGGCCTGAGCGGTCTCTCGGCCCGGGGTGGTGGGGCGGGGCGTGAGCGCGCCCGCCCCACCACCGGGTCGATCGTCGCGGGTCAGTAGTCGCCGTCGGAGTCGTCGTCCGCGTCGGACCCGGTGACCTTGCCGGTCTTCGCGTCCACGTCGATGCTCCGGTCCTTGCCGTCGGCGCCCTTGATCTCGACGTTCCAGTGCGGCTTGCTGCCCTGGTCGGCGTCGTCGTCGAAGTCGACGGAGGTGACCTCGCCCCGGTGGGCGGCGAGGGCGGCCTTGATCGCCGCCGGCGCGTCGGTCGCGGCGTCCTTGAGCCGCTTGGCCTCGCCTGGATCCCGGCCGGTTTCCACGTCCTTTCGCAGGACGCCGCCGTTCGCGTCGAGCTCCAGGCCGGCGTGCGACTTCCCGTCGTCGCTGATCACGTCGACGTGCCAGATCGGCCCGACCTTGTCGAGGGACTCGATCTTCCCGGGGAACGCCTTCACGGCCGCCTCGGCGGCCCCCTGGGCGTCGATGGCGACGAGGGTGACGGTGACGGCGCCCGACACGGCGGCGGGAGCGGTCGTGGGGGCGCCGGCCGCCGTGGCGGCCAGGGGGCCTGCCACGACCAGGGCGAGCGACGCGGCTGCCGCGACGTACGGGGTGCGCTTGCGCTTCATGGGCTGGACCTCCTCGGGCCGGCCGGTGGTGAGCGTTGCCGTCCACCATTTTCCGGCCGCGTGCCCGCCGGGGCGCGGCGGGAGCCCTTTCGCCTCTTCGGGCGGGGTCAGATCTTGCCGCGGTTCTCCCGCAGGTGCTCCGCCACGGGCCGCAGGGAGGCGTGCAGGGCCGCCAGCGCCTCCGGGGGCAGCAGGTCGATGAAGTGTTCGCGGACCGACGCCACGTGGTGCGGCGCCACCTTGCGCATCGTCTCCATGCCCTCGTCCGTGAGCACCGCGTACAGGCCCCGGCGGTCGGACTCGCAGTTGACCCGGCGCACCAGGCCCGCCGTCTCCATGCGGGTGATCTGGTGGGACAGCCGGCTCTTGGACTGCAGGGTGGCGGTGGCGAGGTCGCTCATGCGCATCCGCAAGCCTTCCGACTCCGAGAGGTTCACGAGGATCTCGTAGTCGTTGTTGGTGAGTCCGAAGGGCTGGAGATCCTTTTCCAGCTGGTGCATCAGCAGTCTGCTGACGTCCAGGTGGGTGCGCCAGGCGCACTGCTCGGCATCGGTCAGCCAGCGCGTGGCCGTCTCGGTCTCCATGGTCTCCATGAATGAACTCTACCTAAGAAGTTGAATTACGTACAAAAAATCCGAAGATCCGCTGATCGGTCCTCCGGCCCGCGCCGACCGTCACAGCCCGAAGCGCCGCTGAAGATCACCGAGCTGCCCCGGCATCCGCGGTACGCCCAGCTGCCCCAGCGGACCCTGGCCCGCCCCCGGGACGCCCTGCGCGTTGCCCGTGGCCGCGTTCGCGCCCACCGTGCCGACGGACTGCTCCGCCATCAGCGTCTCGGACGACTGCAGCAGCACCGTCCCCGCTCCGACGAATTCGAACTGGTGCTCCTCGCCCGAGGCGCCGCCGAGCCCGGTGAGCGAGCGCAGCCCGCCCATCACGCCCGACATGTAGCCGTGGTCGTAGTGGTGACACGGCGACGGGCAGTCCGCCCATCCCACCAGCGCCTGGGGGTCCACGCGCAGCGGCGGTTCCATGAACACCACCGGACCGTTGGACGCCGCCACGAACTTCCCGGTTCCGATCAAGGTCAGGAAACCCGGGACGATCGACTGCTTCAGCGCGAGAGAGGGCTGATAGGCGAGCAGGTTCCCCGAGCGGATCGTCAGGTTGCCGTCCTCCAGGTCGAACGAGTTCACGTCGAAGGCGCGGTCGGCGAGCAGCATCTTGCCCTGCCCCTCGGCCACCACCCAGTCACTCGCGTGCAGCGGCGAGTGGAAGCTCGTGCGCAGCAGCCGGTCGAAGCGGCCGTTGCCGACGCCGTTGAACTCGATGCGCCCGTAGTACGAGATCATCTTGCCCTTCTGCAGGAACCACTGGCTCCCCTTGAGCTCCACGCAGAAGGTGTACGCGTTCACGTTGTCGTCGGAGGGCAGGCTGTACGGGTCGAAGACCGTCGGCCCGCCGGGTCCGCCCGTGACGGGGCCGTTCGTTCCGGGGTAATGGGTCACAGCTTCTCCTCGGAGGCCTGTACGTACACCGCTCCCTGGCCCGACAGCTCCAGCTGGAAGGCCTCGCCCGAGCCGCGGCCGACCATGTCGCGCCAGCCCAGCGCCGTGGACAGCTTGTTGCGGACGTCGCCGTGGTGGGCGACGTACGCCTGCGGGTCGACGTGGACCGGGCGGTTCGGGGTGATGGGCAGCTCGATGACCCCGCCGTGGGCCATCACGGCCACCGAACCGTGGCCCTTGAGGGTGGTGGTGAACAGGCCCTGGCCGGTCACCTGTCCGCGCACCATGCCCATGACACCGCCCTGCGAGCCCATGAACATCGTGCCCTGCTGGAGGGTGCCGTCGAAGGCCAGCAGCCGGTCGGCCTCGACGTAGAGGGTCTCGCCGGTGAGGTTGATCACCTGGATGTGGTGGCCGCCGTGGCCGAACATCACGGTGCCGCTGCCCTCGACCGACATCAGCGGGGTCTGCTCGTTCGCCACCCGGCGCCCGATCATCCCCATCACGCCGCCCTGGCCGCCGGTGATGCTCGGGGTGAAGGAGACGTCGCCGCGGTAGGCGAGCATCGCGCCGCGCTGGCTGTACATCTTCTGCCCCGGGACCACCTGGGCCTCGACCATCTTCGAGTTGATCTCGCGGAACGGCATCAGATGTCGCCCCCGACGGTGTTGCGCTCGCTGGGCTGCACGTAGACCAGGCCCTCGCCCTCGAAGCGGATCTGGAAGGCCTCGCCCGAGCCCTCGCCGATCAGGGTGCGGAAGTTGACCCCGGACTGGAAGGACTGCCGGAGGTCGCCCGTGTGGGCGACGTACGCGCCCGGGTCGACCGACAGCGGGTACTGGGCGCTGACGCGCAGCACCACCGCCGGGCCGTCCGACATGATCGCCGCCTGGCCGGAGCCCTCGACGGTCGTCGTGAAGAGCCCGTTGCCCGTCGCACCGCCGCGCAGGCCGGTGAACGTCGTGCCGGTGCGCAGGCCGGCGTCGGTGCACAACAGGTTGCTCGACTCGACGTACAGCTTCTCGCCGCGCAGGTTCACCAGATTGATCTCACTCGCGCGGTCCGCGAAGTAACAGGTGCCGTGCCCCTGTACCTCCATCACCGTCATCTGTTCGCCGGTCAGGCGGCGGGTCACCATGCCGCGCAGGCCCTCACCGCCGCCGGTCATCTTCTTGAAGGCCATCTGGCCGTCGTACGCGACCATGGCGCCGTTCTTCGCTTTCACGGCGTCACCGGTCAGGTCGACGGCGAGCACCTTGCTGCCTTGGAGTCGGAACTGAGCCACGGGATGACGGTATCCGTCGCGGGCGGGCCCCAACAGGGTCCCCTGGCCGATATACGCCACATTCGACGGTTCGCGGGGCCCGGAGCAAGATCTCCGCGAGCGGCTGAGACACTGGGACCGACCCCGGCCCCCTCCCGCGAAGGTTCCACGTGGACATCAAGACCGCTTCCGCCCTGCACCGGCTGCGCCTCATCTCCGTACCGGAGGCGCTGTCGTTCCCGGCCCTGCTGATCTTCGGCTCGTTGCTCAGCCGGGTGTCGGACATCGACTACCTGATGATGCCGCTCGGCATCCTGCACGGGGTCCTGTTCGTCATCTACGCGATCTTCCTGCTCGACGTCTGGAACAAGGCGAAGTGGCCGGTCAAGAAGGTCGCGCTGTTCTTCGTGCTCGCGCTGCTGCCCTTCGGCGGCCTCTACGGCGACAAGCTGCTCAAGCGCGACGAGGCCGACAGCGTGATAGCGGCGCGCGCCCGTCAGGCCGCCGACGCCTGATCCTCGCGTCGACCGCCCGTTTGTCGTGAGCCTCGGGCCCGTGGGTGGTGGGCTCAGTCGCGGGCGCGGCGGGCCAGGCCCAGGGCGTGGTCCGGCCACCAGGTGCCGGCCGCCGGGCCGCCGCGGCAGGTGCCGTCGGATTCGCCGGGGCGTTTGACCCACAGGTACGCGTCCACGAGCGGGTCGCCCGTCCGGTCGGTGGGCGGGGTGCCCAGCGAGCGGCCCGCCGGGTTGCACCAGGAGCGGTCGGCCGCCGTATCGGCGTTCGGGCCGGCCGGCGGGGGGCCGTCGCCGTTGCGGCTCGTGTCGAGGACGAAGTGCTTGCCGCCGACGGCCCGCGAGAGCCGGACCCCGTACGCCCGGCCGTCCGCGTCGCGGTGGTAGGCGGCGACGTTGAGGGCGAACCCGTCGGCGCGCTCCAGCCCCGACCGGCGCAGGGGCTCCACGAGGTCGTCCGGGTCCCGGATCCAGTCGGGATGACCGGCGTCCAGATAGACACGGGTGTGACGGTTGCGCTTGAGCCGGTCCACCGCCTGCGCCAGCAGTCGGTAGCGCTCCTCGCGCGGGCCGGCGCCGGCGCAACCGTCGACCAGGTGCGCGACGGCGCCGGGCTCCAGGACGACGAGCGCCCGGGTGTCCGCGAGGGAGCGGGCCAGGGCGTCGATCCAGTCCTCGTAGGCGTGGGCGTCCGGGGCGCCCTCGGTCGTCGGCCGCGCGGCGCAGCCAGGGTGCGGGACGTCGCGGTGCGGGAGGTTGTACGCCGCCACGAGCAGGGTGCGCCCGGCCGCCTTCGCCGCCGCCGCGGCCCGTCGGACCGCCGGGCCGGGATCGCCGCCCGGCGCCCACAGCGCCATCGGCCGCTCGGAGATCCGGCGCAGCAGTTGGGCGTCGGTGTTGCGTCCCTGCGCCTCCCAGGCGGCGACCTGGCGGGCGGCGGCACTGTTCGGGTCGACCCAGAAGGGCGAGACGCCGGCCTGCGACCCGCCGGCCGGGGAGGCCGCGGGCCCCGGACGCGGCGAGGGCTCGGAGGCGCAGGCGGCGAGGCATCCGAGGAGCAGCAGGAGCCCGAGGGCGGTGACGGGTCGGCGTCTGCGTACGGCGGGGGACATCCGGCTCCTCGGGACGGCGCGGCACGGGCACGACACGGATCGAACCCGCAAATCGTGACATAACGACCAGTCGGCTCCCCGCAGGCCACCCCCCTCGGGCAGGTCGCCGAGCCCCACTGACGCGGGATGCGCGGGCCCCTGGCACGGCGGGCTCCGCGCTCACCGCCCGAACGCGTTCCCGGATCGTGGCCCCGCTCGCCGAGGTGCGCGCCGGCAGGGGGGTGGGGCGGATCGGTCGAGGGGTGAGACGGGGGTGGCCGTCAAATGACCGACCGGTAGGGTCGGTGGGTGCCCAAGCCGCTCAGTCTTCCCTTCGACCCCATCGCGCGCGCCGACGAGCTGTGGCGGCAGCGCTGGGGGCCGGTGCCCTCCATGGCCGCCATCACCTCGATCATGCGGGCCCATCAGATCCTGCTCGGCGAGGTCGACGCGGTCGTCAAACCGTACGGATTGACCTTCGCGCGCTACGAGGCGCTGGTGCTGCTCACCTTCTCGCAGGCCGGGGAACTGCCGATGTCGAAGATCGGCGAGCGGCTGATGGTGCACCCGACCTCCGTGACGAACACCGTGGACCGGCTCGTGCGCTCCGGCCTGGTCGCCAAGCGCCCCAACCCGCAGGACGGGCGCGGCACGCTGGCCTCCATCACGCCGAAGGGGCGCGAGGTGGTCGAGGCGGCCACGAAGGACCTGATGGCGATCGACTTCGGGCTCGGCGCGTACGACGCCGAGGAGTGCGCGGAGATCTTCGCGCTGCTGCGCCCGCTGCGCGTGGCGGCCGGCGACTTCGGGGAGAAGTAGGAGCACGGGTGGAGGGAGGGGCGGAGGCGAGGGGGCGCGTCAAGATCGAGCAAAACGGACGGTTACGCTCGACGGCATGAAACGAAGCGTGCTGACCCGCTACCGCGCCATGGCCTACGTGACCGCGGTCATGCTCCTGATCCTCTGTGCCTGCATGGTGGCGAAGTACGGCTTCGACACCGGCGCCGACCTGACCTTCGCGGTCTCGCAGGCCCACGGCGTCCTCTTCATGATCTACCTGGTCTTCGCCTTCGACCTGGGCTCCAAGGCCAAGTGGCCCTTCGGCAAGCTGCTGTGGGTGCTGGTCTCCGGGACCATCCCGCTGGCCGCCTTCTTCGTCGAGCGCAAGATCCGCGCCGAGGTGGAACCGCTGATCAGCGGCTCCCCGGCGACCGTCAACGCGTAACGCGCGCCCGCCCGGACCTCGCGCCGGGCTGGAGCGAAGACCCCCGGGGAAGACTCCCCGGGGGTTTGCCATCGACATTTACTAGGACGTCCTAGTAAATTCATGGGTATGGACGCTGACGCCATCGAGGAGGGCCGCCGTCGCTGGCAGGCCCGTTATGACAAGGCCCGCAAGCGGGAGGCCGACTTCACCACGCTCTCCGGCGATGACGTCGAGCCCGTGTACGGGCCCCGGCCCGGTGACTCGTACGAGGGGTTCGAGCGCATCGGCTGGCCGGGGGAGTACCCCTTCACCCGCGGCCTGCACCCCACCGGCTACCGCGGCCGGACCTGGACCATCCGCCAGTTCGCCGGCTTCGGCAACGCCGAGCAGACCAACGAGCGCTACAAGATGATCCTCGCCGCCGGCGGCGGCGGCCTCTCCGTGGCCTTCGACATGCCCACGCTCATGGGCCGCGACTCCGACGACCCCAGATCCCTCGGCGAGGTCGGCCACTGCGGCGTCGCCATCGACTCCGCCGCCGACATGGAGGTCCTCTTCAAGGACATCCCGCTCGGCGACGTCACCACCTCCATGACCATCAGCGGGCCCGCCGTGCCCGCCTTCTGCATGTACCTCGTCGCCGCCGAACGCCAGGGCGTCGACCCGGCCGTGCTCAACGGCACGCTCCAGACGGACATCTTCAAGGAGTACATCGCCCAGAAGGAGTGGCTCTTCGAACCCGAGCCGCACCTGCGCCTCATCGGCGACCTCATGGAGTACTGCGCGAACGGCATCCCCGCCTACAAGCCGCTCTCCGTCTCCGGCTACCACATCCGCGAGGCCGGGGCCACGGCCGCGCAGGAGCTCGCGTACACCCTCGCCGACGGCTTCGGCTACGTGGAACTCGGTCTGTCCCGCGGCCTGGACGTCGACCACTTCGCCTCCGGCCTCTCCTTCTTCTTCGACGCGCACCTCGACTTCTTCGAGGAGATCGCCAAGTTCCGCGCCGCCCGCCGCATCTGGGCCCGCTGGATGAAGGAGGTGTACGGAGCCACGTCCGACAAGGCCATGTGGCTGCGCTTCCACACCCAGACCGCCGGCGTCTCCCTCACCGCGCAGCAGCCGTACAACAACGTCGTGCGCACCGCCGTCGAAGCCCTCGCGGCCGTTCTCGGCGGCACCAACTCCCTCCACACCAACGCCCTCGACGAGACCCTCGCCCTCCCCAGCGAGCAGGCCGCCGAGATCGCCCTGCGCACGCAGCAGGTGCTGATGGAGGAGACCGGCGTGGCCAACGTCGCGGACCCGCTCGGCGGTTCCTGGTACGTCGAGCAGCTCACCGACCGCATCGAGGCCGACGCCGAGAAGATCTTCGACCAGATCAAGGAGCGCGGGCTGCGCGCCCACCCCGACGGCCGGCACCCCATCGGGCCGATCACCTCGGGCATCCTGCGCGGCATCGAGGACGGCTGGTTCACCGGCGAGATCGCCGAGTCGGCCTTCCAGTACCAGCGCGCCCTGGAGAAGGGCGACAAGCGGGTCGTCGGCGTCAACGTCCACCACGGCTCGGTCACCGGCGACCTGGAGATCCTGCGCGTCAGCCACGAGGTGGAGCGCGAGCAGGTCCGCGTCCTGGCCGCCCGCAAGGACCACCGCGACGACGCCAAGGTGAAGCAGGCGCTGGCCGCGATGCTCGCCGCCGCCCGCGACGGCTCCAACATGATCCCGGCCATGCTGGACGCCGTACGCGCCGAGGCCACGCTCGGCGAGATCTGCAACGTCCTGCGCGACGAGTGGGGCACCTACACCGAGCCGCCCGGCTTCTGAGCCTCCGGGCCGGTGTGGGGAACCGTGTGAGGAGAAGGCCGGTCGCGCGCCCGCGTGACCGGCCTTCCGCGTCCGCGCGGGGAGCGGCGCTCGGGTCCGAGCGGCGCTCAGGCCGGCTCGGCGCCCTGGAGGCCGTGCATCAGGAGGCCGGTGAAGGACGCCACCCAGAGCTCGTCCACCGGCTCCGAACTCACCAGCGCGCGGTGCACCACCGTTCCCGCGATCACGTCGAATATCAGGTCGGTGGTGTGCGCCGTGAGAGCCTCGTCCTCCTCGGCCGGCAGCTCGCCGCGCTCCTGCGCCCGCGCCCGCCCGAGGACGACGAGACGTTTCTGCCGATCCACGATCGCCGACCGGATCCGGTCGCGCAGCGCCTCGTCCCGCGTGGACTCGGCGACCACCGCCATCAGGGCCGTACGGGCCTCCGGGCGCCGCAGCAGCTCCGCGAACTGGAGCACCACGTACTCGATGTCCGCTTCGAGCGAGCCCCGGTCGGGCAGTTCGAGGGCGTCGAACAGCTCCGCGACCGCGTCCACCACCAGCTCGTTCTTGCCGGCCCAGCGCCGGTAGAGGGTGGTCTTGGCGACGCCCGCACGGGCCGAGACGTCCCCCATGGTCAGCTTCGACCAGCCCAGCTCGACCAGCGCGTCCCGGGTCGCCGCGAGGATCGCGGCGTCCGCCTCCGCGCTGCGGGGGCGACCGGTGCGACCGGGCGGGGAGCTGCTTCCGGGGCTCGGATTGGCCATGGCCGAGACCATACCGGCCAGTAGCGGAACCGACGGGGTGCCACATGCTGTGCTTCAGATCACGAGGCGCGGCGGGCTCGGGGGAGTTACGCTACGGCTCGTAGCGAAAGAGCGACGACCACGCGAACGGCTACAGGCGTCAGGTGGGGACCCGGCGCCGCGGCATTGAACACAGCAGTCGAATACAGACGCATCCAGCGTTTCACACACGATCTTTCGGGATCTTTTTCGTCGGCGCGCGCACTCGGGGGAGGATGTACGCATGCAGCCCAGAAACATGTCCATGAGCGGCGTCGTCGACCTCGCCGCGGTGAAGGCGGCCGGCGAAGCCAAGGCGAAGGCCGAGCAGGCGCGCGCGGACGCGGCCCGGCAGGGCGGCGGCGCGGGCAGTGCGCCCGGCGGCGCCGTACCGACGTCCGCCCTCGTCGTAGACGTCGACGAGGCCGGCTTCGAGCGTGACGTACTCCAGCTCTCCAACGAGGTTCCGGTCGTCCTCGACTTCTGGGCCGAGTGGTGCGAGCCGTGCAAGCAGCTGAGCCCGCTCCTGGAGCGGCTCACCGTCGAGGCGAACGGCCGCCTCGTCCTCGCGAAGATCG
Organism: Streptomyces sp. RerS4; assembly: GCF_023515955.1. Lineage (GTDB taxonomy): Bacteria > Actinomycetota > Actinomycetes > Streptomycetales > Streptomycetaceae > Streptomyces. Next base: position 4,936,067 of record NZ_CP097322.1, read on the forward strand.
ACGTCGACGCCAACCAGATGCTGATGCAGCAGTTCGGCATCCAGGGCATCCCGGCCGTCTTCGCCGTCGTCGCCGGTCAGGTGCTGCCGCTCTTCCAGGGCGTGGCGCCCGAGCAGCAGATCCGCGAGACCCTGGCCCAGCTGGTCCAGGTCGCCGAGGAGCGCTTCGGCCTGATCGGCCTCCAGGTCGACCCCGAGGCCCAGGGCGCCCCCGCGGCCCCCGCCGAGGCGCCGACCGGCCCGTACGACGCGCTGCTGGAGGCGGCCGTCGTCGCGCTGGACGCGGGTGACCTGGGCGGCGCCGCCCAGGCGTACAAGAACGTACTGGCCGACGACCCGGGCAACACCGAGGCGAAGCTGGGCCTGGCCCAGACCGAGCTGCTGGCCCGGGTGCAGCACATGAACCCGCAGACGGTGCGCGCCGAGGCCGCCGCGAACCCGAAGGACCCGGCCGCGCAGATGGCCGCCGCCGACCTGGACCTGGCGGGCGGGCACGTCGAAGACGCCTTCGGGCGACTGGTGGACACCGTACGGGTGACCTTCGGTGAGGACCGGGACGCCGTACGGGTACGGCTGCTGGAGCTGTTCGAGGTCATCGGCGCGGACGACCCCCGGGTCACGGCGGCCCGTACGGCCCTGGCGCGCGTGCTGTTCTAGGCGGGCCGCGAGGCGGGCTCCAGGCGGGCTCCGGTTCGGCTCCCGCCGATTTATTGACAGGTAGACAAACAACGGCCGCGCTTTGCGAAAACTTGGCAAAGCGCGGCCGCTGTTACTCGCAGTAAGTCGAACCCCGTGAACTGTCCGGTTGGTTCGCTCTTCCCTCCATCTGTCCTGGCCTTGGGTGACACCCTGTGTGCCCACCCGACGGCGGCCGGTCGCACCCCGGTTATCCAGCCGTTACCCGCCAGTAACGAACCCCCTTGTGCCCCGGCCGGGAATGCACCACGATCGGCGACGCTCGGTCCTTCCCACGGAACCGCTCATCAGGAGCCGCGGTGGAGGGTCCCCACCGGGCCGGCCGGTGGCAGTTGGCACCGGCCGTGGGACAGGGGGGTCTCTGCCACACCGGCAGGGCCTGTCCTCCAGGTTGCGCGAACGCGTGGCCCAGTGGTTGTCGCTCGGGGGTGAACGCCGGTGAACGCGATGTGGCACAGCCATACCTCGGCGCCTGCGCTCCTTCCCGAGGACGTAGCACTTCTCCCATCCCAGGACGGGCACGGCCCGGACCGGAGATGTACGTCCGAGAAGGAGGAACGAAATGAGTTCTCAGGTTCGTGGCGGGACCAGATGGAAGCGCTTCGCGCTCGTCATGGTGCCGAGCATCGCGGCCACGGCCGCGGTCGGTGTGGGTCTGGCGCAGGGCGCCCTCGCGGCGTCGTTCAGCGTCTCGGGACAGAGCTTCAAGGTGTCGGCCGACGAGCTCGTCGGTGAGGACCTGATCCAGTACGGCGGCATCGCCGAGGGGCGCGTCCTGGGCCAGGGCGAGAACGTGAAGCAGAAGCACCCGGTCACGATCTCCGGCTTCCGCAAGGCCAAGATCACCAACATGTGCCAGTCCCTGGTCACGCCGGTGCCCGGCATCGGCGCCATCACGCTCCAGCTGCGTACGGGCAACAAGGGACGTGCGGCCGAGGCGGAGAACCTCTACCTCGACGTCGCCGAGCTGGACGCGGACGCCAAGTTCGAGAAGCTCGACATCGGTGTCGCGGTGGGCGACGGCAGCCACACCACCAAGCCGGTGCCGGGCACCGTGGCGGACGGCGGGCTGTTCTCGCAGCGGGCCAAGGTGGCCACGCTGACGAACGTCCGGCAGAAGGCGTGGGCGACGACGGCGGGTACCTTCACCCTGCCCGACCTCAAGCTGCGCCTGCTCGGCGGCGACAAGCCGTGCTACGAGGACGAGAAGTAATCCCGTCCCGGATGTGACCGCACGGGCGGGCGCCGACGGCCGTCGCCGCTCGCCGCGCGCCCGTGCGGGCTCCACAGAGTTCTCCGTACCACCGTTTCCAGGGAGCTGTTGTCCATGAACCCCCAGGCCCCGGTTCACGCCGCAGACGATCACTGGCTCACTGTCCTGCGCCACCGCTTCAGTGCCTGGCGAGGTGCCCGACCCTTCTGGGCCGGCCTGCTCACGCTCCTCGGCGGCGTGCCGATCATCTACTTCCCGTTCGCGGACATCCGGCTGGCCAACGTCACCCTCGCGATGGCGACGACCTCCGGCTCCGTCTCGCTGATCATCGGCGTCCTGCTGATCACGCTGGGCTTCGCCCTCTGGTTCCAGCAGGGCATCCGCGTCTTCGCCGGGGTCGCCGCGATCCTGCTGTCCCTGGTGTCGATCCCGAAGTCGAACCTCGGTGGCTTCTTCATCGGCTTCCTCACCGCGATGATCGGCGGCGCCCTCGCACTGGCGTGGGCACCGGCGGCGCCGGCGGACGAGGACGCGACCGCGGGGGACGAACAGGTCGAGGACACGGACAAGGCGCGGGCGGCGATGGCGGGCAACCCCTTCGGGATCCCGGCCCCCCGCGAGACGGAGACGGCGTACGCGACCGAGACGACTGCCCACGCCGATGGCGGGAGGAACAGTGCGGGGTGACGAGACGCACCGGGGCGTGGCCCCCGGCGCAGAGTCCCGTGAGAGGAAGGGCCCGCGCCACGCGGCGCCCAGGAAGTCCCTGCTGAACAAGCTCCAGATACCCGTCGGCAAGACGATGGCGCTGGCGGCGATGCCGACGGCCGTGCTCGTCGGGATGGGTATGGCCCCCAAGATGGCACTGGCCGACGAGAAGGACATACCCTTCCTGCCCGGCCCGTGCGTGACCCGCTCCGACGAGCCGACGGGGTCCCCGTCGCCGTCGACCTCGCCCTCGACCTCCCCGTCGAAGACGCCCTCGCCGAGTACCTCGCCGGGTGCGACCCCCTCGCCGGGCGCGAGCCAGGCCCCGAAGCCGGCCACCAGCCCCTCGCCCAAGGCGTCGGGTACGGCGTCCGGTACGACGGGCAAGCAGCCGTCCGCGTCGGCCACACCCTCGGCCGGCGCCACGTCCTCCCCGTCGAAGACGACCAACCCGCTCGACCCGCTGGGCGTCGGCGACGCCCTCAAGGGCCTCGTGGACGCCTTCGGCAAGCCCCTCCAGGACGCGAAGTCGCCGGCCACCCCGACGCCCGCGCCCACCACCACGCCCACCAAGGACCCGGCGGCCGAGGCGATCCGCGAGGCGGCGAAGAAGGCCGGCGCCACGGTCGAGGAGCTGCCGCAGCACGTCAAGGACACGGCCACGAAGCCGAAGGACGAGACGGGTCGGGCGGCCGACGGGACGACCAAGGATCCGAAGGGCACGGCCGACGCGGGCAAACCCTCGCCCGGCACCTCCGCGTCCCCTTCGCCGACGGCCACGAAGGGCGCGGACGGGAAGGAACCCTTCCCCTGCCCGACCCTCGACGCCGAGGCCTTGGCCAACGCCAAGCTGGAGCAGGGGATACCCCTCCTGCCCGACGAGCCCTGGTACCTGGACAGCTCGCTGCTGACCCTCTACGGCCTCGACTACGAGGGCATCGTCGAGGTGAAGACGGCGGGCGGCAAGGTCAAGAAGGTCCTGAAGTTCACGGCGGACTCCCTGGACATCAAGGACCTCTACCAGACCGTCGGCAAGGGCCCGAACATCGCCCACCTCAAGTCCCGTCCGGGCTCCACGTCCAAGATCCGCGACGGCAAGGTGACGATGTACACGGAGAGCCTCAAGGGCAACCTCTTCGGCATCATCCCGATCGAGTTCACCCCGAACTCCCCGCCGCCGCTGAACGTCCCCTTCGCGTTCTTCACGAACGTCAAGGTCGTCCAGGCCGGCCAGTTCGGCGGCGACCTCACGGTCCCGGGCCTCAAGAACTACATGGGCCCGGCGGAGAAGTAACCCCGGGCGCGAACAGCGGTGGCCCGCACCCCCGAGGGGGTGCGGGCCACCGCTGTTTCGGTTCACCCCTGGGAGGGGTTCCCCGAGGGGCCCGGTGGGTCCAGACGGTCCGCCTCGGCCTGGAGTCCCTCCGCGATCTCGTCCCAGTCCCCGAAGGCGAGGAGGTCGTCCGCGGCCTCGCGCAGCACCACCGCGTCGTCCGGTCGCTGCAGACAGACGATCCGGTAGGCCAGGTTGCGGGCCCACGACGGCAGACCGATGAAGTTCTCCGCCTTCAACGTGCGGAGCATCGCGAGGATCTCGTCCGGGTCCGCGTAGATGATCGTCTCCACGTACGCGAACTCGGCTTCCCCGAACATCTCGGGCGGCGTGTTCACCCGGTCCTCGGGAACTACCCCTCGGCCGAGTGTGAGCAGGTCTTTCATGGCATTCCTTGCTTCGCTGACGGGACGTATCCGGTGCGACCGGTGAGGGTGGCCGCAGACTCAGGGAACCTGCATGTACGTCGAGATGGAGAGGAGCTTGTCACCGACCTTCAGGACGTGCCCCTTGATGTTCATCCCGTTCACGGTGACGAAGATCTTCTGCATCCCTTCCATGCTTCCACCCTTGCCCATGTGCTCCAGGGTCCCCAGGATGATGGCCTTCTCGATCGCATCCGCGTTCGCGCCCGTGGTCACCAGCGCCGGGAAGGCCTGCTCGCCCTTGCGGGCGTTGTGGGCCCGGTGGAAACCGTGCCCGGTGTTGATCGTCCACTCCCAGCCGCCGGCCGTGAGCGCACGCTTCAGGTGCGTGATGTGCTCGGCGCCCTGCGTGGTGATGGTGTAGGCCGAGAAGTCGACGTGCGCGCTGACCTTGGCGATCGGCTTCAGCCGGGCAAGCGTCTGGACCGCCGCGGCCGTCGTGCGGAAGTACGTGCGCAGACCGAGCGCGACCTTCGTCACGGCCACCGCGACCTGGGGGATCTTCAGCACCGCGGCGCCGATCAGGACCACGTTGAGGGCCGTCCACAGGCAGCTCTCGACGTCCAGCGACGAGAAGCACTTCTTCGCGTCGGTGACGCCCAGGACGTCGAGGAGGATCTGGCCCCCGTTCTCGATCACCCAGTCGAGCACGTCCTTGTTGGCCGCGGCCAGAGCGGCCTTGTACTCGTCGACGCAGGCCTGTCCACAGGCCGCGCGCAGCGCCTGCTCCTCGGTGAGGTTGAGATCCGCACCGCCGTAGCCCGGTCCGCCGTTGGCCTTGGAGGCCGCCAACTGGTCGGCGCGCTGCTGTTCCTGCCACTTGCGAAGAGCCTCTTCGGCGCGGTCCGCCGACGCGTCGGCGTCCTTGGCCGACTGCTGCGCGTTGGCGGCGGCGCCCTCGGCGGCCTTGGCGTCCGACTCGGCCTTGGTGGCCGTGCTGTTCGCGGCGGCCGCGTCGTTGGTGGCGGCGTTCGCGGCGCTGCGGGCGTTCGCCGCGCTCTTCTCCGCGTCGGTGGCTTCGCTGTTCGCGGCGGCGGCGTGGTCGGCGGCGTCGCGTGAGGCGTTGCCGGCCAGCACGACCTCGGCGCCGGTCTGCGCGTGGTACTCCGTCGTCTTGGCGTCCGCGGCCTTCGCCGCCGTGGCGGCGGTCGCCGCGGTGGCGGCGGAGGCGCGCGCGGCGGCCACGGACTTGAGGGCGGCGGCACTGTCCGCGGCGGCGGCGGCCGAGGCCTGTGCGGCGAGCTTCGCGTCGCCCGATGCCTTGTCGGCGAGTGCCTTCGCGTCGGTGGCGGCCTTGGCGGCCTCGTTGGCCTTGGCGGTGGCCGCCGCGGCCTGCTGTTCGGCGAGGGTCTTGGACGACTGCCCCACCAGGACCGCGAAGGCGGCGGCGGAGTCGGATTCCTTGTACGGGGTGCCCGTCGCGATCGCGGCGTCCGCCGCCTTGACGGCCTGGGCCGCCGAGTCGCGGGCCGCCATGGCCGCCTGGGCGGTCGCGAACGCGCGGCCCGCGGTCACCGCGGACCAGGACGCGGTCTGGATGGCCTCCGCCTGGGCGGCGGTCGCGTCCTTCTTGGCCTGTACGGACGCGGCCTGGGCCTTCTTGGCCTCTTGCTCGGCCTTGTCGGCGTTCGCCTTGGCGGCTTCGGAGGCGTCGATGGCCTCGGCCGCCGCGGCGTGAGCGGTCTGCGCGGCGGCGTAGGTGGTCCACCACTGGGAATGGGCGCTGTCGGCGGCGGCCTTGGAACGGGCGGCGGCACCCTGCGCGCGGGTGGCGGCCGCGCGGGCCTCGACGGCCGCGGAGCCGGCCTCGCCGGCGGCGGCGCGGGCACGGCTCGCCGCCCCGACGCCTCGTTGGCGGCGGTACGGGCCTCCGTGGCGGCCTTCCGGCTCTCACCTGCGGCGGCCGTGCCCTCGGAGGCGGCCGCGGCCGCCTCCAGTGCGGAGGCGCGGGCGTCCTTCGCCCGCATGGCGCGCTCCGCCTCCGCTGCTCCGTCCCGGGCGAGGGCGGCCTTGATCTCGGCGGCCTCGGCCGCGTCCAGCTTGTCGGCGGCGGTGTCACCGGCGCTCTCGGCCGCGGTACGGGCCCTGCCGGCAGCCTCCCGCTCGGAGACGGCGCGGGTCTCGGCGGCCTGCGCCTTCGCGCGCTCGGACGCCGCCTTCTGGCGCTCGGACTTGGCCCGGTCGCGCTCCTGCTCGGCCTTGACGCGCTGCGCCTTGGCGTTCTCCGCCGCGGTCTTGGCGGTGGTCCGGGCGTTCTCGGCCTTCGTCTGGGCCGCCTTCGCCTTGGTGGCGTTCTCGGCGGCCTCCTTGGCCTGGGCCGCGGCCGAATCGGCGGCGGCCTTGGCCTGGGCGGCGGCCTCCTGGGCGGCGACCCGGCGGAACTCGGTGTTCAGCGCGTGGGACTGGGTCTGCGCCAGCGCGTAGAGGGTCTTGCTGTCGGCGACGGTCGCCTTCGCGGCGTTCGACGCCGTCTGGGCCGCCTTGGCCGAGGCCTCGGCGCCGGCCGCCGAAGCCTTGGCGACCTGGACGGACTGCTGTGCGAAGAGCAGGCCGCGACCGCGCGGTGCCTTGGCGGCGTCGGCGAGGGCCCAAGCCGCCTTCTGCGAGGCGTCGGCCTTGTCTGCCGCGGTCTTGGCGGCGGCCGATGCCGTCGCCGCGATCTTCGCCTGGTCGGCGGCCTTGGTGCGGGCCGCCGCCAGGTCCTTGGTCGCCTGGGTGAAGACGGCCGCGGCGGGTCGACCCGACGCGTTCGCCGGCTGGGCGCCCCAGTACTTCTGCCAGGTCAGGATCTGGTCGGCGAGCCACGCCTGGCCCAGAGCCTCGATCATGGCTTCGGTGGACTTGCGGATCTCGGCCGCGGCCGTGACCTCGGCGTTGACTATCTCGTTGCGGGGCTTGGCCTGGGTGGCGTACTCCTGCTCCCACTCCAGGTGCGCCGTCACCACCATCGGCGACATGACGCGGTAGTAGTCGAGGGGGTTGCGGCTGTCGCAGGCGCCCCAGGCGGCCTTCAGCGCCTCGACCTCCAGCCGGAACTCGACGGAGTCCTCGGCCGGAGTCTGCTTGAGGTAGCCGCCGAGCCGCAGGTAGCGCGCGATGTCACTGGCCGACGTGGCCCGGTAGTTGTACTCGGTCTTGTCGGCGTCCCGGAGCAGGTCCTTCGTGACGAAGTCCTGGTTCGGGTCCTGACCGTTCAGCTCGGCGGCGAGGGCCTTGGCCTTGTCCACCGCGGTCTTCGAGGCCGGCGTGTGACCGTCCTCGCCCAGCCGGTAGTACAGGTCGCGCTGCGGCCCCAGAGTGAAGGCGACGACGTCCTTGTCGAACTGCGGCGCGTACTGCGGGATGCCGGCCGCGGTGCCGGACTTCCAGTACGGGTAGTTCGAGGCCTCCCAGCGCTCGCGCCGCTCGGCGGAGGCCACGGGGGATCCCTCGCGGGAGTCCCGGTCCTTGAGCATCGCCTGGCGCAGCGGGTCCATGCCCATGACCGGGTCGGTCGCCGCCGCGAGTTCGGCCGGGGTGCCGGTGAGCGCCTTGGACGCCACCTTCTTCATCTCCGGCCCGCCGATGTGCAGGGCGAAACCGCCCGCGCAGCGGTCCAGGCGGGCCTGCTCGCCCAGGCTGATGGGCCGGTACGGGGGCTCGTTGTCCGGCGGGATTTCGACGGCGGACGCGGGCGACGAGGTGATGAGGCCGGCCAGCAGGGCGGCGCTGGTGGCCAGCGCGGTCCCGGCGAGTCCGCGCCGCACGACGGCGCGGAGGCCAGGGCTTCTGCCCCGCAAAAGGGTTGATCTTTGCACGTACTTGCCTATTTCTTCGGTGCGAAGTGGACAGCCCGAAGGAAGGCCGTAGGCACGTGCGCGTACGGTCAGGCAAGAGTGAATTCAGCCTTCCCCCAAGGCGTGGATCGACAGTGTCACGTTTTCTGTTACCGCCGGTAGCTCATTTTCGGCCACACCTACTGGTCAGTAGGAAGTGGGTGTCCCCCCTCCGCAACGCACCGAGGGCGGCATCCCGGATCTCTCCGGGATGCCGCCCTCGCTCTGTGCGGCAGAGTCGTGCTGTCGTGCGTCAGGCGCTGGTGCCGCCGCCGACGTGGTGGACGCGGACCATGTTGGTCGTGCCCGGGACGCCGGGGGGCGAGCCGGCGGTGATGATCATGGTGTCGCCCTCGTTGTAGCGGCCGAGCTTCGTCAGCTCGGCGTCGACCAGGTCGACCATCGCGTCCGTGTTGTCCACGTGCGGGACGACGTGGGACTCGACGCCCCAGCTCAGCGTGAGCTGGTTGCGCGTGTTGACGTCCGTGGTGAACGCCAGGATCGGCTGGACGGCGCGGTAGCGCGACAGGCGGCGGGCCGTGTCGCCGGACTGGGTGAAGGCGACCAGCGACTTCGCGCCCAGGAAGTCCGCGATCTCGCAGGCCGCGCGGGCGACCGAGCCACCCTGCGTACGCGGCTTCTTGCCCGGGACCAGCGGCTGGAGGCCCTTGGAGAGGAGTTCCTCCTCGGCCGCCGTGACGATCTTCGACATCGTCTTCACGGTCTCGATCGGGTAGGCGCCGACCGAGGACTCGGCCGACAGCATGACCGCGTCCGCGCCGTCGAGGATGGCGTTGGCGACGTCGGAGGCCTCGGCGCGCGTCGGGCGCGAGTTGGTGATCATCGACTCCATCATCTGGGTCGCGACGATCACCGGCTTGGCGTTGCGGCGGCACATCTCGATGAGCCGCTTCTGGACCATCGGGACCTTTTCGAGCGGGTACTCGACGGCGAGGTCGCCACGGGCCACCATGACCGCGTCGAACGCGTCGACCACGGCCGCCATGTTCTCGACGGCCTGCGGCTTCTCGACCTTGGCGATGACGGGGACCCGGCGGCCCTCCTCGTCCATGACCTTGTGGACGTCCTTGACGTCGTTCGCGTCGCGGACGAAGGACAGCGCGACCATGTCGCAGCCCATCCGCAGCGCGAAGCGCAGGTCGTCGACGTCCTTCTCCGACAGGGCGGGGACGTTCACGGCGGCACCCGGCAGGTTGATGCCCTTGTGGTCCGAGATGACACCGCCCTCGATGACGATGGTCTTGACCCGGGAGCCCTCGACCGAGGTCACCCGCAGCTCGACGTTGCCGTCGTTGATCAGGATCTGGTCGCCCTTGGCGACGTCGCCCGGCAGGCCCTTGTAGGTGGTGCCGCAGATGGACTTGTCACCCGGGACGTCCTCGGTGGTGATGGTGAACTCGTCACCGCGCACCAGCTCGACGGGACCCTCGGCGAAGGTCTCCAGACGGATCTTCGGGCCCTGGAGGTCGGCGAGCACGCCGACCGCGCGCCCGGTGTCCTCGGAGACCTTCCGGACGCGGTCGTACCGCTCCTGGTGTTCTGCCTGGGATCCGTGGCTGAAGTTGAATCGGGCCACGTTCATACCTGCCTCGATGAGCGCTTTCAGCTGCTCATACGAGTCGACGGCGGGGCCCAGCGTGCAGACGATTTTGGAACGGCGCATGGAGCGGATCCTATCCGTTTGTTTCGTAGCGGAATATTCCGTCTGGTGGAAAGTCCAAGTGACTACTGGGTAACGAGCGCGTACGCCTGCGTGGCGATCTCCAGCTCCTCGTCCGTCGGGACCACGGCGACGGCCACCCGGGCGTATTCCGCCGACACGAGCCGGGGCTCGGAGGAGCGCGCCGCGTTCGCCTCCAGGTCCAGCGCGAGGCCGAGCTCCTCCAGGCCGGCGACCGTCGCCGCCCGGACGACGGCCGCGTTCTCGCCGACGCCCGCCGTGAACGTCACCGCGTCCACCCGCCCCAGCACCGCCGCGTACGCGCCGATGTACTTCTTCAGCCGGTGCACGTAGGCGTCCAGCGCCAGGCGGGCCGAGGCGTCGCCCTCCTGCGCCCGGCGCGTCACCTCGCGCATGTCGTTGTCGCCGCACAGCCCCAGCAGACCGCTCTTCTTGTTGAGCAGCGAGTCGATCTCGTCGATCGACAGCCCCGCCACCCGGGCCAGGTGGAAGATGACCGCCGGGTCCAGATCGCCCGAACGGGTGCCCATGACCAGGCCCTCCAGCGGGGTCAGCCCCATCGACGTCTCGACGCACACACCGCCGCGCACGGCGGAGGCGGACGCGCCGTTGCCCAGGTGCAGCACGATCACGTTCACCTCCTCCACCGGCCTGCCCAGCAGCGCCGCCGTCGCCCGGGAGACGTAGGCGTGGGAGGTGCCGTGGAAGCCGTACCGCCGGATGGCGTACTTGTCGGCCGTCGCCGCGTCGATCGCGTAGCGGGCCACGTGCTCCGGCATCGTCGCGTGGAAGGCCGTGTCGAAGACGGCGACCTGCGGGAGGTCCGCGCGCAGGGCGCGGGCGACCTCGATGCCGGTGACGTTCGCCGGGTTGTGCAGCGGGGCCAGCGGGATCAGGCTGCGGATCTCCGCGAGCACCTCGTCGTCGATGACCGTCGGCCGCGTGAAGCGGGTCCCGCCGTGCACCACGCGGTGGCCGACGGCGGCCAGCTCGGGGGAGTCCAGCCCCAGCCCGTCGGCGGCCAGCTCCGCCGCGACCGCCTTCAGCGCGGCCTCGTGGTCGGCGATCGGGCCGGTCCGCTCGCGCCGGCCGCCCGCCGCGCCCGGTCCGGTCAGCGGTTCGTGCGTCAGCCGCGAGGTCTCCTCGCCGATGCGCTCCACCAGTCCGACGGCGAGGCGGGAGCGGTCCGCCATGTCGAGGAGCTGGTACTTCACGGACGAGGAGCCGGAGTTGAGGACGAGTACGCGCGATGCGGTCACGATGGGGGTCTTTCCTGGTGGTGGAGGGGCAGTAGGGACGGAAATGGGCGTTCAGCCGGTGGGGGACGTGCCCTGGGACTGCGCCTGGATCGCGGTGATCGCCACCGTGGTGACGATGTCCTGGACCAGCGCGCCGCGCGAGAGGTCGTTGACCGGCTTGCGCAGCCCCTGGAGCACCGGGCCGACCGCGACGGCGCCCGCCGAACGCTGCACGGCCTTGTAGGTGTTGTTGCCCGTGTTGAGGTCGGGGAAGATCAGTACGCTCGCCCGGCCGGCCACGTCGGAGTCCGGCAGCTTGGTCGCCGCGACCGAGGGCTCCACGGCCGCGTCGTACTGGATCGGCCCCTCGACGGCCAGGTCGGGGCGGCGTTCGCGGACGATCTCGGTGGCCTTGCGGACCTTGTCGACGTCCGCGCCCGAGCCCGAGGTGCCGGTGGAGTACGAGAGCATCGCGATCCGGGGCTCGACGCCGAAGGCGGCGGCGGTGGCGGCCGACTGGACGGCGATGTCCGCGAGCTGCTCGGCGCCCGGGTCCGGGTTGACCGCGCAGTCGCCGTAGACGAGCACCTTGTCGGCCAGGCACATGAAGAAGACGGAGGAGACGATCGAGGCCTCCGGCTTGGTCTTGATGATCTCGAAGGCGGGGCGGATGGTGGCGGCGGTGGAGTGCACCGAACCGGAGACCATGCCGTCGGCCAGCCCTTCCTGGACCATCAGCGTGCCGAAGTAGTTGACGTCGGTGACCACGTCGTTGGCCAGCTCGACGGTCATGCCCTTGTGGGCGCGGGCCTGCGCGTAGTACTCGGCGAATCGTTCCCGCAGGGGGGAGACGGCCGGGTCGATCAACTGCGCGCCCGAGATGTCGATGCCGAGGTCGGCGGCCTTCTTCAGGATCGCCTGCTCCTCGCCCAGCAGCGTCAGGTCGCACACCCCGCGCCGCAGCACCACGTCGGCGGCCCGCAGGACGCGCTCCTCGGTGCCCTCGGGCAGGACGACCCGGCGCCGCTCGGAGCGGGCCCGCTCCAGCAGCTCGTGCTCGAACATCATCGGCGTGACCCGCTCGGAACGGGCCACCGACAGCAGGCCGCGCAGCTCGGCGGTGTCCACGTGGCGTTCGAACAGGCCGAGCGCGGTCTCCAGCTTGCGCGGGGTGGCGGAGTTCAACCGGCTCTGGAGCGAGAAGAGTTCGGCGGCCGTCGGAAAGCTGTTGCCGGCGACGGAGACCACCGGGGTGCCCGGGGCCAGCTTCGAGGCCAGCGTCAGGATGTCCTCGCTCGGGCGCTCGTTCAGGGTCAGCAGCACACCCGCGATCGGCGGGGTGCCGGAGCTGTGCGCGGCCAGGGCGCCGACGACGAGGTCCGAGCGGTCGCCGGGGGTCACGACGAGGCAGCCGGGGGTCAGGGCGTTCAGGAAGTTCGGCAGCATCGCGCCGCCGAAGACGAAGTCGAGGGCGTCGCGCGCGAGCCCGGCGTCGTCACCGAGGAGCACCTCGCCGCCCAGCGCCCGCGTGATCTGGGCGACGGTCGGGGCGGAGAGGGACTTGTCGTCCGGCAGGACGTAGCAGGGCACGGGCAGGCGGGCGGAGAGCCGCTCGGCTATGACGTCGCGGTCCTCGGGGGCCACCCGGTTGACCACCATCGCCACGACGTGGCAGCCCAGCGTCTCGTAGGCGCGGTAGGCGTTGCGGGCCTCGGCGCGCACGGCCTCGGCCTCGTGCCGCGTGCCGCCCACGACGGGAACGACGACGGCGCCCAGCTCGTTGGCGAGGCGGGCGTTCAGGGCCAGCTCGTCGGGCAGGTTGGTGTCGGCGTAGTCGGTGCCGAGGACGAGCATGACCTCGTAGTCGCGGGCCACCCGGTGGTAGCGGTCGACGAGCCGGGAGACCAGTTCGTCGGTACCCTTCTCCGCCAGGATCGCGGAGGCCTCGTGGTACTCCATGCCGTACGCCGTCGCGGCGTCCTGGTCGATCCGGTAGCGGGCCTTGAGCAGGTCGAAGAGCCGGTCCGGGCTGTCGTGCAGCAACGGCCGGTAGACGCCGACCCGGCCCGTCTGGCGCGTGAGGATCTCCATGATCCCCAGCTCGACGACCTGGCGGCCGTCCCCCCGCTCGATACCGGTCACGTACACGCTGCGCGTCACGCGTGCTCTCCCGTCCCATGAATGTCTGTGGTCTGTGTGGATCAGTGTGATCAGTGATCAGTGTGATCAGTGGTGTCAGCAGTCCGAACCTCAGCCGTGAGGTTGTCCCGGTTAGGGTGGGCTTGACCTCTTGACAATACCTCGGCGGCTGGATATGACGCCCGCCGGAAAAAGGGCCCGGCCGGGAGGGCCGTGGAACAATCGGACAGGGTCATCAATACGCCCTTCATCTGTACGGCCGTCCGCCCGCACGTGGTACGGCCGGGTACGACCAGGAGCAGGAGACACAGGACGATGCGCATCGGAGTTCTCACCGCAGGCGGCGACTGCCCCGGGCTGAACGCTGTCATCCGTTCGGTCGTACACAGGGCCCTCGTCGGTCACGGGGACGAGGTCATCGGCTTCGAGGACGGCTTCAAGGGCCTCCTCGACGGTCACTACCGCCCCCTCGACATCAATGCCGTCAGCGGCATTCTGGCCCGGGGCGGCACGATTCTGGGTTCAGCGCGCATGGAGCGCGCCCGCCTGCACGAAGCCGCCGAGAACGCGGCCGAGTTGGCCCGCCGCTACGAGATCGACGCGCTGATCCCGATCGGCGGCGAGGGCACCCTGACGGCCGCCCGCATGCTGTCGGACGCCGGCATGCCGGTCGTGGGCGTGCCCAAGACCATCGACAACGACATCTCCTCCACCGACCGGACCTTCGGCTTCGACACCGCCGTGATGGTCGCCACCGAGGCCATCGACCGCCTGAAGACCACCGCCGAATCGCACCAGCGCGTGATGGTCGTCGAGGTCATGGGCCGCCACGCGGGGTGGATCGCCCTGGAGTCGGGCATGGCCGGCGGCGCCCACGGCATCTGCCTGCCCGAGCGCCCCTTCGAGGTGGACGCCCTGGTGAAGATGGTGGAGGAACGCTTCGCCCGCGGCAAGAAGTTCGCCGTCATCTGCGTCGCCGAGGGCGCGCACCCCGCCGAGGGCTCCATGCCGTACGAGAAGGGCGCCATCGACCAGTACGGTCACGAGCGCTTCGCCGGCATCGGCAACCGCCTCGCGGTGGAGCTCGAACACCGCCTCGGCAAGGAGGCCCGCCCGGTCATCCTCGGCCACGTCCAGCGCGGCGGTACCCCCACCGCCTACGACCGCGTCCTCGCGACCCGCTTCGGCTGGCACGCCGTCGAGGCCGTCCACCGGGGGGACTTCGGCAACATGACCGCCCTGCGCGGCACCGACATCGTCATGGCCCCGCTGGCCTCGGCCGTCACCACGCTGAAGACCGTCCCGGACAACCGGATGTACGAGGCCGAGTCGGTCTTCTGACCCGGCCGCCCGCCGACCCGGCCGGCCGGCGCGGCGACCCGTCAGGCGCCGCCGGTCAGCGCCCAGAACCGGTCCACGATCTCCGCGAGGAACTCCCGGCCCGCGTCCCCGGTCGCGGTCGCGCCTCCGCCGCCCCAGCTCAGGGTGGCGACCATCCGCGACTGGTAGTCGTCGTAGAGCGTCTCCAGGACCCGTTCCAGATGGGCCTTGGGCACCGGCAGCAGCTTGGCCAGCGGCTTCACGTACGCCTGCCAGCGCGTGGTCACCGCACTGCGCAGCAGCCCGGCCAGCTCCTCGTGCTTGCCGGTCGCCGTCACGAACTGGGCCAGCGTCAGGCCGAGCACCGAGGCGAGGGCGGCGGACTGCCGCTCGTTGCCCTTCCAGCGCCCGGTGTCCTCCATCTTCTGGTACGAGCCGGCGTCCAGCCCGATCCTGCGGGCCAGGTCTTCGGGGTCCAGGCCGCGCGCCATGCGGTGTTCCCGCAGGGTGACCGGCTCGGCGAGCAGTTCCCCGGGGGAACACCACAGGACGCCGGCGAGCGCGGTGAGTTCGGCTCCGGTGGGCGACTGTTCGCCCCGCTCCCAGGCCATCACGGTCTCGGGCGCGACGAGCAGGCCGTACTGGGCCCGCAGGCCGTAGGCGACATGTCCGGGAGCCATGCCCAGGGCCGCGCGGAGCCTGCGCGCGGCGGGGGCATTGAAAGGGGGGCTGGAGTGCACACGGCACACCGTAGGAGCGCCCAAGGCATGGCGACTACAGACCGTTCAAACAAGCTGATAACTCGTAGGAAAGTCCTAGGGAGTTCGCCGCTTTGGGCGGGTTTCCCGGCGACTGTCCGGTAATCGGATCGATTCATGATCCATGCACAGCGTAAAGATCAGGCCATGCCGCCGCAGGCGGGTCGGAGAACCCGGGAAGTGATCCCCGTCACAGACCTCGAACCGGTCATTCCTCTCGTACGTGATCCATGACGGGGGCCCTCGCATACGGGGGTGGCGAGGGCCCCGCAGCCGCTCTCCTGCCCTTGCCCTTGCCCTTGCCCTTGCCTTGACGTCGGCGTCAAGGAATACGGTCGTTCCCATGCGCATCGGCGAACTGGCGAAGCGGGCCGGGACCAGCACACGGACCCTGAGGTACTACGAATCGCGCGGGCTGCTGGCCGCCCGGCGGACCGACAACGGCTACCGCGACTACGACGAGGACGACCTGCGTCTCCTGCGGGAGATCCGCACGCTCCAGGACTTCGGCTTCGACCTGGAGGAGACCCGCCCCTTCGTCGACTGCCTGCGCGCCGGCCACCCCGCCGGGGACTCCTGCCCGGCCTCCCTGGCCGTCTACCGGCGCAAGCTCGCCGAGCTGGACGGCCTCATCGACCGCCTGTCCGACGTACGCGCGCAGGTCGCCCGGCAGCTGGCCGAAGCGGAGGCACCCGCCCCGCGCTGCGAGATGACGGGCTGAGCGCACCGCCGGCAGACCACCGACACGAGAGGGGAACGACATGATCCACACACAGGGCGTCGCCGAAGTGACCGACGCCGACTTCGCCGCCGAGGTACTGCGGGAGCGGGGGCGTGCCGTCCTGGTGAAGTTCACCGCCGACTGGTGCGGGCCCTGCCGCCAGCTCGCCCCCGTCCTGGCCGCCCTCGCCGCCGAGGAGGCCGACCGGCTGAAGGTCGTACGGATCGACGTCGACCGCAACCCCGCCACCACCCTCGCCCACGGGGTCCTCGCCACCCCGACGATGCTCCTCTTCCGCGACGGCCAACCCGTACGGCAGCTGGTCGGCGCCCGCGCCAAGCGCAAGCTGCTCCAGGAGCTGGAAGAGCACCTGGAGCAGCACCCCGAGCGGCGCGCGGAGGCTACGGCCTGAGCCACACCGTCGCCAGCGGCGGCAGCGTCATCCGCAGGCTCGCCGCCCGCCCCTGGGCCGGCACCGGTTCCGGCTTCAGGGGCCGGCCGTGGTGGACGCCGCTGCCGCCGTACAGCTCCAGGTCGGTGTTGAGGACCTCCCGCCACAGCGGGACCTCCTCCGGAACCCCGATCCGGTACCCGTGCCGCACCACCGGCGAGAAGTTCGACACGCACAGCAGCTGCGAGCCGTCCCGCGCGTACCGCAGGAAGGCGAAGACGTTGTCCTCCGCCGCGTCCGCCTCCACCCAGGCGAAACCCTCCGGCACGGTGTCGCGCTCCCACAGCGCGGGCGTCGCCGCGTAGGTGTGGTTCAGGTCGCGCACGAGGTCGCGCACGCCCCGGTGGTCGCCGGCCGCCGAGTAGGAGGAGTCCAGCAGCCACCAGTCCGGCCCGTGGCTCTCCGACCACTCCGACCCCTGGGCGAACTCCTGCCCCATGAAGAGCAGTTGCTTGCCCGGGTGGGCCCACATGAAGCCCAGGTACGCGCGGTGCGTGGCCCGTTGCTGCCACCAGTCGCCCCCCGGGATCTTCGACACCAGAGCGCTCTTGCCGTGCACCACCTCGTCGTGGGAGATCGGCAGCACGTAGTTCTCGCTGAAGGCGTAGATCATCCCGAAGGTCATGTCGTGGTGGTGGTACTTGCGGTGCACCGGTTCCTTCGAGACGTACCGCAGGGTGTCGTGCATCCACCCCATGTTCCACTTCAGCCCGAAGCCCAGCCCGCCGCCGTCCGTCGGCCGGGTCACGCCGTTCCAGGCGGTGGACTCCTCCGCGATGGTCATCACCCCCGGGCAGCGCCGGTACACGGTGGCGTTCATCTCCTGCAGGAACGACACCGCGTCCAGGTTCTCCCGGCCGCCGTGCTCGTTGGGCGTCCACTCGCCCTCGTTGCGCGAGTAGTCCAGGTACAGCATCGAGGCCACCGCGTCCACGCGCAGCCCGTCCACGTGGAACTCCTCGCACCAGTACACGGCGTTGGCGACGAGGAAGTTGCGGACCTCCTTGCGCCCGTAGTCGAACTCCAGCGTCCCCCAGTCCGGGTGCGCGGACCGCCGCGGGTCCTCGTGCTCGTACAGCGGCCGCCCGTCGAACTCCGCGAGCGCCCAGTCGTCCCGCGGGAAGTGCGCCGGCACCCAGTCGACGATCACGCCGATCCCGGCCCGGTGCAGCGAGTCCACGAGGAAGCGGAAGTCGTCCGGCGTGCCCATCCGCGAGGTCGGTGCGTAGAAACCGGTGACCTGGTACCCCCACGAGCCGCCGAAGGGGTGCTCGGCGACCGGCATCATCTCCACGTGCGTGAAGCCCAGCTCCTTGACGTACGCGGGCAGCTGCTCGGCGAGCTGCCGGTAGCTGAGCCCCGGCCGCCAGGAGGCCAGGTGCACTTCGTACACCGACAGCGGGGCCTGGTGCGGGGGGCGGGCGCCGCGCGTGGCCATCCACTCCGCGTCCTGCCACTCGTACTGCGAGGCCGTGACCACCGAGGCGGTCGCCGGCGGGAGCTCCGCGGAGCGGGCCATCGGGTCGGCGCGCAGCGTGCGGCTGCCGTCCGGCCGGGTGATGTCGTACTTGTACAGCGTCCCGGCGCCCACCCCTGGAAGGAAGAGCTCCCAGACACCGCTGGCACCCAGCGAGCGCATCGGGTAGGCGACCGAGTCCCAGTACGAGAAGTCGCCGGCGATCCGTACGCCCTGGGCGTTCGGCGCCCACACCGTGAACCGGGTCCCCGCCACCCCCTGGTGTTCCATCGGCTGCGCGCCGAGCGCCGTCCACAGCTCCTCGTGCCGGCCCTCGCCGATCAGGTGCAGGTCCAGCTCGCCGAGGGCGGGCAGGAACCGGTAGGGGTCGTGGACCTCCGTCTCGTCGCCGTCGTACGCCACCAGCAGCCGGTAGTCCGGCACCTCGGTCAGCGGCAGCAGCCCGGAGAACAACCCGTCGCCCTCGTCGAGGAGTTGGGCCCGCAGCCCCTTGGCGACGACGGTCACCGTCTTCGCGTACGGGCGCAGCACGCGGAAGGTCACGCCGCCGCGTTGGGTATGGGCGCCCAGCACCGCGTGCGGATCGTGGTGGCGGCCCTCCAGCAGCCGGGCCCGTTCCTCCGCCGCGAGCGCGGGCGCCGGGCGGACGCCGTGGGGCGGTGCGGCCCGTCGGGCCCTGGGGGTACGGGGCCCCCGGCCGGCGCCCGAGGAGGCGGGGGCCGCCTTCGCGGGTTGCGGCGCGGCTTCCTCGGGGGCGGTCGGTGTCGGTGACGGCTGTCGTGCGGCGCTCACGCGAGCGGCCTCCTCGGGGGCTTCGGGTGGGGTTGGGGCGCGGTGCCGGGGGTCGGCGGGGGCATGCGGTGGGCGGGGCGCTGCGGCTGCGACAGCCGCCGGATCGCCGCCATCGGGACGTGCAGCCAGTCGGGGCGGTGGCGGGACTCGTAGCGGGCCTCGTACACGGCCTTGTCGGTCTCGTAGGCGCGCAGCAGTACGGGGTCTTCGCGCGGGTCGCGGCCGGTGGTGCGGGCGTAGCCCTCGCAGAACGCCGACCGGCAGGCGTCCGCCCAGGCGGGGGCGAAGGGCCGGTGGGAGCGGGCCGCGTAGTCGAAGGAGCGCAGTATCCCGGCGATGTCCCGCACGGCCGGTTCGGGGCGGCGGCGGTCGGCGAGGGGGCGGGCCGGTTCGCCTTCGAAGTCGATCAGTGCCCAGGAGCCGTCGGCGGTGCGCAGGGTCTGTCCGAGGTGCAGGTCGCCGTGGATGCGCTGGGCGGGCACCCCCGCTCCCCGGGAGCCGGCGAGGGCGTCGAAGGCGCCGCGCAGTCCCGCCTCGTAGGGCTGGAGGGCGGGTACCTCGCGGGCGGTGGCGGCCAGTCGGGCGGTCATGCCGGCCGCGAGCCGGGCCGTCTGCTCGGGGCCGAGGGCCAGGGTGGGCAGGGCGTCGGCGAGGGTGCTGTGCACCTCGGCGGTGGCCCGGCCCAGCGCGTGGGCCTCGGCGGTGAAGTCGGCGCCGGCGTCGAGTCTGCGCAGGGCGAGCTGCCAACCGTCGTCGGAGCCGCGCAGGTAGGGCTGCAGGACGCCCAGGGTCAACGGTTCTCCACCGGGCAGCTCGGCCTCGTACCAGGCGACCGGCGCGGGGACGCGGCGGCAGCCGGCGGCGGCCAGGGCTCTGGGCAGTTCCAGGTCCGGGTTGACGCCGGGGCCCACCCGGCGGAAGACCTTCAGGATGTACGCGTCCCCGTAGATCAGCGAGGAGTTGGTCTGTTCCCCGGACAGCGGGCGGGGGGTCAGCCCCGCTGGGACGGGTGCGTCGGGGTCCCGGTCGAAGCGCAGCGGGCCGAGGGCCCCGGGGGCGCGCAACCGTTCCAGCAGGAGCGCGGCGAGCCGTGGGTCGCCGAGCGCCTCGTACATCGCCCGGCCCGCGTACGGGCCCTCCTTCGGGTACCCGATCAGCGCGGGTGCCAGGGCGGGCGGCAGGGGGGACGGGCGGCTGCCGAGCAGGAGTTGGTAGCAGTCCCCGTCCACGTCGAGCAGCAGGTGCAGCAGGCCCGGCGTGGAACCGGGCGGCAGGAGTTCGGCCGCCGAGACGGTCCGCAGTCTCCTGATGGCGCGTCCCTTGCCGGCGAACCAGCGTTGCGCGGGCAGCCAGGCCCGCAGCATCGGCTCCAAGGGGCCGAGCCCCGCGGCCCGGTCGGCGGTGAGCCGGCTCCGGGCGGATGCAGCCTCCGACATGGCGTCGCGTCCTTTCCCCGGGCCGTCACAGAATGCGCAGAGTGTCCCGGATGTGCGGCAGTTGCTACTCCGGTATGTGCGAGTGTCGGGTCAGGATGATCCGTACAGGGGCGGGCGGCTGACCCGTTCGGGCGACCCGCCCCCTTGGGGTGGCGCTCGGTTACTCGTTCCGCAGGCGGAACCAGTAGAAGCCGTGGCCCGCCAGGGTCAGCAGGTACGGCCATTCGCCGATCGGCGGGAAGCGCACGTCGCCCGTGAGTTCCACGGGCACCCGCCCGTTGAACGACCGCAGGTCCAGTTCGGTGGGCTGCGCGAAGCGGGAGAAGTTGTGCACGCACAGCACCAGGTCGTCCCCGAACTCGCGCAGGAACGCGAGCACCGCCGGGTTGGACGAGGGCAGTTCGGTGTACGAGCCGAGGCCGAAGGCCGGGTTGGCCTTGCGGATCTCGATCAGTCGCCGGGTCCAGTGCAACAGCGAGGAGGGCGACGCCATGGCCGCCTCGACGTTGGTGACCTGGTACCCGTAGACCGGGTCCATGATGACCGGCAGGTTCAGCCTGCCCGGATCGCAGGAGGAGAAACCGGCGTTGCGGTCCGGGGTCCACTGCATCGGCGTGCGCACGCCGTCGCGGTCGCCGAGCCAGATGTTGTCGCCCATGCCGATCTCGTCGCCGTAGTAGAGCACCGGCGAGCCGGGCAGCGACAGGAGCAGGGCGGTGAACAGCTCCATCTGGTTGCGGTCGTTGTCCAGGAGCGAGGCGAGCCGGCGCCGGATGCCGATGTTGGCCCGCATGCGCGGGTCCTTGGCGTACTCGGCGTACATGTAGTCGCGTTCTTCGTCCGTGACCATTTCGAGGGTCAGCTCGTCGTGGTTGCGCAGGAAGATGCCCCACTGGCAGCGTTCCGGGATCGCCGGTGTCTTCGCCAGGATTTCGGAGACCGGGTAGCGGGACTCCCGTCGCACGGCCATGAAGATGCGCGGCATGACGGGGAAGTGGAACGCCATGTGGCATTCGTCCCCGCCCTTCGCGAAGTCCCCGAAGTAGTCGACCACGTCCTCGGGCCACTGGTTGGCCTCGGCGAGGAGCACGGTGTCGGGGTAGTGCGCGTCGATCTCGGCGCGCACGCGCTTGAGGAGGCGGTGGGTGCGGGGGAGGTTCTCGCAGTTGGTGCCCTCCTCCGCGTACAGGTAGGGCACGGCGTCGAGGCGGAAGCCGTCGATGCCCAGGTCCAGCCAGAAGCGCAGCGCGGAGATGATCTCCTCGACGACGGCCGGGTTCTCGTAGTTGAGGTCCGGCTGGTGCGAGAAGAAGCGGTGCCAGTAGTACTGCTTGCGTACCGGGTCGTACGTCCAGTTCGAGGTCTCGGTGTCGACGAAGATGATGCGGGCGTCCTGGTACTGCTTGTCGTTGTCGGCCCACATGTAGTAGTCGCCGTACGGTCCGTCCGGGTCCTTGCGCGACTGCTGGAACCACTCGTGCTGGTCGCTGGTGTGGTTCATGACGAAGTCGATGATCACCCGCATGCCGCGGGTGTGCGCCGCGTCCACGAACTCCACGAAGTCGGCGAGGTCGCCGAACTCGGGCAGCACGGAGGTGTAGTCGGAGACGTCGTAGCCCCCGTCGCGCAGGGGCGAGGCGAAGAACGGCGGCAGCCACAGGCAGTCGACGCCGAGCCACTGGAGGTAGTCCAGCTTGGCCGTGAGCCCCTGGAGGTCCCCCACGCCGTCGCCGTTGCTGTCGTGGAAGGAGCGGACGAGGACCTCGTAGAAGACGGCCCGCTTGAACCAGTCGGGATCGCGGTCCTTGGCGGGGGTGTC
The DNA here is from genome assembly GCF_023515955.1 of Streptomyces sp. RerS4. GTDB lineage: Bacteria > Actinomycetota > Actinomycetes > Streptomycetales > Streptomycetaceae > Streptomyces. The sequence continues at coordinate 4,958,109 of NZ_CP097322.1, forward strand.
CTCGAAGGTGTCGTGGACGGGATCGTTGATCATCATGTGGTGGGTGACCCTCCGGTGGGCGGGGACGGTCGCAGGGCGGCCAGTACGTGCGCGGGTGTGCGGCCCGGTTCCAGACGCACGTAGTTCGCCCTGCCCCAGTGATAGGTGTCGCCGGTGAGCTCGTCGCGCACCGCGAGGGACCCGTGCCAGTCGAGGCCGAGTACCGGCATGTCCAACGAGACCGTCGCCTCCTGGGTGTGGTGCGGATCGAGGTTGACGACCACCAGTACGGAATTGCCTGCGGCGTGCTTCGAATAGGCGATCACCTGTTCGTTGTCGGTCGTGTGGAAGTGGAGGTCCCGCAACTGCTGGAGGGCGGGATTGCGTCGGCGCATCCGGTTCAGCGCGGTGATCAACGGGGCGATGGTGCGGCCCTCGCGTTCGGCGGCGGCCCAGTCGCGCGGGCGCAGCTCGTACTTCTCGGAGTTCATGTACTCCTCGCTGCCCGCGCGGACCGGCTCGTTCTCGCACAGCTCGTAGCCGGAGTAGACGCCCCAGGTGGGGGAGAGGGTGGCGGCGAGGACGGCCCGGACCTCGAAGGCGGGCCGGCCGCCGTGCTGGAGGTACTCGTGGAGGATGTCCGGCGTGTTCACGAAGAAGTTCGGACGCATCACGGACGCCGAACGGGTGTCGGACAGCTCGGTCAGGTATTCGGTCAGCTCGGCCTTGGTGTTGCGCCAGGTGAAATACGTGTACGACTGCTGGAAGCCGATGGCCGCGAGCGCGCGCATCATCGCCGGACGGGTGAACGCCTCCGCCAGGAAGATCACGTCCGGATCGGACTTGTTGATGTCCGCGATCACCTTCTGCCAGAACACGACCGGCTTGGTGTGCGGATTGTCGACCCGGAAGATCCGCACGCCGTGGTCCATCCAGTACCGCAGGATCCGGCAGGTCTCCGCGATGATCCCCGCCATGTCGGTGTCGAAATGGATCGGGAAGATGTCCTGGTACTTCTTCGGCGGGTTCTCCGCGTACGCGATCGTGCCGTCGGCCCGGTGGCGGAACCACTCCGGGTGCTTGTCCACCCACGGGTGGTCCGGCGAGCACTGGAGTGCGAAGTCCAGTGCGATCTCCATGCGCAGGTCGCGGGCGCGCGCGACGAAGGCGTCGAAGTCCTCGATGGTCCCGAGGTCCGGGTGGACCGCGTCGTGCCCGCCCTCCGGGGAGCCGATGGCCCACGGCACACCCGGGTCCCAACTTCCAGCCGAAAGAGTGTTGTTGGGGCCCTTGCGGAAGGTTGACCCGATGGGGTGGATCGGCGGCAGGTACACGACGTCGAAGCCCATCGCGGCGATGGCCGGCAGCCGTTCGGCGGCCGTCCGGAAGGTGCCGCTCACCGGGGCCGAGCCGGGCTCCACCACCGCTCCCTCGGAGCGGGGGAACATCTCGTACCAGGAACCGAAGAGGGCCCGCTTGCGTTCGACGATCAGCGGCAGCGGCTTGGCGGCGGTGACCAGCTCCCGGTACGGGCGCTTGGCGAAGGCCTCGTCCACGGCCGGGGCGAGCGCCGCCGCGTGGCGGCGCTCGACGGGCCGGTCCTCGTCGCGCATGGCGTCGGCGGCGGCCAGCACGGCCTCGCGGCCGTCGCGCTTGGGGATCTTCGCGGCGGCCCGCGCGTAGAGCTCCGCGCCTTCGAGGAGGGTCAGGTCGACGTCCAGGCCGGCCGGGATCTTGACGGCGGCCGTCGCCCGCCAGGTGGCGACGGGATCGCTCCACGCCTCGACGGTGTAGGTCCACCGCCCCTCGACCTCGGCGGACACCCGGGCCCCCCACCGGTCGGTACCGGGGGCCAGCTCGCGCAGCGGCACGGGCGGGCGCAGCCGCCCGCTCGGATCGCGCAGCACGACGTGCGCGGCCACGGCGTCGTGGCCCTCACGGAACACGGTGGCGGAGATCTCGAACACTTCGTCCACCACCGCCTTGGCGGGTCTGGCGCCGCAGTCGACGGCGGGGCGGACGTCCAGCACGGGAATGCGACCGATCATGATGGGATCACCTGGGGGCAGTTCGCAGGGCTCGGTGAGAGGCCGGCCGGGATCGCGGCCGGTAGTGCACGCTCTGTTCGCTCTGTTTCTAGCCGCTCGGAAGACGGCTGGGCTGCGGGCATGGCCGCTCCTGTCCGCGTTCACTCGGGTGGCGGGGAAGGTTGTGGGCGGGTGCTCCGTGCGTGTACCGCGTGTACCCGCTCAGCCCTTCCCACTCTCGCTCCGCCCAATCCGTGCCGTTGGTTAACTACTCGTACGTAGTGGAACGCGGATCACCCGAACACGGGTCCACATCCGTTGAGGCTCCGTCAAGTCGGCGAGGAACCATCGATGCACGAGGTCACACCCCCTGTCACACCCGTCCCGCCCGCCCCACAGCCGGTGCTCCCGCTGCCCTGCGGGATGGTGCTGCGCCCCTGGCGGGAGGCCGACGCGGCAGCGCTCGTCGCAGCCTACGAGGACCCGGGCATCCGGCACTGGAACCGCCCGGAGCCCGAGACGCCGGCCTCCGCCGTGGCGCGTATCCGCCGTTGGCACGGCCGCTGGGCCGACGGCGAGGCGGCGATGTGGGCCCTGGCCGCGCCCGGCCCGCACGAGGCGGTCGGGTCGATCGGAATCGCCGACATCGACCGGCGCGAGGCGAGCGCCGAGTTCCTCTACTGGCTGCTGCCCGAGGGTCGAGGCCGCGGCGCGATGGAACAGGCCGTGCGGGCCGTGTCCCACTGGGCTTTCACCTCCGGCGGGCTGCACCGGCTGCGGATCTGCCACTCCGTGGCCAACCCCGCCTCCTGCGCCGTCGCCACCCGCGCCGGCTTCCCGCTGGAGGGCACCCTGCGCGAGGCGCTGCGGCACGACGACGGCTTCCACGACGAACACCTCCACGCCCGCCTCGCGACCGACGGCCCCGTGCTCGCGCAGCCGGCCGCCGGTCTCTGAGCGCTTTCCGAAGGGCTGTTCAGGGGTCGGGCTACCGGTGGTACGGGGGGAGAATGCGCGGCATGGGTCTGACGGAGCAGCTGGCAAGTCCCGATCCGCGGGAGCGGGAGGCCGCCGCGTGGGCCGTGGCGGCCGCGGTGTGGGACCCCGACACCGAATCGGTACTCGCCGCCGCCCTCACCGCGGCCGCCCGAGTCGAGGAGGACCCCGCCGCGCGGCGGGCCCAACTGGAGGCGCTCCCGGCCGTCGAAGGGGGCCTGTCCGACGCCGACCTGGAGCGGCTCGGCCGACTCCTCCCGGCGCCGGCCGCTCTGGAACGCCTCCTCGCCCGCGCCGGCCGGCTCCAGGTCTGCGCCCCCGCCCGACCCAGCGGCGCGGCCACCCTCACGGAGGTGCGCTGCCTGCGCGGGGCCCCGTACGCCGGGCTCGGGCTGCGCACCCCGGACGGGGCCTGGGTGGTGCTGGAGCGCATCGAGTTCCAGGGCCGGGCCGTCGCCCGCCTCGACACCGGCCGCACCGCCCGCGTCCTGCTCTCCGGGCCGGGGGCGCGCGGCCTGGGGGAGTGGGACCGGCTGGAGGCCGACCCCGCGCGCGGGAGTGCGTACGCCTGCTGCGGGCGCCCGACCCGCGCGTGCGGGAAGGCGCCGCCGCCGGCGCCGCGGACTGGCCCGACTCCTGGGACCGCGACTCCGGACGCCTGCTGTGCGCCGCCCTGGCCCGCGCAGCCCGCGCCGAACCCGACCAGGCCGCCCTGGAATCCCAGCTGCACGCCCTCCTGCGGCTCGCCGACCACCTCGCGCCCCCGGCCCTCGCCCTGCTGCGCACCCTGGACCGGGCGGTCGTGCCGCCGCCACTGCGTCCCTACCTGGACGACCTGTTGGCCCCCTGACGCGCCACGGACCCGCCGCGCCGGGCGAGGCACCATGGTCGTTCCGCGGCTGCGACGCTAGCCTTCCGGGGGCGATGCGCGGGTGCACAGCGTGGTGCGGCCGCTCCTGTCCGTCATCCCCTGCGAAGGTGGAACACGTGAAGGCTATCCGTCGATTCACCGTGCGCCCCGTCCTACCGGAACCCCTGATGCCGCTCGCCGAACTGGCGCGCAACCTGCGCTGGTCCTGGCATACGGAAACCCGCGAACTCTTCCAATCCGTCGACCCCGAGGGCTGGCAGGCAGCCGGCGGTGACCCCGTCCGGCTCCTCGCCGCCGTACCCGCCGCCCGGCTCGCCGAACTCGCCGCCGACCGGCGCTTCCTGCGCCGCCTGGCCGTCGCCGTCGCCGACCTCGACGACTACGTCCACGGCGGCCGCTGGTACCAGACCAACGAGAACGCCACCGACCTACCCGCCACCATCGCCTACTTCTCCCCCGAGTTCGGCATCACCGCCGCCCTCCCCCAGTACTCCGGCGGGCTCGGGATCCTCGCCGGCGACCACCTCAAGGCCGCCAGTGACCTCGGCGTGCCGATCATCGGCGTCGGGCTCCTCTACCGCCACGGATACTTCCGCCAGTCGCTCTCCCGCGACGGGTGGCAGCAGGAGCACTACCCCGTCCTCGACCCCCACGAACTGCCCCTCGCGATGCTCCGCGACGCGGAAGGCACCCCCACCCGCGTCTCGCTCACCCTCCCCGGCGGCCGGTCGCTGCACGCGCAGGTCTGGCAGGCCGTCGTCGGACGCGTACCGCTGCTCCTGCTCGACTCCGACGTCGAGGACAACGACAGCGGCGCCCGCGAGGTGACCGACCGCCTCTACGGCGGCGGCAGCGACCACCGCCTCCTCCAGGAGATGCTCCTCGGCATCGGCGGGGTCCGCGCCGTCCGCGCCTACTGCCGGATCACCGGCCACCCCGACCCCGAGGTCTTCCACACGAACGAGGGACACGCCGGGTTCCTCGGCCTCGAACGCATAAGGGAACTGGACGGGGAGCAGGGCCTCGGCTTCGACGCCGCCGTCGAGGCCGTCCGCGCCGGAACCGTGTTCACCACCCACACCCCCGTACCCGCCGGCATCGACCGCTTCGAGCGCTCCCTCGTCGCCCGCCACTTCGGCGAGGGCGGGGAGCTGCGCGGCGTACCCGTCGACCGGATCCTGGAGCTCGGCGCCGAGACCTACCCCGGCGGCGATCCCGGCGTGTTCAACATGGCCGTCATGGGCCTGCGCCTGGCCCAGCGCGCCAACGGCGTCTCCACCCTCCACGGATCCGTCAGCCGGGAGATGTTCGCCGGCCTCTGGCCGGGCTTCGACGCCGCCGACGTGCCCATCACGTCCGTCACCAACGGCGTCCACGCCCCGACCTGGGTCGCCCCCGAGGTCATGCGGCTCGGCGCCCGACAGATCGGCGCCGGCCGCGCCGAGGACGCCCTCGCGGTCGGCGCCTCCCCCCGCTGGGACGCCCTCGCGCAGATCCCCGACCAGGACGTGTGGGACGTACGCCGCATCCTGCGCGAGCAGCTCGTCCAGGAGGTGCGCGACCGGCTGCGCGCCTCCTGGAAGCAGCGCGGCGCCGCCGACGCCGAACTCGGCTGGGTGGACTCCGTCCTCGACCCGGACGTCCTGACCATCGGCTTCGCCCGCCGCGTGCCCTCCTACAAGCGGCTCACGCTGATGCTCCGCGACCCCGAGCGGCTGCGCCGGCTGCTGCTGGACCCCGACCGGCCCGTGCAGATCGTCGTCGCCGGCAAGGCGCACCCCGCCGACGACGGCGGCAAGCGCCTCGTCCAGGAACTGGTCCGCTTCTCCGACGACCCCCGGGTGCGCCACCGGATCGTGTTCCTGCCCGACTACGGCATGGCCATGGCGCAGAAGCTCTACCCGGGCTGCGACGTCTGGCTCAACAACCCGCTGCGCCCCCTGGAGGCCTGCGGCACCAGCGGGATGAAGGCCGCGCTCAACGGCTGCCTCAACCTGTCGGTGCTGGACGGCTGGTGGGACGAGTGGTTCGAGCCCGACTTCGGCTGGGCCATCCCCACGGCCGACGGACTCGGCACCGACGAGGACCGGCGTGACGACCTGGAGGCGAGCGCCCTCTACGAGCTGATCGAGGAGCGCGTCGCGCCCCGCTTCTACGACCGGGCCGGGCGGGCCGGACTGCCCGTGCGCTGGATCGAGATGGTCCGCCGCACCCTGGTGTCCCTGGGGCCCAAGGTGCTCGCGGGGCGGATGGTGCGGGAGTACGTGGAGCGGCTCTACGCGCCCGCCGCGCTCGCCCACCGCTCCCTCGACCCCACCGCCGCGCGGGACCTCGCCTGGTGGAAGGGCCGGGTCCGGGCGGCCTGGCCGCGGGTGGCCGTCGAGCACGTCGAGGCCGTCACGGCGGCCCCGGTCGCCGGCACCGCCGAACTGGGCGCCACCCTCACCCTGCGGGTGCGGGTCGCGCTCGATCCGCTGGCCCCCGAGGACGTGGAGGTGCAGGCCGTCGCCGGCCGGGTCGACGCCCAGGACGTGATCCGGGACGGGCGGACCTTCCCGCTCAAGCCCGCCGCCGGCCCCGACCTGGAGGGGCGCTGGGTGTACGAGGGGCCGCTGGCCCTCGACCGGACGGGCCCGTTCGGCTACACCGTACGGGTCCTGCCCACGCACCCGCTGCTGGCGAGCCCGGCCGAACCGGGGCTGATCGCGGCCCCGGTGGACACCGACGCGGTGGGCGGCGTCCTGCTGCGCTGACACGCTCCACGAGGCGGGCGGCGGGTCCACCGGCCGCCCGTCCTCGCCCGGCACCTCCCGCCCCCGGCCCCGCCCGGGGGCGAGGCGGATGGCTCCCGGGCTCGCTCCGGGAGGGTGAACCTTCGAACACACTCCGCATGCCGAAACGTCTCCGCACAGGGGTCCGCTCCTACGCTGCCACGCGGATGTCCACCGGACCGGGCATCCGCCGACCAAGAGAAACGGACCCCACATGCGACTTCGCACCACGGCCGCGGCCCTCCTCGCGTCCCTCGCCCTCGTCGTGCCCACCGCCGGAACGTCCCTGGCGGACGACCACGACCGCGACCTCGGCGAACTGCACTACCGCTTCGCCGACGACGAGGGTGACGTGCGCCGCGCGACCATCCATCCCGGTGACAACGACACCTGCTACCGACTGACGCACACCGGTCGCAACCGTTCGGCCTTCGAGGTGAAGAACGACACGGAGTCGCTGGCCCTCCTCTTCGAGGGCAGCAGCTGTGGCGGCAACCCCCAGGAGATCCTGGCCCCGGGTGAGCGGGCGCGGGACCTGGACGTCCGCTCGGTCTTCTTCAAGCCCACCGACGATGACGACGACCACGGCCACCACGGCCGCCACGACGATGACGACTGGGACGACCGGGACGACTGGAGCGACGACGACCGCAGCCGCAGCCGCGGCCGCGTCGGCGGACAGCAGGGGCGGAGCAGCCTCCAGGACCGGGCCATGAGCGAGAGCGGCATCTTCGGCCCCGTCACCCGCTCCATGCGCTGAGCCCGGAACGTGGAACAGGGCCGCCCGGGGGAGTCCTCTCCCGGGCGGCCCCGTCGGTCTGACGGTTCAGCGCGTGCTCATCGGATCCGGGGTGCGGATCAGAAGGTGAGCTTCCAGCTGTTGATGTAGCCGACGTCGGCGCCCGCCATGTCGGCGACGCGGAGCTTCCAGACACCCTGGGCGACCTCGGAGGAGGCGTTCACGGTGAAGGCCTGGACGATGTTGTCCGCGCTGCCGCCGGTGCGGTTGCGCAGGTTGTACAGCGAGCCGTCGGGGGCGACCAGGTCGACCTTCAGGTCACCGACGTAGGTGTGGACGATGTTGACGTCCACCTTCAGGGTGCTCGGCGCGTTGCCCGTGCGGGTGACGGTGATCGGCGACTCGACCGTGGAGTTGTCCGCGATCTGGTAGTCGTTCGTGTTCTCGAAGACGTTCTGCTGGGCGGTGCCGACCGTCCAGGTGAAGGACGCCGTGCCGGTCTGGTTCTGCGCGTCGCGCACCGTGACGGTCACGTTGGACGTGGCCGCGGTGGTGGCGGTGCCCGAGATCAGGCCGGTCGAGGAGTTGATCGACAGACCGGCCGGCAGGCCGGTGGCCGAGTAGGTCAGGGCACCCGGGTTGGTGCTGGTGGCCTGGACCTGGAGGCTCACCGCGGTGTTGATCTGGGTGACCTGGTTGGCGATCGGGGTGACCGTCACGCCGTTGTTGATGCGTCCGCCGACGGCGACGCCGGCCCACGCGTTGGCCACGTTGTTGTACGTGGCCGAGCCCTGGCCGTAGAGGTCCGCGGCGGCCTGGAGGGTCGCGGTGCGGGCGGCGGCGTAGTTGGTGTTCGACTTGAAGTAGCCGACCGTCAGCGCGCGGAACCAGATCTTCGAGGCGGCGTCACGGCCGATCGCGGTGACCGGGAGGCCGTCCGCGGTGGGGGAGTCGTAGCTCACGCCGTTGACGACCTTGGCGCCGGAGCCCTCGGAGGCCAGGTAGTACCAGTGGTTGGCCGGGCCCGAGGAGTAGTGGACGTCGATGGAGCCGATGCCCGAGTACCAGTTGTCCTTGGACGAGCCGTCCTTGCTGGGCTTGTCCATGTAGCGCAGCGGGGTGCCGTTGCCGCGGATGTCGATCTTCTCGCCGACCAGGTAGTCGCCGACGTCCTGGGGGTTGTTGGCGTAGAACTCGACGGCCGCGGCCATGATGTCCGAGGTGGCCTCGTTCAGACCGCCGGGCTCACCGCTGTAGGTCATGTTGCCGGTGACCGAGGTCAGGCCGTGGGTCATCTCGTGCGCGGCCACGTCGGTGGAGGTGAGCGGCTTGGCGTTGCCCTCGCCGTCGCCGTAGGTCATGCAGAAGCAGGAGTCGTCCCAGAAGGCGTTGACGTACGCGTTGCCGTAGTGGACCCGGCTGTACGGGGACACGCCGTCGTTGCGCAGGCCGTTGCGGCCGTGGACGTTCTTGTAGTAGTCCCACGTGACGGCCGCGCCGTAGTGCGCGTCCGCGGCGGCGGTCTCCAGGTTGGAGGGCGAGCCGTTGCCCCACACGTCGTCCGGGCCGGAGAAGAGCGTTCCGGTGCCGGAGGAGCCGCGGTTGAGGTTGTAGGTCCTGTGGTTGCCGCGCGTGGCGTCGGTCAGCGTCCAGTTGCTGCCCGACTGCGAGGTACCGAGGGTGACCTGGCCGCTGTACATGGTGTTGCCGGTGCCGGTCTCGATGGCCTGCCACTCGGTGATCTTCGCGCCGGTCTTGGCGTTGGTGACCACGTGCAGCTCGTTGGGCGTGCCGTCGTGCTGGAGGCCGCCGACGACGGTCTCGTAGGCGAGGACCGGGGCGCCCTCGGCCGCCCAGATCACCTTGCGGGCGTTCTTGGAGGCCTTGGCCTCCTTCGAGCCCTCGGCGTTGGCGGCCGAGATGGCCTGGCCCTCGGCGGCGGACGGGGTGACCGTGGCGTCCGTGTCCGGGACCTTGATCTCGTGGTGGGTCGCCTTGGTCACGCTCTTGGTGACACCGCCCTTGGCGTGGACGGTGAGGTCACCGCCGAGCACGGGCAGACCGTCGTAGGTCCGCTCGTAGGAGGTGTGCGTGGTGCCGTCCGCGTCCTTGACCACATCGCGGACGACCAGCTTCTCACCGGCACCGAGGCCCAGGGCCTTGGCCGCCTGCGCGGTCGTCGAGTTGGCCTCGGCAAGGAGCGTCGCACGCTCCGAAGCGCTGAGTTTGAGGTTGGCCGCGCCCGGGTTGGGCTGGGCGGCCGTGGCGGCCTGCGACGCGGTGGCGTCGGCGGTTGCGGAGCCGGCCTGTATGCCTACGGCGAGCAGGGCCGCCGCGGCTACGAGCGCTCCGACGGCGGTGGCACGCCTTTGGGGGGTGGGACTCAACGCAGACTCCTTCTGCAAGGGGGGGTTCCGGACGGCTGGGTGGGCCTCCGGGCAGATCAGGGCTGGTGCGATGAACGGTCGAAGAGTGCCGGCTGTGGGCCGTGATGTCAGGGCCGCGTCAAAAGGTTGGCTGGAAACGGTTCGTTGTCCGAAGCGACGTATCCGGTATCCGAACCATTCACCTTCGCGTGCGAGGAAGGTGCCGCCGGGACGGAATGGTCGATACCGGTTCCTGACGCGCGGGCAACGAGCGACCTCGTTCACCCAAAGGGCATTTACCGTACGGGCGTTTGTCGTACTGTTTCCCGGTGCGACAGTCGTCCGCCGCTTGGGGAAGCCGCGGGCACGCACCACAGACATAGACCACGTGCCAGGGGGGCCCATGAGGCATGTCCATTTTCCTGCGCAAAGAGTGGCCACGGCGGTCGGACCCGACGGTGCGGCCACCGCCCCGGCCCGACGCATCGGCGACAAGGCCCGCCGGTACCTGCCGGCCGCCGTCGCGGCCGACTTCGTCGGCGCCGCGGTCCCCGTCGGCCTGGTCTTCGACGCCGCCGGCCAGGCACGACCCGTCTCCTGCGCCCTCGCCGCGGCCCTCGCGTGGACCGGCGTACAGGCCCTGCGCCGCCGCTACGCCTCCCGCGCCCTCGGGGAATCCCGCGGAGTCCTGCCCGTCGTACACGACTGGCTGATTCTGATCGGTGTCCTGGCCGTCGTCCGCGTGCTGACGGGCGAGAGCACCCCCCGCCTCGCCGCCCTCGGCGCGCTGCTGCCCGCCCTCCTGATCACCGTCGCCTGCCACAAACTCACCTACCGTCACCTGTCCGCGGCCCGCCGCGAGGCGCAGGCCGTCAGCCGGGTCCTGGTGGTCGGCGAACCGGACGCCGCCGACCACGTCATCGCCCACCTCGCCGCGCGCACCGACCACCCCTACGTGGTCGTCGGCGTGGTCCCCGTCGGCGAAGGCCCCCTGACCGACGGCCCGCCCGTCGCCGCCCGGCTGGACGCGATCATGCCCGAGGCGGCGTACGGCGACTCGGCAGCCGTCATCGGCGCCGTCCGCAGCCACCACGCCGACCTGGTGCTCGTCGCGCCCGGGGCGCGGATCGCGGGCGAGCGGCTGCGCCGGGTGGCGTGGGCCCTGCACGACGAGGGGCTGGAACTGGCCGTCTTCCCCGGCCTGGTGGAGGTCTCCGTCAAGCGGCTGGAGACCCTCTCCGCCGGCGGGCTCGCCGTCCTGCGGGTCGCGCCGCCCGTACGCAGGGGCGTACAGCCCCTGCTCAAGTCGGCGCTCGACCGTGCCGGCGCCGCCGTCGGCCTCGTCCTGCTCTCGCCGTTCTTCCTCGCCGTCGTCCTGGCGATCCGGCTCGGCTCACCCGGCCCGGCCTTCTACAGCCAGCGGCGGATCGGCCGCGACGGCGTGCCCTTCGTGATGTGGAAGTTCCGCACGATGGTGGTGGACGCCGACCGGCGCAAGGCCGAGCTGGCCGGGGCCAACGAGAACGACGGCCTCATGTTCAAGATGCGCCGCGACCCCCGCGTGACCCGCGTCGGCCGGCTCCTGCGCCGCACCTCCATGGACGAACTGCCCCAGCTGGTCAACGTACTGACCGGCAGCATGTCGCTGGTCGGCCCGCGCCCGCCGCTGCCGGAGGAGGTGGCTCGGTACGACGAGGTCGAGCTGCGCCGGCTCTCGGTGCGCCCCGGGATGACCGGGCTGTGGCAGATCAGCGGGCGGTCCGACCTGTCTTGGGACGAAACGATTCAGCTTGATCTGCAGTACGTGGACAACTGGTCCTTCACCAGCGACGTCGACGTCATGGGCCGTACGCTCCGCGCCGTCGTCGACGGTCGCGGGGCGTACTGAGGACTGAGGACTGAGGACTGGAGGGCTGAGTACTCCTGTGGAACCGTCAGTTCGCCCCGGCCCGGTCGTGGTCGAGCCACCAGCGGTACGTCGCGGCGATGCCGTCCTTCAGCGGGATGCCCGGCTTCCAGCCCAGCGAGGTCAGACGCGACACGTCCAGCAGCTTGCGCGGGGTCCCGTCCGGCTTGGAGGTGTCCCAGGCGAGCCGGCCGGCGAAGCCGGTCACCTCGGCGACCGTCTCGGCGAGCGCCTTGATGGTCAGGTCCTCGCCGCAGCCGATGTTGACGGGCTCGTCCCCGTCGTAGCTCTCCAGCAGCACGGCGCAGGCGGCCGCGAGGTCGTCCACGTGCAGGAACTCCCGGCGCGGGGTACCCGATCCCCACAGGATGACCTCCTCGCGGCCCTCGACGGCGGCCTCGTGGAAGCGGCGGACGAGCGCGGGCAGGACGTGCGAGGACTCCAGGTCGAAGTTGTCGCCCGGACCGTAGAGGTTCGTGGGCATCGCCGAGATGTACGAGGCCCCGTACTGCTTGCGGTACGACTGGACCTGCACGATGCCGGCGATCTTGGCCAGGGCGTAGGCCTCGTTGGTGGGCTCCAGCGGGCCGGTCAGCAGGGCGTCCTCACTGATGGGCTGCGGGGCCAGCTTCGGGTAGATGCAGGACGACCCGAGGAACAGCAGACGGCCGACGCCGGCCGCGTGCGATCCGGCGATCACGCTCAGCTGGATCTTGAGGTTGTCCTCCAGGAACTGCACCGGGTACGTGCTGTTGGCCATGATCCCGCCGACCTTGGCGGCGGCCAGCACCACCGCGTCCGGACGGACGTCGCGCAGGTACGCCTCCGTCGCGGCGGCATCGCGCAGGTCGAGGTCGGCGCGGCCGCGGGTGAGCACCTCGTGGCCGTCGGCGGTCAGGCGGCGGGCGACCGCGGACCCCACGAGGCCGCGGTGTCCGGCGACGAAGACACGGGCGTGCGGGGGCAGGAGCGGCGGCGAACTTGTCATACCGCCGATGATGCCAGTCCGCCGCCCCGGGGTTCCGGGGGAGGCCGGCGTGTACGGTACGCATCCCGACGACGGCCCCGGAACGACCACCGAGGCACGGCCTCACCGAACAACGACCGCAACAGCAACAGCGACAGCGACAGCGACAACCAGAAACTCCAGGGGGATCCCACATGGGCAAGACCGCACTGATCACCGGCGTCACCGGACAGGACGGCTCGTACCTCGCAGAGCTCCTGCTCTCCAAGGGCTACACGGTGCACGGTCTCGTGCGGCGGTCCTCCAGCTTCAACACGGAGCGGATCGACCACATTTACCAGGACCCGCAGACGGCGAATCGTTCCTTCGTCCTGCATCACGCCGACCTCTCCGACGGCGTGGCCCTGGTGAACCTGCTGCGCGACATACGCCCCGACGAGGTCTACAACCTGGGCGCCCAGTCGCACGTCCGCGTCTCCTTCGACGCGCCCCTGTACACCGGCGACGTGACCGGCCTCGGCGCGCTGCGGCTGCTGGAGGCCATCCGGGCCAGTGGTGTTGAGACCCGGATCTACCAGGCCTCGTCCTCCGAGATGTACGGCGCCACCCCGCCGCCGCAGAACGAGTCCACCCCGTTCCACCCGCGCAGCCCCTACGGCGCGGCGAAGGTGTTCGCGTACTGGACCACGGTGAACTACCGCGAGGCGTACGACATGTTCGCCGTCAACGGGATCCTTTTCAATCACGAATCCCCGCGCCGCGGCGAGACGTTCGTGACCCGCAAGATCACCCGCGCGGTCGCCCGTATCAAGGCCGGTCTCCAGGACCACCTCTACCTCGGCAACCTCGACGCCGTACGCGACTGGGGCTACGCCCCGGAGTACGTCGACGCGATGTGGCGGATGCTCCAGCAGGACGAGCCGACCGACTACGTGGTGGCCACCGGAGTCGCCGCGACCGTCCGTGAGTTCGTCGAGTCCTCCTTCACCCACGCCGGCCTCGACTGGAACGACCACGTGCGCTACGACCCGAAGTACGAGCGTCCGAGCGAGGTCGACGCCCTGATCGGGGACGCCTCGAAGGCGCGGGAGATCCTTGGCTGGAAGCCGTCCGTCCTGGTCCCCGAATTGGCGCGGATCATGGTCGACGCGGATGTCCGTCAGGTCGAGGACCAACTGGCGGGCGTCAGCGTCCGTATCGACCGCTGAGCCGGCACCGAGGCTCTATATTTCTCCTACGCTTTGCCGTGTCCCGGTCATGAGGGTGGTTCTCCGCGCTTCTGGCCGGGGCAAGCCTGCCGTATGTCCGCAGTGCGCCCTCGTGTCGATCCCCGTTGATTCCAAGTTGGCATGCATTGGCATTCAACGGGTCAAGTGAGGTGACCGGGCCGTCATCTGAGCCCTAGTCTGCGCCTGTACATATGGCTGTTCGGATAGTTCCAGCCATCAAACCGGGCGATTGCCCTGGGGGGCTCATGCGTAGATCCAGAGGGCTGACTGCTGCCCTCGTCCTGTCACTGGCCGGCGCCGGCACCGGTCTGGGCCTGGTGTTGATGCCCGAGGCGTCCGCCATTACGCCGCCGGTGGCCTTCACCGCCGACGAACTGCCCACCTGGCAGCCGAACGGCGTCGTGTTCGCGATGGCCGAGGCGAACGGCACCGTCTTCGCCGGCGGCACCTTCTCCTCCGTCCGTCCGCCCGACGGCAGTGGCAGCGGCCCCGAGCAGGACGCGGTGAACTTCGTCGCCCTCGACGCGGCCACGGGCAATCCCACCTCCTGCAAGCTGGCCTTCACCGTCAGCGACGGCAGCGCGACCGTACGGGCGTTGACCGTCTCGAAGGACGAGAAGACCCTATACGCGGGCGGCTACTTCGGTGCCGTCAACGGCACCCCCGTCTCCAGCGTCGCCGCGATCGACATCGAGACGTGCACCCCCAAGGCCTCCTTCCACCCGGGCTTCCCCGCCACCGTGCGCGCGCTCGCCGTCTCCGACGACACGCTGTACGCGGCCGGTGACTTCGGCGCCGTCGAGGGACAGACCCGCGAGCGCTTCGCCTCGGTCGACTCGACCTCCGGCGCGCTCAAGCCCTTCGTCGCGAACGCCGACGAGCCCGGCCGGGCCCTGCACCTGAGCAACGACGGCAAGAAGCTGCTGATCGGCGGCGACTTCTTCGCCGTCAACGGCGCCACCACGCACGCGCTGGCCGTCGTCGACGCCACCACGGGCGCCGTCGCCAAGACGTACACCAGCATCCCCTCCAACTCGGTCGTCAAGCACATCTCGGCCGACGCGACGGGCTACTACACGGCCAACGAGGGCTCCGGCGGCGGTGTCTTCGACGGCCGCATCGGCCTCGGCGTGGACTTCAACGAGAAGTGGCGCGACCGCTGCCTCGGCGCCACCCAGTACGTGCTGCCGTACGACGGCGTCCTGTACAGCTCCTCGCACGCGCACGACTGCTCCACCGAGCTCGAATTCCCCGACGGCAAGCGGCACTACCTGCTGGCCCAGCCCACCGACCACACCGGCGCCGCCCCCGCGCCCGTGGACGGCTTCGTGCGCGGCCCGCGCAAGCTCGGCTGGCACCCCAACGCCAACGACGGCGTCGGCGAGGGCATCGGCCCGCGCGTCATGTCCGTCGCGGAGAAGAACGGCCTCACGTACATGTGGGTCGGCGGTGAGTTCACCCTCATCAACGGCAAGCCGCAGCAGGCCCTGACCCGCTTCGCCTCCACCGGCGACGTCGGCGCCCCGACCACCCCGGTCGCGAGCGCGGCGAGCGTCAAGCCCGGCGAGGCCCAGGTGCGCTGGCGCACCAGCTACGACCAGGACGACAGCAAGCTCACGTACCGGATCCACCGCAACGGCTCGGCCACCCCCATCCACACCATGACCGCCGACTCCCTGGAGTTCGAGCGGCCGCAGGCCTCCTGGACCGACACCACCGTCAAGGCCGGCCAGTCCTACACCTACCGCGTGAGCGCCACCGACGCCGCCGGCAACACCAGCGCCCTGTCGGCGAACGTCTCCGTCACGATCCCGACCTCGGTCCAGGCCTACCCGGACAAGGTCCGCGCCGACGGCGCGAACCTGTACTGGCGCTACGACGACACCGTGAGCCCCTACGTCGCGGACTCCTCCGTCAGCGGCGACACCAGCGGCATCCAGGTCAACGCCCCGGCGCTGCGCCAGAGCCCCGGCGCCGTCAGCGGCGCGAGCACGGCGATGGGCTTCAACGGCACCAGCCAGCAGGTGTACAGCGACCACCGTCAGAGCGTGGGGGCCGCGTACACCATCGAGACGTGGTTCAAGACGAACACCACGCGCGGCGGCAAGCTGATCGGCTTCGGCAACAACACGGTCAGCAGCAGCGGGAGCTTCGACAAGCAGATCTACATGACCAACACCGGTCGTCTGGTCTTCGGCGTCTACAACGGCTCCGCCCGCACGCTCTCCACCGGTCTCTTCGAGACCTACAACGACAACAAGTGGCACCACGTCGTCGCCACGCAGGGCCCCGGCGGCATGGCGCTGTACGTCGACGGCCAGAACAAGGGCTCGAACAGCATCACCAACCACGCGCCGTACGCCGGTTACTGGCACGTCGGCGGTGACAACCTCAGTGGCTGGCCCAGCCGTCCGACCAGCAACTTCTTCGCCGGGCAGCTCGACGAGACCGCCGTCTACCCGTCGGCGCTCACCCAGGCCCAGGTCAAGTCCCACTTCGACCTGGCCAAGGCCCCGACCGACACGGTCTCCAAGGTCGCCGTGAGCGAGGACACCTACGTCAACCAGGGCGCCCCGAGCACCGCCTACGGCACCGCCAACCAGCTCGCGGTACGCGGCACCTCGGCCTACGAGTCCTACCTGCGCTTCACCCTCCCGGCCGCCCCGGCCGGGCAGGTCCTGAAGGCCGCCTCCCTCCAGGTCAAGACCTCCACCCAGACGGGCGCCGGCAGCGCCGACACCGTCTCCGTGGTCCCGGTCACCGGCACGTGGAGCGGCGCGGGCACCACGTTCAACACCAAGCCCACCCTCGGCACCACCCCGCTCGGCAGCATCGCGGGCGTGCCGGACGGCTCGGCCCTCCAGAGCATCGAGCTGGACACCGCCGCGCTCACCCCGGTGCTGGGCACCACCTACAGCCTGGGTCTGACCAGCGCGGGCACCGACCCGCTGTGGCTGTGGTCCTCGGAGGCGACCGCCGCGGACGCCGCTCCGCAGCTGATCCTCACCTTCGGCCCGAAGTAACACCCCGCACACGCACACCCGCACACCCGCACACCTGCACACCCGCCTGACGGCAGTACGGGGCCCGGCCGCACGCGCCGGGCCCCGTCACTACAGGAGCCCCCGATGTACCGACGCACCGCAGCGGCTGCCGTTGTGCTGGCCGCCACCCTGACCCTCACCGCCTGCGGCTCCGGGGGTGACGACAAGGCCTCCGCCGACGCGGCGAGCGCCGCCAAGCCGAAGCCGCCGGCCGCCTCCCCGGTCCCGGATCCGGCGGACGCCACCCCGGCGCCGTCCGGCTCCGCGCCGGGTCCGGTCCTGCCGGACGCGAAGCTCACCCCGAAGACGGGCAACTTCAAGGAGAACGAGAAGAAGTACCTCAGCGGCCGCGTCCCCGAGAAGATGGACCCGGCCGCCGTCCTCCAGACCGGCCAGGAGACCTGCCAGCGCATCGAGCGCACCGCCAAGCGCGACAAGGACGCGGCGGCCGCGTCCATCGCCTCCGGCGAGATCACCGGCGCGCGGGACGCGATCAACCACCTGTGCCCCGAACAGAAGCCGGTCCTCGCGGTGGCCGAGAAGGGCTTCGGCGACTCCCCGCGCACCGCCCCGGCCCCCGGCACCTACCGCGCCGTCACCCAGAGCACGACCTGCACCTGGGAAGCCAAGGCCAAGGACGGCACCGTCCTCGCCTCGGGCCCGGAATCCCCCCCGACCCCCGGCACCAAAATCACCGCCACCATCCCCCCGGGCACCACGGAATTCCACTCCACCACCTGCTACGCCTGGCTCCCGGCGTAAGCCCCCTCGACCAACAACGCCGCCGCGCCCCCCGGGGTCGGCGGCGTTCGTCATACGCGTGCGGTCGCGGACTCGTAGACGTCCAGGAGGGTGTCCAGGACCGTTTCCATGGAGAAGGCGGTGGTGGCCAGCGTGCGGGCCGAGGTGGCGGTCTGGGCGTTCGTCGTGGGGTTCAGGAGGTCGAGGATCGCTTCGGCCACGGGGGTGGGGCCGGGGGCGACCGCGCGGCCGGCGTTGGCGGTGGCGATGTCGCGGGCCAGGCCGTTGGAGTGGGTGACGACCGTGGGGACGCCGACCGCGAGGGCTTCGAGGACGGACATCGGGAACGGTTCGTCCACCGACGGCAGGACGTAGACGTGGGCCCGCCGCAGCTCCGTCAGTACCTCCGCGCTCGACAGCGCGCCCGGCACCGTGAAGCGCCCGCCCAGGCCCAACGCCTCGATGCGGGCCCGTACGGCGGCCAGTTCCCCCTCGTCCGGGCCCGCGACGACGAAGTGCGCGTCCGGGTGCGCGGCGAGGACCGCCGGGGCGGCGTCCACGAAGTCCACCGGCCGCTTGCGGGCCTGCAACCGCGCCGAGTACAGGATCCGCGGCGGCCCGCTCGGCGCCGGCCGTTCCTCCTGCGCCGGGGTGCCGTTGACCAGGCGCACCGCCCGCGCCAGCGGAGCCCCCACCACCGCGTCCAGGCCCGCCCGCTCGTGCGGGGTCAGGTACAGCACCGCGTCCGCGCCGCGCAGCAGGCGGCGTACCGCCACCGCGTCCAGCACCTTGGCCAGCGCCTTCTCGCTCGGGTCGACCATCCCGTGGGTCTGGAGCACCAGCGGCTTGCCCGCCCGCAGCGCGGCCAGCGCCACCGGCAGCGTCACGAGGTCCCGCGCGAGGTGCACATGGACGAGATCCGCGTCGCGCACCAGCCGGCCCGCCGAGGCCAGCAGGGCCGGCGAGGTCATCCCGCTGAAGCCGAGCGGCAGGATCCGCCGGGCCGGGAACAGTTTCGCCGGCACCCCCTCCACGGAGGTCGGCCACGGGTCGAAGCCCTCGCCCAGCGCGAGCAACCGCGCCTCGTGGCCACGCGCCCGCAGCCCCTTGGTCAGGTTCAGCGCGACCCGCACCGGCCCGCCGAAGGCGTGCGAGGGGGAGTGCAGGGTGACGGCGTGCAGGACTCTCACTTCGGCTCCTCCACCGGGCGCCGCCGCCCGTCCTGGGTCTGCAACGTCAGCTCCGGCAGGTCCCGGTGCACCACGGCCCCGGCACCCGCCACCGCGCACCTGCCGACCGTCACACCGGCGAGCACGGTGGCCCGTACGGCCACCCACGCACCGTCCTCGACGGTGATCGGGGCGTTGCGGTAGCGGAAGTCGGCGGCCCGGTGGTCGTGCGAGCCGGTGCACAGCATCGACTCCTGCGACAGGCACACGTTCGCCCCGACCGTCACCGGCTCCAGGTTCAGGATCCAGGCGCCCTCGCCGATCCAGGTGTGGTCCCCGACGGTGAGCTTCCACGGCCACAGCACCCGCACCCGATGCCGGATCAGCACCCCCTCGCCGATCTGCGCGCCGAAGGCCCGCAGCAGGGCCACGCGCCCCCTCGCCGGACAGAACCACGCCATGAAGACGGTGTTCATCACGGCGAACCACAGAGCCTGCGTCAGCAGCCCCCGCCCCTTGTCGTATCCGGCCAGCGTGAAGGCAGGAAGATCACGCAACAGTCGCCCCTCATCGTCCACCCCTACGCGCTCCCGGCGCGCCGATCGCTCAGACTAGACTGCGCCCGGATCAGGCACAGGGGTGGGGGCAGCATGGCTACGGACGTGACCGGACCCGCCGTTGCCCCCGCGTCGGCGCCGCCCGTGGAGCCCGTGGACGAGTCCCAGTGGGGCCGGGTCACCACCCCGCGCACCCTGCTCTCGCGGGCCCTGTCCGTCCCCCTCGCGCTCGGCTTCACGCTCTTCCTGCCGTTCCTCGTCGCCGTCCAGACCGGCGCCGGCGCCCGCGACGCCGCCTTCCACCTCCAACTGCTGCTCACCATGTACGCGGGCGCCCGGCTCTCCGCGATGGTCCTCACCAGCCGCCGCAAGCTCCTCCAGGGCTCCTTCTGGCTCTTCGTCTACATGGCCATGGGCGTGGCCCCCCTCGCCCAGGCCGTCCTGGGCCAGGTGCCCACGCCCGTCGTCGGCCCCCGCTCCGACCTCACCCTCGCCATCGGACTGGTCCTGCTGGGCTGCCTCGCCTTCGACGTCGGCGTGCTCCTCGCCCGTCACCGGCCCGCCGGCCGCGCGGGCGGCTCGCAGAAGGAACCCCGGCCGGTCATGGCCCACCGGCGCCGCCTCCAACTCCTCACGGGGCTCGCCTTCCTGGGCAGCGCGGCGTTCATCGTGAAGCTCGGCGGCCCCGCCGTCTTCTTCTCCAGCCGCCAGGAGATCATCGCCGGCATCGAGGAGGCCGGCGTCTCCAACGGCGACGGCCAGGCCGGCCAGGCCCTGCTGCGCGGCTTCGGCACCGTGCCGGCGCTGCTCGCGCTGCTGCTGTACACGCGCTGGCTGATCACCTCGAAGTTCGCCCGCCGCAAGGTGTCCGTCATCGTGACGTGGGCCGGCCTCGCCGCCCTCAACCTGGTGGTCAACAACCCGATCTCGAACCCGCGCTACTGGTTCCTCACGGTCATGTTCGCGCTGCTGTTCACCGTCTTCCCGGTGAGCGCGGCGATGTACCGGGTGGCGCTGTCGATGGCCGTGGTGATCGCCCTGCTCGTCTTCCCGTTCGCGGACCGCTTCCGCTACGACGAGAAGAACTACAAGCCCGTCGAGACGACGTCGGTCCTGGAGCCGATGGCCCTCAAGGACTACGACCAGATCGGCATGTTCGCGAACACCATCACCTTCTCCGACTCCGGCCCCGGCCACTTCTACGGCCGCCAGCTCGCCGGATCGATCTTCTTCGCGGTGCCGCGCTCGGTGTGGCCGGGCAAGCCGCGCGACACCGGCGTGATGGTCGGCCAGTGGATGGGCACCGTCAACACCAACCTGTCGTCCCCGATCTGGGCCGAACTGTGGCTCGACTTCGGCCCGCTCGGCATGGGCGCCGGCCTGATGGGCATCGGCTACGCCGCCGCCCGCGTCGACCGCCGCTACGCCAGGCGTGCCACGCGCCGCTCACCCCCGGGCAGCCTGATCTCCGTGGTGGTCCCGCTGGTCGCCGGCTACTCGTTCATCCTCCTGCGCGGCCCCCTCCTCCAGGCCTCGGGCCGCGTGGCCATAGCCGCCCTGTGCCTGGCCCTGGTGGCCACGTACCGCACGGACCGCCACACGACGCTGCGCTGACGCGCCCTACGCGAGGGACGAGGCCGGGGCGGCCGGAGCCGCCGGGGGCGTCGGGGTGAGGCGGGCGGCGCGGAGCCAGGAGGCGGTGGCTTTGCAGGCGGAGCCGAGGGCCAGGCCCCAGGCGGCGCCCAGGACGCCCCACATCGCGTAGCCCGCCAGAAGGAAGGCCACCGACAGGAGGGAGAACACCACCTGGAGGGAGAGCGTCGCCTTGGGGTTCAGGACGCGCAGGGTCAGGAGGGCGCAGGTGCCCAGGCCCATCACCGCGTACTGCGCCCCCGTCGCCGGCAGCAGCGCGGACGCGGCCGCCCAGGTGTCGCCCAGCAGGTGCCGGCCCAGCCGCTCGGGCAGCGCGTACAACACCGCCGCCCAGGCGGCGCCCAGCACCGCGAGGACGGTGCCCATCAGCGCGGTCAGCCGGATCACGCCCCGCTTGCCGGACGCCCGCCCGACCACCGGCGGCCCGAAGGCGTTCGCGGAGTTGAACAGCACGTTCAGCGGCCCGAACAGGGTGGTCGCGCCCCGCAGCGCGCCGACGGCCAGCGGCGTCGCGAAGACGCCCAGGCCCAGGACCGCGAGCTGGCTCGAACCGTTGCCCACCGCGAACTCGACGACGAACCGCCGCCCGAGGTGGCCCCGGCGCAGGTAGGGCCGCAGTGCGGCGCGGGCGCCCCGTACGTACGGGCGCAGCAGCCAGAGCCCGAGCGCCAGCGCGGGCAGCGCCGACAGCCCCCACACCAGCACCAGCCGCCCCGCCGAGGCCCCCGCCGGCTGCGCGGCCAGGGCGGCGACCACGCACCCGAGCCGCAGCGCATCGGCGGCCAGCGCCCGTTCGGGCAGCCGCAGGGCGGAGAAGCAGTACCGCAGCCCGTCCTGGACGAGGACCAGCGGCAGGACGAGGCCCAGCGCGAGGAAGGCCTGCCCGGCGGCCCCGGGCAGGGCGAGGCCGACGCCGGCCAGGACCAGCCCGGCGGCGGCCGAGGCGGCGGCGGTGAACGCCACCGAGGAGCGGCACACCACGCCCAGGCGCTCGCCCTTCTCCAGCACCACGGTCTGGCCGACGTAGGCCATGTTCAGTCCGAGGAGCACGCTGAACGTCACGTACACCATCGAGAAGTCGGCGAAGCCGGACGCCGACGACAGTCGGGCGGCCAGCACCAGCACCAGGATGTTCGTGGCGCTGGAGGCGGCCTGGTCCAGGATCGAGGCGACCGCGCCCAGACCCCGCCGGCTCACCTCTGGCCCGTACGGACCGTGCGCAGCGCGACGGTGTCGCTCCCGTCGCCCGGGATGTGCTGCTCCGCCTCGCCGGTCACCGGCCGCGCCGGCTCCGGCCGGGCCGGGGCGCCTCGGCCGCGTCCGCCGCGCTTCTCGCCCGGCACCGGGGCGTGCACGACCGCGCCGAGGACGGTGCCGCCGGCGCCGCTGATCAGTTCGCGGATCCGGGCCAGGTCGCTGCGGTACACGGCGCGCGGGTCGCAGACCACCAGGACCCCGTCGACGCGGTCGACGAGCGCCAGCGCGTCGGCGTAGGACAGGACGGGCGGTGCCAGCACCACCACCGTCGAGTTGGGCGAGTCGGCCTCGGAGATCAGTCGGGTGGCGCGCGGGGAGGTCAGGGCGCGGGGCACGTTGCGCACCCGCTCGCCCGGGATCAGGTCGAAGGTGCCCGATTCCCCGGCGTCCACCACCAGCTGCCGGCCGTCGGGCCACTCGCAATCGCCCTGACGGCCACCGCCCCCCGCGCCCTGGCTCCAGCGCGGCCGCCCGCCGGCGTCCGTCGGCAACTGGCTGGCCAGCACCGGGGTGCGCAGGTCGGCTTCGATGAGCAGGACGTCCTTGCCGGTCTCCGCGAAGGAGGCGGCCAGGTTCACGGCCACGGCGGCGGCGGTCTCGCTGCTGCCGCGCGGGGCCACCACCAGGAGCCGGCGCCGGTCGGCGAACCGGGAGTCGTAGGCGAGCCGGAACGCCACCGACCGGTACTCCTCGGCGAGCCGGGGATCGGCCTCCCCGGCGGCGAGCAGCGGGCCGCCGCCGGTCCTGTCCCGGGGCAGGGAGCCCAGTACGGGGGCCCGCAGGGCCCGCGAGACGTCGCCTTCGGAGCGCGGGGCCGGGTCGAAGACGAGCCGGACCCAGGCGGCCAGCAGGCCCAGCGCCAGCCCCACGGCGGCGCCGAGCGCGAGCGACATCGGCAGGCCCGGCCCGTCCGCGCCGGAGGGCGGGGTCGCGGCGCTGGTGACCCGGCCGGGGGTCATGTCCAGGGCCTCAAGCTTCGTGATCTTGCCGTTGTAGCCGCCGACCTCGCTCTGGAGGTCGGTCTTGGTGGACATCGCGGAGTCCCGCGCGGCCCCGGCGGGCAGCCGGGCGATCTCCTTGACCAGCTCGTCGAGCTCCTTGGCGACCGGGTCGCGCTGGTCCTTGTACCCCTTGACCATCCGGTCGCGGGTGGCGTCGAGCGCCTCCTGCCGCTTGAGCAGGTACGCCTCCGTCATCGCGTTGGCGCGCTTGGCGGCCTGGGTGGGGGAGTTCGCGGTGTAGGTGAACCGCAGCACCATCGTCTGGGGCGGGTTGGTGACCTGGAGGCCGGCGCGCAGCGC
Source organism: Streptomyces sp. RerS4 (assembly GCF_023515955.1). Lineage (GTDB taxonomy): Bacteria > Actinomycetota > Actinomycetes > Streptomycetales > Streptomycetaceae > Streptomyces. Next base: position 4,981,682 of record NZ_CP097322.1, read on the forward strand.
CTTGAAGTCCTTGTCGGCGACGCCGAGCTTCACCCTGGCGGCCTCGGCGATGGAGCTGGAGAGCGCGACCTGACGCTCCGAGCCGATGTTGATGGCCTTGTCGGGGGCCAGGCTCGGGTTGAACGGGTCGTCGGTGGGCGCGCGCAGCACGATGTCGGCGCTCGCCACGTAGGTGTCCGCGGTGGATATGCCGAGGTAGACGCCGCCCAGCAGGCCGATGCCCACGCCCGCGCCGAGGAGCCGCCGGTAGCGCAGGAGCTGCTTGAACTGGTCCCTGAGGAGGTCGGGTTCGTCCTCGGTGGGGACCGCTGCCGGCCGGTTCGTCTCGATCACGACCTGTGACCCCCCAGTGCCTCGTCTATCAGTGCGTCGATGCGGGCCAGGCCCGCGTCACGGCTCAGATGGGCCGCCACGTGGACGGGTCCGGCGGCGCCCAGCGCGTCCGCGCCCTCGGGGTCCTCCGCCAGGGCCCGTACGGCCTTCAGCAGGGCCGCGGGATCCTCCGGCGGTACGAGCACCCCCGCGCCCGAACGTTCCACCTCCTGGGCGGTTCCTCCCTGCGCCGCGACGGAGGCGACGACGGGGCGGCCCGCCTGGAAGTAGGAGGTCAGCTTGGACGGCACGCTCATGTCCAGCACGGCCGCGTGCTGCGTGACCGCGAGCACGTCCGCCGCCGCGAGGATATCCGGGAACTCGCCGTCGGCGGCAGGGGGGATGATGTCGAGGTTGGGCACGTCCGAGGCGAGGTCGGCGAGGGCCTGGCGCTGACTGCCGTCGCCCATCAGCACGAACCGGACCTCGGGGTCGAGTCGGGCCGCGCCGACGAGGACTTCGAGGCCCTGCTTGAGCCCCATGTTCCCGGAGTGCAGGACGACGGTCTGGCCGGGCGCCCAGCCCAGGTGGCGACGGGTCTCCCCGCGCGGCTTGGTGGGCTGCGGCACGTGTGACCAGTTCGGGACGAGCCGGATCCGGTCGGGGTCCACGCCCATGCCGACGACCCGGTCGACGAAGGTCTCGTGGATGACGCCGACCAGGGTGGCGCGCCCCAGGGCGTACGCCTCCGCCCGCCCGGCGAGCGCGGCCGCCTTGTCACCGCCGCTGATCCCGCTCTGCGCGGCCGCCGCGCCCATCAGGTCCTGGACGACCGGGACGTACGGCACCTTCCACTTCGCGGCGAGCCGGGCGGCGAGCACCCCGCCGGCGAGGCTCGGCATCTGCGCGAGGATCGCGTCCGGCTTCGGCATCCGGGGCGGGGCCACGGCGCCGTGCAGCAGAATCGATCCTTCGAACAGGGCCCGCTTGACGGCGGTCTGACGGGGCGGCACGGTGTGCGCGCGCCGGTGCACGGTGACCCCCGCGCGCCGTTCCGTGCGCCTGAGCGCCCCCTTGTACTCCGGCTCGACCGACCACGCCGGGTAGTGCGGCATGCCGGCCAGGACGTGGGTGTCGTGACCGATACTCGCCCAGTGCTCCGCGATCTGGGTGGCGTACGGGCCGATACCCGCGTGCTCGGGGGCGTAGTTGGTGGAAACCAGCAACAGCCGCCGGTGGCCGGATGTGGACACTGAACGTCCCCTTCTCCCCTGGATGATGCGCACGTCACCCTATGCGTTCACCGTCTGCGCGCGGAACGTGCGCGCTATTGTCTGCTCATCAGCCACGCCGGGGGGCGTGGCCGCTGGGGGGTAATTGACGATGGAGCACCACGTGTCCGAGCCTGCGCCGGCCGCCCGCAGACCGTACCGGGTCGGGTACGCCCCCGGCGCGTACGACCTCTTCCACATCGGACACCTCAACATCCTTCGGCACGCCCGCAGTCGGTGCGACTACCTGGTGGCCGGCGTCGTCTCCGACGAGATGGCCGAGCTGGCCAAGGGCCGCCGCCCGATGATCCCCCTCGTCGAACGGCTGGAGATCGTCCGCAGCGTCAAGTACGTCGACGCCGCCTTCGTCGAGACCGTCCCGGACAAGGTGGAGACCTGGAAGCAGGTCCGCTTCGACGTGATCTTCAAAGGCGACGACTGGCGCGGCACGCCCAAGGGCGACCGCCTGGAACGGGACTTCGCCGCCCACGGCGTCGACGTCGTCTACTTCCCCTACACCGTGCACACCTCCAGCACCCAGCTGCGCCGCGCCCTCGACGCCCTCGCCGAACCGCTGCCGACCGGCGCCGGCCGCGCGGAGCAGCTCACCGCCGAACGGCGCTGAGCTCCCGGAACCACTTCGTCAGGAACGCCACCAGGAACAGTGCGGCCACCGCGCCCAGCGCCGCGTACGCCCAGGCGAACAGCCGGCCGCCGCCCAGCAGCAGGAAGACCAGGCAGAACACCCCGTAGTCGACGGGCAGCAGCGCCACCGCCCGCAGGGTCGAGGGCGCGGCGGCGGCGCTCCCCGGCGCCGGCCGGGGCTTCAGCTTCTCCGTCAGCAGTCCGCCGAAGAAGGTCACGACCGCCGCGAACTGGAAGCCCAGCGGCACCAGCAGCCAGCCCCGCGCGCCCGTCCCGTACGCCTCGGGGAAGCGGTAGAACGCGATCAGTACGCACGCGTGCAGGGCCGTGAGCTTGGCGGCGTCCACGACGTGGTCGAGCCACTCGCCCGCCGCGCTGCCGCCCCCGCGCAGCCGGGCCAACTGCCCGTCGGCGGAGTCGAAGGCGAAACCGACCGCGAGCGCGGCCCACACGGCGATCCCCAGCCCCCACGAGGGCGCGACCAGCGCGACCGCCGCCACGGCGGCGAAGCTGAAGGCGGCGCTGACCAGCGTCACCCCGTTCGGGGTGAGCCCCAGCGCGTAGGACCCGGCGGCCAGGTACCGCCCGGCGGGCCGGTTGACGAACCGCGAGTAGAGCGAGACGCCCTTCGCCGACTTCTGCGCCCCGCGCAGCTCCCGCAGCGCGGTCCCGACTCTCGCCATCTACGCGTGCCCCCTTGAACGTGTGTACGTACGAAGGCCACATCATCGCAGGGCGGCCGAAGCCCACCGCCCGATACGCGACGTCCCGACGTCCCGACGACACCACCCCCCTAAGACACCACCCGCAACAGCAGCACCGACCGCGCCGGGACCATCACCACCTCCCCGCCCCGGTGCACCACCCCCGGCGCCCTGGCCTGGGACTCCCGCGCCGTGTCCAGCACCAGCTCGTACGACTCCGCCCACGGCGCACCCGGCAGCACCCACTCCACCGGCCGGTCCCCGGCGTGCAGCAGCGCGAGGAAGCTGTCGTCGCTCACCTGACGACCCCGCTCGTCCCGCCCCGGAATGTCGCGCCCCGACAGGTACAGCCCCAGCGCGGCGGCCGGCGCGTACCAGTCCCGCTCCGTCATCTCCGCGCCCGCCGGGGTGAACCAGGCCAGGTCCCGCAGCCCGTCCGCGCCCTGCGAACGCCCGGAGAAGAAGGCCCGCCGGCGCAGCACCGGATGGTCGCGGCGCAACGTCACCAGCCGCCGCGTCAGCGCGAACAGCTCGCTCCACGCCGGATCCTCCAGCAGCGACCAGTCCACCCACCCGATCTCGTTGTCCTGGCAGTACGCGTTGTTGTTGCCGCCCTGGGTGCGCCCGAACTCGTCGCCCGCCACCAGCATCGGCACCCCCGTCGACAGCAGTAGCGTCGTCAGCAGGTTCCGCAGCTGCCGGCGGCGCAGCGCGCCGATCCGCGGGTCGTCGCTCTCGCCCTCCGCCCCGCAGTTCCACGAGCGGTTGTCGTTGGTCCCGTCCCGGTTGGCCTCGCCGTTCGCGTCGTTGTGCTTGCGCTCGTAGCTCACCAGGTCGCGCAGGGTGAAGCCGTCGTGGGCCGTCACGAAGTTCACCGAGGCGTACGGCCGCCGCCCGCCCCACGCGTACAGGTCGCTCGACCCCGACAGCCGGTACCCCAGGTCCCGTACGTCGGGCAGCGCGCCCCGCCAGAAATCCCGTACGGCGTCCCGGTAGCGATCGTTCCACTCCGTCCACAGCGGCGGGAACGCGCCCACCTGGTAGCCGCCCGAGCCCACGTCCCACGGCTCCGCGATCAGCTTCACCCGGCGCAGCACCGGGTCCTGCGCGATCACCGCGAGGAACGGCGACAGCATGTCCACGTCGTGCATCGAACGGGCCAGCGCCGCCGCCAGGTCGAAGCGGAAGCCGTCCACGCCCATCTCCGTCACCCAGTACCGCAGCGAGTCGGTGATCAGGCGCAGCACGTGCGGCCGCCCGGCGTGCAGGGTGTTGCCGCAGCCGGTGTAGTCGGCGTAGCGGCGCTGGTCGGACTGGAGCCGGTAGTAGCCGCGGTTGTCGATGCCGCGCAGCGACAGCGTCGGGCCCAGCTCGCCCGCCTCCGCGGTGTGGTTGTAGACCACGTCGAGGATGACCTCGATCCCCGCCGCGTGCAGGGCCCGCACCATCCGCTTGAACTCCCCGACCTGCTGCCCGGCCGTCCCGCTGGCGGAGTAGCCGGCGTGCGGGGCGAAGTAGCCGATCGAGTTGTAGCCCCAGTAGTTGCGCAGGCCGCGGCGCAGCAGGTGGTCCTCGTGGGCGAACTGGTGCACCGGCAGCAGCTCCACCGCCGTCACGCCCAGCTTCGTCAGGTGCTCGATCGCCGCCGGATGGGCGAGGCCCGCGTAGGTGCCGCGCAGTTCCTCGGGCACCCCCGGATGGCGCATCGTGAACCCGCGCACGTGCAGCTCGTAGATCACCGAATCGGCCCACGGCGTCTTCGGCCGGACGTCGTCCGCCCAGTCGTCGTCATCGTGGACGACGACGCCCTTCGGGACGTGCGGGGCCGAGTCGCGGTCGTCGCGCACGGTGTCCGCGATGTACTGCTGCGGCCAGTCCCGGACGTGCCCGTACACCTCCGGCGGCAGCGTGAAGTCACCGTCCACGGCGCGGGCGTACGGGTCCAGGAGCAGCTTCGCCGGGTTGTGCCGGACGCCCGTCCAGGGGTCCCAGCGCCCGTGCACCCGAAACCCGTACCGCTGTCCGGGGCGCACGCCGGGCACGAAGCCGTGCCAGATCTCGTGCGTCAGCTCGCTCAGGGTGCAGCGGGTCTCGACGCCGTCACCGTCGAAGAGGCACAGTTCCACCGCCTCCGCTCCCTGGGCCCACAGCGCGAAGTTGGTGCCCGCGACGCCGCCCGGCCCCACGTGGTAGCGGGCGCCCAGGGGGTGCGAGGAGCCGGGCCACACGGGTGGCGCCGGATGCGCGGCCGCCCGTAACACCCGCTCCTGGACCCGCTCGCGCACCACGTCCATGCGGTCCGCCCCGCGCTCCGTTCCGTTGTCCGTTCCGCTGTGACCGGTCTTGCCGTTTCCGGCGATCCTGGCGGCGGTATCCACCGCCTCGTGCTCGGCTGCGCTCGACACTGCCCGCCTCCACGGCTCCCGGTGACCGGCCGGGGGGAGTACGGCCGGGCGTCCCGGCCCGGCCCGTCCCCGTCCGGTCCTTCCCACTGTTCTGCCCGGACTGTTCTGCCCGGAACGTCGCCGGCCCTCACGTTTCCCCCGGAGGGCCCCGGTCGTTGGACGGTGCGTGACTCTTCTGACGAGGCGGGCGAGGGCGGGCTTGGCCGCCGTGGCGGTGTGGGCGGGCCTGTGGGCGGGCCTGACCGGCTGCACCAAGGACGGCGGCTCCCCGGTGGAGATCGCGCTGCCCGGCAAACCCCGGTCGCCCGACGAGGCCATCCGGGTCACCCCCGAGGACAACGCCAAGGGCGTCCCGGCCGAGGGGCCGCTGCGGGTGCACGTCCCCGAGGGCCGGCTGGAGCGGGTCGTCGTCACCAAGGTGGAGGACGCCCAGGAGGAGCGGGTCCCGGGCTCCATCGCCGAGGACGGCCTCAGCTGGAGCCCCGACCCGTCCGCCGGGCGACTCGCGCTCGCGGCCAAGTACACCGTCGACGCGGTCGCCGTCGACGGGCACAACCGGCGCCAGGCCCGCCACACCACCTTCACCACGTACGTCCCCGAGGAGCGGTTCATCGGCTACTTCAAGCCCGAGAACCGCTCCACCGTCGGCACCGGCATGATCGTGTCCTTCAACTTCAGCCGGGCGATCCAGCACCGCGCCGACGTGGAACGCGCCATCACCGTCACCTCCGACCCGCCCGTGGAGATCGTCGGCCACTGGTTCGGCAAGGAGCGCCTCGACTTCCGGCCCAAGGAGTACTGGAAGGCCGGCACCGAGGTCACCGTGAAGATGAACCTGCGCGACATCGAGGGAGCGCCCGGTTCCTACGGGGTCCAGGACAAGACGATCCGGTTCACCGTCGGCCGCTCCCAGATCTCCACCGTGGACGCGGAGGCGCACACCATGGAGGTCCGGCGCGAGGGGCAGCTGCTGTCCACGATCCCGATCACCGCCGGGGCGCCGAAGAACACCACCTACAACGGGAAGATGGTGGTGATGGAGCTGTTCGACGTGACCCGGATGAACGGCGCCACCGTCGGCTTCACCGGCGAGGACGGCAAGGGCGAGTACGACATCCCCGACGTCCCGCACGCCATGCGGCTCACCTCCTCCGGGACCTTCCTGCACGGCAACTACTGGGCGAGCCCCGACACCTTCGGCACCACCAACACCAGCCACGGGTGCGTGGGCCTGCGCGACGACAAGGGCGGCGGCTCGGACACCCCGGCGGGCTGGTTCTTCGACCGGACGCTGATCGGGGACGTGGTGGAGGTCGTCAACTCGCAGGACAAGACGGTCGCGCCCAACAACGGACTGGGCGGCTGGAACATGTCGTGGGCCGACTGGGTCGCGGGCTCCGCGAAAAGCTGACCCGCACCGACGTACCGCATGAAGCCTTACGGCATCACCCGTCCGGTCGCGGCATCCGAGTGATTGTCGGACCGGAAGTCGTACCGCAGGAGTGTCGACCGTCCGCCGCGCCGTGCCCGCCCCGCAGCCTGTCAGGGCCATCAGCGCGGAAACGGACGGAGCGTCATGTCAGCAAGGAAATGGACCCCGGTGGTCGCGATCGTGGCCGTCCTGGCCACCGCGGTCCCGACGGCCCTGGCGGCGGGGACCGGGGCCCACCCCCCGACCGCCCGCACCCTACGGGCGCCCCTGCCCGACGGGCTCGGTCCGTGCGTCCCGGGCGACTGCCCGAACCCGTTTCCGCCGATCGGCAGCGACGGCACCGTCAAGGGCCGCGACAACGCCGTCAACATCTTCGCCGGCGCCGACTTCCGCGTCCGCGGCCGCGCCTCCGAGGCCGAGGGCCGTCTCGTCGTCCTCGGTGGCTTCGACCAGGACAAGGCGGCCGGCGGCGACAGCCGCTACAACGTCGGCGTCGTCGGCGCCGGCTCGCTCGTCCCGCCCCCCGTCGGCGCCGAATTCCTCACCACCGGCGGCGACGTGACCGTCGCCGCCGGCGAGACCCTGATCGCCGACACCGGCGTCGTCCGCCACGCGGGCTCCCTCACCGGCAACGTGACCGGCACCCGCGTCCGGGACATCGACGCCACCGTCCCCTACGCGGGCCTGCGCGACCGGCTCACCGCCGCGAGCCAGTGCTACGCCAAGGTCGACGGCAGCCCCCGCCCGCCCACCGGGACCGTCGTCAACAGCGGCTACGAGACCCTCTTCACCGGCGACAACAGCTCCCCGCTCCAGGTCTTCAACGTGGAGGCGGACCTGGTCAACCCGAACGGCGGCGGCGCACAGGGCATCCGCTTCACGCGGATCCCGCCCCAGGCGACCATCCTCGTCAACGTCCAGGGCACCGGTACCCGCACCCTCAACACCTTCAGCGGCACGCTCACGGACACGGGCCCGGGGAGCGACCCGCTCAACGCCCACCGCGAGCGGCTGCTGTGGAACTTCCCGGACGCCTCGACCGTCAACCTGACCGGCAGCGGCCAGTTCCAGGGCAGCTTCCTGATCGGCAACCAGGCCTCCGAGACCCTCGTCACCCTGCCCGGCGTCAACGGCCGCTTCTTCACCACCGGCTCCGTCACGCACGGCAGTGAGAGCGTCGGGGGCGGCGGCCAGGAGTTCCACTCCTACCCCTTCGACGGGGACCTCCCCGACTGCGGCGCCGTCCCGCCCGCCACGGGCACGGTCGCCGTGACCAAGGTCGACGCCCAGGGCACTCCGCTCGCCGCCGCCGTCTTCGAGCTGTGGCGCGAGACGAACGACGTGCCCGGCCTCCAGACGGAGGGCGCGGACACCGACACCAAGGTCACCGACTGCACCACCCCGCAGAGCGGCGTCTGCGCGAAGGCGGAACTCGTACCGGGGTCGTACTACTGGCGTGAGACGGCCGCACCGAGGGGCTACGACCTGCCGGAGAACCCCGTCTTCCCGGTCACCCTGACGGCGCAGGACATCGCCGCCGACCGTACCGTCCGGGTCCGCGCGCTCAACACGCGCACCTCGCCCCCGGTGACGGGCGCCGTCTCCGTCCTGAAGGTCGACGAGCAGGGCACCCCGCTCGCCGCCGCCGTCTTCGAACTGTGGCGCGAGACCAACGGTCGGGACGGCCTCCAGACGACCGGTACGACACCCGACACCAAGGTCGCCGACTGCACCACCCCCGCGAGCGGCAGGTGCGTGCGCGCCGACGTCGAACCCGGCACCTACTACTGGCGCGAGACGGCCGCCCCCGGCGGCCACGACCTCCCCGCGAACCCGGTCTTCCCGCTGACGCTGACCCGCGAGAACGCCGAGGCCGGAGTCCAGGTCCGCGCCGTCAACGCCACCACCGCCACGACCGGCGCCCGCGTCGTGCTCCACAAGAGCGACCGGGACACCGGCGCCGACCTCGCCGGCGCCGTCTTCGAGCTGTGGCGCGAGACCAACGACGTCCCGAACCTCCAGATCGCCGGGCCCGGCGCCGACGAGCGGCTCCCCGGAAGCTGCGTCACCAACGCCCAGGGCACCTGCACGGTCGAGTTGCCCGCCGGTGAGACGTACTACTGGCGCGAGACCACACCGCCGCCCGGCTACGACCTCCTGAACGACCCGGTGATCCCCTTCACCGTGGACAGCGAGGACGTCGCCACCGGCATCGTCCTGAACGTCCCGAACCGCAAGGTCGACGAGGACCCGGACGGCTCCGTCCACCTGGTGAAGAAGGACGCCAAGACGCACCGCCCGCTGCGCGGCGCGGTCTTCGAACTCTGGAAGGAGACCAACGACACCGCCGGGCTCCAGACCCGGGGCATCAACGCCGACACCCGGGTCGCGAACGGCTGCGCGACCGACCGCGACGGCGTCTGCGACTTCGACGGGCTCTCCGACGGCCGGTACTACCTGCTGGAGACGGACGTCCCCGAGGGCTACGTCCTGCCGGCCGACCGGGTCACCGGCCCGCTGAGGCTCGACGCGTCGACCCCCGACCGGGTGCTCGTGGTCACCGTCGACAACAAGCGGCACCACCACGGCAAGCCGGACAGGCCCTCCAGGGGCCGGTAGGTCCTTCACGGGGGCCTGCCCCCGCCCCCCGTGCGCCGGTGGAGTGACGTGCTCACCCCACCGGCGCACCTGCGGGAGCCGCCGCCCGCTCCTGCGGGTTGGCTGGGCAGGAAGGGCCCGGCCGGCGGGCCGGAGGAGGCTCCCATGGCCGTACGACGCACCGCACACCGAACGCCCCGCGCAGCGGCGGCCCGAGCGGCCGCCCTCGCCACCCTGTGCGCCCTCGTCGCCCTCGCCGGCCCCGCCCACGCGGCGGCCCCCGAACCGGCCCCCGCCCCGGAGCCCGAGACGGCCTGCACCGCCGGCACCGGCCCCTACCAGCGCGAACTGGAGGCCCACCTCGACCTCACGGTCGACGGGACGCAGTCCATCGCCGACTGCCTCGCCATCCGCGCCTTCCAGCAGCGCAACGACATCACCCCCGCCGACGGCTACCCCGGCCTCGCCACGTTCCGCGTCATGACGGCCGTCGCCGCCCGCGCGAACCCCAACGCCGCCGGCGACTGTCCCGTCCGCGACCACCGCGTGACCTGCGTGGACCTGGAACGGCAGCTGCTGTGGGTGCAGCGGGGCCGGCGCGTCGTCTTCGCGCCCGTGCCCATCCGTACGGGCCGCGACGACCAGGAGACCCGCCCCGGTTGGCACGAGATCTACTGGCGGCACAAGGACCACGTGTCCAGCCTCTACGACAACTCGCCCATGCCCTACGCCCAGTTCTTCGACGGGGGCCAGGCCCTCCACGGCCGCCCCGGCCGGCTCTTCGCGGAGGGCGGCTCGGCCGGCTGCGTCAACCTCTCGGTGCCGGACGCCGAACGGCTGTGGAACCTGCTCGTCGAGGGCGACGCCGTCTACGTCTGGGGCGTCAAGCCGGGCACGGAGGACTGAGGCCGGGGCGGCGTAGGCCGCCTTCCGGCACTTGGTGACGGAACGGTGACACGACTGTGCCTATTCGTCATCTCGTCGTGTGATTTCCTGTCACCATGCGCGCGACTGTCCGCGCGCGGGGGACATGGGGAGAACACGAGTGAACCTGCAGCCGATTCGCGGCCGCGTCCGCACCGGCCTGCCGGCCCTTCTGCTGGGAGCGGCCCTGCTGTTCACCAGCGCGTGTGGCGGCGGCGCCGATGACGCAGGCGGCAAGGGTGGGGACAAGGGCGGAGCCGCCGCGGGCGCCAAGACGGGCACCGAGGCCTCGAAGGCCGTGGTCAACGTCAAGCCCGACGACGGGTCCAAGGAGGTCGCCACGAGCGGCATCCTGAAGATAACCAGCACCGGCGGCAAGCTCACCACGGTGACGGTCGCCGACACCAAGGGCAACGCGGTGGAGGGCAAGCTCGCCGCCGACGGCCTGAGCTGGGAGCCGGCCCGCCACCTGGCCGCCGCCACCGAGTACAAGGTGCACGCCGTCGCCAAGGACGAGGCCGGCCGGGAGTCCGCCAAGGACACCACCTTCACCACCCTGACCCCGCAGAACACCTTCGTGGGCCACTACACGCCGGAGGACGGCTCGACCGTCGGCGTGGGCATGCCGGTCTCGATCAACTTCACCCGCGGCATCACCAACCCCGAGGCCGTCGAGAAGGCCATCACCGTGACGGCCGAGCCGTCCGTGCCGGTCGAGGGCCACTGGTTCGGCAACGACCGCCTGGACTTCCGCCCCGAGAAGTACTGGGCCGCCGGCACCAAGGTCACCGTGAAGCTCGCCCTCGACGGGGTCGAGGGCCGGCCGGGCGTCTACGGCAAGCAGACCCGTACGGTCACCTTCACCGTCGGCCGCTCCCAGGTCACCACCGTCGACGCGAGCGCCCACACCATGCAGGTCGTCCGCGACGGCCAGGTCCTCAGGGACGTCCCGATCACGGCCGGCGCGCCCGCCACGACCACGTACAACGGCCAGATGGTCATCAGCGAGAAGTACAAGGTGACCCGGATGAACGGCGCCACCGTCGGCTTCGGCGGCGAATACGACATCTCGGACGTCCCGCACGCGATGCGGCTGTCGACCTCGGGCACCTTCGTGCACGGCAACTACTGGGCCTCGAAGAGCACCTTCGGCTCGGAGAACGTCAGCCACGGCTGCATCGGCATCCAGGACCGGCGCGGCGCCGGTGACGACAGCACCCCGGCCGCCTGGTTCTACAACGAGTCGCTGATCGGCGACGTGGTGATCGTGAAGAACTCGAAGGACAAGCAGATCGCCCCGGACAACGGCCTCAACGGCTGGAACATGGACTGGGCGGAGTGGATCAAGTAGGTCCGTCGGACGCGCGGTAGGTGTGGCCCGGTGCTGTGACCCACAGCACCGGGCCACACCGCGTTCCGCGCCCATCCGGGGGCGACCTCGAACCCCTCGCCCCCTAATCTGACCCGTATGACCATCTCTCTCGAAGTCTCCGAAGGCGTCGGCACCCTGCTCCTGGACCGGCCGCCCATGAACGCCCTGGACATCGCCACCCAGGACCGGCTGCGCGAGCTGGCGGTGGAGGCCACCGACCGCGCCGACGTGCGCGCGGTGGTCATCTACGGCGGTGAGAAGGTGTTCGCGGCCGGCGCGGACATCAAGGAGATGCAGACCATGGACCACGCGGCGATGGTCGCCCGGTCCCGCGCGCTCCAGGACGCCTTCACCGCGGTCGCCCGGATCCCCAAGCCCGTCGTCGCCGCCGTCACCGGCTACGCCCTCGGCGGCGGCTGCGAGTTGGCCCTCTGCGCCGACTACCGGATCGCCGCCGACAACGCCAAGCTCGGTCAGCCCGAGATCCTGCTCGGCCTGATCCCGGGCGCCGGCGGCACCCAGCGGCTCGCGCGGCTGATCGGCCCCTCCAAGGCCAAGGACCTGATCTTCACCGGCCGTATGGTCAAGGCCGAAGAGGCGCTCACCCTCGGTCTGGTGGACCGGATCGTGCCCGCCGCCGAGGTCTACGAGCAGGCGCACGCGTGGGCCGCGAAGCTCGCGCAGGGCCCGGCGATGGCGCTGCGCGCCGCCAAGGAGTGCGTCGACGCGGGGCTGGAGGCGGACATCGACACCGGCCTGACCATCGAACGCAACTGGTTCGCGGGACTGTTCGCCACGGAGGACCGGGAGCGCGGGATGCGCAGCTTCGTCGAAGAGGGGCCGGGCAAGGCGAAGTTCGTCTGAGGCCGGTTTCGGGTGCCTCCTCCCTGAGGGTGGATTAGCCGGCCCTTAAGGGAGACTTAAGGGGCCCTGGAGATCCACTCTGGGTGATCGTCGGGCGGCGGATCGTCACCGCAGGTCAGGGTGGTCCCGTAGGCGTCCTGTTGCCTTGCGCATATGCCGCGACCGCCCCTCGGAAGACGTGCTCCCGAGGGGCGTTTTCCCGCGGAACGGCCCGGACGGAGGCGTCGGCCGTCCATGATGGGTGCATGGCGGGCCTGGAGGGTGTGGAACAGCCGCGACAGCGCGGCAGCGCTGCTGTCGTACGGCTCACGGCGGCGTTCGAGGAGGAACAGGGCCTCAAGGCGCTGGAGTTGTACGGGAACCCGGCCGAGGCGGAGGTGACGCTGCCGTCCATGCCGGAGTCCGCGAGCACCGCCCGCCGGCTGACCCAGAGCGTGGTGATCCGCTTCTGGGGCCTGTCGCCGCAGATCTCCGAGCACGCCGTCCTGCTGGTCTCGGAGCTCGTCGGCAACGCCGTACGCCACACCGGGGCCCGCTCCTTCGGATTGCGGATGTTGCGCCGGCGCGGCTGGATCCGCGTAGAGGTACGCGACCCCTCGCGCGGGCTGCCCTGTCTGATGCCGGTGCACGAGCTGGACACCACCGGGCGGGGGCTCTTCCTGGTCGACAAGCTCTCCGACCGGTGGGGCGCGGACCTGCTGCCGCGCGGCAAGATCACCTGGTTCGAGATGCGGGTCGCCGACCGCTGATCCGCCCCCCTCACAACGCCTGAAGCCCCCGGTCGCCGTGGTGGGGCGTCATGGGGGCTTCACGGGTGCGCCGAGGATCGAAGGGGGTGTGATCCTCGGCGTGGGGCGACTTCGCTCGGGTCAAGGGGAAGTCGTGGTTCCGACTATGGCAGACGAGGGCCCGAACGCCAAAACTCCAAACTCGGACATAAGTGTGCATATCCTAAGAGTTTCCACCTAAATCCTAGGTGAGGTGGGCTACTCACCTCGCTTTCGATGAATAAATATCGAACACCACGCGTGAATCATCGACCGCACGGTGAACGAACCCCCACCCCATCGCCCGGCGACGAACGCCCCGAATTGGGTCAATCATTACCTTCTTGGCCATCCACCCCTTAAATGGGCAGGTGTTCTCCCTACCAGGCCGCCGCGCGGCCCTGTGCGCGGGCGTGGCGGCCCTGGCCGGCCTCACCGGCGCCTGCGCGGCCGGGCGCACCGTCGCCGGACCCCGGAACCGCCGCCACCGCGGCCTCGGCGAAGGCGGGCCGCCCCCGGCCGCCCCGGCCGGCCCGCCCCGGCGCCCCGGCGGTTCGCGGGGCGGCCCGTCGAGATCGCGCACGGGCCTCGCGAGCGCCCCGCCGTCGCCCTCACCTTCCACGGCAACGGCGACCCCGCCCTCGCCCGCGCGGTACTCGCCGAGGCCGAACGGGCCGGGGCGCGGGTCACCGTACTGGCCATCGGCGCCTGGCTCGACGCCCACCCCGACCTGGCCCGCCGGATCCTCGACGGCGGCCACGACCTCGGCAACCACACCCAGAACCACGTCGCGATCAACTCCCTGCCCGAAGCCGAGGCCTACGCCGAGATCACCGGCTGCGCGCTACGCCTCAAGCGACTCACCGGCTCCATCGGCACCTGGTTCCGCCCGTCCCAGACGCAGTACGCCTCCCCGCTCGTGCGCACCCTCGCCCAGCGGGCGGGCTACCCGCACGTCCTCTCGTACGACGTGGACTCCCTCGACTTCACCTCGCCCGGCGCCGCGGCCGTCATCCGCACCGTCACCGGGACGATCCAAGGCGGATCGGTGGTGAGCCTGCACTTCGGCTACGCGGACACGGTCGACGCGATGCCACCCCTCCTCGAAGAACTCGCGCGCCGCAAACTGCGCGCGGTGACCACCACGGAGCTGCTGACCCCATGACCAACAACCGCCTCCCACACAAGGCCACCGTGCTCGTCGCCGGCCTCGTCCTCGCCGCCCTGGCGGGCTGCGGATCCGGCGGGAAGGGCGAGCCCGAGGCGCTCGGCTCCAAGGGCCCCGCCCGCCCGGTCAAGGCCGTCCCGGCCGCGCCGCCGGGACTGCCCGGGATGCCCCCGCTGCTCGACCCGAACGACGTCTACGCGGCCGACCGGCCGAACAAGCTCTCGCCGGTGGTCAAGGACTTCCCGTCCCGCGTCTACGTGCCGAACACCAACTCCAACACGGTGTCCGTCATCGACCCGGTCACCTACAAGGTCATCGACACCATCCCGGTCGGCGTCCAACCCCAGCACGTCGTCCCCTCCTGGGACATGAAGACCCTGTGGGTCAACAACAACCGCGGTCACACGCTCACCCCGATCAACCCGGCGACCGGCGAGGCGGGCGATCCGGTCGAGGTGCACGACCCGTACAACCTGTACTTCACGCCGAACGGGAAGTACGCGGTCGTGATGGCCTCCATGGACCGCGAACTCGTCTTCCGCGATCCGCACACGATGAACCGAGTGAAAACCGTCCCGGTGACCTGTTTCGGCGTCAATCACGCCGACTTCTCGGCGGACGGCCGCTACTTCATCGTGAGCTGCGAGTTCTCCGGCGAACTGCTCAAGGTCGACACCGAGAAGATGGAGGTGATCGGCCAGCAGAAACTTCCCTTCGAGGGGGCCATGCCGCAGGACGTGAAGATCTCCCCCGACGGGAAGACCTTCTACGTCGCCGACATGATGGCGCACGGCATGTGGGTCCTCAGCGGCGAGAAGTTCGACACCCCCAAGCTGCTGCCCACCGGCAAGGGCTGCCACGGGCTGTACGTCAGCCGCGACTCGAAGGAGATGTACGTCTCCAACCGGGGCGAAGGGAGCATCTCCGTCTACGACTTCAAGCAGAACCGGCTCACCAAGAAGTGGGAACTGCCCGACGGCGGCAGCCCCGACATGGGCGGCGTCTCGGCGGACGGCAGGGTGCTGTGGCTGTCGGGCCGCTACAACTCCGAGGTCTACGCCATCGACACCACCAGCGGCAAGCAGCTCGCGCGGATCCCCGTCGGCGGCGGCCCCCACGGCCTGGCCGTCTACCCCCAGCCCGGCCGCTACTCGCTCGGCCACACCGGCATCTTCCGCTAGCGGATGTCCCTCGGGCAAGGCCGGCCTTCCCCGGACGCGACAGTGCCCCGGGAGCTCGCACAGCTCCCGGGACACCGGTCTCGTGGCCGCCGCTACCAGGCGACGGGCAGCCGCTCGGGCAGCCGCTTGATGAAGCCCGTGCGCCAGACGAGGTTCTCCGCCGGCACCGCGAGCCGCAGTCCGGGCAGCCGCTCGACCAGCACCTCCAACGCGATCTCGGCGTGCGCCCGGCCGAGCGCGGAGGCCGGGCAGAAGTGCCGGCCGGCCCCGAAGGCCAGGTGGGCGTTGGCGCTGTCGCGCTCCAGGTCCAGCACCTCCGGGCGCTCGAAGGCCTCCGGATCGAAGTTGGCCCCCTCCAGCAGGACGAGCACGAGCTCGCCCTCCTTGACGAGCACGTCACCGACCCGGACGTCCGCCATCGCGATGCGCGGCAGACCGTCACCGACCGACAGGTTCCAGCGCAGCAACTCGTCCACGGCCTTGCCCATGCGCTCGGGATGCGCCCGCAGGTAGCCGATCAGCTCCGGCCTCTGGAGCAGCGCGAGGACCGCGAGCACCAGGAACGCGGACGTGGAGACCGCGCCCGCCCCGAAGAGGGAGACGGCCACGGTCGCGAACATCTCGTCCGTCAGGTGGGCCGACTCCGGGTCGGCCTCCTTCAGCTCCGCGAACCTGCCGAGGAGCCCCGTACGCTCCTCGGCGGGCAGCGCGAGCTGCGCCCGCAGTCGGTCGGTGAAGTAACCGACGTCCTTGTACCAGTTGAGCGCCGAGTCGGCGAAGGGTTCGCGAGCGGTCATGAACGCGACGTCCAACCCCGACATCAGGCGCCGCCAGTCCTCGAACGGCACCCCGAGCACCTGGCAGTGCAGCGCCGCCGAGAAGGGATCGGCGAAGCCGGCGCGCAGGTCGGCGGGGCCGCCCTCCGCGAGGATCCGGTCGATCAGCTCACCGGCCACGGCCCGCAGCCGGTCCTGAAGCCCCGGCTGCCGGGGGTTCAGCGCCTTCATGACGGCGCTGCGCAGGCCGGCGCTGTTGATGTTGCCCATGTTGTTGACGACCTCGGGCGGGATCGTCAGCGCGTACTGGCGCGGCACGCCGGCGTTCGCGGTGTCCTTCAGACTGAACCGCTCGTCCTCCAGCACCTGCTTGGCCAACGCGTAAGAGCTCACCAGCCAGGCCGGGTCCCCGGTCAGCGTGCGCACCCTGGCGACCGGGGCCTTGTCGCGCAGCCAGGCACACTCCTCGGGCAGCACGTCACCGCGCCGCGAGAGCGGGAAGTCGAGGAGCGGCTCCTGCCCGTCCCGGCCCTCAAGCTGCTCGACGCTCATCGGCGGTCCTTTCGGTGGGTGCGGCGGCGATCGAGGCGGCGGCCTCGGGGCGTACGACGGCGTACGCCTGGTTGCGGGTCGCGCGCAGGCCGCCGCCCCGCGCGAAGAGGAGGTCCGTCATCGGCATCTTGACGTGGTAGGCCGCCACGGAGGAGGGCACGTCGAGAATGCTGGGGGTGTCCACGAAGAAGGGCAGCTCGGCCGCCATGTAGTCGAAACAGACCTGCAACTGGCCGTTCGTGATGGATTCACCTTCCGGCAACTTGGAGCCGACGAAGTGAAGGGCCATTTCCTCACAACCCTTGCGAAATGCGTCATCGGTTTCCAGGAAATGCAGGACACGTCGGTGCAGGAGTTGGTACACGGGGTTCGACTGGAACTCCGAAAGAGCTCTCACCCGTATCTCGGCGTGCGAGGATCCTGATTCCTCGACGCCTTTGAGGATCCTTCTCCGGACCGCCTTGATCTCTTTCGTCGCACGCTTCTCCGCGTGGTCCGGGGTGTAGCCGAAGGCGGCGAACATCCGGTCGACGTGGAGGTCAGCGTAGACGAAGTCGACCTGCGCGAAGCGGGTCGTGGCCCACCGGGCAAGACTGGAGATGCGCTCGGAGCTGAAGTAGCTGTTGCCGGGACTCACTCCGATGAGCACATGGTCGCCGTCTTCCCAGATATGGCGGCAGGTGCGGGTGAAGGGCAGAACTTCGAATGATGCGTCAGCTGTGATCGTCACCTGTGTGATGGCCCTTGTTGCCGCTTGTCCCTGGGAGCCCTGCGCTCCTGGTGTGGCGGCAATGTCGGTACGTTATGCCGTGATGCCGGAGCGTGACAAGTGGGAGGCCGAATTGTTGGCCGGAATTATCGCTTCCGGGTTACGGACCGGTAATTCAATTTATTTCTGCCGATCGAACGGGACCCGCCCGGAAGAGGGTCCCGGCGTGCCGCTACCCTGAGCCGGTCAACAAGCACCAAGAAGGGGTGGACCCAGTGGCGGACATCGAGAGCGCACGGGCGACGTTCGACAGGTTCGACGTGAACGGTGACGGCTTCATCACGGCCGACGAGTACAGCCAGGCCATGAAGGCGATGGGCGACGCGTTCGTCACGCCCTCGGTCGCGGACTCCGTCGTCGCCGCCAAGGACGCCAACCAGGACGGCCTGCTGAGCTTCGACGAGTTCTGGGCCGACCTGAACAAGTAACGCCTCCGCCGACCTCCGCCCCCGCCCGCCGGGGGCGGAGGCGCGTCAGGCCCCGCCGGGGGGACCCTCCGCGCCGTCCGCGCCGTCCGCGCCCTCTGCGCCTTCGAGGTCCTGGACCTCGGCGATCGCCTCCTCCAGCCAGCTCAGCCAGAAGGTCTCCAAGGCGATGCCGCCGCGCAGCACGAGCCGGCGCAGCCGGTCCTCGGCGCCGTCGCGGCCCGGCGGGAAGTCCTTGGCCTCGATGGCCTCGTACGTCCCCAACTGCTCCCGGTGCAGATCCAGATGCCGGCGCAGTTCGCCGCCGAGCCCCTGCGGCCCCACCACCGCCGCCGCGCGGATGCGCAGCAGCAACGCGTCCCGCTGGGGCTTGGGATCCTGGCTCTCGTCCACCCAGCGGGCCAACTCCGCGCTGCCGGCGGGCAGCACCTCGTACTGCTTCCTCTGCCCCCGCACGGGCGCCTCGCTGGGCAGCGCCCGGATCAGCCCCGCCTCCTCCAGCCGCCCGAGCTCCCGGTAGATCTGCTGGTGCGTCGCGGACCAGAAGTACCCGATCGACTTGTCGAACCGCCGGGTCAGCTCCAGCCCCGACGAGGGCTTTTCGAGCAGGGCGGTGAGGATGGCGTGCGGGAGCGACATGCCGCCATCCTAGGTTCCGGCCCCGTGGGCGCGGGGGCTCACCGCCAGGCGGCCAGGGCCTCCGGGACGCGGGGGCCCGGTACGTCGGCGGCCAGCAGCCCGTGCGCGCGCAGCAGGGCCGTCACCGCCGGGGACCAGGCCTGGCGCAGGCCCGCCGAGGCGAGCAGCTCCGGGTCCGACAGCAGGAGCGGCGCGGGGCCGACGCGGATGCCGTCCGGGGTGAGGACCGCCGCGTCGTCCGCCCACCGGACCGCGAGGTCCACGTCGTGCGTGGCCATGACGACGGTGGTGCCGGCCGCGCGCAGCCCCGCGAGGACGTCCAGGAGGCGTTCCTGCCCGTCCGGGTCCAGGCCGGCCGTCGGCTCGTCCAGGATCAGCACGCGCGGGGCCATCGCCACCGCGCCCGCGATGGCCGCCCGCTTGCGCTGCCCGTAGGACAGCAGGTGCGTCGGGCGGTCCCGCAGCGCCGTGATGTCCAGCGCGGCCAGCGCCGCGTCGACCCGCTCGCGGACCTCCGGGGCGGACAGGCCCAGGTTCATCGGGCCGAAGGAGACGTCCTGTTCGACGGAGGCGGCGAACAACTGGTCGTCCGGATCCTGCACCACCAGCTGCACCGCACTGCGCAGCCGGGTCAGCCCCGCCCGGTCGTACGCCACCACCGTGCCGTCGAGGCGCAGCGTGCCCGTGCCGGGGCGCAGGCCGCCGCTCAACAGCCGCATCAGCGTGGTCTTGCCGCTGCCGTTGCGCCCGAGCAGCACCAGCGCGCGGCCCTCGACGATGCCGAAGTCCACGCCGGACAGGACGGCGGGGCCGTCGTCGTACGCGTAGCCCGCGCCGGCCAGTTCCACCAGCGGGCCCGCCGCTACCAACGGGGTCACAACCACAGCTCCTTCAGTACGAGGGTCCCCGCGACCAGGCCGGTCAGCAGGGCGGCGGTGGCCGCGAGGAACCGCCAGGACAGCGTCGCCTCGGGAACGAGCACCCGCAGCGCCCCGTCGTAGCCGCGCCCGGCCAGCCCCTCCTGGAGCCGCGCGGCGCGGTCGAAGGCCCGGACGAACGAGGTCGCCGCGAGCCCGGCCAGCGAACGCCACACCGCCGCCCGACTGGTCTGCCCGAGCCGGGCCGCCTGGGCGCGGCGTACGCGGTCCATCGAGTCGAGCAGCAGGAAACCGATCCGGTACATGACCAGGGCCACGTCCACGACCGGCGCCGGCACGCCCGCCCGCACCAGCCGGGGCAATACGTCCGACACCGGGGTCGTGAAGGCGAACAGCAGCACCCCGAGGGAGGCCGCCGAGGTACGCAGCAGCAGCTCGCCCGCGTGCCGGGGCCCATCCGGCGCGAGCGCGAGGAACCCGGCCGGGCCGCCCACCGACACCAGCAGGGGCAGCGCCCCGGTCACACAGAAGCCCAGCGGGATCCGGAAGGCCCGCCACAGCTGCCGCCCCCCCACCCCGGCCGGCCCGAGCAGGACGGCCAGGGTGGCGGCGGCCACGAGCGGCCCGCCCGGCCAGGGCGGCAGGGCGACGGCGGTGACCGTCAGCCCGATCCCCAGCACCGCCTTCTCCAACGGGTGGCGGCCCCGCCAGCGACTGCTGTGGGCCGCCACGTCGATCGGCAGCACCGGCTACGACTCCCGGGCGGCCGGTACGGCCGCGCCCTCGCCGGCGCCCTCGCCCGCCTCTCCGGCCGAGCCCGGGGCGGCGGCCGACGCCAGGGCAGCGCCCTGCCGTCGCCCCTTGCGCACGCCGAAGTAGTACGCGAGCACGCCCGCGCCGAGCGCCGCCTGGAGGGCGAACAGCGCCGACTCCACCTCCCCGGACGGGGGTTCGTAGAGCGGGGTGAACCAGGGCTCGTAGTCCGGCTCGATCTCGGCGATGGCCGTTTCCGCCTGGGCGTCGGCGCCGGTGAACGGCTCCTCCTTGCCGTCGCCCAGACCGAGGGCGAGCGGGAGCACGGCCAGCGCCGCGACCACCAGGAGCAGCAGGGTGTTGATCTTCGCGTTGCGGGTCATCGGACCTCCGCCTCCCGGCCGGTCTGCTCGGCACTCTTGCCTCCGGTGAGCTTCGCGACTCCGAGGCGCACCAGGTCGGACTTGCTGGACTGCATGAGCAGGCGCATCACGAGGACGGTCAGCAGGCCCTCGCTGATCGCCAGCGGGATCTGGGTGAGCGCGAAGATGCCGGCGAACTTCTCCAGCGAGCCCAGGAAGCCGCTCGCCGGGTCCGGGAAGGCGAGCGCGAGCTGGACCGAGGTCACGCAGTAGGTGACGAGGTCGGCGAAGAAGGCGCCGAAGAAGACGCCGACCATGAGCGGGGTCCCCGACTTCCGGAGCAGCCGGTAGACCGCGTAGCCCGCCCAGGGGCCGGCGATGGCCATCGAGAAGACGTTGGCGCCCAGGGTGGTGAGTCCGCCGTGGGCCAGCAGCAGCGCCTGGAAGAGCAGGGTGATCGTGCCGAGGACCGCCATGATCGGTGGTCGGAACAGGATGGCCCCGAGCCCCGTGCCCGTCGGGTGGGAGCAACTGCCCGTCACCGAGGGGATCTTCAGGGCGGACAGGACGAAGGTGAACGCTCCGGACGCCCCGAGCAGCAGCGTGCTCTCCGGATTGGCCTTCACCTCGCGGGTGAGGGCGCGTACGCCGTGGACGACGAACGGGGCGGACGCGGCGCCCCAGGCGACCGCGTGCAAGGGGGGTAGGAACCCCTCGGCAATATGCATGGATAGAGACCTCTCCAGCACCTCGTGGATGGACGACGCGCCTCGGCCGGTCTCCTGGCTGACGGGTACTGATGCCCTGGCTCCGCCTTCCCGGGCCTGCGCGGTCTCCCGCGAGGGCCCAGTGACTTCCCGCAGGAGTGGAGCCGGACTTCCCGATCACAGTGGCGAGGGCCGCACCGGTTTTCCACCGGTTTCCCGAACACCAAGGCCCGCTGACCCTAGTGGGCGGCACGCACCGCTTACAACCCGACCCGACCCCGGCCCCGGGCACCGATGTGCGCCGGGGCCGGTGGTGCTGTGGGATCAGCAGGTGTTCGGGTGCGAGATGTCCACCACGATCCGCTCCGGCGCGTGCAGCACGGTGACGCCGTAGGCGGGCCTGGTGTCGAAGGCGGCCCCGATGGTCACGTACCCCTCGAAGTCGCCGGTCAGGGCGAGGCCCTTGAGCTTGCTCAGGTAGATCTTCTGGAGCCTGGGGCCCTGGTAGACGTTCTGCCCGTCGTCGGTGTGCCCGGCGGCCGGGTGCATGCGGATCTCCAGGAAGTACTTCCCGGCGAGCGGGACGGGCTTGCCCGACCCGTCGTAGACGAGCTCGGAGACCGGACTGACGGTGACCTCGGGGACGGAACCCTCGATGTCGACCACGATCCGGTCGAACGTGCAGTGACCGCCCCAGCGGGCATTGACGACGAGCGGGATCTGGGTGGTGCGGGTGGCCGTGGCGGCCGCTGATGCCGGTGCGGCGAGGCCGATGCCGGCGGTGAGCAGTGCGCCCGTGGCCAGGGCCACGATCTTGCGGCGGCGCGAGCTGGGCAGGTGACGCATGGCGTCCCCCCGATTCCTCTTGAGACGGGGACTTGCTGTCGCCGAGGAAGACGCCGGGGTGCGTCGTGCGGTTGCGCTCAGTACGCCGCTCGGTACGCCGGCTCAGTACGCCAGCAGCGCGCTCAGCTGTGCGTCCAGGTCGTAGTGGCGGCGCTCCTGGCCGCGCGGCACCAGCTCCGTCATGCGGCGGCACAGGGCCCGTACGTCCTTGGCGCGGGCGGACACCACGCAGCTCTGCGCGCCGTTGCTGAAGGCCAGGAACACCCGGGGCTCGGTCCCCTCGCGCATCGGCCAGACCTGTATGTCGCCCTCGCCGGCGGGGGTGGTCTGCCCGTCGATCAGCAGGTCCCGGGAGAAGACCCAGCGGGCCAGGTGCCTGCCGGCGCCCCGGAAGTCGACGGCCAGCTCGTAGGGCCGGTCCGTGCGGTACACGAAGGCGCCCTGGAGGGGGACGGTCAGCGGGGCGACCTCCAGCCGCAGGGACAGGACGCGGTGTTCGGTGGTGGCCATGGCGGCAGCCTTCCTTCACGCGGGGACGTGCACGGACCCCCCTTCGCACGCTAGCCCACCGCGCCGGCGGCGGACGGGGCCGAAGGTCCCGAGGCGGGTGGGCCCGAGGACCCCACTTGGCCGCGGGGAGCCCCGTACGGGCGAGGGCCCGCCCTCCGGGTGGGGAGGACGGGCCCGAAGGGGCGCGGCGGGGGCCGCGCCACCCGTTACGGCAGCGGGTTGTAGACCAGCGAGTCGTGGTTGTTGGACTGGCCGATCGCGGTGAAGCCGGAGCCGTTGGCCTGGGCGCCGTTGTTCTGGTTCGACGCCCCGAAGCCGGACGCCACCTGCTGGGCCGTGGAGGAGTTGCCGAGGTTGCTGCCGCCGATGCCGCTGCCGAGGATGTCGGCGAGGGCCGCGTTCGAGGCCGTGCCGGCGGCGCCGGCCCCGTTGTCCGCCTGCGCCACGCCGGACAGGAGCGCGAGGGCGAGGGGGAGCGATGCGACAGCCGCCATCACACGGGTGCTGCGGATGCTTGCCATGGTGGGGTCCTCCGGTACGCACAAACAAAGGGGGTCAGGGCGGTTGGCCGGCCGCCCCGGAAGTGCCCGACGTCGTGTGATCAGCTTGGCGTATGTGATCATCGAGAAACCAGCCCAGACCGGCTTCTTCGCCCGCAAGCGTGATCAACACGTTCCAAACCTCGGAACGTCGGTCAATTCGCCCCTTCGGTCAGTACCCGAAGACGATCAGCACTCGATGACGTTGACCGCGAGGCCGCCGCGCGCGGTCTCCTTGTACTTGACCTTCATGTCCGCGCCGGTCTCCTTCATGGTCTTGATGACCTTGTCGAGGGAGACCTTGTGGCTGCCGTCGCCGCGCATCGCCATCTTCGCGGCGGTGACCGCCTTGACCGCCGCCATGCCGTTGCGCTCGATGCAGGGGATCTGCACGAGGCCGCCGACCGGGTCGCAGGTCAGACCGAGGTTGTGCTCCATGCCGATCTCGGCCGCGTTCTCGACCTGCTCCGGGGTGCCGCCCAGGACCTCGGCGAGGGCGCCCGCCGCCATCGAGCAGGCGGAGCCCACCTCGCCCTGGCAGCCGACCTCGGCGCCGGAGATGGAGGCGTTCTCCTTGAAGAGCATGCCGATCGCGCCGGCGGCGAGGAGGAAGCGGACCACGCCGTCCTCGTCGGCGCCCGGCACGAAGTTCATGTAGTAGTGCAGGACCGCCGGCAGGACGCCCGCCGCGCCGTTGGTCGGGGCGGTCACGACGCGCCCGCCCGCCGCGTTCTCCTCGTTGACCGCCATCGCGTAGATCGTCGTCCACTCGCTGCGGTGCATCATCGGGTCGCCCTCGGTGCGCAGCTGGCGCGCCGTGGAGGCGGCGCGGCGCTTGACGCGCAGGCCGCCCGGGAGGATGCCCTCGCGGGACATGCCGCGCGCGACGCAGGACTGCATGACGCGCCAGATCTCCAGGAGGCCCTCGCGGATCTCCTCCTCCGTGCGCCAGGCCTTCTCGTTCTCCAGCATCAGGGAGGAGATCGACAGGCCGGTCTCGTTGGCGAGGCGCAGCATCTCGTCGCCGGAGCGGAAGGGGTACTTCAGCACGGTGTCGTCGAGCTTGATCCGGTCCTCGCCGACCGCGTCCTCGTCGACGACGAAGCCGCCGCCGACCGAGTAGTAGGTCTTCTCCAGCAGCGGGGCGCCGGAGGCGTCGTAGGCGAAGAGGGTCATGCCGTTCGCGTGGTACGGCAGCGAGCGGCGGCGGTGCAGGATCAGCTGGTTCGGCTCGTCGAAGGCGATCTCGTGGACATCGCCTATCTCCGTGCCCAGCAGCCGCAGGCGCCCGCTCTTGCGGATCCGCTCCACCTCGTCGTCGGCGGTCTCCACGTCGACGGTGCGCGGGGAGTGGCCCTCCAGGCCCAGCAGGACCGCCTTGGGGGTGCCGTGGCCGTGACCGGTCGCGCCGAGGGAGCCGAAGAGCTCCGCGCGCACCGAGGCGGTCTGGGCGAGGACGCCGTCCTTCTTCAGCCGCATCACGAACATGCGCGCCGCCCGCATCGGGCCGACGGTGTGCGAGCTGGACGGACCGATGCCGATCGAGAAGAGATCGAAAACGGAGATGGCCACGGTGGCGGACTCCCGGTTCATCCCCACGGTGGTGGGGAGCGGACCGTCCAGTCGCTCTCGCGACGTGGCGAGATCGGCCGACGGAGGGGCGGACTTTGCAGGGATTGCGGGCAAAGGGCACCTCGTGGGCGCCCTTGCCCGGTTCATCAGCGTACGTCAGTTCGTGCGGGCGTCGGTTACGCCCGCCTGTACGGCGGCTTGAGCGGCGGCGACGCGGCGGACCGCGGTCGCGGCCACAGGAAGGGCCCGGACCCGTGTGACACCAGGCCGGGCCCTACCGAGCCGGCGCCTAGAGCGACGGGTACAGCGGGTGCTTCGCGGCGAGTGCCGAGACGCGGGCCTTGAGGTCCTCGCTGTCGTACGACGGCTTCAGGGCCTGGGCGATGATCTCGGCGACCTCGGTGAAGTCCTCGGCGCCGAAACCGCGCGTGGCCAGGGCCGGCGTGCCGATCCGCAGGCCCGAGGTGACCATCGGCGGGCGGGGGTCGTTCGGGATGGCGTTGCGGTTGACCGTGATGCCGATCTCGTGCAGGCGGTCCTCGGCCTGCTGACCGTCCAGCTCGGAGTTGCGCAGGTCGACCAGGACCAGGTGGACGTCCGTACCGCCGGACAGGACGGAGACGCCGACCTCGGTGACGTCCGGCTGCACCAGGCGCTCGGCGATGATCTTCGCACCCTCCAGGGTGCGCACCTGGCGCTCCTTGAACTCCTCCGAGGCCGCGACCTTGAAGGAGACCGCCTTGGCCGCGATCACGTGCTCCAGCGGGCCGCCCTGCTGACCGGGGAAGACCGCGGAGTTGATCTTCTTGGCCAGCTCCTGCGTGGACAGGATGACGCCGCCACGCGGACCGCCGAGGGTCTTGTGCGTGGTGGTGGTCACGACGTGGGCGTGCGGCACCGGGTTCGGGTGCAGACCGGCGGCGACCAGACCCGCGAAGTGCGCCATGTCGACCATCAGGTACGCGCCGACCTCGTCCGCGATGCGGCGGAAGGCGGCGAAGTCCAGCTGACGCGGGTAGGCGGACCAGCCGGCGACGATCAGCTGCGGCTTGGACTCCTTGGCGAGGCGCTCGACCTCGGCCATGTCGACCTGGCCCGACTCGTCGACGTGGTACGGGACCACGTTGTAGAGCTTGCCGGAGAAGTTGATCTTCATGCCGTGGGTCAGGTGACCGCCGTGGGCCAGGTTCAGGCCCATGATCGTGTCGCCCGGCTTCAGCAGCGCGAACATCGCGGCGGCGTTGGCCTGCGCACCGGAGTGCGGCTGGACGTTCGCGGCCTCGGCGCCGAACAGCGCCTTGATGCGGTCGATCGCGATCTGCTCGACCACGTCGACGTGCTCGCAGCCGCCGTAGTAGCGGCGGCCGGGGTAGCCCTCGGCGTACTTGTTGGTCAGGACCGAGCCCTGGGCCTCCATGACGGCGACCGGAGCGAAGTTCTCCGAGGCGATCATTTCCAGGGTCGACTGCTGGCGCACGAGCTCGGCGTCGACGGCGGCGGCGACGTCCGGGTCGAGTTCGTGGAGAGGGGTGTTCAGTACGGACATCAGGATCCCCTGGGGTCAGTTACCGGCGGTGAGCTTGGCGTACTCGTCGGCGGAGAGCAGGTCGTCCGGCTCGTCCGTGACGCGCACCTTGAACAACCAACCACCCTCGAACGGGGCGGTGTTCACCAGGGCCGGGTCGTCCACGACGTCCTGGTTGAACTCGACGACCTCACCGGTGACGGGGGAGTACAGGTCGCTGACCGACTTGGTCGACTCCAGCTCGCCGCAGGTCTCGCCCGCGGTCACCGTGTCGCCGACCTGGGGGAGCTGGGCGTAGACGACGTCACCGAGCGCGGTGGCCGCGAACTCCGTGATGCCGACCGTCGCGACGCCGTTCTCGGCGGCCGACAGCCACTCGTGCTCCTTGCTGAAACGCAGCTGCTGGGGGTTGCTCATGACCTGATTCTCCTGGATGCGGGGGAGTGGATACGAACAGTGGTCTCGCGTACCGAGACGGTCGGTACGGCGCCGGTACGGCGTACGGGCGTTACTTCTGCCGCTTGTAGAACGGCAGGGCCACGACCTCGTACGGCTCATGCGTACCGCGAATGTCGACGCCGACGCCGGAGGTGCCGGGCGCGGCGTACGCCGCGTCGACGTACGCCATCGCGATCGGCTTGCCCAGCGTCGGGGACGGGGCGCCCGAGGTGACCTCGCCGATGACCCGCCCCTCGGCGACGACCGGGAAACCGGCGCGCGGGACGCGGCGGCCCTCGGCGACCAGACCGACCAGCTTGCGCGGCGGGTTCGTCGCGGCGCGCTCGGCGGCGGCCTCCAGGGCGGCGCGACCGACGAAGTCGCCCTCCTTCTCGAACTTCACGACCCGACCCAGACCCGCGTCGAACGGGGTCAGGGAGGTGGTCAGCTCGTGCCCGTACAGCGGCATGCCCGCCTCCAGGCGCAGCGTGTCGCGGCAGGACAGCCCGCACGGGACCAGCCCGACGCCCTCGCCGGCCTTGGTCAGCGCCTGCCACAGTTCCACGGCGTGCTCGGGGGCCACGAACAGCTCGAAGCCGTCCTCGCCGGTGTAGCCCGTACGGGCGATCAGCGCGGGCACGCCCGCGACGGTGCCCGGCAGGCCCGCGTAGTACTTGAGGCCGTCCAGGTCGGCGTCGGTGAGCGAGGCCAGGATGCCGGGGGACTCGGGGCCCTGAACGGCGATCAGCGCGTACGCTTCGCGGTCGTCGCGGACCTCGGCGTCGAAGCCGGCGGCGCGCTCGGTCAGCGCGTCCAGCACGACCTGGGCGTTGGAGGCGTTGGCGACGACCATGAACTCCGTCTCGCCGAGGCGGTAGACGATCAGGTCGTCCAGGATGCCGCCGTCCTCCACACAGATGTGCGTGTAGCGGGCGCGGCCGACGCCGACGGTCGAGATGTTGCCGACGAGGGCGTAGTCGAGGGCCTTGACGGCCTCCGGGCCGGTCAGGGTGATCTCGCCCATGTGGGAGAGGTCGAAGAGACCGGCCTTGGTGCGTACCGCGGTGTGCTCCTCGCGCTCACTGGCGTAGCGCAGCGGCATGTCCCAGCCCGCGAAGTCGGTCATGGTCGCACCGAGCGAGCGGTGCAGCGCGTCGAGCGCGGTCAGACGGGGGGCAGTGCTCATGGGTGTGGCTCCCGGGTCCCAGGGCATGACATGACGAGGACGATCCTCCCCATCTGTCATCGGAACCTGAGAGGTTCGCCGAGAGTCACCGCGGGGACGCGGTGCGCCGTCGACTTGCACCTTGGGTGGAGCGCGCGCCGGTGACCGTCGGGGGACGGACCCGTCGCGGCTCGCTTTTCAGATCTGCCTCATCCACGCGGTACGGGGCCTGAGAGATTCAAGGGAGGTACTTGCTCCTTCGGCGCCCGGACACGGCCTCGCGGCCTGCCGGGACTCTCCCGCGCGGATTCAAGCGGCCGGTATGCAGTTGGTGTCCAGATGGCGCACATCATTGCACGGGTCGCCCGGGAGTGGGCGGTGGGGCCCGCGAGAACGTACGACCGGAACCGGCGCCGCCGGATTACCGTCTCTTTACACTCAGTGGGCATGGGGCCGTCACGGCCCGTTTTCGGGGGGAGAGCACTGTGCGGAGATTCGGAGTGGTGACGACGACGGGCACCGTGAACGCGGTCCCCACCCAGCGGGGCGCGCAGCCCCTGGCGGTGGGACCCGTCCGTGACCTGCGGGGTACGACGGCCCGCGGGCCGCACAGGCTGCGCTTCCCCGCCGGGGACATCGTGGTGGTCTCGGGCCTGCCGGGGGGCGGCAAGAGCACCCTGATCAAGCGGGCCGCCGAGGGCGGCGGGATCGACTCCCAGGACACCCGCGAGCGCTGGGAGCGCCGCATGCCGGCCGCCCTGCCCTACGCCGCGTACCGGCCGGCGGTCCGCCTCGCGCACTACTGGGGGCTGTGGCGCCGGCTGCGCTCCGGCGCCTCTGTGGTGGTCCACGACTGCGGCACCCAGAGCTGGGTGCGCGCGCTGCTCGCCGGCGCCGCCCGCCGCCGGGGCCGGGCGCTGCACCTGCTGCTGTTGGACACCACCGCCGAGGAGGCCCTCTCCGGGCAGCTGGCCCGGGGCCGCCGGGTCTCCGCGTACGCCTTCGCCCGCCACCGGGGCGCCGTACGCCGACTGCTGCGCGAGGCCGAGTCCGGCCGCCTCCCGGCGGGCTGCGCCTCGGCCGTCCTCCTGGACCGCCGCTCGGCGGCGGCGGTGGCGGCGATCACCTTCCATCCCTGAGCGCCACCGACCTCGGCACCACTGCCGGGCGCTGCCGGGAGCGGGCCGCCCGGTAGCCTCGGCACGACACCACGCGGAACCTACGGAGGCAACGGCACATGCAGGGCAGCGGCTGGCCGGCGAACGAGTTGGAGCAGGTGCTCGGGACGGTGCTGGGGCAGGCGGACGCCGGGGCCCGGATCCTGGAGGTGCTCGGGCGCAGCCCCGTCTGGGTTCCGCTGCCCGAGGGCGGTGGGCCCGACA
This sequence comes from Streptomyces sp. RerS4, assembly GCF_023515955.1. Taxonomy (GTDB): domain Bacteria; phylum Actinomycetota; class Actinomycetes; order Streptomycetales; family Streptomycetaceae; genus Streptomyces. Next base: position 5,011,163 of record NZ_CP097322.1, read on the forward strand.
GTGACGGCCTCACCCTGCCCACGATGCTGATCGGCGGGGAGGCGTACGTCCCCGTCTACAGCTCCGAGGCGCAGCTGCGCCACGGAGCCGGCCCCGCAATGGACTTCGCGATCGCCCCGGCCGTCGAGTTCGCCCGGGGCCTGCCCCCGCAGCTCGGCATCGCCGTCAACCCCGAGGGCGCCGTCGGCGTGCCCCTGCCGCCCGCCGCCGTCGCCGAGCTGTGCCGATTCGGGCGCACCCCCCTCGACGGCCCCGCCACCGGCGGGCGCGTACGGCTCTACGAGCCCGACTGGCAGGACGACCCGGTCGACTTCCTCGCCGCCGCCTCCGAGGAGTTCCGCGCCACCGGAGTGGTCGCCGCCGCGCACCGCTGCCTGGCCAGCGTCGAGGCGGGGGCGCCCCAGCTGTACGTCGGTGTCCGACTGGTGGGATGGGATCCCGAGTCCCGAAACGCCCCGCTGGAGGCCCTCGGTCGGGCCCTGGCCCGCGTACCGGCGCCCTGGCCGGTGCAGTTGATCCTCCTGGACGCCGCCGACGACCCGGTCACGGACTGGATTCGTGAGCGCGTACGCCCCTTCTACCTCCCGTAGCGCCGCTTAAGCTGGTTGGTACGCGTGGACGACGGGCGGACGAAGAGGGGTACCGGGTGAGTGCGTCAGGCACGGCCGAGGCCGGGCAGGTCGAGCACATGCTGCGCCAGGTGACTCCCGGGCGCTATGACAGCTATGAGTCATTCCTGCACGCCCTCGCCGAGGGTCGGCTGTGGATGTTGTTGTGGCAGGGGCAACCGGGCTCGCCGGACGCCCAGTACGGCGGTATGGAGGTCGAGGGCCTCGGGTACGCGCCCTGCGTGACCTCCCCGCAGGAACTGGCCGCCGGCGGCTGGAACCGGGGCTACGAGGTGGTCACCGGGCGGGACATCGCCCGCGCCCTCTACCCCGACCGGTGGGGGCTGTGGATCAACCCGCACGCGCAGAACGGCGGCCTCGGCGTGCCGTGGGCCGACCTGCGCCGGATCGCCACCGGCCTGGACCGGATGCCGGCCGGGCCGCTGCGGCTGTCCGAGCCCGCGCTCGAACTGCCCCAGTTCTACGGGCTGCTGACCCAGCACGCGCACCGCACCCCGGCCGTCAGGTCGCTGCGGCGCGCCTGGGTGCAGCCCGCGCTCGGGTCGGCGTACCTCGCGGTGGGCCTCGACCTCTACGACGCCTCCGCGCCGGCGCTGGAATCCGTACGGGAGATGATGCGCCAGTCGGTCGCGGCGGTGCCCGAGGGGGTTCCCGTGTGCACGGTCGCGCTGGCCGACGAGCACGATCCGGTGGCGATGTGGCTGCGGTCGCGGACGCGGCCGTTCTACGACCGCGAGGGCCAGGCCGCGGCGTACCGGTAGTGCCTCGTCGCGCGGTGTCCACCACAGGGTGAGACAGGCGGGGCCGGCGGACCTCGGGCCGCCGGGAACGATCGTTCCCGGCGGCCTTCGCGTTGTCCGGATTTCGGCGTACCCGTCCGCCCAATAGGCGCACTCATCCAGTGAGTTGGGCGGCATGTCCGTTTGCGTACCGAACGGACGGTCTTGCTCCGCTGAGCCGTGAGCGGAGTCCGGATAACGGGAATCCGTTCGTCAGATCACGGTTGCGCATCCATTCATCTGCGGGTCTGGCGGCTGGTCGAGCGACCGATGAAGACTCCCCACCCAAGAGCCGGTCAGTCCTCCAGGATCCGGTTCGGCACGTGGACTTCGCTTGTCGTTTCACACAGCACTTCCCGCACGTCAGCCGCATTCACCCGGCACCACCGCGGCACAGCACTCGCACAGCGCAGCACCCGCACCGCACTGCATCGAACACACCGCACCTCAACGCGTTCACGTGTCCCGAGCACTTCGAGCGCCACTCCGCACCAACGCCGCCACAGCGGCGGGCATGGGCCGGCCACCCGTCGGCCGAGAGGGGTCCCCACCACGATGACGGCACCACTGCACGACACGAGCGCGGAAACACCCGCTCCCGTGTCCGTAGCCGACGTCCCTGCCAAGGCCATCGAAGGCCGCTCGCCCGGCCGCATCGCATGGATGCGGCTCAAGCGCGACAAGGTCGCGCTGACCGGCGGCGTGGTCGTGATCCTCCTGATCCTGGTGGCCGTCTTCGCGCCGCTGATCGTGAGCCTGCTGGGCCACCCGCCCAACGAGTTCCACGAGGACATGATCGACCCCGACCTGGGCACGCCGCTCGGCTCCTTCGGCGGCATCAGCTCCGACTTCCTGCTGGGCGTCGAACCGACCAACGGCCGCGACGTGTTCAGCCGGATCGTCTACGGAGCGCGCATATCCCTGGTCGTCGCCTTCCTGGCGGCCTTCGTCTCCGTCGTCCTCGGCAGCTTCCTCGGCGCGCTGGCCGGCTTCCTCGGAGGCTGGGTCGACGGCGTCATCAGCCGCACGATGGACCTGCTGCTGGCCTTCCCGCAGCTGCTGTTCACCATCGCCCTGGTGTCCGTCGTCCCCAACTCCCTCTGGGGTTTCGAGGGTTCGGGCGTCCGGATGGGCGTACTGATCCTCGTCATCGGCTTCTTCGGCTGGCCCTACATCGGCCGTATCGTCCGGGGCCAGACGATCTCCCTGCGCGAACGCGAGTACGTGGAGGCCGCGCGCAGCCTCGGCGCGGGCCGCGGCTACATCCTGATCAAGGAGCTGCTGCCGAACCTGGTCGCGCCGATCCTGGTCTACGCCACGCTGATCATCCCGACCAACATCCTGACCGAAGCGGCCCTCAGCTTCCTGGGTGCCGGCGTCAAGCCGCCCACCGCTTCCTGGGGAAAGATGCTCTCCGACGCCGTCCCCATCTACCAGGACGACCCCATGTACATGGTGGTCCCCGGTATGACGATCTTCATCACCGTCCTGGCGTTCAACCTCTTCGGGGACGGGCTGCGTGACGCACTCGACCCCAAGGGCAGCTGAACCGCTTCTTCGATTCACCACCTATGGAGGTTGGACAACCGTGATCCGCAGAAAGCAGGCTCTCGCGATCACCGCCGTGATCGCCGCCCTGTCGCTGACCGCCGCGTGCGGTGGCAGTAACGGGGAAAAGAAGGACGCCAAGGGCGACGGCGACAGCGCCAAGGGCTACAGCGGCGCCGCCACCGCCGTGATCAACCCCTCCGACGCCAAGGGCGGCGAGCTCAAGCTCTGGTCCCCGCAGGACGTCGACTACCTCGACCCGGCGCGTGCCTACTACGGCTTCGTGTGGAACATGCAGCGGCTCTACATCCGCAGCCTGCTCGCCTACGACAGCAAGCCGGGCAAGGACGGCACCAAGGTGGTCCCGGACCTCGCCGAGGCCCTGCCGGTCATCACCGACGACGGCAAGACGTACACCCTCAAGCTCAAGGACGGGGTGAAGTTCGAGGACGGTTCGCCGATCACCTCGAAGGACATCAAGTACGGCGTCGAGCGCGTCTTCGCGCAGGACGTGCTGTCCGGTGGCCCGACCTACCTGATCGACCTCCTCGACCAGGGCCAGAAGTACCCCGGCCCGTACAAGGACACCGACCCGGACAAGATGGGTCTGAAGTCCGTCGAGACGCCGGACGACAAGACGATCGTCTTCAAGCTGGCGACCGCGAACTCCGACTTCAGCTACCTGCTGGCCATGCCGTCCTCCTCGCCGGTCCCGGTGGGCAAGGACACGGGCGCGACGTACACCAACAAGCCGATCTCGACCGGCCCTTACAAGGTCGAGAGCTTCACCGCCGGCAAGGGCGCGACGTTCGTCCGCAACGAGAACTGGGACCCGAAGACCGACCCGATCCGCAAGGGTCTGCCGGACAAGGTCTCCTTCACGGTCACCACCAACCCGGACGACATGGACCAGCGCCTGCTCTCGGGCGACATCGACATGGCGGTCGACGGCACCGGTGTCCAGCAGGCCGCGAAGAACAAGATCCTCAAGGACCCGAACCTCAAGAAGAACGCGGACAACCCGTTCACGGGCTACATCCGCTACTTCGCCTTCCCGCAGACGGTCGCGCCGTTCGACAACATCGAGTGCCGCAAGGCCGTCATCTACGCGGCCGACCCGAAGTCCCTCCAGACCGCCCGCGGCGGCCCGACCAGCGGTGACCTCGGCGCGAACATGCTGCCGCCCGGTATCCCCGGCTCGGACAAGTCCTACGACCCGTTCGGTCTGACGAAGGGCAAGCCGCAGGAGGACAAGGCCAAGGAGGCCCTCAAGGCCTGTGGCAAGGCCGACGGCTTCGAGACCACCATCGCCGTGCGCAACAACCGCGCCCCCGAGGTGAAGACCGCCGAGTCCCTCCAGGCGGCGCTCGCCAAGGTCGGCATCAAGGCGACGATCGACCAGTACGACGGCAAGCTCTCCTCCTCCACGATCGGTTCGCCCGAGAACGTGAAGAAGAAGAACTACGGCATCATCGTCATGGGCTGGGGCGCCGACTACAACTCCGGCTCGGGCTTCCTCCAGCCGCTGGTCGACGGATCGTTCATCCTGCCGAACGGCAACAACAACTACACCGAGTTGAACGACAACGAGGTCAACGGGCTCTTCGACAAGGCCGCTGCCGCCGCCACGCCGGAAGCCGCCGCTCCGTTCTACACGGAGATCAACAAGAAGGTCATGGAGAAGGCGCTCTACCTGCCGATCAACTTCGACAAGGCGCTCGTCTACCACAACCCGCGCCTGACGAACGTCTTCTTCAACGAGTCCTACGGCAAGATCGACCTCGCCACGGTGGGCATCAAGCAGTAACAGCGGCTCCGGCCCGAGTTGTCACGTACCACGTAACACACAGGCAAGTGCCTTCACCGCACATGCGCTAGTCCGAAGGGCAGGTGAAGGCCGCAGGCGGTGGCCGCCGTCCCCACGAGGGGCGGCGGCCACCCGCCCCGGGCGGCCGACTGCAGTGCTCGTCTACCTCATACGGCGACTGTTCAACGTCGCCGCAACGCTGCTGGTGGTCTCCGTGGTCACCTTCGGCATCTTCTTCGCGGTCCCGAAGCTCACCGGCAGCGATCCCGCGCTCATGTACGCGGGACGCGAGACCAACGAGACCGCCCTGGCGGGCATCCGCGTGAAGATGGGCTTCGACAAGCCCATCTCCGAGCAGTACCTGCTCTTCGTCAAGGGCATCTTCGCCGGCCGCGACTACGACGGCGGCACCGAGATCACCCACTGCGCGGCGCCCTGCTTCGGCTACTCCTTCAAGACCGAGGCGCCCGTCTGGGAGACCATGCTGGACCGCATCCCGGTCACCCTCTCGCTCGCCCTCGGGGCGGCCGTGATCTGGGTGCTCGCCGGTGTGGCCACGGGTGTCGTCTCCGCCCTCAAGCGGCGCACCGCCATCGACCGGACCGTCATGGTCGGCGCGCTCGCCGGCGTCTCCCTGCCGATCTTCTTCACCGGCATGGTGGCCCCCGCGATCTTCGTCTACGGCCTCGGCTGGCTGGACGTGTCCAACTACCGACCACTCACCGAGGATCCGCTGGCCTGGCTGAACAGCCTGATCCTGCCCTGGATCACGCTGGCCTTCCTCTTCGCCGCGACCTACGCCCGCATCACCCGCGCCACCATGCTGGAGGTCCTCGGCGAGGACTACATCCGCACGGCCCGCGCGAAGGGGCTGAAAGAGGGCGTGGTCATCCGCAAGCACGCCCTGCGCTCCACCCTCACCCCGATCGTCACGATGTTCGGCCTCGACCTCGGCGGACTGCTCGGCGGCGCGGTGCTCACCGAGACGACCTTCAACTTCCAGGGTCTGGGAACGGCGGCCGTCGCCGCCATCGGCCAGGGCGACCTCCCCGTCATCATGGGTGTCACCCTGCTCGCCGCGCTCTTCGTGGTGATGGCCAACCTGATCGTGGACCTGCTGTACGCCGTCATCGACCCGCGCGTGAGGCTGACGTGACCAAGAACGTTTCCGACGAGCCCGCGTTCGTCCCCGAGCAGGGCGGCCCGCGCGACGGGTCCCCCTTCCTCTCGGTGCGCGACCTCCAGGTGCACTTCCCGACCGACGACGGCCTGGTCAAGTCGGTCGACGGACTCTCCTTCGACCTCGAACGCGGCAAGACCCTCGGCATCGTCGGCGAGTCCGGCTCCGGCAAGTCGGTCACCTCGCTGGCCATCATGGGCCTGCACCGCACCGGCAACGCCCGCAGCCGTCCGCACATCTCCGGCTCCGTCGTGCTCGACGGCGAGGACCTCGTCGCCGCCGACGCCGACCACGTACGTCGCCTGCGCGGACACAAGATGGCGATGGTCTTCCAGGACCCGCTGTCCGCCATGCACCCGTACTACTCCGTCGGCAAGCAGATCATCGAGGCCTACCGGACCCACCACCCCGAGGCCGACAAGAAGCGGGCCCGCGCGCGGGCCGTCGAGATGCTCGACCGCGTCGGCATCCCGGAGCCGCACCGGCGGGTGGACGCGTACCCGCACGAGTTCTCCGGCGGCATGCGCCAGCGCGCGATGATCGCGATGGCGCTGGTCAACAACCCCGAACTGCTCATCGCCGACGAGCCGACCACCGCCCTGGACGTCACCGTCCAGGCGCAGATCCTCGACCTGATCCGGGACCTGCAAAAGGAGTTCGGCTCCGCCGTCATCATGATCACGCACGATCTCGGCGTCGTCGCCGAGATGGCGGACGACATCCTCGTGATGTACGGCGGCCGGTGCGTCGAGCGCGGGACCGCCGAGAAGGTCTTCTACGAGCCCCGACACCCCTACACCTGGGGGCTGCTCGGCTCCATGCCGCGCATCGACCGCGAGCAGACCGAGCGCCTGATCCCGGTCAAGGGTTCGCCGCCCAGCCTCATCAACATCCCGAGCGGCTGCGCCTTCAACCCCCGGTGCCCCTACGCCGACGTGCCCAAGGGCGGCATCACCCGCACCCAGCGCCCCGAGCTGACCCAGGACGACAGCCGGCACTGGTCCGCCTGCCACATGTCGCAGGAGGAGCGGACCCGGATCTGGACCGAAGAGATTGCGCCGAAGCTGTGAGCGACATGAAGAAGACGGACGCGCCGGCCCCGGCACAGGCCCCGGCGCAGGCCGCCGCCGACGGCTCGGCCGACACGCTGCTGCGGGTGACGGGCCTGGTCAAGCACTTCCCCATCAACAAGGGGCTGCTGCGCCGGCAGACGGGGGCCGTCAAGGCCGTCGACGGCATCGACTTCGACGTCCGCCGCGGTGAGACCCTCGGCGTCGTCGGCGAGTCCGGCTGCGGCAAGTCGACCATGGGCCGGCTGATCACCCGACTGCTGGAACCGACCGGCGGGAAGATCGAGTTCGAGGGCCGGGACATCACGCACCTGGGCGTGGCGGGCATGCGACCGCTGCGCCGCGACGTGCAGATGATCTTCCAGGACCCGTACGGCTCGCTGAACCCGCGCCACACGGTCGGCACCATCGTCGGCGCCCCCTTCAAGCTCCAGGGGGTCACCCCCGAGGGCGGACTGAAGGCGGAGGTGCAGCGGCTGCTGTCGCTGGTCGGCCTGAACCCGGAGCACTTCAACCGCTACCCGCACGAGTTCTCGGGCGGCCAGCGCCAGCGCATCGGCATCGCCAGGGCGCTGGCCCTCAAGCCGAAGCTCGTGGTCGCGGACGAGCCGGTGTCGGCGCTGGACGTGTCGATCCAGGCGCAGGTGGTGAACCTGCTGGACGACCTCCAGGAGGAGCTCGGCCTCACCTACGTGATCATCGCGCACGACCTGTCGGTCATTCGGCACGTCTCCGACCGCATCGCGGTGATGTACCTCGGCAAGATCGTGGAACTGGCCGACCGCGCCTCCCTCTACGGGGCCCCGATGCACCCGTACACGAACGCGCTGATGTCGGCGGTGCCGGTGCCGGACCCGCGCCGGCGCGGCACGAAGAGCGGCCGCATCCTGCTGAAGGGAGACGTGCCCTCGCCGATCTCCCCGCCCAGCGGCTGCCGCTTCCACACGCGGTGCTGGAAGGCGACGGCCCTGTGTGCGACGCAGGACCCGCCCCTCGTGGCACTGAAGACCGGGCACCAGGTGGCCTGTCACCACCCGGAGAACGCCCCCGACCAGGCCCCCGGCGACCCGGCTCTGCCGGGCGCCGCGGACGCGACGGCGGCGGTCTCGGAGTAGCGGACGAGACCGCCGCCCGGCCCGGCCGGGCGGTACCCGGCGCGGCCGCCTCTCGGGCGGCCGCGCCGAGGTCGTTGCGGCTCACGGGGTGTCGTTCCGCGTGGTTCCGCGTCATGGGGTGTCCCTCCGGGGCGGTCCGGCAGGCCCCCGACCTCGGGGGACAATGACCCGGTGCTCCACGATCTCTTCCCGCCCGGCATCCAGCACGCCCTGGACCTCGCGGGCATTTTCGTCTTCGCCACGGCGGGCGCCCTGCTCGCCGTCCGCAAGAACTTCGACGTCTTCGGCATCGCCGTGCTCGCCCTCGTCACCGCCCTCGGCGGCGGTCTGCTGCGCGACCTGTGCATCGGCGCCGTGCCGCCCGCGGCCTTCGGGGAGCTGAGCTTCTTCGTCACGCCCCTGATCGCCGCCGCGCTCGTCTTCTTCCTGCACCCCGAGGTCCAGCGGATCAACCGGGCCATCAACGTCTTCGACGCCGCCGGCCTCGGGCTGTTCTGCGTGACGGGCACGACCAAGGCCTACGAGTACGGGCTCGGCCTGACCGCCTCCGCCGCCCTGGGCGTGGCCACCGCGGTGGGGGGCGGCGTACTGCGCGACGTCCTGGCCAACGAGGTGCCGTCGCTGCTGCGCGACCGCGAGATGTACGCCGTGCCCGCCGTCGTCGGCGCCTCGATGGTGGCCGTCTTCATCGGCCTGCACGCCCTCAACCCCTGGACGACCGCCCTCGCCATCCTCACCGCCTTCGTGCTGCGGCTGCTCGCGATGCGCTACCACTGGCGGGCCCCTCTGGCCTGGAACCGCCGCTCGGCGGTGTCCGAAGAGCCGTGACGGGCTTCGGGATCGGCGTGGATTCCTTCCCGGAAGCAAAAGCTACCGCTTAGTAAGTTAGCGGTGTACCGTCGTCCCCATGACGCACGCAGCGGCCCCGGCAACCATCGGCGACAGCGAATTCGACCGCGACACCACCCTCACGCCCCGCGCGGGCGAGCCCGGGGTGTACGACGCGGAACTCTCCGCCGGCTGGACGATCATCGCCGCAGTCAACGGCGGCTACCTGCTGGCCCTGGTCGGCCGCGCCCTCTCGGCGGCCCTGCCGCACCCGGACCCCTTCTCCGTCTCCGCGCACTACCTGACCTCCTCCGTACCCGGCCCCGCCGTCGTCCGGACCCAGGTGGTGCGCGTCGGTCGCACGCTGTCCACCGGCCAGGCCTCCCTGTTCCAGTTCGACGAGAACGGCGACGAGGTCGAGCGCATCCGCGTCCTCGCCTCGTACGGGGACCTCTCCGCGCTCCCCGACGCCGTCCACACCGTCGCCGTCCCGCCGGCCATGCCCGCCTACGAGGACTGCCTCGGCGCCGAGGCCGGCGCGGCCCCCATCCCCGGCAGCTCCGCCATCGTGGACCGGCTGCGCCTGCGGCTCGACCCGGCCACCGCCGGCTGGGCCGTCGGCGCCCCCTCCGGCAAGGGCGAGATGCGGGCCTGGTTCGAACTGGCCGACGGCCGCGACGCCGACCCGCTGTCGCTGCTGCTCGCCGTGGACGCGCTGCCGCCCACCGCCTTCGACCTCGGACTGCTCGGCTGGACCCCGACCGTCGAACTCACCACCCACATCCGCTGCCGCCCGGCCCCCGGTCCGCTGCGCGTGTCCATCGTCACCCGCAACCTCGCCGGGGGCTTCCTGGAGGAGGACGCCGAGGTCTGGGACTCCGCCGACCGCCTGGTGGCCCAGTCCCGCCAGCTCGCGCGGGCTCCGCGCTAGGGGGTGTCACGCACGCGCGGGGGCCCGGCGGGGTTCTCGGGGTGTACGGGCGGGCAGGCTTCGCGTGGACCGTGCGCGGAGCCGCCGGCCGGGGCATGGCCGGAGCCCGGGGACTCGTAGAATCGGGGGATCATGGCCTACCTCGACCACGCCGCGACCACGCCGATGCTGCCGGAAGCCGCCGCGGCGATGACCGCGCAGTTCGCCACCACCGGCAACGCCTCCTCCCTCCACGCGGCCGGCCGCCGGGCCCGCCGCACCGTCGAGGAGGCCCGCGAATCGCTCGCCGAGGCGCTCGGCGCGCGCCCGAGCGAGGTGGTCTTCACCGCGGGCGGCACCGAGGCCGACAACCTCGCCGTCAAGGGCCTCTACTGGTCCCGCCGCGACGCCGACCCCGCCCGCGACCGCATCCTCGCCAGCCCCGTCGAGCACCACGCCGTCCTCGACGCCGTGCACTGGCTCGCCGAGCACGAGGGCGCGCGCGTCGAGTACCTGCCCGTCGACCGGCACGGCCGCGTCCACCCCGACGCCTTCCGGGAAGCCGTCGACCGCGACCCCGACGACGTGGCCCTCGCCACCGTCATGTGGGCCAACAACGAGATCGGCACCGTCATGCCGGTGCGCGAACTCGCCGCGATCGCTCGGGAGTACGGGATCCCGCTGCACTCCGACGCCGTCCAGGCCGTCGGACAGCTCGACGTCCGCTTCGGCGACAGCGGCCTCGCCGCCATGACCGTCAGCGGCCACAAGATCGGCGGCCCGTACGGCATCGGCGCCCTGCTGCTGGGCCGCGACCAGAGCCCCGTCCCCGTCCTGCACGGCGGCGGCCAGGAACGCCACGTCCGCTCCGGCACCCTCGACGTACCCGCCATCGCCGCCTTCGCGGTGGCGGCCGAGCTCGCCGCCGCCCGCCGCGAACGCTTCGCGGCCGAGATCGGCGCCCTGCGCGACGAACTGGTCCGCGCCGTCCTCGCCGCCGTCCCCGACGCCGTCCTCGGCGGCGACCCCGAGGACCGCCTCCCGGCCAACGCCCACTTCGGCTTCCCCGGCTGCGAGGGCGACTCCCTGCTGCTGCTCCTCGACGCCCAGGGCATCGAGTGCTCCACCGGCTCCGCCTGCACCGCCGGCGTGGCCCAGCCCAGCCACGTCCTGCTCGCGACGGGCACCGACCCCCAGCTGGCCCGGGGCACCCTGCGCTTCTCCCTCGGTCACACCTCCACCAAGGAGGACGTCGCCGCGGTCGCCGCCGCCATCGGCCCGGCCGTCGAACGCGCCCGCACGGCAGGCCTCAGCTAGGGGCTGTCCGGCCAGGCGTCCCCAGCTCCGCGCGCACCAGGCCCAGGTAGCGGTCCCAGTCCCACAGGGGGCCCGGGTCCGTGTGGTCGGCGCCGGGGACCTCGGAGTGGCCCAGGAAGTGCCGGCGGTCCACGGGTATGCCGTATCTGCGGCATATGTCGGCGGCCAACCGGGCCGACGACGCGTACATCGCGTCCGTGAAGTCCTTCGGCCGGTCGACGAACCCCACGTGCTCGATGCCGATGCTGCGCTCGTTCATCGAGCGGTTGCCCGCGTGGAACGCCACGTCCAGCTCGCGCACCAGCTGCTCCACATGACCGTCCTGGTTGACGATGTAGTGCGCCGACGCCTTGTGGAACGGATTCCTGAAGGCCTGCACCGACGACGCGAACCCGCCCTGAGTGACATGCACCACGATCCGGTCCACCCGGTAGTCGTCCGGCCGGTCGGCGAGCCGCCAGTTCGCCGGCGAGGCCGCCGTCCAGCCCGCGCCGGGGTAGTCGATCTCGCCCTCCTTGCGCGGCTTGGACACCCCGGGCAGCAGCCACCAGGCCCGCCCGATCTCCTCCCGCCCGGCCACCGCCGCGATCCCGAGCACCCCGAGCCCGCCGAAGAGCACCGCCCGACGGGTCCGCCTCGCCGGTTTCCGGTCCGTGGTCCCGCCCTTGTCCGCCTGCTTGGTCATGTGATCCACCCCCCAGAGCCGATAACGCGCTGTGACCCCGCGCGGTTCCCCGTACCCTGGACGGTGCTATGACTGAGAACCTGCCGCGCACCGCCCGCCCCCTCCGCGTCCTGGCCGCCATGTCCGGCGGAGTCGACTCCGCCGTCGCCGCCGCCCGCGCGGTCGAAGCCGGGCACGACGTCACCGGCGTCCACCTGGCGCTCTCCGCGAACCCGCAGTCCTTCCGGACCGGCGCCCGCGGCTGCTGCACCATCGAGGACTCCCGCGACGCCCGCCGCGCCGCCGACGTCATCGGCATCCCGTTCTACGTCTGGGACCTCGCCGAACGCTTCCGCGAGGACGTCGTCGAGGACTTCATCTCCGAGTACGAGGCCGGGCGCACCCCGAACCCGTGCCTGCGCTGCAACGAGAAGATCAAGTTCGCGGCGCTGCTCGACAAGGCCCTCGCCCTCGGCTTCGACGCCGTCTGCACCGGCCACTACGCCACCGTCGTCCTGAACGAGGACGGCACCCGCGAACTGCACCGCGCCTCCGACATGGCCAAGGACCAGTCGTACGTGCTCGGCGTCCTCGACGAGAAGCAGCTCGCCCACGCCCTCTTCCCCCTCGGTGACACCCTCACCACCAAGGACGAGATCCGCGCCGAGGCCGAGGAGCGCGGCCTCGCCGTCGCGAAGAAGCCCGACAGCCACGACATCTGCTTCATCGCCGACGGCGACACCCAGGGCTTCCTCGCGAACCGCCTCGGCAAGGCCGAGGGCGACATCGTCGACGAGGCCGGCGAGAAGATCGGCAGCCACGACGGCGCCTTCGGCTTCACCATCGGCCAGCGCAAGGGCCTGCGCATCGGCCACCCGGCGCCCGACGGCAAGCCCCGCTACGTCCTCGACATCTCCCCGGTGAACAACACCGTCACCGTCGGCCCCGCCGAGGCCCTCGACGTCAGCGCCCTCACCGCGATCCGCCCCCGCTGGTGCGGCTCCACGCCCGCCGCCCCCGGCACCTACACCGCGCAGCTGCGCGCCCACGGCGGCGAGACGGAGGTCTTCGCCGAGGTCGTGGACGGCGAGCTGCGCGTCCGCTTCACGGAGCCGGTCCGCGGCGTGGCCCCCGGCCAGGCGATCGTCCTCTACGACGGCACCCGCGTGGTCGGCTCCGCCACCATCGCCACCACCACACGAGCCACCGCCGCCGCCGTCTAGCCCGCGGCCGTACCGGTCGTACCGGCCGTCGGGACCACCGTCAGGACGATCTTGCCGGTGGTGCGGCCCGGTTCGCCGATCTCGTGGGCCTTCGCCGCCTGCTCCAGCGGGAGGACCGTGTCCACGAGGGGCTTCAGGGAGCCCGCCTCCACCAGGGCGGCGATCTCGCGCAGCCCCAGGTGGTCGGGTTCCACCAGCATCCAGTCCGCGCGGACCTCGCCCGCGTCCGCCGGCAGGGCGTCCGGGCCGGGCAGGGTGATCAGTCGGCCACCGGGGCGCAGCACCTTCAGCGACCGCCGGGTGGTGTCGCCGCCGACCCCGTCCAGGACCACGTCCACGTCCGCGACGGCCTCCTCGAACGCCGTCGCGCGGTAGTCCACCACCTCGTCCGCGCCGAGCGCCCGCAGCAGCTCGTGCTTGGCCGCGCCGGCCGTGCCGATCACGTACGCCCCGCGCGCCTTGGCGATCTGCACCGCCAGGTGCCCGACGCCGCCGGCCGCCGCGTGTACGAGCACCCGCTCGCCGGGGCGCACGTCGGCGGTGTCCACCAGGGCCTGCCAGGCCGTCAGCGCGGCCAGCGGCAGGGCGGCGGCCTCCACGTGGCTCAGCGAGGCCGGCTTCGGGGCCAGGTGCCGGGCGGGGGCGACCACGTACTCGGCGTAGCCGCCGGCCTGACGCGGGAAGAGGGGCATCCCGTAGACCTCGTCGCCCGGCCGGAAGACGGTCACGCCGCCGCCGACGGCCTCGACCGTGCCGGAGACGTCCCAGCCGACGGCGGGGACCTCGCCCCACTCGATCAGGCCGCCGCTCGCCCGGGTCTTCCAGTCCACCGGGTTGACCCCGGCCGCGTGGACCCGTACCAGGACCTCGTTCAGGCCCGGCTCGGGTCGGTCGACCTCGCGCTCGACCAGGTTCTCGGGGCCACCGAATTCGGTCACGACCATCGCGCGCATGCTGTTCCGCCTCATTCCGTTCCACACCATTCGGCGCCGGGATCTCCCCGGCGGTAGACCCAGCCTCGGGCACCCGGAGCGCTCGCGGTGTTGGCCGGATGGCCACTATGTGACAGGATCTGGCCATGAGCGTGGCCGTGATGACACCGCCGACCGAAGCGACCGCAGCAGCCCCCACGGCGCCGCACCGGGTCGCCGTCCTCGCCCTGCCCGGCGTCCCCCCGTTCGAGCTGGGCATCGCCTCCCGGGTCCTCGGCAGCGCCCTGGACGCGACGGGCCGGGCCCTCTACGAGGTCACCGTGTGCACCGCCGACGGCGGCCCAGTGCTCAGCGACGCCGGCTTCACCGTGCAGCCCGCCGCCGGAGCCGAAGCCCTCGCCGCCGCCGACACCGTGATCGTCCCGCCCACCCACGCGATGCCCGAGCTGGCCCACGGCGGCCCGCTGCCCCCCGAGGTCACCGCGGCCGTCGCCCGGATCCGGCCCGGCACCCGCCTCGTCTCCATCTGCACCGGCTCCTACGTGCTCGCCGCCGCCGGACTCCTCGACGGCCGCCCCGCCACGACCCACTGGAACCTCGCCCCCGAGTTCCGCCGCGCCTACCCCCGCGTCGTCGTCGACGAGGACGTCCTCTTCGTCGACGACGGCGACGTCCTGACCTCCGCCGGAGTCGCCGCCGGCGTCGACCTGTGCCTGCACCTGATCCGCCGCGACTACGGGACGACCGTCGCCAACCGGGCAGCCCGCATCTGCGTCGTACCGCCCTGGCGCGACGGCGGCCAGGCCCAGTACATCGACCGCCCCGTTCCCGCCCCCACGATCGCCACCACCACGGCGACCCGCGCCTGGGCCCTGGAGCGCCTCGGGGAGCCCCTCACCCTCGCCGAGCTGGCCGGCCACGCCCGCATGAGCCTGCGCACCTTCACGCGGCGCTTCCGCGACGAGGTCGGCATGACCCCCGTCCAGTGGCTCACCGCCCAGCGCCTGGACCTCGCCCGCCAACTGCTGGAGTCGAGCGACCTGCCCGTCGACCTCGTCGCCCACCGCGCCGGCTTCGGCTCCGCCAACTCGCTGCGCCAACACATGCGCACCGCCTTCGGCGTCTCCCCGATCGGCTACCGCCGCACCTTCCGCCCCCACGGCCGCGAAGGCGCCGACGCGGCGGTATGACCCGCGGCAGGCAATCGACCCCTCGACGGCCCGCCGACGCCGCGCCGGGCGCCGCCCGCGTGCGCGCGGACGCCGGGCTCCGATCCGGGCCCCCGCCGGGGGAGACCCCCACCCCCGGCGGGGTGCGAGCATGGGCACCATGGCTACTCACCTGATCACCGGCGCCGGATCCGGCATCGGCGCCGCCGTCGCGACCCGCCTGCACGCCCGGGGCGACGACCTCGTCCTGCTCGCCCGCGACGCCGCCCGCGCCCGGCAGCTCGTCGAGCGCTACCCCGGCGCGCGGACCCTCGTAGGCGACCTCGCGGACCCCGACCGCCTGTCGTGGGCCTTCTCCAAGCAGCCCGTGCCGGAGCGGATCGACTCCCTCCTGCACATCGCCGGCATCGTCGACCTCGGCCCCGTCGGCGAGCTGCGCCCCAAGACCTGGCACCAGCAGCTCAACGTGAACCTGATCGCCCCCGCCGAGGTGACCCGGCTGCTGCTGCCCACCCTGCGCGCCTCGAAGGCCACCGTCGTCTTCGTGAACTCCGGCGCCGGCCTGACCGCCCACGCCGAATGGAGCGCCTACGCCGCCTCCAAGCACGGCCTCAAGGCCCTCGCCGACTCGCTGCGCGCCGAGGAGAAGGCCAACGGCATCCGCGTCACCTCCGTCTACCCGGGCCGCACCGCGAGCCCCATGCAGGCCAAGGTGCACTCCCAGGAGGGCAAGGAGTACGACCCGAGCGCCTGGATCGACCCCGAGTCGGTGGCGACCACGATCGTCATGGCCGTCGACCTGCCGCGCGACGCCGAGGTCAACGACCTGACCGTGAGGCCGGGCCGATGACCGCGAACGCCACCGGCGTCGGCTCCATGCCCGGCGGCGACGCCCGCGAGGCCGCCAAGACGGTGACGGGCTCCTTCGAGGAGTTCCCGTACCTGCCCGAGCTTCCCGCGCGCGGCCCCGGCGCCGACATGATCGGCCGCTCCCTCGGGCTGCTCGTCGACCTGTACGCGCACGTCGAACCCAGCGGCTGGCGGATCAGCGACCGCCCCGGACGCGACACCCGTCGCGCCCGCTCCTGGCTCGGCGAGGACCTCGACGCCCTGGAGGAGTTCACCCAGGGCTACGCGGGCCGGCTGAAGATCCAGGCCGTCGGGCCGTGGACGCTGGCCTCCGCCCTCGAACTGCACGGAGGCGAGGCCGTGCTCCAGGACGCCGGCGCCTGCCGGGACCTGGCCGCCTCCCTCGCCGAGGGCCTGCGCGACCACCTGGCCGACGTCCGCAAGCGGATCCCCGGCGCCGAGATCGTCCTCCAGTACGACGAGCCGGCGCTCACCGCCGTCCTGCGCGGCCGGGTCCGCTCGGCCAGCGGCTACCGCACCTACCGGGCCGTCGACCGCCAGGTCGTCGAGAGCGCCCTGCGGGACCTGTTCGCCGTGCACGACGGCGAGGTCGTCGTCCACTCCTGCGCGCCCGAGGTGCCCTTCGCGCTGCTGCGACGGGCCGGGGCCGCGGGCGTCTCGTTCGATTTCTCCTTGCTCACCGAGCGCGAGGACGACGCCATCGGGGAGGCCGTCGAGGGCGGGCTGAGGCTCTTCGCCGGAGTCGTGCCCGGTACCGACGGCCCGTTGTCGGACCCGGGCGGTAGCGTCATGGGTGTCAGGAAGCTTTGGCGCAGGCTGGGACTGGCCCCGGGGACTCTCGCCGAGTCCGTCGTGGTCACCCCGTCGTGCGGTCTGGCGGGTGCTTCGCCCGCGTATGCCCGCGCGGTGCAGGCGCACTGCGTCAGGGCGGCGAGGTCGCTCGCCGACAACCCTGAGTGACGGTCGAGACGGGGCCACGGGAGGACACGGCATGGCAGCCGAACAGCAGGACACGGCAGTACCGACGGCGGCGCGCGAGCAGCACGCCCTGCTCGCCGAGCAGGTCGAGGAGCACCGCTTCCGGTACTACGTGAACGACCAGCCGGTCGTCAGCGACGCCGAGTTCGACCAGCTGCTGCGCTCGCTGGAGGCCCTGGAGGAGCAGTTCCCGGAGCTGCGTACGCCCGACTCGCCCACCCAGAAGGTGGCCGGGGCGTACGAGACGGACTTCGCCGCCGTCGAGCACCGCGAGCGGATGCTCTCCCTCGACAACGCCTTCGACGACGAGGAACTGTCCGCCTGGGCCGACCGCGTGGCCCGGGACGTGAACACCCCGGACTTCCACTACCTGTGCGAGCTCAAGGTGGACGGCCTCGCGGTCAACCTCACCTACGAGAACGGTCGGTTGACCCGGGCCGCCACCCGCGGCGACGGCCGCACCGGCGAGGACATCACGCCCAACGTCCGCACCATCGCCGAGATCCCGGACCGCCTCAAGGGCGACCGGATCCCGGCCCTCGTCGAGATCCGCGGCGAGGTGTACTTCCCGATGGAGAAGTTCGAGGAGCTCAACGCCCGCCTGGTTGCGGCCGAGGGCAAGCCGTTCGCCAACCCGCGCAACGCGGCGGCCGGTTCCCTGCGCCAGAAGGACCCGAAGGTCACCGCGAGTCGCCCGCTGCACATGGTCGTGCACGGCCTCGGAGCCCGCGAGGGCTTCGAGATCGAGCGCCAGTCGCAGGCGTACGAGCTGCTGCGCGAGTGGGGCCTGCCGACCGCGCGGCACAACGTCGTGGTCTCCACGCTCGCCGAGGTGCGGGAGTTCATCGCCCGCTTCGGCGAGAACCGTCATTCGGTGGAGCACGAGATCGACGGCGTCGTCGTCAAGCTCGACGAGATCGCCCTCCAGGGCCGGCTGGGCTCCACGGCCCGCGCCCCGCGCTGGGCCATCGCCTGGAAGTACGCCCCGGAAGAGGTCAACACCAAGCTGATCGACATCAAGGTCGGCGTCGGCCGTACCGGGCGCGTGACCCCGTACGCGCAGGTGGAGCCGGTGACGGTGGCCGGCTCGGAGGTCGAGTTCGCCACCCTGCACAACCAGGAGGTCGTCAAGGCCAAGGGCGTGCTCATCGGGGACACCGTCGTCCTGCGCAAGGCGGGCGACGTCATCCCCGAGATCCTGGGACCGGTGGTGGACCTGCGGGACGGCACCGAGCGGGAGTTCGTGATGCCGTCGGTGTGCCCCGAGTGCGGCACCGAGCTGCGGCCGATGAAGGAGGCGGACATCGACGTCCGGTGTCCCAACGGGCAGACCTGCCCCGCCCAGCTGCGCGAGCGGCTCTTCTACCTCGGCGGCCGACAGAGCCTCGACATCGAGAACTTCGGCATGGTCGCGGCCGCCGCGCTGACCGCCCCGCTGGAGCCGGCCGAGCCGCCGCTGCTCGACGAGGGTGACCTGTTCGGCCTGACCATCGAGCAGCTGCTGCCCATCAAGGCGTACGTCCGGGACCCGGACAGCGGACTGCCCAAGCGGGACCCGAAGACGGGCGAGGAGAAGATCGTCACGGTCTTCGCCAACCAGAAGGGCGAGCCGAAGAAGAACGCGCTGGCGATGCTGGAGAACATCGCCGCCGCCAAGCACCGCCCGCTCGCCCGCGTCATCAACGGCCTGTCGATCCGTCACGTCGGGCCGGTCGCGGCCGAGGCCCTGGCCCGCGAGTTCCGTTCCATCGAGCGGATCGAGCAGGCCACCGAGGAGGAACTGACGGCCACCGACGGGGTCGGGGCGATCATCGCCGCCTCCCTGAAGGAGTGGTTCGCCGTCGACTGGCACCAGGAGATCCTGCGCAAGTGGCGGGAGGCCGGGGTCCGGATGGAGGAGGAAGGTTCCGGCGAGGAGCAGGGCCCGCGTCCCCTGGAAGGCCTGACCGTCGTCGTCACGGGCACGTTGCGGAGCCACACGCGCGACGGGGCCAAGGAGGCGCTCCAGAGCCGCGGTGCCAAGGTGACCGGCTCCGTGTCGAAGAAGACGTCGTTCGTGGTCGTCGGCGACAACCCGGGCTCCAAGTACGACAAGGCCGTGCAGCTGAAGCTGCCCGTCCTCGACGACGCCGGTTTCGCGGTGCTCCTGGAGCAGGGCCCGGACGCCGCCCGCGCCGCCGCCCTCCCGCTGGACGGCGAGGGCGAAGGGGAGTAGTAAGCCGGGAGGGGAGTGACGCGCCCTGGGCGAACGGATGCGTGGCGTGCGGCCGTACGGGCGGGCGCACGCCGGGCGCGGTGTCCGGTGGTAAACGGCCGGTACAAGGCTGTTCGAGGCCCGGTGACCTGTCGGATCATCGGATGGGTGACGGGGGGGTCCTGGTCCAAACTCACCCGTTCGGCGGATACCGTACTGATGAGGATGGCTGGGTCGCATTCGGGCAACCACCGCCGACCGCTGCCCCTGGGAGCCTCTCGCGTCCTACTGTTGTGGGGTGCGCCTGTCGTGCACGGCTGCCTGATGCGCTTCAGCCGTGATGGCATGACATCGGGGCCATCGCGTGACATCGGCATCGCCGGCTGTGAGAGGGACGGGCATGAAACCCACCGAAAGCGCCGACCCGTCACCTGAATTCGGCGGGGACATCCCGCCCTTGCGGACGGGCCGGATCGGTGTCCTGGGTGCCAGGACACCCGAGACCCACCCCCTCGACACGAGAGCGGGCGGGACCGGACAGGGGCGGCGCACCGTGCTGCCCCTGATCGTCGTGGGTGTGTCCTTCGTGGTCCTGGTCGCCGGCGTCGTCGCGGCGCTGACCGACCGTCAGTCCCTGTTCCCCGGAGGCACGGTCGGCTGGGCGCTGGCCCTGCTCACCGGCGTCATCGTCGGCCACCTCGTCGCCCTCGGACGCGACCGCTGGTGGGGCGGCACCGGATCGGGCGCCGCCCTCACCCTCGGCGTGCTCCTCCTGTACGGGTGGATCCCCGCCGGGCTCGTCTCGCTGGCGGTCGTCTCCCTGGTCGGCGCCGCCCGCCGGCACCGCTGGCGCCAGGGGCTGCTGCACGGCTCCGTCGACATCCTCGGCATCGCCGCCGGGGCCCTCGTCCTGGCCGCGTTCGGTGACGTCCCGACCGTGGAGGCGCCGTGGCTGCCGGCCGCGTGGGACCTCGCGGCCGTCCCCGAGATCGTGCTCGTGGCCTTCGCCTACCTCGCGGTGACGCGGCTCCTGCTGTGGTTCTCGCTGACCCCGCGCGGTGGCGGACTGCCCACGGTGGCCCGTACCGCCCTGCTGCGGCAGGCGCTGGTGGCCGCCGCCCTGCTCGGCATCGCCCCGTTGATCTGCGTGGTCGCCGTCAGCCGGCCCGTCCTGCTGCCGCTGTTCGCCGTACCGCTCATCGCGCTCGACTCCACCTTGTGGATCGCCCGTGCGCGGGCGGAGGAGCAACTGCGCGACCCGCTGACCGGGCTGCCGAACCGACAGTGGCTGCTGGAGCGCGCCTGGTCCGCGCTGGACGAGGCTGAACGTTTGGGCACCCGGTCAGCTCTTGTGTTGATCGACCTGGACCGCTTCCGCTCCGTCAACGACACCCTCGGTCACCTGGCCGGGGACCGGCTGCTCCTCCAGATCGCCGAACGGCTCCGCCAGGCCCTGCCGGCGGACGCCGAGGCGGCCCGGCTCGGCGGCGACGAGTTCGCCGTCCTGCTGCCCCTCGCGGACTCCACCACCAGCGCGCAGCGGGTCGCCCGCGGTTTGGTCGCCGAGCTCAGCTCGCCGCTCGACCTCGACGGGCTGACCCTCGTCCTGGAGGCCAGCGCCGGCCTCGCCGTCTTCCCCGACCACGCGCTGGACGCCGAGGGGCTGCTGCGGCGGGCCGACGTCGCCATGTACCAGGCGAAGCGGGACCGCACGGGCGTCGAGGTCTACGAGTCCAAGCGCGACAGCAACACCCCCGACCGGCTCGGCCTCCTCGGCGACCTGCGGCGGGCGCTGGACGCGGGCGAGGTGGAACTCCACTACCAGCCGAAGGTCCGCTTCGACGGGCAGGTGGCCGGGCTGGAGGCGCTGGTGCGGTGGGTGCACCCGGAGCGGGGGCGGGTCTCGCCGGACGAGTTCATCGCGATCGCGGAGACCTCGGGCCTCATGCCGCACCTGACGGAGTACGTCCTGGAGACCGCCCTCGCGCAGGTCGCCCGGTGGCGGGCGCAGGGCCTGAAGGTCCCGGTCGCCGTCAACGTCTCCCCGCGCGACGTCCACACCCCCGGCTTCGCCGGCGCCGTCGCGGCGCGGCTGGCCCGGCACGGGGTTCCGGCGAGCGGGCTCCAGCTGGAAATAACGGAGCACGTGCTGCTGGAGGACCCGCAGCGGGCGGCCGACACGATGGCGGGCCTGACCGGCCACGGCGTGAAGATGTCCCTGGACGACTTCGGCACCGGCTACTCCTCCCTGGTCCACCTGCGGCGGCTGCCGGTCAGCGAGCTGAAGATCGACCGGTCGTTCGTGGCGCGACTGGCCGTCGACGCGCAGGACGCGGAGATCGTCCGCTGCACGGTGGACCTGGCGCACTCCCTGGGCCTGCTGGTCGTGGCCGAGGGTGTCGAGGACGACGAGACGTGGGAGCGGCTGCGGGACCTGGGGTGCGACGCGGTGCAGGGGTGGCTGGTCGCCGCCGCGATGCCGCCGCAGGAGGCCACCGCCTGGCTCCTCGCCCGAGGCGAACGCGGCTGGCGCCGCCCGGCCGACATCACCGCCGAACTGGCCGCCGCGGCCCCCTCGGAAACCTCGACGCCCCTGTCTTGACGCGCCGCTCGTTTCTTGACGCGCCGCTCGCGCGGCTCGGCCCTGGCGGGCCTCCCCGGCTTCGCGCCGCTGCGCCGGACTCCGTCCGTCGACCGGGCGGGCGGGGTCCGGGGGAGTGGCTGGGGCGCGTCGTTGGTTGCCGCTGCGCGGGGCCGTCCCCTACCCGCCCTTCCTCCGTTCCCTGGGGCTCCGCCCCAGACCCCGCGCCTCAAACGCCGGCGGGGCTGGAGGGTGCCGGCCGGGCTGGAGGGGTGCCGGCGGGGCTGGGTCATGCCGGCTGGGCTGGGGCATGCCTGACGGGCGGAAAATCGGCCTCGCCGGCGTTTGGGGCGCGGGGGGTCGGGGGCGGAGCCCACGGGAGGGGAGGGGCTTCGCGTGGGGGCGGTGGCAAACCGTTTAGTGGGTCGGGGGCCCGGCCCCATAGGATTGGCACCGAAACCTACACACTCACCACCCCCAGAGGATCGCCGCATGCCTGGCATCACGCGCGAGGAGGTCGCCCACCTCGCTCGGCTGGCACGTCTGGAGCTGAAGAGCGAAGAGCTCGACCACTTCGCAGGACAGCTCGACGACATCATCGGCGCGGTCGCCCGCGTTTCCGAGGTCGCCGACCAAGACGTCCCGCCGACCTCCCACCCGCTGCCGCTGACGAACGTCATGCGCGCGGACGAGGT
Source organism: Streptomyces sp. RerS4 (assembly GCF_023515955.1). Lineage (GTDB taxonomy): Bacteria > Actinomycetota > Actinomycetes > Streptomycetales > Streptomycetaceae > Streptomyces. The sequence continues at coordinate 5,033,652 of NZ_CP097322.1, forward strand.
CCGTCCGTCGCTCACCCCCGAGCAGGCGCTTTCCGGCGCTCCCGCCCAGGAGCAGCAGCGTTTCAAGGTGCCGCAGATCCTGGGGGAGGACTAATCATCATGATCGACATCATCAGGCTCACGGCCGCCCAGACCGCCGAGAAGATCGCCTCCGGCGAACTGACGGCCGTCGAGGTCACCGAGGCCCACCTGGCCCGCATCGACGCCACCGACGAGAAGGTCCACGCCTTCCTGCACGTCGACCGCGAAGGCGCCCTCGCCCAGGCCCGCGCCGTAGACGCCAAGCGCGAGGCCGGCGAGAAGCTCGGCCCGCTGGCCGGCGTCCCGCTCGCCCTCAAGGACATCTTCACCACCGTCGGGGTCCCGACCACCGTCGGTTCGAAGATCCTCGAAGGCTGGATCCCGCCGTACGACGCCACCCTGACGCGCAAGCTGAAGGAAGCCGACGTCGTCATCCTCGGCAAGACCAACATGGACGAGTTCGCCATGGGGTCCTCCACCGAGAACAGCGCCTACGGCCCCACCGGCAACCCCTGGGACCTCACCCGCATCCCCGGCGGCTCGGGCGGCGGCAGCGCGGCGGCCCTCGCCGCGTTCCAGGCCCCCCTGGCCATCGGCACGGACACCGGCGGTTCCATCCGTCAGCCCGCCGCCGTCACCGGCACCGTCGGCGTGAAGCCCACGTACGGCGGCGTCTCCCGCTACGGCATGGTGGCGTTCTCGTCCTCCCTCGACCAGGGCGGCCCGTGCGCCCGTACGGTCCTGGACGCGGCGCTCCTGCACGAGGTCATCGCCGGCCACGACCCGCTGGACTCCACCTCCATCGACGCCCCGGTCCCGCCGGTCGTCGAGGCGGCCCGCAACGGCTCCGTCGCCGGCATGCGCGTCGGTGTCGTCAAGCAGTTCGCCGGCGAGGGCTACCAGGCCGGCGTCGTCCAGCGCTTCAACGAGTCCGTCGAGCTCCTCAAGGAGCTCGGCGCCGAGATCGTCGAGCTGGACTGTCCGTCCTTCGACCTCGCGATGGCCGCGTACTACCTGATCGCGCCGTCCGAGTGCTCCTCCAACCTCGCCCGCTTCGACGCCATGCGCTACGGCCTGCGCGTCGGCGACGACGGCACCAAGTCCGCCGAGGACGTCACCGCCCTGACCCGCGAAGCCGGCTTCGGCGACGAGGTCAAGCGTCGCATCATCCTCGGTACGTACGCGCTCAGCTCCGGCTACTACGACGCGTACTACGGCTCCGCCCAGAAGGTCCGCACGCTCATCACGAAGGACTTCGAGAAGTCCTTCGAGCAGGTCGACGTGATCGTCTCCCCGACGACCCCGACCACCGCCTTCGCCATCGGTGAGCGCACCGACGACCCGCTGGCGATGTACCTCGCGGACCTGTGCACCATCCCGACCAACCTGGCCGGCAACTCCGCCATGTCGCTCCCCTGCGGCCTGGCACCGGAGGACGGTCTTCCCGTCGGACTGCAGATCATCGCCCCTGCGATGAAGGACGACCGCCTGTACAAGGTCGGTGCCGCCGTAGAGGCCGCCTTCGTCGAGCGCTGGGGTCACCCGCTGCTTGAGGAGGCACCGTCGCTGTGAGTGGAAGCGCACTGTCCAAGGCCAAGGGCTTCAAGAAGTCCAAGTCCGGCACCTACCTGTCGATCGGCACCACCGCCTTCGGTGCCATCAGCGTGATCAAGCAGGCCCGCAAGGCCCGCACCGAGCACGACACGCTGCAGCTGGTCGACGCCGTCGTGTCCGCCGCCGCCATCGTCACCGGCCTCGCGATCCTGTACCGCGAGCTGAAGCGCCTGGGCAACGACGACGTCCTGCTGGGCTGAGAGGGAAAGTTTCACCGTGACCACCTTCACCGAACTGCTGTCGTACGAGGACGCCCTCGCGTCGTACGACCCCGTCATGGGCCTTGAGGTCCATGTCGAGCTCGGCACCAAGACCAAGATGTTCTGCGGCTGTTCCACCGAGCTGGGCGCCGAGCCCAACTCGCAGACCTGCCCGACCTGCCTCGGTCTGCCCGGCTCCCTCCCGGTCGTCAACGCGATCGGCGTCGAGTCGGCCGTCAAGATCGGTCTCGCGCTGAACTGCGAGATCGCCGAATGGTGCCGCTTCGCCCGGAAGAACTACTTCTATCCGGACATGCCGAAGAACTTCCAGACCTCCCAGTACGACGAGCCGATCGCCTTCAACGGCTACCTCGACGTCCAGCTGGAGGACGGCGAGATCTTCCGCGTGGAGATCGAGCGCGCCCACATGGAGGAGGACACCGGCAAGTCGCTGCACGTCGGCGGCGCCACCGGCCGTATCCACGGCGCGTCCCACTCCCTGCTGGACTACAACCGCGCCGGCATCCCGCTCATCGAGATCGTCACCAAGCCCATCGAGGGCGCGGGCGAGCGGGCCCCCGAGGTCGCCAAGGCGTACGTCGCCGAGCTGCGCGAGGTCATCAAGGCGCTCGGCGTCTCCGAGGCCCGCATGGACAAGGGCCAGATGCGCTGCGACGTCAACCTGTCGCTGCGCCCGAGCCCCGAGGCGCCGTTCGGCACCCGCTCGGAGACCAAGAACGTCAACTCCCTGCGCTCCGTCGAGCGCGCGGCCCGCTTCGAGATCCAGCGCCACGCGGCGGTGCTCTCGTCCGGCGGTTCGATCGTGCAGGAGACCCGGCACTTCCACGAGGAGGACGGCTCCACCACGGCCGGCCGCATCAAGGACAACGCCGAGGACTACCGGTACTTCCCGGAGCCCGACCTCGTGCCCGTCGCCCCGGCCCGCGAGTGGGTCGAGGAGCTGCGCGCCGCGCTGCCCGAGATGCCGCGCGTACGCCGCAACCGACTCCGTGAGGAGTGGGGCGTCAACGAGCACGACATGCAGTCGATCCTCAACGCGGGCGCCGTGGACTCCATCGTCGCCACCATCGAGGAAGGCGCCGACTCGGCCGCCGCCCGCAAGTGGTGGATGGGCGAGCTGGCGCGCAACGCCAACGAGCAGGGCGTCTCGGTCGACGAGCTGCCGATCACCCCGGCCCAGGTCGCGCGCGTCGCGGCCCTGGTCGCGGACGGTTCGCTCAACGACAAGCTGGCCCGCCAGGTCATCGAGGGCGTCCTCGCCGGCGAGGGCACCCCGGACGAGGTCGTCGAGAAGCGCGGCCTGAAGGTCGTCTCGGACGAGGGCGCGCTCGGCGCGGCCGTGGACGAGGCCATCGCGGGCAACGCGGCCATCGCCGACAAGATCCGCGGCGGCAAGATCGCCGCCGTCGGCGCCCTGGTCGGCGCGGTCATGAAGACCACCCGCGGCCAGGCCGACGCGGCCCGCGTCAAGGAACTGATCCTGGAGCGCCTGGGCGTCTCCGAGGGCTGATCCCGGCGTCGCCGACGAACGAACAACGAGAGTGGCCCGCACCGGGACGTCGGTGCGGGCCGCTTTCGTGTGGGGACGCGGGCCTCAGCGCGCGGCCGGGGGGTGGAGGAAGGCCAGGCGGGCGCGCTTGGCCGGGAGGTAGACCTCCGGCAGGTCGATCTCGGGGAGTTCGATCTCCGGGCCGAGCTCGAAGCCGGTGCGCTCCAGCAGGGCGATCGCCTTCGCGTTGCGCGCGTCCGGTTCGCCGACGATCCGGCGGGTGGCCGGGTCCGAGAAGACGAACGCGATGAAGGCGGTCAACAGGCCGGCGGTGAAACCGCGTTCGGCGGCGCCCTTGGTCGGGGCGATCAGCAGGTGCACGCCGACGTCCCCGGGCCGGACCTCGTAGCACTCGCTGACGCGGTCCTCGGCGCAGTCGTACGTCTGGAAGAGCGCGACGGGCTCGCCGTCGCGGTCGATCATGAACGCGTGGTGGGTGGTGCGGCGGTCCACGTCCTCGTAGATCTCCTGGACCAGCTCGCGGCTCGCCCCGCCCATCCCCCAGAAGCGGGCCCGCTCCTCGGTGACCCAGCTGTGGATCAGGGCCGAGTCGGCGGCGGGGTCGACGGGGGTGATGGTGACCGTGCCGAAGCCCTCGACCACGTGTCTGTACACGGGCTGACGGGTGGAGATCATGCGGTTTCCTTGGTGAGACGGGACCAGTCGGTGACGACCGGTACGAGTTCGCAGCGGGCCCAGAGCGGGAGCTGGTCGCGGTGGTGGGGCGAGCCGGTGACGCCGTCCGCGCCCAGCGGGACCACCCAGAGGCCGGCGTCGCGGTCGGCGAGGTCCCACACGTAGCGGGCCGCCGAGGCGCGGGCGAAGCGGTCGGTGAAACCGGGCACGGAGGAGGTGGCGTTGACGCAGTCGTGGTCGCCGCCCAGACCCGGCCAGTCGTCCTCGGCGTTCTCGGCGTTCCCGGCGTCCGGGGCGGGCAGGGCCTGCCAGGGCGCGAGGCGGTGTACGGAGGACCAGGCGGCGTCGGGGGCGCCGGCCGCCGCCGTCTCCTCCAGGGCGGCGCGGACGTGGGCCGCGCGGTCGAGGCCGGGGAGGAGGGGGGTGGTCAGCAGCCCTTCGAGGGCGTACCCGACGCGCGGGACGAGGTACAGCCAGGGGTGGAAGACCTCCGGGCCGCCGGGGGCGTCCGCCAGGCCCGCGAAGACGGGATCGGCGGCGAAGCGGCGTACCGTCGCCGTTCGGAACGCCGCGAAGACGGTGGCGTCCGTGCTGTCGGCCTCCATGTGCCGGTCCCAGGCCAGGAGTCGGGCGCGCAGCGCGTCGGCGGCGGGGGAGAGGCCGTCGAGGGCGGGCAGCAGGGCGAGCAGCGGTTCGGCGGAGGCCAGGTACGTGTCGCGGTGTACGTCGGCCATCGCCTTCGGGGACCAGTCCGCGGAGCCGCTGAGCAGGGCGCGGATCCGGTCGGCGCGGTGCGGCGGCGCGAACTCCACGCCGAGCGGGGAGGCGATGCCGCGCGCGTTCGCCATGACGGCGAAGCCCTGGACGGGCTCGGCGGGGGTCGGCGCCCAGCCCCGCCAGGCGTGGCGCGACTCCCAGGCGGGGACCGGGCGGAGCCGGTTCGCGGGGTCGCGCAGCGGGACGGCGCCGGCGACGCGGTGCAGGAGGCCGCCGGACGTGTCGGCGGCGTGGACGACGTTGACCGGCTCGGCCCAGCAGTCGAGGGCGCGGTCGATGTCGGCGACCGTACGGGCACGCAGCAGGGCGGGCAGGGCGGCGAAGCCGAGGTCGCGGCGGACGCGGGGCGGGTAGCGCAGGGAGAGGGTCTCCTCGTCCGCCCGGTCCGTGGAGCAGGCCCCGTCCGTGGAGTCGTTCCCGGGCGCGTCGCCGTCGGTGGGCTCGCCGCCTACGACGATCGGGCCGCGGGCCGTCTCCAGGACCTCGACCTCCTCGTCCGGGGCGCCGGCCACGGTGATGGTCTCGGTGTGGCGGGTGACGGGTTCCCAGACGCCGTCGGGGCCCAGGGCTTCGATGCCGGCGCCGTCGGCGGTGGGCCGCAGCCGCTCCACGTAGAGGTCCTGGTAGTCGGCCATCGCGTTGGTGATGGCCCAGGCGGCGGTGCCGGTGTGGCCGAAGTGGCCGAGGCCGGGGACGCCGGGGACGGCCAGGCCGAGGACGTCGTAGTCCGGGCAGGAGAGACGTATCTGCTGGTAGACGCCCGGGTCTTCGATGAAGCGGTGCGGGTCGCCGGCGATGATCGCCGCGCCGCTCGCGGTCCGGTCCCCGGGGACCAGCCAGCCGTTGCTGCCGGCGGTGCCGGGGCCGTCGGTGGCGAAGAGGGTCGCGGCCTCGTCGCCCAGGGCGCGGGCGACGCGCTCGCGCCAGAGCTTGGTGGGGAGTCCGGTGAACAGGATGTGGGTGCCGATCCAGATGGACAGCGGGACCCAGGGTTCCCAGGGGGTGGGGGTGTGGCCGCTGCGCGCGAAGCGCTCGTCACGGGCGGCGCCGTCGGCCAGGCCGGAGTTGACGCCGTCGACGTAGGCGCCGACCCAGGCGGCGGTGTCCGGGTCGTCGGCGAGCAGGGTCTCGTGGCAGAGGCGGGCGGTGTCGTCGAGGCGGGCCCGGCGGGCGAAGCGGTCCCAGGCGAGGGACTCGATCCCGAGGAACGCGGCGCTGGAGCCCTGGGCGCGGTGCCGTTCGACCTCCAACTGCCAGGCGCGGTCCAGGGCGGTGACGCGGCCTTGGGCGTAGGCGAGGTGGAGCGGGTCGGAGGCACGGAGGTGCGGGATGCCCCAGCTGTCGCGATAGACCTCGTAGGCCTCGGTAGTCACACTGCTCACACTCTTCCCCGAGAAGATTAGGTTAGGCTGGCCTAACTATAAGGGTGCTCGGGGGGAATGCGCGGTGGGCGGGGGTCAGGCCCCCGTGGAGCCGTCGATGGCCTCGCGCAGGAAGTCGGCGTGGCCGTTGTGGCGGGCGTACTCGTGGATCATGTGGAGCATCACGAGCCGCAACGAGGCCTCCTTCTCCCACTTGGGGACGTACGCCGTCACCTCCAGCGACGCGGCGGCGGCCTCGACGGAGCGGGAGTGCTCCACCTCCGCCTCCCACGCCGCGAAGGCCTCGGCGCGCGTGGCGCCGGTGGCGTCGTAGGCGGCCTGGAAGTCGTGGCGGTCCGACCACAGGTGGGGCACGTCCGCCCCGCCGACGGTGCGGCGGAACCAGTGCCGCTCCACCTCCGCCATGTGCCGGACCAGGCCCAGCAGGGACAGGGTGGACGGCGGAGAGGCCGGGCGGCGCAGCTCCTCGTCGCCGAGTCCCTCGCACTTCCAGGCGAGGGTGGCACGGTGGAAGTCGAGGTAGGCGCGGAGGGTTTCGCGCTCGGCCCCGGTCAGGGGCGGTCCGATGCGTTCCATGGCCCCGATCCTGCCGCCTCGCGCCCGGCCACGGAAGGTTGCCGACCCCGCCTCAGGCGCCCGGCAGCTGCCGGACGTACGGGATCGTGACGCCCAGCACGCCGAAGCCCAGCCGCTCCAGGATGGGCCGGCTGTCGTCCGACGCGTCCACCTGGAGGTACGGGATCCCCCGCTCGGCCGCCACGCGGGCCCGGTGGGCCACCAGCAGGCGGTAGATGCCGCGACCGCGCCACTGCGGGGCCGTGCCGCCGCCCCACAGCCCGGCGAAGGGGCTGCCCGGCCGCATCTCCATGCGGGCCGCGCTCACCGGGACCTCCCCGGCCATCGCGACCACGGCCTCGATGGTCTCCGGCTCGTCGCGCAGCAGGCTGAGCATCTGCTGCCGGATCCGGGGCCGCTCCGTGCCGAAGGCCCTGTGGTGGACGTCCATCATCAGGTCCACCCCGGCCTCGTCCCGGACCACCCGCAGGGTGATCCCCTCCGGCGGCTCCACCGGCAGGGCGGCCAGGTCGGACGTCCGCGCGACCATCAGCGTCTCGGGCGGCTCCGGCTCGAAGCCCGCCGCGCGCAGCCGGTCCCCGAGGTCGGCCGGGCGGTCGTGGGAGTACAGCTTCCACTCGAACTCCGCGCCGCCCTCCTCGCCTCGGCGCGCCCCGAAGTACGCCACCTGCGCCGCGATCTCCGCGTCCGCCGTCTCCTCGTCGAGGTCGGACCAGAGCACGCCGTTCCAGCCGAGCCCGGTCACGGTCTGGCGTACCACCCGGCCCACCCGCTCCACGCGCGCGTTCGCGGCGTCGGGAACCGCGTCCCGCCGCATCAGGGCGTCGTAGTGGTCACGGACCTTCAAGAGCTCGTCATGATCCATCGTCATGCGACCCAGCTCACCAGCCGCCCGACCACCCCCACAACTGCATTAATCTCGCCCTGTGAACGATGACACCCCCATCCACACCGGCAAGGCCACCCCAGACGCCGCCGCCGACCGGGGCTGGCTCCTCGGCCACTTCAAGGCCCCCGGCGATCCCCGCCACAGCGAGGACGTGGAGATCAAGTGGGGCGTCCACCCCAAAGGCGAGGAACGCGAGCGCTGGGTGACCGGCGAGCAGCGCACCGCGCTCCAGGTGCTCATCAGCGGCCGCTTCCGGCTGGAGTTCCCCGACCGCACCGTCGTCCTCGCCGAACAGGGCGACTACGTCGTCTGGGGACGCGGCGTCGACCACTCCTGGTACGCCGAGGAGGACACGGTCGTCCTCACCGTCCGCTGGCCCTCCGTCCCCGGGTACCGGGCTGATCAGCCCCTGTGACGATCCCCACGAAAGCCGCCAACGATCACCAAACGCTGAGATCGTGGCATTGAGGTGTAGATCGGCCCAGGCCGCTCCACGACATCTCGGGTGCACCCCCACCCGAGTCCACAAGTTCAAGCGTTCAAGCGTTCTTTGCGTCGGGCCATCCCCGGTGAAGATCCGAACCACCAGGGAGCACGTCCGTTGGCAGCAATCGCACGGTGGTGCATGCGGCATCGACTCGTCACCGTCCTGATCTGGTTGCTCGCCCTCGGCGCCACAGCCGCGACGGCCACCGCCGCCGGCAGCGCGTTCTCCAACGACTACGAGGTCCCCGGCACCGAGTCCAGCAAGGCCCACGCCCTGCTGCGCGACGGCTTCCACGGCCAGGGCGGCGACACCGACACCATCGTGTGGCGGACCCCGGAGCACCAGACGGCGCGCACCCCCGACGTGGAACGGCGCATGACCCGGGCCCTGGAAGAGGTCGCCGCCCTCCCCGGCGTCGGCAGCGTCAGCGGCCCCTACGACCCGGGCCCCGCCGGCGCCGCGCAGATCAGCCGCGACGGGCGCACCGCCTACGCCGTCGTCACCTTCGACCGGCCGGCCGACGCCGTCCCCAAGGAACAGGCCAAAGCCGTCGTCGACGCGGCCCGCAACCCCACCACCCGGGCCGACGGCCTCCAGGTCGAACTCGGCGGCCGCGCGATCGGCCTGACCGAGGCACCCAGCGCCCACCTCGCCGAGGTCATCGGCGTGGCCATCGCCGCCCTCGTCCTCTTCCTGGCCTTCGGCTCGCTCGCCGCGAGCCTGCTGCCCATCGCGACCGCGCTCGTCAGCGTCGGCAGCGCCTACTTCGGCATCACCCTCCTCGGGCACGCCATGCCCGTCGCCGACTTCGCCCCGATGCTCGGCACCCTCGTCGGCCTCGGCGTCGGCATCGACTACGCCCTCTTCATCGTCACCCGGCACCGCAAGGGCCTGGCCCGGGGGCTGACGGTCGAGGAGGCCGCCGAGAGCGCCGTCGCCACCACCGGTCGGGCCGTCGTCTTCGCCGGAGCCACCGTCTGCATCGCCCTGCTCGGCATGCTGGTCCTGCGGTTGAACTTCCTGGGCGGCGTCGCGACAGCCGCCTCCCTCACCGTCATCCTGACCGTGGCCGCCTCGGTGACCCTCCTGCCGGCCCTGCTCTCGTACATCGGCACGCGCGCCCTCTCGCGTCGGGAACGCCGCCGGCTCGCCGCCGAAGGCCCCCGGCCCGAGACCCCGACCGGGTTCGCCGCCCGCTGGTCGGCCTTCGTGGAACGCCGGCCCAAGCTGCTCGGACTCCTCGCCACCGCCGTCATGGTGGTGCTCGCGCTGCCCACCTTCTTCCTCCACCTCGGCACCTCCGACCAGGGCAACAACCCGGCCGGCTCCACCACCCGCAAGGCCTACGACCTGCTCGCCGACGGCTTCGGACCGGGCGTGAACGGCCCGCTCACCGTCGTGGCCCGCCTCGACGGCGCCGGCGACCGCGTCGCCGTCGACCGGCTCGCCGAAGCGCTGCGCACCACCGACGGCGTCGCCTCCGCCGGCCCCGCCGTCTTCAACCGCAGCGGGGACACCGCCGTCCTGACCGTCGTCCCGGAGTCGGCGCCGCAGTCCCGGGCCACGAGCGAACTGGTCGACCGGTTGCGCGAACAGGTCATCCCGCCCCTCACCCGGGGCGGTCCCGAGCAGGTCCACGTCGGTGGCGTGACGGCCGGCTACGACGACTTCGCCGAGGTGATCATCGGCAAGCTGCCGCTGTTCGTCGGGGTGGTCATCGCCCTCGGCTGTGTCCTGCTGCTGTTGGCGTTCCGTTCCCTCGGCATCCCGCTCAAGGCCGCCGCCATGAACGTCGCCGCCGTCGCCTCGTCCTTCGGCGTGGTCGTCGCGGTCTTCCAGTGGGGCTGGGGGAGCGAACCCCTGGGACTGGGCAGCGCGGGCCCGATCGAACCCTTCCTCCCGGTCATCATGGTCTCGGTGCTCTTCGGGCTGTCCATGGACTACCAGGTCTTCCTGGTCAGCCGGATGTACGAGGAGTGGTTGGAGACCGGCGACAACAAGCGGGCCGTCCGCGTCGGCCTCGCCGAGACCAGCCGCGTGATCAACTCGGCGGCCGTCATCATGATCTCCGTGTTCCTGGCCTTCGTCCTCAGCGGGGACCGGATCATCGCGATGTTCGGGATCGCGCTGGCCGTGGCCGTGGCCCTCGACGCCTTCGTCCTGCGGACCCTGCTCGTACCCGCCCTCATGCACCTGCTCGGCGGGGCGAACTGGTGGATCCCCCGCTGGCTGGACCGCAGGCTGCCCCGCATCAGCATCGAACCCCCGGAGCGCCGCCCCGCCCCGCCGCTCCCGGCGCCCCGGCCGGCCACCGACCAGGCGGAAGCAGCCCCGGCGTCCCGCTGACCGGCCGGGCCGCCGCGGCGGCTTCCGCCTGGTCGGCAGCCCTGCGGCCCCCGGCCGTGCGCGCACCGCGAGCCTTCTCAGGAACCTCTCAGAAAGGCCGCCTACGGTGCCCCGCATGGACACCAAGAAGAGCCTCGCCCCGACCGCCCCCGAGGCGGACGCCGTCGAGGACGCGTCGACCGCCGTACCCCCCACCGCCGACGAGACCACGGCGACCGACGCCCCGGCCGAGGCCGCCGCGAGCGAGGCGACGGACGCGCCGGCCGACGCGACCGACGGGGACGAGGCGACCGACGGGGACGACGACTTCGACGACCTCACCGACGAAGCCCCCGCGCAGGGCTCCGACGTCGGCTCCGGGGCCGCCGCCATCGTCGCCGCCGGGCTGGGCCTCGTCGCCCTCAGCGGAACCTGGGTGTCCCGCGTCATCGCCGAGCGCCAGACGCTCATCGGCCAGATCGAGTCCGTCAGCGCGACCACCGCCAAGGAGAAGATCGCCGCCCTGTACGGCGACGCCTGGCACATGACCGCACTGGTCAACGGCGTCGTCGCCACCGTCGCCCTCCTGATCGCCGCCTTCGTCCTGGCCCGCCCCGCCTTCGGCGCCCCCGGCCGGGTCCTGCCCACCTGGGTCCGGGCCGTCTCCTGGGCCGGCGTCGCGCTCGGCCTGATCGGTGTCCTGCTGTTCGGCTTCATGTACTTCGACCTCCTCGTTCCCCTCCCGACGGCCGCCGAATAGGCACCGCCTTAGGTCGTACCGGCCCGACCGGGGGACCGTAGGCCCCCGCCTAAGGACCCCCGGCCCGCGGACATGCGGCATGCGCCCGATGTGGCGGACCCCTCTGGGAAGCGAATCTTGGATCACACCGAACGAGGTGCCCGAGAAACACCACCAGGGAGTACGAGATGTTCGAGTACGAGATGGCCACCGCCCGCCGCGCCGACCTCATCCGCGAGGCCGACCGGTACCGGATGGTCCGCGAGGCCCGGAAGGCGCTGCGCGCCTCCGCCCGCCGCCAGGAACCCGAGAGTGCGGTGAGAGGGAACCGCCTCCGCTTCACCCGGGCCGCGTGACCCGCCCCGCCGCGCACGGCGACTGATCCGACATGACGAGCACATCGAAATCGAGTGCCGGAGCCCCGGACTCCTGTGCGATGCTCGGCGGCGTGGAGACCAGATCTGTCAGCCCGGTGTTCGTCGGCCGAGCCGACGAACTGGCCGTACTCCTCGACGCCCTGACCCGCGCGGCGGACGGGGAACCGCAGGCCCTGCTCATCGGGGGAGAGGCCGGGGTCGGCAAGACCCGGCTCACCGAGGAGTTCCTGTGCGAGGCCGACCGCCGCGGCGCGGTCGTCGCCGTCGGAGGCTGTGTGGAGATCGGGGCGGAGGGACTTCCCTTCGCCCCCTTCTCGACCGCCCTGCGCGCCCTGCTCCGCCGCCTCCCCGACCAGCTCGCGGCAGCCGCGGCCGGCCAGGAGGACGAACTCGCCCGCATCCTCCCCGAACTCGGCGAGACCCCGCGCGGCCCCCACGATGAGGAGAGCACCGCCCGGCTCTTCGAACTGACGGCCCGGATGCTGGAACGGCTCGCCGCCGACCGCACCGTCGTCCTCGTCCTGGAAGACCTCCACTGGGCGGACACCTCCACCCGGCACCTGCTCGCCTACCTCCTGCGCACCCTCGGCAGCGGCCGCCTCGTCGTCGTCGCCACCTACCGGGCCGACGACATCCACCGCCGCCACCCGCTGCGCCCCCTGCTCGCCGAACTCGACCGGCTCCGCACCGTCCGGCGCATCGAACTGTCCCGCTTCAACCGGGCCGAGGTACGCCGCCAACTCGCCGGGATCCTCGCCTCGCAGCCCGAGGAATCCTTCGTCGACTCCGTCTTCGACCGCTCCGACGGCAACGCCTTCTTCGTCGAGGAACTCGTCGCCTCCCGGGAGAGCGGCTGCCGCACCGGCCTCACCGAATCCCTGCGCGACCTGCTCCTCGTCCGCGTCGAGGTGCTTCCCGACGCCGCCCAGCGCGTCGTGCGCACCGTCGCCGAGGGCGGCTCCACCGTCGAGTACCCGCTGCTGCGCGCCGTCGCCCGGCTCGGCGAGGACGAACTGATCGAGGCGCTGCGGGCCGCCGTGGGCGCCAACATCCTCCTCGCCACCGCGGACGGCGACGGCTACCGCTTCCGCCACTCCCTCGTTCGCGAGGCCGTCAGCGACGACCTGCTGCCGGGCGAGCGCGCCCGCGTCAACCGCCGCTACGCCGAGGCCATGGAGGAAGACGAGTCCCTCGTCCGCGCAGAGGAGCGGGTCATCCGGCTGGCCAACTACTGGTACGCCGCCAACGACCCCGCCAAGGCGCTGCCCGCCGTCCTCGCGGCTTCCGTGACCGCCCGCCGCCGGCACGCCTACTCCGAACAGCTGAGCCTGCTGGAACGCGCCCTGGACCTGTGGGAGAGCGTCCCGGGTGAGGTCCACGCGAGCCTGCGCCCGGTGGACTACACCGAGGCGTACCCGCACTGCGGCCGCGACCCCGAGAGCTCGCTCCACCGCATCGACCTGCTGGCCGAGGCCACCGTCGCCGCCCGCTTCGGCGGCGAACGCGAACGCGCCCTCAAACTCACCAAGCTCGCCCTGCGCATGCTGGAAGACGACGGCGGAGGCCCGCTGCGCGCCGCCTGGTTCTGGATCGAACGCTCCCGCCTGGTCGCCGGCCTCGGCCGCGGCGACGGCTGGACGGAGATCGCCACCGCGCAGGACCTGGTCAAGGGACTGCCCCCGTCCGAGGTGCACGCCGACGTCCTCGTCCGCGCGGCCGGCTGGGGCATGCTCCACCAGCCGGGCCCCGACAACATGGCCGCCGCCCAACGCGCCGTCGAGTACGCGCGGATGGTCGGCGCGGAGGAGACCGAACTCAACGCCCGGATCACCGTGGCCAGTCTGCTCACGGACGTCGGCGACCCGGAGGGCGGCCTGACCGAATTCCACGCCGTGATCGCACGGGCGGCCGAACTCGGACTCGTCGTGATAGCGGGACGCGCTCACATCAACCTCAGCTCTCAACTCGAAGCATTGGGCCGGTCCCAAGAAGCCGTGGAAGCGGCCGAACAAGGGGTCGAACTCATCGGCAGGGCCCGACTGCTGGACACCGAGGCCTGGGTCCGCGGCAACCTGGCCGAGAGCCTCTACAGCCTCGGCCGCTGGGACGAGGCGGCCGAGGCGGCCCGACGCACCCTGCACGTCGGCCAGAGCGCCGCGACCCGGGGCGCCGGCGCCGCCCGCCTGGCCTACCTGGCCCTGGCCCGCGGCGAACTCACCGAGGCCGCCCAGCAACTCGCCGCCGCCCACGCCCACTTCGGCGACCACGACAGCCAGCCCCAGCACCGGCTGCCGCTGTACCGCCTCGCCATCGGCGTCGCCGAGGGAGAGGGCCGCATCGCCGACGTCCGCGCCGAGACCGCCGACGCCATCGCCTACGGCTTCGCCCTCGGCCAACACCGCTACGCGTGGCCCCTGCTGCTGGCCTCCGCCTCGGCCGAGGCCGACGCCCGGGGCCTGCCCACCGCCGACGCCGGCCGCGCCGCCGCCCTGGAGGCACTGCGCACCGCCGCCCGCACCCTGGCGACCCCGGTCCCGGTGTGGACGGCCCACGCCGAGTACCTACGGGCCGAACTGCTCCGCGCCGAGGCCCGCGACACCATCGCCGACTGGACCGCCGTCGAGGCGGCCGTCCGCCCCCTGGACCGCCCCTACCTGCTGGCGCGGGCCCGCCACCGGCTGGCAGAGGCCATGCTCGCCGGCGGCGGCGACCGCGAAGCGGCGGCGCACCTGCTCCGAGACGCCCACGCCACCGCCGACCGGCTCGGCTCCCGCCGGTTGGGCGAGGACCTGGCACTCCTCGCCCAACGCGCCCGGCTCCCGCTGCTCCCCGACGCCGACCGCCCGACCGCGCCCGTGCCGGAATCGGACCCGGCCGAGGCCCTGGGCCTGACCGGTCGCGAGCGGGAGGTCCTGTGCCTGGTCGCGGCGGGCAGCACCAACCGTCAGATCGCGGAGGAACTCTTCATCTCCCCGAAGACGGCCAGCGTCCACGTTTCGAACATCCTGGCCAAGCTGGGTGTCGCCGGCCGCGGCGAGGCGGCCGCCCTCGCCCACCGCCTGCGCCTGTTCACCCCCCTCGGCCCACAGCCCCCCGCCTCCGCCGGAAGCCGGCAGCCGACCCGAGACCGGGGCGCCCAGGCAGTGCCGTCCTAGGGGCGCGCCTCACGGGGGCATGGCCCGTCACCGCTCGCCCGGTCAGCGCACGGTCAAGGTCAGGATCCTGTCGTCGCCCTCCTGCGGCGATCCGCGCCCGTCCGTCTCGCTCGTGACCAGCAGCATCCGGTCGCCGTCGAGCGGCACCACCGTGCGCAGCCGCCCGTACCTGCCCTCCAGGAAGGCCTCCGGCTCCGCCACCGGCGCCGTCCCGTTCAGCGGCACCCGCCACAGGCGCTCGCCCTTCAGGCCGGCCAGCCAGATCGACCCCTGGGCCCAGGCGATCCCGCTCGGCGAGGCCTCGTCCGGCTTCCAGACGGCGACCGGATCACGGAAACCGGCTCTGCCGCCCTTCCCCTCCACCTCGGGCCAGCCGTAGTTGCCGCCGGGCTCGATGACGTTGAGCTCGTCCCACGTGTTCTGTCCGAACTCCGCCGCCCACAGGCGCTTGTCCTTGTCCCAGGCCAGCCCCTGCACATTGCGGTGCCCGATCGAGTAGACGACGGAATCCGCCTCCGGATTGCCGTGCACCGGCCGGCCGTCCGGGGTCATCCGCAGGATCTTCCCGCCCAGGGACTTCGGATCCTGCGCCAGCCCCTTGTCACCGGTCTCGCCCGTCCCGACGTAGAGCATCTTGTCCGGGCCGAAGGCGATCCGGCCGCCGTTGTGGATGAATCCCTTGGGGATGCCCCGCAACACCGTGTCCGGGGCGCCCAGTTGCTGCCCGGGAGCCCGCTGTTCGTCATAGCGCAGGCGGGCGACGCGGTTGTCGGACTCGGTCGTGAAGTACACGTACACGAGGCGGTCCGAGGCGAAGTTCGGCGAGAGCGCCAGGCCGAGCAGCCCGCCCTCCCCGCCCGGCGCCACCCCGGGCACCCTGCCGATCTGCGTGACCGCCCCGGAGCCCGCCGCGATCCGGCTGACGGTGCCCTTGTCTCGCGAGGCGACCAGCAGGTCCCCTCCGGGCAGCGGCGCCACTCCCCACGGGGACTCCAGCCCCTTGGCGACCTCCCCGGCCACCGTCACCGACCCCTTGGCGGGCGGCGCCGGCGCCCGCGCGGCACCCGCCGTTCCCGACGCGGCCGGGGACGCCGCCCCGGGAGGGGGTGAACCCGGCGGGGAACCGCTCGGCCCCGCCCCGGCGCCGCCGGCCGAGCACCCCGTCACCAGCAGGGCGAAGCACCCCGCCACCGCGAGCACCGCCGGACCGCCCCGGCGCCCCGCGCGCCAAGCCCCGTACCGCTCTCCGTACCGCTCCGCGTACCGCTCTCCGTACCGCATCTCCGTGCTCCCCCGTCCGATCCTCCGATGTCCCTTCCACCCGACTCAACACTTCGGGCCCTCCACCAAGTTCCACCGCTCGTACACCCGATCGAGTGGTTGTCGCTCTCAGTCCCAGGCTCCCACCGCCGGCGGGAGCCCCGCTATCTCCGCCAGATCCGCCCCCGAGAGCCGCACCTCCGCCGCCCGCGCGTTCTCCTCCGCCCAGCCGGCCCGCTCCGCCCCCGGAACCGGCACCACGTGCGGCCCCTGCGCCAGGACCCACGCCAGCGCCACCTGCGCCGCCGTGACCTGCGGCCCGTGCCGCCGCGCCACCCGCCGAAGCCCCGCCACCAGCACCTGGTTCGAGGCCATCGCGTCCGCCGTGAACCTCGGGTGCCGCGCCCGCACGTCGGCCTCCTCGAACCCCTGCCCCGGCGTCAGCGTCCCGGTCAGGAACCCGCTCCCCAGCGGCATCGCCGCCAACATCCCCACCCCCCGCGCCGCGCACCAGGGCAGCAACTGCCACGCCGCCTCCGGTGACCACACCGACAGCTCGGCCTGCACCGCCGTCACCGGGAACACCTGCTGCACCCGCTCCAGCTGCCGCAGCGTCGACCGGTACGCCCGGTCCCCCCGCCGCCCCGCCCCCGGCCCGGCCCCCGCGCCCAGCGCGCAGAACCCGAGGGCCCGCACCTTCCCCGCCCCCACCAGCTCCGCCATGGCCCCCCAGGTCTCCTCCACCGGCACCTCCGGATCGACCCGGTGCAACTGGTACAGGTCGATCACGTCGGTCCGCAGCCGCCGCAGCGAGGCGTCACAGGCCCGCCGTACGTACCCCGGCCGCCCGTCGGCCACCACGTGCTGCTCACCCGCCCGCAGCCCCACCTTGGCGGAGACGAAGGCCTCGGCCCGCCGCTCCCGGAGCACCCGCCCCACCACCAGCTCGTTGGTGAACGGGCCGTACAGGTCGGCCGTGTCCAGCAGGTTCGCCCCCAGGTCCAGCGCCCGGTGCACGGTACGCAGCGACTCCTCGCCGCGCCGGCGGGACGGTGCGTAGGCCCAGCTCATCGGCATGCAGCCGAGCCCGATGGCCCCCACCGTCAGCGGTCCCGCCCCGATCGACCTGCGCTCCACCCCTGCGTCCCCCTCCCGGTCCGGCCCTCAAACTAACGGCTTGATCCAGTTCCCTTCGCATAGCCTCGTGATCATGACCGTAACGACCGGGGACGTCTGGCTCCCCTTCCCCGCGGGCGAGATCGACGGTCTCCCCGATTCCTTCCGCTACCGGCAGTGGGACGGCGAGGACGCCTTCCCGGCCGACCCGGCCGACTGCGTCTTCTACGTCACGCCGTACATGAAGTCCCAGGCCGTGACCGTTCGCCCGCTCCCGCGGATGCCGGCCCTCCAGGTCGTCCAGACCCTCACCGCGGGCATCGACCACGTCCTGGCCGGCCTCGCCGACCTGCGCCCCGGCGTCCGCCTGTGCAACGCCCGGGGCGTCCACGAGGCCAGCACCGCCGAACTCGCCCTCACCCTGATCCTCGCCTCGCTGCGCGGCATCCCGCGCATGGTGCGCGGCCAGGACCGCGAGGAGTGGCACGGCGGCTTCTACGAGGCCCTCGCCGACCGGTCCGTCCTGATCGTCGGCTACGGATCGATCGGCGCGGCGGTCGAGGACCGCCTCGCCCCCTTCGAGTGCGCACGGATCACCCGCGTCGCACGCTCGGCGCGCACCGCCCCCCACGGCCCCGTGCACGCCCTGGCCGACCTGCCCGCACTCCTCCCGGACGCGGACGTGGTGATCCTGTGCACCCCGCTGACCGAGGACACCCGGGGTCTGGCCGGATCCGACTTCCTCGGACGGATGAAGGACGGCGCCCTGTTGGTGAACGTCGCGCGCGGCCCCGTCGTCGACACCGCCGCCCTGCTCGCGGAGTTGGAGTCCGGCCGGCTGCACGCCGCACTGGACGTCACGGACCCGGAACCGCTGCCCGTCGGCCATCCCCTCTGGCATGCTCCGAATGTCTTGATCACCCCTCATGTGGGTGGCAGCAGTTCCGCGTTCGAGCCACGGGCGAAGCGTCTCGTGGCCCGCCAACTCGCCCGGTTCGCCGCTGGGCAACCGGTGGACAACACCGTGCTGATCACCGGCTGAGACGGGGGCGCACACGGTGCGCGACGGCGTATGAGCGGGCGGTGGCCGCGCCCCCTTGCGTGGTGACGGAGCGTAGAGATGCTATGTCGCTGAGTGACGAAAGTGGTGTATCGTCCGGAACAAGGGGCTGCGCCACGTACGTCTGGCGCTGGGGTGATCGGACACTTTGGGGGGCGACGGGCGATGCACGGCCAATGGACGAAGGACCCGCAGCGGCAAAGCCGCCGAAGGCGACGATGGGGTGCGCCGAAACGAGCCGGCGAGGGGGACGGGTGAGCGCCCCGGGGGCCGCGCTCCTGACCCGGTCGCCGGCCTCCGGCGGCGGCAGGGGCCTGGCGGCGCAGCTCCTCCTCGCGTTGGTGAGCGGCGGGTACGCCGTCGGGGCGGCCCTGGGTTGGGGGTCCGAGGAACTCGCCAAGATCATGGGTGACTTCGGGCTCAGCACGGCCGGCCTCCTTGCCGCCGTCTCCTGCTACCACTACGCGCGTACCATCGACCGGCGCGAGCGACCCGCCTGGCTGATGTTCGCGTTCTCCTCGCTCATGGGAGCCCTCGGCAACGCCGTCTGGGGCTGGTACGAGGTCATCCTCGACCGTCCGGTCCCGGAACCCTCGCTCGCCGACTTCGCGTTCCTCTGCTTCGCCCCGCCCGCCATCGTGGGCCTGCTCGTCCTCGCCAAGCGGCCCGTGACCAGGGCCGGCTGGGTCTGCCTGGGACTCGACTCCTGGCTCATCGGCGGCTCCCTGCTCACCCTCTCGTGGAGCCTGGCCCTCGCGAACGCCGCCCGCACCGCCCAGTCGGGCGCCCCCGGCAGCGTGCCCCGCGCGGCCCTCTCGCTCGCCTATCCGCTCCTCGACATCGCGCTCGTCTCGATGGTGCTGGTCCTGCACTTCCGCCGCTCGGCGAACAACCGCTCGGCCGTCAACACCGCCATCGCCGCCCTCGCCCTGACCGTCCTGAGCGACGCGCTCTTCACCTCCCCACTGCTCAACACCACCTACCGCTCGGGGGAGATCCTCGACGCCGGCTGGTTCGCCGGCTCGCTCCTCCTCGCCTACGCGCCCTGGGGCGCCCGTCGCGCCGAACCGGCCGGCCGGGCCGCGCCCCCGCGCGTCGACCGGCCGCACAGCCGTCCCATCACCGGATCGCTGCCCGCCCTCACGCCGTACCTCGCCGCCGCGGTCTGCACCCTCGGCATCCTCTACAACGTGGTGGACGGCAGGAAGGTCGACCGCGTGGTCGTCTTCACCGGCTGCACCGTCGTCCTCGCCCTCGTCATCCGCCAGGGCATCATGCTCCTCGACAACATCGCCCTGACCCAGGAACTGGCCCAGAAGGAGAACCACTTCCGCTCCCTGGTCCAGGGCTCCAGCGACGTGATCATGATCGCGGCGCCCACCGGCACCCTGCGTTACGTCAGCCCCGCCGCCGCCGGGGTCTACGGCCGCGACGCGGAGGAGCTGGTCGGCACGGAACTCGCCGCCCTCATCCATCCCGACGACCTCGGCCGCGTGGTCCACGAGGTACGCCGCTTCCTCGCCGCCCCGCCGGCCGAGGAGCCCACCACCCGCATCGAATGCCGCTTCCAGTCCGGCAGCGGCGAGTGGCTCAACGTGGAGTCCACCGTCAACCGTCACCAGGGCGGTCTCATCCTCAACAGCCGCGACGTCACCGAGCGGGTGCGCCTGCAGGCCCAGCTCCAGCACAGCGCCGAGCACGACCCCCTGACCGACCTGCCCAACCGGGCCCTGTTCACCCGCCGCGTCCGCCAGGCCCTGACCGGCCGCCGCGCCGGCGACCACAGCACCGCCGTGCTCTTCATCGACCTCGACGGATTCAAGGCCGTCAACGACACCATCGGCCACCAGGCGGGCGACGAACTGCTCGTCGAGGCCGCCCGCCGCCTCCAGGACGCCGTCCGGGCGGGGGACACCGCCGCCCGCCTCGGCGGCGACGAGTTCGCCGCGCTCATCCTGGGCGACGGCAGCCGCGACCGCGGCGCCCGCGAGTACCAGGTGCACGAGATCGCCGAGCGGCTGCGCGCCACGCTCTCCCAGCCCTACCGGATCGCCGGCAGCGAGGTCCGCGTCGCCGCCAGCATCGGCGTGGCCTTCGCCGACCCCGGCATCACCCCTTCGGACCTCATGCGCAACGCCGACCTCGCCATGTACCGCGCCAAGGCCGCCGGCAAGGACCGCGTCGAGCTGTACGCCCCGCAGATGCAGGCCGAGGTGGTCCGCAAGACCGAGCTCGCGGGCCGGCTGCGCACCGCGCTCCACGAGGGCGAGTTCGTCCTGCTGCACCAGCCCGTGGTGTCGCTGGCGAGCGGTGCGGTGACGGCCGTCGCCGCCCAGGCCCGCTGGCGCTCCGCCCAGGGGATCCTCTTCACACCGGCCGAGTTCCTGCGGGTGGCCGAGCACAGCGAGGGCGGCCCGTCCGGGCAGGACGCCTCGCGCGCCGCGGAACTGGGCCGTTGGCTCCTGGAGGAGGCCGTCGAGCAGGCCGCCGAGCGCCACCGCGCGGGGCACGACGTACCAGTGGCCGTACGGATGACCGCCCGGCGCCTGTTGGACCGGTCCCTGCCGCACGGGGCCGTGGAGTCCCTGCTGACCCGACACGGACTGCCGTCCGGGGCGTTGGTCCTGGAGCTCTCCGCCTCCGACCCCAGAGTGCCTTTCGACGAGCTGGAGCGGCGCCTCGCGGCCCTGCACCGGCTCGGGGTGCGCATCGCCCTGGACGGGTTCGGCAGCGGCTACGCGGCCATCAGCGCCCTCCGCCGCCTGCCGGTCGACCTGCTCAAGCTGGATCGGGGCCTGGTGGAGGGCGTGGTCGAGTCCGCCCGCCTGCACAAGATCACCGCAGGTTTGTTGCGGATCGCAAATGATTTGGGCATGCAGTCCGTGGCCGAAGGAGTGGATCTGCCCGAGCAGGTCCTGGCCCTGCGCGCCATGGGCTGCACGCACGGCCAGGGAGCGGCCTTTTCCGGCCCCCTCGACGAATACAGGCTGCGGCGCGCGCTCGTGCGAGGTACGTTCCCAGTACCGGGCGGTTCCGTCCTGCCCGCCTTGGCGGCAGGGGCGTCCGGGGGCCCGATGGTCATCCGTAGAGGCTCAAATAATGAGACGCCCGTCCCACCCGCTTGACATCCACCTCCCGCCGGAGGGAGGGTCAGTGCCATGCGCACCCGAATTCTCGTACTTGGAAAGCGCGTCGGCTGAAGCTGGGACCCACATGTCCCCGCTCGACACCACCGACGCGCTCCCCTCGCTTGCCACCCGGCACGAGGGGTTTTTTGTTGCACTGGCACACGCCCCGGGCCCTGAACCGGGGCACCCCCGCTCCTCGTAAAACCCTCAGCTTCGAGAAGAGAATGCCGATGACCGAGCAGGCCTCCGGGGCCCACCATCCGCAGCCGCGGCCCCGTACGGGCGGGCAGCAGCCCGCCGCAGTTGAGCACGTCACGGGTGCGCAGTCCCTCATCCGCTCTCTCGAAGAGGTGGGCTGCGACACCGTCTTCGGCATCCCGGGCGGCTGCATCCTCCCCGCGTACGACCCGATGATGGACAGCAAGAAGGTCCGTCACATCCTGGTCCGCCACGAGCAGGGAGCCGGCCACGCCGCCACCGGCTACGCGCAGGCCACCGGCAAGGTCGGCGTCTGCATGGCGACCTCCGGCCCGGGTGCCACGAACCTGGTCACGCCCATCGCCGACGCGCACATGGACTCCGTCCCGCTCGTCGCGATCACCGGCCAGGTCTCCTCCAAGGCGATCGGCACCGACGCCTTCCAGGAGGCGGACATCGTCGGCATCACCATGCCGATCACCAAGCACAACTTCCTGGTCACCAAGGCCGACGACATCGCGAAGACCATCGCCGAGGCCTTCCACATCGCCGCCAGCGGCCGCCCCGGCCCGGTCCTCGTCGACATCGCCAAGGACGCCCTCCAGGCGAAGACCACCTTCTCCTGGCCGCCGGCCATGGACCTGCCGGGCTACCGGCCGGTCACCAAGCCGCACGCCAAGCAGATCCGCGAGGCCGCCAAGCTCATCGTCGCGGCCAAGCGCCCGGTCCTCTACGTCGGCGGCGGCGTCATGAAGGCCGGTGCCACGGCCGAGCTGAAGGTCCTCGCCGAGCTGACCGGGGTCCCCGTCTGCACCACCCTGATGGCCCTGGGCTCCTTCCCCGACAGCCACCCGCTGCACGTCGGCATGCCGGGCATGCACGGTTCCGTCACCGGCGTCACCGCCCTGCAGAAGTCCGACCTGCTCATCGCGCTCGGCACCCGCTTCGACGACCGCGTCACCGGCAAGCTCGACAGCTTCGCCCCCTTCGCCAAGGTCATCCACGCGGACATCGACCCGGCCGAGATCGGCAAGAACCGCGAGGTCGACGTCCCGATCGTCGGTGACGCCCGCGAGGTCATCGCCGACCTGATCCAGGCCATCCAGGCCGAGCACACCGAGGGCAACACCGGCGACTACACCGCCTGGTGGAGCGACCTCAACCGCTGGCGCGAGACCTACCCCCTGGGCTACGACCTGCCCGAGGACGGCTCGCTCTCCCCCCAGCAGGTCATCGAGCGGATCGGCAAGCTCGCCCCGAAGGGCACGATCTTCACGGCCGGCGTCGGCCAGCACCAGATGTGGGCCTCCCACTTCGTCACGTACGAGGAGCCCCGCACCTGGCTGAACTCCGGCGGCGCCGGAACCATGGGCTACGCGGTCCCCGCCGCGATGGGCGCCAAGGTCGGCATGCCGGAGCGCCCCGTCTGGGCGATCGACGGCGACGGCTGCTTCCAGATGACCAATCAGGAACTCGCCACCTGCGCGCTGAACAACATCCCGATCAAGGTCGCCATCATCAACAACGGCGCCCTCGGCATGGTCCGTCAGTGGCAGACGCTGTTCTACAACCAGCGCTACTCCAACACCGTGCTGCACGCCGACGAGACCGGCCACGACACGGTGGGCTCCCAGCTCGGCGAGTCCAGCGCCCCCCGCCAGGGCACCCGCGTCCCGGACTTCGTCAAGCTGTCCGAGGCCATGGGCTGTGTCGCGCTGCGCTGCGAGGACCCGGCGGACCTCGACAAGGTCATCGCCGAGGCCAACGCGATCAACGACCGCCCGGTCGTGATCGACTTCATCGTCCACGAGGACGCCATGGTGTGGCCGATGGTCGCCGCCGGCACCTCCAACGACGAGGTCATGGCAGCCCGGGGCGTCCGTCCCGACTTCGGCGACAACGAAGACGACTGAGCCGAGAGAGCCGAAGAGAGAGAACGACACATGTCCAAGCACACGCTCTCCGTCCTGGTCGAGAACACGCCCGGCATCCTCGCCCGGATCGCCGCGCTGTTCTCCCGCCGCGGGTTCAACATCGACTCCCTCGCGGTCGGCGTCACCGAGCACCCCGACATCTCCCGCATCACCATCGTCGTGAACGTCGAGGACCTCCCGCTGGAGCAGGTGACCAAGCAGCTCAACAAGCTGGTCAACGTGCTCAAGATCGTCGAGCTGGAGCCGCACAACGCCATCGAGCGCGAACTCGTCCTCGTGAAGGTCCGCGCCGACAACGAGACGCGCTCCCAGATCGTCGAGATCGTCCAGCTGTTCCGCGCCAAGACGGTCGACGTCTCCCCGGAGGCCGTCACCATCGAGGCCACCGGCGGCACCGACAAGCTCGGCGCCATGCTCAAGATGCTGGAGCCCTTCGGCATCAAGGAGCTCGTGCAGTCCGGCACGATCGCCATAGGGCGTGGCGGACGGTCCATCACCGACCGAAGCCTGCGTTCGCTCGACCGCACCGCCTGACACACCTGACACACCGGTTCGCATAGCGAGACCGGGAAACTCGGATTCCGTTCCCCGCCGTACGGTGGGAGCAACACCAGCGCACCAAGGAGATATCCCAGTGGCCGAGCTGTTCTACGAGAACGACGCCGACCTGTCCATCATCCAGGGCCGCAAGGTCGCGGTCATCGGCTACGGCAGCCAGGGCCACGCCCACGCGCTGTCGCTCCGTGACTCGGGCGTCGACGTCGTCGTCGGCCTGAAGGAGGGCTCGAAGTCCAAGGCCAAGGCCGAGGAGCAGGGTCTGAAGGTCGTCTCCGTCTCGGAGGCCGCCGAGTGGGCGAACGTCATCATGATCCTGACGCCGGACCCGCTCCAGGCCGAGATCTACGAGGAGTCCATCAAGGACCACCTCAAGGAGGGCGACGCGCTCTTCTTCGGCCACGGCTTCAACGTCCGCTACGGCTTCATCAAGCCCCCGGCCAACGTGGACGTCGCCCTCGTCGCCCCGAAGGGTCCGGGTCACCTGGTCCGCCGCCAGTACGAGGAAGGCCGCGGCGTGCCCTGCATCGCCGCCGTCGAGCAGGACTTCACCGGTTCCGCGTTCGACCTCGCGCTGTCCTACGCGGCCGGCATCGGCGGCACCCGCGCCGGCGTCATCAAGACCACGTTCACCGAGGAGACCGAGACCGACCTGTTCGGTGAGCAGGCCGTCCTCTGCGGTGGCGCCTCCGCCCTGGTCAAGGCCGGTTTCGAGGTCCTGACCGAGGCCGGCTACCAGCCGGAGATCGCCTACTTCGAGTGCCTGCACGAGCTGAAGCTCATCGTCGACCTCATGTACGAGGGCGGCCTGGAGAAGATGCGCTGGTCGGTCTCCGAGACCGCCGAGTGGGGCGACTACATCACCGGCCCGCGCGTCATCACCGACGCGACCAAGGCGGAGATGAAGAAGGTCCTCGCCGAGATCCAGAGCGGCGAGTTCGCCAACACCTGGATGGCCGAGTACAAGGCGGGTCTGCCCAAGTACAACGAGTACAAGAAGGCGGACTCCGAGCACCTGCTGGAGACCACCGGCAAGAAGCTGCGCAAGCTGATGAGCTGGGTCGACAACGACGAGAGCTGATCCGGCGCGGCGGCGGGGTCGGGGCGTGCGCGCTCCCGGCCCCGCCGCGGGCGCATCCCGATCCGATGAGGCCGGAATGTAGACCTCCCGTAGGGTGGATTGTCCACCCCGGCCAATCACGGACGGGTGATCCTTCCGTACAGGCGGAATTCCGTTCCGGAACCGCCACTACACTGCTCAACACAACGCGTCAGGCCCACAGTGTCGTGCGTCTTCCACGCGGCTACCCCCTCCACCGCCTGCGGCCGTCGGGACGGCCGTCCGCACTGGACTTGTGAGGACCCACGTGAGCTCGAAACCTGTCGTACTCATCGCCGAAGAGCTGTCGCCCGCCACGGTGGACGCACTCGGTCCGGACTTCGAGATCCGGCACGTCAACGGCGCCGACCGCGCGGAGCTGCTGCCCGCGATCGTCGACGTGGACGCCATCCTCGTCCGCTCCGCCACCAAGGTGGACGCCGAGGCGATCGCCGCCGCCAAGAAGCTCAAGGTCGTCGCCCGCGCCGGTGTCGGTCTCGACAACGTCGACGTCTCCGCCGCCACCAAGGCCGGCGTGATGGTCGTGAACGCCCCGACCTCCAACATCGTCACCGCCGCCGAGCTGGCCTGTGGCCTCCTCGTCGCCACCGCCCGCAACATCCCGCAGGCCAACACCGCGCTGAAGAACGGTGAGTGGAAGCGGAACAAGTACACGGGCGTCGAGCTGAGCGAGAAGACCCTCGGCGTCGTCGGCCTCGGCCGCATCGGCGTCCTGGTCGCCCAGCGCATGTCGGCCTTCGGCATGAAGATCGTCGCGTACGACCCCTACGTGCAGCCCGCGCGCGCCGCCCAGATGGGCGTCAAGATGCTGACGCTGGACGAGCTGCTGGAGGTCGCCGACTTCATCACGGTGCACCTGCCCAAGACCCCCGAGACCCTCGGTCTCATCGGGGACGAGGCCCTGCACAAGGTCAAGCCGTCCGTCCGCATCGTCAACGCCGCCCGCGGCGGGATCGTGGACGAGGCCGCGCTGTACGCGGCCATCAAGGAGGGCCGCGTCGCCGGCGCCGGCCTCGACGTGTACGCCAAGGAGCCCTGCACGGACTCCCCGCTCTTCGAGCTCGACCAGGTCGTCTGCACCCCGCACCTCGGCGCGTCCACGGACGAGGCCCAGGAGAAGGCCGGCATCGCGGTCGCCAAGTCGGTGCGCCTCGCGCTCGCCGGTGAGCTCGTACCGGACGCGGTCAACGTCCAGGGCGGCGTCATCGCCGAGGACGTCCGCCCCGGTCTGCCGCTCGCCGAGAAGCTCGGCCGCATCTTCACCGCGCTGGCGGGCGAGGTCGCGGTCCGTCTCGACGTCGAGGTGTGCGGCGAGATCACCCAGCACGACGTCAAGGTGCTGGAACTCTCCGCCCTCAAGGGTGTCTTCGAGGACGTCGTCGACGAGACGGTCTCCTACGTCAACGCCCCCCTGTTCGCGCAGGAGCGCGGCGTCGAGGTCCGCCTGACCACCAGCTCGGAGTCCCCGGACCACCGCAACGTGGTGACCGTGCGCGGCACCCTGTCGGACGGCCAGGAGGTGTCGGTCTCCGGCACCCTCGCGGGCCCGAAGCACCTTCAGAAGATCGTCGGTGTCGGCGAGTACGACGTGGACCTGGCCCTGGCCGACCACATGATCGTCCTGCGCTACACCGACCGCCCCGGTGTCGTCGGCAAGGTCGGCCACCTGCTGGGCGAGGCCGGTCTGAACATCGCGGGCATGCAGGTCGCCCGCGCCGAGGAGGGCGGCGAGGCGCTCGTCGTCCTCACCGTCGACGCCGAGGTCCCGGTCGACGTCCTCGCGGCCATCTCGGCCGAGATCGGCGCGGCTTCGGCGCGTACGGTCAACCTGGGCTGATCGCGGCACGGTCGTTCCGCGGCACGGGAAGGGCCCGGGGTGTGAACCCCGGGCCCTTTCGCTTGCCCCGTCCGCCGCGCGGATTCCGTTACGCCGCCCCGTGCGCGGCCTCCGGCAGGGGGCCGGCCTGCGCGGCGTCGGCGTCGGACCGGGCCTTGGCCTTGGTCTCGGCCGCGCCCTTCGCCGGGGCCGCAATGCCCCGCAGCAGGGCGGCGGCGAGCACCGCCGCCCCGAGGAGCAGCGCCGCCCCGCCCCAGGCGGCGTACTGCATGCCGTGGACGAACGCCTCGCGGGCCAGGGTCAGCAGATGGGCGCCCGCCTCGCCGCCGAGCTGCCCGGCGGTGGCGACCGCCCCGCCCAGGGTCTCCCGTGCGGCAGGCTCCGCGCCGGCCAGGTCGTCGCGGTAGACGGCGGTGCCGAGGCTGCCCAGCAGGGCCATGCCCAGCGCCCCGCCGAACTCCTGGCCCGTCTCCAGCAGGGAGGCGGCGGAACCGGCCTTCTCGGCGGGGGCGGCGCCCAGCGCCATGTCGGAGACCAGGGACATCACCGTGACGACGCCGGAGGCGAGCACACCGGCGCCGGTGAGCACGAGCCACAGCGAGTCGGTGTCCACGAGGGCGACCAGGCAGAACCCGGCCGCGGCGAGGAGGAAGCCGCCGGCGATGACGTAGGCGCGGTCGACCTGCCGGGCCAGGGTCGCGGAGACGGGAGCCGCGGCGCCGATCACGACCGAGGGGGCGAGGCTCCACAGGGCGGCTTCGAGGGTGCCCATGCCGAGTACGGACTGCAGGTACTGGGTGGTGAAGTACGCCGAGCCCATCATCGCGAAGGCGGCGATGGTGTTGAGACCGACGCCGGCGGCGAAGCCGCGTCCCCGGAACAGGGCCCGGGGGACCATCGCGTCCTCACGGGTGCGCCGGCGCCGTGCGAAGACGAACCCGAAGGCCAGGCCGGCGACGAGGCACAGCACGTAGCGGAGTTCGAAGCCCTCGGCGGCGATCTCCTTGAGGCCGTAGACCAGCGGCAGGACGGCGGCGGCGGACAGCGGGACGCTCAGCAGGTCGAAGCGGCCGGGGGCCGGGTCCTTGAACTCGGGGACCAAGGCGGGGACCAAGGCGAGCAGGAGCAGCATCGCGGGCACGTTGATCAGGAAGACCGAGCCCCACCAGAAGTGGTTCAGCAGGACGCCGCTCATCACCGAACCGAGGGCGATGCCGCCGGTCATGACGCCGGACCAGATGGCGATGGCCTTGCCGCGCTGGGCGGCGTCCTGGAAGAGGTTGCGGACGAGGGCCAGCGTGGACGGCATCAGGGTCGCGCCGCCGATACCGAGCAGAACGCGGGCCGCGATGAGCATCTCGGCGCTGGTGGCGTAGGCGGCGCCGATCGAGGCGAGGCCGAAGGCGGTGGCGCCGATCAGGAGGAGCTTGCGGCGGCCGATCCGGTCGCCGAGGGAGCCCATCGTGATCAGCAGGCCGGAGAGGGCGAAGGCGTAGCTGTCGAAGATCCAGAGCTGCTGGGTGGCGCTCGGGTCGAGCTGTCGGGTGATGGCCGGGATGGCGAAGTAGAGGACGGAGACGTCCATCGAGACCAGGAGCAGCGGCAGCACGAGGACCGTGAACGCGGTCCATTCGCGGCGGCCGGCGAGGGGAGCCGTAGCGGCGGGGTTCGTCATGAACGGAAACATACAGTTGTCATAAACGCTTGTCTATGACGGATGTGTAGAACTTCCGTCCCAGACAACCGTCTTGCTACGGTGGCGCTATGGGACATCGTGAAGATCTACTCGAAGGCGCCAAGAAGTGCCTGGTCGAGAAGGGGTTCGTACGGACCACCGCCCGCGACATCGTCGGCGCGTCCGGCACGAACCTGGCCTCGATCGGGTACCACTACGGGTCCAAGGACGCCCTGCTCACACAGGCGTTCATCGCGCTGATGGAGGAATGGGGCGACGGCTTCAAGGCCCGCCTGGGCGGGGAGCCGGGCACGCTGGAGCGGTTCCGTTCGGTGTGGGACAGCGTCCTCGCGCAGCACGAGGCGTCGAGCCCCGTCTGGACGGCCAGCCTGGAGGTGGCGCTCGGCCGGGACACGCGGCCGGAGTTGCGGGCCATGCTGGCCGCCTCGCAGGGCGAGGGGCGCCGGGGGCTCATCTCCATGCTGACCGGCACTCCGGAGGAGCAGATCACCGAGCGGGAGCAGCGCACGGTGGGCGCGGTCTACCAGGCCCTCCTGAACGGCCTGATGATCCAGTGGCTCTTCGACCCCGCGAGCGCGGCCACCGCCGAGGAGTTCACCGAGGGCATGCGCCGCATCGCGGCGGGGCTCGGCGGGGCGCCGGAGGGGGAGGAGCAGGAGGAGTAGGAGGAGTGGGGGCCGTGTGCGGGGCTGTCCGGTGGAGTTCCGGGACGCCGCGTCAATGACGGTCGGGGCTTCACCCGTTGGGGGTCGGGGTCGACGCTCTGGCCTGCGCGCCGTTGACCTCAGCCGTGCAGCCGGGCCGCCTTCAGGGCCATGTGGAGCAACAGGCGGTCCTCGCCGTCGTCCAGGTCGAGGCCGGTCAGTTGCTCCACCCGGCCCAGCCGGTAGTACAGGGTCTGGCGGTGGATCCCCAGCGCCGCCGCCGCGCGTCCCGCCTGGCCCGCGCAGTCGAGGAACACCTCGGCGGTGCGGGCGAGTTCCCGGTGGGCCGGGCCCAGCAGGGTGCGGGTCGCCGGGTCGTCGGCGGGGTGCGCCGTCAGGGTGGCCAGCATCCGGTACGGGCCGATCCCCGACCACTGCGCCACCGGCCCGAGCCGGGGCTGCGCCGAGGCCGCCCGCGCGGCGGCGGTGGCCTGCGCCCAGGCGGCGGGCAGCTCCGCGAGCGCCCGAACGGGCTCGGAAAGCCCGGCGGTCACCCCGCCGCGCCCCGACGATGCCGGCCGCCGCGCCCGTCCCGCCCCGGCCGGAGTCCCGGTGCCCGTTGCGGCCGTGCGCGGCAGGAGGCGGCCTACCGCCGTCAGCGCGGGAGCCAGGGCGTCCGCCGAGCGGAGTCGGACCAGGACCGCCAGTTGCCCGGCCCCGCCGCCGCCATCGGGGGCCGACTCCGGCGGGACCACGCACACCGCCGCCGCGCCCGGAACCTGGGCCGGCGCCTCCCCCGTCCAGGGGGCCACGCACACCGCCGCGTGCAGCCCGTCGGCACCCGGCCCGAGGGCCACCCGTAGCGCGGCCACCGCCATGTCCGCCTGCCAGCCCCGGGCGGCGGTGAGCACCGCGAGGAACTCCCGCGAGAGGTCCGCGCCCGCCTTGGCCTCCTCGGCGAGCAGCACCCCGATCCGCTGCGCCGCCTCCATGGCCGCGGCCAGCGCCTCCGGCCCGGGGCCTGGCTCCTGGTCCAGGAGCCACACGTAGCCCTGCACGATGCCCCGGTAGCGCACCGGCAGGCAGATCCGGCCCGTCAGGACCCCCGCGTCCGGGGCCGCCGGGATGCGGACCGGGCCGGTGGCGCGGGCGATGCCGAAGCCCTCGAACCAGCTGCGCACCGCCGCCGTCGACTGCCGGGTCAGGATCGAGCGCGTGCGCACGGGATCGAGGACGAGTTCGCCTCCGGCGCCGTCGCTGTCGTGCGCGCCGAACGCGATCAGGCGGAAGTCCCGGTTCTCCAGCGTCGCCGGGGCGCCCAGCAGCGCCGAGATCTCGTCCACCAGGTCCTGGTAATCGCCCTTCACCCGGCCATTCTCCCACCCCCGAACCGGCCCTTCAGACAGATGTATGAGATCGGGGACACGGATGCGTGACAGCTGTCGATGGCAGAGGATCGTGGAGATCCTTAGGTTTCACGGTGGTTTTACTCGCGTTTCCTTACGGCCGCAGCACACCCCGGCGGCGGACCGTATGTCCGCTTCTGCCACCCGTTGGAGGTGCCCCGTGCTGGGTCCCGCGATCCTCGCCGCTTCGCGCAGCGACAAGATGCGCCGAATCGTCTCTGCCGCCCCGGTGACCAAGCCGGTGGTGAACCGGTTCATCCCCGGTGAGACGGTCGACCAGGTCATTCCGATCGTCGAGGACCTCACGCGCGAGGGCCTGGAGGTCACGCTCGACGTCGTCGGTGAGGACATCACCGCCGTGGAGCAGTCCTACGCCGCCCGCGACGCCTACCTCCGGCTCATCGAGCGCCTGGCCCCCCTGGAGCTCGGCGAGAAGGCCGAGATGTCGGTCAAGCTGTCGATGTTCGGCCAGGCGCTGGAGGGCGGCCACGAGCTGGCCCTCGCCAACGTCCGCCCGGTCGTCGAGGCCGCCGCCGCCATCGGCACCACCGTGACCCTGGACGCCGAGGACCACACCACCCTCGACTCGATGTTCGCCATCCACGAGGAGCTGCGCCGCGACTTCCCGCAGACCGGCTGCGTGATCCAGGCGTACCTCTTCCGCACCGAGGCCGACGCCCGCCGGCTGGCCGCCGCCGGCAGCCGCGTCCGGATCGTGAAGGGCGCCTACAAGGAGCCCGCCGAGGTCGCGTACCAGGACAAGGCCGAGATCGACAAGGCGTACGTCCGGATCATGAAGATCCTGATGGAGGGCGACGGCTACCCGATGATCGGGTCCCACGACCCGCGTCTCATCGCCATCGCACAGGAGCTCGGCCGCCAGGCCGGGCGCAAACTGGATGAGTACGAATTCCAGATGCTGTACGGCATCCGCGGCGAGGAGCACCTGCGGCTCGCCGCCGAGGGCCACCGCATGCGCGTCTACACCGCCTACGGCACCGACTGGTACGGCTACTTCATGCGCCGTCTCGCGGAGAAGCCGGCCAACCTGCTGTTCTTCCTCCGCTCGATGATCACCAAGAACTAGGTCCACGAAACCAAGGTCAAGGAGTTACCCGCCCCATGGATGCTGTGACCCAGGTCCCCGCGCCGGTCAACGAGCCGGTCCACTCGTACGCGCCCGGCAGCCCCGAGCGCGCGCGTCTCGAGCTCCAGCTCAAGCAGCTGTCCGAGAACCCGATCGACCTCCCGATGACGATCAACGGCGTCAAGCGGATGGGTGGCGGCGAGCGCTTCGACGTCGTCCAGCCGCACGACCACAAGTCCGTCATCGGCACCTACGCGAACGCCACCGAAGCCGACGCCCGCGAGGCCGTCGACGCCGCCCTGGCCGCCGCCCCGGCGTGGCGCGCGATGTCCTTCGACGACCGCGCCGCGATCATCCTGCGCGCCGCCGAGCTGCTGGCCGGCCCGTGGCGCGAGAAGCTCGCCGCCTCCACCATGCTGGGCCAGTCGAAGACCGCGCAGCAGGCCGAGATCGACACCCCGTGCGAGCTCGTCGACTTCTGGCGCTTCAACGTGCACTTCGCCCGGCAGATCCTGGCCGAGCAGCCCGCCGCGAACTCCGCCGGCGTGTGGAACCGCAGCGACCACCGCCCGCTGGAGGGCTTCGTCTACGCGATCACGCCGTTCAACTTCACGGCCATCGCCGGCAACCTGCCGACCGCCCCGGCCCTCATGGGCAACGTGGTCGTGTGGAAGCCGTCCCCGACGCAGACCCACTCCGCCGTCCTGCTGATGGAGCTCCTGGAGGCCGCCGGCCTGCCCAAGGGCGTCATCAACCTGGTGACGGGCGACGGCATCGCCGTCTCCGAGGTGGCGCTGAACCACCCCGAGCTGGCCGGCATCCACTTCACCGGCTCGACCAAGACCTTCCAGTACCTGTGGAAGACGGTCGGCAACAACATCGAGAAGTACCGCTCCTACCCGCGCCTGGTCGGCGAGACCGGCGGCAAGGACTTCGTCGTCGCGCACCCGTCCGCGGACCGCGCGATCCTGAAGACCGCCCTGACCCGCGGCTCCTTCGAGTTCCAGGGCCAGAAGTGCTCCGCCTCCTCCCGTGCCTACGTTCCGGCCTCCATCTGGAACGACGGCTTCAAGGAGCAGTTCGCGGCCGAGGTCGACGGCCTCGCCATGGGTGACGTCCGCGACCTGACGAACTTCATCGGCGCCGTCATCGACGAGCGCTCGTTCGCCAAGAACAAGGCCGCGATCGACCGGGCGAAGTCCGACCCGACCTGCACGATCGTCGCCGGTGGCACGTACGACGACTCGGAGGGCTACTTCGTCCGCCCGACCGTCATCGAGTGCACCGACCCGGAGAACGAGGTCTTCACGACCGAGTACTTCGGCCCGATCCTCGCGATCCACGTCTACGAGGACGACAAGTACGACGAGATGCTCGCCCAGATGGAGAACGTCTCGGCGTACGCCCTGACCGGCGCCGTCATCGCGCAGGACCGCTACGCGGCGGCCGACACGATGGAGAAGCTCCGCTTCGCGGCGGGCAACTTCTACATCAACGACAAGTCGACCGGCGCCGTCGTCGGCCAGCAGCCCTTCGGCGGCGGCCGCGCCTCGGGCACCAACGACAAGGCGGGCGCCGCGTCGAACCTGCTGCGTTGGACCTCGACCCGCTCCATCAAGGAGACCCTGGTCCCGCCGACCGAGTACGGCTACCCCCACATGGGCTGACACCAGCCCCCGCCGAACCCCGCCCCCGCTCCGGTACCCCCAAGCCCGGAGCGGGGGCGGTATCCATTTCCGGGGCCGGTGACCCCCTAGATCTCGACCATGACCTGGTTCAGGGTCTTGCGGATCAGGTCCGGGACCTCGCAGTCGTCGGCGGGGTAGCCGACCGGGATGACGGCGAAGGCCTTCTCGTTCTCCGGGCGGTTCAGGACGTGGCTCAGGAAGCGCATCGGGCTCGGGGTGTGGATCAGGGCCGCGAGGCCGCTCAGGTGCAGGGCGGACAGGAGCATGCCGACCGCGATGCCGACCGACTCGTCGACGTAGTAGTGCTTGCGCTTCGTGCCGTCCGGGCCGAGCCAGTAACGCTGCTGGAAGACCACGATCAGCGCCGGGGCGTCCGTGAGGTGGGTCTTGACGGCGTCCGTGCCGATGGGGCGCAGGGCCGCGAGCCACTCGTCGCCGAGCCGGCCGTCGTAGGAGATCTGCTCCTCCTGCTCGGCGGCGGCGCGGATCTGCCGACGGATGTCGGGGTCCTTCACCAGGACGAACGTCCACGGCTGCTGGTGCGCCCCGGAGGGGGCCGTCGCCGCGCAGGCGATCGCGTCGCGGACGACCTGTTCGGGGACGGGGTCGGGGGAGAAGCTGCGCACGGTACGCCGCTCGTCCATCCGCGCGCGCAACTCCGCCGCGCGCGCGAGGGATTCGGGTGCGGGCATGCGCGCGGGCCGGTAGGCGACGGGTCGGTACGGCAGGCCATGGGTGGGGGTCCACTGCTGGGTTTCAGGCGACATGGGCAGATCTTCACGCGGCGCGACCCCCCGGGGCCAGACTCACGTCAGTGACAACTGTCCGTTGTGTACTGACAGGGGGGCTATGACCGTGGCGAACGTCGGTCGATTCGTGGACTGGGAAGGCTGCTTCAACGCCCGCGACCTCGGGGGTCTCGGCGCCGTGAGACCGGGGCCCTGGTGCGGGCCGACAGCCTCGACGGGCTCACCGCGCGCGGCTGGACCACCCTGACCGCGCACGGCGTGCGGACCGTCATCGACCTGCGCAACGACGACGAGACCGGAGTGGACCACCCCCGCGCCCGCCCGGCCTGACGACCCTGCGGATCCCCCTCGACGCGATCGAGCACCGAGACTTATGGGATGTCTGGTGGGACACTCCGGGTTTCGGAACCCCCGCGTATTTCCGGCCTTTCCTCGCCCGGCTTCCCCGACCACGTCGCGGCCGTGGCGCGGCGGTTGTGGGGGTGTTGGTAGCGTCCGGGGATGGGGATCCGGGACGCGGGGATGGTGCGGGCGCGGGTGCGGGCGTTGGCGGAGCGGGATCCGGGGGGTAGGCGGTTCGGGGCCGACACCCACCGGTACCGCCTGGCGCCGCCGCTGTCCGAGGCGGAGGTCCGCGGCTTCGAAGCGCGGCACGGGATCACGCTGCCCGCCGCCTACCGGAGCTTCGTCACGGAGGTCGCCGACGGCGCCGCGGGCCCTGCCCACGGCCTGCTGCCGTTGACCAGGCCGCGCCCGGAGGCGGGCGAGGACTGGGCCGTGGACGACGAGTGGGCCGACGATCGCCGGCCCGGCCGGCTCGCCGCGCCGTTCTCCCCGACCGGGCCGACGCAGGCGTCGACCGCCGGCACGCTGACTCTGGCCGAGCACGGCTGCGGGGTGTTCTTCCGGCTCGTCCTGAACGGGCCGCACGCGGGCGAGGTGTGGTGCCTCGACCCCGACTGGCGCGGCTTCACCCCGCGCAGCCCCGACTTCCACCACTGGTACACCGCATGGCTGGAGACCCCGTGAGCGTCCGCGTCCTCGTCCGGCACACCAGCGCCCTGTCGGGTGACGAACTCCTCGCCGTCCGGGCCCTGCTCGACGCGGCCTTCGAGGGGGACTTCGGGGAGGAGGACTTCGAGCACGCGCTCGGCGGCATGCACGCGCTCGTGTACGAGGGCGAGGGCGGGGTGCTCGTCGCGCACGGCAGTGTCGTGCAGCGGCGGGTGCTGCATCGGGGGCGGGCGCTGCGGACCGGGTACGTGGAGGCCGTGGCCGTACGCGCCGACCGGCGGCGGCGCGGGCTCGCCGGGGCGGTGATGGCGAGGCTGGAGAGCGTCATCGGACGGGCGTACGTGCTGGGCGCGCTGTCGGCGTCCGAGGCCGGCGCCGCCCTGTACGAGGGCCGGGGCTGGCGGCCGCACCCCGGGCCGATCGGCGTCCTCGGACCGGGCGGGCCCGAGCGGCTGCCCGAGGAGGAGGGCTCGACCTACGTGTGGACACCGCCCGGCGGGGTCCGCTTGGACCCGGCCGGGCGGCTCGACTTCGACTGGCGGAACGGGGACGTGGTGTAGGGCCTACAACCTCCTACAACACCCCACGACTCAGCCCGTGACGCTCGGGGCGCCCGTCTCGATGTGGCCCGTGTAGCGGCGCGACCAGGTGCCGTCGCTGTCGGCGAGGATCGTGAAGTCGTACCAGCCGTCGTTGTAGGCCACCGCGTTGAAGTGGTCCTCGCGCGAGGAGTTCGCCGGGACGGTGTACGTCCACGGGCCGTCCGAGCGGTAGGCGTTCGAGCGGACGGTGAAGGTGACCGGGGAGCCGGAGGCGTTGGTCATCTTGAACCAGAGGGCCGTCTTGCCGGTGCCCGACTCCACCGCGAAGCGGGCCGCGACCTCCAGGGACTTCCCGGGCTTGGTCGCGTCGCCGATGAAGCGGCGCAGGAAGCGGTTGGGCCCGTGCATCGAGAGGTCGTACTTGCCGGAGCCGCTGCCGAGCCCGATGTTGAAGTAGTCCGTCGCGGTCGAGTTCGGGTCCACCGTGTACTGCCAGGCGGCCGTGTCCCGGTGCTGGTGCGGGTGGATCGAGAAGTGCGCCGCCCGCGTCGCCGGGGATCCCTGATTGGTCATCGAGAACCAGGCCAGGATCTTGCCGGCGGCCCCGAACTCGAAGCGGTCCAGGTTGCCGTTCACCTGGTACGGCAACGCCCGCGCCGGGCGCGTCCCGGGCTCCTGCGTCGGCTGGGCGTTGTCCTGGGGCACCGGGTTCGGGAGGGGACCGCAGGTCGACTGCCCGATGACCTTCGCCGTCGACGGGAGGCCGGCGGGGACCCCGTAGACGGGGTGCGCGAAGTCGAAGACGCCGGTCAGGTCGCCGACGACCCTGCGGCGCCACGCGCTGATGTTCGGGCACGTGGCCGGGGTGCCCAGGGCCGCCGTCCAGGTCTCCATGAAGCGCAGCACCGACGTGTGGTCGAAGACCTCGGAGCTGACCCAGCCGCCCCGGGTCCACGGGGACATCACGAGCATCGGGACGCGGAAGCCGAGGCCGATCGGGACGCCGTCGATGTACTCGCCGGGGGTGCCGGGCGGGGCGACCGGCGGGGGAACGTGGTCGAAGAAGCCGTCGTTCTCGTCGTAGTTGAGGAAGAGGACGGTGGAGTCGAAGACCTCGGGGTTCGCGGCGAGCGCCCGGTAGACCAGGTCGACGAAGTGCGCGCCGTCGCCGGGCGGGGCGTAGGGGTGCTCGGAGAAGGCCTCGTTCGCCACGACCCAGGAGACCTGGGGGAGGGTGCCGGCGACGACGTCCGCGCGGATCGCGGCCGCGATGTCGTCCGGGGTGGAGCCGGTGACGCGCGGGACGGAGGCCATGCCCCGGTCGTGCAGCGGGTCGCCGGGCCTGGCGTCGGTGAACTTCTTGAAGTAGGCCAGGCCGTTGTCCCCGTAGTTGTCCTGGGCGTTCTGGTAGACCTTCCAGCTCAGGCCGGCCCGCTGGAGGGCCTCGGCGTACGTCTCCCAGGTCAGCCCGGACTCCTCGCCGCCGTCCTTGCTGCCCGCGTCGACCTTGCCGCTCCACAGGAAGGTGCGGTTGGGGCCGGTGGCGCTCAGCGCCGAACAGAAGTAGGCGTCGCAGATCGTGTAGTGGTCGGCGAGCCCGTAATGGAACGGTATGTCCTTGCGGTCCAGGTAGCCGAGGGTGTGGGTCTTGCCGACGCCCGCGACCCAGTTGTCCATCCGGCCCTTGTTCCAGGCGGCGTGCTGCGAGGTCCAGCTGTGCGGCAGGTCGCCGGTGCACTGGGCCAGGGTCTCGCCGTCGGCCCCGCCGGCCGCCGGGGTGGCGGAGAGCTTCCACGGGTACTGGCGGCCGCCCCAGTGGGGCTGGTTGAACATGCCCCAGCCGCCCGGGAGGTTGCCGGCCGCGCGGTCGCCGAAGCCCCGGACGCCCTTCAGCCTGCCGAAGTAGTGGTCGAAGCCGCGGTTCTCCTGCATCAGGATCACCACGTGCTTCACGTCGGTGATGGTGCCGGTCGCGGCGGCCGCGGCCGCCGACGCCGGCGTGATCGGGGGCAGGGTCGCCCCCGCCACGAGCCCGGCGCCGATTCCCACGAAACCCCTGCGGCTGATGGGTGTCACTGGCTGCTCGCCTCCCACTCAAGTGCCCCGTCGGCACATCGACGCACAGAGTGGCGGCAGCCGCCGCAAAGGTCTACAGCCGTGCGGCAAGGAATCGGTGAACATCCGGTTGGCCGGCATCAGTCGGCGAGGCGGACCAACATCTTGCCCAGATTCTCCCCGCGGAGCATCCCGAGGAAAGCCTCCACCGTCCGGTCGAATCCCTGGACAACGGTGGTGTCGGTGCCCACCGCGCCGCTGCGCAGGTGCGGGACCAGGAAGTCCTCCAACTCGTCCTGGAGATTGGTGTGGTTTCGAACCAATACGCCTTCCAGGCGCAGCGACTTGTGGACCACCTCGAAGAGGTTGCGCGGCGCCGCCGGGGAGCGGTCGCCGTTGTACATCGAGATCGCGCCGACCCAGGCGATCCGCCCGAAATCGCGCAGGGAGTCGATCGCGCCCTCCAGGTGGTCGCCGCCCACGTTGTCCACGTAGACGTCGATCCCGTCGGGGGCCGTCTGCGCCAACTGCTCGCCCACCGGCCCGTCGTGGTAGTCGAAGGCGGCGTCGAAGCCGAGCGTGCCGGTGAGGTGGCGCACCTTCGCCGCCGAGCCGGCGCTGCCGATGATCCGGCGGGCGCCGAGCAGCCGGGCGATGTGTCCGGTCGCCGTGCCGACGCCGCCCGCCGCGGCGGAGACGAAGAGGTCCTCGCCCTCGCGCAGGGCGGCGGTGCGGGTGAGGGCGGCGTACGCGGTCAGGCCGGTCCCGCCCAGGATGGACAGGTACGCCTCCAGGGGGACGCCCTCGTGTACGCGCAGGCGTCGCGTGCCGTCGACGCCGAGGCTGACCAGGGCGTGCGTACGCCAGCCGGCGCGGTGGAAGACCAGGTCGCCTTCGTTCAGCCCCGGGTCGCGCGAGGCGAGTACGCGGCCCACGGAGCGGCCCTCCAGCGGGGTGTGCAGGTCCAAGCCGTCCTCGCCGCCGTCCATCAGGCCCCGGTGGTAGGGGTCCACGGAGAGCAGCAGGTTCTCCACGAGGGCCTCGCCGGGGGCGGGTTCGGGGACGGGGGAGGAGACGTAGGCGAACTCGCCGGGGGTGGGGAAGCCGGTCGGACGGGCGATCAGGTGGACGGCGTGAGCGGTGTGCGTGGTCATGGACAGGACCGTAGGAAGGAATGGCGCGGCCGGGCAGGGGGTTGCGTTCATGGAAGCCGTCCGACCATGAGCGCGGCTCATACATCGAGGTGGGAACGCTGTGACCGAGCTCGCCCCCCAGGAACTGAGGGTCCTGGTCGCCGTCGCCGAGACGGGCGGGTTCTCCGCCGCGGCCGCCGCCCTCGGTGTCAGCCAGTCGGCCGTCTCGCACTCCGTGCGCGGCAGCGAGGCCAAGGTGGGCGCGGTGCTCTTCGAACGCGGGCGCGGCGGCGCCTCGCCGACCCCGGCGGGGGAGCGGGCCGTGGCCCTCGGGCGGCGCATCCTGCGGCTCTACGAGGTCCTGGGCGCGGAGGCGCGCGCCGCCGCCGGGCCGCCCCCGGCCGGGAGGAGCCGACGGGCGCGCTGCGGATCGCCGCCTTCCGTAGCGCTGCCCTGCACCTGCTGCCCCCCGCCCTGGACCGGCTGACCGCCCGCCACCCCGGGATCCGCCCGGAGGTGCGCGTGGTGCGCGAGATCGGCGCCGGAACGGCGGGGGAGGTGGCGGCCGGCCGGGCCGACCTGGGCATCGCCACCCTGGGCGCCGCCGACGGCGTACCGCCCGGCCTGCTGGCCGGGGAGCTGACGGTGGAGGCGTACTCACTGGTGCACCCGGCCGGACACCCGGACCCGAAGGGGTTGCCGCTCCTGGACTGGGACGAGAACTGCGGCTCCTACACCCGCGCGTGGTGGCGGTCCCAGGACTGGATCCCCCGGGCGACGGTCAAGGCGGAGGACGACGCGATGGTGCTGACCATGGTCGGCCGGGGCCTGGGCATGGCGATCATGCCGGAGCTGTCGCTGCGCGAGGCCACGGACGCCGTGGAGATCGCCGGCCTGGGCCCGGACGGGCCGGCGCGCCGGGTGGGCTACGTCACCACACCGGAACTGGCCTCCACCTTCGCCGTCAGGGCGCTGATCAGGGAACTCAGGGCCGAGAAGGGCTGACCAGGGCCGAAACCGGAGCCGCCGGAGCATCCTTCCGGGCGGTTTCGCGTCTCAGATACTAGGAAGTCCGAGTAATTGCGGAGACATACAGCCCGACCTGCCCTAGCTTTGTAGAAGCCGAACGTCTCGCCGATCCGGCGAATGGCGGTCGAGAGCGCGCGCCCACCGGCAGGCAACCCCTGCGGCCGCAGCTCCCCGCCTCTTCCGGCGCCTTGAAGGAACCCCTCATCCGTGGCCCCGCCACGCCGTGATCTCAAGGAGTCGATCACCATGACCCCCACCTCCGCCGCGACCCGCCGCGTCCGCCACGCCTCCCCGGCCGACCAGGACCGCAAGAACGCCGCCGCCGCCCTCCAGCGCGCCCTGGACCGCCGCGACAACGGTGGCTCGACCGGCCACTGACCCGGCCCGTCGACCGGTCCGACCCGCTGCCCACCCGCCGGTCCCACCCGCCGCCCCGACACGTCGCGTCCACCGCGCGCGCCGCACGCACGTCCATATGGTGGACGCGATATGTCTGAGGGCTGGGACACGGAGTACGGTTCCGTCATGTCGACCAGCCTCAATCTCGCAGTGATCCCCGGTGATGGCATCGGCCAGGAAGTCGTGGCTCAGGGCCTCAAGGTCCTTACCGCGGTCCTGCCCCAGGATGTGAAGCTGGAGACCAAGGAGTACGACCTCGGCGCCCGGCGGTGGCACCGCACCGGTGAGACCCTCCCGGACGCCGATCTGGAAGCGCTCAAGCACCACGACGCGATCCTCCTCGGCGCCATCGGCGACCCGTCGGTCCCGTCCGGCGTGCTGGAGCGCGGTCTGCTGCTGAAACTCCGCTTCGCCTTCGACCACTTCATCAACCTGCGCCCCTCGAAGCTCTTCCCCAACACCGCCACCCCGCTGGCCGGTCGTCCGGAGATCGACTTCGTCGTGGTCCGCGAGGGCACCGAAGGCCCGTACACCGGCAACGGCGGCAGCCTGCGCACCGGCACGCCGGCCGAGGTGGCCACCGAGGTCAGCGTCAACACCGCGTACGGCGTCGAGCGCGTCGTCCGGGACGCGTACGAGCGGGCCAACGCCCGCCCGCGCAAGAAGCTGACGCTGGTCCACAAGAACAACGTCCTCGTCTACGCCGGCCACCTGTGGAAGAACACCTTCGACCGGGTCGGCCGGGAGTACCCCGAGGTCACCACCGACTACCTGCACGTCGACGCCGCGACGATCTTCTTCGTCACCCAGCCCGAGCGCTTTGACGTCATCGTCACGGACAACCTCTTCGGTGACATCCTCACCGACCTGGCCGCCGCCGTGACCGGCGGAATCGGCCTCGCCGCCTCCGGGAACATCAACCCGACCGGCGCCTTCCCGTCGATGTTCGAGCCCGTCCACGGCTCGGCCCCCGACATCGCCGGCACGGGCAAGGCCGACCCGACCGCGACGATCCTGTCCGTGGCCCTCCTGCTGCGCCACCTCGGCTACGAGGCGCAGGCCGCCCGCATCGAGGACGCGGTCTCCGCCGACCTGGCGGAGCGCGACGGCACCTTCCGCTCCACCGACGCGATCGGCGACGCCCTCGCCGCGCGAGTAGCCGGCTGACCCGGCAGCGCCACCTCATCAGGAAGCCGCCAGGTCACAAAGGGACCTGGCGGCTTCACCTGTGCGGCCCCGGGTGCCACCATCTCCCCTGGACCGCTCTCACCCCGCTTCACCGAAGGCGCGGCCGCGCGCGATAATCGAACGCGAGGCCGCGGAATACGGAGAAGCCCGGACGTCCGATACGCAGTGAGCGCGGTCCGCCCTACCCAACCGGTGAAGGACAAGCACTCATGACGACGCCCACGATCGAGCTGAAGCCCTCCTCGAACCCCCTGTCCGACGCGGAGCGCGACGCGATCCTGGCCAGCCCCGGTTTCGGCCGCCACTTCACCGATCACATGGTGACCATCAAGTGGACCGAGGGACGCGGCTGGCACGACGCCGAGCTCGTCCCGTACGCCCCGCTGTCGATCGACCCGGCGAACATGACCCTGCACTACGCGCAGACCATCTTCGAGGGGCTCAAGGCGTACAGGCAGCCCGACGGCACCGTCGCCACCTTCCGCCCGCTCGCGAACGCCGAGCGCTTCCAGGCCTCCGCCCGCCGCATGGCGATGCCGGAGCTGCCGACCGAGCTGTTCATCGAGGCGTGCGACGCGCTCATCAAGCAGGACCGCGCCTGGGTGCCGGACTCCGGTGAAGCCTCGCTGTACCTGCGTCCGTTCATGTTCGCCTCCGAGGTCGGCCTCGGTGTCCGCCCGGCCAACGAGTTCCTCTTCATGGTGATCGCCTCGCCCGCCGGCGCGTACTTCCCCGGTGGCGTCAAGCCCGTCTCCGTCTGGCTCTCCGAGGAGTACGTCCGCGCGGTCAAGGGCGGCACCGGCGCGGCCAAGACCGGCGGCAACTACGCGGCCTCCCTCGTCGCCCAGGCGCAGGCGGCCTCACACGGCTGCGACCAGGTCGTCTGGCTGGACGCCGTGGAGCACCGCTGGATCGAGGAGATGGGCGGCATGAACCTGTACTTCGTGTACGCCGAGGAGGACGGGAAGCGGCGCATCGTCACCCCGGAGCTCACCGGCTCGCTCCTGCCCGGCATCACCCGTGACTCCCTCCTCACCATCGCCCGCGACCTCGGCTACACCGCCGAGGAGGGCCGCATCAGCACCGAGGACTGGAAGCGCGACAACGAGAACGGCACCCTGACCGAGGTGTTCGCCTGCGGCACCGCCGCCGTCATCACCCCCGTCGGCTCCGTCAAGTCCGAGCGCGCCAACTGGATCCAGGGCGACGGCGAGCCCGGCGAGGTCACCATGAAGCTCCGCAAGGCGCTGCTCGACCTCCAGACCGGCCACAGCGCCGACACCCACGGCTGGATGCACCCGCTCGGCTGATCCCCGTACGCACCCGAAGGCCCCCACTCGACGAGTGGGGGCCTTCGGTGTGTTCGCGAGCGGAGACTAGTCGGCCGCCACCGCCACCGAGCCCATCGGGTCGGTGACGGGCGCCGCCTCGGGCCGGATCGTCAGGGCGGTGTACACCACGCCGCCGACCAGCCCCGACAGGATGAAGCTGCAGTCCACCCCGCCGGTGAGGGCCAGCAGCGGGCCCTCGTAGACCGGGGTCGACACGGCGGCCAGTCCCACCGCCGCGCCCGCCACCCAGGAGGCGGTGGCGCGGAGGTTCCAACCGCCGCGGTACCAGTAGACCCCGCCGCGGGCCCGACGGTTGAACACCTGGAGGGCGTCGGGGTCGTAAACGCCCCGGCAGCGGACGTAGCCGATCAGGGTGATCACGGCCCACGGGGTGCCGATCGCGGTCAGGAGCAGCACGAAGGAGGTCATCGCCGACTGCACGTCCCACTCGAAGGAGCCGACGAACACGAAGACGGTGGCGACGCCGGCCGCGGCCAGGGTGGCCGTGGTGCGGGTGGCCTTGGGGACGATCGCGTCGAGGTCGAGGCCCATGGAGTAGAGCATCAGCCCGGCGTTGCCCACCGAGCCGGCGGCCGCGGCGACGAGCAGCGGTACGAGGTACCAGAACGGCGCGGCGTCGACGAGCGGCCCGGCGTAGTCGAGGCCCGCCTTGGCGGCCAGCGCGGTGTACGTACCGAACAGCTGCGGGATCAGCAGGCCGATGAGCAGGCCGAGGCAGGTGGCCCAGAAGACCTTGCGGGAGCCGTGCCGGCGCGGGGAGACGTAGCGGGTGTAGTCGCCGAGCAGGGTGATGAAGGCGACGGGTCCGCTGAGCCCGGCGGCGACGGCGGCGAGCAGCCACGTCGGCCAGAAGGAGCCGAGCAGGTACGCGGTCTCCGGCGGGGCGGCGGTGGTGAAGTCCGGGGCGTAGGCGAAGACGCCGACGGCCAGCAGGATCACCATGCCGATGGACAGGATCTTGCTCATGCGCAGCAGCAGTCGGTAGCCGAAGACGGCCGCGACGACGGTACAGGCCGCCAGCGCGCCGTACATCACGGCCCGGGAGACGCCGGTGTTCGGCAGGCCGGTCAGTCGGGACAGGGTCCCGACCATCACGTCGCCGCCGATCCACAGGGTCAGCGCCGTGTAGCCGAGGGACAGCAGCAGGCCGACGACCGAGCCGACCAGCCTGCCGCGGACGCCGAACTGGGCGCCGCTGGAGGTGGAGAGGTTCGTCGCGGTGCGCAGGGATACCAGCGCGAGCGGCGCGGTGAAGGCGATGCCGACGAGGGTGCCGGTCACGATGGCGGTGACCGAGGGCCACAGGCCCAGTCCGAAGGACGGGGGCAGCCAGCCGAAGACGATCACACCGAGGCAGAGGTTGGAGCCCAGGAGGATCGAAATCAGGTCACGGGGACCGCTGGTCCGCTCCTCCTCCGGGATGGTGTCGACTCCGCGCTGTTCGATGGGCATGGGGGGACTCCCTTGGCAGGGCGGGGGGTGGTGGCGCTTGTCTTTGAGCGACATTCAATGTGACCTAATCCCTGCGGTCCGGTCAATGATTCCTTGAGGCGAGATGAAGAGTTAGAGTGATGCTCTAACCCATCGACTCAAAAGGTGGTGGATCGGCGTGCGGCTGACCCCTACGGAGCGTGACCGGCTGCTGCTGCGCAGCGCGGCGGAACTGGCCCGAGCCCGACGGGCCCGTGGCCTGAAGCTGAACGTCCCCGAGGCCACCGCGCTGATCGCGGACACGGTCTGCGAGGCCGCGCGCGACGGCAAGCGACTGGCCGAGGCCATCGAGGAGGCCCGTTCCGTCCTCGGCCCCGAGGACGTGCTGCCCGGCGTGGCCGACGTGGTCACCGAGGTCCACGTCG
Organism: Streptomyces sp. RerS4; assembly: GCF_023515955.1. Lineage (GTDB taxonomy): Bacteria > Actinomycetota > Actinomycetes > Streptomycetales > Streptomycetaceae > Streptomyces. The sequence continues at coordinate 5,078,446 of NZ_CP097322.1, forward strand.
AGGCCGTGTTCGACGACGGATCCCGCCTCGCGGTGGTCTCCGCGCCCGTCCAAGGCGCCGCCTTCCTCGGCGACGAGGCCCCGGGAGCCGTCGTGCCGGGCCCTGGCGCCCCGCAGCCCGAACCGCAGCTCCACCTGCGGGTACGCAACACGGCGCCCGTGCCGGTGAGCGTCACCTCGCACTTCCACTTCTTCGAGGCGAACCCCCGGCTCGACTTCGACCGCGCCGCCGCCTACGGCATGCGGCTGTGCGTACCGGCCGGCTCCTCCGTGCGCTTCGACCCGCACGGCGAGGGCGAGGTCGGTCTGGTCCCGATCGGCGGGGCGCGCGTCGCCGTCGGCTTCGCGGGACTGGTCGACGGGGAGCTGGACGCCCCCGGCGCCAAGGAACAGGCCCTGGCCCGTGCCGCCGCCTGCGGCTACCTCGGCGCCGCCGGCGCCACCGACACCGCGGATGGAGAACAGGCGTGAGCCGTCAGACCCCCCACAGCGACCACTGCGCCCCCGGCAGCCGCCACATCGACCCGCACGAGTACGCGTCCGTCTTCGGCCCCCGCGCCGGCGACCGGGTGCGGCTCGGCGACTCCGGGCTGACCGTCCGCGTCGAGCACGACGCCCAGAAGCCGGGCGACGAGTTCCTGGCCGGCTTCGGCAAGACGGCCCGCGACGGCCTGCACCTGAAGGCCGCCGCCGTCCGCGAGACCTGTGACGTGGTCATCAGCAACGTGCTGGTCATCGACGCCGTGCTCGGCATCCGCAAGGTGTCGATCGGCATCCGCGAGGGCCGCATCCACGCGATCGGCCGCGCCGGCAACCCGGACACCCTCGACGGGGTCGACGTGGTCGTCGGCACCGGCACCTCGATCGTCTCCGGCGAAGGCCTGATCGCCACCGCCGGAGCGGTGGACACGCACGTCCACCTCCTCTCGCCGCGGATCATGGAGGCCTCGCTCGCCGCCGGTGTCACCACCGTCATCGGCCAGGAATTCGGCCCCGTCTGGGGCGTCGGGGTCAACTCCCCGTGGGCGCTGAAGCACGCCTTCAACGCCTTCGACGCCTGGCCGGTCAACATCGGCTTCCTGGCCCGTGGTTCCTCCTCCGACGCCGCCCCGCTGGTGGAGGCGCTGGCCGAGGGCGGTGCGTCCGGGTTCAAGGTGCACGAGGACATGGGCGCGCACACGCGCGCCCTGGACACGGCGCTGCGGGTGGCCGAGGAGCACGACGTGCAGGTCGCCCTGCACAGCGACGGCCTCAACGAGTGCCTGTCGGTGGAGGACACCCTGCGCGTGCTGGAAGGCCGCACCATCCACGCCTTCCACATCGAGGGCTGTGGCGGCGGACACGTCCCCAACGTGCTGAAGATGGCGGGCGTGCCGAACGTCATCGGCTCCTCCACCAACCCGACGCTGCCCTTCGGCCGGGACGCGGTCGCCGAGCACTACGGCATGATCGTCTCCGTCCACGACCTCAAGCCGGACCTTCCCGGCGACGCCGCCATGGCCCGCGACCGCATCCGCGCCGGCACCATGGGCGCCGAGGACGTCCTGCACGACCTCGGGGCCATCGGCATCACCTCCTCCGACGCCCAGGGCATGGGCCGCGCGGGCGAAACGATCCGGCGTACCTTCGCGATGGCCGCGAAGATGAAGGGCGAGCTGGGTCCGCTGGACGGCGACGGCGAGGGCGACGACAACGCCCGCGTGCTGCGCTACATGGCCAAGCTCACCATCAACCCGGCCATCGCCCACGGCCTGGCGCACGAGATCGGATCCATCGAGGTCGGCAAACTCGCCGACATCGTCCTGTGGCGCCCCGCCTTCTTCGGCGCCAAGCCGCAGCTCGTCCTCAAGTCCGGCTTCCCCGCCTACGGAGTCACCGGCGACCCCAACGCCGCCACCGACACCTGCGAACCCCTCGTCCTCGGCCCGCAGTTCGGCGCCTACGGCGCCACGGCCGCCGACATCTCCGTGGCCTTCGTCTCGGCCGCCGCCGCGGCCCTGAGCGGCGACGCCATGCCGACCCGCCGCCGCCGGGTCGCCGTACGCGGCACCCGCGGCATCGGCCCCAAGGACATGCTCCTCAACTCCCGGGTGGGCGCGGTCGATGTCGACGCGCGCAGCGGACTCGTCTCCCTCGACGGGGAACCGCTGCGCTCCGAAGCCGCCGATTCGGTCTCCCTCAACCGCCTGTACTTCCTGTAGACCAGCAAGGACACCAGCTATGAACAAGCCCGTCGACGCCGGATTCCGCATGCCCCCCGAGTGGGCTCCGCACGAGCGCACCTGGATGGCCTGGCCCAGCCCCAACCCGACCTTCACCAACGACGAGGAGCTCGCCGAGGCCCGTCGGGCCTGGGGCTCGGTCGCCCGCGCCGTCAGCGCGTACGAGCCGGTCACCCTGGTCGTCTCGCCCGGCGACGCCGACAACGCCCGCGCCGTGGTCGGCGCCGGCGACTCGCACCCCGTCGACCTGGTCGAGCGCGACCTCGACGACGCCTGGATGCGCGACATCGGCCCCACCTTCGTCACGAACGACGCCGGTGAGCTGGCCGCCGTCGACTGGACCTTCAACGGCTGGGGCGCCCAGGAGTGGGCCCGCTGGGACCACGACTCGAAGATCGCCCGCCACGTCTCCGACCTCGTCGGCACCCGCACGTACAGCACCCCCCTCGTCAACGAGGGCGGCGCCATCCACGTGGACGGCGAGGGCACCGTCCTGCTCACCGACACCGTGCAGCTCGGCGAGGGCCGCAACCCCGACTGGACCCGCCGGCAGGTCGAGGCCGAGATCCACGCCCACCTCGGCACCACCAAGGCGATCTGGCTCCCGTACGGCCTGGCCGGCGACTACGGCACCTACGGCACGCAGGGCCACGTCGACATCGTCGCCGCCTTCGCCCGTCCCGGCGTGGTCATGGTCCACACCCAGCCCGACCCGGCCCACCCGGACCACGAGCGCTGCAAGACCATCGCCGCCCTCCTGCGCGCCTCCACCGACGCGCGGGGCCGGCGGCTGGAGGTCGTGGAGATCCCCGCGCCGACCGTCCTGGAGGAGGACGGCGAGTGGGTCGACTACTCGTACATCAACCACTACCTGTGCAACGGCGGTGTGGTGCTGTGCGCCTTCGACGACCCGCGCGACGAGGAGGCCGCCGAGATCTTCCGGGGCCTGTTCCCCGAGCGGACCGTGACACTCGTTGACGCACGTACGATTTTCGCCGGGGGTGGCGGCATCCACTGCATCACCCAGCAGCAGCCGAAGGTCTGAACGCGGACCCGGCGGACCTCGTGAAGGAGTGACCATGGCGGCGGGCGGAGTACCGGTACGGGCGGCGCGCAAGAACGCGCCCCCGCGCGAGGACGTCCTCGTCGCCGCCATGGCCATGATCGCCGAACGGGGTCTGGACGGCCTGACCATGGCCGGACTCGGTCGCGAGGTCGGCATGAGCAGCGGCCACCTCCTCTACTACTTCGGCAGCAAGGACGAGCTCCTGCTGCGCACCCTGGAGTGGAGCGAGGCCGCGCTCGGCGCCGAGCGGCGCGCCCTGCTGGCCCGGCGCGGCCCCGCCCGCGAACGCGTCCAGGCGTACGTCGACCTCTACGTGCCCGACGGCCCCCGGGACCCGCACTGGACCCTGTGGCTGGAGGTCTGGAACCGCTCGCAGAACGCGGGACCCCAGGAGCGCGAGCGCCAGGCGGCCATCGAGGGCGCCTGGCACCGCGACCTCGTCGCCCTGCTCGCCGAGGGGATCTCGCGCGGCGAGTTCCGCCCCGTGGACCCCGACCGCTTCGCGGCCCGGCTGCGGGCCCTGCTCGACGGGTTCAGCATCCAGGTGGCCGTCGGCCTGCCCGGGATAGGGCGCGAGGACATCCTGGAACACGTACGCGAGTTCCTGACGGACACCCTCGTGGCCCTGGGCAGCGGCGGCGTGACCGAATACTGAGATTCGCGTCCATCGGCGCGAGCCGGTGTGAAAGACTGCGGGCGTGCCTGCTCAGCTCATGATTACGGACAGCAGCGCGCCGGTCCTTCAGTGACCGCTCACCCGTGGAAAACCTTCGCGGAAGCGGCCACCGTGCCCCAGACCCGCGCGCAGACCTCTCGCACCCGCGAGAGGTTTTTTCGTTTCCCGGCCCGAATCCTGCCGGGGCCCGTGGCGCGCGATGATGGGGGCAGTGGATCCCCGGTCTCCGGAACCACTCATCCGACAGGAGTCAGATCAGCATGACGACGACAGAGGCGACTGCGCCGACAGCGGCACTCGACGACAGCTTCCATGTCTTCGACACCACCCTGCGCGACGGCGCCCAGCGTGAGGGCATCAACCTCACGGTCGCGGACAAGCTGACGATCGCGCGGTACCTGGACGACTTCGGAGTCGGCTTCATCGAGGGCGGCTGGCCCGGCGCCAACCCCCGCGACACCGAGTTCTTCGCCCGCGCCCGCGCCGAGATCGACTTCAAGAACGCCCAGCTCGTCGCCTTCGGAGCCACCCGCCGGGCCGGCGGATCCGCCGCCGAGGACCCCCAGGTGCGCGCCCTGCTGGAGTCCGGCGCCCCGGTCATCACGCTCGTCGCCAAGTCCCACGACCGCCACGTCGAGCTCGCGCTGCGCACCACCCTCGAAGAGAACCTGGAGATGGTGAGGGACACCGTCTCCCATCTGGTCGCGCGGGGCCGGCGCGTCTTCGTCGACTGCGAGCACTTCTTCGACGGCTACCGCGCCAACGCCGAGTACGCCAAGTCCGTCGTCCGCGCCGCGCACGAGGCCGGCGCCGACGTCGTCATCCTCTGCGACACCAACGGCGGCATGCTCCCCGCCCAGATCAACGCCACCGTCGCCACCGTCCTCGCGGACACCGGCGCCCGCCTGGGCATCCACGCCCAGGACGACACCGGCTGCGCCGTCGCCAACACCCTGGCCGCCGTCGACGCGGGCGCAACCCACGTCCAGTGCACCGCGAACGGCTACGGCGAGCGCGTCGGCAACGCCAACCTCTTCCCGGTCGTCGCCGCGCTGGAGATCAAGTACGGCCGCACGGTGCTCCCCGAGGGCGCCCTCGCCGAGATGACCCGCATCTCGCACGCCATCGCCGAGGTCGTCAACCTCACCCCCTCCACCCACCAGCCCTACGTCGGCGTCTCCGCCTTCGCGCACAAGGCGGGCCTGCACGCCTCGGCCATCAAGGTCGACCCGGACCTCTACCAGCACATCGACCCCGAGCGCGTCGGCAACACCATGCGCATGCTCGTCTCCGACATGGCCGGCCGCGCCTCCATCGAGCTCAAGGGCAAGGAACTCGGCGTCGACCTCGGCGGGGACCGCGCGCTCATCGCCCGGGTCGTCGAGCGGGTCAAGGAACGCGAGCTGGCCGGATACACGTACGAGGCCGCCGATGCCTCCTTCGAGCTGCTGCTGCGCGCCGAGGTCGAGGGCCGGGCGCGCAGGTACTTCCGTACGGAATCCTGGCGGGCGATCGTCGAGGACCGCCCCGACGGCACCCACGCCAACGAGGCCACCGTCAAGCTGTGGGCGAAGGGCGAGCGGATCGTCGCCACGGCGGAGGGCAACGGCCCGGTCAACGCCCTCGACCGCGCGCTGCGGGTGGGGCTCGAACGCTTCTACCCCCAGCTGGCCAAGTTCGAGCTGGTGGACTACAAGGTCCGCATCCTGGAGGGCACGCACGGCACCGAGTCCACGACCCGCGTACTGATCTCCACGACGGACGGCACGCACGAGTGGAACACGGTGGGCGTGGCCCCGAACGTCATCGCGGCCTCCTGGCAGGCCCTGGAGGACGCCTTCACCTTCGGACTCCTGCGCGCGGGCATCGAACCGGCGGAGTAGCCGGAAGCGTCAGCGTCCTTTTGTCTGGCGCCCTTATGTCCGTCTTGCACGGGAAAATGGCGGTTCGGGTAGCGTCGTAGACATGAGGACCAGGCTCGTTTCCGCACGCTTCCGATCGCTGTCGGCCGGCCTGCTGCTGGCCCTGTCGGCGACCGTGCTCGCCGTCGCCCCGCAGGCGGCGGCCGACACCGGAGTCGCCGCCGTCGGTGAGGCTTTGAAGAAGGGGCCCGTCTACGTCGATCCCGGAGCGCGGGACCAACTGTCGGCGGACCGGGCCGACGCGTTGGCGGACCGGATCAAGGACGCCGGGAAGCCGGTGTTCGTCGCCGTGCTGCCCGCCACCGGCGAGTTCCCCGCCGACAAGGTGCTCGGCGCCGTCCGCGCCGAGACCGGCATCACCGGGCTCTACGCGATCCGGCTCGGTGACGGCTTCGACGCCGGGGCCGACCGGGCCGTCATGCCGAGCAACGCCGTCCGCAACCTCGCCGAGGCGGTGAAGGTGGGGTCGCCCGACGCCGCCACCCAGCTCGACAACTTCGTCGAGCAGGCCCTGAGCCAGGCCAAGGGCTCGGCGCCCGCCTCCTGGGGCGGCGCCGCGTCCGACGAGGGCTTCGACGCCGGCGCCCTGATCGGCCTCGGCGCGGTGGCGCTGGTCGGCGGTGGGGGCGCGTACGCGCTGGTGCGCCGCAACCGCAAGAAGAAGGAAGAGGTCCGCCGCGAGGCGATCGCCCGGCTGAGCGTCGTCGTGGACGAGGACATCACGGCCTTCGGCGAGGAGCTGGAGCGCCTCGACTTCCATCCCGGTGAGCCCGGCGCGGACGACGCGATGCGCGAGGACTACGCGCAGGGCCTCGACTCGTACGAGAAGGCCAAGCGGATCATGGCCTCGGTCCAGTACCCGCACGAGGTGCAGGGCGTGACCCGGGCGCTGGAGGACGGCCGCTTCGCGCTGGCCCGGCTCGACGCGCGCCGCGAGGGCCGGCCGCTGCCGGAGCGCCGTTCGCCCTGCTTCTTCGACCCGCGCCACGGGCCCAGCGTCGAGGACGCGACGTGGGCCCCGCCCGCGGGAGCGGCGCGTACGGTCCCGGTCTGCGCGGCGGACGCGGTACGACTGCGGGACGGCCTGGACCCGGAGGTCCGTACCGTCGAGACCGAGCACGGTCGGCGCCCCTACTACGACGCCGGCCCGGCGTACGGTCCCTGGGCCGGCGGCTACTTCGGCGGCGGCATCCTGCCCGGCCTGCTGGTGGGCACGATGCTCGGCTCGATGATGTCCACCCCGGCCTACGCCTCCGACTTCGGTGGTGGGGCGATGGACGGGGGAGGTTTCGAAGGGGGCGACTTCTCCGGGGCCGACTTCGACCCGTCCGACTTCGGCGGCGGGGGCTTCGGCGGTGGAGGCGACTTCGGCGGGGGCGGCTGGTGACCGCCCCCGGATCTCCGACCGGGCCCGCCGGGCAGGCCCAGCCCGTCAGGCCTGCTTGATCGCCGAGATGTCGAAGACCAGCTTGACCTTGTCGCTGACCATCACACCGCCGGCCTCCAGGGCGGCGTTCCAGGTCAGACCCCAGTCGGAGCGCAGGATCTCGGTGGAGCCCTCGAAGCCGACGCGCTCGTTGCCGTAGGGGTCGGTCGCGGATCCGCCGAACTCCAGGTCGATGGAGAGCGGGCGGGTGACGTCCTTGATGGTCAGGTCGCCGATGATCCGGTACGTGTCACCGCCGACGTAGGCGGCGGAGGTCGAGCGGAAGCTCATCAGCGGGAAGCGCTCCACGTCGAAGAAGTCGCCGCCGCGCAGGTGGGCGTCGCGGTCGGCGATGCCGGTGGAGACCGAGGCGACCTTCACGTCGATCGAGGCGGCGGAGCGCGAGGGGTCGGCGCCGTCGAGGTGGAGGGTGCCCTCGTGCTCGGCGAAGCTGCCGCGCACGTTGGTCACCATGGCGTGGCGCACGGTGAAGCCGATGCTGCTGTGGGCGGCGTCGACCACGTAGTCGCCGGTGAGGGCGGCCAGCGCGGGGGCCACTTCGAGCGTGGCGACGTCGACGGAGCCGGCGGTGTCCTGGTTACGGCGGGTGAAGAGACCCATGACTTCCTCCTCGGGAGATCCTGCTGCGGAGTTGTTGAATGTTCAACGAGAATGACAGTAGACCCATTCTGTTCAACTTTCAACTTTATTGGGCACGTGTTGCGCCATCTGGCGGAGTTTTGTAGGACTCGCACAAAGGGCTGCCGTCCCCACTGGGGGAGTCCGTACATCTCACGCCGGTTCTGTCCGGGCCGCACAGCGGAACGCGCCGGAGACTGTGTAGAACCAACGGAGGGTTTTCATGGCGCGACTTCGTAAGGTCGGTACATGACCGTTGTGGACCAGACCCCGAGCGAGCCGACGGACGCCCGCGGGCGCGTGGCCGAGCTGCACTCCCTCCGCGAGGACGCCCGGCGCGGACCGAGTGACCGTGCGACCGAGGCGCAGCATGCCAAGGGCAAGCTGACGGCGCGTGAGCGGATTGCGCTGCTTCTGGACGAGGGTTCGTTCAAGGAGGTCGAGCAGCTGCGTCGGCACCGGGCGACGGGTTTCGGTCTGGAGGCCAAGAAGCCCTACACCGATGGTGTGATCACGGGGTGGGGCACGGTCGAGGGTCGGACGGTCTTCGTGTACGCGCACGATTTCCGCATCTTCGGTGGTGCGTTGGGTGAGGCGCACGCGGCGAAGATCCACAAGATCATGGACATGGCCATCGCGGCCGGTGCGCCGCTGGTCTCGTTGAACGACGGTGCGGGTGCCCGTATCCAGGAGGGTGTCTCGGCGCTGGCCGGCTACGGTGGCATCTTCCAGCGCAACACCAGGGCCTCGGGTGTGATCCCGCAGATCTCGGTGATGTTGGGCCCGTGCGCGGGCGGGGCGGCGTACTCCCCGGCGTTGACGGACTTCGTGTTCATGGTGCGGGACACCTCGCAGATGTTCATCACGGGTCCGGACGTGGTCCGGGCGGTGACGGGCGAGGAGATCAGCCAGAACGGTCTGGGCGGCGCGGACGTGCACGCGGAGACCTCGGGCGTGGCGCACTTCGCGTACGACGACGAGGAGACCTGCATCGCCGAGGTCCGCTACCTCATCACGATGCTGCCCTCCAACAACCGCGAGAACCCGCCGGTCCACGAGAGCGACGACCCCAAGGACCGCCGCTCCGACGTGCTGCTGGACCTCGTCCCGGCCGACGGCAACCGGCCGTACGACATGCTCAAGGTGATCGAGGAGCTCGTCGACGACGGGGACGTCCTGGAGGTCCACGAGCGGTGGGCGCGCAACATCATCTGCGCGCTGGCGCGGTTCGACGGGCAGGTGGTGGGCATCGTCGCCAACCAGCCCGGTCACCTCGCGGGGGTGTTGGACATCCACGCCTCGGAGAAGGCGGCGCGGTTCGTCCAGCTGTGCGACGCGTTCAACATCCCGATCATCACGCTGCTGGACGTGCCGGGCTTCCTGCCGGGCGTGGACCAGGAGCACGGCGGGATCATCCGCCACGGCGCGAAGCTGCTGTACGCGTACTGCAACGCGACGGTGCCGCGGATCTCGCTGATCCTGCGCAAGGCGTACGGCGGCGCGTACATCGTCATGGACTCGCAGTCCATCGGCGCCGACCTGACCTACGCCTGGCCGACCAACGAGATCGCCGTGATGGGCGCCGAGGGCGCGGCGAACGTGATCTTCCGCAGGCAGATCGCGGACGCCGAGGACCCCGAGGCGATGCGCGCGCGGATGGTCAAGGAATACAAGGCCGAGCTGATGCACCCGTACTACGCGGCCGAGCGCGGCCTCGTCGACGACGTCATCGACCCCGCCGAGACCCGCGAGACGCTGATCAGCGCCCTCGCGATGCTCCGCACCAAGCACGCCGACCTGCCGTCCCGCAAGCACGGCAACCCGCCGCAGTAGAGACTTCCAAGGAGACCTGCCAACGATGAGCACCGACACCCTGCTGAAGGTCGAGAAGGGCAACGCCGCGCCCGAGGAGCTGGCCGCGATCACCGCGATCCTCCTGGCCCGCGCCGCCGCCACCCCCGAGACCGCCGTCACCCACCGCTCCACCGCCGGCTGGCGCCGCCTGGAACGCTCCCGCGGCTTCCAGCCCCCCCACAGCTGGCAGGGCTGACCCCCGGCCCCTCACCCCACGGCCGCTCAGCCGAGCCGGACCTCGACGCCTTCGGGCATCGAGTCCAGGTCCGGCGGGCGGCTGTCGGCCGTTCGGCACCGGGTGAGGTGGAGCTTCTTCAGGGCCGAGTGGGCGGCCAGGATCCCGAGGTCGTCGGGTAGGACACAGTCTGTCAGCCACAGGTGGGTGAGCTTGGGCGGGTGGCCCCCTGGTGTGCCCGGCCACTGCCGCAGGTCGTAGCCCTCCAGTTCCAGGCTCATCAGCCGGGTCAGACCGTGCAGCACCGTGAAGTTCGCCGGTGCCCCGCTGCCCCCGAGCGTGAGCGAGATCAGATCCGGGACCCCCGCCAACGGGAGGAAATCCGTGGTTTCGCCCAGCATGCTCAACTGCAGGCTTGTCAGGCCCTGCGGCAGCGGTATTTCACTGATGGGCGGCAGCGACGGAAAGGTGAGGCGCAGGCTCATCAGATCCGGCAGATCGTTCAGAACCGATACGTCCCGCAGCCGCACACGTCCTCCCAGAGTGAGCGCCCTCAAGTGGGGGTGGAGCCGCAGCGGTGAGAGGTCGTTCTCGTCCCGGAGGTTGGTGACGTACAGCGCTGAGAGGTCCTGCGCTGCACGGGCGTCCGCGAGCCCGGGCAGCGGATAGGTGATGGCGATTCGGCGGGCTGTGGGCAGCGATGCGAGTTCAGCGCACTGCTTGGGGTGGTCCACGAACAACAAGTGGTCCCTGAGCGAGAACTGCTTCAGTACTCGCTCGGTGAACTCCCGGGCGTCGAAGTACTCCCAGTGATAGGCGAGTTGGCTGTGCACCCGGGGGTCCTGGGCCCACCCCTCCAGCAGCTTCAGCGCTTGATCGCCACCGATCAGCGCGGTCGTCCGGACCAGGGCATCGGCCGCCGCGTCCGACTCCGCGGCCAAAGACGTGGGCAGGCGGCGCAGCACCGGCGTGCCGACTACGGCCAGGGATTCCGCCTCGCTTGTGCGGCGCGGCGGGATCAGGGCGTCGAGCGCCTCGTCCAGCGGGCCGGCGAGCGCGTCGGGTACGGACGGCATGGTCTCCAGGCAGGAGGTGGCGAGCAGGCGCAGACGCCGCCTGTGGCGGGGTTCGGCGGCCGCGCGGGCAAGGATGCCTTCGATCAGCTCCACCTGCTGGGAGGTGTAGGCGTGGCCCGCCGCCATGACGATGGTCTCGCGCCACTGGTCCAGGTGGGCCCGCTCGACCAGGTTTCCGATCCTGTCCTCCCGGACCGCCTCGGCCGCGGCCAGGTACTCCTGGAACGTGCGGTGCAGGAAGTCCACCCGGTCCTCGGCAGGTGCACGCAGCACGCCACAGCGCTGGAGCAGCCGGTCGAAGACCCTGTCGGCATCGGCCTTATCCAGGTGCCGCATTCGACCGAGCGCGGCCCGCACGCGGCTGACGGCCCGCTCCTGGGTGATCTCGCTGCGGTTGGTGTCGGACAGCCACCACGCCAGGTCTTGGAGCAGCAACTGCTTGTCCGTCAGGGACAGTTCGACATCGGGCTCGCCGGGGATGTGGCGGCGGGAATCCCTGACGTGCAGCAGGACGCCCAGAGCCCGGCGGTACAACTCCATCCGGTCACGCGGCAGTTGGCGGCGATCCTCCAGGTGGAGCGCACAGAGCATCGCCGCCAGCAGCGGGCTCGACGCCAGGGAGGCCAGGTGGGGGCGGTCCTTGAGGGCGGTGATCAGGGAGCTCTCGTAGTGCGGGAGTTGTCCGGGCTCGCAGGGGAGTTGATCGCCCTGTTCCCGCACGGCCTGGTGCCACTGGCGGATGAACAGCACCAGGTCGGACGGCCGCATCCGGTCCAGCAGCACGGGCTGGAAGCCGTCGTTGCGCAGCCAGTCCTTGCCGGCTGCCGCAGGGCGTGACGTGACCACGATCCGGTTGCCCGGGTAGTGGCGGACCAGATCGCGCAGCCAGGTCCGCACCGCCCGGCGCTCGTTCGTCGGGAGCTCATCGACCCCGTCCACCAGGAACAGGACCTGCTTGTCGCGCAGCCGGCGGTCCAGCCAGGCCTTGGGCATGTGACCCGAGATGAAGCCGGCGGCATGGTCCATCATGGCTTCCGGTTTCTCGGGCAGTGGCTTGCCCGCGAAGCGCCGCAGTTTGATCAGCACGGGCACGAGCCGGTTCCATTCGGCGAGCCCATCCGTGAAGGTGCCGCGCGCCGCCGTGACCGCGAGCCATTTGAGCAGGGTCGACTTACCCGAGCCGGCCTCACCCCGCAGCAGCACGAGAGGGGCGTCACCCAGCGCCGTTTCCACCCGGACGCCGTGCCCGCCCTCGTCCTCCTCGGCCCAGTCGCCAAGCGCCGAACGTGGCGTGGGCACCAGACGGGAGCGCCGGCCCGTCTCGCTCCCGCCGGTGCGCAGGCTGACGTAGGCCACGGACAGCTTGGTCCGAGGCGCGCGCTCCGACGCGAAGCTGTACAGCTCGATCTCGTCGTGCAGGTCGCTGATCAGCCTCAGGTACTCCTGCCGGAAACCCTCGTCCTGGGCGGTGCCCAGCGGCGCGTACAGCGTCGGGGTGTAGAGGCGCTCCAGCACGCGGGCCACCTCGGATGCCAGGGAGGTGGTGCGCGCCAGCAACTCCGCCACGGCCCGCTCGGTGAAGACCGGCAGGTGCTTGAGGATCTGTACGTAGCACCTCACGCACTCGTCGAAGAGACGGTCGTGGAAGGCGCTGCCCGCCTCGGACAGGCCCGCCGGGGCGGGGACGGCGTCACGGATCCGGCGGGCCAGCACCGTCGCATCGGCGTCCGAGCCGATCACCGCCTCGTCCGAGAGGTTGGCGCGAACGAAGGTGTCGGTCACCCCGTCGAGGGCGGCCTGCCGCTCATTCGCCTCCAGTCCGGCGAACTCGTTGGCCAACAGCGGCTCCAGGCGCACCGAGACGGCGTCGCCCATCTTCTCGAACTGGCGCACCAGATCGTTTTGGGCGCGCAGCCCCTTCACCCGTACGCGGATCAGGTCCCCCATCGAGGACCCCGCCTCCTGTTCGCGCCGGCGCGGTTCCAGCCATAGCGACACCGCTCGGGTGGCCAGGACACGACCCAGGTTGATCGCTGCTGCCTCGGCGCTCACGTCGTCCCCCTTCGTCCCCTCCGTCAGAAACACAGAACGCCGGGAACCCGGACGGGGTTCCCGGCGGACCGGGTGAAAAAGGAGCGCGCGGACGGTTACCGCAGGCGAGCCATCAGGGCGTGCTCGACCAGGGTGATGAGGGCGCTCTTGGCGTCCGCGCGGTGGCGGGCGTCGGTGGTGATGATGGGGGCGTCCGGGCCGATCTGGAGGGCCTCGCGGACTTCCTCCGGCGTGTACGGCTGGTGGCCGTCGAAGCCGTTGAGGGCGATCACGAACGGCAGGCCGCTGTTCTCGAAGTAGTCGACCGCCGGGAAGCAGTCCGCGAGACGGCGGGTGTCGACGAGGACCACCGCGCCGATGGCGCCGCGTACGAGGTCGTCCCACATGAACCAGAAGCGGTCCTGTCCGGGGGTACCGAAGAGGTACAGGATCAGGTCCTGGTCCAGGGTGATGCGGCCGAAGTCCATGGCGACCGTGGTGGTCGTCTTGTCACCGGTGTGGGTGAGGTCGTCGATACCCGCGGAGGCGCTGGTCATGACGGCTTCGGTGCGCAGCGGGTTGATCTCGGAGACCGCGCCGACGAACGTGGTCTTGCCCACGCCGAAGCCGCCCGCCACCACGATCTTCGCGGAGGTGGTGGAGCGGGGAGCCGCTCCGCCGTTAGAGCTTGCGAAGTCCACTGAGCACCCTTTCGAGCAGTGTCACGTCTGGCTGGCCGCCGGCAGACTCGTCGCCGCCGGGCTGATGAATGGCGACAAGGCCCGCCTCCGCCAGGTCGGCGACGAGGATGCGGGCGACACCAAGAGGAATGGAGAGGAGTGCCGAGATCTCCGCGACGGATTTGATCTCTTGGCACAGACGGCAGATGCGCTGGTGCTCGGGCAACTGCCCTTGCAGCCGCGCGGGATCGGCCGTGGTACTGACCAGCGCCTCGATGGCGAGCTGGTA